>OZ255827.1:670000-2106115 GCA_965277625.1 Gammaproteobacteria bacterium | reverse complement strand
CTCTAAGTTGGAAAGACGTTTTCCCCGATTGCTCATTGTCTCAAATGCGACAAAGACATCAAACTCATCCTTTATTACATATTCATTAAACAAAAAACGTTTTGTCAATTTCTTGTAAATTTCCTGCAAGGCACTAATGTTAAATACTTTTAATTGCTCACAGAAATAGTGTTTCGCGTTTCGTAGATTGAGTGTATAGAAAGTTTCTTCTATGGACGGTGCGCCATCTTCATTAAATATTTTATAGCGAAGATAGTTGTAGCTTGGATTATCGACTGTATAACCAAATTTGTAGGTACGATATAGACCGCCAATGGGTTTTGTTTTGAACAAATATCGATTTATAACTTCTTCTAAATTGAGACTGTCTGAAATGTAAATGTTTTTATAATCTTTACCCTTGTTTTCTTCAAGCTCTTTTACAACCTCAATGAATGCTTGCAAAAATACGACAATAGTCGTCAGACGTTGTTGCCCGTCAACAACATGGTACATATTATAGGAGTGGTCTTCGACAAGCCAATATTCATTGTCGGATCGATCAATCTCATTCGAGGGAACTTGCTTTATCGTTAAAACGCCGGTGTAGTGTGAACGGTCATCAGATAGATTGACAAGGTCTTCCCAAAAATCTTTGAGCTGACTTCTTTGCCAAGCGTAGCCACGCTGATAATCAGGTATTCTGAATATTTTTTCTTTAAAAAGACAATCTAATGATATTGGATCATTCATACTAATCCTCCATGAGTTGAAAATTTATCATTATTCTTAGCATTATCTTCTGGCCAGCAGAATGAATAGACTTGTGTTATCAGCTCCTCAATGCCAAATGAAATGTTCAGCAGTTTTGGATTTGTGAACACCTTGGTATGGTATTATAAGTCAAACGTCGAGTGTTCTCATCTCACCCTTTTTATGAGATTGGAAGTATTATTAGATTACGGTTGGAATACCAGATAAAGAAGGCGGTGTGGTATTGCTCATTTTTATAGGAGTATTTTTTCCAAACTTTGCTTCATAGCTACTTTAAAGTCGGGGTCATTGGTTAATAGCCTATAAAGCTCCAGTTCTTTGCTGCGATTATCTATCATCACTTCTTCAAAGATTTTCTCAAAGGCCAGTTCTCGGTTTTGTTTATCGTCATTATTTTTGTACTTTGTTTCAAAATCTGGGTGAGAGCGAATACTCTCCGCCAAGCTTACAAACTTAACGCGCTGCTCTTCAGGCGTTGCGCTCCAACCCTGGAACCAGCGCTCATTAAAATTTTCAATAATAGTATCAAGGGGGTCTTTAAACTCAACAGCACCATGGGCACCACGAGGATTAGAATTTTGCGGATCCAGTTCCGTTTCACTATCATCTAATCCTATAGAATGGCTGAGTTTAGAGCGCTCTAGTCCGTACGAAGATAAATCTACAGATTCCAGCAATTCATCAATCTTCTCAGCATCTGGATCTTTCACGATCAGTTTAGGGATCAAGAATTTCAAGAACCAAAACAGTTTTTCCCAATCTAAAACCTCGAACGGCATTATGGATGCCATCTGCCCATAGATTTTTACAAACTGCTTGGCTTTGATTTTAAAATCAGCCTTTTCATCATCTTTGAGTTCCAGCGCTTCATTAAAACGATAAGCGGGAACATCAATGATCGGGCTAAGTTCTTGGGCGTCTGCATTATCAAAATACAATAACACAAAGCGCTCAACTTCGTACCAGTCATAAACCCCAACATCACCGAGCGTATCTTTTAATTCGTGCAGGACGTTAACGTCAGTGGCTTCAGATAGGCTTGTGGCCGTGTAAAAATCATTGAATGAAATTTTTATATCATCAACCGAGTTAAAGAAATCCAGCACAAATAAATCTTCCGTTTTCTTGCCAAACTTAGGCGCAGATCTGTTCAGTCGAGATAGTGCTTGCACGCACATAACACCCTGCAGTTTTTTATCAACATACATCGATGTCAGTTTTGGTTGATCAAAACCAGTCAGATATTTATTTGCCACCACGAGCAAACGATAGGTATTTTCAATAGAAGCACCCCTGTGTATGATTGGCTTACCATCTTGATCATAGCCATCGAAATATTCCTTGGTTTTATCATCTGAGAAACCGTTCATTTCGACTTCTGTGTACTCGATGCCATCAACTTCTTTTCTACCAGAGAACGCAATAATTGCCTTGAACGGATTACCTCGCTGTTCCAGCAATTTTGTGATTGCTTTGTAATAGCGAATAGCAGGTTCAATATTCTGTGTGATGATCATGCCTTTGGCTTTGCCTTTCAGCTTTTTCGTATTGACCACTTTTTGAATAAAGTGATCGAGCATGATCTCAGCTTTAACCTGAATAGTATCTGGGTTGCGCTCAACATAGGTACGAAGCTTTTTCTGCGCTTTTACGGTATCAAATAAGGGGTTTTCTTCAATTGATTTTTGAATTTCGTAATAGCTTTTATAGGTTGTGTAATTCGCCAATACATCCAGAATAAAGCCTTCCTGAATAGCTTGCTTCATCGTATAGAGATCGAACGGATGAAAACTGCCATCCGCTTGTTGCGTTCCGAACTTCTCCAGCGTTGTATTTTTTGGCGTTGCTGTGAATGCAAAATAAGACGCATTGCCGCGCATCTTACGTGAGCGCATCGCTTTTATGATCTTATCCTGAGCATCTTCTGCATCATTATCCGTATCCTGACCCATCGCACGGTTCATATCGTCATGCGCCAATCCGCTTTGTGAGCTGTGCGCCTCATCTATGATCACGGCAAAACGCTTCTCGCTCAAATCATCAATGCCACCAATAATGAACGGGAATTTCTGAATAGTCGTGATAATGATCTTCTTGCCTTGCTCCAGAGCGCTTTTTAGATCGGATGAACTATATGCGGGCGCGATGATATTCTTAACCTCAGAAAACTCTTTGATATTGTCGCGCAGTTGGCGATCGAGGATGCGACGGTCGGTCACGACAATGACACTGTCAAACAATGGTTGTTCGAGTCCGCGTGCGCCAGGCAATCCTTCTTTATGCGGATACACCTCAATCAGTTGATACGCTGTCCATGTGATCGAATTGGACTTGCCAGAACCCGCAGAGTGATGAATAAGATAAGTATGCCCCACACCGTTTTCACCAACGTGAGAGATCAGCTTTCGCACAACTTCCAGCTGATGATAGCGTGGGAAGAACAATGTGCGTTTCTCCAGCTTGTCTTTGGATGATCCATCAAGACGCATGAAATGCTGAATGATATTAGCCACACTTTCACGACCAAATACTTCTTCCCATAAATAGGCGGTTTTATGACCGTTCAGGTTTGGCGGATTCCCTGCGCCGCCATCATGCCCCTTGTTGAACGGCAGAAAGAATGTGCCTTTGCCAGCAAGCTTTGTCGTCATATAAACTTCATCGGTGTCAACCGCCATATGCACGAGGCAACGCCCGAATTGGAATAAAGCCTGAGACGGATCTCTATCCTCACGATACTGTTTCTGACCATGATAACGTGCCGTTTGCCCTGTCCATGGGTTTTTCAGCTCCAGCGTGGCGAAGGGCAAGCCATTGATGAACAGTACAACATCCACTTCTTCTAACGGATTGGCTGTGGAGTATCTCACTTGGCGCGTGCAGCTGAAGATATTGTTTTCAAAATTCTGCTTAACAATTTCGCTACTGCTTGTCAGTGGCGCAGGGTACATCAAATAAAGATGCGCATCATAGAAAGACAGGCCTTTTTTGAACAGGTGTAAAATACCGTGTTTTTTCACCATTCGGTCCAAAAGCTCCAGTACTTTGCGTTGCCAGTCATTGCCAGCGCGTTTGAGTTTCTCCAACTCTTCGCCTTGGGTGCGCTCCAGAAACGCCCAGAACAACTTTGTATCAACGCCAAACACCTTGTTGAAATCCGTAGGCACGCCTTTGACGTAGCGTTGCTGCGCTATAAGGTGTTTTGTAATAAGCGTTTCTAATGCTTCTTCATTTGTTTTGCTAAACATCTTTAATCTCTTTTTTATTGTTTTGATACTCCTTGGCCATCTTTAAAGCATGCTCATGTTTATTTTTTCTCTTAATTGCGTTAAATAAATCGATGTGAGTACTGTCTACTACATCCTCTGCTTTTAAAATTCCTTTCGATTTGAAAATTTCACAGTATTTGATAAAAGTATCATTCCCAATATTATTTAGAATATCTTCAATGAGTTTTGAATCCATGTTATTCTCCAATTACTTTAATTTTGCCTGTCACCGCACTGTTAATCAGTGAGGCTTTGTATTCTTTGAGTTTGTTATTTTGTGTCTCTTGTGAGTTAATTACCAAATCTATTTCAGAAGTTTTTTCTGAAATGTACGAGACAATCTCTTGTTGTTCTCTGAGTGGCGGAATAAATACATGCATTCGTTTTACATGCTGCCAATATAGATTCCGTTGTATAGTTCCTACACCTTTGGACGCCATTAGATAGTGAGCTACCATAACCGATGACCTTAAAAGATAATTGGCGTAATCAATATCGAAATTGTCAGATAGCGTTAAAACAATATATGCAGGGCTGATAATGCCAGTATATTTTGAAACGCCTACTGAACCGCGCCATGCCTGCTGATTATTAAGAACGAAATCTCCTGGATCTACAACTTGATAACCAGATAAGTCTAAGCTTGTTGCATTGGTTCTTTTTTGATCTACATCTGAAAATCGAATAACTCCGAGGTCAAGATAAACCGATAGTAATTCTCGATCTGTGCAGTTTGTGACAGATTTTAATTCTGTTTCAGACATAAGTGGCTTGATATCCCAATGTGCTGGAATATCACCAATCCAATCGATGCCGCTGTTTTTCATGGGGGCGGTTGAGTTTAGGCCTCTGGTGACGGCATTTTGGATAATGATTTGTTTGCGCTCTTTTAGCAGGGCAATTTGCTGTTCCTTCATCCTAATCGCTTTATCAACCTGCTCTGTTTTTTTATCGAGAAAATTGGCTATTTTTCTTTGCTCTTCTAGTGTTGGAATACCCAATATAATACTACTCATTTCATCGTATCGGGTCGTCCATAGATCGGCGACGATGCCATGCCCCATGCGATAAAATTCTTCTACGAATCCATTGGATTTCAGGAGATAGTTACAATAAATGGTATGAATCTTTTTCGGTTGTAAAACTGTGTTAATTAAAGATACAGAACCATCTTGAAAAGCAATACCGCTTGATCCTTTTCTATCTGAGCGGCTATTTATAACAAAGTCTCCTTTTTTAACAAGTTTACGGTTATCGCCATCATTTGTTTTTGCTGCGGATTCGAGTTGCGGCACAACTCCCCTCTTTGTGACAGATAGCGGAGCAAAATCTTTGTCTGAAACTTTTGTTCTGCGTTCCTCAAAATGCGAACCAAGCCTGAGCAATTCCCAATGCTCAGGTATGCCACCAATCCAATCAATCTCTGAGTTCTTATAACTCTCATATTTCGGCATGGTCGGTATGGCGTGTGTCATTCGTCTTCCTCCGTGCTGAGGGCATGGATTAGGGCGAGTTGGGTTGATTCACGCTCTTGTTCCATAATGATATCCTCAATGATTTCTTGCAGCAGGTCTTTATCGATTTTGTTATCCGCCACCCAGACGACAATATTTTCCATGCGGTAGATGAAATCTTTGACACAGTAATCATAGCCGTTGAGCTGCAAAAAATAGGCGCTGAGGGCGAGGCTGGAGCGTTTATTGCCATCAATAAAAGCGTGGCTTCTATTGATACTGTAAAGCAGATGCGCGATTTTATCCAAAAATGTCGGGTAATAGAGGTCATTTTGAATATGCTCCAGTGTGGCATCTAGCATTTGAACCTTTTGCGGGTCATGCCCAGGCAGACCGCCTGAAATATCAATAATCTTATCATGCACCTTAATGGCGTGCAGCAGATCAAAATAGAATGTTTTTAACTCTGCCATCGCTACTTATCCTTCAGTCTTTTAAAGACTTCGCGGCTCTCAAGGATATGTTCTTCCAGCTCTTTACTTTTCTTACCGAGGAAACGTTCAAAATCAGCTTCTGGTACAGAGTGGATGTAATGCTCTAATTTATGGTGAAGCGCATCGCGGAAGCATTTATCGCGGCTGGCCATTTTGGTGCGCGCATCATTGAGCAGCGGTTTTTGGCTGGGGTGGGCTTCAAATTTGGCAATGACAGCATCGAATTCAGCCTTGCTGAGTTTTTCTTCGCCTTTAGCTTTATAAGCTTCTTCTATTTCATAGGCGAGGCCGGCTTCATAGCTGGCAATGAGGGTGAGCACTTCTGCATACATGGTATTGCGCACTTGCTCTTTTTGTGCCATGCCAAGAATTTTGCGATACTCGTCCGCATCTTCATGGAAGATGGAGCGGTAAATCGCATTGGTACAGTACCCGTATTTCCAGTCTGGCATGTCTAGAAAACGGCTGATGGCGTGGGTGAATTCTTTGCGATGGTTTTCTTCTTGAAAAGCTGCAGGGAGGTAATCAGCGTCGCGCTGGTTGATATATTTTGTATTACCACCAGCCTTTTCAGTGAGAACGGACAAGACAATATCCAATATTTTAGATCTTATGAAGCGTGCTTTTTCGCTTTCTGTAAGCAGCATGGCTATATTTAGAACTGTTCGGAAGGTGAAAATACCCAAAGAGTTAACCAACGATCCGACATTCATGTCGGATCGTGAAAACTCCTTAAATTCTTTCAGCGACTTCCCCTGCAACAAACGATAACCGTTTTTTGAAAGCTCCTCTTTATGTGAGGCAACGTATCTTTCAACGGTACGTTGGTCAATATTAAATATTTTTTCTACATCAGAGCGAGTAAAAATAGATTCTCCTTTATAAATATAACCCCCCAAAGTAAGGTATTCCGCCATTTTCTTGATAGCAAATGGATTATTAAGGATATTTTGTCGTGCTATGCTAGACTCGGTTAAGGTCTCTTTTTTTACGGGTTTAGCGCTCATTTTTGGCCTCCAATACTTCGGGTGCTTTCAGTCCTAAAATTTGCGCAATCAAGCCTTCGCTTTGTTGTTCTAATTCCAAGATTTCTGCACCAACTTCTTCAACGCTACGCAGAGGTTTGTGGCGGTAGAAATATTTGTTGAAGCTGATTTCATAGCCGATCTTGGTGCTATTCATGTCGATCCAGGCTTCTTGTACATGCGGTTTCACCTCGCGTTGATAATAGCCGTGGATGCTTTCTTTGACAGGCACATTTTCACTATCGCGCAAATCGGTCGCCGTCTCAAAAGTGACGTATTCATCTTTTGTATCCGTCGCGTAGTATCCGAAATCGGCAAGGTCATCTTTATCGCATCCTAGCTTAGCCAATAACTTACTGAGTTTATCACCGCTGAGTATTTGTTGGCTCTTGATGACTTTATCGGCGCTTTCGTCATACCAGCTCACCGCAGAAAGGATTGCATTTTTCTCACTGGCGCTGAGTTTGATTTTCTGTGCTTTCAGGATTTGGGCGATTTGGTCCTTGAATGTGTTGAAATTAGAAAACACATCGTCGCCACATTTTTCATTGATGGCATTCATCAGCATTGTCGCCGTTTCAATAAGTGTCGCTTGTTTTTGCCACGTGTCTAATTTAAAGAGCTTGGTTTTATTTTTGGCATTTAAGGAAATTTTGTTCTCTTCACACCACTTCAGAATTTCTTTTTCATGCTGTTTAAGCACGTCAGCGTTATAAAGGTCATCGCCCCATTCACCGTACGCCCACTCCATTGGTTCTTTAATGGTATTGTTAAATCGTAAGGTTTCAATGCTTTCAGCAGTGAATTGTGCTTTGCGACGGTCTGGGCGTTCAACATTGACCTTGTAATATCCGAAGTCATTATTGTCGAACAATTGTGCGGCAATGCCTTCTTCCGTTACAGAGCGTTCTTTTTCAGAAAACTCGAGATAAATTTTAACGATTTCCTCGATGTGCTCTGGTGCAAATTCACAGTTCTTATTACCCAGATTTTTACGAAGTTTGCGGAATAAAAGGCTCGCATCTATGAGTTGTACCTTGCCTTGACGGTTTGCTGGTTTATTATTCGATAGAACCCAGATGTAAGTTGTAATGCCAGTATTGTAAAACAAGTTGTTTGGCAGTTGGATAATGGCATCAAGCATATCATTCTCGATGATATATCTGCGGATGTTACTTTCGCCGCCGCCTGCATCACCTGTAAAGAGGCTAGATCCATTATGAACAGATGCAATGCGTGAGCCTAGACCATTATTATCAGCCGATTTCATTTTGCAAATCATTTCCATGAGAAAGAGTAGCTGACCATCGCTTGAGCGAGGTATAGCGTTCACCGTTGCTTCATTGCCCCAATAGTCTTTGAGATTCACGACAAAACGCGCATCAATGACCTCTTTGCCGTCTTTGATATATTTTAAATCAGATGACCAATCCTTGCCGTAAGGGGGGTTTGAAAGCATGAAGTCAAAACTTTTGCCGAAGAACTCATCTGTTGATAGGGTTGATCCGCTTTTGATATTGGATGGATCCTCACCTTTGATCATCATATCTGATTTACAGATGGCGTAAGTTTCATCGTTGATTTCTTTACCGTATAGATAAACATCGCCGAGCGTTTTAATGGTACCTTTTTCGTCTTTGATAAAGTTCTGTGATTCAGTCAGCATACCGCCCGATCCACAAGCTGGATCGTAAACTGTCATGACGGGTGGTAAATTATCTTTGATCGGCTCAAAAACAAGATGCGTCATAAGCTGGATAACCTCGCGTGGTGTAAAGTGTTCACCGGCTTCTTCGTTATTTTCTTCGTTAAACTTCCGGATCAGTTCTTCAAAAACATAGCCCATTCCAAGGTTAGAAAGTGGAGGCAGCTTATAGCCAGCCGGATCCAGTTTTTCATGGGGCGTCAGGTTAATGTTTGGCGATACAAATTTTTCCAATACATCCAGTAAGATATCTTTTGCTGACATATGGCGAATTTTGGATATTAGATCGAATTTCTTAACGATCTCTAAAACATTATCGCTATAGCCATTTAGGTATTCTTCAAAATTTTGGAGCAGAATCTGCTGGTTATTTGTAGCTGTGTCGTGCAGTAATCTAAGCGTCCACTTGCTGGTGTTATAGAAAACATAACTTGATGCATTTTTTAGGCCAGATGGATCAAATTCAGTGAATTTCATCTCATTCTTTTGAAATTTCACCTCATCCAGTACTGCACCTTTGGAGTCTTCCAACAAGGTGTCGAGACGCCTTAGAACCACCATCGGCAAAATGACATCGCGGTATTTTCCGCGCACATAAATGTCTCGCAAACAATCATCAGCAATAGACCAAATGAAAGAAATTAGCTTGTTGTGTGATGAATGATTCATATACTCTCTTGCCCCATAAGTTTATTTTTTATACTGTTTTTTTCAACAATCCATTGTTCTATGTCTGCTTGCTTTAAGCGATAGTATCCGCTGATTTTTAAGCAAGGTGGTTTGCCTTCTACTGCTAATCAATAAGCGGTTTTTTCAGTTGGCTATAAATAGTTAGCAACCTCTTGTGAGGTTGAATTTTCAGCAGTCATAAACTCGCCGACTATACATGTACCACTACGCTTGTATGAGAATATTAGGGAATAAGCAACAATATTTTACTTTACTTAGGTATAGAAAGTGAATGGCTTCTATTTAATGCATTTGTGTTTACTCAATAAGGGTTCAATATTTGGTGTTGATGGTCTTTAAGGTGGATTGCTTTTTCAAGGTGGCGGTGAAGGAGGGAATACCAGCGCTCTGCGCTGTTCAAACGCTGTTGTTCTAACTCGCCTTGCTCGTTGAGCAGAGGCGCTTTTCTACTAAACATCGCTAATACTTCTTTAAAGTCAGACGCTTAACTTCTTTACCTCGTTTTGCTCGGTAAGAAGTTTGACGCTTATTGTTGAACGTTAAGGGTTCTCATCCCTTCATTAAAATTGTTTTGGGTGTATCAAATGATGGCGGTGTATTGACCTCCTTTGGGTTCGAATCCTCTATATTCACCATTGTGTTGCAACAAATAATCAACCAAAACTATGAAAAGCAAGTTTTATGTTGCAACATCTTGTGCTGCTTTAATTTCAGCTCTTGGAATGGATCCCATTATAGTGATGAAAGTACCGTACTAATCGTCCGTTCGAATCCCTGTTTGGGTTTCATTGAAAACTCATCACTCTTCGCGGTCTGGCAGTCTGTAACTGGTACTACGTCCTCCGCCGTGGTTTTGAATAAAGATGCCGTGTTTCTTGAGTTCCTGAATATCCCGCAAGGCTGTGTCATTCGAACATTTAGCCAGCTTGGCGTATTTGGAGGTGCTCATAAAGCCCTCAAAATCACCCTCAAGCATACGGTTGATGATCAAGCGCTGACGGTCATTCACAGGCTTTTGGTTGATCATGTCCCAGAGCTGCGCTTTGAACAGCACATTGCCAAGTGTGATTTCCGCATTACTGATGGCACGGCCAAGGCAATCTAAGAACCATGACAGCCAGTCTGTGATGTCAGGCGTAGCGCGTTGTTGCGATTCTAGCTGATCGTAATACTGCTTGCGTTCTGTCTCAATTTGGGATGACAGGCTATAAAAACGATCTGGCGTACCATCGGCACGAGCAAGCGCCATATCACCAATAGCTCTAGCAATGCGTCCATTGCCATCTTCAAACGGATGGATCGTTACGAACCACAAGTGTGCAATGCCTGCTCCGATGACAGGATCAGTATCATCTTCGCCCGCCCGCCACGCAATAAACGCATCCATTTCCTTTTCTATGCGCTCAGCAGTAGGGCCCTCAAAATGCACCTTTTCTTTACCAATAGGACCGGAAATAACCTGCATAGGGCCAGCATCAATAGTCCGCCACCCCCCAACGGTGATTTTGTGCATGCCACTGCGGCCTGTCGGAAACAAAGCTGCATGCCAATCAAACAGCCGATCCTTGGTTAATGGCTTGGAAAAATGTTGCGTGGCATCCAGCATCATCTCAACGATACCTTCAACATCACGGCTTGCTGGAATAAGCCCAGCAATATCAATTCCAAGCCTACGGGCAATAGATGAGCGCACTTCCTTTGGGTTCAGATTTTCACCCTCAATGGCAGATGATTTGACAACATCATTGGTGAGTGTGCCGAGAGTTGCTTCACGCTTCAGCTCAAAGCCAAGCCCCTCCATGCGTCCCAGCAAACGGCCTTGACGATGGCGTATATCAGCCAGCTTGAATGCAAGGATTTCCGCATCCCATGTAAAGTTAGGCCAGTTTTGATGTTCATGAATCCACATATCAATCACCGCATTATTTAAGGTGATTATAGGCGTTATTCACCGCAAGGTCAATATAAATCACCGCATATAGTGCGGTGATTATGGAGGTTATTCACAGCATATCATTTTTTGCATAATTCATTACCATATAGCGGCTTGCAGGGTCGGGATGCATTTGACCTCCAACAGGTCGCAAAACATCAACTATAAGATCATGAATTAGAATACTACGTGCTTACATTGTTATGCATGTGTTTTTGACTTTGAGGGATCATAAATTGGCATAGCGATAACAGTGGCAGTGGTGTTGATAGTGTTACTTTTCACCTCAAGGGTCGTTCCTTTGGGTATGCTTGGATTGATATGCGACAATGCCAAAGAATCAACCAGATCCAGCGACTGGACGCGAGATAAACCAAATTTGAAATGCGAGTAATGTCATAGCAACTTGGTTTAAATTAAGTGTGGTGGATGTCTTATGTAAAAGAAAAAGTAAAGGGATTATTTAAACAATACCTGTCTGATAGAAAACAGCCTCTGCAGCCCGTCATTGAACCAGCCCTTTGAGCTTACGTCCTCCCGCCCAGACCCAGCGCTTTGCGCTGTTCAAACGCTGTTGCTCTAACTCGCGTTGCTCGTTGAGCAAAGACGCTAATAGTACCAGCGCTCTGCGCTGTTCAAACGCTGTTGCTCTAACTCGCGTTTGCTCGTTGAGCAAAGACGCTTATTGTCGAATGTCGAGGGTTCACATCTCGCCTTATAATGGGATTGGGGATGTTTTATGAGGCGGTGAAGGAGGGATTACCAGCGCTTTGCGCTGTTCAAACGCTGTTGCTCTAACTCGCGTTGCTCGTTGAGCAAAGACGCTTATTGTCGAACGTCGAGGGTTCTCATCCCACCCTTTTAAATGTTTTTGGGTGTATTTTAAGTTGGCGGTGAAGGGGGGGGTAGTAGATAAATATGGCGGTGAAGGAGGGATTCGAACCCTCGATACGCTATTAACGTATACTCCCTTAGCAGGGGAGCGCTTTCAGCCACTCAGCCACTTCACCGTGGGGCGCATTATATCAAGGATAACCCTGATAATTTATTCAATGTGAAACTAATTTGAAGGAAGTTGATGGGTGGGTATGAGTCCAATCGTCAGTGCTTGTTATTTTGAGGTCAAGCGTTGAATGACGATTTGGCAGGCGGGATGTAGCTTTGATTGGTCGGATTCGCACAGGGTGCTTTTCATGGTGGTGTGCCAGAAATTGTTGATGTGCGTCAGCACTAAGTCGGCAGTTTGTTCGTCGTTTAGCCCGTGTTGATTTTCTGCTATTTGGTTGGCTAAGGCGATGATGCGGTCGTGTTCAAAGCGGTGATTATTCATGGTGGGTCTATTTCAACGGGTTTTAGTAGGCGGCACTGGCTTGTGCGGGTTGTACTTCAACCGCTGTCACTTTGTATTCTGGACAGTTGGTCGCCCAGTCCGAGTTATCGGTGGTGATGACGTTGGTGTTGCTTTCAGGGAAGTGGAAGGTTGTATAAACCACACCTGGCTCGACCTTATCAGTGGTGATGGCATTCAAGTAGGTGGTACCTGCTCTGCTGGCAATGGATACGCGCATGCCTGGTTTAATGCCTCGTGTTTCAGCGTCGCTTGGGTGTATTTCCAAAATGTCTTCGTTTTGCCAAGCGGTATTGCTTGTTCTTCGTGTTTGCGTGCCGACGTTATACTGGTGCAAGATGCGACCGGTCGTTAGCAATAAGGGGAATTTGCGATTGGCTTTTTCTTCGGTTGGGACGTAATCGGTGTTGATGAAATGTCCTTTGCCAAGCACAAATTGTTCAACGTGCATGATGGGTGTGCCTTCTGGGGCAGAGTCATTACACGGCCATTGAACACTGCCTTTTTCATCCAAAACATCGTAGCTAATGCCAGCAAATCCAGGGGTTGTTCTGGCGATTTCATCCATGATCTCGCTGGGGTGGTTGTAGTTCATTGGGTAGCCCATGGCTGCGGAGAAGGCTGCGGTGACTTCCCATTCTGCCATGCCACCTAATGGGCTAACGACTCGGCGAATGCGGTTGACTCGACGTTCGGCATTGGTAAAGGTGCCGTCTTTTTCTAAGAAGCTGGCGCCTGGGAAAAACACGTGCGCATATTTGGCGGTTTCGTTGAGGAATAAATCATGAACGATCACACATTCCATGGCGCTGAACGCTTGAATGACGTGGTGCGAGTTGGGGTCTGATTGAACCATGTCTTCGCCTTGAATGTACATGCCTTTGTACCAACCTGAGACGGCGGCATCAAACATATTAGGGATGCGCAGGCCTGGGTCAGCGGATAGGGTGACGTCCCATTCTTGTTCAAATATTTTGCGGGTGCTGTCATCGCTGACATGGCGGTATCCAGGCAATTCATGCGGGAATGAACCCATATCACACGCGCCTTGGACGTTGTTCTGGCCACGTAATGGGTTGACACCGACGCCTTCGCGGCCAATGTTGCCTGTGAGCATGGCTAAATTGGCAATTGCCATAACGGTGGATGAGCCTTGCGAGTGTTCGGTCACGCCTAAGCCATAATAAATGGCTGCATTGGGTACGCTGGCATAAAGTCGAGCGGCTTCTTTGATGAGTTCTGCTTCAACCCCAACGTGATTTGCAATGGTTTCAGGGGCATTTTTTTCATGACTGATAAATTCAATCCAGTCGTTGTAGGTGTCGCTTTCGCAACGTTCTTTAATAAAGGCGTGGTCTTGCAAATTCTCTTTGACAATGGTGTGCGCAATGGCATTGAGCACGGCGACATTGGTGCCTGGTTTTAGAGGCAAATGTGCATCGGCTTTGATGTGTGGGCTTTTGACCAAGTCAATTTTGCGAGGGTCTAAAACAATCAGCTTGGCGCCTTCGCGTAAGCGTTGCTTCATGCGTGAGCCAAACACGGGATGGGCATCTGTGGGATTGGCGCCTACCACCATGATTAAGTCGGTGAAGGCAACCGAATCAAAGTCTTGGGTGCCCGCTGAGGTGCCAAAGGTTTTCTTTAAGCCATAGCCTGTGGGTGAATGGCAGACGCGGGCGCAGGTATCAACGTTGTTGTTACCAAAAGCGGCGCGTACTAATTTTTGTACCAGATAGGTTTCTTCATTGGTGCAGCGTGAAGAGGTGATGCCGCCAATGGAGTCGTTACCGTATTTGTTTTGCACGGCTTTCATTTTTTTAGCGGCAAAAGCAAAAGCTTCTTCCCAGCTGACTTCTTGCCAGTCGTCGGTTATGTTGTCGCGAATCATCGGGCTAGTAACACGGTCTTTGTGGTTGGCATACTCCCAAGCAAATCGACCTTTAACGCATGAATGTCCGTGATTGGCTTTGCCTGCTTTATCGGGCACCATGCGCACAACGGTTTCTCCTTGCGTGTGGGCAACAAAGTTGCATCCCACGCCACAGTAGGCACAGGTTGTGACTGTTTTGTTCTCGCCCAGTCCAAATTCGATGACGCTTTTTTCCATCAATGTTGCTGTGGGGCAGGCTTGAACACAGGCGCCACATGAAACGCATTCTGAACTGAGAAAATCGGTATTGGCAAATGAGACTTTGGAGTTAAATCCGCGTTTTTCAATGGTGAGTGCTAAGGTGCCTTGGACTTCGTCACAGGCGCGCACGCAACGGGAGCAAACAATACATTTGCTTGGGTCAAAGGTAAAGTAGGGGTTGGATTCGTCTTTGGCTTGATCGAGGTGGGTGTGGCCGTCTTTGGGATAGCGCACGTCGCGTAATCCTACGACACCTGCCATGTCTTGCAGCTCGCAATCACCGTTTGCGGCACAAGTTAAGCAGTCTAAGGGGTGATCGGAGATGTAAAGCTCCATGATGTTTTTGCGCCATTTTGCCAATTGGGTATTCTGGGTGTGAACCACCATGCCTTCACCCACAGGGGTATGACAAGAAGCAACGGGTGCTTTACGCCCATCAATGGCAACCATGCACAGACGGCAAGAACCAAATGCTTTGAGGGAATCTGTTGCGCACAACTTGGGAATATGAATGCCTGCTTCAATGGCTGCTCTCATCAAGCTCGTACCTTCAGCCACATTGACTTCAATGCCATCGATGGTCAGTTTTACGATGTTTTCACTGATGACCGCTGGGGTTCCGTAATCCGTTATATCCACATATTGTTTCATTGCCTAATCTCCAGTATTCCAACGACCAACGCGCGCAATTTAAAGCACGCTAGCCTTTATTTTTTGCCATCAAAGTCTGTAGCGAATTTCTCCAATGCTGACATGACTGGCATTGGGGTTAATCCGCCCATTGCGCATAATGATGTATTCAACATTGTATCGCATAGTTCTTCTAACACCAGTTTATGTTTACTAACCTGATCGCCTTTTTGCATGGCGCTGATCAGTTCGACGCCGCGTACTGAGCCAATGCGACATGGGGTACATTTACCACAAGATTCATCGGCACAAAATTTCATGGCGAATTTTGCTTGCTCGCTCATATCCACCGATTCGTCAAAAACCACAACACCTCCATGACCGAGCATGAGTTTATGTTGACCATAGGTTTCATAGTCACAGGTGAGGCCAAATTCGGATTCGTTTAAATACGCGCCTAATGGCCCACCCACTTGCATGGTGCGCACTTTTTTACCGCTCAAGGTTCCGCCACCAATGTCTTCAACCAGGGTTTTAAGGTTAAATCCAAAAGGCATTTCATACAATCCGCCTCGGCGAACATTGCCGCATAATTGCACGGTTAATGTGCCTTTGGAACGTTCGTAGCCCACTTGTTCAAATTCACCTGGATGGCTTAAAATATAAGGACAACTGGCTAAGCTGATGACGTTATTGACGACTGTGGGTTTGCCCAACAGACCTTCTAATGCGGGTAAGGGCGGTTTGTAGCGAATGGTGCCTTGTGCGCCTTCTAAACTTTCTAACAGCGAGGTTTCTTCACCACAAATATAAGCGCCTGCGCCTTCGCGAATTTCTAAGTCAAACGATTTGCCACTGTCCAACACATTCGCACCAAGCAGTTGATTTTGATAAGCCACTTCCAAGGCTTTGCGCATGCAATCAATGGCAATGGGGTATTCTGAGCGGATGTAGATAAAACCTTTGGTACTGCCAACGGCAAGCCCTGATATGACCATGCCTTCTATGAGGGTCAGTGGGTCACCTTCCATCAGCATGCGATCTGCATAAGTACCACTGTCGCCTTCATCGGCATTGCAGACGATATATTTTTGCTCGGCTGTGGCATCAAGTACGGTTTGCCATTTAATACCTGTTGGGAATGCCGCACCCCCTCTGCCTCTGAGCCCTGAAGCCTTGACGGCATCAACCACCGCTTGAGGTTGCATTTGAATGGCATTTTTGACACCCGTGCTACCACCTCTGGCGCACCAAGCGTCGTAATCAAAAGGATCGATCCAACCACATTTATCAAACACCATTCGGGTTTGAGGTTTGAAAAAATCTAAATCGGCTGTTAGTCCAACATAATTTGAGTGGCTGGTATTGACGGCATCGTTTTGTAGTATGCTTTGTACGTCTGCTTCACTCATGTTGGCAAAGGCATGGCGTTTGCCGTCTGCTTCAACTTCTACAAGTGGTTCGAGCCACAATGCGCCGTGTGAACCATTGCGTATGAGTTGACACTGTGGCAAAGTTTGGTTGACTTTGTCGGCGACTTCATTGGCACCAACCGAAACAGCGCTGCTGTCTAATGGTACATAAACGATTATTTGACTCATGATTTGACCCATTTTTTGATTTTTTCAAGTGTGGCGCGGCCATAAAGGGATTCATCAACCATGACCGTTGGTGCCAGAGCACAATTGCCGAGGCAGTAAACCGATTCGATGGTGAAGCTTTCGCCCTTCTCATTGATTTTTTGTCCGTAGTGCGCTTCTACGTCCTCTATCAATTGGCGACAATTGACCGATTGACAGGCTTCGGCTGCGCAAATTTTGAGAACGGGTTGTTTGTTTTCACGGTGCAAATCTTCGTAAAAACTGATCACGCCGTGTACTTCTGCTTGGCTCAGATTGAGCGCTTCAGCAATGGTTTTAATGAGAGCATGATCAAAGTCACCGCCGGCTTTTTTAATGGCGATGAGAATGGGTAACAAAGGGCCAGTCTGATCTTTCCATTGGTCAATAATTGCTTGGATTTCAGTGGCAGACAAGGTGGCAGAATTATTTGAATCGGTCATAGGGACTGTACTCAGAGTTTACTCATTAGGCGATGGATTACAAAGCTTTATTTACAATGTTTTTGTTAAACATTTTTCAATGCTTGTTATTTTAGCTTGAAAACGGGTTTTAAGTCTAATTTTTACGCTCTTGGATATGCGGGTTAGACGGATGTTAGAAAAGTGGAATTTGTTAAGTCGCCAATCACAATATGGCAGTTGTTTGAGCTAGAGGGCGCAAGTCTTTTTATTGATAGATGTTGTAGCTTTGTCCATCTTGCTTAACGAATCCGACCAACAACAACCCCACCCCTCGAGCCAATTCGATGGCAAGACTGCTCGGTGCGCCTACGGCAACCATCATTAACATGCCAGCATTGGTGGCTTTTTGCACAAGCTCAAAACCTGCTCGGCCACTGACCCAGAGTATTTTATCGTCTAAGCGCACGCCTTCAAGCAAGCTCCAGCCTATCAATTTATCCACGGCGTTGTGCCGTCCCACATCCTCAACGACTTGCAGGCATTTGCCTTGCTGATCGAACAAGGCTGCACCATGGCAAGCGCCCGTTTGTTCAAATAAGGGTTGTTTGCCTTTGACTTGTTCAAACAAGGGTTGAATGAAGCTTGGCTTGAGCAATGCGTTACGTTGGCTCGCTGAAATGGTGCGCGCAGGTTGTTTTAAAATCTGATCCCACACCGATTTTGAGCACAAACCACAGCCAGAATGTTGAACAAAACGGCGGACATTGTTGTGCCATTCGGTCGGTTTGTTGAAAACAATTTTGATTTGTTGCGCATTTTGCTCAGAAAAATGGAGCGAGACATCGCTGGCTTGCTCGATTAATCCTTCGCTGTACAAAAAACCAATCACCAATGCGTCTAATTGGCTTGGCGTGCATAAGGTTGTGACCAATGGATGTTGTTGTCCCGCATCTTCTACCACCAGTTCAACGGGCAGTTCTGAGATGACCGAATCTTGAACGGCTTGTACTCCAGCGGCGCATTGCTTTTGGAACTCAAAAGATTCAACGGGCTTTAAGTTGGACATTTAAGCCTGCTGGGTTTGACGTTCGCGTATGAGGTCGGCAAGTTTTTCTTGATCGAGGTAAAAATTACGAATGCCCTCGGACAATTTTTCTGTCGCCATTTGGTCTTGATTAAGGTGCCAACGGAAGGCTTGCTCGGTGTCAATGGGGCAATGTTGTTCTGGGTTGTTTTTAGCGATTTCTGGTGATAGTCGCACGGTTAATTGGCTGTTGGTGTTTTCTAATTCGGTCAATAATTTGGGTGAAATCGTGAGCAAATCACACCCAGCCAAAGACAATATCTCGCCCGTGTTGCGAAAGCTGGCGCCCATGATTTCAGTTTGGATGTTTTGTTGTTTGTACAAGCGATAAATGCGACTGACGGACTGGACGCCTGGGTCATTATCGCCGCTGTAGTCAGCGGGCTCATTCTGCTTATGCCAATCTAAAATGCGACCAACAAAAGGCGATATGAGCGTCACTTTTGCATGAGCACAAGCTAGGGCTTGGGCGGTGCTAAACAATAAGGTTAAATTGCAATGTATGCCTTCTTTTTCTAATATTTCGGCAGCATTTATGCCTTCCCACGTGGCTGCTAGTTTAATCAACACCCGTTCGCGCTCAATCCCCTCAGCTTTGTATAATTTGATTAGGTGGCGGGCTTTTTCCACACTCGCTTGGGTGTCAAAAGATAGGCGCGCATCGACTTCAGACGAGACCCGTCCTTTAATAATCTTCAGAATTTCACAACCAAATTGCACGATCAGTTGATCCATGATGGCTGTAACGCTGCCATCGGTTTGGGCAATGGCGCGATTCAATAGATGATCGTATTGCGACTGTTTGCTCGCTTGCAAGATTAAAGAGGGATTGGTGGTGGCATCCAAGGGTTGCAATTGTCGGATGCTGTCTAAATCGCCTGTATCAGCAACGATGGTGGTGACGGCTTTTAGTTGTGATAAAAGGCTCATGATTGTCACTTCATTTTGGGTTGAATAATAAGGTTTAAATATACCATTGTTGGTCGTGCTTCGTTACGAATTATCCAATCATGCATTGCCAGATGCGCTATTTTTGCTGACTCTGTGCTCTGCCAATGACTGAAGTTGATCAACATCGACCTGAACGCCCAATCCTGCGGCGTGCCCCAGGGTGAAGTGGCCATTTTTGACGCTGAAATCTGTTTGCGCAAAGCGCTCAGAATACTCAACAAAGCTCGGAAAATATTCGGCTTTATCTATATTGGGGACCACGGCGCATATATGTGCCATTGCAGAAGCGGCAATGGTCATGGTGCCCCAGCAGTGTAGTGACAATGTCATGTCCACCGAGTCACAATGTTTGGCAAGTTCTAACAATTCAATGAATCCACCCATGGCCACCACATCTGGGTTGAGGATGTCCGCAGCTTTAAGGCGGATCACATCGTTAAAATGTGGCAGTCCGGATTGGCGCTCACCCGTGACGATGAGCACGCCAATTTGTTGTTTGAGTGCTGCAAGCATTGGTACGTCATCACCATCGCACGGCTCTTCTATCCAATAGGGGTTGTAGGGCTTGATCGAGCGGGCGGTGGTTAAGGCAACTTCTGGGTCGTCTGGGCTGTATAAATCGGTCATTATGTCTATATCTGGCCCCACGGCTTGGCGGACCGAAGCCATACATTCTTTGGCTTGCTCGGGGTTGCGTCCGTGCAAGGGGTAAATTTTAACCGCATGATGGCCTTGTGCGACCAAGGTGCGACAGCGTTCTGTTAGGCTTGCGATGTCGGGCACATCATTGCTCCAAGCATTGGCGTAGAGGGGGATGGTCGTGCGCTGTTGTTTGCCCAATAGCTCGTACACAGGTTGACCCGTCACCTGTCCTTTCATATCCCATAAGGCGATTTCTAAAGCACTGCACGCTGAGGAAAAATCAATGCTGCGGTGTTTGTTGGTGAGGTTTTGCGCAAAGTGGTAAAACGCCGTTGGGTCAACGGTATTTTCAGCCATAAATTGTTGTCCTAAGGCGTGTATCATGGCATGAACCCCTTGCTCCCTTGCGGGCAGTATCAACGCTTCACCCCAGCCAATGTGACCGGTATCGGCGCGCACGCAAACGAGCAGAAAAGGTTTAACGTCCATCCATCCGTCGGTGCTTCGCTCGGCTCTGGTCAGCCACGTATCAATTTGAATGATGTGCATGTGTTGCTCCGTTATTGTTTGAAAGTTTAGTGATGGTTTCGCTTGGTGGTTGATTGGGGTACAGGGGGTAATTTTTGGCGATCGCTGTGGTAGGGCAAACGTGCGCGCGCTTGACCAACGAGCGCTTTATCTAAGACGGCAACTGCCCAGCCAGCTTCGCTGCCTAGTCGAACCAGCTCAGTCCCATCTGGGGCAATCACGCAACTGCCACCGTAATAGGACATACCCTGCTCTTTCCCAGCATGGTTGGCATAACAGACAAAGACGCCATTTTCAAAAGCCCTGGTTGGCACCAATTTTTGCGCAACAACACCCCACTGCGCGCCGAGTGCGGTTGGTACAATCACGAGGTCAGCGTGTGATAAATGTCGAAAATTTTCAGGAAACTCCGCGTCGTAACAGATCAAAGTACCAATGCAGAAACCGTTCAAGTCAAAGTGTGTATAGGCTTCTCCCACAGAAAAATAGGTGCTTTCGTAGCCTGGTGGCAGCAGGCGTTTGCGCGTATTGGCCAGCAGGGCGCCGTGTTTGGACACACATGCAGCACTGTTGTATAACTGATCGGAGGCTAATTCAGGAAAGCCAAAGTGAATGGCACTTTGGTACTGTCGCGCTAACTGAACAAGTTGTTGAAAAACGCTGTCGTTTTGGTCCTTATTGAGCTCAATCGCCCGTTCACGGACTTTTGCACCGATGTTATAGCCACTGATGAACAATTCGGGCAGCACCAACAAATCGATGGCTTGGGTGTTTTGGCTCAGCAGATTTTCCAACCACGCCAGTCGCTCACAAACGCCTTCGAGCGTTGCGGGGCTCTGGGCGACCATCACATGGAGTTTGGCTGTCATTATTAAGACTGACTGAGCAGAATTTCACGGGGGTAGTCCGTCAGGTATTCGCAACCCGATTCTGTGACAACAATCGAGTCCCCAATCCGTCCTGCGGTTTGCCCATCAACTGAGATTCCGCCATCGACGGCAAAAGTCATGCCCGCTTGGAGAATGGTTTTATCACCGGTTTTCAACTCGGGTGCTTCCAAGTAAGCCACGCCTATGGAACGCCCAGTACGATAGCTGGTTTCATAACCGAGGCTGTTGTACATATCATTGGCGACGAGCGCGACTTCTTCTGCATGAATGCCCGGTCTTATGGCTTGAATGGCAGCTTGTTGGGCAGCAATGGCCGCCAATTGCACTTTGCTGTCTTGTTCGCGCACAGCGCCTATATGAAACATGCGATCAAAACCTAATTTGTATTGTTTAAACTGCGCCATATTACAAAAGCAAAAATACACTGGGTCGTATTTTTGATAGGATCGCACATTGGCTCTGCGGTGTACCATAGAGGTTTCGCGCCCGCTTTGCATGATTTGAAGGTTATGGATCATGGGCGATATGAATCGTTCCCAACCCGTCGCCGTTAAAAATTCAGCGGCCTTTCTTGAACCAGCGTTGATCACAGCCAGTGCAGATTCATACTCTTGCGCACCTTCGGCCAATGATTCATGCGCTGCTTTCATCATGGTTGCGGCAATTTGCCCCGCTTGCTTCATGACTTGAATTTCAAAATCTGATTTAATGACGCGCAATCGTCCCAACACGGGTGAAATGTCTTGCATTTGAACGTTGGGGAAGCGTTCCTCTAAGGCATTGCGAACGATCGCAGGCACGGTGTTTTTTTCAATCCATAGCGTCTTGACGGCTTTGCCCAAGGCTTGCTCTAAAACATAACTCCAATGGTTTTTACCACTGTCTTCCCACGTTAGAACATTGCTGACCCAAGTCATTTCTGAAACCATTTCAGATTCCATCAGCGGCGTAATGACGGCAGGTGGTGCATCGTTGTACACCACTAACATCGACGGGCGACCAAACTCAATGCCGAGATAGCCCCAAAATCCTGCCAAGTAAGCAATGGAACTTTCGTCGGTAAAAATCGCCTGTTCAATGCCCCCTTGGCGCATTTCAACTTGAAGCTGTGCGAGGCGTTTTTCACATTCTTGTAACATAGGAGGTCTCCTTAAGATGATGATTGGTCAGAAAATCCGTGCAAAAAAGCGCTGACGCTGCCACCGACCACCGACAGATTATAGCCCCCTTCCAAGGTGGCAATGGCGCGGTTATTGCAATGATGATGGGCATAGGTTTTTAAGGTCTCACCCAGCCAGTAGTAGTCTTCATCGTTTAGGCATAATTGCGCCAAAGGGTCTTGCTCGTGGCCGTCAAAACCAGCAGAAATTAACAAAATATCGGGCTGAAATGCATTGATGGCAGGTGTGATGATTTGCTCAAAAGTTCGGCGATATTCTGTACCCCTTGTGCCTGCGGCAAAGCTCACATTAACGATGTTATCGTGAGTGCCTTGTCGAGTGCCCATTGGGAATATATGCTGTTGATAGGTTGAACAGAATAAAACATTGTCATCGCCTTTTAAGATGGCTTCCGTGCCATTGCCATGGTGCACATCAAAGTCAACGATGGCAACCTTGAGGTGTAATTGTTGGGTGATGTAACGCGCGACAACGGCAATATGATTGACCACACAAAAACCCATTGCGGTTGCAAGTTCAGCATGATGGCCTGGCGGGCGGACTGCGCAAAAAGCACGGCTATAGGGGGCATCAATTTGTGGTGAGCAGATGGTGTCTGCGACTTGAATCAAACCACCGCAGGCGTGTAAAACCGCGTCCATGGTGCCCGCTGACAGGCTGGTATCAGCGTCGATGTACACCAAGCCTTGATCGGGTTGTTGTTCAAATAGGCTATCGATGTATGGTTGCGGATGGGCCAAATACAAGGATTCACGGGTGCAGGGTTGTAGTGCTTGGCGGTGCAGTGACAAGCCGTTCTCCTCGGCTTGTCTAACGGCTTGTTCAATGACTGCCAGACGTTGGGCATTTTCAGGATGCCCAGCGGGGTTTTGGTGATTTAAACTAGCACTGTGATGAAGATAGCCTAACGCCATTGCTCTTGTTCTTCAGCAGACATTTGACGCGCTTGTTCTTCGATCAAGATTGGTATGCCATTATTGATTGGATACGCCAGACCCATGCCAACGGAAATCAATTCATTGTTTTTTTTGTCCCACTTCAAGGGGGCTTTACTCACAGGGCAAGCGATCAATTCTAATAATTTAGGGTCCATGTTAACCTTCCAATTCAAGTTTTGTCCAAATCTGATGAAAAAATTCATCGGGCAAATCAGCTTCAACGCGCACTTCCCAACAATTTTCATGCGAGATTTGCTGGCAAATCGTTCGACATTTTACCGCATCTTTGCTGGTCATTAACAGGCAAGCTTGTGGATTCAAATCAGCGTTAGAAAAGTGGTGATGATCGGGCAATGGATGAGGATTAAAACTCAGGTTAAAGGTCTGTAGGTGATTGAAAAACCTTTGCGGGTGGGCAATCCCAGCCAATGCGATCAAATTTGATTCATTTTTGAAATCGGATAAGGGGCGTTTTTCACCGCTGATGAGATTTATGGCGTGTTCACCCACCAAGCGCATGACGGCATGGGTTTTGACATTTTTAATGGGCTGTTGAGTGGCAACCTTAAAATCTGCTTGACACAGGCGGTTGGGGCTTTCACGCAAAGGACCCATGGGCAGTAAATGGCCATTGCCAAAAACGCGTAAGCCATCAATCATAACGATTTCAATGTCGCGCCACATTCGATAATGTTGTAAGCCGTCATCGCTGATGATGACTTGGGGCTGGTGATGCGCTTGCAGGTATTCAATGGATTTGACTCTATTGGGTGAAATCACTACGGGCAGTTGTGTGGATTGCGCAATCAGCAAGGGTTCATCGCCTACTTGTTGAGCAGAGGCGTCGGCTTTGACGAGAAGCGGTTGCTTAGCTAAATCTGGCAGGCTGGCACCATAGCCGCGACTGATGATGGCGACGCGCACAGATCGATTTTTCAGGTGGTTCGCCAGAGCAATGACCATCGGTGTTTTGCCGTTACCACCCACAGTGATGTTGCCCACCACGATGATTTTTGCGGGATAAGGCTTAACGCTTTGGCTCAGCATCCATCGGCGCAAACGACTCAAAAGCCCATACAACAGTGTGAGTGGATAGAGCAACCACATCAACGCATGGCTGTTATACCAAAAATGAGGGGGTTTACGCATGGGTCGAGGCTAGTCTCTTTGTTATGGGTATGGCTTCAGTTGTCATTTAACCACATTGTCTGCGCCAAAACCTTGGGTGTTCTTTGCGCCACTCGGCTACGGGCATTGTATCATCACGCCCTAACCGAATGATGATGGTACCGGAGCAGGCCGTATTATAGATTTTCAGGGCATGGCGACCATAACGTTCTAATACAACTGAGTGAGGGTGTCCATAACGTGAACGATGCCCCGCAGAGATGACAACGCTGTGTGGCTTCACTGCTTGCAAAAAACCATCGTGGCTCGACGTTTTTGAGCCATGGTGTGGAGACAACAGCCACTCGGCGCTCAAGTCATGGTTTCGCATCAATTGCTTCTCTGCCTTTTTCTCAATATCGCCCGTCAGCAACATCCCATCTTTGGCGGTTTTGATTTGCAATACACAGGAAAGATTATTACCCTTGAGCTCGGAGAGGACCAACCATCGAAAGTCAACGCCGTCCCATTTCCACTGACCTTGGCAATTGCCAATGCCAACCAACTTGGCTTTGGGATAGCGCAGGTGGAGTATAGCCAAGCCACCGCGGTGGTCAATATCAGGATGACTGACCGCAATAATGTCTGGCGTTTTATTAGAAAAATAGTGTAAAGCAGGGGAAACAACGCGCTCACCCATGCCTTTTCTGCCTGTATCGTAAACCAGACGATGGTGACGGGTTGAAACAATCACAGCCAACCCTTGCCCCACATCCAAAACGGCCACCTCAGCTTGCCCCTTGGGTAATTCTTTATGCCATGGAATGAGGCAAACAATGCCTAATAAAAGCAGGGCGATTCGGTGCCGTTTTTTGCCAGTGTAAACCACCGCACCCCAGAGCAGAGCCATGGATAGAATAGAAAAAATCATCGAAGGCTTGGCCGATAGCACACGCGCATAGGGCCACTTTGCCACCCACTCTAAAAATTGAGTCAAATACTCTAAAAAGACGGCACTGTATGTCAATAGTGCATCGGTCAAAGGTAATATGACGACGCCTATCAACGCCATAGGAACCAGCAACCAACCAACGATGGGGATGGCTATCAAATTAACCAAGGGCGCAGAGAAGGAGACCATGCCAAAATAATAGTTGACGATGGGCATCATGATTAAAACTAAGGCGCCCTGGACGCGAACCAGTTGCCAGAATCGGTTTTGTGGTGCCTGTTTGACCAGGCTAATCAAGATGGCGACAGCAAGAAAAGACAATACAAATCCAGCAGATAACATACTGCGCGGGTGCAGCGATGCAATCAGTATAAAAGCCACGAACAAGACAAACCAAGGTGGGAAAAAACGTTTCTTTAAGAAAGCGCAAGCAAATAATAACAACATGATGAAAGCGCGTTCGGTCGGAATAGAAAAACCAGCCAAAGCAGCGTAAATGAATGCCATAAAAAGGGCTGAGACGACGCCAACCGTGGGTGCGGGCAGGTACAAGCATGCGCGTTCAGAACGACGCCACAACCAAGAAAAAATAAAGCCAAAGAACAGCGCAACCAATCCAATATGCAAGCCTGAGATGGCGAGTAAATGGCTGGTGCCCGTGCTCGCCAGAATGTGCCAAATATTGGGAGGCAGTTCACTGCGATCGCCAAGGACCAGCGCTTTGACCAATGCTCTGCCGATTGAAGGCTGAAGGTGTTTAGAAATGTGATTGGTTAAGGATTGACGAACGCTGTGGATTGAGCGCCACTCTACTGTGCCCAATCGATCGGCGACGTGTTGATTTAATACATAACCCGTCGCTTGTAAATGGTGCATGAACAACCAGTCTTCAAAATTATAGGCATCGGGACTTGCCTGTCCATTGGGTGCTCGTAACTTGACCACCAAGCGCCAGCGTTCATCGGCATTGATTGGGGGCATGTCCTCTTGCAAGCGCCAACTTAACCGCACCAAAAAATCCTGCGGACAACCGTCTTCGTCAGATTGGTAGGTGCGTTCAACGGCAAAATTAAAGCGTTGAATTTGTTGCGCAGGGTTCACTGAGGGGAGTCCGACCACACGACCTTCAATGATCAACATGCGATTTAATAAACTTGGATGAAGCGTTTCATAAGTGGATGCCGTCATGCCCCAATAGCCAATCAAGCCGATGATCCACACGATAAAAATGCCCATCAGCAAGGTTTTTGCATGTATTTTTATATTGTTCATTTGGGCGGACGTTTTAAGGGATAATTTGCACGGCAACTAAAGGAGTGGAAATGATCGACTGGTTTTTGAAAAAAATTCCAACAAAAGAAGAGATAACACATAGCAAAAAATATGCGCTCATTCGCGGCTTTCTGCACCATACATATTTGTGGCATTGGCATCGACGACCTGTTGGCCGTGCTTGCGCCATTGGCATGATTGGGGCATTTACACCCTGGCCGTTTCAAATGATTCAATGTGCAATATTGGCGATTATCTTTCGTGCGCATCTCCCGCTTTCGGTGGGGCTGGTTTGGGTCACAAATCCCATAACCATTCCTATTTTTCTGATTATGGTCTATCAAACAGGTGCCATAATATTGGATGTGTCATTGGACACCAGCCACTTTCAGTGGACCTACGAATGGTTTGAAGACAACCTCATTGACTTGTGGCGTCCCGTTCTGTTGGGTTGCCTGATTCATGCCGTCTTTTGGGCGGTCGTACTTCAAACAGTGGTCTTAAAAATATGGCGTACGCGCATCATTCGTAAAAGAAACACGCGCCTACACAACAGCCAATGAATCACCAACCCTCTTATTAATTAAAGGATTTATGAAACTACTTTTTGATTTTTTGCCGATTATATTGTTCTTTGTTGCGTACAAAACGGCCGATATTTATGTGGCCACCATGGTCGCCATGATCGTGTCGGCTTTGCAGGTGCTGGTTTATCGCGTCAAATTTAAGAAATTTGATAACATGCAGTTGGTGACCTTGGTCTTGATTACCGTATTGGGTGGATTAACTTTAATCTTACAGGATGAGCGCTTCATCAAGTGGAAACCCACCATGGTGAACTGGGCATTTGCTGTGGCCTTACTAGGCTATGGCTGGTATATAAAAGCCCCGGTGATTGAAAAACTGCTGGGTAAGCAGATCAAATTGCCCTTGCCCGTGTGGTACAAATTGGATTATTCGTGGGCGCTTTTTTTTGGTTTTTCGGGCGCTCTAAATTTGTGGGTCGCGTTTGAATTTTCAACCGACACCTGGGTTAATTTCAAACTGTATGGGTCTATTGGACTGACTTTGGCGTTCATCGCCCTTCAAGCCCTCTACCTTAGTCGCCATTTGACAGAAACCCCAGAAACGACCCTGGCTAAAGAGGCGCAAGAAAAAGAAGAAGATGCTTAGAAACTTAGTTGAGTCTGAGTATTCTGTGACAATGGATGTTGTTCTGGTAGAACAAAGGGCGAAACTTTAATGACAAAGTCATGGTTTTATAATGAGTGATTGGTTGAAAGATAGCCTGACGCCATTGTTGAAAAACATGTCCTTTTGCTATTAAAATATAATCAAGATAAAATTGAATCATCAGAGGGATTGTTTAAAGTGTCTCGTTTAAGATTGAATACATAAAAAATCAAAGATTGAATTAATGAATTTCATTCGAATACTATTACTAAGTCAGTTATTACTGTTATCACCGCTATTACACGCAATGGCCAATTCGTATTTTCAACGGATTGATACCAACCAAAGTGGCTTCATTGACGAGGATGAACACAACAATGCCACCTTGATGATTTTTCAACATATCGATGTGGATGATGATGGTTTGATGAGTTCTCAAGAATTATCTTCTAACGCCATTGGCATCAGAATGTTAGAGAAAGAACAACTCCTCAAAAAAGACGTGGACAATGATGGCAAGATCAGCCAATTAGAGTTTCAAGCGTTGCGTATGTATCAATTTCGCATGGCTGATGTCGATCAGGACCAAAGAATTTCTAGTGACGAAATGTTAATATTCTACAAATATCAAGCCTTTTCAAATATGGACTCAAATGCAGACTCGTGCATTTCTCCGAAAGAATTCGTCGGCTTTCAATTTGGTAAAACGAAATACAGCCGTTGATATGAAAGTAGAGCTTTTATTAAAACGGATTGAGGAAGGCGACGAGAAAGCCTTTGCTTCCTTAGTTAATTTATATACCAAAACCTGTTTTCGCATCGCTTGGAGACAAGTGTTTGATGTTCAAGTAGCGGAAGACATTGTGCAAGAGGTGATGCTTAAATTATGGCAAAAACCCATGTCATGGCAGTCAGGAAAAGGCTGTAAATTTGAAACGTGGTTATTCCGTGTTATCGTAAATCGATGTATAGACCACAAGCGTCGGAACAAGAACCAACATCAATTTGATTCGTATGATGTGATGTTGGAATCTGGCGTTGAAGTGTCGTCTATGAATTATGAGCCTGAGTCATTTCGACTCAAAATAGAAGAGCAGCAATTGTTACATCTTGCCATCGAGCGTTTAGACGAGCGCGCAAGGGTGGCAATGAATTTGTTCTATTATGAAAAATTCAGTCAAAAAAGAATTGCTGAAATTATGGATACAACACCCAAGGCGGTTGAGTCTTTGGTTGCGCGTGCCCGTAAAGAACTTAAGGAAATATACAATGAATTGGAAACCGACAGAGCTGGACGACGTTCCAGCGCTTAATATACCCGAGTGCCATCATTTGGAGGCCACCATACTGCTTCGTGCAGGGGGTATGGTTAGAGAAGCCGCCTTGGCTGAACAAACCAATCAAACGGATTCGCCATCTGAGTGGCAACCGCCATATTTACATGTTCCAGAACGCGACGGGTTAGAAGCGGACATACTGGAATATGTAACCTTAAAACAATCTCTACAAGAAGATCAAAAACACCCCGAATTAGAAGAATTGGATGTCCCATTGTTGGGTGACCCGCCAACAACTTATGTCGCATCACGGATCATTGCCGAAGTACAAAGTACAAATCAGGAAAAGCGATTTTTCAATGTACTGCCTTTTAAGAAGCCTCGAATTCTTAAAATTTCAGCCATTGCTGCTTCATTGTTTGTGGGTGTGATGATGATTGCTTTCCAACAGCAGTACCAACAAGAACAATTGGTTGAGCAAAGGGTGACCGATGCATTGGCATTATTTAGCGCGGATGACAATTTTTCTAACTTTCAGCATTTTTCAGAAATAGATAGCATCCTACCCTCAAATTAAGTTGATCATAGCCTGTTCTATAGCGTATTGACACTGTATTAGAGCGTGCTTCAATCACAGACCATGCCAACCACTGAGCAAAGGGATTGCCGTCGATGAGTCCAAAAAGTTTACCAAACAGTTGGGCAGTGCCGCTTGAACCTGTTCTTCAAAGCGATCAAATGCTTGATTTGAAATCGTTTTTAAGTCAAAGACATGCGCAGCAAAAAATCATCTATCCACCGCCACAACTTTGGTTTGAAGCATTAACTCAAACACCATTGGATCAGGTTAAAGCCGTCATACTTGGTCAAGACCCCTACCATCAGCCCAATCAAGCACATGGCTTGGCATTCTCAGTCAGACAGGGCACGCCAATGCCCCCATCTTTGAGAAATATATTTCAAGAACTGTACGCTGATTTACAAATAAGACGAACATCAACTGATTTAAGTGGATGGGCAAGACAAGGCGTGTTATTACTCAATGCCGTATTGAGTGTGGAACACGGTGATGCAGGCAGCCATGCCAACAAAGGGTGGGAGAATTTCACCGATACTGTGATTAAAACAGTGAGTCAAGAGCAAGACCATGTGGTTTTTATTTTGTGGGGCGCTTATGCGCAGAAAAAAATAGGCTACATCGATGCACAAAAACATCTGATCTTAAAATCGGTTCACCCCTCGCCATTGTCGGCTTCTAGGGGATTCTTTGGTAGCAAACCTTTTTCAAAAACCAATCAATTCCTGCTGGATTATGATATTGATCCCATCGATTGGTCCGATGAAAATCTCGCTTAAAGGATGGAGAGAATCATCTAAAACGGGTTTTTGTTAGCGCTTAAGTCTCCTCTGAGACAAACTTGACAGGGACTTTCTTTTTGATAACGACGGTATTTGCGAGTTTGTCGTGCCAACCTTGCTTTCGCTTATCAAATGCCGCCCAAATAAAACCCAAACACAAGGGAATGGTCGAAATGAAGTAGGCTATGTATCGACCAGCACATTGACCGATGGATGGCGTTTCGCCACTGTCGGCGTCCACGACTTCTAATTTGAATGCCATCTTGCCAGGTGTGGCTTTAAAGCGCCGCCAAAACCAGACGGTAAGGAGCAGTGGCAGGATGATTTGTACAAAGTCTCCAAAATTAAAATATGAATCGTACTCGGAATTCATAATGATGTGTTGGTAAAAAAATTGATCAAAACCAACTGGGGGGAAAAGAAAGAGCGTACCAAAGTAGAGTATTCCAAATATTAAAAGAAAAATAATATTATCAATGAGTAGTGCGACTAAGCGCACCCAAAATCCTGCATACTCTATAATTATTTGATCATCGTTGGTTGGCTGATTATCGGTGGTTATTTGATCACTATTCATCGTAGTTCCTTGCTGGTTTTAAGCTGCGATAGGGCTTATAAATAGAACTGAATTATATATCAAGCGTATTTAAAATTTTAGTTCCATACCAAACATGCGCTAATGTGGTCCGGTGAAGCGATCAGCTACAGCCGTCCTTATGTTTTTGAACGTCTTTTGTTATAGGGTAATTGCAGGATTTCATGCGTCGCAAATTCGACTATGGCAGCATGGAAGTACGGGAAATTGCCACAGCTGACAACTTAAGTCACAGACATTGCATCAAGGGCGGAAATGGTCGTCGCTAAATTGGTCAGATACAATCTAAATAAACAATCTTTGTCGGTTATAATTCAGCGCAAATTTATTCCACTTTTTTAAACCCTGCCCAGTTAATAATCCTAAAATGAAAACTCAGTCTCTACCTGATGTTGCTTTGAATATCCATACAAGCAACAAGGCAACCATTGCATTAGATAAAGTTGGTATGAGTAATATTGAATTACCTGTATTGATTGCAACCGAAGGTGGAGTGGCGCAAGCTGTTGGACGGGCAGACGTGGCGGTTAATTTAAAAACCGCGCATAGAGGCATTCATATGTCTCGCTTGTACAACGATTTGGTCGATACCATTCCGCAACAAACCTTGTCTTTATCGGTTTTGCAACAATTGACTCAACAATTTCTTCAATCGCATCAAGAACTCAGTGATTATGCGCACATTGAATTGTCATTTGAGTTATTGGTAAAGCGCATGTCTTTGACCAGTGGCGGTTACGGTTGGCGCAGTTATCCGATTGAAGTCACAGTCGATAATATTGCAGGAGAATGTCTGTTTACCGTCAAAACCACTTTGACCTATTCTTCCGCGTGTCCGTGTTCGACCGCTTTGTCACAAAAATTAATCATGGATCAATTTGAAAAGACCTTCAACAAGAAGCAGACATTGGATAAAAATCAGGTCCAAGCATGGTTGAATGAATACAGTTTGTTGGCCGTACCACACAGCCAAAGAAGCCATGCGATTATTGCGGTTGAACTCAAAGATTTATCTCAACTTGACCGAACTGAATTATTTTTAGATTTGGTTAATCAATTTGAATCCATTGTGCCCACACCTGTTCAAACCATGGTAAAACGCGCTGATGAACAACAGTTTGCATTGTCCAATGGGGAAAATTTAATGTTTTGTGAAGATGTGGCTCGACGCTTTAAAACGCATTTTGAATCAGAAGCGGCGAAAAACAGCTTTTCGTTTTATCAAGTTAGGGTGGAGCATTTAGAAAGCTTACACGCTCACGATGCCGTTGCTGAGATTTCTTCTAATGACTGATGATTCTCGGTTGCTTAAACGGCAACAACAACTTTTAGACGACTTTGCTTTTTTGGATCAATGGGAAGATAAGTACGAGTACATCATTGATTTGGGACGGACCTTGCCTCAATTGTCTGAATCACAGATGGTTGACGCCAATTTGGTTAAAGGCTGTCAGTCCAAAGTATGGTTGACACACACCAAAGAATCGGGCGAATTGATTTTTCATGCCAACAGCGATGCAGCCATTGTTTCAGGGCTGATTGCCATCGTATTACAGGTTTTTTCACACAGCACACCTCAAGAAGTGATCGATGCACCATTGGATTTTATCCAAGCATTGGGGCTCAGTCAGCACCTTTCACCCATGCGTAGCAATGGTTTGGCGTCTATGCTCAAGACCATAAGAAAAATTGCAGAATCTGAGGCTTCCACCGTTCAATGAAACCACACCCAGATATTTCAGCCACATCACCTGAAGTGCAACGTCTTCAAGGGGCTTGTGTGGTGATCAAATATGGGGGGAATGCCATGACATCTCCCGCATTAAAAGAACAATTTGCTGAAAACATCATCGAGTTACAACGCCTGGGTCTTAAACCCATCGTTGTGCATGGCGGCGGTCCACAAATCGGTCAGTTGCTTGAAAAATTAGACATTGAATCTCGTTTCATCCAAGGCATGCGCGTGACCGATCCTGCGACAATGTCAGTAGTAGAAATGGTATTGGGGGGCAGTGTTAATCAAGATATTGTCAGTTTGATCGTCTCTAAGGGCGGCAAAGCCGTTGGGTTGACTGGAAAGGATGCTGGTCTGATTGAGGCCATGCCCTTAGCCATGACCATAGAAGATGACAATGGCCAAGCCCAACCAGTGGACTTGGGTCAAGTGGGTGAAGTGACGATCATCGACACCACCTTGCTCAACACGCTGATGCAAGCCGACCTCATCCCCATTATTGCCCCCATCGGCAGTGATAAAAATGGTCTGGCGTATAATATCAATGCAGATTTGGCGGCTGGCGCCGTTGCCAAAGCCATGCAGTCGGAGAAATTATTGCTGTTGACCAACACCCCAGGGATTTTGGATAAGAACGACCAAGTCTTGCCGCATTTAGATGCGGACGCGGTTGCTGCACTCATCGAAGATGGGACAATTTATGGCGGTATGCTGCCTAAAATCCAATGCGCCTTAGAGTCAGTTCAAGGCGGTGTTCAGTCTGCACACATTGTCGATGGTCGGATTGAAAATGCTGTATTATTAGAACTATTCACTGAGACAGGCAGTGGTACAGCCATCCACCACCGTAAAAACATCCATCAATCAAACACGTCAGAATAAAAAGCCGTTAATATAATAAACATCATGGAAAAAAATTACGTCGCTGAGCATATTGAACAAGACATTTATCAGACTTGGGAGCAGAACGATTGTTTTGCCGATGGCCAAGCTGGTGCAACAGAGCCTTATTGCATTATTCTACCCCCACCCAATGTCACGGGAAATCTACACATGGGACACGCGTTTCAATCAACGGTCGTTGATGCATTGATTCGCTATAACCGCATGTGTGGCAAAAATACGCATTGGCAACCGGGCACCGATCATGCAGGCATTGCCACGCAAATGTTGGTTGAAAGACAATTGGCCGCGCAAGGCATTGATCGAAAGGCCATGGGTCGAACAGCATTCATTGAAGCGGTCTGGGATTGGAAGCGATCCTCTGAGGGTGCGATAAAGCAGCAGTTAAAGCGCATTGGTGCCTCACTCAATTGGTCAAAAGACAAATTCACCTTAGACGATGATGTGTCACATGCGGTCAGAGAAGTCTTTGTCCGTCTGTATGAAGAAGGCTTGCTTTACAGAGGCAAACGTTTGGTCAACTGGGACCCTGTTTTGCAAACCGCTGTGTCCGATTTAGAGGTGGTTAATGTTGAAGCCACTGGGTTTATGTATTATGTGCATTACCCTTTTGTTGATGACAGCGAAAATTCCATTGTGATTGGTACTACCCGACCTGAAACCATTCTGGCCGATGGGGCCATTGCCGTTCACCCAGACGATGAACGTTTTAGCAAATTATTAGGCAAAAAAGTATGGGTGCCATTGACTGATAGGCAAATTGAGATTATTGCCGATGAATACGTTGACCCAGAGTTTGGTTCAGGTTGCGTAAAAATCACCGGCGCGCATGATTTTAATGACTTCGAAGTGACCAAAAGGCACGCCGATAAAAACTTGCCGCTCATTGAATTGATGACTAAAACAGCCACCATGAATGAAAACGCGCCAAAAGCCTACCAAGGGTTGGACCGTTTTGTGGCTCGAGAAAAGATCGTCAAAGATTTAGATGAAGCGGGCTTGTTGAAGGATAGAAAAGCGCACAAATACGTTCTGCCCAAAGGCGATAGAAGCCAGGCGGTATTAGAACCCATGCTCACAGACCAGTGGTTTGTTGATGCCAAAACATTGGCGCGTGAAGCCATAGAGGTTGTTAAACAAGAAGAAATTAAATTTGTGCCCAGAAACTGGGAAAACACTTATTTTGAGTGGATGAACAATATTCAAGATTGGTGTATTTCACGCCAGCTTTGGTGGGGGCACCGTATTCCGGCTTGGTACGGCGAAAATGGCGAAATGTTCGTTGCTCACGATGAAGCTCAAGCACAGGCACAGGCAGATAAACAAGGCTACAAAGGTTCGCTGACTCAAGATGAAGATGTCTTAGACACCTGGTTTTCTTCGGCGCTGTGGCCGTTTTCAACCTTGGGCTGGCCCAACCAAGCAGAAGATTTAGAAACATTTTATCCAACTTCTGTACTGGTAACGGGATTTGACATCATCTTCTTCTGGGTCGCTCGGATGATTATGTTTGGTCAAAAATTCACAGGCAAAGTACCTTTTAGAGAAGTCTATGTCCATGGCTTGGTGCGCGATGCTCTGGGTCAGAAAATGTCTAAATCCAAAGGCAATGTGCTCGACCCTATTGACATCATCGATGGTATTTCTTTAGAAGCCTTAGTGGCTAAGCGAACGTCTGGATTGATGCAACCGCAACACGCAGAACGCATTGAGCGTGAAACCAGAGCCCAGTTCGCAGAAGGCATTCCAGCTTATGGTTGTGACGCATTACGCTTCACCTTTTCAGCCATGGCTTCGACTGGCAGAGACATTCGTTTTGAGTTGTCCCGCTGCGAAGGATACCGTAATTTTTGTAATAAACTGTGGAATGCTGGGCGGTTTATTCTGCTACGCGTTGAAGGTCAAGCTGTATCAAACACACCATCGACACATCCAGTTGATCAGTGGATCAATTCGCGCTTGCAACACACCATCACTGCGGTCAACAAAGGGTTTGACACCTACAGATTAGACCACGTCGCCAATGCGATCTATGAGTTCGTCTGGCATGATTTTTGTGATTGGTATTTGGAATTTATCAAGGTGTTATTGCAAAACGAAGACGAACAAGCGGCACAAACTCGACACAACATGTTGCAATTGATGGATGCCATTTGTCGGTTGGCACACCCCATCATTCCCTTTATATCGGAGTCTGTGTGGCAAGCCATGCCCAAATCGGCCGATCAAAAGTCTGATTCTGAGCGCGCAACCATCATGATTCAACCCTATCCCGTCGTTGATGAGCAACGCATTAACCGAGAAGCTGAGCAAGAAATACAATGGATGCAAGCAGTTATTAGCGGTGTTCGGAGCATTCGCTCGCAAATGAATATTGCCCCCAATAAACGCTTGGAATGCTTTATTGCCACAGCAGATGTGCAGGAACAAAAATGGTTGAACAATCATTTAGCAATGCTTTGTGAAGGCGCAAAATTAACGTCGTTGTCGCTGGTGGAGGGTGAAGTTGATGCTTCGGCATCAGCCATTTGTGGTTCAGGAAAACTGTATTTGCCCCTATCAGGCACCATTGACTTTAGCGACGAATTGGTCCGAAATGAACGTGATCAGAAAAAACTGATCGAAGGGCTTGACCTGCTATCGAAAAAACTCAATAATCCCTCGTTTACCAACAATGCGCCTGAAGCCGTTGTATTGAAAGTTCGCACCCAATATGCGCAGAAAAATACGGCTTTGAAACACTTACAGGACCAACATGCCAAATTCAGTCAATTGGTGTAGCCTGATACTGTTATTGTTTTGGCTGAGCACAGCCCAGTCTGCTCAAAATATACTCTACATTGTTGATTCAACGCAGATACCAATGTATCAAAAAGCCGATGTCAGCAGTAAAGTTCTAAAAACATTGCCCAAAACGGCAGAAATTGAGGCCATCAATCAGGCGCGAAGCGGTTGGAGCAAAGTCCGTTATTTAGGACAAACGGGCTGGATAGAAAGTCGTTTTTTATCTGTTCAACCCAACGATGAAATCAAACTGAATCAACTCAAAAAACTCCATTTTAGCTTCAAGCAAAAACATCAGAAATTGGTTAAAGAGAACGAGTTTTTACGTCAAACGAATAAGGAAGTGACCGAGAAACTTCAAGGCATTCAAAGGGATTATTACGAGGCCAATCAAAGTGTCAAACGCTTGACGAATCTGGTTAAAGAGCCTTTGGCCGTTGAAGAAAAAAATAAATATTATCGGCAGGAATTGGAGGCTCTGAAAGTTGAAAATGAGCTGCTTCGATTTAGTGAATACAGCCATGAACGCAGTAAGGATAGAAATTGGTTCTGGTTGCTGATTTTTTGTTCTTTGACCGCAGCCGTTTTGAGTTATATCATGGGTGGCTATTTCGCTAAGAGACGTCGAGGGTTATGAGACTACAGTTGTTTCCGCAAGACGAGGTGATGCTACGCAAAAAAAGCACGGCGCTGACGAACATTGATGGGCAAACCCAAAGCTTGGTAGAAACCATGTTTAGCATGATGCGGCAACACGACGGCATTGGTTTGGCAGCTGTTCAAGTGGGGGTGCCACAGCGCGTATTCGTGATGGATGTTTCTGAATCGCAGGACAATCCTTTGTGCTTTATCAATCCTGAAATTGTCGAGCAATCGGGCGAAATTGAGTGGGAAGAGGGTTGTTTGTCTATTCCAGGCACCTTGGCAAACGTCACCCGATCAAAATCCATTTTGCTTCAAGGCTTGGATGTCTCGGGGAAAGTTCAACAATTGGAAATGTCCGATTTAGCCGCCATCTGTGCGCAACACGAGATTGACCATTTGGATGGCAAATTGTTCATCGACAAACTCTCACGTTTGAAATATCAACGTATCCGCCAAAAATTGCTTAAAGAAGCCTAACAAGCCGTCATGAAATTACTTTTTGCGGGTACGCCCCTGTTTGCGCAAGCCATCTTACAGGCTTTGATTGCGAGCGAGCACAAGGTCTTGGCGGTGCTCAGTCAACCCGATAAAGCTTCAGGGCGGGGCAGAAAAATCAGCGCACCGCCCGTTAAAAATACGGCTTTGGAGCATAACATTCCAGTTTTGCAACCGCAATCACTTGGCAGTGATGCCTTGCTTCAATCATTGGCAAGCTATCAAGCCGATGCCATGATTGTTGTGGCTTATGGGTTGCTATTGCCTCAGTCTGTCATCAACCTATTCCCCAAAGGGTGCTTGAACGTCCACGCTTCACTGCTGCCTCAATGGCGGGGGGCGGCGCCCATTCATCGGGCCATTGAAGCAGGTGATAAAGAAACCGGTATCAGCATCATGCAAATGGATGCAGGTTTGGACACGGGCGATGTGCTTTATCAGGCACCGCTGCCGATTGAACCAGACGATACCACAGCAACCTTACACGAAAAATTGATGGCCTTGGGCAAGACTGCCTTGCTCAAGACGCTATCACAATACGATGATATTCAACCCCAACCCCAGTCGAGTAATGGTGTGAGTTATGCCAAGAAGATCACCACCAAAGAGGCGCAATTAGATTGCGCTTTAACAGCTGTTGAGATTGAGCGCAAGGTTCGGGCGTTTTACCCGACCCCAGGTTGTTGGTGTATGATCGGTTCTGACCGTTATAAACTATTGGCGGTTGAAGCCCAGCACAAGGTGCTTGCCCCCAATCACATCCGAGTGTCAGACAAGGCGCTGCTGATCGGGTGCGCTGATGGCAGTATTGCCGTTAAAACCATTCAACCGCCGAATCTAAAAGCCATGCCCATTGATGCTTTTTTGCGTGGCAACAGAGTTTTGCCCGATCGTATTAGCACCCAATAACGCCCGTGCGATGATGTCACTTCAGCGGTGAGCCTTGTACTATCCGTATAAGCATAATCATGCCCAATCTACAAGCCTGTTGTCAGGACCAAATCGATTGATTTATAACAGTTAGTGCGCCATAGTCTTGTAGTATAATGCGACGCTAATCCTCCCCTCCCCCTACACACCATGTCAATACCAGAAAACCCCGTCAGTTTTGCTGATTTCGGGCTCTCAGATTCTCTTGTTCAAGCGCTGAATCAAATAGGTTATGAAACACCGTCACCGATTCAGACGCTGTGCATTCCATTTTTATTGGAGGGGCACGACATTATTGGACAAGCACAAACGGGCACGGGTAAAACCGCCGCCTTTGCCTTGCCAATATTAGATAAGATTGACTTGGCAAAGGATGCGCCACAAGTGCTTATCCTTGCACCAACACGTGAATTGGCCATTCAAGTTTCCGAAGCCATCCAATCGTACGCTCGATTCCTCAAAGGGATCAGGGTGGTGCCCATATATGGCGGACAGTCGTACAGTGTTCAGCTCAAACCCTTGAGACGGGGCGCCCATGTTATTGTGGGCACTCCAGGCAGGGTGATGGACCACATCAGTCGCAAAAGCTTGGTATTAAAAGACCTCCACACCTTAGTGTTGGATGAAGCGGATGAAATGTTGAGAATGGGCTTTATCGATGACGTTAAATGGGTGATGGAACACATACCCAAGCAACGCCAAATTGCATTGTTTTCAGCGACTATGCCACAGGCCATTCAACAAGTGGCTGAGAAGTTTTTGCATCAACCCAAGGTGGTTAAAATTAAAAATAAAACCGCTACCGCCATGACCATTCTGCAGCAATATTGGCAAGTCTCTGGTTATCATAAATTAGATGCGCTGACTCGAATCTTGGAAATAGAAGATTTTGATGCTTTGATCATTTTTGTACGCACCAAAACCGCCACAGTCGAGCTGGCTGACAAACTACAAGCACGCGGATTTACAGCAGATGCCATCAATGGTGATATGACCCAAATGCTGCGCGAAAAAACAATCAATCAGCTGAAGAAAAAGAAGATTGATATTTTGGTGGCCACCGACGTTGCCGCCCGTGGATTAGACGTTGAGCGCATCAGTCATGTGATCAACTATGACATTCCCAATGACCCAGAATCATACGTCCACAGAATTGGCCGAACCGGTCGTGCGGGACGTGCAGGCAAAGCCATTCTTTTTGTGGCGCCGCGCGAGAAGCGGATGCTAAGAATCATTGAGAAGGTGACGCGCCAACCCATTGAGTTGTTGAAATTTCCAACCGCTGAGAGCATCAACCAACAGCGCATTGGTTCGTTCAAACAAAAAATCACCAATACTTTGGAGCGCAAAGATTTGGACGTCTTTAGCCAATTACTTGAAGAGTATTGCGCCGAGACCGATGCCGACATCATGAAAATTGCTTCGGCTTTGGCCTACATTGCCCAAGGCAAGCAACCCTTGCTTCTGAACGAAAAAGAAGTGCCTAAAATCCAAAATCAAAACTATCCCGAGCATTCAGGGGAAAGCAAAAAAGTGCGATTTAAACCCTTGCCGTTAAAATCATCCCCCGATGTGATGATGAAAAGGTTTAAAATTGCAGTGGGTTATCGTGATGATGTGACCGCGGGGAATATTGTTGGCGCCATAGCGAATGAGTCAAAAATTCCGCGCAAATTGATCGGTAATATTGACATTTACAACGAATTTTCCACAGTGGATTTGCCCAGCGACACGTCTAAAAAGAATATGGATGCGATCAATGAGGCTTGGGTTTGTGGTAAAAAGTTAGAATTGCAACCTTTTGATGAAAAAAGTCATGATTTATCATTTAATAAACCCTCAAGAGTAAGCAAGAAAGACAACAGCTATTTTGCTAAAAAACGGACGAAATCGCCCAAAAAACTCAAGAAGAAACAGGATGGAAAAAAACGCATTTAAACCCACTTATGACCCATTAATTGACAAAACGCCTGGGCATGGCAGTGATTATGCGCCCTCTTATTGGGTCGCTTCTGCAGGCACCCCGCCTGAGCATGATGGTGCCATCAGTGACAACTGTGAAGTCGATGTAGCCATCATAGGCGGTGGATTTACCGGTCTTGCAACCGCCATGTTCTTGGCACAATCACATAATATTAAAGCGCACGTTCTCGAAGCCAATGGCATTGGCTGGGGCTGTACCAGCCGCAACGGTGGTCAAGGCCATTTAGCTTGGGGTCGCCTGAGTCGTTCTCAATGGGTACAGCGTTGGGGCAAAAAACAAGCTCAAAAAATTCACAACAATACCTTGGAAGGCTTTGATGTATTCCGACAGTTGGTCAATGACCCTGAAATAGATTGTGAACCCTGCGATTATGGTAATTTATTAATTTCGCATTGCGCCTCGGCGCACCAAGGTTTGATTCAAGAGTCCAAAATATGCAATGAAGTGCTGGGTTATGACACTCAGATTTTGGATAAGGCGACGGTTTTAAAAGACTACATTAACGATCAGGAAGCTTTTGGCGCATTGTTGGAACCTGTTGGTATAGGGGTTCATCCGCTGAAACTGGCTTATGGCTACCATAGAAAAGCGCGCAAACATGGCGCCAAAGTTCACCCTCACAGTCCTGTATCGTCTTGGCAAAAGGTGGGAGATTGGCATTATTTGCTGACACCCAATGGTACGGTCAAAGCACAAAAGGTGGTGATTGCCACCGCCGGTTATACCCATGCCAGCTTGCACCCATTGACGGCATACCGCAATATGCCGATCATGGCAAATTCAGCTGTCACGCGTGAGCTGACCGAAGAAGAGCGAAAAGCATGCAATTTTTCTAGTCATGTATTCATCACGGATACGCGTAAGTTACGTTATTACTATCGGTTTTTGCCCAATAATCGGTTGCAGATTGGTACGCGCAGTGCCATCAGTGGCAAGGACACAGAAAATCCTCAGCATTTAAAGAATGTGCAGCAAGCCATTGCCACAAAATTTCCCATTTTAGAAGGCATAGAGATTGAATATTTCTGGAATGGTTGGATGGACATCAGCCATGATATGATGCCAAGGATAGTACAACCAGACCCTAAGGAATCGATTTTTTATGCCCAAGGTTACAGTGGCAATGGGGTGTCATTTTCGGCCTACGCCTCTAAAAAATTGGCGGAGTTAGTTGCGGGTCATGCCATTGACATTGATTTGCCCATTTTCACCAGCCCACTACCAACGCATATACTCAGACCGTTTCGGCGCATGGGGCAACGCCTGCTCTATGGCTACTACAGCTATTTGGATACCAGACCTTAGCAGACCAAAAATTTCATCAAAGACCAAGTGTCTTCAATGAAGATCGATTTTTTTGAGGTGTTTGACGCAGTTGATTTTGGCTAATTTAATGAATTCTTGGACGAGTTTACTGTCCCGATCTTCCTTCCGACAAGCAACGTAGAGCGTTTGCATCAAACCGTTTTTGCCCATGGGTAAAATAGCGATGGTGTCTGACTGTTGGTACTCAGAAAAAACCCAATTGGGCAAGCAACAGATGCCCTGACCAATGGCGGTCAATTCAACCATCATTAAGGTCAATTCAGCGTAGCGTATTTTCTTAGGCGCTATATTTTCTGGGTTCATGAAGTGGGTGAGTACCGTCAATCGGTCGAGGCTGACTGGGTAAGAAATGAGTGTCTCATTGGACAGGTCTTCTGGCACCAAATAGGGTTTTTTCGACAACTCATGCTTCTTGGAAACGCCCAACTTCATTTCAAAATCAAACAAAGGAATGAACTCTAAATTATTGTTGTTGATGGGGTCTGCGGTAATCACAATGTCTAACTCATTGGCGATTAACTCAGGGAAGGGTTCAAAGTTAAAGCCCACCACCAAATCGGTTTCGACCAAGGGCCAAGTGGATCGGAAATGATGAATGGTTGGGATGAGCCATTGGTAACAACTGTGACATTCCAATGCCATGTTAAACTGCCCTGAAGGTGTGTCTTCTGGATTATTAAGCTGATAGTCTGCCTCATCGACCAGCGGTATTACATTCTGCGCGAGATCCAACAGGATCATGCCTTGTCGTGTAAATTGTATGGGTTTGGACTTGCGTACAAATAAAGTACACTGATAGTGATTTTCTAAGCCTTTGATCTGATGCGAAAGCGCTGATAGGGTCAGGTTAAGGACTTTGGAAGCCTCAATCAAAGATTGGGTTTCTTTTAAGGTTTGTAAGGTGATGAGATGCTTGATCTCTAACATAATTTTATTTGTCTCCGTATTTTTTCGATGGTTTCAATGTGATTCATAATATAAAAATGCAGATGCTTTTGGCCATTTTCGATCAAATTTTGAACCTGTTCGCACGCATAATCCAAACCAAATTTGTATAAATCTTGCTCTTTATCTTGGTATTTCGCCAAGCCTTGCTCTAATTTTTTAGGGATGTGCACCTTGCTTAATGTCGCAATTTTTAAAATTTGAGCCGCATTATTCACCACAAAGATGCCTGAATAAATGTCGCCGACATAGCCAGAAGAGCGCATTTTATCACTATAAGAGAAGAATGAATCATTATCAAAGAATAATTGTGTGATGACCCCTTTTGCACCTTTTTTTGCCTTACTCACTTGGTGCTTGAAATCGGCACTTTTACTGAGGTTTTGATTGTGACCTTCGGGGTAGCCAGCCACGTAAACATTCATGTGATCAAAATGTTGTTGGATGAACTCAAATAACTCAATGGCGTATTGGAAGGTGTTTTGTCCGCCTTCAATAAAACCATCACCGCGCAAGGCCAAGATCGAACGAACCCCGATGGAATCAAAATAACGCAACCGTTCTAACACAGTATTTTTATCCATGCCCGCACACGTTAGATGCGCGACACACGGTGTTTTGTATTGATTCACAATGGTGTTACAAAGGTCGGTGTTATTGTTGTTATTGCTACCGCCCGCACCACAAGTGACGCTGATAAAATTTGGATTGTGCTCGCTCAATTGCACCAACACGTCCTTCAATTTTTCAGTTCTTTGTGCGTTCTTAGGTGGGTAAACCTCATACGAGATTTGTAATGCGTCTGTTGTCATGTCCTATCCTTATAAGATGTTTAATCTTGTGTTTCCAAGCCTTGTTTACGGAGCGATTGCGCCGCTTCAACCATGTTGATGAGCGCCAGTTTGGTTTCTTTCCAATCGCGGGTTTTCAGTCCACAATCAGGATTCACCCACAATCTTTTAGCGTCAATGTGTTGAGCCGCCTTAATCAACAAATGCTTGATTTCGTCCACAGTGGGTACACGAGGTGAATGTATGTCGTAAACGCCCGGTCCAATCGCGTTAGGATATTGGTGGGCTTTAAAAACATCCAACAATTCCATCTGTGAACGCGAAGTCTCAATGCTGATCACATCAGCGTCCAAGCCGATGATTTCAGACATGATGTCACTGAACTCGCAATAGCACATATGGGTGTGAATTTGCGTGTTATCAGAAACATCACAGGTTGCAATGCGGAATGCATCGGTAGCCCATTGAAGGTATTTAGCGTGTTTTTGTGCTTTGAGGGGCAAGCCTTCGCGTAATGCCGGTTCATCGACCTGTATGACCTTAACGCCAGCCCGTTCCAAACTCTGCACCTCCGATAGGATCGCCAATGCGATCTGTTTGCATGTATTTTCTAAGGGTTGATCATCGCGCACAAAAGACCATTTAAGGATGGTGACCGGCCCCGTCAACATGCCTTTGACTTGTTTTTCAGTCAATGATTGAGCATAACGAATCCAATCAACGGTCATCTCTTTGGGTCGGCTAACGTCGCCAAAAATAATGGGTGGTTTGACACAGCGAGAACCATAACTTTGTACCCAGCCGTGAGACGAGAAAGCAAAACCTTGCAACTGTTCGCCAAAATACTCAACCATGTCATTGCGTTCTGCCTCACCGTGGACCAACACATCGATGCCTATGGACTCTTGAATGTGAATGGCCTCTTTGATTTCAGCGCGGATGGCCGCTTGGTATTGTTCTGTATCGAGGCGTCCTTTTTTATAATCCAAACGAATTTTACGAATGCCTTTGGTTTGAGGGAATGAACCAATCGAGGTGGTCGGAAACAGTGGAAAGTTGAGGCTTTGTTTTTGCAGAGCTTGACGCGCGGCAAAATCACTGCGGCGTTTTAAGTGTTTGGGTTGAATGTTGTTCAACGCCTGGGCCACGATGGGGTCATTGATTTTATTAGAGTGTTTGCGCGATCTGATGGACGCAGCATTGGCGGACAAGTCAGCCGAAAACGCTGCTTTGCCTTGTTGTAAGACCCCTTTTAGAATATGCAATTCTGCCAGTTTTTGCTGAGCAAAAGCCAACCAATCTTTGAGGTCTGAATCCAAGGTGGTCTCTAAGGCTAAATCATAAGGGACGTGAAGTAGCGAACAAGAGGGCGCGATCCATAAACGATCCTGCAGTGATTCAGCCAAAGGTTGCAAGGCTTCGACCAAGGCGTTCAAGTCTGACTTCCAAATATTGCGACCATTGATCACACCAGCTGATAGTATTTTGTTTGCAGGGAGCGCAGCAGCGACTTCACTGATGGACTCGGACGAGTGAGCAAAGTCCCAGTGGAATCCAGAAAAATTCAATCCAAACAGGGTCTTCAAATCTAAATTGGGCGATTCAAAATAGCTGGCCAAAATCGATGTCGTGCCATAAAAATCAATGGAATCGTAGCATTGTTGCAAGGCATCAATCCAGTTTTGCGGTAGATGATGGACGATGCACGGCTCATCAATCTGAATGACCTCAACGCCTGCATCAGCCAATTGCCGAATGAGTGCTTGATATAAGGGTTTCAAAATGGGCAACAGCGATAATTTATTATCGAGATTTTGTTTGGCCTTACCCAACCATAAATAGCTGATCAATCCAGGAATCACCACCTTCACCCGACCGAATGCTTTGGCTTCAGCCACTTGTGCGAGCAATAATTCACTGTTCAATTTGGGTTGCATGTCGGGTTCAAATTCAGGCACTATGTAGTGATAATTGGTATCAAACCATTTGGTTAACTCGCTTGCCGTCGCTTCTTTGCCTTTGGCGGTTTGACCTCGCGCCATTAAAAAATACGCTTCTAATGGATCAAATTCCTCAGTTAACAGTGCTTGATGGCGTTGTGGAATGATATTCAACAACAGCGAAAAATCTAAAATGTGATCGTACAAGCTAAAATCCCCAACCGTGACCAAGTCACAGCCATTGTCAATTTGCGCTTGCCACGCCTCTTTTCTTAAGGATTGTGCGCATTGCAACAACGCTTTTTCATCCGATTTATTCGCCCAATAGCTTTCTAAAGCCCTTTTTAATTCGCGCTGTACGCCAATGCGTGGGAAGCCCAAAATGTGTGCAATTGTCATCATTTTTCCTTGTCGTGTATGTTATATTGAATGCTCTGTTTTTAACAAGTCTAGCGGTCTGTATTAAGCCCGTGACTTATAAAACGTCATAAATATAATTCAACTTAACACAAGAAGCAATCGCATTATTTTCAAGACTTAGTTGAAAAAAATAACAGTGCGCAAACGCATGCTTGAATAAGGAGGCAAATGGGCTATAAATACTGGGCAAATAGTTACTGCCACACTGTGGTTGAGATATGGCATTGGTGCTGCCCATTGATGGCATTATTTGAAAAAAACGATGAATAATTTATCAAAGGCATCAACGTTTTCAGTGGCGTGCTCTTTTGGCAACATCGCCGCCTGCCGCTGGCAAGCTAAGACCTCAGGCACCCATCACAGAAAAATATTAGCACTACACGGTTGGTTAGACAATGCCAACAGCTTTGATTTGCTGGCACCACTCCTTAATGCTGAAGTGGTTGCCATTGATCTGGCGGGGCACGGTCAAAGTGATTATCGCGGCAAAGATGCTGAATACAATATTTGGAATAACATCTATGACGTGCTCGAAGTGGTTGATCAACTCAAGTGGGACAAATTCGAGCTGATGGGGCATTCATTGGGCGCAGCGGTTGCGACCCTGACCGCGGGCGTTGTGCCGCAAAGGGTGGTGGCTTTGCATTTGATCGATGGGGGCTTACCCGTGGTTGAGGCAGAAGGGCTTATGCCTGACAAAATTCAGCAAATATTAACCGCAAGAGCCACGCCAACGCCCACAGCAACGCTATTCCCAAATAGGCAAACTGCGATTGCCGTTCGCGCCTCGAACAAACACTTTCCCATGCCCTTGCAAAGTGCTGAGATTTTGGCGCAAAGAGGGCTGGTTGAAATGACTGATGGTCGTTGTTATTGGCAATACGACCCACGCTTAAAACATCCCAGTATTTATCTAACCGAACGACAAGCAGTGGCTTTTGTGGAAAAATGTATCATGCCAACGCAAATTATCATTGCTGATAAAGGCGTTGTTGTGCAACATCCAAAATTGCAGGGCGCTTTACAACATTTTCCAAACGCTCAAGTCCATACCATTGAAGGGTCACACCATTGCCATCTTGAAGCAGAGCGGGCGGTCATTGCCGAGCACATTAACAACACCAAAATCAGCGATGATTAGCCGCATCATTGAAGGATTGAAACCGCCGCTTAAATAATCGTTTAAATTTAAAAACCAAAACCAAGTTATTGAGTAAAATGCAGCCCTTCGTTTTTGGAAGGCAATTACTTAGGAGGGAGATTCGATGACACAATTTGTTGAGATAAAAGTTCAAGGTCCGATCATGGAGGTGGTTTTAAACAAACCGCCAGCCAATGCCATCGACTTCCAGATGAGCTGTGATTTATATCAAGCATTCAAACAGTTTAATGAAGATGATGCTTTGCAAGTTGCCATCTTGACGGCGGCTGAGAATGAAAAGCACATTTTCTGTGCGGGCTGGGATTTAAAAGCCTTTGCCGCAGGTGAGGGGATCAACGAAGAAACCGGTTACGAATTGGGTCCAGGTGGCATAGGTGGATTGCCTGAATTTTGGGATTTGTACAAACCCGTGATTGCGGCAGTAAATGGCTTAACCGCTGGGGGTGGTTTTGAAATGGTGCTGGGGGCAGACTTGATTGTCGCCAGTGATGACAGCTGTTTCTACCTACCTGAAATCCACAGAGGATTTTTAGCAGATGGCGGCGGCATTCAGAAATTGCATCACCGCATCCCTTATAACGTCGCAGTGGATCTCATTCTGACAGGGCGTAAGCTGTGGGCTGATGAAGCCAAACATTGGGGACTGGTGCGCGATGTGGTCAGCAAAGATGCTGTGATGGACAAAGCCCGAGAAGTCGCTGAAATCATTGTTTCTGGTGCGCCATTGGTCAGCAAAGCCTACAAGGAATTTTTGCGCTATAACGCCCACTTATCCCCTGAGGCTGCCCATGCTGAAGCGCATAAGACTTGGACGGGAAAGAGTCAATTAAAGCACTATGAACGAATGTTAAATTCAGAAGATTTTAACGAAGGTGCTGCTGCATTTGCTGAAAAACGCCCAGTCGCGTTCAAAGGTCGATGAATACCGTGGGCGATCACCGTTTACAGCGCCTATTTGAAGCGCAGTCCATCGCCATAGTTGGTGCCTCAGCAAACCCTGATTCGTTTGGCAGGCGAGTGATGAACGCCGTTGCCAGCGGCGCTTATACGGGTGAAGTTTACTGGATCAATCCACGCTATGACAGCATCGAAGGTCAGCCCTGTTATAAACGTCTGCAAGACTTGAATGTGTCTCCCGACTTAGTCATTCTGGCCGTCGGCAGTCGGCACATAGAAGCGGCACTGCAAGATTGTATTGAAACCAAATGTGGCGGCGCTGTCATTTTTGATGATTGCATTGAAGACGGCGATCCTGAGCTGTTGGATCGCTTGAAAAAATTGGTTAAAACCGCAGATTTTCCAGTTTGTGGTGGCAATGGCATGGGGTTTTTCAACGTCTCTGGACAGAGATTGGCCAGCTATTATCCAGCCGGTCATTTGCGACCAGGCGGCATTTCGCTCATTGCTCATTCAGGCTCAGTGTTCACCGTATTGGCGTTAAGCGATGCCCGTTATCGCTTTGATCTGGTAGTCTCTCCAGGCCAAGAAATTGGTGCAACGCTCGATGAGTACATCGACTATGCGGTCACCAGACCGACCACAAAAGTGATTGCTGTGTTTATGGAAAGCGCGCGTAACCCGCAGGGATTCATACAAGCGCTTCGCCATGCCCAACAAGCACAAATTCCCGTTATCATTTGTAAGGTCGGGCGAACCGAAGAAAGTGCCAACATGGCACACTCGCATACGGGCGCGCTCGCGGGCACCTTTGAAGCATATAAAGCGGTTTTTGATCGTTATGGCGTCATCACCGTTGACACGGTCGATCAACTCATGAACACCGCATTGCTATTTTCTCAAGGCCGTCCCATTCCGCAAGGCGGCTTGGCAGCTGTAACCGATTCTGGTGGATTACGCGAAGTTGCCATTGATCGCAGTCAGCAGCTCGGCGTTCAAATGACCCCAATCACCGAAACCTTGAAAGCACAGCTCAAAGCGATTTTACCGCCGTCTTTGGAGCCATCAAACCCCTTGGATTGTTTATCGGAATTGACAGAAGGATATGAAAACATCTTCATTGATGCGCTGTCGGTTTTTAACGCCTCCGATTCGGTCGCCATCATCGGCTTTGAATGTGACTTGCAGGACGACTTTGTCTATGCCTCAGAATTGCTCGATCTGGTCAAAAGATTAACCGAAGTGACTCATAAGCCCTGTTTCTTTTATTCCAGCTTTGCCCAAGCGAACAACCATGAGCTCGCTCAAACATTGGCCGATTTAAACATTCCTTTACTGAACGGCTTGGATGAAATGCTGGTGACGACAAGAAATTTGATGCAATGGCGCGATAGTGTTGCCTTGCCTGATATGGAACCAGCCAAAGGCTCAGACAAGAGCGCACACTGGCAAAAAACTTTGGCAGAAGCGTCCAACATCGACGAACAAACCGCCTTATCTTTGTTGCAAGATTTTGACATTCCAACGATCAGCAGCACCATTTGCACTGACTTGAACGCTGTCCAAAAAGCCGCTGATGGGCACTATCCAGTGGTACTGAAAACCGCCGAAGAAGGCATTCACCATAAAAGTGATGTCGGAGGAGTCGTCGTCAATATACAAGATAAAGCCGCATTGACCTCAGCGTACCAGGCAATGGCAGCAAAACTGGGTGACAGAGTGATCGTTCAACCCATGGTGCCTGCTGGTATTGAACTGGCTTTTGGTTGTGTGATGGACGTCAGCTTTGGACCTTTGGTGATGGTGGGCAGTGGTGGAACGCTGGTTGAAATCCTCAAAGATCAAACATTTTTTCTACCGCCCATTGACTCAAACACGGCCTTGAAAATCATTGAATCGCTTTCCATCAATACATTGCTTGATGGCGTTCGTGGTAATCCTGCCAGCGACAAACAAGCACTCGCTCAAGCATTGGCTTCCTTTTCAACCATGTGCGCCCAACTGCAAGGCAGTTATAGCGAAATAGACATTAACCCCATCATTGTTTCTGACAAAGGTGTTATTGCGGTCGATGCCTTGGTGATTACCGAAAAAAGCGCGCAATAAAATAAATGAATGGGCAAGTTAAGGTATTTGGCTTGGCCTCAAGTCACAACTTTTGTGATTGCAACAAGGGCTGAAAACAAAGTCAAACATCCGTTTGAACGCCGTATGGGTTGATTTTCAGCCGCGGTTCTTGCCCTAAAAAGTTCAGACTATTTCAATAATTGACACTTTTTAACCCTCTGATTTTCAAGAATTATAAGCAAAAATAGCGTAAAATATCGCCCCGAAAACTGTGACAGTCATCTCACAAGAGTAGCCGCGCAATGATTGATTTTCGCACTACTCTATTCATAACATTAACTGGGTCGCATCCCCTCGGAGGTTCAAATGGATAGCAAACAAGTATTGGATTTAATAAAGGACAAAGAGGTCGAATTTGTTGACCTTCGGTTCACAGATACACTGGGCAAGGACCAGCATGTTTCGATTCCAAGCGCGCAGGTGGATGAAGATTTATTAGAAGATGGTAAAACCTTTGACGGCTCTTCCGTAAAAGGTTGGAAAGGCATCCAAAATTCAGACATGATTTTGCAACCCGATCTAACGTCTATTTTTATAGACCCCTTCGCTCAAGCCAATCAATTAAATATACGTTGTGACATCATTGAACCATCGACCATGATGGGTTATGGTCGTGACCCACGCTCAGTGGCAAAACGGGCAGAACTCTATATGCGCTCAACGGATATTGCCGATGATTGTTTTGTCGGTCCTGAACCAGAATTTTTTGTTTTTGACGACGTGCGCTGGAATACCAGCATCAATGAAACTTTTTTTGCGATTGACTCAGAGGAAGCCTGCTGGCGTTCAGGGAAAATCATGGAAGAAGGCAACCTCGGGCATCGCCCAGGGATTAAAGGTGGTTATTTCCCAGTACCTCCAACCGATTCATTGCATGATTTTCGTTCGGAAGTTTGTCAAGTATTGACAGAAGTCGGACTCAATGTCGAAGTACACCATCACGAAGTGGGCACAGCGGGCCAGTGCGAAATCGGTTGTGGCGGTAACACCTTGGTCACCAAAGCCGATGAGGTGCAAATATTCAAATATGTTGTTTGGAACCTGGCCAACATCTATGGCAAAACCGCAACCTTCATGCCCAAACCCTTAGTGGGTGACAATGGCTCAGGCATGCACTGCAACATGTCATTGTCCAAAGGCGGCAAAAACATTTTTGACGGCAAAAACTACGCCAACCTCTCTGACGAAGCCATGTGTTTCATCGGAGGATTGCTTAAGCACTCACGGGTTTTAAATGCATTCACCAACCCTGGTACCAACTCATACAAACGTTTGGTTCCTGGATATGAAGCACCTGTTATGCTCGCCTACTCCGCGCAAAACCGTTCAGCGTCCATTCGCATCCCACTCAGCCTCAATCCTAAAGGACGCCGAGTTGAATTGCGTTATCCTGATCCTTCAGCGAACCCTTATCTGGCCTTTTCAGCCATATTGATGGCTGGCCTCGACGGTATTGAAAATAACATTCATCCGGGTGAACCTGCAGATAAAGACCTTTACGATCTGCCCCCAGAAGAAAAAAATGACTTCCCAACCGTTTGCGCCTCTCTAAATCAAGCCATCCAAGCCCTACAAAGCGGCGGTGATTTCTTGAAAAAAGGCGGCGTCTTCAACGAAGACATGATCCAAGGCTACATGGAGCTCAAACAAGTCGAAATCGACCGCCTACGGATGGCCACCCATCCCGTCGAATTCGATATGTACTACTCTCTATAATCCAAAATTACCTTCCCCTCCTTCGCCTGCGTTGGAGGGGTTTTTCAAAACAACTGCCTCATCCTGCAGGCAAATCCCCCACATTTTTTCACTAGTGCCATTCTATAGAAATCTGAAGGCCTATTTGTTGTATCCAAGAAACAAAGTTAATGACCTAAGCCTTTATTTCAGAACAGATGTGTCAAGTACAATGATTTTTCAAAACAATCAAAGCATGGAGGAATGATGCCAAATCAAATTACGAAAAAACAAAATGTACAAGAAGGTTCTAATCTAATCAAAGAAGCAATATGTGAACTTCTAAGGGAACAACCAGGGCTGAGATGCTGTGACATTGTTCGAGCATTAAACTTGAGAAGCCATTGGCCAGATGGGAGTCAACAAGGCTGGTATTGCTGGGGTTTTTTACAGGATCTTATAGGCGAAGAGCGAGTAAATAAAATAGGGAAACTACATTATTTGAAAATAGCAGGCGGTAACAGAACAAATCAAATCGCCCAAGCTGGCGCTTATTTACAAAAGGCTCAAAAAGGCGTCCAATTAATTAAAGATTCAATATGTAAACTTCTAAGGGAGCTGCCAGCATTGGGAGCTACAGCTATAGCCCGAGAACTGGGTCTTTATGGCGACCCCAATCAGGGGGTCTATAGAGTCAGAATTAGTTACGGGTTATTACAAGTTCTTGTATGTGAAGCGCGAGTAAATAAGATTGGAACAAAATATCATTTTAATAGTGAATAAGGCCAATTCACCATTAAAGCAAATTCAAGCATTTATATTAATTAGTGTATTTATCTTCAACTAATAATTCATTATGGATATAATTAAATTTTAAAGTACACGAAGCATAGAGGAATGATGCCAAATCAAAATACGGAAAACAAAATGTTCAAGAAGACTCGAATTAACGAAACAATATGCAAATTTTATATATACTAAAAACAGGCATTTAAATAAATAACCTCAGCAAAGTTAAATCAGTTTGGTGATCTAATTTTGTGCAATTTAATTAAGGGGTAAGACAAATGAGTGACTCAATTTCTATCAAAAAAGGCTTAAAAATTGGCGAACTTGATGCTGAATCAGATGAATATATGCGCGATAAGTGTTTTATTGATAATGGGTATCTTAATAAATTAAAAAACACTGAATTACAAGCTTCAATAATTTTAGGAAGAACTGGTTCAGGTAAGACAGCTCTCCTTTTAAAGTTATTGCAGACAGTTGAACATGCCAAATTAATTGATCCAAACGACATATCTATTACATTTTTAGAAAATACCGATATCATCCTATTTTGTAATGAAATCGGAGTCAAACTTGATTTGTTTTATCGATTTTTATGGAGGCATGTGTTCATAATTGAATTATTAAAGCTACGTTATAAATGGAATAGTTCTTCGAAAAAACAATCTATTTTAAATACCCTTTACAATCAATTTAGCGGAGATGAAACGAAAAAACAATCATGGGAATATTTTGTAAATTGGAGTGATAAATTTTGGGTTGAGACACGTGAGCAAGTTAAACAATTAACAACTAAGCTTTCTAAAGATATTCAAGTGATGTTGGGTGCGGAATATGCTGGTTTAGAACTTAATCTTGGAACCGCTAAACGATTATCTGAGAATAAACGTACTGAAATTCAAGTATTAGCAAAACAGGTAGTAAGTAGCATTCAAATAGAGTGTCTAAATAATGTTATAGAGTCTCTTTCAGAAACTCAATTTAATGATCGTCAGAAAAAATATTTTATTTTAATTGACAAACTTGATGAAAACTGGGCAGAGACAGAAACGCGATGTAAATTTATAAGAGCGCTTATTGAAGAAACAAAATATATGAAAAAGTTGCAACAAGTGAAAATTGTTACAGCTCTGCGACATGATTTATTGGATGTGGTTATTGACAAAACCAGAGATGCTGGTTTTCAAGAAGAGAAGTATGAAGCATTTTTGATGCCATTAACCTGGTCTAATGAGAATTTAAAAGAATTATTGGAAACCAGAATTACCGAAATCTATCGTCACCCTTATACATCTGAAAGTGTTCGATTTGCAGATTTATTTCCTGAAAAACCGTTTCAAAGAACGAAATTGGACGCTTTTGATTACATTATTGAGAGAACTCTACTTAGACCTAGGGATGTTATACAATTTGCGAATGAATGTTTTAAAGAAGCTAGCGATCGACCAAAAATATCTTGGACAGCAATTCGTCAAGCAGAGATACAATATTCAACAAAGAGGCTTAAATCATTAATAGAAGAATGGAGTGAATTTTATCCTGCTCTTGGAGTAACCTTAGAGATAATGAGAGGGGTGAAGTCTCCATTTTCTAGATCATATATTACTGATCAAGTGGCTAAAATTGCAATAGAATTACATGATTGTAATAGCACTGATCCGTGTGTGATAGCAGCCAGAAAATTATATTCTGATAAAGGTAGCATAACTGAATCAGATTTCATGTCTGAATTATTTTTGTGCTTATATCATGTAGGCGCAATTGGTCTGAAGATTAGCGTTCACGAATCATATACTTGGTCAAATATAAACCAGCCAAGGGTCAGTAAGAGTATTATTAAAAGAGCAAGTCAAATAAGTATTCATCCAATGCTACATCATGCATTGGAAATAAAAAACCCTCAAAATTTGCGGGATTCTTAGCGCATCATACTCGTTTGCCCTCTTATTTTTATCCTTAATTTAGAAGGCGCCTCTTTTCAGTTTGAATGTTTTACGCATAGAAAGTATAAATCAAGTCTCATTCAGCTTTACCTCCATATCTTGATTACAAGAGTAGAAAAGATTTGTTGATCAGTTAAGTCTTTACTGATCACGGGTGATGTCAGGAATGGAGGCTTTGACTTGAGCGCATTGGGCTTGGTGGCGCATGGTATGGTCCATCAAGGTGAGGGCTAACATGGCTTCGGCAATGGGTGTGGCGCGGATGCCAACACAAGGGTCGTGTCGGCCTTTGGTGCTGATTTCCACTGTGTCGCCATTGCGGTTGATGGATTGACCAGGCAATGCAATACTGGAGGTGGGTTTTAATGCTAAGGAGGCTCGAATGGTTTGGCCTGTGCTGATGCCTCCGAGGATGCCGCCAGAATGGTTGCTATTGAAACCAGATTCTGTCATTTCATCGCGATGTTCTGTGCCGTGTTGGGTGACGGAGGCAAAACCGTCGCCGATTTCTACCCCTTTTACCGCATTGATGCTCATCAGTGCGTGGGCAATTTCAGCGTCCAATCGATCAAATACGGGTTCACCCAGTCCAACAGGCACGCCAGTGGCGACCACTGAGATTTTAGCGCCGATGGAGTTTTTGTCTTTTTTAAGTTGATTCATATAGGCTTCTAATTCGTCTAATCGATTAGGGTCGGGGCAGAAGAAGGGATTGCTGTTAATGATGGTTGGGTCTAAGGTTGCCAAGTCAACATCTATGGCTATGGGGCCTAATTGCGAAAGATAACCGATGATTTCAATGCCTTGTTGGATTAAGATTTTTTTGGCTATGGCGCCTGCGGCAACGCGCATGGCGGTTTCACGCGCTGACGATCGCCCGCCACCGCGGTAGTCTCTGATGCCATATTTGTGCTCATAGACATAGTCGGCGTGCGCGGGTCTAAAGCGGTCTTTGATGGCGCTGTAATCCTGTGATCGTTGATCGGTATTTTCAATGATCAGGGCAATTGGTGTACCTGTGGTTTTACCTTCAAAAACGCCTGACAAAATGGTGACTTCATCAGCTTCGCGCCGCTGTGTTTCAAAGCGGCTTTTGCCTGGCTTGCGTCGGTCTAAATCCTGCTGAAGGTCTGATTCGGTCAGCGCAATGTTGGGTGGACAACCGTCGATGATTGCCATAAGCCCTTTGCCGTGACTTTCGCCTGCTGTTGTGACTCTGAATAATTGGCCAAAACTGTTTCCTGCCATATCAATCCTCGATTGTGCTTGATGATCTTTTAAAAACAAAAACCCCTTCGCCGCCTCTCTCTAATTCAACTTCAGTCCAGGGATAGTTGTTAAATTGTTGCAAAAATGCTTGACGACTGGCGCCGACTTCCAGAACCAGTGAGCCACCTTTTTTTAAAAATTTAGGCAGACTTGCGAGCATTGAACGAACAAAATCTAAACCGTCGTCACCGCTGGCTAATCCCAATTGTGGTTCATGGCGGTATTCTGCGGGTAGGTTTGCCATGGCCTTTGCATTCACATAAGGGGGGTTGCAAACAATGAGGTCAAAGCATTGTTTGATGTCATTGAGGCCGTCAGACTGAAGCCATTGGACTTGCTCTTGCATTTGGTGCGCATTGATGTTTTTTTCTGCCACAGCCAAAGCATCTGCTGAGATGTCGCTACAGACGACACTGGCATTCGGAAAGGCATGGGCACAGGCAATGCCAATACAAGCGCTGCCACAGCACAGGTCTAAGATGTTTTCAGGTGCGGTTGAAAGCCAAGGATGGAAGCCATTTTCGATTAGCTCGGCAATGGGCGATCGGGGAATGAGCACACGTTGGTCCACATAAAACTCTAAGCCGGCAAAGTAGGCTTGATTGGTTAAGTACGCGTTGGGCATTCTTTGGTTTATGCGTTGCTCAAACAGGTCGCTGATGCGTTTCTTTTCAGGCTCGGTCAACTGGCACTGCCAGTAAACATCGGGCAATTCTCTGGGCAGGTGGGTTGCGTGTAGGACCAAATCAATGGCTTCATCGATGCTGTTGTCTCGGCCATGACCAAAACAGAGGTTGGCCTCGTTAAATCTTGAGGCACCCCAGCGTGCGTAATCGATTAAAGTCGTCAATGTGTTTTGCATGGCGATATTTTATTGCTTTTTCTACTATAATCCTGCACTTTAGAAGGAAACAATGCGTTTCTGAGGCTTAATAGGACATTTAGACGGTTTAATTTGGCTTTTGTCCTGAGTTTCAATTAAGTTGACATCTTAGGCACATCACTTACTCGACAGGCATGGCAAATAATCATTCAAATACAATAGAGGAAGGCGTTTATGAGTAAACCTCTGATACTCAGTGGCATTCAGCCGACGGGTCAGTTGATGATCGGTAATTATTTGGGTGCTTTGCGCCAGTGGGTCAATTTACAAGACAGTCATCGGTGTTTTTATACATTGGTGGATTTACACGCCATAACGGTCAGTCAGGATCCCAAACAGTTTCAAGAGCGGTGCTTTTCATTCATTGCCCAGTATATGGCTTGTGGGATTGATCCCGAAAAAAGCACTTTATTCATACAGTCGCACGTGCCACAGCATTCTGAACTTGCGTGGTTGTTGAATTGCTTCACTTACATGGGTGAGTTGAATCGGATGACGCAGTTTAAGGATAAATCGGCGCGACATAATGACAATATCAATGTTGGCTTATTTGATTATCCCGTGCTCATGGCGGCAGACATTCTGTTGTACCAAGCAGACTTGGTGCCTGTGGGTGAGGATCAAAAACAGCATTTAGAGTTGTGTCGAAACATTGCCGAACGGCTCAATCAGAAAACGGGACGAACACTATTCAAAGTGCCAGAGCCGTTCATTCCTGAAAAACAGAGCGGTGGGCGTATTATGGCTCTGCAAGAACCCACCAAGAAAATGTCCAAGTCGGACGAATTAGACCAAAACATCATTGGATTATTGGATGAACCCAAGTTGTTGATGAAAAAAATCAAACGTTCAGTCACAGACAGTGACAATCACATTGCCTATGATTGGGAGCAAAAGCCGGGCGTTTCAAATTTATTGACTTTGTATAGTTGTGTGATGGATGTGTCGATTGCTGAAAGTGAGCAGCATTTTGCAGACAAAATGTATGGTCATTTAAAAGGTGAATTGGCCGAAGCGGTCATTGCCTTTTTGGCACCCATTCAGGCTGAATATCAGCGCTTGATGCAAGACAAAGGCACCTTGCAGGCTGTGCTTAACAAAGGCGCATTGGAGGCACAAGCGGAAGCGGAGAAAACCTTGAGTGCCGTCAAGGAAGCCATTGGCTTTATTCCGAAATAAGGGTCATCAATTCAATCAAGAACTGAGGTCACACCCGTGCAAGCGGGGGAAATCACAAAGCTTGTTGTCGCCTCATTTCATAAAGGGCTAAGGCGCCTGCAACCGAGGCGTTGAGGCTGGAAATATTGCCCCACATGGGAATATGGACAAGGTTATCACAAAGTTGTCTATTTTGAAGTCTAAGCCCTTGGCCTTCGGAGCCAATGATTAAGGCAAGTTTGCCTTTAGTAAAATCGGTTTGATAAAGATTGTCAGACGCTTCACCTGCTAAACCATAAACCCAAATGCTAGATTCTTTCATCAGTTTAATGGTGCGAGATAGGGCATTGACTCTATAAATATTGACCAATTCACTGGCACCACTGGCGCTTTTACGAGCGACAGCAGAAAGCGCTACGCTGTGATTATTGGTTAAGATGATGCCTTGTACCTGACAGCATTCTGCAGTTCGCAGCAGTGCGCCCAAGTTTCGTGGGTCTTGGATCTGATCTAAGATGAGATAAATGGCGCGCGGGTCGCTATTGTCCGACAGGGCTTTTTTAAGCTGCTGTTCGTTTTGTTCTGGCTGTGGGATGATTTCTGCAACGAACCCTTGATGGTTGACATCTTCTAATCGTTTGTCGAGGGTGGCTCTTTGACAAAATTGAATTTTCAGTCCTAAGGACATAATCAAGGTGATGAGTTCGGTTTGCTGGCTGTCTTTGAGTACCCACAAGTTGACAATGGATTCAGGTCTGCCACTGACGAGGGTTTTTATGATGTGTTTGCCACCAACAAATAGCGTTTTCTTGGCCATCCACTCACCTCCGTTTTGTCGTAGGAGCGGGTTTTTTAGATTTTTTCTTCGGGCGTTTTTTTTCAGGACGACGTGTTTCAAGATCGCCGTCAACCGCCATCAGGTCAATTTTCTTATCCTCTAATGAGACTTTATTGATAACCACACTTATTTGGTCGCCAATGCTGTATTGTTTGCCGTGGCGTTCACCGCGGAGTTGGTGACGAACTTCATCATAGCGGTAGTAGTCGGTTTTAAGTGCGGAAACATGGATTAAACCATCAATGCCGATCGATTCAAGGAAGACAAACAAACCAAAAGGCATGACACCGCTGATACTGCCTTGAAATACTTCACCAACGTGATTGAGGGCAAACTGAGCTTTTAGAAATAGGCTGACATCGCGCGTGGCATCATCGGCACGACGTTCGGTTCTTGAACAATGTTCACCGAGCTCAACCCATTGTTTTTCGTTAGTGCTTTTGGGTGCCTCACCGGTTTCGATAACGGCTCGAATGGCGCGATGTGCAAGTAAATCGGGATAGCGACGAATGGGGGAGGTGAAATGGGTGTATTCGGGGAAATTTAAGCCAAAATGGCCAATGTTCTCTGGGCTATAAACCGCTTGTTTGAAGGTTCTTAATACCGCCATCTGTAACATGGCTTTTTGCGGCATGTCTTTGGTGGCTTCAATGAGGTTGCAAAAGTGTATGGGCTGTGGGTGTTCCTTGCCGCCCAAGTGCAGGTTTAAGTCGCTTAGGGTGGTGCGCAGTGCTTGAACTTTCTCTGTTGCGGGCTCATCGTGCACTCGATATAACAAAGGAATATTGCGTTGTTTTAGAAAGCGCGCCGTGGCAATATTGGCCAAGAGCATGCACTCTTCGATGATTTTATGCGAACGTTTGATGACATAAGGTTTGACTCCGCTGATGCACCCATCGTCATCAAATGACATGACCATTTGAGTGCTTTCAATTTCCATAGCGCCTCTTTTTTTGCGCCCCGCTTTTAGGCGGTCGTACAGTTGGTCGAGGTGGTTGAGGTTTTTGGCGACGGCTTTGGGGTACTGAGTGTTGGCTGTTTGGTCAATAAAAGCCGCGACCTCGTTGTACGTCAGACGGGCGTGTGATTGGATAACGGCTTTGTAAAAATCAAAGCGCACCAGTTCGCCATTTGAATTGATGTCCATATCGCAGACGATGCAAAGGCGATCTTCGTGCGGTTTTAATGAGCAGAGGCCATTAGACAAAACCTCGGGCAACATGGGCACGACTTGGTTGGGAAAATAAACAGAGTTACCGCGTTTTATCGCTTCTTTGTCCAAGGGGCTATTGGGTTTGACGTAATGCGCCACGTCGGCAATGGCCACCATCAGGTGCCAGCCTTTGTCGGATTGTTCGGCAAAAACGGCATCGTCAAAATCTCTGGCATCTTCACCATCGATTGTCACGAATGCTTTTTGGCGCAGATCAGTGCGTTGTTTTAAGTCTTTCTTAGTCAAGGTGTCGCTGAATGCGTCGGCTTGTTTCAACAGGCTATTGGGCCATTCCCAAGGGATGCCGTATGCGCGTAGCGCCATGTTTATTTCTAAGCTGCCATTGCCACGGTGTCCGAGTATGGTAATGACCTCTCCGATGGGCGGTGAATGTTTGGTGGGTTGGTGGGTGATTTTGACTTCTGCAATCTGGTTGACGAATTTTTTATTGCCGTTCGGCACGATGACGTCTAAAGTGAAATGTTGGGCGGTGGGCCTGACAAACATCACGCCGCTTTCTTGAAATAAGGTTCCAACCACTTTGGTTGTGTTACGTTTTAGGATTTCAGCAATGGCAATTTCTTGTCGGCCTTTGGTAGGCGCTTTATCTACGGCATAGACCATGACGAGGTCGCCATGAAAAACCTTGCGCATTTCAGAAGGTGAAATGAAGTAACGCTGCTCAGTATCGGTCTTATCGAGATAGCCATAGCCGTCAGGGTGACCAAAAACCACGCCTTTGATGAGGTTCATGCGATTGACCAGACCATATTTCTTATTGCGATTGCGCAGGATTTGACCATCGCGTTCCATGGCTCTCAAGCGGTAGGTCAACGGGCGCTCCAGCTCGGGCGGAACGTTCAGGATTTGGTACAGTTGCAGTAAGCTGGTGGGGGTCGCTTCCTGCTCAAGAGCATTAATGATCGACTCTCTTGAGGGCACGGGGTTTGTGACCTGCTCCTCGATTTTTTTTGAGGCCGGTTTTTTCTTAGGATTAGGCATATATGATTAGTGTTTTATAAATGTCTGGGCCCGATCTGGGCCAACAGAGATGATGGAAATGGGTGTGGCTAATTCAGTTTCTATAAAGTTCAAATAAGTCTTGGCTTCAGCTGGGAGATCGTCAAAATGTCTGATGTCGGCGGTGGATGTCATCCAGCCTTTGAAGGTTTGATAGATGGGTTTGACTTGGGTCAAATCATCTGCACTCAATGAGGTGTTTGAGACGATTTTGCCATCGATTTCATAACTGACACAAACTTCAATTTGGGGCAGTTGATCCAAGACGTCCATTTTGGTCATGCAGATGCCGTCCAAACCATTCAGCATCAATGATCGGCGTAGGATGACTAAATCGAGCCAACCGCAACGACGTGGCCGACCGGTTGTGGCGCCCACTTCAAACCCGACTTCACCCAAGTAATGGCCAATCTTGCCTGGCTCGTCTGGTTGCTCTGTGGGTAAGGGGCCACTGCCAACGCGTGTGGTGTAGGCTTTGACAATGCCCAGCGTGTAGTCTAAAGCGTTTGCGGGCAAACCACAACCAACCCCAGCACCGCCTGCGACTGTGTTGGAAGAGGTGACAAAGGGATAAGTGCCGTGGTCAATGTCTAACAGTGTGCCCTGAGCGCCTTCGAGTAACAGCCGTTTATTATTTTTTCGGGCTTGGTCTAAGGCCAATGGCACATCGCAAATGTGCGATTTGAGCTCAGCGGCGTAGGCGTGTAATTGATCCCACTGCGCCTCAATGTCAACTTCGGGGCTGTCATAGTAATTCTTTAAGGTGAAGTTATGATAATCCGCAAGGTCTTCATATTGAGCGCGAAAGGCTGGCAAGTTTAATAAACAGTTGGTGCGCAAACCGCGTCGTGCCACCTTGTCTTCGTACGCGGGTCCGATGCCATTTTGGGTTGTGCCAATGGCGTTAGCACCGCGTTTCTTTTCTCTTGCGCCATCGAGCGCTGTATGGAAATTGAGGATGATCGGGGCGTTGTCGCTGATCCAAAGGCGTTCTCTGACTTCAATGCCGTTTTGTTCTAAGGTTTTAATTTCTTTGAGCAGATGCGGGGGTGAGATGACGACGCCATTGCCAATATAACAATCTTTGTTGGGGTGTAATATGCCAGAAGGAATAAGATGTAGGACGGTTTTCTGACCATTGATAATGAGCGTGTGGCCGGCGTTATGACCGCCCTGAAAGCGGACGATGACATCGGATGTTTCGCTGAGCCAATCGACGATTTTACCTTTGCCTTCATCTCCCCATTGGGTGCCAAAAACGCCGATGTTTTGTGCTTTGCTGAATGTGGTCATCAATGCGCCTTTATAAACAAGCCATGACTCGATTTAATTCAAAACTGAAACCATTGGCAGGCCGTGCGTGACCAAAGGGTTCGCCAATCCCGTCATAGCGGCCACCCCGCGCAACGATTTGATTATTTGAATAAAGTCGCCAGTTTAAACCGCTGTACATCTCCCAACTTTGGGTTTCAGAAAAATCAAAATGAAACCTGATGGCTGGAAATTGTTGGCTCAATTGAGTATGGATTTGAGCGGTCTGCTTGAGCAGTGGCTGTATTTGTGCAACGGCGCTCGTCAGTTGTTCTGTAATGACGGTGAGATCATCGCCGTTTAAGCGCAGCAGGTGCAACAGTTGAGGCTGCTCGATTTTTTGCAAATAGGCTTCTAAATCTGGATGCGATCGACGCTTTAAGATGTCAATGACGCAGGTTTTTTGTTCATCGCTGAGCGCTTGTAAGTGGTTTTTAAGAATGCCAGTGTGACCGATGTCTAAGGTCAAGTTGGTCAATGTGGCGATCTCGCATAATTGCAGGGCAATGGTCAAACATTCTAGGTCAGCCGTCAGAGTGTCATCGCCAAAAATTTCAGCGCCAATCTGATAGGGATTGCGTTGGGTGCGTAATTGCGCATTGGGGCGATGCAGCACTTCACCTGCATAGAAGTATTTGGCAATTTTATGTTGTTTTAAGTTGGCATCGACACGCGCAGATTGAGCGGTCATATCGGCTCGTATGGCAATTTCTTCATTGTTGCCATCGCTGACTAAACAAAGGTTGATGTTTGGGTTTGTGCTTTTTAAAGCCGCGCTATACTCGATGATGGGGGGATGAATGTAAGCATAGTCTTGTTCATCGAGCGCGTCCAAAAAGCGCCGCCGCATAAGCTCAAACTGCCAGGCTTGAGGCGGTCTTAGATCGTCTAATTGGGGCGGGAGTTGCCAGAGTTTCATTACGTTATGATAAAAACTTGAGGAGGATGGCGCCTATTGTAATCAGGACCAGACCGAATACGCGCAACTGATTGTCTGTACACAAGCCAATTTTTGCTAACATTTTTTGCCACGTTTTGGGAAATAAAGCGGGCATCAAACCTTCAATAATCAAAATGATGCCCAGTATTTCTAAAAGATTTTGCATGTCGCATCAAGATTAACAACAGCATCATTCAGCAATTGTGTGATGCAGCCTCTTTATTGTTGATTTTTGAAAAAGTCAAAAAAGCGCGACTTTGTGTCAAGCAACAAGAGGTCGTTCTTACTGTTAAAACTGCTTTCATAAGCAATCAAAGAACGGTAAAAACGATAAAACTCAGCGTCTGAATTGTAGGCGGTGGCATAAATTTCAGAGGCTTTGGCATCACCATCACCGCGGGTTTTTTCAGATTCTCTATAGGCATCGGCAATGATGATGATCCGTTTTCTGTCAACTTCAGCTTTGATTCGTTCTGCTTGCTCTTGACCTTCGGAGCGTAGCTCTTTGGCAATTCTTTGACGCTCGGACTCCATTCTGCGATACACAGAATCATTGACTTCAGTGGGTAGGTCAACGCGTTTGATGCGAACATCGATCACTTCAAAGCCGTATTTTTCTAAGGTCACTTTGTTTGCTGATTTGGTGATGATATCCATAATTTGCTGGCGCTCACCACTGACGACTTCAATCACTTCGCGTTTACCAAATTCTGCTCTCAGCCCATTGTTGATGATTTCAGTCAGACGGCTATTTGCCGCACCGATAATATCTGCATTGACGTTTAAAGAGGTGTAGAATTTTTTCAAATCTTTAATGCGCCATTTGGCAAATGAATCAACCTTCACCTTTTTCTTTTCTTTGGTCAAATAGATTGATGGAGGCGAATCCAATGTTTGAATACGCGCATCAAACTTTTTCACATTATTGATGAAGGGGATTTTAAAGTGTAAGCCAGGTTCAAAATCGGTTCTAACAATTTCACCAAACCGATCCAACAGCGCTCTTTGGCGTTCATCTACATAAAACAGCGCGCCACTGATGATCACAGCAACCAGTGCGACTGTTATAAAAAATACAAATTTCATTCTATTCATCTTGTACGACCTCTTAAGGAATTGATCACACGCTCTGAGGTGTTCTCATTGTTGTTACTCGGGGCAGAACTTGACTCATTCATAGGAACGGTTGTTCTGGAATCTGGGTTCAATAATTTATCTAAGGGTAGGAGCATTAGATTGTTGCCAGAATCGACATCAAGCAAAATTTTGCTGCTTTTCTCAAAGACCCCTTGAATCGCTTGAATATAGAGACGTTCACGGGTGATTTCAGGTGCTTTTTTGTAGGCATCTACAATGCTGGTAAAACGATCGGCTTCACCAGTTGATTCAGCAATAACGCGCTCACGATAAGCCAGGGCTTCCTCGGTGATACGGGCCGCTTCGCCTCGAGCTTGTGGCAAAATTTGATTGGCATAGGCTTCGGCTTCGTTGACAAATCGTTCCTTGTCTTCACGGGCTTTAACAGCATCGTTAAACGCGGCTTGTACTTGTTGTGGTGCACTTGCATCGCTCATATTAACGGTGCGAATTTCAATGCCCGTTTGATAGTCATCCAAGGTGTTTTGCACCAGCGACCGTACTTCTTCGACAACACGTTCACGACCATCGGTCAAGACATCATCCATTGAGCTTCTGCCCACAACTTCCCGTAAAGCACTTTCAGTGACTTGTCTGAGTGTTGCTGATGGATTGAAGACGTTAAAGAGGTAACTGCGTGGGTCCTTAATCGTATATTGCACACTGAGTTGGACATCGACGATGTTTTCATCTTGGGTCAACATTAAGGCTTCGCTCAGGACACGGTTGGTATTACTGCCATTAACGCGAAAACCGATTTCTTCATTTCGGACACGCGAAATATTGACAACTTCAACCGTTTCAATGGGCGTTGGCAAATGCCAATTAAGTCCTTCGGTCGTTACATTGACAAACTTGCCAAAGCGGAGTACGACCCCCCGTTCGGCGCTCTGAATTTGATAAAATCCTGAAGCACTCCAAACGACGATCCCGACAAATACCAACGAAAGAATGATTTTAACGGGCATTGGTCTTGAATAGGTTGGTTCGCCCCCATCACCCGCTTCCCCACCATCATCACCACTGGGTGGACGGCTTTTGTTTCCAAAAAGCCCCTGTAATTTTTTCATTAGGGCCTCTAACTCTTCGTTTGGTTTGTTGTTTCCGCCCCAAGGGTCATTAGGGCGACCTGGTTCATTCCAAGACATAATGTTTGCTCCGCTGTTTAATGGATTGTCAAAAATTCAATTGAGTGATAGTCTATAAGATCTTTATAAAGTCGCTTGCATTCCAGACACAAAATAACGGTTATTAATTATTGCGATTGAGGTATTTGCGTACAAGTGCTGGGCATCATTCATCTGCTGAGCGTATTTTATCATTTTATCTTTGTGTTTATACTGCTATTGCAGGGCGAATTGGGCAATTCATCATTTATACGCAAAAATCGCTTTTTACCTTGAGTGCGAAGCAATTTGAATATGGTTGTCATAAAACGTGTGGAGGCGCGTATAAAGAATGATAAGTAAAGGTAAATGTGCGATATAATGCGCGAACTGTCCATACTGTCAGCGATTGTGGTTTGGTCATTATTTTTAGATCGCTCAAACTTAAAAAAAGGAGTTTTATATGTTCATGGATGCAAAAACCAAAAAATCCATTATTCAAGAGTACGCGCAACATGAAGGAGACACAGGTTCTCCAGAAGTTCAGGTTGCTTTGCTCACGTTCAGTATCAAACATCTTACTGAACATTTCAAAGTTCATAAGAAAGATCATCATTCAAGACAAGGCCTTTTGCGTCAAGTGAATCGTCGTCGTCGTTTACTCAAATACGTTAAAAGTAAATCTCAAGCACGTTATCTTGAATTGATTGAACGTCTAGGGTTAAGAAAATAACGAACAGAGCTAGGGTTCTGTTGGTTGTTAAAACACACACAAATCGGTTTGGATGTAGAACATTCAAACAAAGGAAAAGTAAAAAATGAAATTTAATATTGTAGAGAAGAGTTTCCAGTATGGATCTCAAAAAGTGACTCTGCGTACGGGTGAAATTGCCCGTCAGGCTTCAGGGTCAGTAGAAGTTCAAATGGGCGATACAACCGTATTGGTTGCTGCTGTCGGCTCAAAAACCGCCAAAGAAGGCCAGTCTTTCTTTCCATTAACCGTCAACTACATCGAAAAGCATTATGCGGCAGGCAGTATTCCTGGCAGTTTTTTCCGCAGAGAAGGTCGTCCAACTGAGAAAGAGACTTTGCTTTCGCGTTTGATCGATCGCCCCATCCGTCCATTGTTTCCCAAAGGCTTCATGAACGAAGTCCAAGTGACGGCTCAGGTCATGTCACAAGATCCGAACATGGGCGCAGAAGTCGCAGCCATGCTTGGCACGTCTGCGGCATTAGCGCTTTCGGGCATGCCTTTTAATGGTCCGATTGGTGCAGCACGAGTGGGTTATGTTGATAACGAAATGGTGCTTAATCCAACCAACAGCCAATTGCAAAAATCTTCGCTAAACTTGTCGGTTGCAGGCACTGAAAGTGCGGTTTTGATGGTTGAATCTGAAGCGAGTGAATTGCCAGAACAAGTCATGTTAGACGCGGTCATGTTTGGACATGAACAAATGCAAGTAGCCATCAATACCATTAATGAAATGGTCGCAGAAGCGGGCAAACCGAAATGGGGCTGGGAGGCACCAGATGCTGATTTGGACGTTAGAGCACAAGTGGCTCAAACGGCTGAAAAAGACATGGCAGAAGCTTATACTGAAACCGAAAAATTGGCACGACAAGATAAAATTCGAGCCATTAAGGATGCAGCCAAAGCCGCGTTGATCAATGAATCTGAAGATAATGCCGAGGCTGTTTCAAGTGAATTAAACCGTTTGGAGAAAAACCTAGTCCGTCAGCGGATTTTGCAAGACCAACCCCGCATTGATGGACGTGACTTATCCACAGTTCGACCCATAGCAACGCGTTGTGGTGTGCTACCAAGGGTACATGGTTCCGCCTTGTTTACCCGTGGTGAAACACAAGCCATTGTCACGGTGACCATGGGCACAGAGCGCGATGCTCAGCGCATAGACGACATTGAAGGCGAATGGTCTTCAAAATGTATGTTTCATTACAACTTCCCTCCTTATTCTGTGGGTGAATGTGGTCGTTCCGGCGGGACTTCTCGGCGTGAGATTGGTCATGGTCGTTTGGCTCATAGAGGCATTACTGCGGTTTTACCCAAAGAGGACGACTTCCCTTATGTGTTGAGAATGGTTTCTGAAATTACGGAGTCCAACGGCTCAAGCTCAATGGCTTCAGTCTGTGGTTCATCCATGGCTTTGATGGATGCCGGCGTTCCCATCAGTGCACCCGTTGCCGGGATTGCCATGGGTCTGGTCAAAGAAGGTGATGATTACCGCGTATTGTCTGACATCATGGGTGATGAAGACCATCTTGGTGATATGGATTTTAAAGTGGCGGGCACGAGCAAAGGCATTACAGCCTTACAGATGGACATTAAGATTGAAGGCATCACCCGTGAAATTATGGAAAAAGCGTTGTTGCAAGCCAACACAGGGCGCTTACATATCCTCAGTGAAATGGCTAAAACCATTACCATGCCCCGATCAGATTATTCAAAATATGCCCCAAGATTAATTACCGTTAAAGTCCCCGTTGATAAAATTGGTGACATCATCGGTAAAGGTGGCTCGGTCATCCGTTCTATTCAAGAAGATACGGGCGCGGAAATATCAATCAATGACGATGGCGTTGTGACCATTGCTGCGGTTGACGGTGAGGCTTCAGATAAAGCGAAGGCGATCGTTGAACAATTGATTGAAGAAGTTGAATTGAATCGTGTTTATGAAGGCAAGGTCATAAAAGTCGTCGATTTTGGCGCTTTTGTTTCTGTGCTACCGAGCAAAGAAGGCTTGGTCCATATTTCAGAAATTGCCAACGAGCGCGTGAAAGATGTCAAAGATTACATCAATGAAGGCGATTTGGTTCGGGTTAAAGTCATCAACATCGACAAACAAGGTCGTATTCGGTTGTCAATGAAGGCCTTATTGGGATCATAAATGCTCAACTATCCATATCCCGATCCAGTGGCCTTGGATTTGGGGGCAGTGGCTATCCACTGGTACGGTTTAATGTATGTGGCGGCTTGTTTGATGGGATGGTGGGTCGCCCGTTTGCAGAGCAAATGGAAGACTAACCGCTGGACTGTCGCCATGACAGACGATGTGGTAATGTATATGGCGCTCGGCATCGTTCTGGGCGGCCGATTTGGTTATATGTTATTTTATAACTTCGGCTATTACCTTTCCAATCCACTGGCCGTTTTACGCGTTTGGGAAGGGGGCATGTCTTTTCATGGCGGGATGTTGGGCGTATTTTTCGCCCTGATATTCTTTGCTCGCAAATATAAATTTTCCTATTTTGAAGTCACCGATTTCATTGCCTTGTGCGTGCCCTTAGGGTTAGGTGCAGGGCGATTGGGTAATTTTATCAACAACGAGCTATGGGGCAAGATTGCACCTCAAGATTCATTATTCGGCATGGTGCTGTTTGATGAATTAGGTCAGAAAGTCGTGCGTTACCCAACACAATTGCTACAGTTATTTTTGGAAGGCATTGTGTTTTTTGTGCTGTTGTGGGTTTTGGCAAAAAGAAATTTTCCGCGCATGGTCATCAGTGGATATTTTTTAATCCTCTATGCCATCTTACGTTCTATTTCAGAATTTTGGCGGGTCCCCGACGCGCACATTGGCTACCTTTATGGCGAGTGGTTAACCATGGGCCACATCTTATCGGCCCCGATGTTTTTATTGGGTGTGTTTTTAATTGTTATGGCTTATCAAAAGCCAGTTTATCATTTAAAACCAAAGCTTAGGAAATAACGTCATGCAAGTGTATTTTCAATTACTGCAGCATATTTTAGCCAATGGTGTTGAAAAATCCGACCGAACTGGAACCGATACAAAATCTGTTTTCGGTTATCAAATGCGCATGGACATTGAACACCAATTCCCTTTATTGACCACCAAGAAATTACACCTAAAGTCAATTATTTACGAACTGTTATGGTTTATTAAGGGCGACACCAACATCAAATATTTGAACGATAACGGCGTCCGCATCTGGGACGAATGGGCAGATAAAGAAGGCGATTTGGGCCCGGTCTATGGTCAACAATGGCGAAGCTGGCGCAAGCACGATGGCGATACGATTGATCAGTTGAAAACGATCATTGAGCAAATTAAAAATCAACCCGATTCACGGCGCTTGGTTTTGTCGGCTTGGAATGTGGGAGAATTGGAATCCATGGCTTTGGCGCCGTGTCATTGTTTGTTCCAATTTTATGTTCATGATGGGCAACTCAGCTGTCAATTGTATCAACGCTCGGCCGATGTGTTTTTGGGGGTGCCCTTCAACATTGCCAGTTATGCCTTATTGACGATGATGGTGGCTCAAGTCTGTGGCTTGAGGGCCAAAGAATTGATTTGGACAGGTGGCGATGTGCATCTTTATAACAACCACCTTGAACAAGCACAATTGCAATTGCAAAGAAGGCCATACCCTCTACCAAAGATGGTTTTGAATCCCAAGGTGACCGAAATTGAAGCTTTTACATACGATGATTTTGATTTGCAAAATTATCAAGCACACCCACATATTTCAGCACCAGTTGCTGTCTAAGGTCAATAGTAGATGTTAGCGCTCATCGCAGCTGTTGCGCAAAATCGGGTGATCGGTCAGGGCGACAGCTTACCGTGGCATTTGCCCAAAGATTTGGCTTTTTTCAAAGAACATACGCTGAATAAGATGGTGGTCATGGGGCGTAAAACATGGCAAACTTTACCGATTAAACCCCTGCCCAAAAGGCAAAATGCGGTGCTCAGTCACCAAAAATTGACCTTGCCTGATGAGGTCATTCAGTTCTCGAATGTTGCAAGCATTCTCAACCATGCACAAAACAATGAAGTCATGGTGATTGGTGGCGGTCAGCTGTATGAATTGACCTGGGCTTATGCTGAAAAGTTGTACATCACACGAGTGGAAGGCGAATTTTCTGGCGATGTGTTTTTCCCAGAGTTGGATTTGACAGATTGGGACAAAACATTTACCCAAAGTAATCTACCAGATGAACGGCATTTGTACCCATTTACCTTTGAAATATATCAGCGAACATTGGACTGATTGTAGATATCTGACGGGCACAAATTCTGGGTTTAAGGGCGTGAGATCTTAAGCCAATGTTTGCTTGGGGGCGCTGAGAGAGCTTCAAAAAATCTTACGATTTGCGTATAATGGCAGGTTCGTTTACTAGGCGAAAAATTATGTATTTACAAAAATCTGACCAAAAGTCGGAACATAAAACCAAGATCAAGTGGTTACTCAGAGATTCCCAGCAATCCACCCTCACTGACAGTCAGTGGGTGATGTCTGGAACAAAGCTCATTCCTTTGATGCAAGCAGCGGTCCAGGCCGACATTCCTGCCATTGAAATTGGTGGTGGGCGGTTTTGGGAAATTGCCCAATTAGCGGGTCAAAATCCCTTTAGACTGATTTATAAGATCAGAGAAGTCATTGAAGAACTCGACAAACGCGAGCAACCTATGGAATTGTCTGTGCTTATGCGCGGTTCCAATGGCATGGGATTCGATCATGTTGATACCTCTGTGCAAGAGGCTTTGGTTAGACAACATGCGGCGGCAGGCATCAAAATATTTCGGATATTTGACGCGCTCAATGACATTGAGAACATCAATTGCTTTAAGGTTGAAGGCGTGCACATGCAAGGGGCGCTCGCTTACACAATGGATGGCGCCTTAGAATCAGAAGCCGATCGAATTTATACCACTGAGTATTATGTCAATTATGCTCAGAAACTCGTTGAAAAAGGATTCCAGTCTTTGTGTATCAAAGATATGGCAGGTCAATTATCTGCTGAAAATGCCGTCGATCTTATTCGTCAACTGCGCAAAAAAATCCCCGATCACCCCATTACCTTACACATTCACTCAACCATTCACGACCAATCATTAAACACCATTGAAGCGGCCATAGAAGAAGGCATAGACGGCATAGAATTGGCACTTCCGCCGCTGCACAGCGGGGCTGCACACCATGATATGAGTTTGTTTTGCGATCACCCCAAAGTTAAAAAATTACAAAAAGAAGGCTTGGACCTATTAAAGGAAAATCTGTACGAATTATTTGGGGCGTTTCAGCGTATTGATGTGCAAATTGACGCGGATATTAGAGAGCGTTTCGGTCGTGCAGGGGTCCCAGGTGGCGCCATTCCTTCGGTGGTGGCAATGCTTGAAGCACAATTTAAAAAAGATTTTGATGAAGCTGAAAGCGCTGAACAATTCAAGTTCTTGGATAAATACTTACAATTTGTTGCCAGGGTTCGTAAAGATGCAGGCAATCCCTCATTGGTGACGCCTTCGGCTGATATTGTTTGTCGGCAAGCGGTTTTTTCATTCAGAGCAAGCCCTGATGCGAACTCTCCCGATGAACTCACCATTGCACAAATGTACACCAACATGACCCCAGATTTTGCCAAATTGGTATTGGGCCATTTTGGTTTTGTCCATTGTTATGGCGATTCGGAAAACAGCAATCGTATCAGTCGTCCCAAAGCAGAGCTGATTGAATTGGCCTGCACTAAACAGTTTGATCAAAAAATGATCAACTTGTGGGGAGAGACTGACGAACAGAACACACATACCACCACTCGGCCAAAGAAAAAATTCATTGATTATCTTTTGGAAGTCGAAGCATTCATCTACAGATTAGGGGATAGCATCGCCAAAAACACTGGCAGAAATATGGCCCAGTACATTGCCGAAAACATCGTATTCCGATTTGCTGAAAAAGAGCAAGTCGCCTTGTTTTTGGCCATGCCACCAAAGGGAAAATCGACGGATTTTATTTGGTGGGAACTGGTGCTGGGTGATTTTAAAAGAGCGAGCGATAAAGGCATGGTGGATTATCTTAGCGTCGAAGAATGTTGTGAGTTATTGGAGACCATGTTTGGCAATCAATGTTTGCCCTATGCTTGGCAGTCTAAATCGTCGGATTTGTACAGTTTGTCATCGGCCATGCCAACCATCACCAGTAAATTTTACAAACACATCAAATTGATTGACGAGCAACTAGAGCAAGCGCGCGCTGAATATGCCGCCATGGAAAAACAAAACTGGATGACCCGCACGCCCATACATAAGGCGAAAATGTATAGATTGCAGGCTGAGCGCGACAGTGTCGTGCGCCAAATTGAGTTTTGCCATAGCATCCATGGAGATAAAACCTTGGCAGAAAACCCTCAAGCCCAAATGCTGTTGGATTCGCTGATTTATCCAGTGGTATGGAGCCAAATCAGTGATGCATAAATCACTTCTGCTTTATGTTCTATCCCATTGGCGATTTATCCTTCATCTTATTTTTAAAACGCGATACTTTGGCGTTAATAATCAATGGTGGAGCGCCCACCCTTCTGCCGTATCTTGGACTTGGCGCCAAAGACTTGTCGCCATCATCACAGTAACGCCCATCATCCAAAATATTCAAAGCATGCGGTTTCGAGCATTTGCCGGTTGGGTGCCACACAAAACGGCAGAGAAACTATTCAAATCGCATTGAGTCTTCTCATTTGAAAGTCGGACTTAAAAGATGAATGAATCGCCTGATGAGTTTAAAGATGAAGAACACAAAGAAGACGAGGTCATAAAATCCTTTTCATTGCCACTGTGGGGCAAAATTGGCGCGGTTATTCTCATTGTGGCAGCAGTCATCTTTGAATTGACCCTGTGGTTGGGCGGCTGATTTTACTATTCCAAATCATTATGGGTAAGAAACCCTTCATTCCCCTCCCTCAGAGAGTTCTTCATTCCCCTCCCTCTGGAGGGGTGCCCGTTAGGGTTCTTCATTCCCCTCCTCTGGAGGGGTGCCCGCTAGGGTTCTCCATTCCCCTCCTCTGGAGGGGTGCCCGCTAGGGTTCTTCATTCCCCTCCTTCGGAGGGGTGCCCGATAGGGCGGGGTGGTCTCCCGCTTTCGCGGAAATGACGATGTGGCAGGGTTGACGTGGGCTAATCCCCCTCCTTCGGAGGGTTGCCCGCTAGGGCTTTTCATTCCCCTCCTTCGGAGGGGTACCCGTTAGGGCGGGGTGGTCTCCCGCTTTCGCGGAAATGACGATGTGGCAGGGTTGACGCGGGCTAATTCCCCTCCCTTGGAGGGTTCTCCATTCCCCTCCCTTGGAGAGGTGCCCGTCAGGACTCTTCTCTTATTATAGAAGAAACCACCCCGTCAGGCTTCGCCTGCCACCCCTCCGCAGAGGGGAAATTAGCCCATCATCCGCGTCAGGGCTGTTCATTCCCCTCCTTCGGAGGGGTACCCGTTAGGGCGGGGTGGTCTTCCGCTTTCGCGGAAATGACGATGTGGCAGGGTTTACGTGAGCTAATTCCCCTCCTCTGGAGAGGTGCCCGTCAGGACTTTTCATTCCCCTCCTTTGGAGGGGTGCCCGTTAGGGCGGGGTGGTCTTCCGCTTTCGCGGAAATGACGATGTGGCAGGGTTTACGTGAGCTAATTCCCCTCCTCTGGAGAGGTGCCCGTCAGGACTTTTCATTCCCCTCCTTTGGAGGGGTGCCCGTTAGGGCGGGGTGGTCTCCCGTTTTCACGGAAATGACGATGTGGCAGGGTTGACGTGAGCTAATTCCCCTCCTCTGGAGGGGTGCCCGTTAGGGTTTTTCATTCCCCTCCTTTGGGGGGGTGCCCGCTAGGGCGGGGTGGTCTCCCGTTTTCACGGGAATGACGATGGGGCAGGGTTGACGTGAGCTAATTCCCCTCCTTCGGAGGGGTGCCCGTTAGGGCGGGGTGGTCTCTTAGGTACTTTATGACACCCTCCATATTCTGAAAAACATCTTTAGCCAAAAGACGAATAACCTTTAAACCCAAGCTATTCAAAAAAGCATCTCTTCTAACATCTTCATCCTGTTTAACATTATGAGAGTCCCCGTCAACCTCAATAACAAGGGATTTTTCAGGGCAGTAGAAATCAACAATATAATCACCGATGATCTTTTGGCGATCGAAATCAAGCCCATTCAGTTTTTTGGATTTCAGCTCATTCCACAGCAAGACCTCATGGAGGATTCCTGCTTTGCGCAGTGCTCTGGCTTTATCTTTCAAAGCTGAGTTGTAAGGTAATTGTTTATAATTCTTTGTCGTTCTCATAGATCACCCTTAAATAGAAGAAACCACCCCGTCAGGCTTCGCCTGCCACCCCTCCGAAGAGGGGAATTTAGCCTTTCATTCCCTTGAAAGCGGTTATCCATTAAAACATAGACCATCCTTTTGAAAGAAGAACCACCCAGTGAGACTTTTAATCCCCCACTCCTCAGTCCCGTCAGGGCTCTTCCCTTAAATAGAAGAAACCACCCCGTCAGACTCTTCATTCCCCTCCTTCGGAGGGGTGCCCGTTAGGGCGGGGTGGTCTTTCGTTTTCACGGGAATGACGAGATTGTTCGCTGAAAGACGGACTATATTCCCCCCATTGGAAGGGAATTTAGCCTTTCATTCCCGTGAAAGCGGTAATCCATTAAAACATAGACCGCTCCTAGAAAGAAGAACCACGCCGTAAGACTTTTATCCCCCACTCCTCCGCCCCCCATCAGGGCTCTTCCCTTATATAGAAGAAACCACCCCGTCAGGCCTCGCCTGCCACCCCTCCGAAGAGGGGAATTTAGCCCTTCATTCCCTTGAAAGCGGTTATCCATTAAAACATAGACTATCCCTTAGAAAGAAGAACCACCCCGTCAGGCTTCGCCTGCCACGCCTCCGAAGGAGGGGAATTTAGCTTTTCATTCCCCTCCTTTGGAGGGGTGCCCCTTAGGGCGGGGTGGTCTCTTAGGTACTTTATGACACCCTCCATATTCTGAAAAACATCTTTAGCCAAAAGACGAATAACCTTCAAACATAAGTCTTCAAAGCACTTAGTGATACGGTGCAACCCAAAGTGATAGGCATAGGCATTCTTTGGAACAAAAAAGCAGTTCAATCAGTGAAGAGTAAAAACATTTACAATATGGATTTGTTGCAGTCGCATTACAATGACTTTCAGCTGAATTTTGCTTAGTTTGCGTTCGTTTGCTGCCGCAAAATGACATGTTACGTTCTGACTCATTTTAAGGAATTGATACGAAATGACAAAATTAATAATAGCCGTTATCGGAAATGCAAATATTGAAAATGATATTGAAAAGCAAAAAGTGTCTTTTGAATTAGGTAAGTTAATAATCGACAATGGTTTTGTTTTGGCAACGGGTGGCTTGGGCGGGGTCATGGAGTATGCGTCCAAAGGTGCAAAAACATCTAATAATTACGCAGAAAATTCAATCATCGGCGTTTTACCAAACTACGATTCTGGCGATGCAAACAAATATATTGACATTGCGATTCCCACAGGATTGGGATTGGGTAGAAATCTAATGCTCATTAGTATGGCCAATGCTGTCGTTGCTGTAGGAGGTGGTTCAGGCACTTTAAATGAAATTTCTGCCTCTTGGCAAATGAATAAACTGATCGTTGGTTTGCAAGTGGGCGGTTGGAGTGAAAACCTTTGCGGTAAAGCACTTGATGAAAGAAGAGACGATGTTATCTATTGTGCAAAAAATGCACGAGAAGCAATAAACGTTTTAAACAGTAAAATTTCGTATTATCAAATACGAAAATTCACTGGCGTCAGTCAACCAAGAATAAAGCAAGATAAAGCAGAACAAATAATAACAAGCTATTTTGAAACAAAAACCGAGCTTGATTTTTTAGGAAAAGGAAGTGAGGGTTTTGTTTTTACTGATAAAAACAATGTTTATAAATTAATTGATAGGGCACACCAACCATTAGAAACGTATTGGACGCTTTTATCGCTTTCAGAATCTTTGAAAAAAGAAAATGGCTTCAATGCTTTTCCACGGTTTGATGTGTCGTTTTTTGACAATCAAATTTTCATCAAATATAAATATGAAAAAACCTATGCTTTTGCAGCAAAGACTGAAATTCATATTGATAAATTTATTGAGCTATTGAAGCAGTTTCGCAAAATCAACTGGACTCTAGCTGACTTTAAACCCCAAAACTTAAGAGTGACAGAAAAAGGGGATTTATATGTTATTGACTTAGGGAAAAGTTTCTTACCAGCCTCTGAATATCTATTTGCAAGTATGTGTCGTAGAGCATTTGTCACTTATAAATTACAAGGTAAATTATCAAATCCACAAGATTTTAAAACGTACTTATCGCGTGTTAAAGAAAAGGCAGATTTTTCGTTAATGACTGAATTTTTTGAAGGTGATTTGACACAAGCGTTCGACGCTTTTTACAAGGAAGTTATAACCGTTGATAAAAAAGACATCCTAAACCCTATCATCAAAAATATTTTTAGAAACCTTAATATAGATAGCGTTTTTGATTATGGGTCAGGATACGGTGATATGTCAAAACTATTGCATAGTATAAATATTTCGGTTACGGCTTATGAACCTGATGAACAAGTCATTGAGAATTACAAAGAAAAATACTATCAAAATATTAATGTACTGGATGGTTCCAAATTAGAAGAATTGTTGGCAAATAAAACAAACTTTGATTGTGTTTTATGCTCATTAGTTTTATGCCATCATTTGGCTGAAGGAGCGCAACAACGATTAAATATAATCAATAAAATTATGCATGATATTACGACTCTTACAAACAAATATGCAGTGATCGTTATTTGTAATCCACTTTATACATACCAAACTTGCTCAACGATGCAAAAACGCCTATTACCTGATAATTTTGAGTATCTAAATGAAACTAAATTTAGCAAAAAGATCTATTCATCAGGTAGAGAAAGGTTGGATATCCATCGCCCATTATCGGTTTATGAAAATTTATTTAAAGAATGCGGCCTCAATATAAATAAAATTGTACAAACTAATGATGATAAAAACACAAACGGGATTGTTAATTCTGATTTTATGATCTTTGTTTTAGAAAAAGATAAGCAAGTTGAATAAACAGAAGAACACAGACCGAATAATTGTCATTATTGCGACAAGCTTGGCACGGACTCAACTGCTATTTGAACGTTCTTTAAAATCAGTTTACGAGCAAAAAAATATCAATCCGCTTCAGGTTTATATTGTTGACGATAATCCCGTTGATAAGGGCAAAAAATATTCGAACGAACACAAAAAAATTAAAAGAGTCATTAAAGCCTTACGAGAAGATATACTAAGACCAAAGTTTGAACAATTCAAAAGCCAAAGACAAGCTCAAAATATCGAATTTGATGGTTTCTTTCATACAAGCCTGATTCAAAATAAAAGAACAAGCGGTTTTTCAGGAACAGGTGCTTGGAACTCAGGGGCATTTGCAGCATTACGATATCCCAAAAGCAGCTTTCTTGCATTTCTTGACGATGATGACGAGTGGAAGCCAAATTATTTGGAGGTGCTTTTCAAAAGCGTTAATGAGTCTGAGAAAAGCGTCATAGATGGCAGATTAAAAAATATAAAAGCTGTTGCTTCAATTGCAGGTTTTTTGAGAATTGAAAAAGACAAGACAATCGAAATTCAAGCGACAGAAGAGGGTTTTAGCAAAGAAAGTTTATTTGTCAGTAATCCAGGATTGCAAGGCAGTAATCTGTTTATTGAATTAAAAACCTTTTGGACTATTGGCGGTTTTGACGAAAGTTTAAAAAGCACAACGGATAGAGATTTAGGCATTAGATTAGCTGAATATACTAGGATTAGACCATCAAAGAAAGTCGCATTTATTAATGATATTCTAGTTAAGCATTATGCTTATTCAAAAAATAGAGTAACAGCAAGTTCAGACAATAAAAAGCAAGGCTTAGACTTGTTTTATCGCAAGTATTTTCATCAGTTTTCAGCAGAATTACAAAAACTATCATTAAAAAGAGCCAAAAATCTTTTTAACTATGAAGTTCCTGCAGTCATAACAAACCCAAGTGAGAACCTCTGCTCCAAACGTCTATTAAATGAAGATATAAAACCATTTAACTTGATCATTGGAACCATTTCAGACAATGCAGATAATCTAAAGGAGTTAATTAAATCATTTGCGCATTTATACAAAGAACACGGCGAGTGCTTAATAGATTATAGGTTTTTAGTTTTAGAGAACACCAGTGATGAATATGAACTCAGGCCAATAATTGATTATTTTATTGCCAGGAAAAACCTGAAAATTGAATTGGTTGAAAATACTAAAAATGGCCGATCTATCGCCGAAAATAGAACATATTTACAACAAAAAGTTTATGACAAAGGGCATGAAGTTTTTAATAACAACCAGATTTCTTGGATAATTGATGACGACCATTTCTTTAAATTCGATGCTAAGGATAAAATTCATGTGCCCAACTACTTCAAGTATTTATCAGAGCAAAAGAAACGTCCAATTGATGCAATGTTTGGACAAAATTCTGATGCCCCGCCCTTGCCATTATTGAACACCCTAAGATCTCAACTAATCGATTTTTATTACAATCTTACATATTTTGCAAATTGCAGTCCTAATGAAATTTTTGAACTAAATAACTGGCAAAAAATTAATATTGAACGAGAAGAATTTTATTATGATTTTTCAAAAAACAATTTTCAACACCTTGAATACCCATATTATCAACATTTTGAAAAGCGAACAAATATTGAGGCATTGAAATGTTTTCTCGACAATACCGCTCTATTATCTAACGGCGTAAATGTTTTTAGAAGTTTGACTTTTGACCCTGAAACATTGGGTACTATTACAAACAAATCATCAATATATCGCGGTGGGAATACGGTCATTTATAATTCAGAATTATTACTAACACCAAACTATACACCTGAAAAAGATTACAACAGGAGAAGTGATTTCAATTGGGCAATTATTAACAAGTACCTCTTTAACTACAAACTTTATGAAATTATACTGCCTCTAAAGCACAACCGAAAACAGCAAAAAACACCATTAACGATCAATAAAGAAAAATTACAAGCTGACATAAAGGGATTGATTTTTTATAGATTTTTTAAGGATATTTTAAGCAAAGAGCATTGGGGAAATAAAACGGAATTTAAAAAAGAAATTAGAGGCTATGAACGGACTAGAGATCAAATATTCAAAAAGATTAAAATCAATAATTACAGAACGCTGAATTTGATAGATTTAATTTTAGATATTCTGAAAAACAAGAAACTGTGGTGGTATAAAAATGAATATCGAACTGGCTTAATGCCTGATGTTAATAAAAATATATCTGAACTGGAGCATTTACAATTTGAACTAGGCAAAAGGGACTTTCAGCAAATAATGCAACAATTAAAAAATGATATGAAAATGAATGCTGATGATATAAACAATATCATCGTCGATATAAAAGAAATAAAAGAAATAAAAGAAATAAAAGAACAAGCACAAATCAATCCAACCGAATGATGACCCAAGAGAAGATCAGCCCATAAAATCAATGTCATTGCCATTGTTGGGGAATTTAGCCTTTCATTCCCGTGAAAGCAGTTATCCATTAAACTTAGACCATCCTTAAATAGAAGAAACCACCCCGTCAGGCTTCGCCTGCCACCCCTCCGCAGAGGGGAATTGAGCTCTTCATCCCCGCTAGGGCTTTTCATTCCCCTCCCTTGGAGAGGTGCCCGTTAGGGCGGGGTGGTCTCCCGCTTTCGCGGAAATGACGATGTGGCAGGGTTGACGCGGGCTAATTCCCCTCCCTCGGAGGGGTGCCCATTAGGGCGGGGTGGTCTCTTAGGTACTTTATGACACCCTCCATATTCTGAAAAACATCTTTAGCCAGAAGACGAATAACCATTAAACCCAAGCTATTCAAAAAAGCATCTCTTCTAACATCTTCATCTTGTTTCACATTATGAGAGTCCCCGTCAACCTCAATAACAAGGGATTTTTCAGGGCAGTAGAAATCAACAATATAATCACCGATGATCTTTTGGCGATCAAAATCAAGCCTATTCAGTTTTTTTGATTTCAGTTCATTCCAGAGCAAGACCTCATGGAGTATGCCTGCTTTGCGCAGTGCTCTGGCTTTATCTTTCAAAGCTGAGTTGTAAGGTAATTGTTTATAATTTTTTGTTATTCTCATAGATCACACTTAAATAGAAGAAACCACCCCGTCAGGCTTCGCCTGCCACCCCTCCGAAGAGGGGAATTTAGCCTTTCATTCCCCTCCCTCGGAGGGGTGCCCGTTAGGGTTCTTCATTCCCCTCCTTCGGAGGGGTGCCCGTTAGGGCGGGGTGGTCTTCCGTTTTCGCGGGAATGACGAGATTGTTCGCTGAAAGACGGACTATATTCCCTCCCTTGGAAGGGAATTTAGCCCATCATTCCCGTGAAAGTGATAATCCATTAAAACATAGACCATCCCATAGAAAGAAGAACAACCCAGTGAGACTTTTAATCCCTCACTCCTCGACTTCGTTAGGGCTCTTCCCATAAAAAGAAGAACCACCCCGTCAGGCTTCGCCTGCCACCCCTCCGCAGAGGGGAATTTAGCCTTTCATTCCCTTAGATTGAAGAAACCACCCCGTCAGGCTTCGCCTGCCACCCCTCCAAAGAGGGGAATTTAGCCTTTCATTCCCTTAGAAAGAAGAAACCACCCCGTCAGGCTTCGCCTGCCACCCCTCCGAAGAGGGGAATTTAGCCTTTCATTCCCTTAGATTGAAGAAACCACCCCGTCAGGCTTCGCCTGCCACCCCTCCGAAGAGGGGAATTTAGCTTTTCATCCCCTTAGATTGAAGAAACCACCCCGTCAGGCTTCGCCTGCCACCCCTCCGAAGAGGGGAATTTAGCCTTTCATTCCCTTAGATTGAAGAAACCACCCCGTCAGGCTTCGCCTGCCACCCCTCCGAAGAGGGGAATTTAGCCTTTCATTCCCTTAGAAAGAAGAAACCACCCCGTCAGGCTTCGCCTGCCACCCCTCCGAAGGAGGGGAATTTAGCCCATTAGAGAAAAATGAGATTAAGAACTGAACAAATCACCACTGGGCAAAGGCACTTGTAGCACCTGGGCAAACAGTAGATAAAATGCGGTGACGATCACTATTCCAGAGAGAGAGTAGATGATCTTTCTGCGAAAAGTCCATTCATCATACATGGACAGCAGCATGAGTAAGCCGAATGTGATCAATCCTGCGAACACAAAACCAATAAATGACATCAATAGTGTGGTGCAAAGCATCACGATAAATAAACTCATTCGCCTTGGTGTCGAACCGTTCACATTGGTGCTTTCCATATCCTCAGTAGTACTCGGTTTAATAAACTGCATAAGGATAAACAGCACACAAAGTAAAAACATGGTGATGGCTATGGCACGCGGAAAAACGTAGGAGTCCGAATCTACCATGTCCAAGGTGTCAATGTACGACAGAACACTGACCAGCGTGAGAATGAGTGCTACGATGATGCCTAATTTATCTCTTTGAGTGTTCATGCTTTTCTTGCTTTTAGGCGAACCCACATTTTTCGGAATAGTGGGGTAAATAAGGTCAGTACGATGGCGAAGATAATGACGATACTGATGGGTCGAGCAAAAAACATGCCCGTTAAATCTTGAACCGCATTGCCGATAGTCCATGCTTGTATAAACCCCTGTTCAGCTATTCTTCCGAGAATGAGACCGAGAACGATTGGTGATGGCGAAAAACCCGCTCGTTTGAGTAGCCAAGCTACGCCGCCCAAAACAATCATGATAATGACATCAGAAATGTTATTGCGTATGGCATACGTCCCAATGATGGTTAAAAAGGCCACCGTCGGGATGAGAAGTGCTTTGGGCACAGTGATAATGGTTTTATAGGCGTAGCGTCCAATGACCAAACCCACTGGTAACATGAGAATGGTCGCCAAAAACAGTCCAAAAATAAAGGTGTAAATTATCGAGCCTTCATTGGTAAATAGATTAGGACCAGTACGCACTCCCTGCACTAATAATGCGCCGAGAATCACGGCATCGGGTGGTGTGCCAGGAATACCGAGAACCAATGTGGGTATAAATCCACCACCGACTGTGGCATTATTTGCTGATTCTGTGGCGATAACGCCTTCGGGCTCACCTTTGCCAAAGTTCTCTTTATTTTTGGAGCTTCTTCGTGCTTCGGCGTACGAAACGAGCCCAGCGATTGAGCCACCAGCACCGGGCAATATGCCCACCAGAGTACCAATCACGGAGCTTCGAATCAAATTTATTTTATTTTTAAATGCAATGCTCAAAGATTCAATAAAACGAAAGCCTTTGATTTGTTGATTCACTTCTAAATGTTTGTCTGAAGTCGCAATGAGGTCGATTAGTACGGGGATGCAGTATAAACCGATAAGAGCCGATACGATTTCGATCCCGCCTAAAAGGGTTTCCGTGCCAAAAGTAAAGCGGACGTCTGCGCTAATTTCAGCGATGCCAATCATTGAAAGCAATAACCCCAAACAAGCACCGATGAGCCCTTTGAATAAGTTCCCTTCGGAGAGGGCGGAAATAAGCGTTAGCCCAAACATAGATAGCCAAAAATATTCCACAGGCCCAAATGATAGGGCAACATCAGCCAACGGAGGCGCGAACACCAAGAGGAAAATAGCCCCAACCAATCCACCGACCACAGATGAAATACACGCCAAGGTAATCGCTAAGTCACCGTGCCCTTTTTTAGCCAAAGGATAGCCATCAAAGGTCGTCGCAATAGCGGAGGGTGTGCCTGGTGTGTTGAGTAAGATCGCGGAATACGCTCCACCATAGATCGCACCTGTGTAAATGGCACCCATTAAGATGAGCGCGCTTTCTGGGGGTAAAGAAAATGTTATCGGCACCAAGATTGCGACGGCCATTGTTGCCGTTAAGCCAGGTAAAGAACCAATTATGGTGCCAGCAATAACGCCTAACAAGGCAAATAAAAGATTGGCGGGTGTGAACGCTTGTAAGAAAAAGTCAATCATTTAACGACATTTATGTATTTAGGGATTGTTTGCCAATAGCCAATCATGAGTTTGTATTCGTGTTAATTCAATTTATTCTTTGTTAATAATTCAGCAACTTCTTGAGCTATGAGGTGACTGACACGGACATTGGATTCTTGCGTAACCCCAGCAATATGTGGGGTTAATATCAAATTTGGAATATTTGCAAAGCATTTGCCAGCATCGTTATCTAATGGCTCGTTTGTAAAGGTGTCGATGGCGGCGCCAAGTAGCTTTCTATTTTTCATCGCGCTTATCAGTGCCTGTTCATCAACTATGCCACCGCGTGCTGAATTGATCAATACTGCGTTATCTTTCATTTGGGCAATGGCTTCGGCATCGATTAAATTTTTAGTAGCAGGGGTCAGCGGTGTATGTAAACTAACAATATCAGCCTCGGATAATAGCTCAGATAGATTGTCTTTATGCGTGATCCCATGCCATACTTGATCATTCGGAGCAATGTAGGGGTCATAAGCCATAACCTGCATGTCTAAGGCTTGCGCTTTGTTCGCAGTCTTTTGCGCAATGGCACCAAAACCAACCAAGCCTATTGTTTTATTGGCGACCTCGTAGCCCATGCAATCTTGTCTCGGCCAACTGCCGTTGATAACGTCTCGATTTGCGTGATACGCATTGCGAAGCAGCATCATAGCAGACGTAATGACATATTCAGCGACTGCATTATCGTTTGCCCCAGTAGCGGGAAAAACGCGAATATTCCTTTGAGAACAAGCCTCTAAATCGATATTATCCAGACCAACGCCCAAACGGCCAACCACTTGTAATTGAGGCGCTGCGTTTAGCAACGCCTCATTAACTTGTGTTTTGTTGCGAACTATGAGCGCCTGAGCATCCGGTATTAGGTCAGCAAGCGAACCATCGCTCTCGGGCAAATAATCAACATCAAAGCCTAGTGCTAAGTTTGATACCGCTGATTGATCCATAAATTCAGCGATAACAATACGCTGCATGTTATTTTAAAACGCCGGACTGTTTCGCTGCTTTCACGTAAATGTCAGAAATTTCTTTGATGAACGCATCATACTTTTTGTAATCCACATCCAGTAACGCCATCCCATCATTCTCCATTCTTTTTCTGAACTCAGGATCAGCGTTGATGGCAGCGATGGCATTGGACATTTGCTGGCGAATTTTTTCAGGCGTTGATTTAGGAACGGCTATGCCACGGTAAGCACCAGAGACTAAATTAAATCCTAACTCTTTAAAAGTAGGGACATCTGGAAACTTTGGATGTCTTTCATCCATAGCTACGGCCAGTAACCTCACCTTGTCAGCGTGTTTCGCACCTACAGAGGTATAACCCCATTCAGATTTCACCTGTCCGCCTAATAAAGCAGTGACCGCTTTGCCAGTGCCTTTAAAAGAAACATAGGTTGATTTAATACCAGCCATTTCATCAAAGCGAACTTGTGCCAAATGGTTAGCAGTTCCTTTACCTGAACCAGAAAGCGTTAATTTTCCTGGATTCTTTTTAGCGTAATCAATTAAATCTTGCAAGGTTTTAAACGGGCTGTCTTTTTTCACAACAAGGGCATCGGGTGTGTAGTGAAACATATAAACGCCTACGATGTCTTCAGTCTTAAAACCCACATCCTTTTGTCTCGGTTTGATAATAATATGGGGCAAATTAATACCCATAATATTGTAGCCATCACCCTTCATCTTATTCAATTGTGCCCAACCCAGCGCACCGCCACCGCCTGGCTTATATGAGATGACTAAATCCTCACCAAATTTATCCTTAAAAAAGGACTGCTGATGACGTGCCGTAATATCGGACTCACCACCTGGACCAAATGGGATCACATAATTGACTGATTTTTCAGGAAAGTCATGGCTAAATGCCACAAATGGGAATGAAAACAGCACCAAAAATAGGGCTAGAGATCGTTTGATATTCATAAAGTACTCCAAAAATGATTAATACAAAATCAAGCAAAAAGGTTAAAACACGAACGATAAAACCCCATTACCCGATTACAAACATACAAACCACATTCACGTACGAAGTGCTTAAACACCGTGCTTTTGTATGCTAGCAATGCACCATTATACGCAGTGGGGTGATTGTGTCAAATGCTCATTGTAAAACCCACGACTGTCTCCTACGTCATTCCTTCCCTCTAATTCCACTCTATGGAGAGGCGCCCGTTAGGGCTTTTCATTCCTCTCCCTCGGAGGGGTACCCGTCAGGGCTCTTCATTCCCCTCCTCTGGAGGGGTGCCGTTAGGGCGGGGTGGTCTCTTAGGTGCTTTTATGACACCCTCCATATTCTGAAAAACATCTTTAGCCAGAAGACGAATAACCTTCAACCCCAAGCTATTCATAAAAGCATCTCTTCTAACATCTTCATCCTGTTTCACATTATGAGAGTCCCCATCAACCTCATTAACAAGGGATTTTTCAGGGCAGTAAAAATCAACAATATAATCACCGATGATCTTTTGACGATCAATATCGACTCAATTCCCGTATTTTAAAACTAAAACCAAAATAAAAAATATCACGATTGCGATTCCAATTGAGCAGACTAAGCAACCAATTCCTTTGGACAGAGTTTCACCAAAAGATTTTCCACCCGCTAAAGCCCCCAAAATAGCTATCACGAAAAATAATCCTATCCAGAATCCCAAATTGCCTCCTGATTTATCGCAAAAATTGTTGTAAAAAAGCCGTTCAATGACATAGCCCCATGCACTTTCAATTCTCGTATTATGTAGTAATCACACTTATGATTCATAGATAAAACTCTTCGGAACGAGTCCATTCTGGATCTATTTTGGGTTAAATCGTGCTTTAAAGAATAGATACAGCCCATCAGAACCTCAGTAATAGGATAGTTAGTTGAACTTTCGAAACTATAACTATGATTGGTAATTTTAAATGTTATAAGAAAGTCTGAAAAAAGCATAAAAAACTAGTCTAACTCATGGGATAAACTGATTGGTTAGCGTTTAAAATTAAAAATATGGTAAAATATGCCAAAAAACACACTCAAAATTAAATATTATGCTAATTGAATATTCTGTTAAAAATTTTCATTCGATAAAGGAAAGGCAAGTTTTAAGTACTGTTAGAAACAAATCTAATGAATTAGAACAAAATACATTTTCTACAGATCTGAATTTAAAATTGTTACGTTCAACAGTGATTTATGGGGCAAATGCTTCTGGTAAAAGTAATTTAATTAAAAGCCTACTTGCAATGAAGCAAATTGTATGTAATTCTGCATCATCCATGCAAAAGGGATCTGAATTACCCGTGACCCCCTTTTTGTTTGATAAAAACTTACGAAGCCAGAGTACTGAATTTGAAATAATTTTTATATACGAAGGAATAAAATATCAGTATGGTTTTGTAGCTTCTAAAGAAAAAGTATATGAAGAGTGGTTGTTTGTATTTCCAAAAGGTCGAGCGCAAACATGGTTTCATAGAATATATGATGAGGATACTGAGAGTTATAACTATAAATTTAGTAATTTTTTAGGCGGCCAAAGGAAAGTATGGCAACAAGTCACTCGATCTAATGCACTATTCTTATCTACGGCAATCCAACTTAATAGCGAACGGTTATCTCCAATTTATGACTGGTTTTTCAAATATTTAAATATAGTACTGATGCCAATTCATATTGATGATGCATATACTAAATCTATCTGTAACAAAGATAAATCAAAAGAACAAGTTCTATCATTCTTAAAAGCAGCAGACCTTGATATAGATAATATTAAAATTGAATCAAGCGATATTCATTTTTCTGAAGAAATACCAAAGGAGATTGAAGAAATCATAAGGCAAAATTTGGCTAATGAAGCTATAAGAATAAAAACAATTCATTTAACAGAGCAAGGTGAAGAAGTGGAGATTGATTTGAATCAAGAATCACAAGGAACACAAGCGATTTTTGCGCTATCAGGACCACTGATTGATATATTGAAAAATGGGTATATTTTGGTTATTGATGAGCTCAATTATAGTTTGCACCCGTCGTTATTAAAACATTTAATTGATTTATTCCACAATCCTTACACAAATCCTAAGAATGCACAGTTGATCTTTAGTACCCATGATACATCAATCCTTAATAAGGATATATTCCGTAGAGACCAAATTTGGTTTTGTGAAAAAAGTAATAAAAATCAAGAAACTATCTTATATCCTCTAACTGACTTTAGTCCTAAAAAGGGTAGAGAAAATTTTAAGGAACATTATTTGTCAGGTAGATATGGTGCTGTGCCATACTTGGATAATGATGAGCTTAGCTGGTTGTCTTAGCTGGTTGTAATTATGTCATCCAAAAGGCGGCCTCGTAAACAGGCAGAGTTAAAAAGAAAAAAGCCAATCAGAGAAATGTATGATAAGGTCTTGATACTATGTGAAGGAGAGACTGAATGTTTATATTTTGAAGGGTTACTTAAACACTATAAACTAAGCTCAATAAATATCAAAATTGATGTCAGTGGCTCTGCACCAATTAGTAATTTAAAACAGGCTAAGGAATTATCTAAAAGTGCAAAAAAAATGGATGATCCATTTGATAGGATATATTGCGTTTTTGATCGAGATAGTCACAAATCATTTGATGACACATTAAGTCAAATATCAGAACAGCCTCCTGAATTAAAGATTTACGCCTCAACTTCAGACCCATGCTTTGAGTACTGGGTTCTTCTGCATTTTAAGTATACTACTAAGCCTTATATAGCATCTGGCAAAAAATCCGCTTGTGTATTAGTTATAAATGATCTTCGCAAGTGTATGCCTGATTATTCTAAAAAATCAACCAACTTGTTCTCAAAACTTTGGGATAAATTAGAAAAAGCCAAAAAAAATGCGAATAAAATTCAAATAAAAAATAGTGAAGAGGTATTTAACAATCCATCAACAAACCTACATATACTAGTTGAATATCTGCAAAACATTAAGAAGTGATAAAGGTGGGTATGCCACAAACTACCAAATTTTCAGACAAATTAGATTAACTAAAATGAGTAAACGCGTGATTTTCAATGGAGATAGGCGACCAATGGTTAAGGTCACCACACTTTTGATGTGAGCAGCATTCAGGGAAAATACGATGAAAATTATAAAAAACAGGGGTCAGAGAATGCTAGCCACAATGGCCAAGTATTGAAAATGAAGAAGACGCTTATCAATATTGCACTCAAATACCAATTGCTACCATCGGGTGGTATTTGATTTTAGACGACGATTCGGAGGAAAAATATATGAAACGACTTAACCTTAATCTACTGTTTTATTTGCTGATGCTTAATCTGGTGGGCGGTTGTGCAACAGGATCATCTATTGTTGTTGGAGAAGTTAAACCTTCTATTGAACCTAGCCAAGTCAGTTTATACCTAAAGCCTCCCGAAGAGTATGAAATAATTGGAATAGTTAAAGCATCAAGCAATTCAGGATTGACTGAACAAGGGTCAGTAGAATATGCTATAGAAGAACTAAAAAGTCAAGCAGCGAAGATTGGGGCAAACGGCGTGCTTATTGAGTCAACTGGTCAAAATAGCTCAACATATGTAGGCGGTCAAGGTACTGCAGAGACTATAACAGGTAAAGCAATTTATATTGCGCCATAGATCATCTATAGCAACCAGATGTTGGTTGACTTTGGCGAGGAACACTTTCCTTGATTCGTGAGCTCTTGGCGCAAAACCTTAGTATCAAATGATAAATATAAGAATAGCAAATCTGGATGATCTTGGTGGCATTGTCGATATCTATAACCAAGCAATAACAGCTGGAGATCGGACAGCGGACATTTCAACCTTCGATGTAAACAATAGGATTGAATGGTTTGAGCAGCACCCGCCCGAAAAATATCCGATCGTGGTTGCAACAGTCAATGATACTATTGTTGGGTACTTAACACTAAGTGAATACCGTCCTGGTCGTAAGGCGCTATGTCGCACTGCTGAGGTTAGTTTCTATGTACACTTTAAGCATCATCATCAAGGCATAGGGTCGAGCCTCCTAAAGTATGCTATTGATCATTGCCCATCGTTGCAAATTAAAACGCTCATAGCCATGCTTGTTGAAAGTAATCAAGCGAGCATTAATTTTTTGGAAAGATTTGGTTTTGAAAAATGGGGGCATATGCCAAAAATTATCGAATTCGATGGTCGTCAGGTCGGTCATTTATATTATGGGTTACGTATTGAAGAACATGGCATGATGCCACCAATAGGAAAATCAGCAAGGTCGAGAGCTTGAGTGGTCGCCGCGATATAGTAAGAGGCTGAAGCCAAATAAACTCACATCTTTTGGTGTGGTTGGTCAACTTGCACATATACTCAAAACGTTGAGTCGCTAGGGCTTATTTGTTGCTATGAGTCTAAATGATTATTAAGCACTTTCAATGCGTCAAGCGTTGATTGCAACTCGGTTTCATTAATTTCATTTGCGATATCATTCACCCAGGGTGTTTGTTTTGCCATGACTTTGTCAAAGGTGTCTTGGCCTTTGCTGGTAAGTATCAGTAATTTCGCACGTTGATGATTAGGGTTATGTTGGGTTACGAGTAATCCACTTTTTACCATCTCATTAGCCAGCCTTTGAACGGCTTGCCTTGACTGCCCCATCTTTCGAGCTATTTCAGGCACAGTCAATGCCCGAGCTTCATTTGATAGCGCCCCAAGTACCTTCCAACGTGCACTGGTTATACCTAATTCTTTGGTTAATTGATCTCCAGCTGATACCAGCAAGCCATTTAATTTAAATGTTTCCAGTATTATTTCGGTTAGTAAGGTGCCTTGTTGAGTACGTTTCATAATAGATTCTTTAAATAATGTGACAATATGTTGTCAACTCATGAGAGTATGATATAAAATGACAACATACTGTCATTTTATATCAGGAGGATACTAATAGTGAAAAGTAAAATACATTTTATCGTGGCCATCGTTGCGACTCTTTGCATAGCGACTTTTTTCAGTTCAACCATATTAGTCGAGCTTTTTGGTTCAGCTGAATCAGTTGCAAAAATTAAAAGTTTAATCGTCACCCCTGGATTATTTATCTTAATTCCAACCATGGCTATGGTTGGAGGAACTGGCTTTGCTTTGTCAAAAAACAGAGTGGGTGGATTGATCAGTGATAAAAAAAAGCGAATGCCGTTTATCGCCGCAAATGGATTGTTGGTGTTAACGCCTTGTGCTATCTTTCTAAATAATTGGGCGGCTGTTGGATCATTTGATTCAACTTTTTATATCGTACAAGGAATTGAGCTGTTAGCAGGCGCTATCAATTTGACATTAATGGGTATGAATATGCGTGATGGATTAAAAATGACTGGCAAATTACGACGTCGAAAAACAAATGTCTAAAGTCAAATCACATTATAAAACCTCATAATCAACTTCAACGAAGTAAATCAAATTATGGGGTTTTATAGTCTGTTTTGTTGCACTATCTATTGCCAACATAAATGCTCAATGTAAAACCCACGACTGTCTCCTTCGTCTGCTCCCCCCGAAGAGGGGAATTGAGCCGTCCATTCCCCTCCTCTGGAGGGGTGCCCGTTAGGGCGGGGTGGTCTCTAAAGTAATGGTTTATAATTCTTTGTTATTCTCATAGACCATCCTTAAATAGAAGAAACCACCCCGCCAGGCTTCGCCTGCCACCCCTCCGAAGGAGGGGAATTAGCTCTTCATTCCCTTAGAAAGAAGAACCACCCCGCCAGGCTTCGCCTGCCACCCCTCCGAAGGAGGGGAATTAGCTCTTCATTCCCTTAGAAAGAAGAACCACCCCGTCAGGCTTCGCCTGCCACCCCTCCGAAGGAGGGGAATTAGCTCTTCATTCCCTTAGAAAGAAGAACCACCCCGTCAGGCTTCGCCTGCCACCCCTCCGAAGGAGGGGAATTTAGCCTTTCATCCGCTTAGAAAGAAGAAACCACCCCGTCAGGCTTCGCCTGCCACCCCTCCGCAGAGGGGAATTTAGACTTTCATTCCCTTAGAAAGAAGAAACCACCCCACCAGGCTTCGCCTGCCACCCCTCCGCAGAGGGGAATTTAGACTTTCATTCCCTTAGAAAGAAGAAACCACCCCGTCAGGCTTCGCCTGCCACCCCTCCGAAGGAGGGGAATTTAGTCTGCATAGAAGAAGGGTAATTTGGTCATGAGTATTGATCAGAGCTCAAATGCTCTTAGCATAAGGGGAGCATAATGCGCTAAAATAAAATCACTGGATTAGAAAAATGCTCTTAATTGCCCACACTTACCCTACTATCTACATCACTAATAACGTACAACGCAAAGAGTTGCAAAGCCAAATTTGGCAATTCGCTAACGATGACAGCGATAACCAATATTACCGCGACTTTCTACTCAACTTTCTTAAATCTGAGAAAGTGGAGGCATAGAATGAGCAAAACCCTTACCGAATTAGCGCAGCAATTAATTGACAGCATTAAAAAGCGTAGGTTTTGGGTGCCCACAAGTCACGAAAGCAATAAACACGGGGTATTAAATTGAAAAGCATAAATCTTCTATCCTTAGTTCAAGCTAAGAACTCACTAGATCCAGATATTTATTCAAATTTTTTGAATCACTATAGCATTGGGATAAAAGAACAAGAAGTTGGAGACTTGGAAATTCTAATAAATTGCCTTAAAGAAGCTAAAGGCTCTGGAGATTTTAATGATAACTTTTATGACTTTCGTTCAAAAAATATTATTTTCGACAAGTTTTACGTTGGTTACAAAATCCCCCAAATAAGCAAAGAGTTTGATTTGCTGAGGTTTGGAACTAAATGCTTAATTAATATAGAATTAAAGCGTAAAGGCAATGAGAATATAATACTCAAACAATTAAAACAGAATAAGCATTACTTAAATGTTATTAAAAAGCAACAAAAATACTATCTGTCTTTTGTATCAGAGACGAAACAACTTTATCGTCTAAAAAAGGACAATAGCTTAAAGGAAGTTAATATTTCAGTTTTAAAAAAACTACTAAAAAATCAAAATTCTAAAAATTTTGAAAATATTGATGACCTATTTGACCCCTCTGAATACTTAGTTTCACCTTTTAATTCGACCCAAAAGTTTCTTCAAAATGATTACTTTTTAACAAGTCAACAGGAAGGCATAAAAAAGAAGGTATTAAACTCCTTAAAATCCGTAAATGGCTCCAATTTCATCTCGGTAACTGGTAATGCGGGCACTGGGAAAACCTTATTAATATATGACATTGTTAAATCTCTTCAGGATGGTTGTAAACCACTAATCATTCACTGCGGAAATTTGAATGAAGGGCAGGAACAGTTAAATACAGATGGGTGGAAAATATTGCCCATTAAGAGCTATAGTAAGTGCGATTTATCGAATTATGGTGCTGTTTTTATTGATGAGGCACAGCGTCTAAAACAAGATCAGTTCAATTATATAGTTAAAAAAATAGAAAAAATTAACGGAAATTGTATATTCTCATACGATAAGGTTCAAACGCTCCATAAATCGGAACAATATAGTGATATTGATTCTAAAATTAAAAATATAATAAGCCAGCCTGAACTTAGACTAACAGACAAAATAAGAACAAATAAAGAAATTGCTGCGTTTATAAAGATGCTTTTCTGTAATAAACGAAATGTGGAATTTGAAGACAAAGGCAATATAGAAATAAATTATTTTAAAGATCTTAACGATGCTAAGTCTTATCTCTATTCTTTGGATGAAGATCATTGGGAAGTTTTAAAATTTACGCCTTCAATGCACACAAAAGAACATCATATGGAGTATCTTATTGATTCAAAGAAGGCATCACACGCTGTTATAGGACAGGAATTTGACGGTGTTGCCTTAGTTATTGATGATTTGTTCCAGTATGATGAGGGGGGCAAGTTGGGCTATAAAGGTCAAACATATTATGACGCAGAAAAAATGCTTTTTCAAAATATCACACGTACTCGAAAAAGGTTAAATTTAGTAATAATAGATAACGAAGAGTTATTGGATAGATGTGTGAGTATTTTAAATAGATTGAAACGAACAAGACACCAAAAAATAAACAGCGGCAGATAACAAACAAGGCCTGCTAAACCATTCGCACATTGAATAAATATCTAAGTATATTTTGAAAAATTATCGCCACAATACACGTCGCCTACAAAACAATGACTTCAACGCCCTATTTGTTATGAGCATGTCGATGCTGTCAAGTATTATTATGAATCATTTAAAAACTGCAAGCCAACAGTGACAAGCCACCAGACCACTCTATCAGTGTTTATAGAAATAAATTAAAAGTTATTGCAAGTCAGCGGAATAAAGATTCATAAGAAAGCTCACTCTTAAAAAGAAGAAACCACCCCGTCAGGCTTCGCCTGCCACCCCTCCGCAGAGGGGAATTTGGTCCATCTTCCCCTTAGAAAGAAGAAACCACCCCGCCAGGCTTCGCCTGCCACCCCTCCGAGGAGGGGAATTTAACCCATCATCGCCTGCCACCCCTCCGAAGAGGGGAATTTAGCCCATCATCGCCTGCTACCTCTCCGCAGAGGGGAATTTAGTCTTTCATTTCCTTAGAAAGAAGAAACCACCCCGTCAGGCTTCGCCTGCCACCCCTCCAAGGGAGGGGAATTTAGCCTTTCATTCCATCAGAAAGAAGAAACCACCCCGTCAGGCTTCGCCTGCCACCCCTCCGAGGGAGGGGAATTGAGCCCATCATCCCCTAGAAAGAAGAACCACCCCGTCAGGCTTCGCCTGCCACCCCTCCGAGGGAGGGGAATTTGGCCCATCATCGCCTGCCACCCCTCCGCAGAGGGGAATTTAGCCCATCATCGCCTGCCACCCCTCCGGGGGGGGAATTAGCCCATCATCTCCTTTAAAAGAAGAAACCACCCCTTCAGGCTTCGCCTGCCACCCCTCCGAGGGAGGGGAATTTAGTCTTTCATTCCCTTGAAAAGAAGAAACCACCCCGTCAGGCTTCGCCTGCCACCCCTCCGAAGAGGGGAATGTAGTCTGCATAGAAGAAGGGTGATTTCAGTGTTTTCATTCTATAAATTGAGGTGATGAGCTCATATTTGAAAGTTCTGTAAAATTTTGCATAATTAATGCTTGCTGGAAAGAACAATAGCGTATATAATTCGCGCCCCTGTTGACTGAGCCATTGAACATTTAGTCAGCACCTTTGACCTTTAATCAGAATTTACAAAAAGATATGTCAACAAATCAGAACATTCGTATTCGCCTAAAAGCTTTTGATCATAAACTCATTGATCATTCGGCGCGAGATATTGTAGAAACTGCTAAAAGAACGGGTGCACAGGTAAGTGGACCGATTCCCTTACCCGTCAGAAAAGAGCGTTTTGACATATTGGCTTCACCGCACAAGTATAAAGATGCGAGAGACCAGTTGGAAATTAGAACGCATAAAAGATTAATGGATATTTTGCAACCGACTGAAAAAACAGTGGATGCATTGATGAAACTTAATTTGGCAGCAGGCGTGGAGATTAATCTCGAATTGCGTTAGTTGCGATAACACATGAGTCAATCGTAATTCGTGTGTTTGTTATAAATATAAAAAGGATGAAAAAATGAGTATTGGTGTTATTGGCCGAAAGGTCGGTATGACGCGTATTTTCCAAGAAACGGGCGAATCCGTGCCCGTGACGGTGGTTGAAGTCATCAACAATCGTGTTGCCCAAATTAAAAAAGCTGAAGGTGATGGTTACGATGCCATTGTGGTTGCTTATGGTGACCAAAAAGCCAGTCGTTTAAATAAACCCGATTCAGGATTTTATGCCAAAGCCGGTGTTTCACCAGCGAGAGGCTTAGCAGAATTTAGAATAACCTCTTCTGATACGTTTGAAATCTCACAAGCCATTACAGCGAACCTGTTTAGTGAAGGTCAAAGAGTGGACGTTTCGGGTGTATCAAAAGGCAAAGGCTTCCAAGGCGGTGTTAAACGCCATAACTTCAAAACCCAAGACAGTACACATGGTAACTCTTTGTCACATAGGGCCATTGGCTCAACAGGGCAAAACCAGTCTCCAGGGAAAGTATTCAAAGGCAAAAAAATGCCTGGTCAAATGGGGAACGTCAGCAAAACAGTACAAAATCTGCATGTAGTGCGAGTCGATGAAGAAAACAATTTATTGCTCATAAGCGGTGCCGTACCAGGTTTTATTCAAGGCATTGTGACGGTAAAACCCGCGGTTAAAAAACCTTCTGAGGTTTCAGCATGAAGATAGATACAATCAAACTAGATGGCAAAAAAGGCAGTAAGGTCGAGGTTTTAGACTCTGTTTTTTCAGCTGATTACAATGAAACATTGGTGCATCAGGTGTTGGTCGCAGAAATGGCTGCCAGTCGCGCTGGAACCAAAGCCCAGAAGAATCGCTCAGCGGTTCGTGGCGGCGGTGCAAAACCTTGGCGTCAAAAAGGCACTGGTAGAGCACGCGCTGGTACTTCACGAAGCCCTATTTGGAAAGGCGGTGGTGTGACTTTTTCAGCGAGCAATCGCAATTTTGAGCAAAAGGTCAATCGCAAAATGTTTCAAGGCGCGCTTCGTTCAGTCTTGTCTGAATTGAATCGCACCAAACGATTGATCGTCATCGAATCGCTTTCGTTGGAATCACCCAAAACAAAATTGATGGCCACCTTGTTAAAAACATTAAAAGTGGACGAATCTCAAGCCTTATTGGTGACTGAAAATTGGGATGATAATCTTTATCTGGCTTCAAGAAACTTGCATAAAGTTGGATTGGTCGAAGTAGATTGGGTCGCACCAATCACATTGATTGGTCAAGATAAAATTATTATCACACTGGCATCATTGAAATCCTTAGAAGAGAGACTGGCATGAACGAAGAAAGACTGTTAGACGTTATTCGCGCGCCCGTTGTTTCGGAGAAGGCAGTGGATTTGTCACAGACAGGGCAATGCTTTGTCTTTAAGGTGGCGAAAGATTCAACCAAAGAAGAAGTAAAAGCGGCGGTTGAAAAGTTATTTAATGTGGAAGTGACCGATGTTAATACGATTGTCGTCAAAGGGAAGGCTAAGAATTTCCGAGGTCGTAAAGGTCGCAGAAGCAGTTGGAAAAAAGCTTATGTTCGGCTACAAGAAGGTCAAAGCATCGATTTAGGTGACACACAAGCTGGTTAAGGAACAAGTATGTCTAAAATTGTTAAATTAAAACCAACATCACCGGGTCGTCGATTCACGGTTAAGGTTGTCAATAAAGAACTGCACAAAGGCGGTCCTTACGGTCCATTGACCGAAGATAAAAAACGGACGGGTGGTCGTAATAACCAAGGTAGGATTACCAAGCGTCATACGGGTGGCGGTCATAAAAAACGCTTCCGTATCATTGATTTCAAACGAAACAAAGACGGCATCCATTCGGTTGTTGAAAGACTTGAATATGATCCAAATCGCACGGCAGAAATTGCATTGCTTAAATACATCGATGGTGAGCGACGCTACATCATTGCACCAAAATCTTTGAAAGTTGGTGATACGGTTGTCTCTGGTAATGAAGCACCCATCCAAGTTGGTAATGCGCTCGCTTGTAGTGACATTCCCTTAGGAACCGTTGTTCATTGTGTGGAAATGAAACCTGGTAAAGGCGCTCAATTGGCGCGCAGTGCTGGTGTTTCAGTTCAGTTGGTTGCACGCGAAGGCGCTTATGTCACTTTGAAATTACGCTCCGGTGAGATGCGCAAAGTTTTGGCAACGTGCAAAGCAACCATTGGCGAAGTTGGTAATTCAGAACATGCTTTGAAAAAGCTTGGTAAAGCGGGCGCTTCACGATGGCGTGGCATTAGACCTACCGTTCGTGGTGTGGCTATGAACCCCATTGATCACCCACATGGTGGTGGTGAAGGTAAAACTTCAGGGGGTCGTCATCCAGTATCACCTTGGGGCACACCTGCTAAAGGCTACAAAACACGCAGTAATAAACGCACCGATCATTTAATTGTGCGTCGTAGAAAGTCTAAAAAGGGGTAATTAGATGTCTCGATCAGTAAAAAAAGGACCTTTTGTTGACCATCATTTGATGACTAAAGTCGATGAAGCCAAGAAAAACAATTCACCCAGACCGATTAAAACATGGTCACGGCGTTCAACTATTTTACCTAATATGGTTGAGCTAACCATTGCCATTCACAATGGGCGTGAGCACGTTCCCGTTTTCATTAGCAAAGACATGGTAGGGCACAAGCTCGGTGAGTTTGTCCTAACAAGGACCTTTAGAGGTCATGCCGCAGGAAGAAAGGGGAAGTAATATGCAAGCCATGGCCAGACACAGATATGCAAAGATTTCAGCGCAAAAGGCGCGATTGGTTGCGGATCAAATTCGCGGAGAATCCATCGAAAAAGCATTTAATATCTTAAATTTCAGCACCAAGAAAAGCGCTGTTCTTATTAAAAAAGTATTAGATTCCGCCGTTGCCAATGCAGAAAATAATGAAGGAGCCGACATCGATTCGCTTTTTGTTGAAAAGATTTATGTCGATGTGGGACCTACAATGAAGCGATTACGTGCACGAGCCAAAGGACGTGCCAATAGAATTTTGAAAAGAACCAGCCACATTACCGTTTTGGTCGGTGAGAAGTAAGGAATAATTTATGGGACAAAAGGTCAATCCAATCGGAATGCGTTTAGGCATTACTCGTAATTGGAATTCAATCTGGTATGCAGAACGTCGTGAGTTTGCAAAGTTTTTAAATCACGACATTGCTGTTCGCTCGCTAATCACTGAGCGTTTGGCAAATGCTTCATTGTCCGATATTAAAATTGAGCGTTTAACGAATAATAATCTTCGTTTAACCATCTTCACAGCTCGTCCAGGTGTGGTGATTGGTAAAAAAGGCGAAGACATTGAAAGGCTACGGGCTGAGATCAGCAAATTGGTCGATATGAACGTGAGCATCAATATTGAAGAAATTAGAAAACCTGAATTAGATGCAACCTTAGTAGCCGAGAGCATTGCTCGTCAGTTGGAGCGTCGGATCATGTTTAGACGTGCGATGAAACGCGCTGTTGGTAATGCCATGCGTTTAGGCGCCGAAGGCATCAAGGTGTCAGTGGGTGGTCGTTTGAACGGTGCTGACATAGCACGCACCGAATGGTACCGCGAAGGCAGAGTGCCCCTCCATACATTTCGTGCAGACATCTCTTATGGTGTGTGCGAAGCCAATACCACCTACGGCAAGATTGGCATCAAAGTATGGATATTTAAAGGTGAGAAGTTTGATCAAAAAAGACAACCAGAACGCCTTTCTACCAATCAAGATGATGATCAAAAAACGCGTCGTAAGGTTCGGAAAAAAACATAAGGAATTGATACCATGTTAATGCCTAAGAAAACAAAATACCGCAAAACTCAAAAAGGTAGAAACCGAGGGATTGCTAGCACTGGAAACAAGGTGAGTTTCGGTGAGTACGGTCTTAAATCGGTTGCCAGAGGACGCATTACATCGCGCCAAATTGAGTCTGCCAGACGTGCCATGACTCGTTGTATTAAAAGAGGCGGTAAAGTTTGGATTCGCATTTTCCCAGATAAGCCCATAACTGAAAAACCTTTAGAAGTTCGTATGGGTAAAGGAAAGGGTGCCGTTGAGTACTGGGTTTCAGAAGTACAACCAGGCACAGTTATGTATGAAATTCAAGGGGTTTCGGAAGAATTGGCCCGCCAAGCATTTGAATTAGCGGCGGCAAAATTACCTGTAGGAACCATGTTCGTTAAACGGATGGTGATGTAATGAAAGCAAGTGAGTTAAGGGAACAATCTATGGATGAGCTTAAAGCTACGCTCATTGGATTCAAGCAAGAACAGTTTAATCTTCGGATGCAAGTGGCTTCTGGACAAAACAGTAACACAGCCAGACTCAACACCGTTAGAAAGGACATTGCACGGGTAAAAACCATTCTCAATAGTAAGACAGAAGAAGGTGATAAATGAGTACAACGAATGTTCGTGTTATAGCGGGTGAAGTGGTCAGCAACAAAATGGATGCAACCATTGTTGTTCAAGTTGAAAGACGGGTTAAGCATCCCTTGTATAAAAAATACGTTAAACGGTTTACAAAATTAATGGCGCATGATGCTGAGAACAGCTGCGAGATTGGTGACAAGGTCACTGTGAAGGAATGCCGTCCATTATCAAAAAACAAATCTTGGGTTCTGGTGGAAAATTTCAGCAGATTGACGGAAGGTAAATAATCATGATTCAAATGCAAACACAGCTCAGTGTGGCTGATAATTCAGGCGCAAGACGCGTTCAGTGCATAAAAGTTCTGGGCGGTTCCAAGCGTCGGTATGCCAGCATAGGTGACATCATAAAGGTTTCTATTAAAGAAGCTGAGCCTCGCGGCCGTGTGAAAAAAGGCGAAGTGCACAGTGCTTTGGTTGTTCGCACAGCAAAAGGTGTGCGCAGACCTGATGGTTCGGTCATTCGCTTTGATGACAATGCTGCGGTTATATTGAATCCTCGGAATGAGCCAATTGGCACCCGGATATTTGGACCAGTGACGCGCGAGCTCAGAACGAGCAAATTCATGAAGATTGTTTCTTTAGCGCCAGAAGTTTTATAAGAGGTAAGCAATGAATCGATTAAAGAAAGGGGACGAAGTCATTGTCATTTCCGGTAAGGAAAAAGGCAAGCGTGGAAATATTGAGCGATTCGTAGAGCGCAAGAAAAAAACACGGGTTTATGTCGAAGGGGTTAACTTGATCAAAAAACACGTCAAGCCAAATCCACAAGCGAATGAACAAGGTGGCGTTATTGAAAGAGAAGCTTCTTTAGATATTTCTAATGTCAAGCTCTACAACGCATCAACTGACAAAGGCGATCGTGTTGGTTTCCGCTTTGAAGACGGAAAGAAAGTTAGGTTTTTTAAATCAACCAATGAAACGATTAGTTAGGTAATTTAGGATGGCTCGTTTAAAAACACAATACACAACTGAAATAAGACCACAACTCAAAGAGGCGTTGGGCTTAAAGAATATCAATCAAGTGCCCAAGTTGTTGAAAATCACCTTAAACATGGGTGTAGGTGAAGCAATAACCAATAAGGGTGTGCTTGACAATGCATACAATGAGTTGATGCTGATTTCAGGTCAAAAGCCCGTTAAAACAAATGCACGTAATTCCGTTGCAAGTTTTAAAGTGCGTGAAGGTTGGCCAATTGGCTGTAAGGTCACGCTCAGAAATGAACGGATGTATGAATTTTTTGATCGCTTAATCAATATTGCCCTACCGAGAGTTCGTGACTTTCGTGGGATCAGCCCCAAAAGTTTTGATGGTCGCGGCAATTTTAACTTGGGGATCAAAGAGCAAATTATTTTTCCTGAAATTGACTACGATAAGATCGACAAAATTCGGGGCTTAGATATTGCTTTTGTGACCGATGCAAAAAATGACCAGAGTGCGTTGGCTTTATTTAAAGCATTCAATTTTCCATTTAAAGACTAAGGAAGTACCGAATCAATGGCAAAGCAAAGTATGAAAGCACGTGATGTAAAACGTGCCAAACTGATTGAGAAGTTCAAAGAAAAAAGAATGGCTTTGAGAGCGATCATTAAAGATCCCAAAGTATCCATTAAAGAAAAAATGGAAGCTCAAAAAGGCTTGCAAAAATTGCCCAGAGATTCTTCTCCATTTAGGTTGACTCTGCGTTGTGCCATGACTGGCAGACCCAAGGGTCATTTTAGAAAATTTGGATTGTCGCGTAACAAAATTCGTGAGCAAGCTATGTTTGGTAACATACCTGGCATTAGAAAAGCCAGCTGGTAATAATAGAATTATAAGGATATCGATAAGATGAGTATGACTGATCCAATTGCTGATATGTTGACCCGTATCAGGAATGCCCAAAACATCAAGAAAGTGAGTGTCACTATGCCTCACTCGAAAATTAAAGAGCAAATCGCCAGTGTCTTGCAATCTGAGGGTTACATTGTTTCCTTTGAGTCTGCAGAACGTGATAATAACAAAAAAGATCTTATCATCACCTTGAAATATTATATGGGCAATCCAGTGATTGAAACCCTGCAACGCACAAGCAAGCCCAGCTTGAGAGAGTATCAAAAAAGTGCGAATTTACCCAATGTGTTAGATGGTTTAGGCGTGGCGATTATTTCCACCTCCAAAGGCGTGATGAGCGATAAGCAAGCGCGCGAACAAGGGATTGGTGGTGAAATTATTTGTATGGTGACTTAAGGGAGTTTAAGATGTCAAGAGTAGCAAAGCAGCCCATAACCATCCCATCGAATGTTGAAGTGAAAGTAGATGGTGCGAATGTTGCTGTAAAAGGCCCTAAAGGTTCATTACAAAGATCTGTTTATAAAGGGGTTGTGGTCAAAAATGCGAATAACCAGTTAGAAGTCACTGTTGAAAATGATGACTTATGGCAATTTGCTGGAACGGAACGTTCGCTTATAAACAGCATGGTCATCGGTGTAAACGATGGTTTTGAGAAGAAATTAGAATTGGTCGGCGTTGGCTATAGAGCCAGAATGAAAGGCAATGTGCTTAATCTGAATTTAGGATTTTCGCACGATATTAATTTCCCTGTGCCTGAAGGCTTGACCATTCAGACACCCACTCAAACAGAAGTCATCATCAGCGGCATTGATAAACAGCAAGTTGGACAAGCGGCTGCCGAGATAAGATCGTTCAGACCACCTGAGCCTTATAAAGGTAAGGGCGTTAGATATGCCAATGAGTACATCAGACGTAAAGAAGTCAAGAAGAAATAAGGTAAATCATGGATAAGGTGCATAATAGAAAACGCAGAGCCACTAAGACGCGGGCTTACATTAAGAGTTCTGCTCGGCCAAGAATGAGTGTGCATAAAACACCACAACACATTTATGTGCAAATCTTCACGGCGGACCTTACTAAAGTTGTGGCTTCATGTTCAACTTTAGAAAAAGTCGTCAAAGGCAAGGTCAAGTGTACAGGTGGCATTGAAGCCGCTGTGCTCGTGGGTCAACTCATTGCAGATCGTGCTAAGAAAGCCGGTTGCTCAGAAGTGGCTTTTGATCGATCAGGTTTTAAATACCATGGCAGAGTGAGCGGCTTAGCAAATGCGGCTCGCGAGAATGGGTTGGTTTTTTAATAAGGAATGGCAATGGCAAATACAGAGATGATGGATACCGGAGACGGTTACATTGAGAAATTGGTCGGTGTAAACCGAGTTTCAAAAGTCGTTAAAGGCGGACGCATATTTTCATTCACTGCGTTGACCGTGGTTGGCGATGGTGCGGGTCAAATCGGCATCGGTCGTGGTAAAGCGAAAGAAGTGCCAGTGGCCATTAAAAAAGCCATGCAACAAGCGCGACGTAATTTGTCGAATGTGGCTCTTAAGGAAGGCACATTACAGCACCCAGTTGTTGCGCGTCATGGTGCAGCAAAGATTTTGATGCTTCCTGCGCCAGAAGGCACAGGGGTTATTGCAGGTGGTGCCATGCGCTCAGTTTTTGAAGCGGTTGGCGTGCACAATGTTGTCGCAAAATGTATTGGCTCAACCAACCCAATTAATGTGGTCAGAGCAACAATAAAAGGTTTGGTCGATATGCACGATCCTGCCTATATTGCGGCCAAACGAGGCAAAACCGTTGAAGAACTGTTAGGCAGTTAATCGCTAATCTAAGGATCCTATCATGGTAAAAAGCAAGACATCTACAATAAAAGTTACACTGGTTAAAAGTGTCATTGGGCGGATTGCCAAACATAGAAGCTGCGTCAAAGGCTTAGGCCTAAGTCGCATAAACAGCACCGTTCAAGTTTTGGATACCCCTGCAAATAGAGGGATGATAAACAAAGTATCTTACCTACTTAAAGTAGAGGAGTCGTAATGCAATTAAATGACATAAGGTCTGCACCAGGTGCCAGAAAATCATCCAAGCGCGTCGGACGTGGTGCTGGGTCTGGTATGGGTAAGACAGCAACGCGTGGCAACAAAGGTCAAAAATCCCGTTCAGGTGGATCCATTGCTCGAGGATTTGAAGGTGGACAAATGCCTTTACAAATGCGTTTACCAAAATTTGGTTTTTCTTCACGCATGAGCAAAGTCACCGCTGAGATCAGATGTTCAGAATTGGCTAAGGTTGAAGGCGAAGTGGTCAATTTAGAATCTTTGCGAAGCGCTGGGTTGATTAACAGCAACATTCGCCGTGCTCGGATCATCGCTTCTGGCGAAGTCAGCCAAGCGTATCAGATTTCAGGCATTCATGTGACAAGTGGCGCAAAGAAAATCATTGAGAAGGCTGGAGGGTCAATAGCATAATGGCAAGTCAGGGCAAACCCACAGTCTCTAGCGAATTACGCAATCGAATCCTTTTCGTATTGGGGGCTTTTGCCGTTTATCGATTAGGCACCCACATCCCAATTCCTTTCATTGACCCTGAAGCATTGGCGACGATGTTTGAACAACAACGTGGCACGATCTTAGACATGTTCAATATGTTTTCTGGTGGCGCATTAGAGCGATTGTCAATTTTTGCGCTTGGCATTATGCCCTACATCTCAGCTTCGATTATCATGCAGTTGATGACAGCAGTTGTGCCCGCATTGGAGCAGCTCAAAAAAGAAGGACAAAGCGGACAACGGACCATTACCCAATACACGCGCTATGGCACGATTGTACTGGCAACTTTCCAAGGCCTTGGTGTCGCCATCGCCTTAGAAGCTCAAAATGCAGGCGGTTTGCCTGTGGTCATCGATCCTGGCACCCTATTTAAACTGACCACTGTGATTACCTTATTAACGGGTACCGTCTTCCTCATGTGGCTGGGCGAGCAAATTACCGAAAGAGGCATTGGCAACGGCATTTCATTGATTATTTTTGCAGGCATTGTTGCAGGACTGCCTTCAGCATTGGGTGGTACATTTGAATTGGTTCGCACCGGTGAGCTCAGTGGCATACTGTTGTTTGTGCTTCTGGCATTGATCATTGCGGTAACCGCATTTGTGGTATTTGCTGAACGTGGCCAACGTCGTATTGTGGTGAACTATGCGCAAAAGCAAAGAGGTCGTAAGATGTACGGCGGACAATCTTCGCATTTGCCTTTAAAACTAAACATGGCGGGTGTTATTCCGCCGATTTTTGCCTCAAGCATCATTTTGTTTCCCGCAACATTAGGCAATTGGCTCGGATCAGCAAATGGCATGCAGTGGTTAAAAGATTTGGCCACAACACTCGGACCGGGTCAACCCTTGTACGTCATGTTCTATGCCATTGCCATTATATTCTTCTGCTTTTTCTATACAGCCATCGTATTTAACCCAAGAGAAACGGCTGAGAACCTTCGTCGTTCTGGGGCTTTCCTACCTGGCATTAGACCTGGTGAGCAAACTGCTAACTACATTGATTCGGTGTTAAGCCGATTGACACTGGCTGGGTCTATTTATATTGCTGGTGTGTGCTTGCTACCAGAATTTTTGATTTTGTATTGGAATGTGCCTTTCTATTTTGGTGGTACATCTTTGCTTATCATAGTGGTGGTGGTCATGGACTTTATGACCCAGCTGCAGTCCCATATGCTTTCTGGGCAATATGATAGCTTGTTGAAAAAAGCCCAAATTTCACAATAAAGGAGTAAGTTATATGGCGCGTATTGCAGGAATAAATGTCCCTGATAAAAAACACATAGTGATTGCGCTTCAGTCAATCTATGGCATAGGTCAGACATTGTCTCAGGACATTTGTGTCAAAGCAAAGATTGCGCCTTCTAAAAAGACCGCAGACTTGACTGAAAAACAACTTGAAGCAATTCGGAATATTTTGACCGAATATCGCGTAGAAGGTGATTTGCGACGTGAAGTCTCGATGAACATAAAACGATTGATGGACTTGGGCACATACAGAGGCATTCGTCACAGAAGAAACCTTCCATTGCGTGGACAAAAAACCAAAAATAATGCTCGGACTTGTAAAGGACCTCGTCGTCTAATCAAGCGTTAGTAAATTAATTAAAGAGTTAAAAGAAATGGCAAAACCTAGAAAAACAGTTCGTTCTAAAAAACATCTGAGAGTGGTTGGAGAAGCAGTCGCAAACATTCAAGCGAGCTTCAACAATACCATCGTCACCATCTCTGATCCACAAGGCAATGTGCTTTGCTGGGCAACATCTGGTGGTTCAGGATTTAGAGGATCAAGAAAGAGCACCCCTTTTGCGGCACAAATTGCAGCTGGTAAAGCAGCAGAGAGCGCAAAATCTTTTGGGGTTCAGAGTATTGAAGTTAGAGTCAGAGGACCTGGTCCTGGCAGAGAATCTTCGGTACGAGCATTGAATGCTGCTGGACTAAAAGTGACCAGCATCACGGACGTCACACCCATGCCACACAATGGCTGTCGTCCTCCAAAGAAACGTCGTGTTTAGTAATAGGAAGAGATAAATGGCAAGATATATTGGACCAACTTGTAAATTAGCGCGCAGAGAAGGGGCTGATTTATACCTTAAGAGTGGCATACGAACACTTGAGTCAAAATGTAAAGCGGATGTACCCCCAGGGCAACACGGCACGACTGGTGGACGCTTAACCGAATACGGCATGCAGTTGCGTGAAAAGCAAAAAGTCAGACGGATGTACGGAGTATTGGAAAAGCAATTTAGAAATTATTATAAAAAAGCCAGTTCAACCAAAGGTTCAACAGGTGAGAATTTACTGCAGTTTTTAGAAAGTCGCTTGGATAATGTTGTGTATCGCTGTGGTTTTGGATCCACACGGAGTGAAGCTCGACAATTGGTGAGCCATAAAGCCATTCTGGTCAATGGATCGGTGGTTAATATTGCTTCTTTTCAGGTTAAACCGGGCGATGCCGTCAGCATACGTTTAAGTAAGCAGAACCAACAAAGAATTAAAACGGCTTTGGAAATTGCAGAACAAAAACCAGACGTTGCATGGGTGAACGTTGATTCCTCAAAAATGCACGCTGAATTTAAGCGGTTGCCCGATCGGTCTGAACTACCACAAGAAATCGAAGAACATCTCATCGTTGAGTTATATTCAAAGTAAGTTTAAACGATTAATCAGACTTTTTACCAAGGAGTAAGAAGCCTGATTTTTATTTGCAATTTAATAGAATGGTTTGACTTGCATCGGTCAAACACATCTGAGCGGCAACAATTTTAGGAGTGATGATGAAAACAAATATCGAAAATTTTTTGACCCCCGATTTTTCTCAAATAAAAATCATTGATGAATGTCGTGCCACGGTTGAACTTGAACCTCTTGAGCGGGGTTTTGGTCATACTTTAGGCAATGCCATGCGCCGTGTGCTGTTATCAGCCATTCCTGGTGCCTCAGTGGTTGGTGTGAAAATTGAAGGTGTTGAGCATGAATACTCAGCCATGGAAGGCATACAAGAAGATGTCATCGATATTTTACTTAATCTTAAAAACATCGCGGTGATACTGCATGGCGAAGACACGCAAGAAACAACGCTTGAGATTGAAAAAAAGGGTCCCTGCACCATTACAGCAGCTGATATACAGTTACCACATAATGCAGACATAGCGAATCCTGATTTAGTCATTGCACATGTCAACAAAAAAGTGACATTCAAAGCGACATTGAAAGTGACCAAAGGCATTGGCTATGAAACCGTTGCTGTACGCAAACAAAGTTTGGGTGAGACGGTTGAAGTGGGCTTTTTACAAATTGATGCCATTTACAGCCCAATCAAACGGATAAACTATAGCGTCGAAAATGTCCGTGTTGATCAAAAAACGGATTTGGATAAATTGATTATCTATATTGAAACAAATGGCTCCATTACCCCCAAAGTTGCCATTTGCACAGCAGCAGACATATTGCACCGTCAATTGTCGGCATTTGTGGATGTCAAAGCATTCGAGAAGCCGCAGAAAGAATTGATTGAGGAAGAAGTCGATCCCGTTTATCTGCGTCCCGTTGATGACTTAGAGTTGACAGTTCGTTCTGCCAACTGTTTGAAAAATGCTAAAATTTCTTACATCGGCGATTTGGTTCAAAAAACCCGTGCGGATTTGTTGAGAATTTCTAACTTTGGGAAAAAATCATTAACTGAAATTGAAAAATTGCTTCAGGAACAAGGATTAGAGTTGGGCACTAAGATAGACAATTGGCCGCCCAGCAAAATTCGTGCTGTAGAGCAAATTTAACAAAATAAATCTTACATTTAGAGGATAAATTATGCGCCATCGTTATACAGGACGTCAATTAAATCGAGACGCTTCAAGCCGTAAAGCTATGTTTCGTAACATGATGTGCTCTATGATTGAACATGAGCAAATCCAAACAACATTACCAAAAGCAAAAGAACTCAGACGGTTTTTTGAGCCAATGGTCACTCTGGCTAAGGTTGATACTGTGGCCAATAGACGTTTGGCTTTTGATCGCTTGCGTTCCAAAGAAGCCGTTAAAAAACTGTTTGAAGAAATCGGTGTTCGTTCCAAAGACCGTTCGGGTGGGTATTTAAGAATATTGAAAGCTGGGTTTAGACGCTCAGATGCAGCGCTCATGGCTTGGGTGTCTCTGGTTGACAGAGACGAATCTGAACTGGAACAAGCAGCGGACGATTCAACGGAGACTTCAACCAAAGGTTTAGAGAAAAAAGAGGCAGCAGTCGCTGCAACAGCCGTTGAAGAAAGCGTGGTCGAAGACGCTGTGGTTGAGGAAGTCAGTGATTCTGCGGAGCAAGCTGAAACTGAGCAAGCCAGTGAGCCAGTTGAGGACACTGTGGCCGAAGCAGTCACCGAATCTGCAGAAGATGTTGAGCCTGAACAAACAGCCGAATCTGCTGAAGATCCAGCTCAAACAAATGAGACTGACGAGCACAAAGATAAAAAATAAATTGTTTTGAGTAGAGCAGCAGTCACCATCACATGACTATTGTGTCGCGCCTAAGCCAAAATACACAAGCAAAAAAAATAAAATCTGGTATAATCCCGCGCCTGCTTAAGTATTGTGCCTTGATTCAGATTATGTCATTCAGCTTATGTGATAGGGGTGTAGCTCCAATTGGTAGAGCGACGGATTCCAAATCCGAAGGTTGGGGGTTCGAGTCCCTCTACCCCTGCCAAAAATTATAAAATTAAATATGGATAAACAAGCAAATCAATCAAGTTTTACCGATAAAGCCCTGCTACTCATTGCATTAGCAATCTTAGGTGCGGGTGTTTTCGGGTTCTACGCTTATGAATCTCAAGTGGCCACATTGTGGCGCGCCTTGGCACTTATTGTAGTGGCAGGCGTCTGCATTGCCATTGTCTATCAAACTTCATTGGGTAAACGTTCTTTGATGATGGTTGGAGAGTCTCGGGCTGAAGTTAGAAAAGTGATTTGGCCAACGCGTCCTGAGGTCATTCAATTAACAATTACTGTGATCATTGCGGTCATTCTCATTGGCATCTTTTTATGGTTACTGGACACCTTGTTTTTGTGGCTAACTGAAATTATTACAAGGCGTTAATATGGCAAAACAATGGTTTGTGGTTCATGCTTATTCTGGCTATGAGAAGCAAGTGGTTCGCTCAATGGAAGAACACATTGAGACCAAAGGCTTGGGACAAGAATTCGGTGAGATCTTAGTGCCAACAGAAGAAGTGATAGAAATCAGAGGCGAACAACGTCGGACAACCACACGTAAATTTTTCCCAGGTTATATTTTGGTAGAAATGGAATTGAATGACAACACTTGGCATTTGATTAAAAATGTGCCTAAGGTGCTTGGTTTCATTGGTGGCACTTCTAATCGTCCAACGCCGATCAAGCAGTCGGAAGTGGATGCAATTATGGATCGTGTTAAAGCCGGAATTGACAGTCCCAAACCCAAAGTCATGTTTGAAGCTGGCGAAGTCGTTCGAGTCGCAGATGGACCATTTACCGATTTTGAAGCTGTGGTTGAAAGCATTGACTATAACAAGAACAGAGTCAGTGTTTCCGTATTGATTTTTGGACGTTCTACATCCGTTGAATTGGCATTTAACCAGATACAAAAAAGTTAGATATTATTAGTTAATGAGGAGCTTAAATGCGCGTTTGCACTCATAAGGAGAAAATTTATGGCAAAGAAAGTCAAAGCATACATTAAACTGCAAGTCCCCGCTGGGAGTGCTAATCCAAGTCCGCCTGTTGGTCCGGCTTTAGGTCAGCACGGGCTCAATATAATGGATTTTTGCAAAGCGTTTAATGCAAAAACCCAAGACATGGAAAAGAATTTACCTATTCCTGTCGTTATCACCGCATTTACAGATCGCAGTTTTGAATTTGTAACCAAAACGCCACCAGCAGCGGTTTTACTTAAAAAAGTTGCCAATGTGGCCAAAGGTTCAGGCGAGCCCAATAGAAATAAAGTGGGTACTGTGACTCAAGCGCAGTTAGAAGAAATAGCAACCATGAAAATGGCTGATTTAAATGCCAATGATATGGCAGCAGCGGTAAAAATTATTGCCGGCACAGCTGTCAGCATGGGCTTAGTGGTTGAGGGTTAAAAGATGGCACATTCAAAACATAAAAAATTAGTACTCGAGAAGATTGAAGCTGAAAAAACCTATGCTTTAGAAGAAGCGGTTTCCTTGTTAAAAGAATTATCAGCCAAAAAATTCGATGAATCGGTTGATGTCGCAGTCAATCTTGGCGTTGATCCTCGTAAATCAGATCAAGTCATTCGTGGTGCAGCTGTTTTGCCTAATGGCACAGGAAAAACCGTCAGAGTGGCCGTTTTCGCCCAAGGTGATCTTGCTGAAGATGCAAAGAGTGCTGGGGCAGATGTGGTTGGTTTTGACGACTTAGCCGAAGATATAAAGGCGGGTCAATTAGATTTTGATTTGCTTATTGCTGCACCAGATGCCATGGCAACCGTTGGTAAATTGGGTAAGGTTTTGGGTCCTAAAGGCCTAATGCCCAACCCCAAAGTCGGAACGGTCACTGCAGATATCGCCGCGGCTGTTAAGAATGCCAAAGCTGGGCAAGTACGCTTTAGAGTGGATAAAGGGGGAATCATACATTCTTCCATTGGAAAATTATCATTCAGCTCAGAGGCCTTAACAGAAAATCTGGCAACGCTTTTGACGACACTGAACAAAATCAAACCGAGTGCAGCAAAAGGTATTTATATGAAGAAGGTTACCCTATCTTCTACCATGGGTCCTGGGTTAAGAGTGGACCACACTACTTTAAAACTAACGTAACAACAGAATTTTTGTCATTTTGACTAAATCATAAGCATTGTTTGATGCTTATGGATGACTAAGGTAGCTTTGAGCTTTTCTTAAGTCGTCAAAGACCGTAGGTGTTTTTTCGTTTAATGAAAGTTAAATGATCAACTTAATGATCCTACGCAGATGGGATGTTTATCATTTTATGTATTTAAAATGATGAGCATAAAGTAAATGGCATGATTTGGGTATGATTGATAAAACTTAAATCATGACTTTAGTAACCGCTATGGAGTAAAACATGGCACTTAATCGTAAAGAAAAGCAACAGGTTATTGAACAGGTTTCAGAACAAGTGTCTGAATCCATTTCGATGGTTATTGCTGAGTACCAAGGTCTAACAGTGAGTGAATTGTCACAATTGCGCAATGTTGCAAGGACAACGGATGTTGAAGTACGTGTGGTTAAAAACACATTGGCTCGTCAAGCCGTTGCCGACACACAATTTTCTCTTGTTGCAGAGGCTCTAACTGGTCAGGTTTTGCTTGGATTTTCCAAGTCTGGACCTGGAGATGCGGCAAAGGTGTTTAAGGAATTTGCCAAAGAGCATAAACAACTGAAGGTGGTTGGCATATCTCTTGGTGGAGATTTGCTACCAGCAAGTCAATTGAGTGCGGTTGCTTCACTACCAACGTATGAAGAAGCATTAGCAACTTTGATGGCAGTGATGCAAGCACCGGTCACGAAGTTTGCTCAGACCCTCAATGCGGTTCCGAGCAAATTGGTTCGTACAGTTGAAGCAGTTAGACAATTAAAAGACGCTGCTTAGTTTAAGCAGCAACAATAAGCTTATTAGGAGTTAAAAATGGCTATTACAAAAGACGAGTTATTAGAAGCAATTGCACAGATGAGTGTAATGGAAGTGGTTGAATTAATTTCAGCGATGGAAGAAAAGTTTGGTGTGAGCGCAGCCGCTGCGGTTGCTGTGGCACCTGCTGCTGGTGGCGGTGGCGGTGAAGCTGCAGCTGCTGAAGAACAAACTGAGTTTGACGTAGTGTTGAGCGAAATCGGCGCTTCCAAAGTTGGCGTGATTAAAGTGGTTCGTTCTGTCACAGGTCTGGGCCTTAAAGAAGCCAAAGACAAAGTTGATGGCGCGCCTTCAACCATCAAAGAAGCGGTTTCAAAAGAAGCGGCCGAAGACATTGTTAAACAGCTTACTGAAGCTGGCGCAAAAGCTGAATTGAAATAATTCAGTTGCCTATCAAATGGCCGATCACGCTTTTGGATGATCGGCCATTTTTGGCATTTTAATGGTTGGCTCTCTGATTTATTTGAGCAGGAAGGTTCAGGATCAGTTGGCTGGTTAAAGTACATAAATTTTGTACTGAGTAAATTATATATAGTTAGAGGGGTCAGTGGTAATGTCTTTTTCTTTTACTGAAAAAAAACGCATAAGAAAAACATACGGCAAACTTCCAACAAATATGGAAATTCCCTATTTGTTGCAGCTTCAGAAAATGTCGTTTGAAAAATTCTTACAGAACGAAGTATTACCTGCTGATCGTTTATTGAACGGTTTAGAAGCCGCTTTCCAATCCATATTTCCTATTAAAGGTGTTGCGGGTACGGCAGATTTAGAGTTCTTGAGCTATCGCTTAGAGGATCCTGAATATACAGAAGATGAATGTCGCCAACGTGGTATGACATTTGCATCGGCCATTTATGTGACCTTGAGACTGAAGCTCTACGACAAAGAACGCTCATCCGAAAAAAACAAAATCGTTAAAGACATTCGTGAACAAGAAGTGTTCATGGGTGAAGTGCCATTGATGACTATCAATGGTACATTCGTGGTCAACGGCACAGAGCGTGTTGTTGTCTCTCAGTTGCATCGCTCACCCGGTGTCATATTCACCCACGATAAGGGCAAGAGTCACTCTTCACAAAAAATTCTATTTCAAACCCGTGTGATACCCTACAGAGGTTCTTGGTTAGACTTTGAGTTTGATCATAATGATTTTTTGTATGCGCGCATTGACCGCCATAGAAAATTCCCTCTGACCGTACTGCTCAGAGCAATGGGTATGGACAATGAAGACATTCTGAGAGCTTTTTTCAAAATAAACACATTGCGTTTTACCAAAAGAAGCCTACAAATTGTTTTTGAACCTAATGAGTGGTTGGGTTTAAAACCCGTATTTGACATTAAGATTGACAACAAAGTCATCGTTGAAGCGGATCAAGTCGTCAACAAAAGACACGTCAAAAAATTGACCGAAGCGAATGTCAAACGCTTGAATGTCCCTTATCAATATGCCGTTGGCAAAGTGGTGGCGCATGACGTAGTCGAAAAAAGCAACAATAATGTTTTGATTAAGGCCAACGATGTCATTACCGAAGATATTGTTGACATGCTCAAAGACAAAGGCAGTGGTAAATTAGACATCCTCTACATGGATGAATTAGAGCATGGGTCTTATTTGTCCGAAACTTTAAGAATTGATTCAACGCTGACGCCATTGGAAGCTCGAATAGAGATCTATCGCATGATTCGCCCTGGCGAACCCCCCACTGAAGATGCTTCAAACCGTTTGTTCGACAGTTTGTTTTTTGATGAACAACGTTATGATCTGACCGTCGTTGGGCGAATGAAGCTCAATAGAAGATTACACAGAAGTTCCGACGAAGGCTCTGGCGTGCTTGAGAAAGAAGACATCTTGGATGTGATTCGTGAATTGATCAATATCAAAAATGGCCGCAGTCAAGTTGATGACATTGACACCTTAGCCAACCGACGCATTAAAGCCGTCGGGGAATTGGCTGAAAATGCTTGTAGAACTGGTTTGGCTCGCATTGATAGAGTGGTCAGAGAAAGATTGAGCTTGGCTGAATCTGAAGATTGGCACCCACAAGACTTGGTCAATCCAAAACCCATTACAGGCGCCTTAAAAGAATTTTTTGGTTCATCGCAATTGTCTCAATTTATGGATCAAGTCAATCCCTTGGCAGAAATCACCCATAAACGACGCATTTCGGCTTTAGGCCCTGGTGGCTTAACCCGTGATCGTGCTGGTTTTGAAGTGCGCGATGTACACCCTACCCACTATGGTCGTATTTGCCCCGTTGAAACGCCAGAGGGTCCAAACATTGGGCTTATGAATTCATTGGCAATCTATGCTCGAGTCAATGACTATGGATTTTTAGAAACGCCTTTCTTTAAAGTTAAAAAAGGCATCATCACTGAAGATATTATCTTTGTTTCTGCCATTGACGAGGCGCAGTATTATATTGCTCAAGCCAATGTGGAAATCAACAAATCTGGAAAAATATTGGGTGATTTACTGCCCTGTCGTCATCAAAATGAGACGACGGTTTGTATCCCTGACCGTTTTGACTTGGCTGAAGTTTCGCCTAAGCAATTGGTTTCAGTGGCTGCATCACTCATCCCCTTCTTAGAAAACGACGATGCGAACCGTGCCTTAATGGGCTCAAACATGCAACGTCAAGCCGTCCCAACCATTAGAGCCAGAAAGCCTTTGGTTGGCACAGGCATGGAACGTTGCGTCGCCGTTGACTCGGGCAATGTGGTGGTTGCAAGCAGAGGCGGTATTGTAGAAAGCGTTGACGCTTCCAGAGTAGTGGTTCGAGCTGATGTCGAAAAATTGACCGAAGGTGATGTTGGGGTAGATATTTATAACTTACAAAAATATTTACGCTCTAACCAAAACACCTGCGTCAACCAGCGCCCCATTGTGCGACCTGGAGACAGGCTGAATGCAAAAGATGTCATCGCGGATGGCTCTTCAACCGATTTGGGCGAACTGGCTTTGGGTCAAAATATGCGCGTCGCTTTTATGCCATGGAATGGCTATAACTTTGAAGACTCGATTTTGGTTTCGGAAAAAGTGGTTCGAGAAGACACTTACACCTCCATACATATTGAAGAATTAACTTGTCAAGCGCGAAGCACCAAACAAGGTAATGAAGAAATTTCAGCGGATATTCCCAATGTGGGCGATGCACAATTTGCCAACTTAGATGAGTCTGGCATTGTTACGATTGGTTCTGAAGTAAAGGCCGGTGATATTTTGGTTGGGCGTGTTACACCAAAAGGTGAAGTTCAGTTATCGCCTGAGGAGAAACTGCTACGCGCCATCTTTGGTGAAAAAGCTTCTGATTTCAAAGACACCTCTTTACGCGTACCATCGGGTATGGAAGGCACGGTCATCGATGTACAAATCTTTACCCGCGACGGGGTTGAAAAAGACCAACGTGCTTTGGAAATAGAAAGCAATGAATTGGCCAAAGTCCAAAAAGATTTAGACGATCAATTTGCCATCGTTCAACGTAACATTATTGTACGTTCACGCGAAATGCTATTAAATAAGGTCGATAAAAAAGGCAAAAAATTAACGGCCAGTGTTTTAGCAGATTTGTCTGATGAAGCCTTGTTAAAAGTGAAGACCAAAGAGGATAAGATCAATCGTTCCTTAGAGGGTTCACAACGCCAATTGGTCGCTTTAAAAATGGAGTTGGAAGAACGTTACAAGATTAAACGCGCCAAAATCACCCGAGGCGATGAACTTTCACCTGGAACGTTGAAAATAGTCAAGGTTTTGGTTGCGGTTAAGCGTCAAATTCAACCTGGTGACAAGATGGCTGGTCGTCACGGCAACAAAGGGGTGGTGTCACGCATTTGCCCCATTGAAGATATGCCTTACGATTCTGACGGCACCCCCGTGGACATCGTCCTGAATCCCTTAGGTGTTCCTTCGCGGATGAACGTGGGTCAGATTTTAGAAACCCATTTGGGAATGGCCGCTTCTGGTATTGGCAATCAAATCAATGACATGCTACGCGACAATAAAAATGCTCAGACATTGCGCACCTATCTGAAAGACATTTATTCAGAGGATGCTGAGTCAGCAGAAGTCGCCGCCATGTCGGATGACGAAGTCATGGAATTGGCGCAGAATTTGCGAGAAGGCTTACCCGTTGCGACACCGGTTTTTGATGGTGCGGCGGAATCAGAAATAAAAGCCTTGCTGACCAAAGCCAATGTGCCCACCAGTGGTCAAGTGGTTTTGTATGATGGTCAAACCGGCTTAGCCTTTGATCGTAAAGTGACCGTAGGCTATATGTATGTACTCAAACTCAATCACTTGGTTGACGACAAGATGCACGCGCGCTCAACAGGGCCGTACAGCTTAGTCACCCAACAACCTCTTGGCGGTAAAGCGCAATCGGGTGGCCAAAGATTTGGTGAAATGGAAGTTTGGGCATTAGAGGCGTATGGCGCTGCTTACACTTTACAAGAAATGTTGACGGTCAAGTCTGACGATTTACAAGGGCGTACCCACATTTATAAGAATATTGTTGACGGCAATCACAATATGCATTCTGGCATACCTGAATCGCTTGGTGTTCTCCTAAAAGAGATCAAAGCACTCGGTATAGACATTCAGATGGAATCGGAATAATTTTAGGAGAATTAGAATGAAAGAAATGTTGAATTTGATAAAAAAACAAAATACGCTTTCAAATTTTGATACGGTTCGAATAGGATTGGCAGATCCCGATAAAATCAAATTGCCTCCGCCTCGTGGTTGGTCTTATGGTGAGGTTAAAAAACCTGAAACCATCAATTACCGGACTTTTAAACCTGAACGGGATGGTCTTTTCTGCGCCAAAATATTTGGCCCCATGAAAGATTTTGAATGTCTTTGTGGCAAATACAAGGGCATTAAAAATCGCGGGGTATTTTGTGAGAAGTGCGGCGTTGAAATCACTCAGATGAAGGTCAGACGTGACCGCATGGGTCACATTGAACTGGCTGCACCCGTCGCCCATATTTGGTTTTTAAAATCATTGCCATCGCGCATCGGATTGTTATTAGATAAAACACTGCGTGAAATTGAAATTATTCTCTATTACGAAGCGTCCGTGGTGACGGATCCAGGCTCAACTGATTTTGAAATGATGCAGATTCTACGTGATGAAGAACTGATTGAAGCCCGTGAAAAATATGGCCAAGAATTCAGAGCACTGATGGGTGCCGAAGCCATTCACGAGTTGTTGTCGAAAATGGATTTAAAAGAACAAATTGTTGATCTACAAGAACAGTTGGTCAACTGTCGCAGTGAAGCGCGTTCGAAAAAACTGTCTAAAAGATTGCGTTTGGTGCAAGCACTCCTTGAATCAGGCAATCGCCCTGAATGGATGATCTTGAAAGTTTTACCTGTGCTACCACCAGAATTGAGACCATTGGTCTCTTTGGAAGGTGGCCGTTTTGCCACTTCAGATTTAAATGATTTGTACCGTCGTGTGATCAATCGTAATAATCGATTGCGCCGACTGTTGGATTTGGGTGCGCCTGAAATCATTGTACGCAATGAAAAAAGAATGCTACAAGAGTCTGTGGATTCCTTATTAGACAACGGCCGCAGAGGCCGCCCTGTGCTCGGTAACAAACGTCCTTTAAAATCACTGGCCGATATGATCAAAGGCAAGCAAGGACGTTTCCGTCAGAATTTGCTTGGTAAACGCGTTGACTATTCAGGTCGTTCGGTGATTGTGGTCGGACCCAAATTGAAGCTACATGAATGTGGCTTACCCAAACTCATGGCTTTGGAATTATTTAAACCTTTTGTTTTCAGCGTATTGATCCGAAAAGAACAAGCGGCGACCATTCGAGTGGCTAAGAAGATGGTTGAAACGCGCGAAGACTGTGTTTGGGATGCATTAGATGAAATCATTCGTGAGCACCCAGTACTGCTCAACAGAGCGCCAACACTCCATAGACTCGGCATTCAAGCATTTGAGCCCGTTTTGATTGAAGGCAAAGCCATCCAACTGCATCCCTTGGTGTGCGCGGCGTACAATGCCGATTTTGATGGCGATCAGATGGCGGTTCACGTGCCCTTATCAATAGAAGCACAAACCGAAGCACGGGTGTTGATGATGTCAACCAATAACCTGCTTTCACCCGCAAATGGTGATCCGATTATTGTGCCCTCGCAAGATGTTGTATTGGGGCTGTATTATCTGACCCGTGAAAAAATTGGGGTCAAAGGCGAAGGAATGACATTCAGTTCAGTCGCCGATGTGGAACGCGCTTACTCATTAGGCATTGTGGAATTACACGCAAAAGTAGAAGTGAGAATAACCGAAAGTTTGAAAGACGAAGAGGGCGTAGAAATTGAAACGACTCAACGTCGTAAAACAACGGTTGGGCGTGCGCTTCTTTGGGAAATCATTCCCAAAGGGCTGCCCTTTAATTTATTAGATAAACCGATGACTAAAAAGAATATTTCAGGCGTATTGAATGCCAGTTTCCGTTCTTTGGGCGCTAAGGAGTCGGTGATACTTGCCGACCAGCTTATGTATATGGGCTTTAGGTATTCAACGCGTTCGGGCATTTCGTTTGGTGTGGATGACATGATTGTACCGACCATGAAAAAAACTGCCATTGATGAAGCCATCGGTCAAGTGAAAGAAATTGAAAAACAATTCCACGGCGGTTTGCTCACAGAAGGTGAACGCTATAACAAAGTGATTGACGTTTGGACGCATACCAATGAGAAAGTAACCAAAGCGATGATTGATACCATTGAGTATGAATCGGTTGTTGATGGCAATGGTAAGACGGTTCAAATGCCTTCGTTTAACTCTATTTACATGATGGCTGATTCTGGTGCGCGGGGGTCTATGGCTCAGTTGCGTCAGTTGGCGGGCATGCGTGGGTTGATGGCTAAACCGAATGGTTCTATCATTGAAACCCCCATTACAGCGAACTTCCGTGAAGGTTTGACCGTACTACAGTACTTCACATCAACGCATGGCGCGAGAAAAGGACTGGCGGATACAGCGCTTAAAACAGCGAACTCTGGTTACTTAACTCGTCGTCTTGTCGATGTCGCTCAAGATGTGGTGGTGTCGAGCGAAGAATATTCTGAGGATCCAGGTATTGCCAAATCTGCTTTGGTTGAAGGCGGTGATGTGGTCGAAAAAATCAGAGAACGCGTATTAGGGCGTGTCTTGGCTCGTGATATTATGAAGCCTGGTAAAAAGAATGAAGTGTTAATTCATAAAAACACTTTGTTGGATGAAAAACAAACCGATATTTTGGAAGCCAACAGCATCGATTCTGTTCAGGTTCGTTCTCCCTTAACCGATACCACGCGCTTTGGATTATCGCGCCATAGTTATGGTCGCGACCTCGCACGAGGTAAATTGGTCAATATAGGTGAAGCGGTCGGCATCATTGCTGCCCAATCGATTGGTGAGCCTGGCACTCAGTTAACCATGAGGACATTCCACATTGGTGGGGCGGCCTCAAGGGCTGCTGCCGAAACCCAAATTGCCGTCAACAATACAGGGCATGCGGTTTTGCATAATGTCAAACTCCTTAAGAACCCTGAAGGCAAGCAGTTGGTTGTTTCTCGTTCAGGTGAAATGTCCATTAAAGATGAATCTGGATTGGAGAAGGAACGTTATAAATTAGTCTATGGTTCTCAAATCACCGTTAAAAATAATGCCAAAGTAAAAGCGGGCGATATTGTTGCCACGTGGGAACCACACACCCATCCAATGATTACCGAAGTTTCGGGCACCATTAAATTCTTTAACTTTATTCAAGGTCAAACGGTTGATACAACCACTGATGAACTCACTGGGCTGTCAACGATTATTGTCAATAAAGCGGTTGATGCGGGTGCAAAAGATAATCGGCCGATGATTAAAGTGGTCGATAAGAATGGCAAAGATGTCTGCTTCACTGGAACAAAAACACCGGCTAATTACTTTTTACCAGGCGGTGCCATGGTCAATGTCTTAGATGGTCAAACAATTGGTGTGGGTTCTATTCTTGCTAAGATACCGCAAGAAAGCCTAAAAACAAGGGACATTACAGGTGGTTTGCCTCGCGTAGCTGACTTATTTGAAGCGCGTATTCCCAAAGAGCCTGCGGTTTTGGCAGAGCAAAGTGGGTTAATTTCATTCGGCAAGGAAACCAAAGGGAAATACCGCTTAATCATTACAGACTTAGACAGCTCGCACGAAATATTGATACCGAAATGGCGTCAAATCAATGTGTTTGATGGCGAGAGCGTCACCAAAGGCGATGTTTTGGTGGATGGTGCACCCAATCCGCACGATATTCTAAGAGTGCGTGGGGTTGAGTCATTGGCCAACTATTTCATCAATGAGGTCCAAAGCGTTTATCGACTTCAAGGTGTAAAAATTAATGATCTACACATTGAGGTGATTATTAGACAAATGTTACGCAAAGTTGAAGTGACCGATGCAGGTGATTCTTTCTTGGTTCAAGGGGAACAGGTTGAATATAACCGATTGTTAGAAATCAATGATGCGCTTAACAGCGAAGGTAAGAGTCCTGTGACTTACGAACGGATCTTATTAGGCATTACCAAAGCCTCTTTGGCGACGGAGTCGTTCATTTCTGCGGCCTCATTCCAAGAAACCACTAAGGTGTTAACAGACGCTGCGGTTTATGGTAAAAAAGATAAATTGTTAGGACTGAAAGAAAACGTCATTGTTGGTCGTCTTATTCCTTCGGGCACCGGCTTGAGGTATCATCAAGCTGAACCTGAATTTGAATCAGATGATGATATAGAAATGCTCTTAGGTCAGCAAGAGTTTGAAGAAGCTTTGCCCATTAATCCTAATGAGAACAGTGAATCCATCGATTCACCGATGGCTGAGTAAGTTCAAAGTCTTTTGTTGATATATTCTTAAATGCTTCTCCCCGATTAAAAGGGGGGAAGTACACGGCGACAGCCAATTCAATTTACTAAATGATCAGATGGAGCGTCTATTGCTCTATCAAGTGCGCATTTTCGGCAACGATTTGCGTTTCACCTGCCAATGCTGGAATATCAAATGGTCGGCCTTCTTGGGCATTGGGCAATGTGATGAACTTGTAACCCTTGTCTTTTACGATCCATATCCCAAGTTTGTCACCCCTTCTTTGCAAATACTTAGCGGGCAATCTTGCTGTGGTTGAACGCCATTGCAAATGTGGCGCGTCTCCAATCAGCAATGGTTTGTTACTGGTTAAGCGCATTGTTTGGGTTCGATTACTGGCGTTTACTTGAGGAATGATTTTAATGAGGTTGAGCTCAACTTTGTTGTTATCAAGATCCCTCGTCCAGAAAGCACTGGCGCTGACAAAATCAGCCACAGAATCAACGGGGATGTTCGCTTCAATCACGCTGTTGCTGGCTTCTAATAATTGAAGAACTGGGCTACCAGGATTAACGAACTCTTCTTCATCGACCAGCCTTTGGGTGATGACGCCAGTAAATGGTGAAGTTATGGTGCATTTGTCAACATTCAGCTTGGCCGATTGGATGCTGATGCGTTGAATCTTTAGCTGAATGTTCAGTTGTTCAATACCCTGCTGGATTCTATCTAAATTGGCTTTGGGGAAATTATTTTGCTGATACAAAGCATTTGATCGATTAAACTCGATGGTCGTCCATTTCAGTTCATTGTTCAAGCGTGCATACTGTTCATTTTGCAATTGAGCTGCGAGCTTAAATGCTTGGCAGTCAAGTTGAATCAATGTTTGTCCTTTGCGCGCTTCATCGCCAACTTCAGTATTGATGTCAAGGATTTTGGCACTGATTTCAGAGCGAATCGTCACATCATTAAGGGGAATGACTTTGGCAATGATGGCATGGTTCGGGAAAGATTGTATGTCTTTTAAGGCAATGGTACTTACATCCTCTGCCAAGGCTGATGTGGCGGTGAGTCCCAACATCATCCAAAATAATACGCGTGACCGAATGCGGATATGACCTCGATTGAATGGCAGTAGCAAAGACTTTTGCATAGACAGAAAACTCATCGGATTAAATATTCACATAATAGCCCGACGGGGCGGCCCGTTGAACCTTTTTCGCGTCCCGTTTTCCAAGCCGTACCAGCAATGTCTAGATGCGCCCACGGCGTTTGTTTTGAGACAAAACGCTGCAAAAAGCAAGCGGCTGTTATGGTACCAGCACCTCGCCCATCACTGATGTTGGCCATGTCAGCAAAATTGCTGTGCAGTTGCTCATTATAATCTTCATCTAAAGGCAACTGCCAGCAACGGTCGTGGCTGCCATAGCCTGCCGTCGCCAAATCCTGAGCCAATGATTCATTGTTACTCATCAAGCCACTAAAGTGAGCACCCAGTGCCACAACGCAAGCGCCCGTTAAAGTTGCCACATCGATGATGCAAGCGGGATTGAACTTTTGCGCATAATTTAAGGCATCACAAAGAATCAATCGACCTTCGGCATCGGTATTTAAAATTTCAATGGTTTGCCCAGAAGCACTTTGGACGACGTCTCCAGGTTTGGTCGCGTGGTGGGCGGGCATATTTTCAGTGGCGGGTATGAGGGCAATGACGGGGTGTTGATGGTCCATCATGGCGAGCGCCGCCATGGTGCCAATGACACTGGCCGCCCCAGACATATCAAACTTCATTTCATCCATACTTGCAGAGGGCTTCAGCGATATGCCGCCTGTATCAAAAGTGACGCCTTTGCCGATGAGAACGGTTGGCTCTTGTTGAGACTTTGCACGAGGTTGATAATGCAGTTCAATCAAAAAAGCAGGCTCAATACTGCCTCGTGACACACTAAGGTGCGCGTTCATTCCTAATTTTTGTAGGGCTTTTTCGTCTAATATGTGGGTCGATAATTGTTCAAATTGTTGTGCAAGCAATTGGGCAACTTCGGTCAAATCTTTTGGGGTACACAAATTGGCTGGAAGGTTACCCAACTGTTTGGCAATGTTAATGCCCATGCCTATAGATTTACCAACGGTTGTTGCTTGTTCCACGCCGCCTAAATCTGATTCGCTGACTGGGTAAATAACGGACATGGCAGGTGGATTTTGAATGGCTTTGTGTGGCAGGGCAAATTGGTACAAGTGGCTGGTTTGAACCTTGAGACTTTGGCGTACCCTCCAATTTAAATCTTTAGCCTTATTGTTGTCCGCAACACAGGCGTGAACGTGGGTAAAGACCACAGATTGCCATTTTTGATCGACCGCCTGCTTAGCAACGGCATTTTGAATTTTATAAAAACTTGCAACCGACAACTCAGTTGGTTGACCCAATCCAACGAAAAGAATACGTTTGGCTGACAGCAAAGCATCATTGTGCCAAAGCAAAGTGGTGCCAATGGTTGCATCAAATTCGGGCTTGGATTTGATAAATTCAATCAGTGCATCACCGTGCTGTTGTTCAAAGGATTGATGACCCGTGCATAATTGATGGTTGCTGTGAACACCGATGGTGATACAGCTGGCTTCAATGGTCGCAGGGTCTTGGTTGATCGCTTGTGCGTTGATGATTTTTGGTTGTATTTGATGGTCAATCAGGTTTGTCATAAAATGGATTGTTATAGGGTTAATCGTTATTGCATCAGAATGCAGAGTGTATAAGACCCATTGTAATAGTTTTAGTTGATATATGGTTGAGACTGAACATCATTTTCTGACTAAGGTTAAAAAAAAACTTCAGAATGGATTAAAATATCACCAACACAAACCCAATTGAACGGAATAAAAATAAGCAGTGAACGACAATAATTTAGAATATTTAGACTTTGAGCAATCCATTGCTGAATTAGACGACAAAATCAGAGAGTTGAACCGATTAGGGGATGAATCTGGTATAGAAGTTAGCGAACAAATTCAGAAACTGCAAGCACAAAATAAACGTCAGACTCAATCGATTTTCAAAGGCTTGAGTGATTGGCAGGTTGCCATGTTGGCCCGTCATCCACTCCGCCCACACACGGTTGATTATCTCGAAAGCATGTTCACCGATTTCATCGAATTACATGGCGACCGTCACTACCATGACGATCGGGCCATCATTGGCGGTCTTGCCAAAATCCAAGGGCGAACCGTTATGATTATTGGTCATGAAAAAGGTCGAAAAACTTTTGAAAAAATTCATCATAATTTTGGCATGCCAAAACCCGAAGGTTATCGCAAGGCACTTCGATTGATGAAATTATCAGAACAATTTGGCATTCCGATCATTTCTTTGATCGACACGCCAGGGGCCTATCCTGGCGTTGGTGCAGAAGAAAGAGGGCAGAGTGAAGCCATTGCGGTTAATTTGCGTGAAATGTCAGAGATACGAGTGCCCATCGTTTGCGTTGTTATTGGCGAAGGTGGCTCTGGGGGGGCTTTAGGGATTGGGGTTGGCGATCATATTATGATGTTGGAATACTCGATTTATTCTGTGATTTCTCCTGAAGGCTGCGCTTCTATATTGTGGAAAGATGCAGCCAAAGCCTCATTGGCTGCAGAAGCACTGGCTCTGACCGCCAAAAAACTGTTAGATCAAGGCATCATAGATGAAATCGTCCCTGAACCTTTGGGTGGGGCACATCGCTCATTGGAAACCACAGTGTTGAATTTACAATCGTCTTTGATTCGTTCCTTAGATGAAATCAGTGCATTGAGTACTGACACAATGTTAGAAAAACGTTATCAAAAATTGATGGCGTATGGTCGATTCTCCGAATAAATCAGTCATTTGTTGCAATGCTTAAGATTGCGCCGGCATTTGAGCATTTTTTTGAGACACTTCAACACCAACAATTAGATCAATTACCCATTAAAGTTTGCTTGAGTGGCGGCATAGACTCTATGGTCTTGACGCATGCCTTGCATCATTGGATCACACTCAAAAAATTGCGGGTGCATTATTCGGTCATCCACATCAATCACCAACTCCAAAAAAATTCAGACGAATTTGTCCAAATATCACAAAAATTGTGTCGTGACTTAGACATTGCATTTGAAGTAAGGACACCAACAATCAATCGTAAACCAAGGCAAAGTTTGGAAGATCTGGCGCGTAAAGCACGCTATGAGGCCATACTGAATACTTGCCATGACCCACATGTGTTATTGATGGCCCACCATGCTGATGATCAAGCCGAAACGTTTTTGCTCAATGCTTTACGCGGCTTAGACCTCAATGGCTTGAGTGGAATGAAGTTGTTGCGCGCCCACCAACATTGCTGGATTGGGCGACCAATGTTGCCAATCTCACCAATTGAAATTGCGCAATATGCAGATGAAAACCAACTTGAATGGATTGAGGATGTCAGCAATCAAGATACCGCGCTCAGTAGAAATAATGTGCGCCATAATGTGATGCCTGCACTGTTAAATGTGAATGCCAATGCGGTGAAAATGCTTAATCGCAGTGCGCAGTATTGCGCTGAAAAAGAAGCCTTTGTCATGACAATGGCCAATGATTGGTTTGTCACTCACGGTCAAGCGCATATTTTAGACCTCAATGCTTGGCGCCATTTGCCCAACAGTTTGAAGATTCCTGTATTGCGCTTGAGCTTAAAGCCTTGGCAACTCCCCCCGCATCACCAATTAGAAGCGCTAAAAGAACAATTTGAAAGAGAACACCCCAAAGGGCAGTTTGTTTGGTGGTCAAATGATGAGAAGGTTGTGTGTTTGATTTGGCGAAATTATGCTTATTTTTATCCACAACAAGCTTTGAATCAACCGCCAATCACCTATGAGCAAACAAAGGATTGCACTGTCCGTTACCGAATAAAAGGCCAGCGGGTTGTTTTTCGCGGGCGCAACCAAAAATTAAAGCGCGTATTGCAATCTTTGGATGTGCTGCCATGGTGGCGCAAGGACATCCCCATGCTTTATAAAGCAGATCAGTTGATTATGATCGGAGATTATTGCGTAGCAAAAGAGGCGCAACAGATTAAATTTCATTGCGCCTACCCACTCAGAATGCCAAGGACTGGCAATGAAGAATGAGATGCCCCTAATCTTACTCGTTCAAGAGGGCAAAATATTTAGATTGTAATGGCGATGATGTTCATCGAAAACGATGAAACCTTTGTCTCAATTAAGAGCGGTGTCCTGCGACTGAGTTGTGTCAACTTCAATGAATTGTTCTGAAATGAATTGTTTCGAATTCGAGGCATAGACCACAACTCTTATGGTTCCTGTGATATTTTTTGGTATGGTGTGCAAGGAAAAAACCCGCCAGCGATTCCCCTTAATATCAAAAGATTTTTTTGTAAGCAGTTGGTTATTTAAATACCAGAAATGGGTGATGGTGTGGTCTTTGTAAAAGCGTACGTTTGTGAAGTAATAGATAGGGCCTGGTGCATCTACGCGACTTAAGGGTTCATCAGGGACTCGGTCTATGACCGAACGGGTAAATCTGACTTGTGTCAAACGAGGTTTATTCGTTTGCGGGCGGACTGTGTCATCAGTCTGGTTATTGGCATGACTGACTTCATTCGCCCGTTTTGTGTCATTATTAGGTATGGGTTCTATCAGCGAAGTCGGATCATTTGATTTTTCAGGTGTCTGGGCAACTTGTGTGGCTTCATTGCCAGAATCCGCCACTTCCGGCTCTGTGCTCGTTGGTTCAATCGATGCTTCAAGCGAATCTGTCGCATCAACCTTGTCAATGTCGTTTATGCTATCCCCAGCGATCATTGGTGTTTCGTTGGAGTCTGATTCAGTATAGTTTGAGGGTGCTTCGGTGGCTGTTTCAGTATCAGTTGAGGCTTGTTGATTCCAGCTGTTAAAAATGGGATGAGTTTCCATTGTGGGATAAAAATAAAAACTCAGTACCACAATGGCAATTAGGATGACAGCACCCAATAAGGGTACAAAGGGTTTCTTCTTCTCAATACCCGCTGCCTGTTGCCCAGTTTTCCAACCTTCTGTCCAACGTTTTTTCAATAAAGGTTGTAGATAAAAAGCCTGGGGGCAGTAGGATAAATTCATGCCAGCACTGCCTTTCTGGAAACCGTCCTGAAAAGCAACGTCCAACTCTTTCTCGGTTGGGTCAAGAAGTTCTGCTTGAGTGGCGTCAGACCATTGATTCATGAATTCAAAGGGGCGTTAAAGGCATAAGCCATGGTTGAATTATTTTAAGGCTTAGGGTCATAATTTAAGTAAATACAACGAAAGGTGGTTTGATTATATAGCAATTTCATAGGTTTATTGGTAAGGATTGCGTCTAAAACTATCCAGTTAAATGACCGTTCGATCGATGAAAGAGCCAAAGAGAAGATAGGCTGCTCACCAAACTCATACCAAACCCGCATGAAATACACATCATGTAAACATTTAAAAGTTGCTTAAATTGGACACTGAGTTGGTTTTCGACCAAAATCGCATTGATGGCATGAACGAGGCCATAGCTGACGCCCACAGCCATGAGTGATCCAGTTAATCCTAAAAACACACACCAAATAACCAAGGGCTGGTAACGTTGGGTCAAGGTTGCACCGAGCATTTTTTTTAATTCAAGCTCTTGTTTTCTATGGTGTAGCTGTTGTGTGATGGCATAATTGAGTGATATCCAGATCGTGATTAAAAATAAAATACTGACCGACCAGACAATGGTGTTGCCTATGTTGATGAGCTGATTGACGTGAGAGATCCACGCTTTATTAACATCGACTTCATAAACCATGGTGTCTTCAAGCAATAGTTCCTTAAAACTGAGTAATTGGGGCAATTGCGCATCGATTTTTGGGGTTAAAACGATCATATCATGTAAGGGATTGTGTGCAATAAGGTCAAGCGTATCTTGAATGTTTTTATCGCCATAATGATTTTTTAACTCCTCAACCGCTTGGTCACGATTGACCACTTGAATGGGTTGATCAATGATGCTCTTGTAGTGGGTTAACATTTTTTCGATACGACGCTGTACTTGGCTTATTTCCTCTTTATTATCGGTATTTAAAAAAATCGTCATTTGCTTGTGTGCTGATTGAACACCTAACCAATCGTGCGCATTGATCAATGTGGTTATGGACAGCGCGGGCACAGTGAAGGTGGCAGTAATAACCAACAATACGGCAAGGGTCGTCCAAACATGGTCTCTGATGGTCCAGAACAAATCGGATAACAGAGACGTTGACCGTATTTCAAAGGGTTTCTTGAACTGATTCATGAGATCAATCGCCCTTGTTGCAATTTAATTTCACGGATGTTTTTAGATTGACTAAATTTATTGACCAATTGGGTTTCATGCGTGGCAATCAGAATGGTTGTGCCGCGATGGGTGTTGATGCCCATCAGCAGTTCGATGATTTCGTTTGACAACTCAGGGTCTAAATTGCCCGTGGGTTCGTCTGCTAAAATGATTTCAGGTGAATGTGCGATGGCTCTTGCCAGACCAATTCTTTGCCTTTGTCCGGTGGACAGAGACATGGGCTTATAGTGGGCGTATTCAGACATTTTTACCAAGGATAAAGCGCTCTCAGTTCGTGAAATGATGTTTTGTTTATTTGAAGTGGTGAGCTGGAGGCCCAAAGCAATATTATTGGCCACATTGCGATCGTTGAGGAGCATTGGATCCTGAAAGACCACCCCAATTTGTTGACGGTACGAGGGCAGATAACGCAGAGCCAATCGAGTAATACTCGTATTGCCTATAAATATTTCGCCTTCAGTGGGCTTCTCAAGCAAGGACAGCAGTCGGAAAAAAGTACTTTTGCCAGCGCCAGAATGACCCGTTAAAAAAGTGACGCTGCCCATAGGGATAGAAAGATTGATCTGTTTAAGCGCTTGATGGGGATCGGGGTACGCAGGGTACCGCTTACTCACATTTTTAAAAGTGATGAGCGCATCGGTTTCTGCTATGGCTTCAGACATGATCTTGATTAGTGTGTGTTGTTAAAGTGGACATTGAGCAATGATTGGTTTAGATCAGCAGTGAATCAATAAATGCTTCAGCATCAAACTCGTTGAGGTCTTGCGGTTGTTCGCCTAAGCCAACATAACGAATGGGTATTTTCATTTGATGCGCGATGCTCAATAGGGCGCCACCTTTGGCTGTGCCTTCTAATTTTGTAATGATTAAGCCATTGATGGGCATGATTGATGCAAATCCTTGGGCTTGTTTTAAACCATTTTGACCACTGCCTGCATCGATGACCAGCCAAATGTGTTGTGGCCATTGCTCGCCTTGCTTGTTTAAGCTTCTATAGATTTTTGCCAGCTCTTGCATGAGATTATCGTGGTTGAATTGACGACCTGCAGTATCAACCAACAAATAGTCATAGGCGCGGGCGCGGGCCATTTGAAGGGCGGTGTAAGCGACTGCGGCTGGGTCAGTCGTGTTTTTATCAATAAACACGTCTGCGTTCGTGCGTGTCCCCCAAACTTGTAGCTGCTCATGCGCTGCCGCTCTAAAAGTATCCCCACTGGCGATCAAAGTTTTCTTTTGTGCTTGATTAAACAGGTAAGCGAGCTTGCCAATGGTGGTTGTTTTGCCTGCCCCATTAACCCCCAGCATGAGAATGGTCTGCGGGATATCAAGATTAGCTTCGTCCTTATGTGGGAGGTCAAAAAGATTTAATAAAGCTGATCGGATGGCATCTTTGGGGGTTTGATTGTTATTTTTTTTGAGTCTTTCAAGTAGGTAATCAACAGTCTCCAATCCAACATCTGCGCTCAATAACTGATACTCAAGCGCCTCCAAAGTGGCTTGATCGATGGCGGTATGTTGGCTGATGATGTGTAAATTCAGCCGATCGCGTGTTTTTAAGAGCGAATTTTTAAATCGTTTTAGCAATGGGGCAGACATGGTCAAATCAGTCTATAATTAACAGTTGGCTTGTACAATAAATTTGGCAGGCAAAATAAGCGAATATGGATTGTGTGTAAAGGTTGCGTTTCAGGCCACAGCTTAGTGCATTTATTCAGAATTTGGTTCAAAAATGAGGCAACACAGAATTATGACAAAGTATAGCAGTTTATGGCTTAATTTGGGACAGAAAACACCGCGCTTTTTGCGCTGGGTTGCGATTTCCATGCCATTATTGGGTCTTTCAGTTAACGTATCTGCAGTAAAAGTATCTGAAATGCAGTTAGATAACGGCATGAAGGTTTTAGTCAAGGTTGACAAACGCGCGCCCATTATCATGTCACAGATTTGGTACAAAGTGGGCTCAGTTGATGAACATAGCGGATCAACGGGTCTGTCTCACATCCTTGAACATATGATGTTTAAAGGCACCAAAAAACATCCAGATGATAGCTTTTCAAAAATCATATCAAAATTAGGTGGACAACAGAACGCATTTACTTCAAGAGACTATACGGCCTACTATCAATCCGTCGGCAGCGAACACTTAGAAACCAGTTTGGCGCTAGAAGCAGACCGCATGCGTCATGTGATCTTCAATCAATCGGCGTTAGAGAAAGAACGCGATGTGGTTGCCGAAGAGCGTCGCTTACGTGTTGACGATAAACCGCTCAACCTATTGCACGAGCAGTTTTATACAACAGCATTTCCACAGAATCCTTATAGAAATCCAATTATTGGTTCGATGTCTGACATAGAAAATACTCAAATTGCAGACTTAAGAGATTGGTACGATCGATATTATGCACCAAATAATGCGGTTTTGGTGGTGGTTGGAGATGTCAGTCCTAATGGTGTACTGGCTTTGGCCAAGAAATACTTCGGCTCAATAAAACCAAACAACAAGACCAGACCGAAGATTGCGAAATCTTTGCCGCAAAAAAAGCTAAAAAGGCTCACAGAAAAAACCACTGCGCAAGTCAATTATCTGATTATGGGTTTTAAAGTCCCCAGTTTGAAAAGCATTGGGCAGGACAAAACCGATGCTTATGCATTAGATATATTGGCTGAAATCTTGTCAGGCGATGACAGTTCAAGGCTGTCCAAGAACATCATACGCGCCCAGAAATTAGCGACCAATTCAGGCAGCTATTACAACCTACTGGCGCGCAATGACACACTGTTCGTCATTGATGGGATATTGGCGCAAAATCAAACCTTGGAAAAACTGGAAAGCGCACTTCTTGCTCAGTTGGCGCTTTTGAAAACCGAGGCGGTAACAAAAGAAGAGTTAGAACGCGTCAAAATTCGAGTGGTGGCCAACCACGTTTACAAAGCAGATTCTTTATTCTCACAGGCTTATGAAATAGGTCTTTTGGAATCAAGTGGGTTGGGCTGGGAGACTTCAGAAAATTATCTGACCAATCTTAGCAAGGTCAGCCAAGCGGATTTGATGCGCGTGGCCAAAAAATATTTTAAACCCCATAATCTGACCGTTGCCACATTGGCACATGACCCCAAACTGTAAAGACAATCCAGCGTTGTTACGAATATAACCTTTTCAAATGAGATCTATAGCTATGTCACCACCTTTTAAAATATCACCGATCATATGGATAGCACTATTTTTTGCCAGTACATTCCATCCAAGCGTTTGGGCTAAATTTCCAGAACCGAATGCTTGGAAAACCGCCAATGGCGCCAATGTTCGGTTTGTCCACGCCCCAGAAATTGACATTGTTGATATTCGTCTGATTTTTGATGCGGGCTCTGCCAGAGATGGTGACCAATTTGGCTTGGCTTCCTTAACCAGTGAATTGTTGTCAAAGGGGACTGAAAGTTTAAATGAAGAAGCATTGCACGAAAAGATGGATGCATTGGGTGTGCGTTGGGGGAGCTCTAGCTTACGCGATATGGCCATTATTAACTTCAGAAGTTTAACCAGGTCAGAACTCATGCAGCCCGCTTTGAAAATATTAGGGGACGTTATTAGCAAGCCCGCTTTTTCAAAACCGATCATAGAGCGAACAATTAAAAATCGCAATGTCACATTAAAAGCCAGCCAATCTCGAGCAGGTGAAACCGCCAACCGTCTTTTTTGGCAAGCACTGTATCAAGATCACCCCTACGCGCATGACCCCTTAGGGACGTTGGTCACATTGGCGAAATTAAAGCGAGCGGACATTCAAAAATTTCATCGCACCTATTATGTTGCAAGTAATTTAGACATTGCCATCGTTGGCAACCTATCTATGGAACAGGCCAAAAAAATAGCAGAGCAGCTGTCTAACCAGTTGCCCGCTGGCAAGCCCCCTGAACCGATTGCATCACCCAAGCGTCTTGACAACTCAAAAATCTTTGATGTGCCCTTTAACTCACAACAAGCACACATCCACATCGGCACCCTGGGGGTGTCTCGTCATGAGGAACAGCGTCATTACATAGCGCTTTACATTGCCAATTTCTTGCTTGGCGGAGATGGGCTTGTATCTGATTTAGCCATTGAAATCCGAGAGAAAAATGGTTTGGCCTACAGCGTTTACAGCCATTTCACCCCCATGCAACAAAATGGACCGTTCCGCATCAGTCTGCAAACCAAAAATTCTCAAGCCTCAACAGCGACGGAACTGGTATTTAAGGTGGTAGAGCAATTGATTGGCACATTAGACGATGAACGAGTCAACCAAGCCAAAGAAAGCATTGCCGGTCGATTTGTCTTGGGCTTAGACAGTAATCAAGAAATGGTTGGCTACGTGGGTATGATGGCATTTTATGGCTTATCGAACAGCTATTTAAACGACTTTAATAAGCACTTGGCTCAAATCAAAGCCGCAGAAGTAAAAACGGCGTTTACAAAATTCTTACAAAGCAATCCTTTTATGATATTGCGCCTGGGGCAAGTCTCAGCTTCAAAGCCTGCAGCCAAAAAATCGCAATAATGCCATTCCCACCATTGCTCATTTGGTTAGGCATCTAAACATTCACAACCCATTTGAATTGTGCGCTCTGACCATCATAAAAACCGTGGGTCTTGTCGCATCATCGGCGGAATGTGGCGTTCACGTCGCATCGCTTTTCATCCGATTGATGGACTGAGACCTTCACCTGATAGAGTTAGGGAAACGGTTTTTAATTGGCTACAGCCCTTGTTGTCACAGTGGCACTGCTTAGATTTGTACGCGGGTTCTGGCGTATTGGGCTTTGAAGCCCTCTCTCGGGGGGCGGCGCACGTTGATTTTATTGAAACCCACGCAAAACAGTGCCAGAAGATTCAATCATCGATAGACTTACTTAATGCCGTCGCTGAGATTCATAAGCAGGATGCCATCAAATGGCTGCGGATGACAAACAAGCAATATCACCTCATATTTATCGACCCGCCATTTGAAAAGCAATTGTGGCAAGCCAGTATTGATCTAATCAAAAACAACAGATTGATTACACAAATGGGGTTGGTCTATGTTGAAACCCCCGTTTTAAATGCCCCCGTTCTAAAAATACCATCAAATTGGATAATATATAAACAAAATAAAATGGGTAATGTACAATACACCTTATATCAATTGAATGATCAATTGAAGCATTAGGATTGAAAGTTTGGTTGGTTCTGCAGCTTGGCAAAATCAATTGAATAGGGATTAAAGCAAGTTAAGTTTTTTAAATGTGCATTTATAGCACATGAATATTTACGATAAACAATACTTTAAGACCTCATAATTCAAAAAAATATGCATATTTTGTTATACGCGACAGTGCAAGTTATTAAAGGCTTCTCAGTACAAAAAAGTTCATTTTTACTGGATTTTTTGGCGAAATAGCAGGAAAAAGTACTTTTTTTATTGTGAATGCTTGACAATCCTGAGGAAATGCGATTAAATTCGCGCATTCGAAAAGTTGTCGCCAGATATCAAACGATTGGCGGTGAGTTTTAAATATTCAAAAATTAGTCTATTAGAGGTACTATATTATGAAATTAGCTAAAACTTTAGCAATCGCTGCGATAACCGCAGGAACAATGGTAGCTGGATCTGCACTTGCAGCATCAGGCTTTTATGGGCACGCCCATGTTAATTTAACCAGTGTAAGCACACCTACAAGCCTTGTGCTTGGTGATGGTGGTTCTTCTCCTTCTCGTTTTGGTTTCAGAGCCAGTAGTGTGTCAGACGATGGCACAACTTTTGGTGCACACATTTCTCTTGGTACCAACGTTAACGGGAATCCTCCTAACTTGCGCCATATGGAAGCAAAAATTGGTGGTCACTGGGGTAATGTTACAGTGGGTCAATCAGAATCAGCCTTATCTGGATTGGAAGAATCTTACTGGGCCAGAACCTGGTTAGCTGATGGTCCTGGACGGGGTGCTTCGGCTTCTCAAGGCGGCTTCTTCTTTGGCGCATACAGAGCTGATGTTATTCGTTACGACTCTAACAAATTAGCTGATGTGGTTAGTTTCCATCTATCTATAGCACCTCAGCAAGGAAATATTGCAGAAACAGCTGGTGATCCTCGTCAACATGAAATTGGTTTTTCAGTCCGCGCAAGTGGTGGTTCATGGACGGCCAACCTTGCTTATGAAACAGCTGGAACAGCGCCACAACAAACAGCTGGAACGGCTGCCGTAGCAGCAACAGCTGATACCAACACAGGTGTTATTGGTGGGGCAGTCGCTGCAGTCGCTGCAGTTCCTGTTAGAGCCGAGAACATCCTTCTATTGAATGGTGCTTACGACTTTGGTCCAGTTCTATTAGATCTTGCTTATTCGACAGTAGCTTATGGTAAGCTTGTAAGTGGTTCAGCTGCTGAGTCACAAACCAATCTATATACACGGATTGAGTTTCAGACGTCCAGAACAGCTTATGGTATCTATTATTCAGCTCTAACTAATAGAGGTGGTGCAAAAGACCAAGGCAATACTGCAGTTGGCGCTCAAGTCCGTTATGACATCTCATCGGCAAATGCTCAAACATATGCGTATTTCCGTAGCGATTCAGTAACTGTTCCTTCAGGCCAAACAGCACCTGATTCAGTAACAACTGTTGGACTAGGTGTTCGCGTTCAATTCGGTGTTGAATTCGCAGAAGGTACATTATCCGTAATGTAATTTAAGCGTTCCATACACTTAAAAAATGGGTGCTTCGGCACCCATTTTTTTTTCCTTCAAAAATAACCTCTACTCATCCAAAAAATTAGAACGAGTGATTTTTAAATCGGTACTTCACCACTAGCCAATGCGACTCACAGAACGATTCAGTCTTCCAGTACTAATGTTGTTAATGTACTAACCGCAATGGGTAGAAGATCAATATTCGATTTTGTATCGAGAATCGTAAATGCTAATTGACGAATCACTTTAACTATTACTGAAAGTTCTGCTGCTATTTATATTTTCCGATTGACTTCAAATGCTTGGACAAAACAAGCATTTATCAAGGCGTCCCATGTAAGTGAAGGCGATCTGCTTTGCTGGAAATTGAGTTTAAGTGGTGATGGTAATACGCTTGCGGTGGGCGCAGCTGATGAGGATGGTTCAGCCACTGGAATCAATGGTGTGGATAGTAATAGTGTTAGTAATTCAGGTGCAGCTTATATCTTTGAATTCAACAATAACACTTGGTCACAGCGAGCCTATATCAAAGCGGGCGATAACTCAGCAAATAGTTGGTTTGGGAATGATGTGAGCTTAGACGAGGATGGGTCAAGCGGTAGGTTCGCCTGGTAGAAATTCACGGACAGGTGCCGTTTATTTATATTAAGTCAGGCATCAAAAAACATTCACAAGATATGCGCTTTAACCAGCCGTTTTTGCACTAATTAGCAAGACATCTCGTTCAATGAATGCGCTTCGATTTCTTAAACGCAAGTCTTTATGATGGGTGAGGGAGGGATTATAGACGTCGAAGCGACAGTTTAAGGTCTTTTCCAATACGCTCTGTGGCATGAATATGAAAATCATAACGATCACTCAGTTGCTCAATATTTGGCAATTGCAGTAAGGGCTTACCTTGATGCCCAAGAAAAGAAGGCGCTAAGTAGAGAATGATTTCGTCCACCAATCCTTGTTGAATAAATGCGCCTGATAGTTTAGCGCCTGCTTCAATCATGACCTGTTGGCATTGCTGTTCGGCCAAAAAGTGTAGAACTCCACTTAAATTAGAATGTGAGGAGAACGGATTAAAGAAATTGGTTTGCTCATGTTCATAAGCTTGTTGCTTTTGTACGTCTTCATTTTCTGTGGCAATGGCAATGGCTGAAGCTGCCCCAAATAATTTGGCATTCACTGGTATTCTCAATGCTCTATCCAATACAACCCTCAATGGTTGTAAACGTTTGCGCGTTTCGTCCGTTAATCCGTAGGCGTGATTCAATCGAGGTCTGGCCGTCAGCAGTGGATCATCAACCAAAATAGTGTTGATGCCAGTGATAACCGCATCGCTTTTAAGTCTCAATTTATGAACGTCTGCACGGGCTTGACTGCCAGTAATCCACTGACTTTCGCCATTTGCACACGCGGTTCTGCCATCCAATGTGGCCGCTTGTTTTAAAATGACCCAAGGTTTGCCCTGTTGATGATATTTAAAATAACCCCTATTCAGTTCGTAGGCGAGCTTTTGTTCCTCGCAAACGACTTCAATGCCTGCTTGACGGAGCTGTTGAATGCCCTTGCCTTTAACCAATGGATTTGGATCCACTGATCCAATCACAACCCGAGAAATGCTGGCTTCAATCAGTGCTTGCACACAAGGGGGGGTCTGACCGTGATGCGCACAAGGTTCCAAACTAACGTAGGCGGTTGCGCCTTTGGCATCAACTTGGTTTGTTTTAACTTGATTTAAGGCGTTGAATTCAGCGTGTGCTTGACCCGCCAAAGCGTGCCAACCTTCACCCAGGACGTGATTATTTCGAACAATAACACAGCCGACCTGTGGATTTGGTTTGGTGGTGTATTGCCCTTTTTTTGCTAATTTGATGGCTCGATTAAGCCAAGATTGATGTTCGGATGCCATGTTACAGTCTTATTTACCCAGTTCTCACAGCGCTTCTAAAATCATTCAGTCATTTTAATGGTCTGTGCTGCAGTCGAGTCAAGCCATTTATTTTTAAATGTGCCATTGAATCTGTGCTTTATCAATATTCACAATGCGCAACTCATTTCAAAGCCATGCCGAAAAACAAACCAGAATTGCGCGATCAATCTTTATACACAGGCAGACGTTGACAAATTTTGCCAACTTTTTCCTGAATCGCTTTTTTAACGGATTCTTCGCCTTGGGCATCGATCACATCGCTCATCCAATGAGCCAACTGTATGCAGTCGTCTTTTAAAAATCCTCGTGTGGTTACAGCCGGTGTGCCTATGCGAATGCCACTGGTCACAAAAGGCGATTGAGGGTCATTGGGTACGGCGTTTTTATTGACGGTGATGTGCGCCTCTCCTAACCAACGATCCACATCTTTACCTGTCAATCCTTGTTTAATGAAACTGACGAGCAGAAGGTGATTGTCAGTCCCATTAGAAATAATCTCAAAACCTCTTTCTATTAAGACTTCGGCCATGGCTTGAGCGTTTACAACGACTTGTTTTTGATAATCGGTAAATTCAGGACGCATGGCTTCAGCAAAACAAACGGCTTTGGCGGCAATAACATGCATCAAAGGTCCCCCTTGAATGCCTGGGAATATTCGTGAATTTATTTTCTTTTCTAATTCAGGATTAGATTTTGCCAGTATCAGCCCGCCTCGTGGACCGCGTAAAGTTTTATGCGTGGTCGTTGTGGTCACATCGGCAATTTGGACGGGTGAGGGATAAAGTCCAGCGGCTACCAATCCAGCCACATGAGCCATATCAACCAATAAAACGGCACCCACAGAGTCTGCTATATCGCGGAATATTTGCCAATCAATGACACGGGAATACGAAGAAAAACCAGCCACAATCATTTTTGGACGGTGTTGTTGGGCCAGTTGCGCAATTTCGTCATAATTCAATAAGCCTTGCTCATCGATGCCATACTGAACTGAATTATAAAGTTGACCAGAAAAATTAACCGTCGCCCCATGGGTTAAATGACCACCGTGTGCTAAGCTCATGCCGAGAACGGTATCGTGCGGTTTGAGGACGGCATGATAGACGGCCATATTGGCAGAAGACCCTGAGTGTGCTTGTACATTCGCAAAATCGGCGTTGAACAATTCTTTGGCTCTTGCAATGGCAAGATCTTCAACGTCGTCGGCGAACTGGCAGCCACCGTAGTAGCGTTTTCTGGGGTAACCTTCAGCGTACTTATTGGTGAAATAAGAACCTTGCGCCAGCATGACCTGGGGGCTGGTGTAATTTTCTGAGGCAATCAGCTCAATGTGCGTTTCTTGACGCATTTCTTCTTGAGTGATGATTTGAGCGACTTCAGGATCGGTTGCTTGAAGGGATAAAGATTTATTAAACATAATGGTAAGGTTTATGGTTGCCAGAATTAAAATAAATAGCGTACATTTTGCAGCGAACATACGCCCAATATGGAATAGCTTGTCATTGTAACAAGAAATATTTAAAGCTGTATAAGAGCATGCCCCTTGTGCTGAAATAAATACTCAAACACCGCACTTCAATTTGGACGATGGTGGGTTTTCAATGGAATAATTCTGAGGTTGGCGAGCTTTGTTATCTCGCATATTCACCCCTTTTACAGTAAGGTGATTCATTTGCCAAAGCATTCCAAAGGTTGAAAGTGAAAAAGAGGCAGACAAGGAGCTTATAGCAAATATATAATATCACTGAAGTATTACAGCAAAAACAAGGACCAACATAATGGCAAGACATTCACAGCTGAGGTAAGGATGATCATGATCAGATTCACATTCGTCGTATTTATGATGAGTTTATTACTCCAAGGTTGTTCGACCACAAATTCATTATCTCCGGCCGATCAATATGGTCAGCTCAAAGCTGAATTAGAGCAAAAGGTCAAAGTTTTAACCAAGTCCAATTTTATTTGGAAGCACGCTTCTGACAAAAAAGGCAACTATATTCAAAATGAATTAACGCAAGCTGATAGTGCCGCAGAAAAAGGCTTGTATGTAGAGGCGCTCAAATTGATCAATAAGGCTTTAGACATTGCCAATGTTTCGTTAGAACAAATGCATACCCAAAGCGAAGCGGTGCCCACTTGGGAACAATAACAAATGACTGGCTCGTGAGCTAAGGGCGAGTTGGACTCGCCTTTGTTGTTCCATGTGCATGGTATAAGATTGGTAAAAATGAACGTTAAAATGATGATGGACTACGATAAAACAGGATAAACAATGATCAGTATTTTCAAACACACTCACATGTTATTGGCCGTATTAACGGTTTTAGGGTTCAGTTTGCGCGTCTATTGGCGTTATGTCGATTCAGAAATGATGCAAAAAAAGTGGGTGAAAATCGCCCCCCACGTTGTCGATACCATGCTTTTAATTTTTGGCGTCACATTGGTTTTTTCTTACAACTTGAGTGTGTCTGAGAATGTCTGGATAATAGCCAAATTAACAGCCATCTTTTGCTATATTGGCATTGGATTTTATACTTTTAAAAAGGCAACAAGCCGTGCATCAATATTAGTAGGAGGCCTTGCTGGTTGGTTAGTATTGGCGTATATATTTAAGGTGGCATTTTCAAAATCCATCGGATTTTGAAAATTCTCTGGAATAAAACCGTGCCTGATTCTGCCCAAAGATTCGAATTAATTGCTGTATATTGTTCATAAACATCTGTGAGATTGACATATTTAAATGGTCAGATTGACACATTATTGTCATAGCGTTGGGACGCAAAAATTTCAAACACATGCTTTGGCTCAGAGTCTATGCTTATACGCTCAAATGCCCCAACCATCCGATTTATCTTTAGACTTAAAATTAACTGCGCCATAATATGCAATACTACGAAGTGGGTGGATCCATACGAGACCAATTATTAGGTCTTCATCCCAAAGATCAAGATTGGGTTGTCGTCGGGGGTTCTCCTGAACAACTTTTAGACAAAGGGTTTCGAAGCATTGGCAAAGAATTTCCCGTTTTTCAGCACCCCCAAACCAAGCAGGAATATGCACTTGCACGATTAGAACGCAAGGTTGCAGAAGGTCATAAAGGCTTTGTAACACAATTTTCTCCAGATGTAACTTTGGAACAAGATTTACTTCGCAGAGATTTGACAATAAACGCCATGGCACGCCAGCCAGATGGCACAATCATTGACCCGTACAACGGCACACACGACATTCAGACTAAAAGGCTTCGGCATGTGTCAAAAGCATTCATTGAAGATCCACTGCGCGTGTTTAGGGTGGCACGTTTTCAAGCGCGTTTTGCACATCTGGGCTTTACCATAGCGCCTCAAACTTTGATTTTAATGACCAAAATGACCGCAGAAGGGGCTTTGCAAAGTCTGCCTGCTGAACGTGTTTGGCAAGAAACTCAAAACGCATTGACCGAGCAGACACCGACCGCTTATTTTCGAACGCTTTACCAAGTCGGAGCATTAAAGTATTGGTTTTCAGAAGTCCACCAACTGTTTGGCATTCCGCAACCATGCAAATGGCATCCTGAGATAGATTGTGGTGTGCACTCGTTGATGGTATTAGAATCAGCTTGTCAGTTGAGCCAAGACCCCATCGTTCGATTCTGTGCATTGGTTCATGACGTAGGGAAGGGCACTTCAAATCCTAACTATCTGCCGGCGCACCGCGGTCATGAATTAAGGGGTGTTCCTTTGGTTGAACAGTTGGCAAAACGCTTGAAAATCCCAAAGGCTTATCTTGCTCATGCAAAAATTGTGACAGAGTATCATGGGCATATTCATAAACTAAAGGTATTGAAAGACGAAACGTGTTTACGCGTTTTGGAAGCGGCAGATGCCTTTCGCAGACCAGCACAGTTTGATTGCCTAACCCTTTGTAGTCAGGCAGATTCATGGGGCCGTCCAGCCCTTAAAAAACATTATCCACAAAGAAAATATTGGCACCATATATTAGCAGGATTACAGCGCTTAAACCTATCCGACATGATTCAAAAAAATACAGCAGAAAACGTTGAGCCTATGATGATTGCAGAGCATATCAAAAATCATCGCCTCAAAGAAATTAATCGTTTGCGCAAAGAGTGCGTCTAATGAGCATACAATGTGTGGTTTGGCGGTCGAAAAAGCGCGAGGGCTATTATATTTTTTGCCAAAAGGAAGTCGATTTACTCACGGTATTACCCGAATCACTGATGACGTACTTTCATCCGCTTGAGCCCTTTTATGATTTTCAATTAACCGATAAAACAAGATTGCAACAAGGCAGTGCCAAGGACGCCTTAAAAACAATGCAAGAAAAAAAATACTATATTCAGATGCCGAATAATGAGGATTACGTACAATAGTATTGTTGCAATACGCCCAATGAACGCAAATATTTCATGTCTTTTCTAAAATATTTAAAAAAATTATTCTACGCCTTGTTGATCTTCGGTACCCTTGTGGCAATAGGGGGTGGCGTCGCGGCTTATTTATTCTATGACAGTGAGATAGAGCCTTTGGTACCCGATGTGAGTACTGTTAAGACCATTGGTCTTAAGTTGCCGATGAAAATTTACACTCAAGATGGAAAGTTAATCAATGAAGTTGGGACGACACGGCGCTATTTATTGACTTATGATCAAATTCCCCAATCGCTAAGAGATGCATTGGTGGTCACTGAGGACAGTCGCTTCTATGAGCATTCAGGCGTTGATTTTTTAGGGCTTGTTCGAGCAGCGATTGAATGGATAAGAACAGGAGAGAAAAAGCAAGGCGCCAGTACCTTGACCATGCAATTGGCACGCAATTATTATCTCAGTCGTAAAAAAACAGTGACTCGAAAACTGGTCGAAATCATGATTGCATTGAAGTTAGAACAAATGTTATCTAAGGATGATATTTTATTGTTGTACATGAACAAGGTGTTCTTAGGTTATAGATCGTATGGATTTGAAACAGCCGCTCAAACCTATTACGGCAAAAAGATGGCAGAACTCACGGTTGCAGAATCGGCTATGCTCGCAGGGTTGCCAAAAGCGCCTTCTACCTTTAATCCAATCATCAACCCAAGTAGAGCAAAGGTTCGCCGAGATTACATTCTTCAACGAATGCTCTCAGAAGGGAAAATTTCACAAGCCGTTTATCAAGAAGCATTGGCGACGCCTGTGCATGCAAAACGACATGGGGCTGACATTGAATTAGAGGCTGGTTATGTTTCCGAAATGGCCAGAGTCGAAGCCAGAGAAATCTTAGGTGAGGATGCTTTTACTGGTGGCTATAAAGTCATAACGACCATAGATTCTAAAAAACAACAGGCTGCCAATGAAGCGGTTCAGAATGGATTATTGGCGTATAACTTACGTCAACCTTATCCAGGTGCTGCCAAATATTTCAATTTACCCGAGGGTCAAGAATGGGGTGAGGCTTCTTTTGAAGATGCCATTGAAGCGGTGGAGGCCATTGAAGGATTGCATAGAGCTGTGGTCGTTGAGTCGGGCAATTCTGCCGTTAAATTTATGCTGGAAGCAAGTGATCAGCAACAGCAAAGGCATATCGAACTCGACCAACAACAACTGAAATTGTTTAAAACATATGATCCACAAAGACCCATTATTGAAACGCCGCTCTATCCAGATGAATCGACCACAAGTGTTGAAGTAATGGTTGAATTCACCACAGTTTCTATTTTCATCGGTCAAGAATCAACACAGATCGTCACAATCAATGATGAAGGTGCCGTAGAAGTTATTTCTACTTTGGTCAATGTTTATGAAGACATCCAAAGACCCGTTGACTTTGAAGCCATTAAGGTTGAGCTGCCAACCATATTACCCGTGGGCGCGGTTGCCTATTTACAGTATGATAAAAAATGGTTGCTCAATACCGCACCCATTGCGCAGGGCGCTCTAATCAGTCTAAACCCCTTTGATGGTTCCATACAGGCTTTGGTTGGGGGATACAGTTATCAAAACTATAAATTCAATCGTGCAATCCAAGCCACACGCCAACCAGGGTCGAATTTCAAGCCATTTATTTACGCAGCCGCTTTGAGCAAAGGCTACACAGCAGCGAGTATCATTAATGATGCCCCCTTATCATTTGAAGATTATGCGACGGGAAACCTTTGGCAACCGTCCAATTATTCTGGGCGCTACTTCGGCCCGACTCGATTGCGTGAGGGCTTAGTGAAATCAAGGAATCTTGTATCGGTACGATTGATGCATCAGGTCGGAATTAACTATTCCCTGAATTATTTAACCCGCTTCGGTTTTTCAGCACGAAAATACAAACTGAATAAAAATTTATCCGTCGCTTTGGGCAGTGTACCAACTTCGGCATTGAATATTGCTCGCGGTTATGCCGTTTTTGCCAACGGGGGCTACCTAATCACGCCCCATGTGATCAGCAAAATATTAGACAGCGATGGCAAAGTCGTTTATCAAAATAAACTGCCTGTTGTCTGTGATTTTTGTGCAGAAAATACCCAAGGGGTGGCACAAAAAACGCTTGATTCAGACGTCAATTACATCATGTCTAATATATTAAAAGATGTGGTTCAATCTGGTACTGGACGCAGAGCAAGAACACTGAACCGTAAAGACCTTGGTGGGAAGACTGGGACCACAAACAATCAGTTTGATGCTTGGTTTTCTGGATTTAGTCAAGGCACGCTCACCACTGTTTGGGTCGGCAAAGACAGCCCCGCTACTTTGGGCAAAAGAGAAACAGGATCACGGTTGGCTTTACCCATTTGGATTGATTATATGAAAATCGCCATTGCGGATGAAATTCCAAAACCTGTAGAGCCTCCAGAAAACATTGTGACCGTTAAAATTAATAAAAAAACTGGACGGGTATCGGACCTATTGGCAAATGACAACAATGTTATGTTTGAAATATTTAGACGTCAATATGTGCCCGAATCTGAGCAGACTGGGACGCAGCCATCAGGAGAAAGCACAACCCAAGACAACTCAGAAGGAAATAGCGAAAGTGCGTTGCGGGAAAAACTGTTTTAGAGGCTAGGGCAATAGCACAATAGCTTGTAACATGAGCCCGCAAAAAGCATTCATTGAGCCAGATTGGTTCTCTACGGTTAAAACCAGCTTAGCACACGCGGGTCAGCCTGTGGATGGCTTGCAGTGGCATTCATTACAAACCCAAGGCGACCAATCATACGGCAAACTTGTGGCCAAAACAAGGACGCATTTCATCAAAGTTGGACCGGCTTGCAATATACCCCGTTTTGAGGCGGAAATGATGTCGCTTCAAGCGATCGAAGCCACTCAAACCATTCGCTGCCCAAAAGTCATCGTCTGCGAATCAAACGCTCATCACGCGTGGTTGGTGACGGAATTTTTAACACTACAACCTACTTCAGAGATCGGGCAGAAAAGGCTTGGCGAACAATTGGCAGCCTTGCATTATCAGCACGACTATGATTGGTATGGCTGGCATGCGGATAACTGGTTGGGGCAAAGTCTGCAATTGAACCAACAAAGCCAATCGTGGTTGGAATTCTGGAAAACTCAAAGATTTACGCCGCAACTACAAAAAGCACAGGACAATCAGATTGCCCAAGTGGTGATTGAAACTGCACAAAAACTGCACCCCTACTTGACCGAATTGCTGCCGCAATCACCCAAAAGTAGTTTACTACACGGTGATCTTTGGGCGGGCAATGTGGGGCAAATTGAACAAAATGTGGCTGTGGTTTATGACCCAGCCTGCTATGTCGGAGATTCAGAATCCGACATGGCCATGACAGAATTATTTGGCGGGTTCAGCCAAGCCTTTTACGATGCATATTGGCACCACCGCGCGCCATCCCCAGAATATCAAACACGCAAACAACTCTATAATTTATATCATATTCTGAATCATTTCAATTTATTCGGCGGCGCTTATGCGAGCAAAGCCTTAACAACTATGCGGTCATTGCTACAAACAGTCACATAATCAATCTGCCCATAAAATGGGAGCGGCTGAACGTACTGAGGCAAAGGATTTTTTGTTGTACATTCAACTAAAATCTTAATGCATAGACCAAATATAAAATGTCAAAATCACCATGTGATAAATGAAAACACTGTTGGTATAGTTAATGATATAGCACAAAAAAGCAATTATGATAAAATTGGATCCTAAGTACTAGAATCTAATTTTGGAGTGTCAGATGAAAAGTAATCATGATGAAAATACGCTTATTTCTTTGCAAGAAAAACATGTTAGTTTATTCCCAGAAACCGAAGACAGAACGTTCAAACAAGATGATGAATATTGGTTAGAGCAACCTCTTTTTCAAAAAGTGGTTGACTCCACTACAAGCTCCTCTTCAGGAATAAGCCAAATAAAACCGAAATAAATAATAACGAGCGCTTTATAGGGACAAATAATGCCAAGTTGGAATAAAGTGCTCGAAGAAATAGCCTTCATAGCTACGACTCATAATCAAATTTCCCTAAACGCTCATACATCCGTTAGACATCAATACCTAGCTAAATTGCATAAAAAGACGGGTAGAAACATTATTGTATATTATTCGGGCTGGCTATCAAAACCAAATATCCATTTTAATTCGCTAGTTGATGAAGATATAAATGGATTCATGACTGCTGTACACGGTTTAGATCGTTCCAAGGGGTTAGATTTATTTCTTCATACACCTGGCGGGAGTATTTCTGCTACACAATCACTTGTTCATTATTTGAGAGGGATGTTTGGCACAAATATTAGAGCTGTAATTCCACAAATTGCCATGTCTGCTGGAACGATGATTGCTTGTTCATGCAAGTCTATCTTAATGGGCAAAGAATTAAATCTTGGTCCTATAGACCCACAATTAGCAGGCGTTCCTGCTTATGGTGTCATTGAAGAATTTAAGCGGGCTTATGAAGAAATTAGATTGCCAAATGGAGAAGTTAATAAAGCAAAATTAGCAATTTGGGAACTAATCATAAAACAATATAAACCAACTTTTTTAACACAGTGTGAACATGCAATTGAGCAATCTAACCAATTTGTTGAAGACCAGCTGACAAAGGTGATGTTTAAAGGTATGGAGAATGCTAATTTTAAAGCAAAAAAAGTTGTGGATAATCTAACACAATATAAAGATGGACACGATCGACACTATCATCTTGATGAGTGTAAAAGTATGGGGCTAAAGATTGAATTACTTGAAAAAGATCATGAATTACAAGACCTCATTCTTACTGTACATCATTGCAACATGCATATGTTTATGAATACACCTGCATACAAAATAGTAGAAAATCATAAAGGGATTGGCATGTTGAAAAATGCGAATAACCCTAATTAGAATGTCCTAATTCTCATTCTAAAGGGATGGCGATTCTGATTTCCACCCAGACTTCCATACATTCTTATTAAAACTTGCAAATGAACTAAGGCAATTCATGCTGATATTCATTTAGTGGCTGGTTATAATTTCACAATTGGCATTGAATCGTTAAAATAATTGCGAATAACTTTTGTTGCCAGCCCTTTAGCGCCTATTAAATTTAATGCTTATGAACCTTTTTGCAATGTCTCCACGACCCGTCTCCGCCATGGTAGTAGCTTATTGTGCGGTCAAAGAAATCAATAAGGTGCATCTCACGTCATAACCCCATGAACATTGTAAAAACATCAATCGTGGCCTTATTAGCCGAGGAATTGGCACAACCATTGCATTCATATGGTCTTATTTAAAGCATTCAGTCGTTTTGCGGGCATAACCTTTGTTTCAAGAGTCTTTGGTTTTGCGCGCGATGTTTTTATTGCCAGAGCGTTTGGTAGTAGCGAAGCAGCGGATGCTTTTTTTGTGGCATTTAGGATTCCCAACCTATTTCGCAGAATGTTTGCAGAGGGGGCTTTTTCTCAAGCGTTTATTCCCATTTTAAGTGAGGAGCGCAATAAAGAAGCATCTGAGCAACCATACATCAATGCCGTGTTCAGTGCTTTGGCATTCACTTTATTTGTGTTTTGCAGTTTGGGCATGTTGGCTGCGCCATGGGTGATTACTTTATTTTCACCAGGTTTTGCTCAAAACGTCGGCAAGACTGAATTAGCGGTTGATCTGCTGATACTAACTTTCCCCTATTTATTCTTCATTTCTCTGAGCGCTTTGTTTGCTGGAATATTGAACACATTGGGTCAATTTAGCGCTGCCGCTTTTGCGCCGGTGTTTTTGAATATTAGCCTGATTATTGCAGCACTGTTCGGCACCACTTACTTTGACCAGCCGATCATTGCATTGGGCTGGGGGGTGTTTGCTGCAGGCATCATACAATTGTTATGGTTATGGCATTTTGTTCGTCGTGCGGGCTATAGAATTCGGTTGACTTACTGGCGTACCAAAGAAGTTAAGAAAACTGTTCGGCTCATGATACCTGCGTTGTTGGGGGTCTCAGTCGCTCAAATAAATCTATTGGTTGATACAATCTTGGCTTCATTATTGGTCAGTGGCAGTGTTTCGTGGTTATATTATTCTGATCGTTTACTGGAATTTCCATTAGGCATTGTTGGGGTGGCGATTGGAACCGTGATATTACCTGCTTTTTCAAAACACATTGTGCAAGGCAATCATCAGGCCTTTCAAAACAATGTAAATTGGGCATTAAAATTGGGGGCATTCGTCTCATTGCCCGCAACAGCGGGACTGTTGTTATTAAGTTATCCATTGCTCTTAACTTTGTTTGCCTATGGCGCGTTCAGTGTCCACGATGCGCATATGGCATCCTTGAGCTTAATGGGTTATGTGGTTGGTTTGCCTGCTTTTGTGTTGATCAAAATTATGGCGCCGGCATTTTTCGCCCAGCAAGATACAAAAACGCCAGCCAAAATTGCCATCATTGCTTTAATTGCGAATGTCATTTTAAACCTCATTTTAATGGGCCCTTTAAAGCATGCTGGATTAGCCCTTGCGACTGCTTTATCTGGCTGGTTGAATGCGCTATTATTAATGTGGTTTCTACATAAGGCAGGGCTATGGCAAATCAATAAACCCTTAATAACCGTTGTTTTAAAGCAGCTGTTGTCGGTGTTCATCATGGTCGTGGTTGTTTTGGGATTATTGTCATTGGTACAAAGTTGGGAATCCTTATCGTTTTGGTATAAAATCGCGCAATTATTGGGCATTATTTTTGCAGGTGCTCTGAGTTATTTGGCATCAACGGCTTTAATGGGCATCAGCATTATGACTTTAATGAAAGCATGAAAATCATCAGAGGATGGCACAATGTGCCCAAAAGCTTGAATACAAGCGTCGTGACAATTGGTAACTTTGATGGGGTGCACAGAGGCCACCAATTTCTGATTGATGCCTTAAAGAAAATGCGTAGTGCTGATAAACCCAGCGTCCTAATCATCTTTGAGCCCCAGCCCATTGAGTTTTTTAAGCCAAACGACGGCATTAAAAGGATTACCCAATTACAAGACAAACTCAGAATCCTACAACAAACGCCCATTGATTATGTGCTCATACTGACATTTAACCAAGCATTGGCACAAACCGAAGCCAATGCTTTTATCGAGCACTTAAACGCTCAACTCATGCCGACAGACATTTTAATTGGACATGATTTTAGATTTGGCAATAAACGCCAAGGCGATTTTGATTTAATCCGTCAAATGGGAGACACCTTGGGTTTTAAGGCGCACCAACTTGGGACACTGAAATCCTCTGGCTTAAGAGTGTCAAGCACCCAAATTCGTCATCAATTGGCAAAAGGGGATTTGCAAGGTGCAGAAAGTCTTTTGGGGTTCCCCTATAAAGTGACCGCCCGCATTGAAAAAGGCGATCAGATGGGTCGTCAATTGGGTTTCCCAACGGCAAATTTGCGATTACAATACCCAACACCTCTGCGCGGTGTATTCTTGGTTCGTGTGACGTTGAATTCAAACCTTCATTGGGGTTTAGCCAATGTTGGGATCAGACCCACCTTGGCAGGTAAAAAATACCGTTTAGAAGTTTATATTCTGGATTTTAACCAGGATATTTATGGACAGAAAATGACGGTTAAATTCGTTCGGTTCTTGAGAGAGGAAAAAACGTTTGAGTCCTTAAATGCTCTAAAGAATCAAATTGCAAAAGATAAAGAAAATGCTTTGCTTTGGCTTAAAACCCAAGCGAAAAATTGATGGAATACTGATAAACATGCATCTAATTAGCCCGACCCTGACCGATGATTTTCAAAAGGTTGATCAGCTTATTCAGGAAAACTTAAATTCAGACATTGATCTGATAAACCAAGTTTGCAGATATATTATTGATAGTGGTGGGAAACGTTTGCGCCCGCAATTATGCTTGCTGGTCGCCCGCATTTTAGGCTATAAAGGGTCACATCATATTGTCATGGCGACCGTTATTGAGTTCATTCATACGGCTACCTTATTACATGATGACGTGGTGGACGAATCGAACCAACGTCGTGGCAACCAAACGGTCAATAGCCTCTGGGGTAATGCGCCCAGCGTTTTGATTGGTGATTTTCTCTATTCCCGCGCTTTTCAGCTTATGATACAGCCTCAAAATTTAGATATTTTAGACGTGATTGCTGATACCACAAATCGTATTTCCGAAGGGGAGGTCATGCAACTGATTAATACGGGCGATACGGCTTTGAGCGAAGCGCAATATCATCTGATGATTTATCGTAAAACAGCCTGTTTGTTTGAAACCGCTACGGCAATGGGTGGTTACCTCACAAATGCAGACGAGAAGACCATGGTTGGACTCAAAAATTATGGCAAATACTTGGGCATTGCTTTTCAAATCATGGATGATGTATTGGACTACGTTGGCGAAGATCAGATAATGGGCAAATCGGCGGGTGACGATTTTGTCGAAGGCTTAATCACTTTGCCAGTCATTCATTCATTAAGACAAGGCAGTGAAGAACAAAAACAATCCATTCTTAAAATCCTTGAAGCACCGTCCATTGAAAATTTACCCAATCTCATAGCGATACTCAACGCAACCGATTCAATCAAATATGCCAGAGAAGAGGCAGAGCAATATGCTTTAAAAGCGCAACAATCCATCAGTTTTCTTGAACCGAGTGCAGAAAAGCAAGCATTATTAGATGTGGCAATCAATGCGACTAAAAGACTAAAATAATGACGGCAAGATAAAACAGTCATGAAACAATTTTTCATTGAAGGTTTCATATTGAGCCTAAAGGTGTTTTGGCATGTTTTTAAACTGGCCTTCCCTCTTTTAATCATCATCAAATATTTAGAAGATAATTACCAATTCATCGGTATTGTTGGTCATTATTTATCCCCTGTGATGAACCTCCTCAACTTGCCTGGTGAAACAGGAATTGTTTGGGCCGCAGCCATTTTCCTACAATTATACGGCGCCATTATTGTGCTGATTGGTTTGTGGGACACCTTATCACTCAGTGTGGCTCAAGTCAGTGTCTTGGCTTTGTTAATGCTGGTGGCCCATAATTTGGTCATTGAAGTGAGGATTGCGCAACGAGCAGGTATGAACAGTATTTTTGCTGTTTCAATACGGCTTATTTGTGGATTTTTGTTTGCCTTTATCTGCGCACAAACCTATGAATTAGGTGGGTGGCTGCAAGAGCCGGCGCAATTTACCATTTCATTGGTACACCCACCAGTCGCATGGATGCCTTGGTTTGTCTATCAAATTGAGATTTGGTTGGCGATTTTTCTCATTATTATGGTTTTGGTTTACTTCATGGAAATCCTCAAGGCCACCCATTTAGAGAAGTATATGATCCGCTTGTTGAAACCCCTATTAAGCCGTATAGGTATAGGGGAAGAGGCCACCATAACAACAATCATCGGCATGACATTGGGGATTGCTTATGGCGGCGGTTTGATCATAGAACAGAGTAAAAACAATGTCATTCCGCCAAGAGATTTGGTTTGTGCTCTGACATTTCTGGGTTTGACCCACTCTATTATCGAAGATACCTTGTTAATGCTTTTTATTGGGGCAGATTTAAGCGCCATTTTATTTGGACGTTTGATTCTGACATTGATTTTTATGGGGTTTTTTGCCTACTGGGTGAAGCAACTCCCGCCAGAGCGGTTCAAAGCCCTACTGCTGATAAAATCGAAAAGCGCAGAAATTCATTAGAAGCACTCATCCATTTGAATGAGGGCGTTTCTGCCTTCATTAAAATCGCATAGCCAACACAACTAAACCGTCAAGGCCGCGATGACTGAATCTAATCCAGTATGATTGATTTGCCATTGAGCCTGTTCGCGCACGGTTTTTTTGGCTTGATAGGCTACGCTCAAGCCCGCAGCCTGCATCATGGGTAAGTCGTTAGAACCATCGCCAAGCGCAATAACTTGGTGCGGTTCTATGCCCAACTTTGAACACAATTTAATAAGATACTGTTGTTTGGCAAGTCCATCAACAATCGGACCTACAACCTGACCCGTTAAATGTCCATCCGCGATTTCTAACTGATTGGCGTGGGCAAATTGGAATTGAAACCGAGATTTTAATTTTTCAGTGAAGTAAGTAAAACCACCAGAGACCAAAGCAAAATGTACCTTGTTCTTTGCTAAAAAATTGAGCAGTTCAATCGCCCCTGGGTTTAAACGCAGCTTGTTTTGATAGACGGTTTCTAAGGCTGACTCAGGTAATCCCTTCAGCAGTGATACTCTTTGTTTTAATGACTGGCTAAAGTCAAATGCTTCATCGGACATTGCTCGTGCTGTGATGGCAGCGACGGATTCTTTCAGTCCCACAGAATCGGCCAATTCATCTATACATTCAATGTTAATCAAGGTTGAATCCATGTCACTGATGACGAGTTTGGTTTGATTGGCTTGCCATTGTGAGTGCAAACGATTTATGTCCATTTGCCACTGTTGTCGCCAGTGTTCTATGGGCGCTTCGCGTGCCTCATGACAGCAATAAAAAGTGCCTCGGTGTTCAATGTCATGGCCATAGTCTGATAGCTGAGCCAGTTGTGTCTCAGATAATTTGGGGCTGTGAATGATAAGTTTAGCCATTGCCATAGTGACACAGAACCTTGAGCGAAACGAATACCTCAGCCATTGATCTTGATCAAATAACTGTTGCTATAACGATCATACCAAGTCGGTTTTTTTAAGAGCGCTGAGAACAGCGGAAAGACCAGAAACAGACTCCACGCCATGAGCCATCTTCTGAGGCAAGAGAGGCGCGTGGGAGGTTTGTTCGGCTCTTGTGTCAATTTGATTTTCCAAACCCTCATGGCGGGTGTTTGTCCGCTGATAGACCAAAAAGCAATAAAGTAACTTGCCCAAATGGTTAGGAGATATAAGCGATGGAGGGTGGATGAGACCAAGTTGGCATTAATCTCGTTGCCCCAAATCATCGTAGGGGGCAAGTTGGCTATCATAAGCAGTGCTATGACCAGTAGAGCGTCGTAAAAAATCGCCCCCAAACGTCGCCAAACTGAAACACTATGGGTGATCGTTTGCTTCGTCATCTCTGAGTAGTCTGAATACGAAAAAACTGGAAAAAATAAAGTTAAAGCCCATGCCCAATAAAATGCCAATCACAAGGGCAAAAATGGGTAAGTCTTGGAATAAGGGAACGTAGGTTGTAAGCAGAAAATAACTGCCAACATTAATGACAAAGCCAAACAGACTGGATAAAACAAATTCCATCCATTGGCGTAACTTGGGTCGTTTATCTCTATGGCTAAAAGTAAGCGCGCGATTAAGCAGCCAATTCCAACTGACGGCAGGCCAAAAGGACAAGCCCCGAGCAAGTTGATGCGGCAATCCAAAGACCGCTTGCAAGAACAAATAAAAGCTGAGATCAACGATGAATCCAGAAGACCCGACGCTGGCAAATTGCACCACTTCTGACCAAATGGTATATTTGTATTGATATAGTCGGCGCAAATGACGAAGGTATCGTATCTGCTCTAATAGACTCATTTTGCTTTGACCTTCCTGCCGATCAATGAATCGAATTGGATGTTCGTAGATGTCGGTAAACGCCCCTTTGACCAAAACTTCTAAGCCTATCTTGTAACCAACTGGCGAGAGCAGGTGTTCTGCTGGTATGTCTGTTTTACGAATGCCAAAAAACCCGGACATGGGATCGGAAACTTTAACCAAAGGACGCGCTAAGTAAGTGGCAACTTTGGAAATAATGCGTCTGAGTAAACCCCAACTTTCATCCAATTGCCCGCCTTTGACGTAGCGCGAACCAATGACAAATGTTTTCGGTTGTTGTTGTAATTTTTCCAATAAAGCAGGGAGCGCACTGGCAGGGTGGGATAAATCCGCATCCATCACAATAACATATTCAAATTGAGCGTGCCTAAAGCCTTCAATCACCGCCTTAGATAAACCACGATCCGATTGACGAACGATCATTTTTACGGGATAGGTATTTTGCAGCGATTCAACCAACTCCAAGCTGCCGTCATTAGAATTGTCATCCATGTACACGATTTCATAGTCTATGGCCAAAGGCGCTAAAGCTTCAGCAATACTCTGCGTACATTTTTTAATATTTGCAACTTCTTTGTAAGTTGGAATGATGACGCTTAAAGACATAGAGAGTCGATTGGGGGTATAGAGTTGATTAAGGATTCATTAAAATAGGTTTGAAAGCCAGCGTATCATGATCGAATGATAGTTAGCAGACATTGTACCCTGAGCGGCTAAAAAATGCCCTTTGAGGTCAATGCCCTAAGCCGTCATAGAATGAAATCTTAGGTGTCATGCTTGATAATTTTCTCATCATCCCCATAGAGAGTTTTTATAGTCACAAATTAAACCAAACCTAAACGAGCACATGACGAAAAAACACCAAAACGAGGATCAACAAGCCTCAAATTCTGAAGCAGTGGCAACCAATGAGTCAGATTCTCTGAGTGAGGATGCGACCACTGATTCAGCTGAGACAATAGCATCAGAAGTCGCTGATACAGATTCAGACAATGATGCTGCAGAGGATTTTGAAACGCAACTTGAGGCCTTGCAAGAGCAGTTAAATCTTGCCAATGAAAAAGCCATAAGGCTGCATGCAGAAATGGATAATTTGCGCAAACGCTCTGAGCGCGATATTGCTAATGCGCATAAATATGGTAATGAACAATTGCTACGATCGTTGATTCCACTTTTAGATGGTTTAGAAAATGGTCGCAAAAGCATTCAACCCAATAACACTGATGATACGGCAATTATTGATGGTTTTAATTTGATTGAAAAACAATTTCTTAAGGTCATGACTGAAGCAGGTGTTGAACTGGTCGTACCCGAAGTGGCATCAGATTTTGATGCCAACTTGCATCAAGCGATGACCACGGTTGCCAACACTGAGATGGCGGCCAACAAGATTGTTGAAGTTTATCAAAAAGGTTTTGTTTTAAATGGTCGTCTAATCAGACCAGCATTAGTTGTTGTCAGTTCAGGGGCTTGATTTTATTCATTTAAGACACATATAGCAGTTATAAGTTTGAAGTAGAAATAATAAATTTCTACAAATTTGAAATTAAGGAGTAATTATTAATGGGAAAAGTAATCGGGATTGATTTGGGGACAACCAATTCTTGTGTGGCGATTAGAGAAGGCGACACAACAAAAGTCATAGAAAACGCAGAAGGCAATAGAACAACGCCTTCCATCGTCGCTTATAAAGACGACGAAATTGTTGTTGGAGATTCAGCCAAGCGTCAAGCTGTGACCAATCCAAAAAATACGTTATACGCAATCAAACGATTGATTGGTCGTCGTTTTGAGGATGACACCGTTCAAAAAGACATTGAAATGGTGCCTTATGAAATAGTCAAAGCAGACAACGGCGATGCTTGGATCAAAGTGGATGACAAAAAAATGGCACCACCTGAAATTTCAGCCAAAATTTTGCAAAAAATGAAACAAACCGCTGAAGATTATTTGGGCACAAAAGTGACAGAAGCCGTCATTACCGTTCCTGCATACTTTAATGATTCTCAACGCCAAGCGACAAAAGACGCTGGACGGATTGCTGGATTAGAAGTCAAGCGGATTATTAATGAACCAACCGCAGCAGCACTTGCTTACGGTATGGAAAAATTCCAAGGCGATGCGAAAATTGCCGTTTATGATTTAGGCGGCGGGACCTTTGATATTTCAATCATTGAAGTGGCTGAAATTGACGGTGAAAAACAGTTTGAAGTATTGGCGACAAACGGTGATACCTTCTTAGGTGGCGAAGATTTTGACTCGTGCATCATCAAGCACCTTGCGACAGAGTTTAAGAAGCAACAAGGGGTTGACTTAACCAAAGACCGTGTGGCCATGCAACGTTTAAAAGAAGCGGCTGAAACGGCAAAAATTGAGCTTTCGACTCGGGAGCAGACCGAAATCAGTTTGCCTTACATCAGCGCAGATGCGGACGGTCCTAAGCATTTGTCTCTCAAGTTGTCTCGTGCCAATTATGAAGCCTTGGTTGGTGATTTGGTCAAACGTTCATTAGCCCCTTGTAAACAAGCATTGAAAGATGCGGGCTTGCGTTCCAATGAAATCGATGAAGTGATTTTAATCGGTGGTTCTACCCGAACGCCAATGGTTCAACAAGCGGTGGAAAAATTCTTTGGTAAAGCACCGAGAAGAGATGTCAATCCAGACGAAGCGGTTGCAGTGGGCGCTGCCATTCAAGGCGCCGTATTGGGTGGTGATGTCAATGATGTTTTATTGTTGGATGTAACGCCTTTGTCTCTTGGTATAGAAACCATGGGTGGCGTTATGACAAAACTCATTGAAAAAAACACCACGATTCCAACAAATGCCAAGCAAGTGTTCTCAACGGCGGCTGACAATCAAACAGCCGTTACGGTTCAAGTTTTGCAAGGCGAGCGTGAGATGGCTTCTGCCAACAAATCATTGGGTCAATTTAATTTGGAAGGCATTCGTCCTGCCTCAAGAGGGACGCCTCAAATTGAAGTCTCGTTTGACATTGATGCGGATGGTATTTTGCATGTTTCAGCAAAAGACAAAGACACGGGCAAAGAGCAATCTATTACGATCAAAGCGTCTTCTGGTCTAGACGATGCTGAGATTGAAAAAATGATAAAAGATGCGCAGCTTCATGCGGATGAAGACAAGGCGTTTCAAGAAATGGTCAGTGTTAAAAACGCAGCAGAGTCGGCAATCTATACCGCGAATCAAACCTTGTCTGAAATGGGCGAGCAGTTAGATGATGCGGATAAGAAATTGCTTGAAGATGCGATCAGCGCACTACAAGAAACCCTAAATGGGGAAGACAAGTCTGCAATCGAAGAAGCGACTCAATCATTATTTACCAAAACCGCTGAAGTAGCTCAAAAAGCACAACCAGCTGGTGAAGATTCAGCAGCGCCTACATCTGATGAAAAAGTCGCAGACGATGTGGTCGAAGCGGAGTATGAAGAAGTCGATGAAACAGCTGATAAGAAGGATAAAAAGGAGTAAACCTGTCTAACAATATAGGCAGTTTTATTGGTCTGCGGGTGAAGGCTTTTTTAGGTCTTCGCCCGTTATTATAATTGAAGGATTATGGAAAAAGATTTATACGGAGCACTGGGCGTTAAAAAAGACGCAACCGAGGCTGAAATAAAAAAAGCCTATAGACGTCTGGCAATGAAGTTACATCCAGATCGGAATCCTGAAAAAGATACTGAAGCACAGTTCAAAGAAGTTCAGAAGGCCTATGATGTTCTTTCGGACCCCAGTAAGAAATCTGCCTACGATCGATTTGGTCATGCAGGCATTGATCCTTCTATGGGCGGCGGATACCAAGGATCGGGAGATTTTGGAGACGCATTCTCTGACATTTTTTCTGACTTTTTTGGTCAAGGTGGCGGTGGAGATCGGCAATCCAGACGTGGCTCTGATTTACAGTACAACCTGAACCTGACCTTAGAAGAGGTTTTCCACGGCAAAGAAGTTAAGATCAGAATTCCCGTTGCAGAAACGTGCACAACTTGTAAAGGCAGCGGCGCGAAAAAAGGCAGCAGCCCAAAAGAATGTTCAACCTGTCACGGTAATGGTCAGGTCAGAATTCAGCAAGGATTTATTAACATTCAACAAACGTGCCCACATTGTCGGGGTCAGGGCAAGATCATCAGCGATCCATGTCATAAATGCGGTGGAACTGGGCAAGAGACCAAACATAAAACCTTGGCGGTGCACATCCCTTCAGGCATCGATGATGGCGGACGCATTCGCTTAGAAGGCAAGGGTGAGTCGGGCGGTGTTGGCAACCCTGCAGGCGATTTATACGTGCGAGTCAATATTGAGGAACATTCGGTTTTTAAACGCAATGGTTCAGATCTGTATTGTGAAGCCCCTATTGACATTGTTTCGGCCACACTCGGTGGTGAATTGGAGGTGCCCACATTAGAAGGGCGTCTAAAATTGAAAATTCCAGCGGGCACGCAAACGGGCAAAACATTTCGGTTGAAAGGCAAGGGTATTACTTCGATTCAAAGAGGCTTGAAGGGTGATCTTTATTGCCGAATTTTTGTTGAAACCCCAGTAAATTTAAATGCAGAGCAAAAATCTTTTATAGAACAATTGGGACAGTCAATGGGCTCAGACAAATCCAATCATAGTCCAAAACAAACGTCTTGGGTCAATTCGTTGAAAGATTTCTTTGGGCTAAACACATAACAGAGTATGACTACAAAAATAGCAATTAGCGGCGTTTTAGGACGCATGGGTAGAACCTTAGTTGAGGCGACGCTTGCTCGTCAAGATTGTCAATTAAGCGCTGGTACGGAACGTGCATCAAATGAGATGGTGGGCAAAACCCTATCCAGCGTCACGGGCTGGCCTTCAGAGGTCGTTATTACCGACCGTCTGGCTGATGCAGATTTTGATGTGTTGATTGATTTTTCTACAGTCGAGAATACCTTGACCAACTTGGATTTTTGTGCGGCACATCACAAAAAAATGGTGATTGGCACCACCGGTTTTTCAGCCAAGCAGATTGAGACTATCACCCAAGCGGGTGATTCAACGGCTTTGGTTTTTTCGCCCAATATGAGCATAGGTGTTAATACGACTTTCGCCTTATTAGCGCAAGCGGCTAAAACTTTAGCGGGTAAAGACTACGATGTAGAAATATTAGAAATGCACCATCGCTATAAAGTTGATGCGCCTTCTGGTACGGCATTAAAGATGGGTGAAATCATTGCTAAAAACAGCGGGCTTGATCCACAAAAATCAAAGGTGTTTTGTCGTCAAGGGCAATGCGGAGCGCGCACCAAGGGTGAAATTGGTTATCAAACGCTGCGCGGTGGTGATGTGGTGGGCGAACATACAGCCATGTTTATCACACAGGGAGAACGCATAGAAATCACCCACAAGTCCACTTCACGCATGACTTATGCCAAAGGCGCGACGCAAGCGGCCGTTTGGTTGGCCAATAAAGAATATGGCTGTTTCAACATGCAGGATGTATTAGAAAACGTCTGATTTTGACAGGGTGTTCTCGCCCTTATCCACTTTACAAATTGGCGTGCAATTACTCATGAAGTACTGACAAAATCAATATTTCATGGTGTTCTTAAAGCGTTTATAGGTCCACTGGTATTGGCTTGGGTGTTCACGCACTAATTGTTCAATTTTCTGATTGATCAAATCAACGACGCCCTGTTCATCTAAACCTTCACATTCTATTTTCTGAATGATCAGATCAAATCCTTTGCTTTCAGGCAATCGAATAGCTGCCGTGAGAATGAGATTGCATTGGGTGCTTTTAACCAATCTGGCGACCAGGGTCATTGTGTAGGTGGGCACATTGAAAAAGCGCGATAGTCTGCCCCCTTTATCACCTGGATCTTGGTCTGGCAGAATGCCTAAGCTACCGCCTTGCTTTAGGGTGGTGAGCATCTGCCTGACCCCCTTATTATCAGTCGTCACCAATCGTTGGCCAAAGTTTGTGCGCTTAGCTAAAATCAGCTGATTTAAGGTTTCATATAGCGCGGGTTTATACAGGAAGATGACCCCTTTAAAATACCAACCAATATAATTACCGACGATCTCCCAACAACCCAAATGCGGGGTAATGAATATGGTGCCTTTGTCGCTTTGCTGAGCCAAGAAAAATTGTTCTTCACCAGAAATATTGACCAAGACCTTTTCCTGCCACTGACGCTTATTCTCCCAAACCAAAGGAATTTCAAAAGCAGTTTTACCCACATTGATAAGCGTTTCCTTAACCAATTTTTGTTGCTTGGCAGGGGATAAATCTGGGAAGCAGGCGCTGATGTTTTTTACTGCCACGCGGTAATCGATATTTTTAATGAAATACAGCAATCGTCCAACAAGCGAACCCGCCCAATGTGCTTGTTTTAAACTCAATTTTGAAGCGATGAAATAAAGGGGTTTAATCCAAGGCGCTTTGCGGGTTTTTGATGCGTTCATTGCCCGTATTATAACGGACTTTTACTGTGTGAATTACTGCCAGAACGTCACAATAACACTTTAGTCATTTGGCTGAGTTTGGACACTGAAATACCGAGCAAACGCACGTGATTTTTTTCAGCATCGGTTTTTTTGAGCAGGGTCGGCAGCCATTCCACCATGGTTGCGCTGTCATTGAATGGGACAGGAAAAGTATGCGATCGGGTCACCGTTTGAAAGCTTGGGTAGGTGGCTTTTAAAGTGAGCGTTTGAGCATACAAAGATTTTTCGACTAAGCTTGTGGCAATTTTTTCGGTCATCTTGGTCAAGGCTTCTAACATTTCTTCTGTGGATGATATGTCTTGAGCATAAGTGTTTTCACATCCGATGGATTGGCGTTTACGGCTTGGGCTGACGGGTCGATCGTCTATGCCTCTCACAATGTCATAATAATAAGCGCCTGCATGACCAAAGGCTTGTATTAATTTTATTTTTGAATGCGTTTCCAAGTCTTTGCCCGTATAAATGCCCAAGCGATGCATTTTCGCTTCTGTGGCTTTACCAATACCAAAAAATTTTCGGATCGGTAGCGCGCGCAACCAATCGCTTGCTTGATCGGCCAAAATGGTGAATTGACCATCGGGTTTGTTTTCATCGCTGGCCAATTTCGCCAAAAACTTATTGTAAGAAATACCCGCTGAAGCTGTGACCTTCAATTCCTGCTTGATGGCTGCTCGAATGGCCGCTGCGATGAGGGTAGCAGAGCCGTGATGCAAGCGGGCATTGGTCACGTCTAAAAATGCTTCATCCAAAGACAAAGGTTCAATCACCGAGGTGTAGCGTTTGAAGATGGCTCGAATGTGGTCTGAGGCTTGGCGATAGGCTTCAAAACGAGGCGGTACAAAGATGGCGGAAGGGCATAAACGATAGGCGTGGGCACTGGGCATTGCTGAATGAATGCCAAATTGTCGTGCTTCATAACTGCAAGTCGCGACGACCCCTCGGCTGTTTGGTTGTCCACCAACCACCAAAGGTTTATTTCGGTATTCTGGAAAATCGCGCTGCTCAATGGAGGCAAAAAATGCATCCATGTCGATGTGGATTATTTTTCGCATGATCCAGACTGAAAGGCGTCGGATTGCCAAAATCCTGAATTGAAAGCCGCATAATCTGCGCCACTGTTGATGACTTCTGTCATAGTTGAACGGCTAATCCCGCCAATGGCAACACAAGGTATTTTCCGCTGTTTCAATTTATTAGGAAAGCGTAAACACTTTAGCGGCGCACGGATTGCATTCGGTTTGGTGGGAGAGGCATAAATGCTGCCAAAAGCAATATAGTCACTGCGGTTTTTTATGGCTTTTGCCGCCAATTGGGTGCTGTTATAACAAGACTGACCAATGATGGCATTTGGTCCCAAATGACGTCGAACAAGGTTCATTGAGGCGTCGTTTTGTCCAATGTGCACACCATCCGCCTTGACCCAACGACAGAGCGACCAATCGTCGTTGATGATCAACAAGGTATTTGTGCGTCGGCATAATTTTTTAAGGGTTCGAGCTTGGTATCGGCGTTTTAAAAGATCCTGGCTTTTATCTCTATATTGAACCATGGGGACGCCTTTTTTGAGTGAAGGTAGTAGCGTTGTCTGTAGTCGATTGAAATCGGTTAGGGCTTCATCTGTAATCACATAGACGTATTTTTCGGGATTTTTTTGTGGTGGCCGTCTATGGCGTTTGTTCGGATTCATACATTTTGCATTGTTGATTAGCGAGAATTTAAGTCATGCGCTATGAAAGCATTATAAATTGCATCACTGAAATTTGAAGCGACGATTTGTTCAGAAAAATGTCACAGCATCTCAAATTATTGGCGTTCAATTTAGAGTAAAATACACCAAAATGAAAGAATGCGCATCCAGCAAATGATGACCTGCGATTAGGCAAGTCCATTGAACTCAAGGTCACCTTTATGAGCGATCAATGATTTTATTTGTTGAAGGGCGACTCTGCAAAGTTAAAAATGTGACCAGACCATAAAAAAGTAACAAAACAATAAATGATCAAAGTCGAAGGAAAGTGTAAATGTCCATAAAAATAAACAATATGCAAGACATTGAGCTATCAGCTCAGCGCGTTCTCATTCGACAAGATTTGAATGTGCCGATTAAGGACGGCAAAATCGTTTCTCAAACGCGGATTATAGCCAGTTTACCGACCATTAAGTTGGCCTTAGAAAAAGGCGGTAAAGTGATTTTAATGTCTCATCTGGGACGACCCAAAGAAGGCACGTACGATGAAAATCTCAGTTTGGCGCCAGTTGCGGCTTGTTTACAAGAACATCTGGGCCGACGGGTCGAATTGGTCAAAGACTGGTTAGATCAGGGTTGCAGTGCAAGCGCAGAGACCATTTATTTATTAGAAAACAGTCGCTTTTGTGTGGGTGAAAAACAATGCGATGCCACGCTTTCCCAAAAGATGGCCGCCTTGTGTGATGTTTTTATCATGGACGCCTTTGGTACAGCGCATCGCAAAGAAGCTTCCACATACGGTGTTGCAGAGTACGCCCCCATTGCCTGTGCAGGATTATTGCTTCAAGCAGAATTAACCGCTTTGGGGCGAGCCTTCCTAAACCCCAAAAGCCCAATTGTCGCCATAGTGGGTGGGGCCAAAGTTTCAACCAAATTGACTTTGTTAGACTCCTTGTCTCAAAGAGTGGACCAATTGGTTGCCGGTGGTGGCATTGCCAATACATTTATCAAAGCCAACGGCTTTGAAGTCGGTCAGTCGTTGTGTGAAACAGATTTGGCGACCACGGCAAAAAAGTTGATGGCGTCAATGAATCAAAGAAATGCTTCAATTCCAGTGCCTGTTGATGTGGTTGTTGGTAAGTCTATGGACGTATCAGAAGTTGGGGTGGTCAAACACGTTTCAGAGATTGAAGCAGATGATTTAATCCTTGATATAGGGCCAAAATCTGCGGCTGTGATTGCTCAATACATCAAACAAGCTGGCACCATTATTTGGAATGGACCCATGGGGGTTTTTGAAATCCCAGCCTTTTCTCAGGGAACAAAAATCATTGCCGAAGCCATAGCAGAATCCTCGGCATTTTCAATTGCTGGTGGCGGTGACACGTTGGCGGCCATCGAACAGTTTAAGGTCGGCTCAGATATTTCATACATTTCGACCGGTGGTGGCGCATTTCTTGAATTCTTAGAAAATAAAGTATTGCCAGCTGTAGAAATATTACAGAAACGGTCAATCCAATAAGGGCATGTTATTTTATGTTAATGGGTAATAAACCATTCAGAAGGACTAAAGTCTTAGCGACGACCGGCCCTGCAACCGATGCCAAAGGCATGGTTGCGAAATTGATCCAAGCTGGGGTCAATGGTTTTCGTATAAATTGTTCGCACGGTACAGCAGCTGAACGCACCAAACGCGTTAAGCATATCCGCGCCAGTTCAGTAAAAACCGGCATACCAGTCGCTATTGTTTTTGATTTGCAAGGCCCGAAAATTCGTATAGGCCGATTCAAAAATGACTCGGTTGTTCTGGCAAAAGATGCGTTGTTTAGCTTGGATACCGCCTTAGGGCTTGATCAAGGCGATGAACAGGCCGTCGGCATTGATTACCAATCGCTCATTGACGATGTTAAACCTGACAATATATTGCTATTGGACGACGGTCGTATTGAACTCAAAGTCTTAAAGATAACCAAAACGCGCATTGAATGTCGAGTGCATGTGGGTGGCATTTTATCCAATAATAAGGGCATCAATTTAAAAGGCGGAGGGCTGTCTGCAAATGCTCTAACGGACAAAGATAAACAAGACATTAAACAGGCCGTTGAGTTGGACATCGATTTTATTGCCGTCTCATTTGTTAGATGTCAGGCTGATTTAGATGACACGCGGTCTATCATACGGGCAGAAGGTGGTAAAGCCATTGCCATCATTGCAAAAATTGAACGGGCAGAAGCCATTATTCCTGATGTTTTAGATAACATCATAAAGGCTTCAGATATGATCATGGTTGCGCGCGGTGATTTGGGTGTTGAGATAGGCGATGCGCAATTGCCGGCTATTCAAAAACGCATTATCAGTCGAACACGTCAGTTAAACAAAGGGGTGATCACAGCCACACAAATGATGGAGTCTATGATTCATCAACCTTTACCCACTCGTGCGGAAATTTTTGATGTGGCGAATGCCGTACTCGATGGCACCGATGCGGTGATGTTGTCTGCCGAAACAGCGGTTGGTGCTTATCCCTTAGAGGTCATTGCTGCCATGCACCGCACGTGCATTCAAGCAGAAGAGCAAAGGAAAACCATGGTATCAGCACATCGACTGACCGATTCATTCCTGGCCGTTAATGAAAGCATTGCCATGGCGAGCATGTATTTGGTCAATCACATGGTGGACATTGAGGGCATTTTGGCTTTGACAGAATCGGGAGAAACGCCGATTTATATGTCAAGGATGAGCTCAGGCAAGCCTATATTTGCCTCATCGCCCAATGAACACACCTATTGGAAAATGAGCTTATACCGAGGGGTTTATCCCATCTTGTTTGATCGGTCGATGAAGAAAGACCGAGAAGATCGACAAGTCGTGATCCAGGCCCTAGTTGACAAGGGCATTATCCAAGCTGGTGACCGTCTCATTGTGACAAACGGCAGAGAGCCAGGCGTTAAAGGCTCAACCAATGCTTTAGAGATTTTGGTCGCTTAAATCATAGAACAGTATCATATAGAACAATATCATACAGTGTTAAGGAGTAAATAATGTTAATTTCGATGAGACAATTGATGGATGAGGCAGCCAGCCATGATTTTGGCATGCCCGCCTTTAATGTGAACAATTTAGAGCAGGTTCAAGCCATCATGCGAGCGGCTGACAAGGTCAAATCCCCCGTTATTTTGCAAGGGTCAGCTGGCGCGCGAAAATACGCCGGTCCGATCTTTTTACGACACTTGGTTGAAGCCGCTTGTGAATCCTATCCACACATCCCCGTTGTCATGCATTTGGATCATGGTAATACCCCAGCTTCTTGTTTTCAAGCCATCCAATCGGGCTTTTCTTCAGTCATGATGGATGGCTCACTGTGTGCCAATCAAAAAACGCCCATGGATTTTGAATACAATGCTTCAGTGACCGCTGAAGTCGTTCGGTTGGCGCACGCAGTTGGCGTGACAGTTGAAGGGGAATTAGGCTGTCTTGGCTCATTAGAAACCTTAGAAATGGGTGAAGAAGATGGGCATGGTGCCGAAGGGAAATTAGATAAAAAAGATCTACTCACAGACCCCGATGAAGCAGCCGAATTTGTCAAACAAACCAATGTTGATTGTTTGGCCATAGCCATTGGCACGTCGCATGGTGCCTACAAATTTTCGCGCGAACCCGATGGCGCCATTCTTCGCATTGATCGGATCAAAGAGATCCATGCGCGCATTCCAAATACCCATTTAGTCATGCATGGTTCGTCTTCTGTCCCGCAAGAATGGTTGAAAATCATAAACAATTATGGCGGTGATATGGGACAAACCTTTGGCGCACCAGTCGCTGAAATTGTTGAAGGCATCAAACACGGCGTGCGTAAAGTCAACATAGACACCGATTTACGAATGGCATCAACAGGCGCCATTCGCAAACATCTGAGTGAAAACCCATCAAACTTTGACCCAAGAAAATATCTTGCAGAAGCGACCAAGGGCATGCAATCGATTTGTGAGCAAAGGTTTGAAGCATTTGGTTCAGCCGGTTATGCGGATAAAATCAAAGCATTTTCGTTGGCGCAAATGGCGGATCGCTATGCGCAGGGTGAGATTTAAAATACTCTCTATCCATTCATGACATTTCCACAAGCAACCGTGTTGCACTTTATTTAATCTAATCCATTCACACACATGGCTGTCATTAGAGCATTTATATTCGTGGCTTCCTTGATCATATCTTGGTCCGCTTGGTCAGATGACAATGCCATTGCCTGTCAAAAATTAGCGCAACGCTTATTCAGCATTTCTTATACGGAATGTATGGATTTAAAATTTGACGCCCCAGCTGGTAAAACTGTTAAGGGGTTGCCTTTGTTGAGAAAAACTTTTATGGACGAGGGCGACAATTCAAGGAAGCCCAAAATATTGTATCTTGGTGGCATCCATGGTGATGAACTGAGCGCTTTTTCTGTGTCTATTAAATGGATGACCAAACTCAATGAGGCTCAATCGTATAGATTTCATTGGCTCTTTTTACCCGCATTAAACCTCGATGGATTACTCAAGAAAAAACCGACCCGATATAATGCCAATGGGGTTGATTTGAATCGCAATTTTCCGACCACCAGTGCGGATGTTGCCCTCGCTTATTGGCGCAAAAAAACAGATGAAGACCCACGGCGTTATCCGGGGCCTTTTCAAGTCAGTGAGCCAGAGACAAAGACTATAGTTAAAATTATAGAAGCGTTTGAACCCGATATTATTATCAGCCTGCACGCGCCGTTTGGCATTTTAGATTTTGACGGTGGTGCCTTAGAAGTGCCTAAAAAATTTGGTGGACTGCATTTAAAATTATTGGGGACCTATCCAGGTTCATTAGGCAATTATGGTTGGAAGCAATTGCGAGTGCCCGTGATCACTTTAGAGTTACCAAGTGCGACTAGAATGCCAAGCAAGGCGGAGTACGATCAAATATGGGCGGATTTAATGCATTGGCTTATAGAACAACGACATAAGGAATAAAGATGTTAAAGAAATTGATTTTGGTGATCATCATGCTGTCAGGCACTGCGGTGGCGGATGATCGTGAAAATTTTGCACTCGGCTTAGAAGCCTTAGAAAATAAAGCCTTTGAGCAAGCCAAGCAAAAGTTTTTAACCATAGAATCAACCGCTCTAAAAACCATGGCCTTAAATAATTTGGCCATGGCAACTTTTCTTGCAGGTGAGACTCAATCAGGCATAAATTTGTGGCGGCAATATCTGCATAGTCAGACTGAATGTGCCATACCTTTTGAAAACTTAACCAAGGCCTACAGTTTTGAATCGGCAAAATCTCTCGCCACGATTATGAACTTAGTCGCCCCGACCCCTCCTGACTTCATAGCCAACAAAGACGATGGACAAACTTTTGCGCTTGCGCCTTCAACTCAAACCACTGATAACGGCGTTATGGCCGCATCTAAGGCATCGCAAACACCTTCAACGCCCAATCAAGTCGCCAAAACCCCTCGTTCTGATAACATCGATGCCATCAGAAAACAATTAAATATTCAAGTTTACGAAGCTTTATTGGCTTGGCGAGACCGTTGGCAAGCAGGGGTTATTGAAGACTACTTTTCCAGTTATTTAACAGGTGTATCACCCAAACAACATCTCAACTTTAAAACCTGGCAAAATGACCGCAAGAAAAAAGTATTTCCTGGCAGAGTTTTAACTTTGAAATTAGCTGACATTGCCATAAAAATTGAGGATGATCTGGAACATGCCACTGTGGATTTTGAACAAAAATATCAGTCTCATACAATCAATGATACAGTGAAAAAGCGCTTGCTGTTCAAATGGCAGTCTGGTGAATGGTTGATTTACAGCGAATTAGTATTGGGTTAATGTTTAAGATGTCATCGGGGTCTTATCGAAGCCGCATCCATTCGCTTTGTTTGCTACTCATCATCTCCTTGATGAGCGTCAGTGTTCAGGCACAAGTTGAAGAAAATTTAAAACGTTCTGTCAATGCGCTATTAGCAAATGATTTGGTTGGCGCACGCGAAAATTTGGCGCCAGTGTTGCATCAACAATCTAACTTTGAATTGGCTCAATGGCTAAACGCCTATGTCAACGCAAAGCTCGCCAATGAACAACTGCCACCCATCGGTCGATTTGATGGTCTCATTGCTGAATTGATTGTGCGTCAAAAGCTTTGGGATGACACTAAAGCGGTGTATCCGCAAGAAGTTTTGTACCTCTCTCCAGAAATTCCCTATGTGCTGGTCGCTGACACCCTGAAGCACAAAATGATTCTTTACAAGAACACCCCTCAGGGTTTAAACATCGTTAAGCAGTACTACCTCTCTATTGGCAAAAAAGGCTTTGGAAAACAAGTGGAAGGCGATGAAAAAACCCCTGAAGGGATCTATTTCTTGTCAGGATTTATTGAATCGGAAGAACTGCCAGACCGTTACGGCAGTGGCGCATTTCCACTGAACTATCCGAATTTTTGGGACACTAAAATGAATCGCACGGGACATGGTATTTGGCTGCATGGTACCGACTCGAGCGTCTTTGCTCGACCGCCGTTGGACAGTGATGGTTGCTTGGTCTTACCAAACAGCCAAATAAATGAGCTTCGGCGGCTGATTCAGATGACCGATAACAGAGTCCCCATCATCGTTAGCCACAAGGTCCAATGGACCCCTGATAAAACAGATTCTCATCAATTTAAAGTGACCACAAATGGCGAAATCAGTCATGCATGGGATGCTTGGAAGCAGACTTTAACAACTGGGGATTCAGATGCCATGTTTGCTTATTATTCACAAGAGTTTTCTAATGAAAAATTGGATTATCAACAATGGCTACAATGGCAAAAAAAACGCATTGAAGCAGGCTATTTTAAAGAGGGCATTGATCTGAATGCCATTGTTTCTTATAGTGATGAGCTTCTTGCCGTCATTAATTTCTACCGTCAAACCATTCAAGGAAGGCAATTGTTCAGACAATATTGGCACAAACAAGCCGACGGTTGGAAGATTGTGTTTGAAGGCGCACTTTAATGGCACAACAATGGTTAGACTGGGCCGACATACAAGTCTCAAGCCATTTTAACAATCGACCAGCTGCCACAGCCATAACCATGGTCGTCGTTCATGGCATCAGCTTACCTCAAGGCAAATTTGGTGGTTCTGCCATTATTAATCTGCTGAGCGGCAAGGCAGTAACTTCAAACGATCCACTGCTTAAAAACCTTGATAATATTATGGTTTCTACGCACTTTTTAATCCGCCGAGGCGGGGAACTTATTCAATTTGTGCCGCTATCTGGTCGAGCATGGCATGCAGGTGAATCTGAATACAATGGTCGTGAAAATTGTAACAATTATTCCATCGGCATAGAATTGGAAGGCGAAGATACCACGTCCTACACAGACTGGCAGTATTTGAGTTTGAACAGACTGCTCGACGCACTGAGTCAACAATTGCCATTGACCACCATTGTGGGTCACAGCGACATTGCAGCAGGGCGCAAAACTGACCCAGGTCCTGCTTTTCAATGGGATAGAGTCAAGTTTGATAAAAGTGCTCGGTAAAAAGCACTGACACTTCCCAAATTTGTTCTAATTTTGAGCAATTGCACCTAAGTACAATAAAACGCAACGAACCAAATTTGCTATAAAAAAATCGGCTGTTAAAATGAGCCTGCATTTTCAGTGTATATCAGTGATAATACCGACTGCAAAATTGCGGGCATGAATGACTGCTAAACGTTATAGTTTCAGACTTCAGCCCATTTACGTAAAGATAGAATATTTAGTGAATTAATCGATGCTTTTTAATATATTACTGGTTGTTCAAATTGTTGTTGCACTTGGCATCATAGTGTTTGTTATGTTGCAACATGGTAAGGGCGCGGATGCAGGTCCTGCACTCAGTGGGGGCTCTCAAAGCCTTTTTGGCAGCAGTGGTGGGGCTAACGCCATGTCACGTGTGACTGCTTTTCTGGCAGTGCTATTTATTGCCAATTCCTTGGCATTAACGGCAATAACGGGCAAGGAGTCTCGCTCCATTGACAGCGTATTGACCAATACCTTGACCGAAGAAACCTCGCCCCAAACAGAAATACCAAAACCAGAATAGTCCAAAACGCTATTCTAAATCGGATTGCCGACGTGGTGGAATTGGTAGACACGCTGTCTTGAGGGGGCAGTGGGGAAACCCGTGCCGGTTCGACTCCGGCCGTCGGCACCATCAAATATATCCGCTCAAATCCACATTCCTTTCTAATGAACGGCATAGGCAAAAGTCTGTCGCATTGACTCAACGCGAATTAACTTACTACGCAAACAAACTAACAACGGGCAACTTGACTTTGAAAAAGATGTTTTACCACTTTTTAAACTTGAGATGCGACCTGCTACGGTAGCTGTAAATATAGCCCAAGGGTGCGGATAAAATCACCTGTGGCTTTGGAAGTAATGGCTACATAGGCCATAATCCTGATAGGGAACTTCTACGCTAATACGTATATTTCTTGGTTCATAGAATAGATCAAAGCGGATCTTATTTTGCTCAAGCTGGCCGTTTGTTCTCATCAGTTGAAGCTGCAGCCAAAGTTTGGCGTGATCGCCGTAATGAATGACGATTTTTTATAGCTTGGTAACAATCTCTCATGCTTGCACTTTTACATATTTCACCCATTTTACTGATTTTTATCATGTTGATGGTTTTGCGTCGCCCACCTCTTGAAGCTGCTTTTGTAGCTGTTGTATTAGTCGTTCTTATGTGGATGCTCCAATTGGGTGTTGAGCTAGAAATCAATACGCTATGGGATGTCATAAAAGATACAGGTGTACTTTTTACAAGCACTGCGGTTGTTATTGCACCTGGACTCGCATTTGTTATACTCATAGAAAGAAACGATGTAAACATAGCAGTTGCCGAATGGGTGAAACGCCTTGGTTGGAGTCAGGCACAGCAGGTCATTTTCATCACCTTAGGTTTGGCGCCGTTATTGGAATCTATGACGGGTTTTGGCGTTTCCTTAATAGCAACGGTCCCACTATTACTCGCTCTGTTTGCACGAGAAACAGCATTACGTGTGGCTTTGTCAGGCATGGTCATCATGCCTTGGGGAACATTAGGTCTTGCGACAGTTGTTGGGGCAGCGCTGGCGGGCCTGCCTGCCAATGTCCTGGGTCAAGCATCGTCTATTGTTAGTGCGCCAGTTTTCCTGTTAGCGAGTGGGCTCGCTTTATGGATGATCGGTGAGCGAAGGGTCTCTGCTTGGGGACAACTTCTTTTCTATTGGAGTATTTTTGTTGTCACCCTTTATTGTGCTAATAGGCTACTGGGTCCAGAAGTTGCTGGAATAAGCGCAGCCTTGGTCGTTTTAGTACCAGGTTTATTTGTTTCACTGACTGCTGGACACTTTACAGCATGGCCCAAACTGGCTTGGCCATATATCGCTTTGCTTGGCATAATCATCCTCATCAAAATGATATTGACTTTGCTCCCTTCTGGGCAATCTATAACGATAACAGGCGTTGATGTGTCATGGCAACCTTTGTCCTCTCCAGGGCTTGCACTGACCATTGTTGTGCTTCTTGTCATATTTTTAAGTCATAACAGTAAGTTAACACAAGGCTTCTTACAAGCATGGTTGTCCCGTTGCACCAAACCTCTCCTGACCATTTTCTTTTTTCTGTTGCTTTCCCAAGCCATGCTTAAAGGAGGGTTTCTCGATACTTTCCAAAATGCCCTTGGCTTGCTTTCAACGGCAACCCTTGCGCCAGTTGCAGCGATTTTGGCAGGCTTAAGTGGCTACATTACCGGTTCCAATGTCGGTGGCAATGCCATTTTTATGCCAACATTAGCACACTTACCTTTTGATAGCAGTACAACACTTTGGCTCTCTGCGATCCAAAACAGCGGCGCTGGTCATGGTGCAATGGGTGCACTTTCAATTCTAGCGCTCATTGCAGGTCTTGCAAAAATCAGTAAGAGCGAAGAAAGCCGCCTCGTGCGCTACGGTGTATTACTTATGTTTTTTAATATAATTTTGATTGCTGCGATGGGCAGCTTGTTGATTCTATTCTCAGCACACACATCACCATTATTCATGTAAACCTAGCTTGGACATTTAGATAGTCACCTGGAACAATAGCAAACGTTAAGAGTGCCGTTTATGAGATCATTAAAAAAATAGTGCAAAAATTGAGATTTCTCATGGTCCTATTGCGAATAATGAGAGTCCAAATAAAAAGAAATTCCAATGAGTAATAATAAAAAAAATGGTGTAATTTCTACGGGTGTTGACCAAATGTGGATCTTTGCCATCATCATAGCGTCCTCTTAAAAATGGTATCCATTTTGAAAGAAATTCTATCGGACTGTTAAAATAAGGCAGATACAAAATAGTAATACAAAACTGTGTTGGTTCTATTTCTTTCCATATCTCCGGGTAGTTTGTTTTTATATATTTATAATGAGGATTGAGTAGGAAGTTATTCGCAGGCGTTATCAAAATATTCTTATAAAATAGGATCGAATACAGTCCGTGAAACACAAACAATGGTCCTGATAGAAAAAATAAGTCCTCTCGAATATCAAAGAATATGTGATATGCAACCAGGGTCGTACACCCCAAATATATGCTATAAATTAACCAGCGATATTTTAAAAACGTAAATTTTTGATTATCGTCCATAATAAATTTATCCTAAACATTCATTGACGAAGTTTGTGATGGTTTGTATTAAGTGCATCTCTGCTTTGATTTTGACAAAATAAAGATAATCTACTCCAAAAGAAGCTACTGCAATGAAGACGTTTCATATTTAATCATAACCAATTTTTCAGTTAAAAATTCACCTTTAAAACTTTATTCTTAATAAAGTATTTTGTCAATAATTATTGCTTTAGGTTTTATACAAATTCTGTGTGTTGGCATTATTCGCCTCATTTCGTTCAGTAGCCCTCACAAAGAGGGGAGGAATGATCGGGTATGGGTAATGGGATGTATGACTAATGTGTCAACAATGGACACTTGGATTTTGGTGGGTCTGGGAGGACTTGAACCTCCGACCTCACCCTTATCAGGGGTGCGCTCTAACCAGCTGAGCTACAGACCCATCTATGCGATGGATTTTCTCATTTAGGGTCTGAGTTGGACCAATTCCTACCAAATGGGCGCGTATTTTACTATAAAAGAGGCAGATTTATGGACAGAAACAAGGGGTCTCTCACGCAATTTATTGTGATTGTTTGAGAATTTAGCATTTGTACACTGTAGCACTCATAGCGCTAGAAGGTTTGAGTTGGTTTTTGCTAATCAAGCCTTAATGATTCAAGGTTCAGCCCAATGTCGGGTCTGTACTCAAGTGTGCCTTCGATGTGTTGCTCTATGGCTTGATTGACTTTGTTTGAAGCCGTTTCAATGTCATCAGCAATTGCTACCAGTGCCACTACACGCGATTTCTTAAGCGTGGTATAGGTGCTGTCGGTCAGTTTTTCAGAGCTGGAGAAGAAGGTTTCAACGCCGTCTTGTTTGATGGACTCAATGGCCATCTTGTAATGTGTCTCGGTTGGGCTGGGATTGGGGTATTCTTTTGCCACCAGGTATTTGACAACGCTCGCTTGGTCTAAGAATGCGATGTCTTTCAAGGTCTTGTACCAAAGTTTTTGTACCAATTCTGAGAAGGATTCATTGAGTAAGCTTAAGATATTCAGTCCTTCGGGGTCGCCAAATCGGCCGTTAAATTCCATGAATTTAATACCAGAGGTTGTTTTGAAGAATCCGCCATTCAGTACACCATTAAAAACCAATTGATCTTGAGCCATTTGATCAATGACTTTTTGCATGATTTTTTGGCAGACTTCGAGGTCATCATCGTCCATGAATGGCAATTTTTTGCCTTTGCTGGTGAAGCAGCCCATACCACCCGTACCAGCGCCAACATCGCCTTCATATCTGAATGGGTAGTCATAGGTTGCAGGAGCCAAGACCACGGTTTTGCCATCGGTTATACCCATGATGGTAAACTCAATCCCTTCGATTTTTTCAACCAGAAGGATTTGCTCGTGTGGTCTGGATTGCAGTAAGTGCATGCCATATTTATAGGCTTCGTCATAAGTTTCTAAATGAATGGGCATGACTTTGACCCCTTTACCACCGGTTAATCCCTGAGGTTTGACGACGATCAAGCGTTTGGTTTGTTCAAAGGTTTCTATGCCTGCTTTGAGCTCATCTAAATTTTTGGCGGTACGAAAAAAGGGGGTGTATTCGGGGCATAATTTTTGCATGATGTCAATGGAATAAATTTTGTCCCATTCAATTTTTGTGGCAGCTTTGGTGCCACCGACCGCTTTGATGTTGTTGGCTAAGAGGGCATCCACCACGCCTTTTGCTAATGGCTCGTCAGAGCTGATGAAGGCATAATCAATTTGGTGCTTCAGGGCGAATGTCACCACAGTCTCTGGGTCACTGCTTTTACCAAGCATCCATTGCCCGCCACTGCGTTCAACGCAATCACAAATCGTGGGGTTTTTGTGGTCAATGACCGCATAAACGGCACTGTCTATCATGAGTTTCTGGGCAAAGGCACTTTCTCTGCCACCCGCTCCAACAATGAGGAATTTCTTTAATGTCATAGGTTGTGTGTTGCTGTGGTTTGTATTTGTATGGCGCATTCAGATCAAACGATTATTTTAAACTTTTGACCATGACATTATAGGCATTTAAGTGGGTCATATTCGCTTATACGTTATTGAGATGATTGCCAATCGAAAAGAAAATGACCGTCAAAATGGCAAAGAAAACGGCAAGCCAATGGTAAAAATTTAAAGATTCTTTCAGAATAAATCCACCCAGAATGATGCCTGTGGTGACGATGGATAAAACCGCATAGAGTATGTAACTTGAAGCACCGTATTTTACGTGTAATAAGCTAAATCCAATGTACGCAATAAAAAGTCCAACGCCGCCAATGAGCAACCAAACCCAGTTTTTAAGCAGCAGGTTGTAATGGGTGTTACCAAATGCTGGGGCGGCTATAAAACTCAGTACGCTACAAATAAAGACGATAAATACTATGGGCGCAAATCGATTGCCGTCGATTGCGGATTGTTTGAGACCCGCGACAAAAATGGCATTACCAGTGGCCGCAATGAGCGCAAGAATGATGGGTGCAATTATGTTCATCGGTTGGACTAGAAGGTGGTGAATTTGCGCGATTATAGCACTGGATGATTTATTGATTTATGGCTTGTATTGATGCAAACTATTTTTAGGTCAATTTGATAGAATGAAATCAACGATAACGTTCAAACAGAAAGGAGTCAATAAGCTTATGGCGACACATGGATATGAAGGTGGGCGGTTAAATTTGCCCTTTGTTGGCATTGCAACCTTTGCTAAAAAACCTTATGTTGAAGATTGGCAGGCCATTGATGCGGATGTTGCAATTCTTGGGGCGCCATTTGACTTTGGTACGCAATATCGATCGGGTGCGCGGTTTGGTCCGCGAGGTGTGCGCGAAGCGTCAACGCTCTTTTCATTTGGCCACGCAGGTGCTTATGACCATGAAGACGATCAAACCTATCTTGGGTCTGAAGTGCGTATGGTTGATCTGGGTGATGCGGACATTGTGCATACGGATACCGTGAAATCGCATGCAAACATAGAATACGGCGTTCGGCAAATCCTTGCGGCTAAGGCATTGCCAGTGGTCATTGGCGGTGACCATTCCATCAACATTCCTTGCATCAATGCTTTTGACCAATCTGCGCCTTTCCATGTGGTTCAAATCGATGCGCATTTGGATTTTGTTGATGAACGGCATGGCGTTCGATATGGACACGGTAACCCTTTGCGTCGCGCTTCGGAGAAATCGTACGTCAGTGGGTTATCACAATTTGGTATCCGCAATGTCTCTTCAACGAATAAAGCGGGCTACGATGAAGCAAGAGCCTGTGGGTCAGACATTTTATCGGTCAGACAAATTCGGCAGATGGGTGTGGCGCAAGCGGTACAACGCATTCCAAAAAACACGCCGGTTTATGTCACCATCGACATTGATGCTTTTTGCCCCTCCATCGCCCCTGGTACGGGCACACCAAGTCATGGTGGTTTCTTGTATTATGAGGTTTTAGAATTGCTTCAATTGATCAGCAAAAATCATCAAGTGGTGGGCATGGATTTGGTGGAAGTTGCGCCAGATTATGACCCAACGGGCTCAACCAGTATTTTGGCGGCGCAGTTGTTGTTGAATTTTCTGGGTTTTATTTTTGCAAATAAGCCTGAGTCCAAATAGCAACAGCACGTTTCATGAACGGTTGAAACGAGGTCAATAATGTTGTGATGGTGCGGAAGGAGAGACTCGAACTCTCACGCCCGAAGGCACTGGAACCTAAATCCAGCGTGTATACCAATTTCACCACTCCCGCAAGAGAGAAATCCTGAGCGCCAATTATACTGTTTTAATTTTTCAGCGTTGACAATATCAAGCATTCATTTGATTTTTAGTTATGAAAAATGCTGTGTTAAATGAGGGCGCCCGTGCAGAATAAACGGCAAGCGCATCATTTGTCTATGCAAGTGCATAGATTGCGCATATAACACAGTTGGTTCAACCCAATTAAACCCTGCCAGTCTAAACGAGGGCGTGAAAAAGCCAATGCAGTCTAATATATCAGCGACGCATACAGCTTGTATTTGTTTTAAAATAGTGCCCAATTGCATACAGCAGATATGCAAACATGAAGAAAGAAGTCAAAACAATAAAACCCATAAGGAGCCGTATGGAAGTTGGCGATCAAATTAATAAAATTGAAGGGGAGGCCATCAATGCCACCGATGATTGCTTTTTATGGCAAGCAGGTCAGGGACAGCATTTGGTGTTGTATTTTTATCCTAAAGACGACACGCCAGGATGTATTCAAGAGGGTAAGGATTTTCAGCGCTATCTCGCCGAATTTGCCAAGGCTAATACGGTGGTGGTTGGCATATCCAAAGATTCGCTAAAGCGACATAAGAATTTTGCCCAAAAATACGGTTATACATTCCCGCTGATTGCTGATACTGAAACAACTTTGTGTCAACGTTTCTCAACCATTGTTGAGAAATCCATGTTTGGCAAAAAATACATGGGCATTAATCGCACGACTTTTTTAATGACCGATCAAGGCGTCATTGACAAAAAATGGGAAAAGGTTAAGGTGGACGACCATGTCAAAGAAGTACTCGAGGCGGTGCAAACGCTCTAATGGCTATCATTTGATGCCCCAAAGTCATTAACAATCATGGCGCAACATAACGACAATTATCCGCGAGACCTCATTGGTTATGGTGCAAACGCGCCTGTGGTTAGCTGGCCCAATCGCAGTAAAATTGCTGTGCAATTTGTGTTGAATTTCGAGGAGGGCGCTGAGCGTTCGGTGCTCCACGGTGACGATGCTTCGGAAACATTTTTATCCGAAATAATCGGGGCAACACCCTTTGAAAATGCCCGTCATATGTCGATGGAAAGTTTGTATGAGTATGGCTCTCGTGTCGGTGTTTGGCGCATTTTAAATTGCTTTGCTGAACGTCAATTGCCTTTGACCGTATTTGCAGTTGCCATGGCAGCACAACGCCATCCTGCAGTGATTGAGGCGGCATTGAAGGCAGGGCATGAAATTGCCAGTCACGGATTGCGTTGGATCAATTATCACGGCATAGACAAAGACGTAGAAGCGCAGCATATGGCACAAGCCATGGAGATATTAACAAAGCTGTGCGGTCATAGGCCAGTAGGCTGGTACACTGGGCGTACCTCAGAAAATACGCGCACTCTGCTGGCAGAATCTGGTGGTTTTCTATACGATGCTGACGATTATTCCGATGATTTGCCTTTTTACTCAACTCAGGTAAACAAACCACATCTTGTGGTGCCGTACACGCTCGATACCAATGACATGCGTTTTACCACTGCACAAGGTTTTCATACCGCAGAGCATTTTTACACCTATCTTAAAGACGCTTTTGATGTTTTGTATGCAGAAGGGGAGACACAACCCAAGATGCTTTCCATTGGTTTGCATTGTCGCATCATTGGCAGACCAGCGCGAATGGCGGCTTTAACCAAATTCTTGGATTATATTTTGCAACACGATCGCGTTTGGGTTTGTCGGCGTGAGGACATCGCTCGGCATTGGTTGGCGCACCATCCCTACTCATAGAAGGCATGACAACTGCGCTTAAACCAATCACAGCCACTGCTTTTGAGCCTTATGGTCAAGTCATGTCAACCCTTGGGGCAGATCCATTGGTGATCAATGAGGGTTATGCACAACGGTTTAATAAATTGGCAAAGACACAAATTGACCCTGCCATAAACACTGACGCTGAAATTGCCTTATTCGTTGCCAAAGCGCGCGCTTTGCCCTATACCATTAAGATGCTCGAACGACACCCTTATACTACCCAAGCATTTTTCCCCTTAGAGCCGCATCAATGGATTGTGATTGTTTCCAATGAAGCCGTGCCAACGGCACAGGGTATAAAAGCTTTTACAGTGCCTGGGGATCAAGGGGTGCAATACCATCGAGGCATTTGGCATTTCCCTTTATTTGTGTGCGCGGACTCGCAACGATTTATCGTTGTCGATGGTGGGCAAAACAGTCAAAATCTTGAGGAATATGTTTTGCCACAACCGATCGTTATCGCTTAAACAATATTATTCAATCGATTTTTTGCCATAGAGGCGAATACGGCTTAATCCGCCGTCAGGTATGATGTTCACTCGAACGTGGCTCACTGTGCCTATGTCTTGCAAGGATTTTTCAAATAGGTGAATATCATCCATTCGTAAGTGCTGTTCTGGGAGTATGGTTTGCCACGCGGTATTGATTTGAGTGGCCGTTTCATTGGCACTGTCAATGATCAGAGTGCCTTCTATGGAGATGCGATCGGGATAATTGCCTTTGTAGTAGGCGGTGTCAATTTCGATGGCTGACAGTTTGCCTGGATGTCCCAATGCCAATATCACCCATTCATTACCAGCTTGCCTTCTTCTGGCTGTTTCCCAACCATCGCCCATGTTAAGTCCTCGGTTCGGCAGGTTCAAATTGAGCGTGCTTGAGCCAAAGGCTTGGTTGCTGCAAGCGATGGCTTTGCCCCCATGTTCAATGGCAAACAAATCAACGACTTCGTCCGCATCTTGCGCGTCCCAATCATACTGCACTTCGCCATAAATGCGCAGCCTCGCGATTCCGCCATCAGGGTACATGTGCAAGCGAATATGGTTATAAACCTGTTCATCTTGTATGTCGTGCAAGTGATGACTGTCCTGTTGAAGTGGGACTGAGGGTAGGATGGTGTGCCATTCGGTTTGCTCAGTCGGTATGCCTTCGGCACAATAACAAGCGTCTAAGGCCGCTGACAGTGGCTGGTTGCCCAAAAAATGGCTGGTGTCAATGTCAACGCCTCGAATGATTCCACTGACGCCCAAGCGGATGATGCAACTATCGTGGCCTTCGGTGCGTTTGCGCCGAGATTCCCAACCATCCATCCATTTGCCGTTGTCATCAAATTTACCAGGGATAAATACCGCAGGTTCAGGTTGTAACATGCGCTCACAAGCGCCAAAAAACTCATCTGTTACGGATAGCACTTTTGCGCCCAAACGCGGTTGAGCAAAGTTGATGTACTGCTCGCTGAATCGATTGCCTTCTACTGCATCCATATTAAGTCCTAAGTTTGTTATTTGGCCGATTTGTCAAAATGCTCAAGATGCCAAGTGTTCAGTAATTGTCGTTCTTCATCGGTCATCTGCGTTAAATTACCAATGGGCATGGCTTTACTCAATACCGATTGCTGCATAATAAGGCCAAACTGATTATTGATTTGGTCGTCGGTGTCAAAAGCAATGCCACCAGGTGGGGCAATAAAACCAGGCTGAGTGGGTTTTGCTGAATGACAGGTGGTGCATCGTTGTTCAACAATGCTACGAACCATCGAAAAATCAACCGCATTTTTGCTGGATTTAATCGGTGGCGGTATGCTGACCAGCAGCCCAGTAACAACCAGTAAAACGCCCGTTATGCCAGCCCAATTTTGGGTTTTTTGCGTACCGTGGCGCGAGACAAAAAATACACGTATTAACGCCCCCCCAAGCGACAGGGCAATTAAGATGATCCAATTGTATTCATGACCATAAGTACCCGCATAGTGATTGCTGAGCATGGCGAATAACACGGGTAATGTGAAGTAGGTATTGTGTGCCGAGCGTTGTCGCCCTTTTTGCCCCAAGGATTCATCGACTGACTCGTTGTTGGAGATGGCTGCGACCATTTTTTTCTGACCCGGTATTATGACGAAAAACACATTCGCAACCATGATGGTGCCGAGCATGGCCCCATAAATGATGTAAGCAGCGCGACCACTGAACAGATGGCAAAGTGCCCAGATGGCAAGGGCAATTAACACAAACAAAATCAAGCTTAATAGGCGTTGGTCCTTGTTAAAAAAACATCGACACAGTATGTCATAAATGGCCCATCCACCAATTAAAAATGCGATGCTGATGCCAATGGCGGCGGATTTACTCAAATCAGCGACGGAATGGTCGATTAAGTAAATTTCAGCGCCGTACCAGTAAATAAGTGCCAGCAATCCCATGCCACTAATCCAGGTGGCATAAGCCTCCCATTTTGACCAATGTAGGTGCTGGGGTAGTGAGCCATCAGTCGGGGCGAGTAAGAATTTCTGTGCCTGATAAATACCGCCACCATGAACCGCCCAGAGCTCACCAGCCACTCCTCGGTCTATGTCTTTTTGCCCTGGCGTCGTCAACGAGCGATCGAGCATGACGAAGTACAACGACGAACCAATCCAAGCAATGCCGGCGATGAAATGGAACCAGCGCAGTAATAAATTTATTGAATCAAAGAAGAACGATTCCATCCGATTTTCCTCCTGTTATGATGCCTTTATGTATTGAGGGTGCATAGCATCTGGCAACACCAAATCTGGACAAACATGTTGAATGAGCTGAGTAAATTTTTGAACGATGCTATGTAAGCTTTGTTCAGTATCGCCTTCAAATCGAAGCACCAAAACAGGCATGGTATTCGACGCTCTTATCAGCCCCCAGCCATCCGTAAAATCCACTCTCAAGCCATCCAAGGTTGATACGGTGCCTTCTGCGAAATCGGCTTGTTTGACCAATTGGCTAATGATTTGATGGTTGACGCCTTCAGGGCACTCAATGTTTAATTCGGGGGTGCTGATGCTTTCTGGAATTTGGTTAAATAGGGTGGCAGAATCCATGGATTGGTGGCTGATAATCTGTACCAGACGTGCGGCTGCATAGAGGGCATCGTCAAAGCCAAACCATTGGTCATTAAAAAATATGTGTCCGCTCATTTCGCCTGCCAAGGCGGCATTGGATTTTTTCAGTGCCGCTTTGATGAACGAATGCCCCGTACGACACATGGTGGCCACCCCACCCAATCGTTCGATTTCTCTGGGCACATGAACGCTGCATTTAACGTCGTAGATAAATGCGCTGTTGGGCAATCGACTTAATATATCTTGAGCAAATACAATCAATTGGCGATCGGGAAAAATCATCTTTCCCTGATTGTCAACCACACCCAATCGATCGCCATCGCCATCAAAAGCCAGCCCAACATCCGCCTGATGCGTTTTGACAGCGGCAATGAGATCAACCAAATTTTCGGGTTTAGAGGGGTCAGGATGGTGATTTGGAAAATTGCCATCAACGTCGCAATAGAGTTGAATAACCTCACAACCTAAGCGCTGTAATAAAGCAGGCGCAACGCCACCAGCAACACCATTGCCTGCATCTACAACCACTTTTAGGGGTCTTTTTAAGTCAATGTTGCGTTCAATCGCCTTGGCATAATCTTCAAAAACTGGTTGGCATCGTTCTGTTCCTAAGCCATTTTTAAACGCAGATTGTTCAATGGTGTTTTTGAGGGATTGGATGCGCTCTGCAGAAAGCGTTTCGCCATCGACCACCATTTTCAGCCCATTATAATTAGAGGGGTTGTGCGAACCTGTGATCATCACACAACTGCCATGGGCATAAGTTTGACCGGCAAAATAAACCATCGGCGTTGGCACACAGCCCACATCAATGACGTTGACACCACTGTCTAAAAATCCTTGTTTAAGTTGTTTGGCAAAAGTGGGTCCTGATAATCGCCCATCGCGTCCAACGGCGACACAATTTTTATTGGCATCAAGGATTTGAACCGCGATGGCTCGCGCAATCAGATAGACGGCTTCCTCCGTCAAAGATTGATTAACTATACCCCGAATATCGTAGGCTCGGAATAGGGTCTGATCAATTGAAGGCATAAGTCATTGCTATGGTTTGGTGGCTATGCCTGGACTTGAACCAGGGACCTCATCATTATGAGTGATGCGCTCTAACCGGCTGAGCTACATAGCCTAAAATAATTCAGGGATTGTAACAAAAAACGGTTTGACGGGTGGCAGCTTGTATCACTTCAACCGATATTTGATATATATAACAAACCTGTAAAAAATGCGGTTGTTTCATAGCCTCAAATTGCACAGGCACAAAACAAGCTAAATTCTGTGCTTTATTACTTATCTTTTCCTTGACAGCCTAAGCTCTGCGGGTATAATACCGCGCTCTATAGTACAGAGGTGAAAATCTCTGGTGTGCTGGGGCTATAGCTCAGCTGGGAGAGCGCTACAATGGCATTGTAGAGGTCGGCGGTTCGATCCCGCCTAGCTCCACCAGCATATTAATTTGTCCCCATCGTCTAGTGGCCTAGGACTCCGCCCTTTCACGGCGGCAACAGGGGTTCGAGTCCCCTTGGGGACGCCATTTATAGCACGACAGCAACGTAATGACGCATTACGTGGACGTTTTGTCTTTATGCGGGAATAGCTCAGTTGGTAGAGCGCAACCTTGCCAAGGTTGAGGTCGCCGGTTCGAGACCGGTTTCCCGCTCCAATTCCGCCATATTTCATCTTGTTGTGTGCCTACTTTATCGATACTCGGCAAACCTATGGAAGGACAAGGTGTCTCATGGAAACAACCCTTTGGGTATCAGCCAATCGTCGTGGACGGTTACGTCCTTTCTTACTCATCTAAAATATTTAAAAAAGCGCATCACCAAAGACGATTAGTTTATTGCTGAGGATGCCATGCTGGTACTTATAAATCGTGGGCACGACCAGATTGTTGTTCGCAAATTCACCGCATCTTTGTGCCGTGATATAGATTAGTAGAGTTCAAAATTTCTTCTTAAGGTTCTACCATCACCAATCAAATCTAAAGCAGGGATGCCTCTACTTCCTTGCGAACGGCTTTGTAGTTGACCATGATGGTGCCAATTAGCTGTTCCACCGACGAAATTGCGTGTAAAAACTTGAATCTCTTTTGGCCTGCTAGAAGATGCTGTGTCCGCAACAAGTAAATTGCCATCATCGTTCAGAGCAAAATTTGAAGTTAACAGAGAGACACCATCGGTCAAAATAAGCCTAGTTTGTTGAACCCAAGTACCGCCAATGCGTACAAAGACATACATAGGACCATTTTGAGTGGAATCTAGGGAGGAGTTATGTAGTCCAGAAACCAATGTATTTCCTTGACCGCTCAGAGCCATTCTTGAGCCAAAAATGGACTCAGTGATTGAATGGCGTGCTTTTATATAGGCTTGTTGAGTCCAAACGGCTGAACTATTTCGGGCAAATACATAGATTGCACCAGAGTTCGTTGCACCATTATTTGTCCCATCACCGTTGATCACCGTCGCTGAACTATCCTCAGCTGGTACACCCACCGCAAGGGTATTGCCATCATTGCTCAGGGCAATACGCTCGCCAAATAGATCCCCTGCACCTGGATTGCTCGCTTTTATATAGGCTTGTTCAGTCCAAACGCCTGAACTATTTCGTTCAAATACATAGACTGCGCCAGAGCCCCCTACATCATTATTTGTCTGATCACCATTGATGCCTGCGGCTGAACTCCCCTCAGCTGGTACACCCACCGCAAGGGTATTACCATCAGTATTCAGTGCAACAACTTGGCCAAATTGCTCCGTTCCTCCATAAACAAGGTCAAAATCCACATAACTTGGTTTTATATAAGCCTGCTGACGCCATACCCCAGCAGCATTGCGGCTAAAGACGTAAGCAGCCCCATTCCCAATGCCTGGATAGGTCGGTATAGGAGCAGGAAGAAGTGTGGTTTGGTCACCATCGACACCAGTACCTATAGAGTCTTCGTTGGGTGCACCAACCACCAGCGTATTGCCATCAGCACTCAGTGCAATGGCTGAGCCAAAATTATCAAATGGCCGTGCATTGCTCGCCTTAATATAAGCTTGTTGAGTCCAAGTATCAGTACTGCTGTTGCGGGTATAAACAGATGCCGCACCTGAATTAGAGCTAACGCCTGTTGAAATATTATTGATGCCCGTTGAAGCCCCGCCTTCTCCTGAGTATCCAACCGCCAGCGTAAGACCATCATCACTCAGTCGATATCGAACATTACCAATACGGGGTATAGTGCTGGTGTCGATTTGACCGCTTAATCCGATCACCGCTGCATTGCTTAGAAAGCCGAATACATGCGACGTACACACGCCAGTGTCAGAACAGCTTTGAATGAGAAATTGAGGGTCATTTACCGAAGGAATATAGTAATGCAAACTCACATCTATTTGGGCGGTGGTCGCCATGATATTGGCGCTATTGGGCGAAACAACCAAGCCAGCGGTGCTGGCATCAACAAATCCACCGCCACGACCCAAGTCGGTCAACAGACGATAGTAGCTTGCTCCAGGCACAGCAGGCCATGATAAATGAATGGTTTTGACCGCTGTTGCGATGGTCAGTAGGGTGTTGCTCATTCGGCTCACTACTACGGGGATCTGTAAAATTGAAAGCGCACCACTGCTATCGATTACAGTCAAGGTCAAAGTGGTGGAAAACGTTGCCGTTGATAAAGTGGAGGTCGTTGCCATTTGTATCATCCTTGTATTGGTACCAGGGGTTAATTGGATACCGCCCGAAACAGTGGTTAATGTCACCACACCTGTGGTGGACAGAGCGATTGCTATGTTTAGCGAACGATCCTGATCCTCCAAATCGGTGGCAGACGTTAGAATGGTGAATGGCTGAAAATTAAAAGGCAAGTTGGCTTGCATCAAGGACGCTGATACAGTCGGGGGGTCGTTGACGGGCGTGATATGTACCACCACTTGGCTAGGCACACTCGTTCGGCCGCCGCCTTGAGCCGTAATGGTCAAGGTGGTCACACCATTGGCATTTGGTAAATGAGAAATGCTTACCACGCCCGTTGCAATAGAAACTTGCACAATACCAGTACTTGACTCAGTATAGGTCACAGTCAATGGGTCCGAATTTGCTGAAGTTGCTGTGGCAATGGCGATCGTTCCCGAAAAGTCTTCATCAAGGGTGATTATTGCGCTTGAAATCGTGATGGTTGGCGTATCAACAGCTGCTGACACCACCACCACCGCTTCAGCCGTTGAACTTAATAGGCTATCACTGGCTTCAATAATTAAGAGGGCGGTACCATTGGCATTAGGGATGCTTGATATTCTGATGCCAGAGGTTGTTACAGCTGTATTGACAATATGAGGGGTTGACTGGGTCACGCTTAAAGTGATGGTATCATTATCAATATCTGAGACCATGGTGCGTATAAAAGTAGGCACTGAAAAATCTTCAGTTAGAACGATTGCGGGGTTTAATATGGTCAATTTTGGTGTATCGTTCACTGCATTCACTTGGACCACCAACTGGGCGGTTGTCACCACCATACCATCGTTGATGGTAATGGATAGGGTGGTTACACCATTGACATTAAGGATGCTTGATACGCGAATCACATCGGATGTAATGGCAATTTGCACGATGCCACTATTTGATTCAGTGTAAGTAAGTGTCAAAGTATCGACTTCTACTGAAGTTGCTGTGGCAATGGCAATCGCGCCCTCAAAATCTTCATCCAAAATCACCAAAGGAGATGGGTGCACTAAGGCTGGTGGATCATAAACGGGGCTAACATTGACCACCACTTGGGTCGTCGTACTCAGAAGACCATCACTGGCCGTGATGGTTAAAGTCGTCACACCGCTGACATCGGCTATGCTTGTTAAGTTGATTTGATTTAATGTGGTGGTCGAGATGCCGACAATATTTGTGCTCGAGTGGTTCACAGTGAAGGTAATCGTATCATCTTCAACATCAGCTACTGTGGCAATCGCAAAGGATGAGAAATCCTCAAATACACTCAAATTGGTGCTTGGGACCGCTAATGTTGGTCGGTCATTGACCGCCATCACGGTTACCAATACCTCGGATTGGGCTGATAAGCCACCCGCATCCCTTGTTTGTATGGTCAGTGTGGTTGTCCCATTGGCGTTGAGCATGGGACTCAAGGTAATAACGCCCAAGAATATGGTTGAAATGTTTTGTGTTGTCAGTTGTACATTTACAACATTTAAGGAAGATGCACGTACTGAGATGGTTAATGCGCCTGGATCCATGTCGAGTGCTGTTGCATTGATGGTCACAGGTCCATCAAAATCCTCTTGCAGACGTATTATGCTGGGTGATACGGCAAGTGTTGGGGTAGCGCTTTGATGAATAATCACATTGACGGAAATGGTTTGTGTAACAACAGACCCAGAGCTGTCAACGGCTCTAACCGTTAAGGTGGTTTGACCACCAACATTATTAATGGCATTGAGTACGATGGCATTAGAGGCGGTGCTTACAGTGAGTACACCTCCCCTCGAAAGCTGAACTGAATAAGCCAAGGTTTCATCCTCAATATCGGTCGCCGTTGTACCGATGGTAATGGGCGCAAAACTACCAATGGTTGAAATGCGGTTGGTTGAGACCGTTAAAGTTGGAGGGTCATTGATGGAGGACACCTGTACCACCACTTGGGCGGTTGAAATCAACGTTCCATCACTCGCTGTGATGGTTAAAGTGGTCCCACCATTGGCATTGGCAATGCCGATTAAGCTTATTTGATCCGATGCGGTAGAAATATCGACAATATTTGCGCTTGATTGGCTGACGCTCAGGGTAATGGTATCGCCTTCAACATCCGTGACTGTGGCAAAGGTCAGCGATGAGAAATCCTCAATCACGCTTATGACTGAGCTTGTGATCGCTAAGTTGGGTTCATCATTGACCGACATCACTGCCACCACCACCTCGTTCGTCGCCGATAAACCACCGGCGTCTTTTGTTTGTATGGTCAGTGTGGTTGTGCCAAAGACGTGGTTCATGGGACTCAAAGAAATGACGTTCAAGTGCGTTGTACTACTACCAGAGGCTTGTGTTGTGATGCGTATATTGACAAGGTTCAAAGAGGCTTGAACTGAGAAATCTAATGATCCTGCATCCAAGTCGGTTGCTGTGGTGTGGATGGTCACAGGTCCATCAAAATCCTCTTGCAAGCTTAACATACTCGTTGAAACGGCCAGTGTTGGTGTTGAGCTTGGGGTAATGATCACATTGACGGCAATGGCTTGCGTGGTCACACCGCCAGAGCTGTCAACGACTCTGACCGTTAAGGTGGTTTGACCGCCAACATTGTTAATGGTATTGAGTACGATGACATTAGAGGCGGTGCTGACAGTGAGTATGCCTGCTGCAGAAAGTTGGACTGAAAAATCCAAGATTCCATCCTCAAGATCGGTCGCTGTTGCATTGATGGTAATGGGTGTAAAGGTGCCAATAACGGAAATGCGCTCAGTTGAGACGGTGACCGTTGGAGGGTCATTGACGGCGTTCACTTGTACCACTACTTGGGCGGTTGAACTCGACGTTCCATCACTCGCTGTGATGGTTAAAGTGGTTGCACCATTGGCATTGGCAATGCTGGTTATGCTTATTTGATCCGATGTGGTAGAAATATTGACAATATTTGCGTTTGATTGGCTGACACTCAGGGTAATGGTATCATTTTCAACATCAGCTGCTGTGGCAATGGCAAGAGTTGAAAAATCCTCGAACACATTCAGAACCGAGCTTGTGACTGTAAACATCGGTGGGTCATTGACTGAAATGACTGCCACCACCACTTCGGTCGTGATCGATAAGCCACCCGCGTCTTTTGTTTGTATGGTCAGTGTGGTTGTGCCAAAGACGTGGTTCATGGGGCTCAAAGTAATGACGTTCAAGTGCGTCGTACTACTACCAGAGACTTGTGTTGTGATGATTACATTGACAAGATCTAAAGAGGCTTGAACTGAGAAATCTAATGAGCCTGCGTCCAAGTCGGTTGCTGTGGTACGGATAGTCACGGGTCCATCAAAATCCTCTTGCAGACTTAACATACTCGTTGAAACGACCAGTGTTGGTGTTGAGCTTGGGGTAATGATCACATTGACGGCAATGGCTTGCGTGGTCACACTGCCAGAGTTGTCAACCGCTCTGACCGTTAAGGTGGTTTGACCGCCAACATTGTTAATGGTATTGAGCACGATGACATTAGAGGCGGTGCTGACAGTAAGTATGCCTGCTGTAGAAAGTTGTGCTGAAAAATCCAAGATTCCATCTTCAGTATCGGTCGCCGTTGCATTGATGGTGATGGGTGCAAAACTACCAATGGTTGTGAGACTGATGGTTGAGACGGTTAAAGTTGGAGGGTCATTGACAGCGTTCACCTGTACCATTACTTGGGCGGTAGAACTAGACGTTCCATCACTGGCTGTGATGGTCAAAGTGGTTATACCATTGGCATTTTCAATCATTGACACAAGAACATTGTTCGTCGTTACGACAGCATTAACAATATTTGTGTTTGATTGGCTGACGCTAAGGGTAATGGTATCACCTTCAACATCGGTTCTTGTTGTGCGAATCAAAATTGTTTCTGCAAAATCCTCATTCAAGGCCAAAGCTGTGGTTGAAATAGTTAGAATCGGGGGATCGTTTACGGCTGTCACTCTTATTACCACTTGTGCGGTTGAACTCAGCAGACCATCACTGATGGTCATAGAGAGCGTTGTGACACCATTGGCATTCGGTGTGCGGATGAGTCGCACGCCTGTCGTGGAGGTTGCAATAGTAACCACACCCGTGGTAGAGGGGGTCACGGTCAATGTAACAGTATCGTCATCCACATTAGCCACAGTGGCAACGGTTTGGACACCGACAAAATCCTCTATTAAAGTGACAGTGGCGGTTGGAATGGTTAGCGTGGGTGTATCATTGATTGGCTCTATCACGACGACCTTCTCAAACATGGCTGATAAGCCACCCGCGTCCCTTGCTTGTATGGTCAGCGTGGTTGTGCCATTGGCGTTGCCAATAGGGCTCAAAGTAATAACGGCTAAGTGCGTTGTACTAATACCAGAGACTTGTGTTGTGATGAGTACATTGACAAGGTTCAAAGATGATTTGACTGAAAAGGATAAAGTGCCTGTGTCCAAGTCGGTTGCTGTTGCATTGATGGTAACAGGTCCATCAAAATCCTCTTGCAGGCGCAATATGCTTGTTGAAACGGCCAGTGTCGGTGTCGAGCTTGGGTTAATGATCACATTGACGGCAATGATTTGGCTAACAGTGTCCCCAGCGCGGTCAATTGCTGTGACCGTTAAGGTGGTTTGACCGCCAACATTGTTAATGGCATTGAGTACGATGGCATTAGCGGCAGTGCTGACAGTGAGTACGTTTGACGTAGAAAGCTGGACTGAAAAATCCAAAGTGCCATCTTCAGTATCGGTTGCCGTTGTACCAATGGTGATGGGCGCAAAGTTACCAATGGTTGAGATGCTGTTGGTTGAGACGGTTAAAGTTGGCGTGTCATTGATGGCGTTTACCTGTATTACCACTTGGGCGGTGGAATTCAGTTTTCCATCACTGGCGATCAAAGTTAAGGTGGTTACACCATTGGCATTGGTACTCATTGACACAAGTATATTGTTCGTCGTTTCGACAAGTGTGACAATACCTGAACTGGATTCATTGACGGTGAAAGTCAAGGTATCACCATCTGCATCGGTTCTTGTTGCACCAATCAAAATCGTTGCTGCAAAATCTTCATCCAAGGTGATCGCAGTGGTTGAAACGCTTAGGACGGGTCTGTCATTAACAGCAATCACGCTGACCACCACTTGGGCGGTTGAAATCGACGTTCCATCACTCGCTGAGATGGTTAAAGTGGTCACACCATTGGCATTGGCAATGCCGATTAAGCGTATTTGATCCGATGCGGTAGAAATATCGACAATATTTGCGCTTGATTGGCTGACGCTCAGGGTAATGGTATCACCTTCAGCATCCGTGACTGTGGCAAAGGTCAGCGATGAGAAATCCTCAATCACGCTTATGACTGAGCTTGTGATCGCTAAGTTGGGTTCATCATTGACCGACATCACCGCCACCACCACCTCGGTCGTCGCCGATAAACCACCTGCGTCTTTTGTTTGTATGGTCAGTGTGGTTGTGCCAAAGACGTGGTTCATGGGACTCAAAGAAATGACGTTCAAGTGTGTTGTACTACTACCAGAGACTTGTGTTGTGATGCGTAAATTGACAAGGTTCACAGAGGCTTGAACTGAGAAATCTAATGATCCTGCATCCAAGTCGGTTGCTGTGGTGTAGATGACCACGGGTCCATTAAAATCCTCTTGCAGGCTTAACATACTCGTTGAAACGGCCAGTGTTGGCGTTGAGCTTGGGGTAATGATCACATTGATGGCAATGGCTTGCGTGGTCACACCGCCAGAGCTGTCAACGGCTCTAACCGTTAAGGTGGTTTGACCGCCAACATTGTTAATGGTATTGAGTACGATGACATTAGAGGCGGTGCTGACAGTGAGTATGCCTGCTGCAGAAAGTTGTGCTGAAAAATCCAAAGTTCCATCTTCAGTATCGGTCGCCGTTGCATTGATGGTGATGGGTGTAAAGGTGCCAATAACGGCAATGCGCTCAGTAGAGACGGTGACAGTTGGAGTGTCATTGACGGCATTCACTTGCACCACTACTTGTGCGGTTGAAATCGACGTTCCATCACTGGCCGTCAAGGTTAAGGTGGTCGCACCATTGGCATTGGCAATCTTGGACACAAATACATTGTTCGTGGTTACGACAAAATTGACAATGCCCCTATTGGATTCATTGACGGTATTCGTTAAGGTGACACTATCCACATCGGTTCTTGTTATGCCAATCGAAATTGTTTCTGTAAAATCCTCATTCAAGGTCAAAGATGTGGTTGTAACAGTTAATATAGGTGGATCGTTTACTGCTGTTACGCTTATCGTTACTTGTGCGGTTGAACTCAGCAGACCATCACTGATGGTTATGTTTAAGGTGGTCGCACCGCTGACATTCGCAATACTCACGAGTTTAATTTGATCCGATGCTGTAGAAATATTGACAATATTTGTGCTTGATTGGTTCACAGTAATGGTTATCGTATCATCTTCAACGTCAGCGACTGTGGCAAGCGTAAAGGTTGAAAAATCTTCAAACACGTTCAAAACCGAGCTTGTGATTGTAAGCATAGGTCGGTCATTAACTGACATAACGGCCACCACCACCTCGGTCGTGGCGGATAAGTTACCGGCGTCTTTTGCTTGTATGGTCAGGGTGGTTGTGCCATGGGCGTGGGCAATAGGGCTCAATGTTATCAAGGCTAAGTGTGTTGTACTACTGCCAGAGACTTGTGTCGTGATAAGTGCGTTTACAAGGTTCAAAGAAGAATAGACTATGTAGGTCAGCGTGCCTATGTCTAAATCGGTTGCTGTTGCATTGATTGAAATAATCTCATTAAAATCCTCTTGCAGACTCAACATATTTGTTGAAATGACAAGTGTCGGTGTTGAGCTTGGGTTAATGATCACATTGACGACAATGGTTTGGCTAACACTGTCCCCAGCGCGGTCAATTGCTGTGACCGTTAAGGTGGTTTGACCGCCAACATTGTTAATGGCATTGAGTACGATGGCATTAGCGGCGGTGCTGACAGTGAGTACGTTTGACGTAGAAAGCTGGACTGAAAAGTCCAAAGTGCCATCTTCAGTATCGGTTGCCGTTGTACCAATGGTGATGGGCGCAAAGTTACCAATGGTTGAAATGCTGTTGGTTGAGACGGTTAAAGTTGGCGTGTCATTGATGGCGTTCACCTGTATCACCACTTGAGCGGTGGAATTCAGTTTTCCATCACTGGCGATCACGGTTAAGGTGGTTATACCATTGGCATTGGTACTCATTGACACAAGTATATTGTTCGTCGTTTCGACAAGCGTGACAATACTTGAACTGGATTCATTGACGGTAAAAGTCAAGGTATCACCATCTGCATCGGTTCTTGTTGTACGAATCAAAATCGTTGCTGCAAAATCTTCATCCAAGGTGATCGCAGTGGTTGAAACGCTTAGGACGGGTCTGTCATTAACAGCAATCACGTTGACCACCACTTGGGCGGTTGAAATCGACGTGCCATCACTCGCTGAGATGGTCAATGTTGTCACACCATTGGCATTGGCAATGCCGATTAAGCGTATTTGATCCGATGCGGTAGAAATATCGACAATATTTGCGCTTGATTGGCTGACGCTCAGGGTGATGGTATCACCTTCAACATCCGTGACTGTGGCAAAGGTCAGCGATGAGAAATCCTCAATCACGCTTATGACTGAGCTTGTAATCGCTAAGTTGGGTTCATCATTGACCGACATCACCGCCACCACCACCTCGGTTGTCGCCGATAAACCACCCGCGTCTTTGGTTTGTATGGTCAGTGTGGTTGTGCCAAAGACGTGGTTCATGGGGCTCAAAGAAATGACGTTCAAGTGCGTTGTACTACTACCAGAGACTTGTGTTGTGATGCGTATATTGACAAGGTTCAAAGAGGCTCGAACTGAGAAATCTAATGAGCCTGCGTCCAAGTCGGTTGCTGTGGTGTGGATGGTCACGGGTCCATTAAAATCCTCTTGCAGGCTTAACATACTCGTTGAAACGGCCAGCGTCGGAGTTGAGCTTGGGTTGATGATTACATTGATGGCAATGGCTTGCGTGGTCACACCGCCAGAGCTGTCAACCGCTCTGACCGTTAAGGTGGTTTGACCGCCAACATTGTTAATGGTATTAAGTACGATGACATTAGAGGCGGTGCTGACAGTGAGTATGCCTGCTGCAGAAAGTTGGACTGAGAAATCCAAAGTTCCATCCTCAAGATCGGTCGCCGTTGCATTGATGGTGATGGGTGTAAAGGTGCCAATAACGGCAATGCGCTCAGTTGAGACGGTGACAGTTGGCGGGTCATTGACAGCGTTCACTTGTACCACCACTTGTGCGGTTGAACTTAGTATGCCATCACTCGCAGTAATGGTCAAAGTGGTCACACCATTGGCATTGGCAATGCTGGTAATACTGATTTGATCTAATGCGGTAGAAATATTGACAATATTTGCGTTTGATTGGCTGACACTCAGGGTAATGGTATCATTTTCAACATCAGCTGCTGTGGCAATGGCAAGGGTTGAAAAATCCTCGAACACATTCAAAACCGAGCTTGTGACTGTAAACATAGGTGGGTCATTGATTGCCATAACGGCCACCACCACTTCGGTCGTGGTCGATAAGCCACCGGCATCTCTCGTTTGAATGGTCAGTGTGGTTGTGCCGTTGGCATTTTCAACAGGGCTCAAAGAAATCATGCTTAAGTGTGTTGTACTAATGCCAGAGGCCTGTGTTGTGATGCTTACATTGACAAGGTTCAAAGATGATTGGACTGAAAAGATTAATGCGCCAGTGTCCACGTCGGTTGCTGTTGCATTAATGGTCACGGGGCCATCAAAATCCTCTTGCAGACGCAATATACTCGTTGAAACCGCCAGTGTGGGTGCTGAGCTTGGGTTGATGATCACATTGACGGTAATGGCTTGAGTGGTTACAGCGCCAGAGCTGTCAACGGCTCTGACCGTTAAGGTGGTTTGACCGCTGACATTATTGATGGCATTGAGTACGATGGCATTAGAGGCGGTGCTGACAGTGAGCACACTTGCTGTAGAAAGCTGAACTGAAAAATCCAAAGTGCCATCTTCAGTATCGGTTGCCGTTGTGCCAATGGTGATGGGTGCAAAACTACCAATGGTTGTGAGACTGTTGGTTGCGACGGTTAAAGTTGGAGGGTCATTGACGGCGTCCACCTGTACCATCACTTGGGCGGTAGAGCTCGACGTTCCATCACTGGCTGTGATGGTCAAAGTGGTTATACCATTGGCATTTTCAATCCTTGACACAAGAACATTGTCAGTTGTTACGACAGAATTAACAATATTTGTGTTTGATTGGCTGACGCTAAGGGTAATGGTATCACCTTCAACATCGGTTCTTGTTGTGCGAATCAAAATTGTTTCTGCAAAATCCTCAATCAAGGTCAAAGCTGTGGTTGAAATAGTTAGAATCGGGGGGTCGTTTACGGCTGTCACTCTGATCACCACTTGTGCGGTTGAACTCAGCAGACCATCACTGATGGTCATAGTGAGTGTTGTGACACCATTGGCATCCGTTGTGCGGAATAGGCGCACGCCCGTCGTGGAGGTTGCAATAGTAACCACACCTGTAGTAGAGGGGGTCACAGTCAATGTAACAGTATCGTCATCCACATTAACCGCTGTGGCAACCGTTTGGACACCCACAAAATCCTCTATTAAGATGACAGTGGCGGTTGGAATTGTCAACGTGGGTGTGTCATTGACCGCCGAAACAACCACCAAGATATTCTCTGAAACAGATTGTCCACCAACATCAGTTGCGCGCACAGTCAAGGTCGTTGTACCATTTAAATGCAGTATCGATGAGAGGGTGATGGTGCTCATGCCATTGGTTCTAGTGCTGGTAGCAATCTCAACAAGGCGTGTGGATGAACCAACTGAGAAAATGATTGAATCCCCATCAATATCTGTTGATGTGGTTCTGATGTTCACAGAAGTCGAAAAGTCTTCTGGCACATGGATGAGATTGGTGGAAATCGTCAACATAGGTGTGGTGCTTTGGAAAACGGCCACATCTATGGAGACTGTTTCAGTAACCACAGCATTCATACGGTCAACCGTTCTGATGGTTAAAGTCGTTGCACCAGTGACACCTGGGATGGCAATCAATAAAATGGCTTTAGCTGATGTGGTCACACTAACCACGCCTACTTTGGATTGTTGCACGGAAAAGGATAAATCGCCATCTTCGGTATCACTCGCTGTGGTGTCAATAATAATGATTCCAAATCGAGCATTCGTTCTAATAGTACGGGTTGCGACAAGTAGGGTAGGCGGGTCATTGATGGGATTAACTGTGACTGTCACTTGAGTTGTGTCGTTGAGTTTGCCGTCACTGACTGTCAAGGTTAGGGTGGTTCGTCCATGCGCATTGAGAACATGGGATACATGAACACCTGCGGCTGAGGTTGTGACATTGACCACTCCTGTTGTGGACTCGGTTGCGCTAAAGGTCAAGGTATCGCTATCTATATCTGTTGCTGTGACAAGTAACTGAGAAAAGTTAAAATCTTCATCGAAGGTGATGGCCGTGGTTGAGGCAATAATGGTCGGCGGATCATTAACAGCAAGCACTGTCAATAAAATGTCAACTGAAGCACTGAGAGTGCTGTCACTGACGGTAATCGTTAAAGTGGTTAAGCCATTGGCATTTTCAATGCTGGAAATTCGCACACCTGTAACGGAAGTTGTGACACTAACCACCCCTGTGGGAAATACAGCTGCGCTAAAATTCAGCATGCTATTATCAACATCATTTCTTGTGACAGGGATTAAAGCGGCCTGAACAAAGTCCTCAGTAAGTGTCAATGCATTGACTGTGACGGATAGGGTTGGTGTATCATTTTCGGCATTCACAATCACTGCAACTTGCGTGGAATCTGTGAGCAGGCCATCACTGACTGATATGGTTAATGTGGTTTGCCCATGAGCATTCATAATGTTGGATACATTGACACCTGAAGCTGATGTTGTAGCCGAAATAACGCCTGGGATGGATTCATTCACGCTAAACGTCAATGTGTCGCCATCCACATCGCTTGCTGATGCAAACGAGATGGGACTCAAAAAATCCTCGTTTAATAATAAGGGACTCGATAAAACTGATAATGTCGGCGTGTCATTAACAGCAATCACTGCCACGGTCATTTGGGTTGAAAAACTGCTGGTGCGATCATTGACGGTAATGGCCAGGGTGGTCTGTCCATTGGCATGCAAAATGCTGGACACATGGACACTTGAGGTGGAGATCGTCACATTGACTACACCTGTTGTAGATTCAGTCACGCTAAACGTCAATGCATCGCCATCTATATCAAATGCGGTGGCAACCGTGCTAGTACCCACAAAGTCCTCAAGGCGTATTAAGGGATTTGCTTGAACGGTTAATGTGGGTGTATCATTGGATGTTGTTATCTGCACCGCGACTTGGGTTGAGACATTGACTGTGCCATCATTGATGGTAATCGTTAATGTCGTTAGCCCATTGGCATTGTCTATGCTTGTTAGATAGACGCTTGAGGTTGAGGCAGCTGCATTAACCACGCCAGGGGTGGATTCAGTCACGCTAATAGTCAGTATGTCACCAACATCAACATCACTTCCAGTAACGATAATCTGAACAGTTGTTGCAAAGTCTTCAGTCAGCGTCAAGGCCGTGGTTGAGACGTCTATGGTTGGCGGGTCATTGACGGCTGTCACTGTGACTGCCACTTGGGTTGAGGCACTGAGTCTGCTATCACTGACGGTAATGGTTAGGGTGGTTTGTCCATTGACATGCATAATGCTAGACACATGGACACTTGAGGTAGCGTTCATTACATTGACCACGCCTGTGGTGGATTCAGTCACGCTGAATGTCAATGTATCGCCGTCCACATCTCTATTGGTTACTGTGATTGGGATGGTCGTTGCAAAATCTTCAAGGCGTGTCAGAACCGTGGTTGAAACGCTAATCGTCGGCGTATCATTGACAGCGTTCACTGTCACAGCCACCTGAGTTGAAGCACTGAGTCTGCCATCACTGACGCTAATGGTTAGGATCGTTTGCCCATTGGCATTCAAGATATTAGATAGCAAGATGCCTGAAGCTGAGGTTGTTGCAATGACCACGCCTGTGGTGGATTGAGTCACGCTTAATGTCAGCGTTGTGCTATCTATATCGCGCCTTGTTACAGAGATTGGAACATTTAATGCAAAGTCCTCATTGAGGGTCAAGGCGGTGGTTGAGACGCTAATCGTTGGTGTGTCATTAACGGCGTTCACTGTTACTGCTACTCGGGAAAAAGCCGTAGCAGAACCATCATTGGCCGTTATGTTTAGGGTGGTCCGACCATTGGCATTGGCGATGCTTGAGATAAAGATACCTGTGACTGAAGTTGTCACTGAGACTAAGTCTGTGGTAGATTCAACCACGGTTAAAGTCAGCGGATTACCGTCTGTATCAGTCGCTAAAGCAACCGTTCTGATGTCCGAAAAATCCTCGTTTAGACTGATCGTATTGGCTAAAATTGCTAGAATTGGCGGGTCATTAATAGCATTCACTGTCACCGTCACTTGGGTTGAAGCACTGAGCACACCATCACTGACTGTTATGTCTAAGGTGGTTCGCCCATGGACATTGCCTATGCTTGATACAGAGACACCTGTATTTGAGGTACTTACTCTGACCACCCCTGTGGAAGATTCAGTCACACTCAGGGTGAGAGTATTCTCATCCACATCCGAAGCCGTGGCAACCGTGTTGGCAACTGTAAAATCCTCATTAAGTATGACGTGATTGGCGAAAACCGATAGAGTTGGCGTATCATTGACAGCAGTCACGGTCACGAATACTTGAGTTGAGACGCTACTCGTTTCATCATTGACGGTAATGGTTAGGGTGGTTTGGCCATTGGCATTGACTATGCTTGATACAGTGACCCCTGTGGTTGAAACGGTTGCAGTCACCACGTTTGTGGTGGGTTGAGTCACGCTGATAGTGAGTGGGTCACTATCATTATCACTGCCCATGACTATAATTGGAATGGTCAGGCCAAAGTCCTCAGAGAGGGTCAAAGCAGTGGTAGAAATGGTTAAGGTTGGCGTATCGTTGACATTATTCACAATCACAGCGACTTGCGTTGAAACATTGAGTCTGCCATCGCTGACGGTAATGGTTAGGGTGGTTTGGCCGTTGGCATTCAAGATGTTAGCGACCTGAAGACCTGAAGCTGTGGTTGTCACAGTGATCACCCCTGTGGTGGATTCTGTCACGCTTAATGTCAGCGTATTGCTATCCACATCGCTGCTTGATACTGTGATTGGAATACTTGGTGTAAACTCTTCATTGAGCGTCAAGGCGGTCGTTGAAACAGTGAATGTTGGTGGGTCATTGATGGCGTTTACAGTGACTGCCACTTGCGTTGAAACATTGAGTCTGCCATCACCGACGGTAATGGTCAGAGTGGTTTGTCCATTGGCATTCAAGATATTAGCAACAAGGACACCTGCATCTGTGGTTGTAACAGTGACCACCCCTGTGGTGGATTCTGTGACGCTTAATGTCAGTGTACTGCTATCCACATCCCCTCTTATGACTGTGATAGGCATACTTGGTGTAAAGTCTTCATTGAGCGTTAAGGCGGTGGTTGAAACAGTGAACGTTGGTGGGTCATTGATGGCGTTTACAGTGACTGCCACTTGCGTTGAAACATTGAGACTGCCATCGCTGACGGTAATGGTGAGGGTGGTCTGCCCATTGGCATGCAAGATATTAGCGACAAGGATACCTGAAGCTGTGGTTGTGACAGTGACAACCCCTGTGGTGGATTCAGTGACGCTTAATGTCAGCGTATTGCTATCCACATCGCCTCTTATGACTGTGATTGGCATACTCGGTGCAAAGTCTTCATTGAGTGTCAAAATGGTCGTTGAAACAGTGAATGTTGGTGGGTCATTGATGGCATTTACTGTGACGGCCACTTGCGTTGAAACATTGAGTCTGCCATCGCTGACAGTAATGGTTAGGGTCGTCTGCCCATTGGCATGCAAGATATTAGCGACAAGGACACCTGAAGCTGTGGTTGTGACAGTGACCACCCCTGTGGTGGATTCAGTGACGGTTAAAGTCAGCGTATTGCTATCCACATCACTGCTTGATACTGTGATAGGCATACTCAGTGCAAAGTCTTCATTGAGGGTCAAGACATTGGTTGAAACAGTGAATGTTGGTGGGTCATTGATGGCGTTTACTGTGACTGCCACTTGCGTTGAAACATTGAGTCTGCCATCACCGACGGTAATGGTTAGGGTGGTCTGTCCATTGGCATGCAAGATATTAGCGACAAGGATACCTGAAGCTGTGGTTGTAACAGTGACCACTCCTGTTGTGGATTCAGTGACGCTCAATGTCAGTGTACTGCTATCCACATCACCTCTTATGACTGAAATTGGAATGCTCGGAGCAAAGTCCTCATTGAGGGTCAAGTCAGTGGTTGAAATAGTGAATGTTGGTGGATCATTGATGGCGTTTACTGTGACTGCCACTTGCGTTGAAACATTGAGTCTGCCATCACCGACGGTAATGGTTAGGGTGGTCTGTCCATTGGCATGCAAGATATTAGCGACAAGGATACCTGAAGCTGTGGTTGTAACAGTGACCACTCCTGTTGTGGATTCAGTGACGCTCAATGTCAGTGTACTGCTATCCACATCACCTCTTATGACTGAAATTGGAATGCTCGGAGCAAAGTCCTCATTGAGGGTCAAGTCAGTGGTTGAAATAGTGAATGTTGGTGGATCATTGATGGCATCTAAAGTCACTGCCACTTCAGCTGAAGCATTGAGTCTGCCATCACTGACGGTAATGGTTAGGGTGGTTTGTCCATTGACATCGGCGATGCTTGATAAAAAGACACCTGTGTCTGAAGTTATCACAGTGATTATGCCTGTGGTGGATTCAGACACGCTTAAAGTTAGGGTGTCGCCATCTATATCGTTTCTTGTTACAGAAATTGGAACAGTGGTTATAAAGTCCTCAGTGAGCGTCAGTGCGGTGACTGCAACGGTTAAGGTTGGCGTGTCGTTGACAGCATTTACTGTCACTGTCACTTGAGTTGAGATGCGACTCATTTCATCATTGACGGTAATGGTTAAGATGGTTTGCCCATTGGCATTGGCGATGCTTGATAAAGTAACTCCTGTGGTTGAAGCTGTTGCTGTTACCACGTTTGTGGTGGGTTGAGTCACGCTGATAGTGAGTGGGTCACCGTCAATATCAGTGCCTGTTACTATAATTGGATCGGTCAGACCAAAGTCCTCAGAGAGAGTCAAAGCGGTGGTAGAAATGGTAAAGGTTGGTGTATCGTTGACATTATTCACAATCACTGCGACTTGAGTTGAAGCATTGAGTCTGCCATCACTGATGGTAATGGTTAGGGTGGTCTGCCCATTGGCATTCAATATGTTAGAGACCAGAACACCTGAATCTGAGGTTGTGACAGTGATCACACCTGTGGTGGATTCTGTGACGCTTAATGTCAGCGTATTGTTATCCACATCACTGCTTGTGACTGTGATTGGCATACTTGGTGTAAAGTCCTCATTGAGCGTTAAGGCGGTCGTTGAAACTGTAAAGGTTGGGGTGTCATTGACGGCTGTCACTGTGACGGCCACTTGGGTTGAGGCATTGAGGTTATTATCACTAACGGTAATAGTTAGGGTGGTTTGCCCATTGGCATTCAAGATATTAGCGACAAGGACACCTGCATCTGTGGTTGTGACATTGACCACCCCTGTGGTGGATTCAGTCACGCTAAATGTCAATGTGTCGCCGTCCACATCTCTATTCGTGACTGTGATTGGGATGGACGTTGCAAAATCTTCAAAGCGTGTCAGGACCGTGGTTGAGACGCTAATGGTTGGGGTGTCATTGATGGCGTTCACTGTCACAGCCACGAGCGTTGAAACATTGAGTCTGCCATCACCGACGGTAATGGTTAGGGTGGTCTGCCCATTGGCATTCAAGATATTAGACACCTGAATACCTGAAGCTGAAGTTGTAACAGTGACCACCCCTGTGGTGGATTCAGTGACGCTTAATGACAGTGTGCTGCTATCCACATCGTTTCTTATAACTGAAATTGGAATACTCGGTGCAAAGTCCTCATTGAGCGTTAAGGCAGTAGTTGAGACAGTGAATGTTGGTGGGTCGTTGATGGCATCGACAGTCACTGCCACTTCAGCTGAAGCATTGAGTCTGCCATCGCTGACGGTAATGGTTAGGGTGGTTTGTCCATTGACATTGGCTATGCTTGATAAAAAGACACCTGTGTCTGAAGTTATCGCAGTGATTATGCCTGTGGCAGATTCAGACACGCTTAAAGTTAGGATGTCGCCATCTATATCGTTTCTTGTTACCGAAATTGGAACGGTGGTTGAAAAGTCCTCAGTGAGCCTCAGTGCGGTGACTGCAACGGTTAAGGTTGGTGTGTCATTGATGGATGTGACGATAACAGCCACTTGAGCTGAAGCATTGAGACTGCCATCAGTAACGGTAATGGTTAGGGTGGTTTGTCCATAGACATTGGCTATGCTTGATACAGAGATGCTTGTCGCTGAGGTTGTCACAGTGACCACGCCGGTCGTGGATTGAGCCACGTCTATACTTAGTACACTGTCATCGACATCCGTTGCGATAGCAAGCGTTCTGAAGTTTGAAAAATCCTCGTTTAGAATTAATAAATTGGTTATCACTGCTAGGACTGGAACATCATTGACCGGATTGACAGTGACGACCACTTGAGTGGAAGCATTGAGCTCACCATCGCTGACGGAAATGGTTAAAGTCGTCGAGCCGTTAGCATGGAGTATGCTTGATACACGAACATCTGAGGCAGACGTTGTGGGCATGACAATCCCTTGAATGGATTCAGTAACGCTTAAGGTTAGAGTATCACCGTCTATATCCATTGCCGTCACAACTGTTCTGGCGCTAATAAAGTCCTCAAAAAGAATGAAAGGATTGTTTAAAATTGAAAAAGTTGGTGTATCATTAACGGCTGTCACTGTGACTGCCACTTGGGTTGAGGTACTCACCGTGCCATCATCGACGGTTATGGTTAGGGTGGTTCGTCCATTGGCATGAGCAATGCTTGATATTAGGATACCCGTGGCGGAGGTTGTCACAGTGACTATCCCTGTGGCGGATTCAGTGATGCTAATGGTCAGCGTGTCACCATCAATGTCTGCGCTTGTTAATTCGATTGGAACGGCTGCAATAAAGTCTTCAGAACGTATCAAAACAGAGGTTGAAACGCTTAATGTTGGCGTATCATTAGCTGGCATCACGGCTATAGCGACCTGGGTTGAGGCGCTAAGTGCGCCATCATTGACAGTCATGGTTAAGGTGGTTCGTCCATTGGCATCAGCAATGCTTGATATAAAAACACCGGTGGCGGAGGTCGTCACAGTAACCACCCCAGTGTTGGATTCAACCACGCTAATGGTCAGCGTATGACCTTCGACATCAGAAGCGGTGGCTATTGACTGAGTCGTGGCAAAATCCTCAATAATGGTTAATGGGTTGGTTGAAATAGTGAATGTCGGGGTATCATTGGCGGCGGTTACAGTGATTACCACTTGAGCGGTTGAACTCAGAAAACCATCATCAACAGTAATATCTAAGGTGGTTCGTCCATAGGCATGGGCATTGCTTGATACACGGACATCTGTGTTGGAAGTGGTTACGGAAACCAAGCCCATGTTGCTTTCAATCACGGTTATAGTCAAGGTATCAACATCAAGATTAACAGCTGTGGCTATGATAATGAAGTCCGAAAAATCCTCTGTAACAGTTAAATTGGTGGTTGGAATGGTGAGTGTCGGGGTATCATTGGCGGCTACTACGGTGATCACCACTTGAGCGGTTGAACTCAGAATACCATCATCAACAGTAATGTCTAAGGTGGTTCGTCCATTTGCATTGGCATTGCTTGATACACGGATATCTGTGTTGGAAGTGGTTAGGGAAACCAAGGTCGTGTTGCTTTCAATCACGGTTATAGTCAAGGTATCAACATCAACATTTACAACAGTGGCTATGATAATGAAGTCCGAAAAATCCTCTGTAACAGTTAAATTGGTGGTCGGGATGATGAGTGTCGGTGTATCATTGACGGCAATCACTGTTACGGATACATGAATAGATGCGCTGTTTGTGCCATCATTGACGGTCAAGGTTAAGGTGGTTCGCCCATTGGCATTGGCAATACCCGATATAAGGAGACCCGAGTCAGAGGGTGCCACTCTGACCGCAACTAAGCTGGATGTTGACACACTCAAAGTCAGTGTGTCACCTTCTATATCAGTTTGTGCGGTGCCAACTAAGATAGTCCCCGGAAAATCTTCAGTGAAGGTCAAAGCAGTGGTTGAGACGGCCAATGTTGGTGTGTCATTGACGGCGTTCACTGTCACTGCAACTTGAGTTGAGGTATTAAGTGAAGCACCTATTATGGTAATGGTGAGGGTGGTTCGCCCATAGACGTTGAGGATGCTTGATATAACCACACTTGAGGTGGAGGCGGTCACAGTGACGACTCCAGTGGTCAATTCAGTGACAGTTATATTTGTCGCATTTGTTGCGGTGGCAACTAATTGATCAACAACAAAATCTTCATTGACGATCAAGTGGTTGTCTATGATTGAAAATGTCGCTGCTGGGCCAAGTGACGGTTCGTCGCTACTCCCACCGCCGCCACCACCACCGCAAGCAGACAATAAAGCCGATAGCACCAAGGTTGTGCTGATTGTTTTTAGAATGTGCCAATTCATGGTCTTGAATGCGCGGGTCATTCTGTTCATGAGGGCGAGAAAAAATTGAGATAAAAGCGACTTAAAGCGAAACGTATTTAAAGTAATGAGCACAAGTAAACCTGGTTGGTTATAACATGAATAAAAGTACACATAAAAGGCCATAATTTTAAGCATGTAAATTAGAAATTTACAACATCCTGTCCGATTATACATACTTGAGTACAAAATGTGAAGCTAATAAAAAAGACAATTTTCAAAATCCCTGTCAAAGTGTTTTCCTTGTGCGTGAGGCATATACTCAAATGATGCTCAGTTCAAATCAATACTTGGTTGATGCTGAAGGTCATTAATAATATTCAATGTCATCATTGATGGGTGCTGTATGCTTCCCTACATTCTGATTTGCTCTATGCGTTCTAGGGGACTGAAATCAGGTATAATTGTGGATTAGCATTCAATTCAGTGGTTGTCGCTATTTGTTGGCGTTTGTGCGTGAGCCAGCCAGCGCGTCGTATAACACTGAATACTCAATCCGCTTTACTTTTCTGGAGTTTTTAAAATGACTGTCGTTCAATCAAATATGATTAAAATATTTTTCATCGCCACCCTATTTATGGTCGCCTTTACGGGTTGTTCTTCCACGCCGAAAGAGGTAGTAAAAATACCGACTTGCGTATTTCCAGGTACAGATGTAGCCGCACCGGGTTGGGTATGTGATGAACCAATTTCAGATATACCCGTTTCGGCGGTGGGTATTTCAGAACCGTCCAATGCAGGGATTAGTTTTATGAAAGATATTGCAACAGCAGACGCACGCGGTAAATTGGCCAGTCAGTTTCAAGTTCAAGTGCAAAAGATGGTCAAGAGTTATTTCGGAACAACGGGTATTGCTCAAACGGAAACGGTTGATCGCGTGGCAGAAAGTGTTTTAAAAACGATCACCAATCAGACGTTGATTGGTTCAAAAGTGTATCGTTCGGTCATTGGGCCAAAAGGCCGTTATTTTGTCTTGGTTGGTTTAGACAATGAAAATATTCAAAAAGCAGCTGAAGCCGCCATACGTACCAGTATGAATAACGAGCGAGCCGTCTGGCAAAAAATGCAAGCCAAACGGTCATTTGACGAGTTGGCTGAAGAAATTTCCAAACAGCAAATTCAATAAAAGAATGACGATTTTAGTGCGTGTTTGTTACACAATTTAAGGTGGCGAAACTGCCGATAAAACCTTCAATATATGGTATCATTCTGCTTTTAATATTAAGTCAAAATCAAACGCGCCACACCTTTAAAATCACCAATAATACACTTCATTATGGCATTCGTTAAGACCACTGATCTAAAAGGCGGGTTGAAAATACTGTTAGACGGTGCCCCCTGTAGCGTGGTCAATCATGAGCACATTCAGCCTGGCAAGGGTCAAGCGTTCGTACGTGTGACTTATCGTAATTTGGTGACCGATCGTACATTGGACAAAACTTTCAAATCAGGGGAATCACTCGAACTGGCCGATGTCAATGAGTTGGAACTCCAATTTTTATACAACGATGGTGAATATTGGCATTTCATGAATACTGACAGCTACGAGCAATTCCAAGCAGATGAGGTGTCAATGACAGAAGCACGCAAATGGGTTTCTGAAGAGGATAAGTGCTTGGTGGTTTTATGGAACGGCACGGTGATTAATGTAACCGCACCCAATTTCGTCCAGTTGAAAGTGACGCAAACAGAACCTGGATTAAAAGGCGACACCAGTGGTGGCGCCACCAAACCGGCAACATTGTCAACAGGGACAGAGCTGTTGGTGCCTTTATTCGTAAATCTTGATGATGTCCTTAAAATTGATACCCGAACAGGCGAGTACGTCAGTCGCGTTAAAGTTTGATTTTATAAATAATTTCTAATAGCAGAGACAAAATGAGTGAACAACAATACAGTTCTTCCAGTATTAAAGTATTAAAAGGTTTAGATGCTGTGCGTAAAAGGCCGGGCATGTACATTGGCGATACAGATGACGGCACAGGCTTACACCACATGGTTTTTGAAGTGGTTGATAATTCTATCGACGAAGCACTCGCTGGGCATTGTTCGGTGATTCATATAGCCATCCATGATGATGGCTATGTCTCAGTGAAAGACGATGGCAGAGGCATTCCAGTGGACACCCACGAAGAAGGGCAATCAGCCGCTGAAGTGATCATGACGGTGCTCCATGCGGGCGGTAAGTTTGATGATAATTCTTATAAGGTTTCAGGGGGGCTGCACGGTGTGGGCGTTTCTGTGGTCAATGCATTGTCCGAGCATTTGGAATTAAAAATTTATCGACAAGGCAAAGAATGGCATCAAGATTATCGTTATGGTGAGCCAGTCGAACCATTGGTTGCCGTGGGCAATTCTGACAGAAAAGGGACTGAAATTCGCTTCAAACCGAGCACTCAGACATTTACCAATGTTGAATTTCACTATGATATTTTATTGAAACGCATTCGTGAGTTGTCATTTTTAAATTCGGGAATCAGAATTGTTCTCGAAGACAAGCGCGATGGCAAACGCGATGAATTCTGCTTCGAGGGGGGCATCAGAGCCTTCGTTGAATACATCAATCGCAATCGTCAACAACTGCACCCAACGACGTTTTATGTCAAAGCGGTGCGAGATGAGGTGGAAGTGGAAGTGGCCATGCAGTGGAGCGATGTTTATCAAGAAAGCATTTACTGCTTTACCAATAACATTCCGCAACGCGATGGCGGAACGCATCTGTCTGGATTTAAAGGGGCATTAACGCGCTCATTAAACACTTACATAGACCAAGAAGGATTTGCGAAAAAAGCCAAAGTGACCTTGAGCGGAGATGATGCGCGCGAAGGCTTGGCAGCCGTCATTTCAGTCAAAGTACCCGACCCCAAATTTTCTTCACAAACCAAAGACAAGCTGGTTTCCTCCGAAATCAAAGGCATTGTTGAGCAAGTGCTGAACGAAGCATTAAAAGATTTTTTATTAGAAAACCCCAACGATGCAAAAGCCATTTGCTTGAAAATTGTGGACGCTGCCCGCGCCAGAGAAGCTGCGCGCAAGGCGCGCGAAATGACGCGTCGAAAAGATGCTTTGGATATTGCTGGTTTGCCAGGAAAGTTGGCCGATTGTCAGGAAAAATCCCCAGCCTTGTCTGAACTGTATTTGGTCGAGGGTGATTCTGCTGGTGGTTCAGCCAAACAAGGTCGAGACAGACGAACTCAAGCCATTTTGCCCTTGAAAGGCAAGATTTTGAACGTTGAAAAAGCCCGATTTGACAAGATGCTATCGTCACAGGAAGTGGGGACGCTCATCACCGCTTTGGGCTGTGGCATTGGGGCAGATGAATATGACATTGAAAAATTGCGCTATCACAACATTATCATCATGACCGATGCGGATGTGGACGGGGCGCACATTCGGACCTTGTTATTGACATTTTTTTACAGACAATATCCTGAATTGATTGAACGTGGTTATGTTTATATTGCTCAACCTCCTTTGTATAAAATTAAAAAAGGCAAGCAAGAACAATACTTTAAAGACGATCAGGCTTTGGATGATTATTTGATTGCCTTGGCGTTAAGCAATGCCAGTATCAATGTTGGCGATGGCAATTTACCTTTACAAGGAGAAAGCCTACAAAATCTCTTTGACATGCGTTTAAAAGCCAATCACGCGACCAAACGCCTGACCAGAAGAATTGATGTCAGCCTGTTGACGAGTATCCAAAAGCTACCAGTCTTGACGGCAGACGCTGATAAGACCGAGTGGTCTGATCAACTGAGAACCAGCTTAAAACAATTAGACATTTTGCAACGCCATCATTTTGAAGTCCACCTGCGTGATGAAGACATCATTGTTGAGGCAGCCATGCACGGTAAGCCTGAACGTTGGGTCTTAGACGACACTTTTTTTGCCAGCAAAGATTATCAAAACATGATGAGCTGGCGTTCAGTTCAAGCAGAATTAATCAGCGATGACATTGAAGTCAAACGCGGCGAAAAAGTCTATTCGGTGACTGATTTTGAAAGCGCATTGCTGTTGCTGATGAGCGAAGCAAAGCGGGGACAACAGGTGCAACGTTATAAAGGTTTGGGAGAGATGAATCCTGAACAGCTTTGGGAAACGACTATGGACCCAGAAGCCCGTCGATTATTACGGGTACAAGTGGAAGATGCGATCCAAGCAGATGATATATTTACCACTTTGATGGGTGACGAAGTTGAGCCCAGACGGATATTTATTGAATCAAATGCGTTGATTGCTGAAAACATTGACATCTAAACACCATGTTCACCGGAATCATTCAAGCCGTTGGCTCTGTTGATCGGCTTAATATCATGTCAGAAGGATTAAAGCTGGCTGTGCAAACACCAGATGCTTTGATGGCGACAGTCAAATTGGGCGATAGCATTGCAGTCAATGGCGTTTGCTTAACGGCCATGGCAATCAATGATCAAGGATTTGAAGCCGATGTTTCCAATGAGACGCTCGAGAAAACCACATTTGCTGAATTGACCCAAGGACAGAACGTTAATTTGGAATTGGCACTCAAAGTGGGCGACCCATTGGGTGGTCATTGGGTCAGTGGTCATGTGGATGATACGGCTGAAATTGTTGAAATCTCTGTGCAAGGATTCAGTCACCACGTTAAAGTCGAAGTGGCTGAGCAATGGCAGGCTTTTATTGCCCCCAAAGGCTCTGTTTCTTTGGATGGTGTCAGTCTGACAGTTAATGAACGATGTGGTAATGTTCTTCAATTGAATCTTGTGCCACACACACTGGCAGCAACGACTTTGAGCGCCTGGTCGAAGGGGCAAAAAATAAACTTAGAAATTGATACACTGGCTCGATACATGGTGAATCATCAACGATCCAATCACCATTATGATTAGTGCTATAGAAGAAATTATTGCAGATTTTCGTCAGGGTAAAATGGTCATTTTAATTGACGATGAAAACCGCGAGAACGAAGGCGATATTTTTATTTCTGCAAAGCAATGCAATGCAGAAGCCATCAATTTTATGGCCACGCACGCCCGAGGACTCATCTGTTTAACCTTGACCGAAGCGCGTTGTCAGCAATTAGATTTTCCTTTGATGATTGGCAATAATAGCAACAGTGGGACGAATTTTACTGTGTCCATAGATGCGGCCAATTCAACTACGGGCATATCGGCCAAGGAACGTTCAGAGACCATCATAAAAGCAGTATCTGAAACCGCCACAGCGGCAGATTTTATTCAACCAGGGCATGTATTCCCATTGATGGCGAGGCAAGGTGGAACACTGGTTCGCGCCGGTCATACAGAGGCAGGTTGTGACCTATCGCGCTTAGCGGGTGAAAAAGAACCCGCTTCTGTCATTGTTGAAATCATGAACGCCGATGGCACCATGGCACGCCTGCCAGATTTAGAGATTTTCGCAGAAAGCCATCAAATAAAGTTAGGCACCATTGCCGATCTCATTCGGTATAGAATGCGCACCGAAAATTTGGTTCAACTGCAACACCAATGTCAATTTCCAACGCGTTATGGCATGTTTACTTTGCACCTATATAGAGACACCATTGACCAACACGACCACATAGCTTTGACACATGGCGATTATGCCAACCAAGACTCAACAATGGTACGTGTTCATATGCAATTGTTCTTGCACGATGCTTTATGCGGTGAACGTGAATCGAGTGCTTTTACCCTGTCCAGAGCGATGGAAAAAATAGTGGCAAATGGCCACGGCGTGATCGTTTGTTTGAAAGCGGCATTGCTCGAAATGGATTTGCTGAAACAGATCGAATACTGGGAAAAACAAGATCAAGGCGATGCGGATGTGAACCAAGAATGGGTGGACGATAATAAAACCTTTGGCAAGGGCGCCAGTATTCTCTATGACTTAGGTGTCAGAAAGATGGTGGTATTAGGTTCGCAGTGGGGCAATAATTTGTTGAGTGGATTTGAATTGGAGGTTGAACGGTTCATTAAATAATTCAGGGTTTCTTAAGTCTCCTTAGTCTCCGCCTTCATTTATGAGCGAAAGCGGCTTTAAAAACACGGAGGCGCCCTCATTGATCTGACACACGCCCTCGTGTGTGATGGTAATATTCAAGAATAATCATTGAAAACAATTAATCTGAAATAGTAGTGCAAACATTCAATAAGTACAGTGGCTAAACAAAAAAAGAACCCCTCGACCATCGCAGAAAATCGTAAAGCACGACACGATTATCAACTTGAATCGTTTTATGAGGCGGGCATTATCTTACAAGGCTGGGAAGTCAAAAGCCTGCGTTCAGGAAAGGTGCAGTTACGCGACAGTTATGTGAAAATTTTACATAATGAAGCCTTCTTAATGGGGGCTTTAATCAATCCCTTGACCACGGCTTCAACCCACGTTGTGGTTGATCCTAATCGCACCAGAAAGCTGCTGTTAAATCGGCGCGAAATCAATAAATTGATGGGTTATATTAACCTTCAAGGCTATACGGTCGTTGCCCTGTCTCTGTATTGGAAAAAAGGCAAGACCAAAGTCAATTTAGGTCTGGCCAAAGGCAAAAAAGAACACGATAAACGCCAAAGTTTGAAAGAACGTGACTGGAACCGCAATAAAGCACGGATATTATCGGGACAGGTGAAAAAAGGTTCAACCTAGACGCTCTAATTTCACTTTGGTTTAGTTATCCGTGTCGTCATTTTGTTCATGGTACCTTCATAAATGAGACGTCATTTAATTTCGCAAGGCATTGATATTCAATGATTTTTCTTTTTATCAGGTGCGTATCTTTACCACTAAAATGATTTCTCAAGCCCTTAGCTGCTTCTGCAAAGAACGTCCGTTTGGCATATAATGTTTTTTTCTAATTTCTAGTCTTGATTCATTTTTGAGTCATTTTTTTTAAATCATTTGGAGGAAAACTAATGAAACAGTTTAAATTATTATTGGTCAGTGCAACTCTGGCAATGAGCAGTGTCGTCTCGGCGGCATCTATCAACATGGGCATTATTCTAGGCTTTACTGGACCGATTGAATCATTAACGCCAGATATGGCAAAAGGCGCTGAAATTGCTTGGGAAGAAGCGTCCGCTTCAGGTGCATTAATGGGCGGTATGAACATTAAGGTATTCCGCGCTGATTCAACTTGTACCGATGCGGGTGTTGCGACTTCAGGCGCAGAGCGTTTGGTGACATCTAATAAGGTATTGGCCATTATGGGTGCCGATTGTTCGGGCGTCACGGGCGCCGTTGTGAACAACGTTGCTGTTCCAAATGGCGTGGTGATGGTTTCACCTTCTGCCACTTCTCCCGCACTTTCTGATATCAAAGACAAAGGCTATTTTTTCCGCACGGCACCTTCGGATGCACGTCAAGGCGAAGTGATGGCTGAAGTCATTGTCAACAAAGGTGTTAAAGAAATTGCCGTGACCTACACCAACAACGACTACGGTAAAGGTTTACAAGAATCGTTTGCCTCAGCATTCAAAAAACTGGGTGGCAAAGTTGTAGCAACAGTCCCTCATGAAGATGGTAAAGCGGATTACTCAGCGGAAGTTGCAACCTTGTCAGCCTCAGGTGCTAAATGGTTGGCCGTTTTTGGTTATCTTGATAAAGGCGGAAAGGGCATCATCCAAGCCTCATTGGACTTAGATGCGTTTAGTCATTTCGCTTTGGGTGATGGCATGATCGGTGATTCTTTGACCGACAACTTTGGCAATGACATTAATGGCACCATTGGTACAGTTCCTGGCTCAGAAAGCGATTCTGTCCAAACATTTAAAGACATGGCTGCCAAGGCGGGTGTTAAAGGCAATGGTCCTTATCAAGCGGAATCCTATGATGCAGCGGCTTTGATCGCGCTGTCACTCCAAGCTTCTGGTAAACTAAATCGTCAAGGCATTCGCGATAACATGAACCGTGTTGCTAATGCACCTGGCATTAAGATTTATCCTGGAGAATTGGGTATGGCACTCAAAATTCTCGCGCGTGGCGGTGAAGTGGATTACGAAGGTGCCACAGGCGTTAAATTTAACGATGTTGGTGGTGTATTCGGCAGTTACAAAGAGCTTGTGGTCAAATCAGGCAAATTTGAAACTGTTAAAGTTTGGTAAGCGTAACCTATAAACCCTAACCAAAGACATTCACAACTGCGCTGACTGATCCACTGTGATTAGAGCCATAAACGCTTCAAAACACTTTGGTGGTTTACGCGCAGTTGACAATGTGACGTTGAGCATCGACGCGGGCAATATTACCGGGTTGATTGGTCCAAATGGTGCGGGTAAAACCACATTTTTCAATACCCTCGCTGGGTTATATCCACTCAGCGATGGTGAAATATTTTTATTCAACGAACCCATCAGTCACTTGAGCGCCAGTCAGCGCTTTGACAAGGGGATTCTCAGAACGTTTCAATTGGCACAGGAGTTTTTCAGCATGACCGTGTTGGAAAATCTCATGATGGTGCCCAGCGGTCAATTGGGTGAAAACTTACTCAATACTTGGATTGCCCGCCATAAAATCAAGCAGCAGGAAGAAGAGATACGAGCAAAAGCCCTCGAAGTCATTCAATTTCTAAACTTAGAACATCTGAGCAACGAACTTGCGGGTAACTTATCTGGTGGACAGAAAAAATTACTTGAATTGGCGCGAACCATGATGGTGGAGCCCAAAATTATTTTGTTGGATGAAATTGGCGCAGGCGTTAATAAGACGCTACTCAAAAAAATTGGCGATGCCATTTTGCGCCTCAAAAAAGAAAAGAACTATACTTTTTGTATGATTGAACATGATTTGGATTTTATTGAACGATTGTGCGATAAGGTCATTGTCATGGCGGATGGTCAGTTACTGGCAGAAGGAAACATGGCCAGTATCAAAAAAAATGAAGCGGTGATTGAAGCCTACTTAGGTCGTTGATTCAATGGATATGGAGCCTATATACGCATGCAATTGACTGGCAAAAACATGACTGGCGGTTATACCCAAGTTGACATTCTTAACGATTGCAGCTTGACCGTACAGAGTGGTGAATTAGTTGTTATTGTTGGGCCGAACGGCGCTGGCAAGTCAACGGCGATGAAAGCCTTGCTTGGTATGGTTAATCTACGTCAAGGTCAAGTGACTTTAGACGGTGTTGACTTAGACAATTTGTCGCCGCAAGAACGCGTCATGAAAGGCATGGCTTTTGTACCACAAACGCACAATGTCTTCAGCCACATGAGTGTGGAAGAAAATTTAGAGATGGGGGTTTTTAATCAACCAGAGTTGTTTGATGAAGCCGTTGAAAAAATCTATCAGGTATTTCCCATTCTGTCTCAAAAAAGAAATCAATTTGTGGGAGAGCTCTCAGGCGGTCAACGTCAACAAGTTGCTATTGGCAGAGCCATGATGTGCGAGCCCAGCGTGTTGATGTTGGATGAACCCACTGCGGGCATATCGCCCATCGTGATGGATGAATTATTTAATCTAATCTTGAAGATCAAGAAATCAGGCGTGGCTGTATTGATGGTTGAACAAAACGCCCGCCAAGCCCTCAACATAGCCGATCGAGGTTATGTGTTGAGATTGGGTGGCAATTTCCGCGACGGCACAGGCCAGGAACTGCTCAATGACCAAGAAGTTCGACAATCCTTTTTAGGGGGTTAGTATGGAATTATTCTATGACATACTGCATGCGCTCTTAGTCATTGCCAATTTCATTGTGGTTCCTGCCTTGGCCTACGGCTCTCAATTGGCCTTAGGCGCAGTTGGCATTACATTGATATTTGCGGTGTTGAAATTTTCAAATTTCGCCCACGGAGAAACCATGGCCTTTGGTGCCATTTCAACCATCCTCTTCACTTGGTTGTTTCAGCATTTGGGTTGGGCATCATCCGTATTACCAACCGCTTTGTTTGCACTGCCTTTTGCATTGCTGGCCACAATTTTATTGGTGCTGGCCACCGATAAATGGGTCTATAACTATCATCGAAAAATCAGCAGTAATCCGCTGATCTTGATGATTGTTTCCATCGGGGTGATGTTTATGTTAAATGGCCTGAATCGCGTGATTTTAGGGACCGGTGACATCGTATTCGCTGATGGTGTACGCTTTATCCTACGCGCAGGGGAATTTAAAAAATCAACGGGTTTGGATGAAGGGCTAACCATTAAAACAACCCAATTGATCACCATTTTTATCACCTTCTCAACCATCATCGCCTTACACTTCTTCCTATTTAAAAGTCGTCTTGGAAAAGCCATGCGCGCTTTCTCCGATAATGAAAATTTAGCTTTGCTTTCGGGTATTGAACCCCGTAAAATCATTCGATTAACCTGGGTGATTTCTGCCATCATGGCAACCTTGGCAGGTGGTTTATACGGTCTGGATAAGGGCTATCAGCCTTATACCTTCTTCCATCTATTATTGCCGCTTTTTGCCGCAGCTATTGTTGGTGGACTGGGCAATCCCTTGGGGGCGATTATGGGCGGTTACCTCATTGCTTTTTCAGAGATTGGTCTGACATTTGCCTTCCGCAAAGTATGGAATTATTTGGGACCTGAGCAATTTGCAACCGATGGTTTATTACAAATGATCGCAACAGAATACAAATTAGCCATCTCGTTTGTCATCCTGGTGATCGTGTTGTTATTCCGACCGACGGGTATATTCAAGAGCCGAGTTGAATGATGGATTTAGTCAAAGGAGTTCATTCCTAATGCAAACTTTGATTCATGCAAAAGTAAAACCCTTTGTTTTTATGGGCATCATTGCAATGGCGTTCCTCCTGGTGGGGACACTGCAATCGTGGTCAGTTTCATTGAGTATTTTAAACTTGTGCCTCATTTCGGCAATTATGGCGATTGGTGTTAATATTCAATGGGGTTATGCCGGTTTATTTAATGCAGGCGTTATGGGCTTTGCCGCGCTTGGTGGTGTTTCTGTTGTTTTGGTGGCGAAGTCGCCCGTGGTCGAATCTTGGCAGGTGGGTGGGGTGAGTTTGTTCATCAGTTTTGCCATGGCAGTGGCAGCCTTTGCCTTAGGATGGGTATTGACACGCATCTTAAAAGGGCGAATGCGTCAAATCATTGTCTCGCTCTATGCCTTTCTCAGTTTCTTGTTGGTCAGCCATTTTTATGGTGAAGCAACCAGCACCATTGAAGCAGTCAATCCCACACAAACGGGTTATTTGGGCGGAATGGGCATGCCTGTTTTGCTGTCTTGGTTTGTTGGCGGTGGTGTTGCCGCTGTCGTCGCTTTGTATATTGGCAAACTGACCTTAAAATTGCGCGCCGATTATCTGGCCATTGCCACCCTGGGCTTGTCGGAAATCATTTTGCATGTCCTCAAAAATGAAGAATGGCTCGCACGAGGCGTTAAAGATGTTTCAGGGTTGCCACGTCCCGTGCCGTATGAGGTCGAATTGCAAAACAACCCTTGGTTTATTAGTCAGGTTGAGTCTTGGTATAGTTCTGCACTCGCCCCCTTGACTGAGACGGCCCGTGTCGCACAATTAGAATCCTACGTCATTGAAGCGTCAACACTGTTGGTTAAACTCAGTTATACAAGTTTATTTGTTGCTGTGCTGGCGGTGGTTTTATTATTGGCCACCTTGGCTTTGCATTCACCATGGGGGCGTATGATGCACGCCATTCGCGATAATGAAATGGCCGCTGAAGCCATGGGTAAGGATGTTTTCAAACGACATTTGCAAGTATTTATCATTGGTTCAGCCATTGTTGGCGTCGCAGGGGCAATGTTGGTGACCTTGGATGGCCAGTTCACGCCAAAAACCTATCAACCATTGCGTTATACCTTTCTCATTTGGGTGATGGTCATCATTGGCGGCTCTGGAAACAATTATGGCTCGGTGCTCGGTGCATTCATCGTGTGGTTTATTTGGGTACAAGCTGAACCCTTTGGCGTTTGGTTGGTTAGCGGGTTAACAGCGGGCATGGCATCTGATGATCCGTTGAAGATCCATTTTATTGATACAGCATCGCATATGCGCCTGTTTATCATGGGGTTAATACTCTTGCTCATCATGCGCTTTAACAGCAAGGGCTTGCTGCCCGAAAATCGGCGATCCTAATGTACAAGCAAGATAAATGAAGCCTAAAGCACACCATGTCAGATAAACGCATCATTTTTTTAGACACTGAAACCACGGGCATAAGAACCATTGACGGCAATCGCTTGGTTGAAATTGCCGCTTTAGAAATGCGCAACAGACGCTTGACTGGGGCAAAATTTCACGAATACTTGAATTCAGGACGAGAAATTGAATCAGGTGCACTCGCAGTGCACGGTATAACCAAGGAATTTTTGCAGGATAAGGGGCAGTTCAAAGATATTTACCAGGACTTTTTAGCATTTATCAAAGACGCTGAGGTTGTGATTCATAACGCGGCGTTTGATGTTGATTTCATCAATTATGAATTATCTTTGCTCGAAACGGCATCGCCCCAAGCGATTCGTGACTTTTGCACAGTGACCTGCTCGTTGGAAATGGCGCGTAAGCGCTTTCCCACAGGTAAAAATAGCTTGGACGCACTGTGTCAAAGATTTGGTATCAATAATTCACAGCGAGCCTTACACGGTGCACTGATCGATTGCGATTTGCTGGCACAGGTCTATTTATCATTAACCAGCGGTCAAACCCAACTATTCTCAGCCCAAACGACTGGCAGTCAAAATTTGGAACGGGTCGGCGGGAATTATAGCGACATAGACTTAGCCGTTATAAAGGCAAATGACAGTGATCGTGCCGCTCATCAAGCGTACCTAGATCGCATTCAATCTAAAATCACCCCCCCTTGGGAAACGGTGTAAAACAACGCTTGTTCACCAAGCACAATCTCTTCATTCATTGATATTTCTAGCCCTTGCTTTATAGAGCGAAGGGTTTCACACAACAACATTCGTGGATTGACCAGATCCAACCACCAACCTTTGCTTGCAATCGTATGCGACTATGATTGCTTTGTTGTGATTTATTCAGTAAAGTGGCTAGCTGTACGATTAACTAAAAAATAATATGCAGTATAAATATTATTTATATATAAAATAATATAAAATGCATATATAACATTATTTTAAACATCTGCGTCTTTGGTCTGTAAAATGTTGAGCATTAAGTATAAATGCCTATGTTTTTTGCTCAACCAATTTCTAACAGAAATTTGTGACTAAAGTCTAATGTGCAAGCGGCCAAAGAGATTTTTACGAATGAAACCATATAATTTTATCGAGGAATAACATGAATTTATCTGAAATAGCCAAAGCCAAGAACATCAAATACTTTTTGATCAGTTTTGTCGATTTATTTGGCATACTTCGAGCCAAGATGGTGCCGGCTGAAGCCATACGTGAGATCACCGAAGATGGCGCCGGTTTTGCCGGTTCTGCTGCGTGGATGGACATGACGCCCGCAGACCCAGATATTTTGGGCATGTTAGACCCCAATAGTCTCATCCAATTGCCATGGAAACCGGAAGTTGCATGGCTTAGCGCAGACTTGTGGATGAATGGCAAAGCGGTTGATTCATGCCCAAGAGTGGTTCTGCAAAGACAAATTGAAAAAATTAATGCACTGGAGCTACGCCCTAAAACCGGTGTTGAATGTGAATTTTTTCTCATCAACCCTCAAGGCGATGCATTGGCCGATCTAATGGATGTGCAGGAAAAACCTTGCTACGATCAGCAAGCATTAATGAGACGATACGATGTCATTAGTGAAATTTGCGATTGCATGCTTACCCTTGGTTGGAATCCTTATCAGAACGACCATGAAGATGCCAATGGCCAATTTGAAATGAACTGGGCTTACGACGATGCTTTGGTCACGGCAGATCGGCACGTATTCTTTAAATTCATGGTGAAGTCCATTGCCGAAAAACACGGTATGCGCGCCACATTTATGCCCAAGCCCTTTAAAAATTTAACGGGCAACGGCTGCCATTCACACATTTCAATGTGGAGTATGGACGGCACTGAAAATCGCTTTTTGGATCATGCAGACGCGCGCGGATTGGGGCTTTCTCAGACGGCGTATCAATTTCTTGGAGGCATCTTGAGTAATGCCCAAGCGCTTTGTGCCATATTTAATCCCACAGTCAACAGCTTCAAACGGATCAATGCCCCAGTCACCCAATCGGGGGCAACGTGGTCACCTTCAGCAGTGACTTATGGCGGTAATAATCGTACCCATTTGGTTCGAGTGCCAGATTCTGGACGTTTTGAATTGCGCCTCATGGACGGCGCAACCAATCCGTATTTATTACAAGCAGGTGTGTTGGCCGCAGGATTGGACGGACTCAGCAAAGCGCTTGACCCAGGCGAACCACTCAATATCAATATGTACGTCGATACTTACGATGCCAAACCCGAAGAAAAGCTGCCTGAAAATTTATTGGACGCCATCCGTTATTTGACGGATTCAAAATCGGTCAGAGATCAGTTAGGCGATCCAGTGGTTGATGCTTTTGTGAAACTGAAAACTGCTGAATGGCGACGTTTTACTTCAAGCATTTCTCAGTGGGAAACTCAAAACACCTTGGATTGTTAATGCCTTTGGGACTCATAAAATATGGCTTAGGTGACCGCTACTACGAAGCGGAGTCACATTTTACGCCCGTTGATCAACCGCTTAAAAAGCACTACGATGTGGTTATTATTGGCGGGGGTGGACACGGCGCTGCCATTGCCTATTATCTGGCAAAAGAACACGGCATTACAGACGTTGCCATTTTAGAAAAAGATTATCTTGGTGGAGGCAATACTGCAAGGAATACGGCGGTGCTGCGCTCCAATTATTTAACCAAAGAGGGCATCAAATTCTACAACGCTTCGATGAAACTGTATCATGGGTTGAGCGATGAATTTGGCTACAACATTCTTTGGGAAAATAGAGGGCAGTTGACATTGGCGCACAATGATTCCACCTTACGCAGCTTTCGCTGGCGTGCCGAAATGAACAAAGAATTTGGGGTACGTTCCGAAGTGGTCGGATTAGATGAAATCAAAGAATTAGTGCCCTTGCTCAATACTTCCGAAGATGTGCGGTTTCCAATCATCGCTGGGTTGTGGCACGAAGACGGTGGCACAGCGCGCCACGATGCGGTGGTTTGGGGTTATGCCAAAGGCGCTTGCGCACGTGGGGTTGAATTACATCAAAAAACCGAAGTCACCGACATGACGGTTGAGAACGATAAAGTGGTTTCAGTCACCACCAATCGCGGTAAGGTTCAATGTGGTCAGGTGATTCAGGCCGTTGCTGGCATGAGCTCACACGTGGCGAAAATGGTTGATCTGGATTTGCCCATCCACACCTATCCATTACAAGCCATGGTTACGCAACCTTATAAGCCCATTATTGCCCCCTTGGTTAGTTCGCCACAATTGCACGTCTATGTTCAACAAACTTCGCGCGGTGAGATGGTGATTGGTGGTGGTTCAGACCCCTATCCGCTATACAGCACACGTTCCAGTTTAGAACTGAAAGAGACATTGGCTTCAGCAGTGGTTGAGTTGTTCCCATTCTTTAAAGAATTGAATCTATTGCGTCAGTGGGCTGGCATGACCGATATGACCCCAGATTACAGTCCGATCATGGGCAAATGTCGCTTGTCTAATTATTATCTTGATGCTGGGTGGGGCACTTGGGGCTTTAAAGCCACCCCGATTAGTGGCAAGATGATGGCGCAATTGATCGCAACCGATAAAACCCCTGAATTAATTAAACCCTTTAGACTTGATCGATTCAACGATCATATGTTGGTTAGTGAAGCGGGCGCAACAGCCGCCAGTCACTGATTTTATTTTCATTTTAAGGATAAAACATTATGAATAGCAAACAAACAGAATCTATAGATTATTTGATCATTGGTGCAGGCATACACGGTTTGTCAACCGCGTTAAATCTTGCACAAAACACCCAAGGGAAATCCATCGTCATCCTTGACAAAACCAAGCCTGGCGATGGGGCAACTGGTATCGCTTGCGGTGTGGTTAGAAACAACTATTATCAACCTGCTATGCGTCGGTTGATGGCGCATTCGGTCGATATGTGGGAACGCTATGCCGATCAATTGCATTACAACGCCGTCGGCTACATGCAAATCAGTCATGAGGGCATGCGCTCAGACGTCACAGAAATCTACGAACAGCAAAAAGACATCGGTTATGAATCGGTTTTCATAGAAGGCGAAAAAGACAGTGCCAATTATATGAAAGGCCTTTTTGATGATTGGCAAGCGCAGGGCATTACCTCGGTTTTACACGAAAAACGCGGTGGCTTTGCCCACAATACCCTGTCTGTGGATGGTTTGGTCAAAATGGTTGAAGATTTAGGCGTGCGCATTATGCGCCAAACCGAAGTCTTGGGCATGACCACCAGTAGTAGCAGTAGCGTTATTACCCAAGTTGAAACCACGCAGGGTGTGTTTCATCCAGGCGAAGTGATTATTGCGCCAGGACCCTGGATCAAAAACTTTTGGGCCATGCTCGATTTGCCGATGGAAATAGAGATAAAAGGCAAGGACGGACAATTACATAAAAGAAAAATGTGGCATTATTGGATGCTACAAGAAGGTGTGTTAGAAGTTGACCCCGCCATGCTTCGTACCAACGACGGCAAGGTCCCACCAGTCATTCATGTGGACAGCGATGTGCCTTTGAAATCAGATATGACAGGTGAAGTATTGCATCCAGACCCATGGGGCATTTACTATAAACCGGATAACCATTTTGGCGGTGTTCAAGGCGGATTTGCCCCCTATCCAATTACCGATGAAGAAGATGTCAAGGTTGATCCTTATGGCAAATATTCAAAAGATTATTTGGTGACCGAGTCATTCATTCAAACATGGTGTTCTGCCCTAGCTTTCTGCCAAAAGCGGTTTGAAGGGTTGACACCAAAGTATCGCAGAGAGCCATCTGGTGGTGTGGGTTGTCTAACACCAGATAGTTTTCCGATTTTTGACAGATTTAATGAAAATGTCTATATAATCGCAGATGCTAATCATGGCTATAAAATGCTTGGTGTCGGCGCCCTTGTCGCACAAGAGCTACTGGGCAAGCCAAGCGAACTGCTAGAACCCTTCAGGTTCAATCGGTACAAGCAAGGGAAATTACATCCATTGAGTAATAGCCCATTTCCATGGAGTTAGGAAGTTAATCTATAACCCCATTAATCATTAATAGAAGAGGAATATTTTATGACAGACTTAGACAGACACGTAAACCAAGAGGGACGCGCTGACTTGGTAAAACAAGTGCGCGCCAAAATTGATTCACTTGGAATCACTTACATTTATTTTCAATTCATCTCCGTCACCGGTCGTATCGTCGGCAAAGGCATCCCCTCGGATCACTGGGAAAGAGTGGCTGAGAAAGGCTTTCAACTGGTGTATGGTGCGACAGCAAACTTATACGTTGATCGCCACGATGAATACATCGGTTATGGCCCAGAGGCTTCTGAATTGATTGGCATTCCTGATCCAGAAACATTTTGTCAGTTGCCTTGGGATAAAAGAATTGCGCGTGTATATTGCACTTGTTTCCGCAATCGTGAAGAAAAAGTCAATCCAGGCGGCCATTTAACAGCAGATTGCCGCGGTAATTTGCGCATCCATCATCAGGAATTCCAAGCCAAGCATGGCATGCAAATGCGGGTTGGTACAGAACCTGAAATGATGTGGTTAAAGCGTGGTGAAGATGGTGTTTTGGCGGGTGTTACCAAGCCGAACTGCTACCACGTTGACCAATTTGAAGAATTGCGTCCAGTGGTCATGCGTGTGATTGAATATTCACAAGCCATGGGCTTAGACATGATTCAAGGCGATCACGAAGATGCGCCAGGGCAGTTGGAACTCAATTGGATGTACGATGACGTCTTAAGAAATGCCGATCGCTTGTCAACCTATCGTCAAATATGTGCTCAAGTCGCGCGTGAATTTGGCATGGTTGCTTGCTTTATGAGCAAACCTTTTGTTGGCGTATCGGCTTCTGGTTGTCACCATAATACTTCTTTGTGGCGCGGTGGTGGCACCAAGCTCAACCCCTTACACAACGATGTCTTACCTGGCATGGATGAAGTCTTTACTTATGCTGATGGTGGGGAAAACACCTTCATGCCCGACCCAAGCGTTGATCCAAACAAACCCGGTATTATTGGGCTACATGCCATTGGTGGTGTGATGAGAAATGTCCGTGCACTGACGGCCATTGGTTCTTCAACGGTGAATTCATACCGCCGTTTATGGGACACAGGATTCTGGGCACCCATCTTTGCTGATTGGGGTTATCAAAACAGAACATGCGCCTTGCGTGTTTCGGCACCAGGACGTTTTGAATACCGCTCGGTGGACTCCATGGTCAACCCTTATATTCTTGGCAGTGCCTTACTCAAATCTTTTGAAGATGGCATTCTTAATGAAATTGATCCAGGCGAGCCAGAAGAGCGCAACATTTATGACGCGATTCAATCGGGTAAGAATGTTGAAAGATTACCCATGTCTTTGGGTGATGCCTTAGATGCATTGGCGCAAAATGAAGTCGTGAAGTCTTCTATGCCTGATGAAATGTACAAGGTATTCAACCACTACAAACGTAACGAGTGGGAATTGTTTAACCACACGGTTACGGATTGGGATTTGGAAACTTATTGGGATTATCTTCCCTAAAAAACTGGATGGCACACGGTCACTCTATATTGCATAGGGTGTCCGTGTGAATATTTTACGAAAGGATATTTGATATGTTTTTACAAAATGGGGTACATTTATGTGTGGAATAGCAGGCATTATTCATAAAAATGGCAAGCACTTTGATTTGGGTGAGGAGATGACCGATATGTTGCGGTCATTGAAGCATAGAGGACCAGATTCAACGGGTTTTGCTTTATACGGTCAAGGCAGCAATAATCACATTGTTCGTTTTAAAACCGCAGAAAAAGAAGCATTAAAAAATGCTTATGAAATTCACGATCAAATTAAAAACCGCCTGGCGGAAGTTGATGCGCGTCTGAAGTTGCATAATGTAAAAGTGATCGACAAATTGGCTTCCACAGAATATGCGCATCGCTATACGATTGAATTCGATGGCGACATGAAAGCATTGGCTGACCATTTGGAAGACATCGAAGGCGTTGAAATTCTGTCCATCGGTAAGAATTTAGAATTGGTCAAGGACATGGGTGACGCGGATGATGTGGCCGATTTGTACAAAATCAAGCAGTTTAAAGGCAGCCACGCCATCGGACATACCAGAATGGCCACAGAATCGGATGTTGACATTCGCTCTGCTCACCCTTACTGGGCCTATCCATTCAGCGATATTTCTGTTGTTCATAACGGACAGATTACCAATTACTGGACCAACCGCAGAACCTTAGAACGTTCGGGACATCGATTCTCATCTAACTGTGATTCTGAACTAATTGCCGTTTATATCGCCGATAGAATGAACCAAGGCGATGACTTGGAAACAGCCATGAGACGTTCTGTGGATTATTTGGATGGCGTGTTCACCTACATCATTGCCACTGAAAATCAATTAGGCATGGCCAAAGACGTTATGGCGGCAAAACCAATGGTGCTTTATGAAAGTGATGATTTGATCCTCATGGCTTCAGAAGAAGTAGCGATTAGACAATTATTTGATCATGATGTTGATACATTTGATCCCTACCATGGAGAGGTAAGAGTATGGCAAAATTAAGCGAAGATACAACGGCAAGCAATCGTTCTCATGCAATGGGATTGCATGACGAAAAGTTAGCGGGCCGAACCCAACAACGTTTCTTTTCAATCGATGAAAGTGAAAATCTGACGTATTTTCATTCTGATGAAGTCGATTTTGACAAGCACGAACAGTTTGATGCCGGAGACATGTCTCCTACTCAAATCAACAACAGGATTCGAGCGTTGATGAAGGAAGGTGTTGGTTCCATTACCATTGATAATCCGCGTTCACAACATGGCTTGGCCGTGGGCATTCTCAATCGCTTGAAATTAACTTTCAACGGCAGCCTCGGCTATTTTGGCTGTGGCTTGATCGATGGTCCAAACATTCACATCAAAGGTCGTGTGGGTTGGTCGTGTGCTGAAAACATGATGGCCGGCACTGTGTTCATTGAGAAAAATGCGGGTTCAACTTTTGGCGCAGCAATCCGTGGTGGCGATTTAGTTTGCCGAGGCGATGTTGGCGCACGTACAGGGATTGACCAAAAAGGTGGCACCATCATTATTGGGGGTCAAACTGGCGCGTTTTCGGGCTTTATGATGCAACGTGGACGCATGATTGTTTGTGGTGATGCAGGCATGAACTTAGGCGATTCAATGTATGATGGCACCATTTATGTGGGCGGCAAAATTGAAGGCTTGGGCGTCGATGCGGTCGAAGAAGACATGACAGAATTGGACGTCAGTTGGCTCACAGCGAAATTGAATCTTTATGGTATTGAAACGCCCAATGGGGTCAATAACATGAAAAAAATCGTCTCTGGCAAACAACTTTGGAACTACGACAATCTTGAACCCAGTGAGAAAAAACTGGTTCTGTAACAAAGCTGGAACATAAACAACACATTAAACAGAAAGGAATAATTATGAGTAATCAAGACGAGCAATATCGTTTGGGATCGAGCTTCATGTTCCCAAAAGAGGTCATGAATGATATTCACATTAAGTCTGAGCTGGGACGTTACCGCATGCGAGGTTTTTCTTTATTTAAGAAAATACCCACATGGGATGATTTGACGTTCATGCCTGGGACATTAACACGCTTTGTGATCGAAGGCTATCGTGAAAAATGCGAAACCAAAACCATCATTGGCCCCAATGCAAAACAACCCTTAGAGTTAGACATTCCCATTTACATTACGGGTATGAGCTTTGGCGCATTGAGCTATGAAGCCAAAACGGCTTTGGCGCGTGGCGCAACCATGGCGGGCACGGCAACTTGTTCAGGGGAAGGCGGCATGATTCCTGATGAACGTCGTTATTCGAGCAAATGGTTTTATCAATGCATTCAGTCTCGATACGGCTTCAACCCCAATCATTTGCGCTTGGCAGATGCGATCGAATTTTTCATCGGTCAAGGGTGTAAAGTAGGACTGGGCGGCCATTTAATGGGCCAAAAAGTCACCGATCAAATTGCTGAAATGCGTTCATTGCCCGCAGGCATTGACCAACGTTCACCCGCAAGGCATCCTGACTGGTTAGGACCTGATGACCTGGCATTGAAAATCAACGAAATCCGTGAAGCCACCGATGGGCAAATTCCCATCCAGCTCAAACTGGGTGCAGCACGGGTGTATGATGACGTCAGAATGGCGGCCAAAACAGGCCCCGACAGCATTTACATCGATGGCATGGAAGGTGGCACAGGCGCTGGCCCGCATTTGGCGACAGAAGAAACCGGTGTACCAGGCATAGCCGCCATTCGACAAGCACGTCGTGCGTTGGAAGACGTCGGCAAATCTGGTGAAATCACCTTGATTTATGCGGGCGGTATTCGCAATGGTGGTGATGTGGCAAAAGCCATAGCATTGGGTGCGGATGCAGTGGCCATTGGTCATGCGGCATTGATGGCGTTGAACTGTAACAAAGACATACCAGAAGCCGATTATGAGAAAGAAATGGGTGTTAAAGCGGGCGAATGTTACCATTGCCACACAGGCCGTTGTCCGGTTGGCGTTGCCACGCAAGACCCCATTCTTCGTAAACGCTTAGACCCAGATAAAGCAGCCGAGCGGGTGTATAACTTTTTGCATTGCTTGGCCATCGAATGTCAAATGATGGCAAGGGCTTGTGGTAAGACCAATGTTCATTCATTGGAACCAGAAGATCTTGCAGCATTAACTTCTGAGGCTTCGGCTATGGCTCAAGTGCCTTTGGCAGGGACACAACACACCGTTGGTCGTCCTGATATGACACGTTTTTAAAGGAGTAAAACAATGACAGATAATAAAGATTCAGGCTATTTTGTTCAAACTTCAGGGCTTGATACCAGCCGTGAAAAAGAAATTGGCCAGCACATTGGTTATCGCTATGACGTGAACCTGGTGCCAGATTTGAAATATCTGACGCCCTTCTTGAAAAAGTACATTGATAAGATGGGATGGTCGGACTTAAACTGGTTAGAAGACGTTCATATGGGTTATGAAGAAGACCGCGCCGCTGTGTTTGATCGAAACGTTAACGGCTGGGTGACGGTGCCTGACAACATCACCTTGCCCGATAATCAGCAAGAAAGAGATATGATTGCGCGTGAACTTTTAATCAAATTTCAGATGTCTGAAAACCATCCTATGGTCGATTTAAACAACGCATATCGTAAATTTTAGGCGTTTTAGAAACTCATGAAATTAATGACTTGTCCGCTCAACGGACAGAGAAATATTTCTGAATTCAGCTATGGGGGCGAGGTTGAGATGATGCCAAACCCCCAAACCGCTGATTCGCATGAATGGGCGCACTATGTTTATTTCCATTCAAATCCTGCGGGTTTGGTCCGTGAATGGTGGTGTCATACGCCAACCAGCTACTGGTTTATTGCCGAACGACACACAGTGACCGACGAAATCATAAAGACCTACGATGCTTCAGAACTATTTTCAGAGCGGGTTGATTTTGCCTAAGCTCTGAAGAAATCCTGCGCGCTCATTGTGATCCGATAGTCGAGCCATTGAGCAATGGTTTTAATTTAAACTCTGAAACGACCCCACAAACATAAAATGTATGACAGCCACGATTGTACGCCATGAAAAATAACCGACTTTCTCAGCCATACGGCACCTTAGTCAATCAAGAAAAAACCATTTCTTTCGCATTTGAAGGAAAAACCTATCAAGGATTTGAAGGTGATTCAATTGCTTCTGCACTGTGGGCCAATGATGAAAAAATGATTTCACGCTCGTTTAAATACCATCGTCCGCGTGGTATTTTGAGCATGACCGGTCAGGACGCCAATACCCTAGTCCAACTGCCAGAAGAAGGCAATGTGGCCGCCGACAATTACCGCATCACAGAAGGACTTAAAGTCAAAGGCCAACACTACATTGGCAGTTTAAAGAACGACCGATTGAGCATAGTGGCAAAGCTGTCTCGTTTCTTGCCAGTCGGCTTTTATTACAAAGCATTCTACAAAGGCAATAGTTGGAATAACATCTGGGGAAAGTTTTTCCGTAAGCTCACTGGCTTGGGAGTGATTGGGGTTAATAACGATCAAAAAGAATACGACAAAAAGTATTTATTTTATGACGTGGTTGTGGTTGGAGCTGGTATGGCTGGCTTACAAACAGCGCTCAATCTCGCCAAGTCTGGGGTTGAAGACATCCTCTTGGTTGATGAGCATACCCAACTTGGGGGTGCGTTGAATTTTGCCCGCTGTAGCGCACAGATGACCCAAGACCGTCAGCAATGGATTGACGCCGTAGAAGCACATCCAAATATTACAGCCATGACTGAAACCACTTGTAACGGGGTTTACAGTGATAACTGGCTGGCATTGATACAAGGACAACGCTTGTTTAAAACGCGTTGTAAACAATTGATTTTCTGTACAGGTTGTTTTGAGCAACCATTGATTTTCCACAACAACGACATACCGGGCATCATGCTCAGCACAGCTGCGCAAAAACTGATGAAGCAGTACGGGGTTAAACCTGGCGAAAAAGCGGTGGTTGCCACCTCGCACCGTGACGGTTATGAGGTCGCTTTAGATTTACTCGAAGCGGGTGTTGAAGTGGCATATTTAATCGACCTGAAGCCCTTTGACCATCCATTGGTGGCCGAGGTTGAAAATCGTGGCATCAAAGTGTTAAGCAATCATGCGGTTTACTCAGCGCAAGCGGGTTCTAATAAAACCAAACTGGCTAAAATAACGGTTAAGGCTCTGTCTGAACAAGGCGAGTGTACAGGCGCACCTATTGAAATTGACTGTGATTTGCTGTGTATGTGTGGTGGTTATATGCCCGCCTATCAGTTGCCTTGTTTTCTCGGAGCCAGCTTAAATTACGATCAAGTCAACCATCAATTTTTGATTGAGAAACTGGCTAAAGATAATCACTTAGTCGGAAGCATTGGCAATGCCTATCAATGGCAAGATGTCCAAGTGCAATCTGCCTATGTGGCTGAACAAGTCAAAGCGCTGTTGCAAACGGGCAAGCCAAGCGATGCCATCGCCCCACAATTATCAGCATCACCCGATTTCGTTGCACCCATTGTGGCGCACCCCGAAGCCAAAGAATTCATCGACTATGATGAGGATTTACAAGTTTGTGATGTCATCAATGCCGTGCGCGAAGGCTATCACGACATCCAACTGGTCAAACGCTTTTCAACGCTGGGCATGGGACCCTCACAAGGCCGATTTACAGCAATGATGAGCGCCAGCCTGGTGGCCAGTTTAGACAAAAATCGAACCATTGGCAAGGTGGGCGTCACCACGGCTCGCCCCCCTTATACGGTTGAAAAAATTGGACATATGGCGGGTCGCAGCTTCTTCCCCGAAAGACACAGCAGCATGCACCATAGACACAAGGAAATGGGCGCACAAATGATGATAGCAGGCGCATGGTTGCGCCCAGCTTATTATGGTCCCAAAGGTCAAGTGCTCGAGCACATTGCCTCAGAAAGCCAACACGTAAGAAGAAAGGTGGGCATCATTGATGTTTCGACCTTAGGGGGCATCGAAGTACGCGGCGCTGATGCAGCAGAATTTATGCATCGGATGTACACCTGGAATTTTCTAAAACAGCCCGTTGGTAAGGCACGTTACGCCTTATTAACCAACGAAGCAGGCATAGTCATCGACGATGGTGTGGCGTGTCGATTCGGTGATCAACATTTTTATGTGACTGCAACCACAGGCGGGGTTGATAATGTTTATCTGCAGTTCTTAAAATGGAATGCCCGCTGGCGTTTAGACGTTGACATTGCCAATGTGACGTCCTCTTGGTGCGGTGTCAATATTGCTGGACCTGACTCAAGAAAAGTATTAGAAACGGTTTGCAAAGACGTTGACCTTTCGGCCGAAGCCTTTCCTTACATAGGCATTCGCGAAGGCACAGTCGCAGGCATTCAAGCGCGCTTAATTCGAGTGGGTTTTGTGGGTGAATTGGGTTATGAAATTCATGTGCCACAGCATCAAGGCGAAGCCTTGTGGGACGCTCTTATTGAAGCAGGCAAACCCTTTGATATCAAACCTTTTGGCGTTGAAACACAACGTTTGCTGCGCTTAGAAAAAGCCCATGTGATCATTAGTCAAGACACCGATTCCACAACCTATCCTGAAGAAATCAACATGAGTTGGGCAGTGGGCAAGAAGAAGCCCTTCTTTGTTGGGCAAAAATCAATTGACATTGTCAATGAAGCCAAGCCCGTACGCAAGCTGATTGGATTCAGTGTGGTTAATAGCAGCGCCATACCCAAAGAAAACCACCTGTGCTTTGACAACGATAATAAGTTGATTGGACGCGTCACCTCATGTTTGCCTTCTGCCACCTTAGGTAAAACCATTGGCATGGCTTATGTGGAGCCAGATTGCACAGAGATTGGAAGCTTGTTTAAAATTCGTTGTGACCATAAACAAATAGCACCCGCCATCGTGCTTGAAATGCCATTTTATGACCCAGAAAACCTAAGGCAGGAAATGTAATGTCAGAATCAAAAGTCGCAAATCGCAGTATGTTGCACCGTATTCATCAACAGCATGAAGGTCAATTTGAATCAGCCAGCAACCAAGTGCTCAGTTTCAAAGAGACAGAACAAGAAAAACAATCGTTTAAAAATCTGGCCTTGATTGATCTCACCGTGCAAGAACGCGTTGGATTTAAAGGCAAAGACACCCCCGATTGGCTACAACAACAAAAGGTTCAATTACCTGAGCAACCCAATACAGCCATTCGATTGAGCGATCAAACCCTGGTTGCTAAACTCTCCACCAATGAGTTTCTATTCTTAGACGCACTCACGGGCCACGGCAAAACAGTCGCCCAGTTGAAACAATGGCAGTTTAAAGACAATCACTTGTGTTACTTATTGCCAAGGCAACACAGCCATAGCTGGTTTCTATTAACAGGCGCGCATGCTTGTGAGATGCTTGCAAAAGTATGTGGCATCGATTTCAGAGATAAAAACTTTGCTCTGCACAATGTGGCTCAAACCTCATTGGCGCGCATAACGGCTATCATTATCAAAGATGAGATTAGCGGGGTTGAATCCTTTCACATACTGTCAGACAGCGCATCAGCAGAGTATCTATGGGGGTGCCTATTAGACGCCATGCGCGAATTTGACGGTCAATCGGTGGGACTCAACGTCATAAAAAACTGAGCTTAATTAGAGAAATTTCAGTTTTACTCAAGCGTTCCATTCCAACAGCATCGGTCTATGACAATCACATTTCATCGTGTATGTTTCTGTTCGATTGAATTTTTGTACTGAGCAAAATCTCACATTCAAATGACCTCAAAGCCTTGCCAGTGCTTGCTTGTCTAAAGTCTTCCATGTTATCTGCAAAGCTGAACTGTTCTTGTAATTGCTCAAAATAGATGCGAGCCAATGCTTGACCCGCAGTATGGTCACTGCGGTAGTGAACACCAGCGATGATTCTATTAACGCCCACAGAATCGGCGTACTCAAATAAGGCCGCTTGATGCTCAGGATATATTTCAGCCAAGATTAATGCCGTTAGCATGCTGGTGGCTGAATGACCGCTGGGGTATGCGCCATGCAAAGGAACTTTAATTGAGGGCTGAATTGACTCATCCAAAAATGAAGGTCTGACCCGATCAAATTTATCTTTCAAACCATAAAAATAATAATTTATGTCAAGGTATGCTGTCAGGATTAAATCGTCTAACTTGGGATTCATTCCAATACGGTAATGCGGCATTTCAAATTTACAAAAAGGCAACTGCGCATTAATGAGCGCCTCTTCTGCTTGGGTACGACTGGCCTGCCGTGTCAAAATTTCAGCCAATTCTTGCCGAGTCACTAATGCATCATTGGCAGGGGGTGGCTCAATTGACTCTAAAGCGTCCGATGGTACCTGATACACAGGCGTGTAATCACTCATAAAAGTCCGTATGGTTGGTGACAACCGCTGAGTGTTGGAGAAGGTCAACGTCTGAGGTTCAGAAGTATTTGGGGTATGGGAACAGCCAATCAGAGTAGCGACGGCAAGCAATGCAAGAAATGGTTTCATAAAGGTGCGGAACGTTAGGTATTATATGGGTTAAATGAATTCAAACTTCTACCCAATGATACGCATAAAACCCCATAATCCTTGCTTTATTGCCTGCAATAGAAGCCATTTATTTTCAATAAAATTTCGGTGAATTTAGACACTGCTGTTTTATTTAATAACCCGTTAAGAACGGACATTAAGAAAATCAAAAACGAAATCGATGTCTGATAGAATAACAAAATTGGAGGCTGAGAAAAATCCCAAGCGAACAAGCAGTGGACCAACTCCAACAGATGAAACTCATCCCAAATCATAGAGCCGTTAAGATGATTGAATTATTGTTTATTTTCTGTTCAGTTTTACTCTTTTGGCGCTTTATTGTTGCCCCCTATCTAATTGACTCGATCAGACATGATTTATTTAAGATTAGAGATGAAGCTTTTGATCATTACCGAGATTCAAAATCCCATGAGGATTTTAGGAATTTGTTGAATGCTTATATTCGATCCGCAGAATTGATGTCGTGGCAGTACACGCTATTCATGGCGATTACGCTAACACCATCATTAAAAAAAGAGATTAATGATTTCAATGGCGTTATAGATCATATTCGACAAGATGAGAATCTTGCAAGATTAGTAGATGAAAGCATTACTCGCTTAAATAAACTGATGATACTTCGATCACCCACTTTAATAATCTTTGTAATGGTTTTGGGTGGCGTATATAACATTCTAAAACTGAGTTTTGACCCAATTAGAAAGCTTGAATCCACTGTTGAGCAGACGGCTAAAACCAGCGCTTATACCTATGCTGTTTCAGAATTAAAAGGCGCAAAAATCAGTTAATTATTGATACTTTTTAGGCTAAGCCATGTGGCTTAGGTGATTTCTAAGCGAGTAGCCATTGCTTTAAATCATGGGTGTTATGGAATAATTTCATCGGGCTTCTCGACTCTAACAGCGCCTGATCGTGGGCACCATAAGTCATGGCGACATGATCCATTTTGATGGCGCGTGCCATATCCAAATCAAAGGTGGTATCACCAACCATCAAACAATTTTTGATGGGCACCTTTAATTCACTGACTATTTCTTTGAGCATCAATGGGTTGGGCTTGCTTCTGGTTTCATCGGCACATCGCGTTGTGTCAAATAAATGACCCAACCCGGTTTCTTTGTCGGCGAGGACCTTATTCAAACCCAAACGGCTTTTGCCTGTGGCAACCGCCAGTTTGTAGCCTTTGCTCTTAAGGGCGATCAATAAATCCTCCATACCCTCAAAAGTGTGGCATTCCATAGGATTGTTGTATAAAAATTGATTACGGTATTCGGTCGCCAATTCCTTTTGAATGGTGAGTTCTAACTTAGGGTGTAACACACGAATGGCTTCGTCTATGCCTAATCCGATGATCTGGCGGATTTGATAGGGCGATAATTCAGCCAAATCAAGGGATTTCTGCGCCTTCTGCATGCAGTCAATGATGTGGAAAGCCGAATCCAATATTGTGCCATCCCAATCAAAAATGATTAACTGATACGCGTGTTTCATTGTGCATCCAGATTGGTAAATTGGGTGTATCCTAATTGTTCTAAAGTCGTGGCCATTGTAGGCGGGATGGGTGCTTTAAACGATATGGGCTTTTGAGTGTTAGGATGACTAATGGTCAAAGCCTGCGCGTGCAGAAATAGACGATTGACGCCTAACTGGCGGAAGTGCGCATTGCGTTGTTTGCATCCATATTTTGTATCGCCCAATACTTGATGGCCTAAATGTTTAAAGTGTACGCGAATTTGGTGCGTTCTGCCAGTTTCTAATTGGGCTTTGACCAGAGAGCTATCTGATTGTTGTTCAAGCAACTGACATCTGGTCTTACTCGGTTTGCCTAAGGGGTCAACTTTGACAAAACGTTCACCGTTTGCAGCGTGTATGCGCAACAAAGGCAAATCAATGACCGTTTTACGTTTTGACCAAAGCCCGTCCAGCAGAACCAAATACTCCTTGGTCGTGGTATTGAGGCGCAATTGTTCGTGTAAGTTTTTTAAGGCGCTGGGTTTTTTTGCCAACAATAGACAACCACTGGTATCACGGTCCAATCGATGCGCCAATTCGGCATTTTGCCACTCGGGCGCTTGTCGAATAACTTCAATCAAACCATATTTAACACCACTACCGCCATGAACTGCAATGCCATCGGGCTTATCTAATACCAGTAAGTCATCATCCTCGTACAGCACTTGTTTCTGTAATTGGCTCAGCGCATCAAAAGGGATTTCAGAAGGGGTTTTTTCGGTGATGTGCAACGGCGGCACGCGAACCGTATCATTTAAAGCCAAGCGCGTGTATGCGCGACAACGCCCTTTATTGAGACGAACCTCACCACTGCGGATCATTCTATAAATGCGCGATTTTGGGACGTTGGGCAAAATGCGCAACAAAAAATTATCCATCCGTTTGTGTTCATCACGCTCGTCAATAAGCACACTCTGAACGGGTTGTTTAATCATGATTGCCTGGGAAAGATTGAAGCATGGGTGCAAGGTTTATCGTCAAATTCTAAATAGATAAGAATTATCCTGCATTCTAACGCCTGACCGCGTGCTAAGTATGAATTTCTATGTATCGTCAGGTGGGCACATTACTTCTGCGCAATAAACAAAGTTCTTTGCGGTGCAGGATAACCTTCAATGGTTCTTTGCGGATTATCAGGTGCTAAAAAATGCAGCAATGAATGAAACTGCATCCAACTGGTTGCGCGTTGCTCAGCTGGGGTTGTGTATGAAGTGTGCAGCACTTTCGCATCTTTAAAACCCGTGTGTTCAAGCAGTGACAATATGTGTGATTGCTTGCTGATTTCCCAGACATTACGCATCTGCGCATAACGCTGTTCAGGCGCTGGGTGGATGGCCTCTTGCGCATAATCATCAGGCAATGTTAAGGTTTCTAATACCAATTTTCCACCCACACGCAGGCGTTGTAGTATTTGGTGCAAATGTTCTTTGGGCTCAGGACGATGGTAAAGCACGCCCATCGAAAATACATAATCAAAAGCCTTGATGTTTGCAGGCAATGATTCAAATGGGATGCTCAGCAACCAAAAAGGCAGCTTGGGCAAGGAAGCCACAACGCTTAAATACTGAAAGAGCAGCAACAAACTGGGCTCAACGCCCACCACCGATTGTGCTTTGGCACCAATCATGCGCAAAGCGTAATAACCATTGCCACAGCCGATGTCCAAAATCCGAGCTTGTTCTAAATCGATATGAGGTTGAATGCGTTGCCATTTCATATCGCTACGCCACTCACTATTGATCAACACACCTTGCACATTAAATGGTCCTTTGCGCCAAGGTTTTAACGCTTGGAAAGCATGAGCTAGTTCATAGTGGTTGGTCGGGCTAAGCGGTTGACCAATCTGAATGATGTCGTTGTTAAGGTCAAAGTCCAGCCCTTGTTGGGCATAGCCAGAGATGGCTTCCAAAGCCGCTGTCCAGCGGTAAATATCACCGTGTTTGAGGCGCAACAAACGTTCACTGAGAAGCTGTTTTATTGCGTCATCATCGACACCATGAACATCAGTAAAAGCCCCCGCCTGAGCAAATAATCGATTGATGAGCGCATTGACTTCATTTTTCATAGGGGCATTGTATGGTCCAGCAGGGCACAAAACCCATATTTTCACCTTGACCGACCCACAGTTCAAGCAAGCTAAAAATGCGCGATTGCTTCAACGCAGTTGATTTTGTCAAACAATCCATTACAATAAACACTGCATCGGAAGATGGACATTGAATGAAACGAAAGAGGATCAAGTCATGGCAGGGAAAAGAAATTTAATTCAACGATTGGACAGCGATGGTGTCATTTGCGCAGAAGGATTTTTGTTTGAAATGGAACGTCGTGGTTATTTAGCGCATGGGGAAGCCATTCCAGAAGTGTCTTTGGAGTACCCTGAAATCTTAGCGGCACTACATCGTGATTTTCAACACGCTGGCTCCGATGTGGTTGAAGCCTTCACCTACAACGGGCAGCGGGAGCGGTTGCGCGTGGCTGGCAAAGAGGATTTGTTTGAACCCATGAACAGAGCAGCCCTGAAAATAGCCAGATCGGTGGCTGATACACCAATGGATGGCGGTGAAAAGAACTTAATGGCGGGGAACATTTCCAACTCCAACGAATGGCACCCGACCGATCAAGCAGCGCAAAAGAAAGTTCGCGCCATGTTCGATGAAATGGTCGGCTGGGCTGTTGATGAAGGGGCAGACTTCATCATAGGTGAAACCTTTTATTATGCCGGCGAAGCCTACTGCGCCTTAGAAGCCATTCAGGCCAGTGGCCTACCTGCCGTCGTGACCGTGGCACCAATGGGGGAAAACATCATGCAAGACGGCGTCAGCATCGTTGATGTTTGTCGGCACTTAGAACAGAAGGGCGCGGATGTGGTCGGCATGAATTGTTTTAGAGGCCCACAAACCATGATGCCTTACCTCAAAGCCATTCGCCAAAAAGTCCAATGCCACATGGCAGCCTTGCCCATTCCTTATAGAACCAGTGAAGACGCCCCAACTTTCTTCAACCTGCCTGATTACAGTAACTGCACCTGCCCAGCGCCACACGGACGCACCTTCCCAACAGCATTAGACCCTTTGTACTGCAACCGCCATGAAATCCGTGCATTTGCGGAAGAAGCATTGCAGTTGCCCATTAAATATCTCGGCGTTTGTTGCGGTGGCGCACCCATGCACATTCGTGAAGTGGCAGAAGCCATGGGACGTCAACCCATTGCCAGCCGTTATGCCCCTAAAATGACCAATCACTTTATGTACGGCGATAATGACAACTTAACCGACCACATCACGGATTTGGGCGAAAAAGCCTGATCGGCATTCATCGCCTTAGCAAATTTTGTGTGGGATGATCCCCCAGTTAAATACTGGGTCCAACCTTCAGCTTTGAACCATCGCTAAATCGGCAAAACCGAAAGCGCGAGATGTCATAAGAAGGCGATTGCTTATTAATAATCTGACTAATGATTTTAGCAAATCCTGGCGCAATACCAAATCCATGCCCGCTCATACCCGTTGCAAGCGTCAAGCCCTCAATGCCATCAACCGAATCAACAATGGGCACCAAATCAGGCATGGCATCAATCATGCCCGCCCAAGAATGTTTAATCTCAACGTTTTCAAGCGCTGGAAACTTCTGTTGCAATCGTTGCTGTAGCTGATTGATTCGGTCTTCAGAGATCGGCGGATTGAGAATGCGCATATGTTCAAACGGGCTTTTCTCATCAGCAGACCAGCAACGCTTTTGTTGCCAAGCATCGGGATAATGCTTTGGTGCTGCCAATTTAAAATGACTTTCATGCCAGCTTTGAGAGGCGGCTGGCAACCACTTAGTTGCATGTCTTAAACCATCCCAGCCAATCATTAACTCTAAAAAATCGGTCGGCGCCAAAGTATATCCCCCATCATTACGGCGACGAAATGCCAAAGTTTCATCGGCAGCATTGCCTGCATAAAACTCAGGCAAAGGTGCTGTTTGGGCAACAATGGCACGCACAGACAATTGAGGTATGCGGATGCTATGATTTTGTAAAAACAACGACGACCAAGCCCCACCAGCAAGCAACACATTCTCACACGCCACATAACCCGTTTCTGTGTGAACGCCCTTTATGGTCTGAGCCTGAATGTCCAACGCTCGAACCGCGCAATGCTCTTTTATGCAAACATTTTGTGAGTGACACAAATGCGCCATTTGAGTGACTGCTTGCCAAGGCTCTGCACGGGCATCACTCGGAGTCTGCACCGCCCCCTTCCATGGATGATGTTTGGTCTTAAAGGACTTACTCAGATCCTCGGGGCGCAAATGCCGACTATCTAAACCATATTTTTGCGCCATTTCCAACCATGCCAAGCGACTGTCGAGCTTCTTCTGCGTACTGGCCAAATACATAATGCCCGTTCTCTTAAAACCCGTTCGACCATCCACCTCAGCATCAATCTCCTGCCACAACCGACACGCCTCCATCATAATGGGCAATTCTGCCTCATCACGCCCTTGCTGCCGAATCCAACCCCAATTTCTCGATGACTGCTCACCCCCAACAAGACCCTTCTCCAAAACAGCCGTGGACAAACCCGAACGCGCCAAGTACAAAGCCGACAAAATCCCAATGATGCCACCCCCAATCACAACCACATCAACGCCCTTGAGTAAAGGGTCATCAAACTGAACTGGCGGTGATGGTTGATTGGGAATGATCATTGATTGACTAATTGCTTATGTCCTTAGAGTGACTTTTAATGGGTACAAATGCATCTGCACCCCATGTTATCAGCATTATGTTGCTGCGTTCAATTATATGCCTTTTAGTAAATTGTGCAGGGGCTTTGCTTAAATTGCTGAGTTACCCTTTTGGTTTAAGTGCTTACCGCATTAAGTTAAATGACATCTTATGATTGACAAACCAATCTCCGAAGAAGATTTTCAATACAGTGTGACATCGTAATGTTGAATCTATCCTAATGAGTACAACAAATGCTCAAACACACATAGTCACTAGATAGCATAGAACAACAATCTTTAAGGCTCGGGATGAGTTGAGTATAATGCCCTATGTTTGGGTAAGTCTATAAATAATCAGGAGGTAAATAATGAATGATAAAACCAAATTTAAATTGGGTGACACCCTCTATATTAAGATGACTGGCTATTATCATTACGGAATTTATGTTGGCAAGGGAAACGTAATCCACAACTCCAAAGTAAATCAAAAAGTATGTTGTGAACCTCTGAATGAATTTTCAGGCGGAAAAACTATTCAAATAGATCACAAGATTACCAGTGATACTCCAGAACAAGCTGTGCAAAAGGCCATGCTATATTCGGAATTACCTTATGATTTGTTTAGTAATAACTGTGAGCATTTAGTCAGAATAGCCCATGGCTTAGAGACGCACAGTTAACAGATTGAACGTGCTCTGATTGCAGCAATGGGTGCTGGATTGGCTTTTATGAAAGCCCCGATGCCTAAAACTATTGGTCACTCGCTGATGGCAGGACAGGCAATATCTGCCATTTTTGGCACTGATCCGAAGAATACCGCCTTAATATTTGCTTCGATTGGTGCGGGAATTGAATTACTATCTTCTAACAAAGATAAAAAATAAACGGAAGAATATCCATTTTTTAGTCGCCCTTAGGAGGGTGATTACAGATGAATAAAATCAGGAACAATAGGTAAGTTAAATGGCAATTAAAAAATCAGAACTATACAGCTCACTTTGGAAAAGTTGCGATGAATTACGAGGAGGGATGGATGCCTCTCAGTACAAAGACTATGTGCTGACGCTTTTATTTATAAAATACGTTTCAGATCAGCAGGGCAAAGAAGGCTCATTAATAGACATACCCCCAGGCGGTCACTTTGCTGATTTGGTTGCACTGAGGGGCGATAAAGAAATCGGGGATAAAATCAATAAGGCCATCGGGAAGCTGGCTGAATCCAACGGCCTAAAAGGTGTGATTGATATTGCCGACTTCAATGATGAGGATAAACTCGGCAAAGGAAAGGATATGCAGGACTGCCTTACCAAGTTGGTCTCCATCTTTAATGACCTTGATTTTCGTAACAACAGAGTAGAGGGTGATGATTTGCTCGGCGATGCATACGAATACCTGATGCGCCATTTCGCTACAGAAAGCGGTAAAAGTAAGGGACAATTCTATACACCTGCCGAAGTCTCGCGCATTATGGCAAAAGTGATTGGTATTGGCAAAGATACTCGACAAAATCAAACCGTTTACGATCCCGCATGCGGTTCGGGCTCTTTGTTGTTGAAAGCATCAGATGAAGCCCCAAGCGGTTTGACCATCTATGGGCAAGAAAAAGATATTGCAACCACCGCTCTGGCTAAAATGAATATGATATTGCACAATCAGGTTACTGCTACTTATGATATCATCAATGGCAATACTCTATCAAACCCTCACTTCAAAGAAGATGAAAATCCGAATTCTCTTAAGCGTTTTGACTTCATCGTAGCGAACCCGCCATTTTCAACAAAATCTTGGGATTCTGGCTTTGCGAGGAATGAATACACACAAACTATCTTTGATCCCTATGGGCGATTTGATTACGGCGTACCACCAACAAAGAACGGTGATTACGCTTTCTTTTTGCACATTATCCACTCATTAAAGAGTAATGGAAAAGGCGCGGTCATTTTGCCTCATGGAGTTTTATTTCGAAGCCATGCTGAGGCGTCCATCCGTAAAGAAGCGGTGAAGCGTGGCTACATAAAAGGCATTATTGGTCTGCCTGCCAATTTGTTTTATGGCACAGGTATCCCAGCCTGCATTATTGTGCTGGATAAGTCGCATGCCACATCACGCAAAGGCATTTTCATGATCAATGCAAGCAAGGGTTTTATCAAGGATGGGAATAAAAACCGTTTGCGCGAACAAGACATCCATAAAATTGTCGATGTATTTAATAAGGTGATAGAAATAGAGGGCTTCTCACGCTCAGTACCGCTGTCTGAAATCGCCGATCCAAAAAACGACTATAGCCTTAATCTGCCACGCTATATTGATAGCGGTGAAGAAGCTGACACCCATGACCTGACCGCTCATTTGAAAGGGGGTATTCCCAAACGAGATATTGATGATCTACAGCGCTACTGGAATGAGTTCACAGCCACAAGGGAAGCGCTTTTTAAGCAGAATGGAAGCACTGACTATTTGATTGCCCGTGTGTCAGCCAATCAAGTTAAAACCAAAATAATGGAGTCTCATGAATATCAAGCATTTGCCCATGAGGCTAAAGACACTTTGATATTTTGGAAAGACAAACATGGACGCTATTTAAAATCGCTTAAACAAGGTTGTAAACCAAAAGAGGTGATCTGGAATATCTCTGAAGATCTCCTGGCAACTGTTGCTGTGATTCCACTGATCGACAAATACGATATTTATCAGCTTTTGATGAATTACTGGTCTGACGTTATGCAAGATGATGTTTATCAGATTTCAAGCAAAGGTTGGGAAGATGCCGCAAAATTGCACCCGATTACTGATGAAAAGCACAAAAATAAAAAAATTAAAGAAACTCCAGATATCGTTATTGGATCGGGCAAAAAAACTGAAAAATTCAAGGCTTACTTGATCCCGCCAGCCTTGATTGTACAGCGGTATTATGCGCAAGAGAAACAAGCCATTGATAAGCTAGAAACTCAGCGAGAAACGCTTGCGGGGGAAATTGATGCGTTGATCGAGGAAAACAGTGGCGAGGAAGGTTTGCTGGAAGAAGCCAAGAATGACAAAGGCAACCTGACCAAAACCAGCCTAATAGATCGTATGAGGGCAATTTCAACAAAGAATAATGGAAAACGGGAAATTGATAATGATAATAAAGAAGAATGGGAGGTGTTGGTAGAAGCTGAAATTATATTTATTAAAGAAAATGCGCTTGCCTCCGAAATCAAGTCTAAGCAAATAGAGCTTAATAAGAAAATTGTGTCTCATTACGCTAAGCTAAGTGTTGAAGACATTAAAGAGTTAGTTGTGATCGACAAATGGTTTGCTCGTCTCAGCATTGATGTCGCTGGTGAAGTTGAGCGCGTCACCCATACTTTGGCAAACCGCGTGAAAGAGTTGGAAGAACGCTATGCTCACCCCATGCCAGAACTGACCGAAAAGGTTTCTAAATTTTCGGAGCGTGTAGAAGCACACTTGAAGAAGATGGGGCTGGAGTTGTAATGGAGAATGGAGAATTGAAAATGGATAATGAAGAAAATCATCAATTCAAAAAGACTGATTTTGGGTTCAATTCAGAGGAGTGGAAGGAATATGAATTAGGTGATCTTTTTGACTTCCTTAAAGGAAAAAAGCTGCCTAAATCAGTGATATTTGATGATGCTCCCTATAAATGCCTCCATTATGGAGAATTGTTTACTCATTACCTCGAAAAAATAACAGAAATAAAATCAAGAACATACCAAAACAAGTCAGAATCAGTTTTGTCTAAATCAAATGATGTCCTTATGCCGACTTCAGATGTGACACCAAACGGTTTGGCTAAAGCCAGTTGTATCAATCAAGATGGGGTAATTCTAGGTGGAGATGTTTTAATAATCAGGGCTAAAGAACGGAAAAAGGTTAATGGGGTTTTCTTAAGTTACTTAATTAGATTAAACAAAGAAGAGGTAATGAAAAGAATTTCCGGTACAACAGTTTATCACCTCTATGGCACTGACTTAAAAACTTTTCCAGTAAAACTACCGAATTTTGATGAGCAGCAGGCGATTGCGGCGGCATTGTCGGATGTGGATGGGCTGATTGATAGCCTTGAAAAATTGATCGCCAAGAAGCGCGATATGAAAACCGCTACCATGCAACAACTCCTCACTGGTAAAAAACGCCTGCAAGGTTTTAATGCTTCAAAAGGTTATAAACAAACGAATATTGGGATTATTCCAGAGGATTGGGATGTAATGCCCATTTCTTCTCTATGTGAAATTGTTAGTGGAGGAACGCCGTCCACTTCAAGTACTGCTTTTTGGTTTAAAGGGCATATACCTTGGTGTACCCCTTCAGATATTACTGGAACCTCAGGTAAGTATATTGACAAGACTAATCGAAATATTACTTCTCTTGGCCTCTCTAAAAGTACTGCAAATATATTGCCAGTAGGCAGTCTATTACTATGCAGCAGAGCTACCATTGGTGAAGTTAAAATCGCCAACACAAAAATTGCAACTAACCAAGGGTTTAAGTCCTTAGTCTGCAATGCTGTAGACAATGAATTTATGTATTACAAGGTGCTGACCTTAAAAGATAAATTTTTGCAATTTTCTATCGGCTCTACTTTTCTAGAGTTTTCTAAAAAAGACATTGCGAGGCTTCAGGTTGATGTGCCAAAGCTAGAGGAGCAGAAGGCGATTGCGAGTGTTCTCTCCGACATGGATTACGAAATTGATGCTCTTGAGCAACGCCTAGAAAAGGACCGTAGTCTCAAAACTGGAATGATGCAGGAACTTTTGACTGGAAAAACCCGATTGATTCAACCTGCCATGCAAGCACAAATGTCAAAGACTAAACATAATATACATTTTGAAGATGCAGTTATTATTGCAGTGCTTGCTGACAGGTTTGGTTCCGAACAATATCCACTACATCGTTTTCGTTATACTAAATTTTCTTATCTCTTACGCCGTTGTGTTCAACAAAACACCGAACAATATCTTAAAAAAGTGGCAGGGCCTTACTATCCTCAGACTAGATATGGAGGTGCTGAAACAATTTCTATAAATAAAAAATACGTGAACGTAAAAAATAAGGGATTCATCGCTGGAAACGACATTGATGAGGCAAAAAAATATTTTGATAAATGGTTTGAGATTAAATCGCTTGATTGGTTAGAACGGTTTAGGTTTACCACGAATGAACGATTGGAGTTATGGACTACTGTTGATATGGCAATGCAAGACCTAAGAGAACAAAATAGGAAAGTTACAGTTTCTCAAATTAAAAATGTTCTTCAATCCAATAAAGAATGGAATAAAAAACTTTCTAAGGAGCTGTTTTCAGATGCCAATATTCAAAAGGCTATAGACAAATCTTTAGATTTATTCGGACATTACACGCCATGAAGAAAGAGTTCATTACAACCCTTACAAATCATTATCAATACTCCATTATCCATTCTCAATTGAGTGCTCTCAATTCTCAAAAGTTATAACAATGCAAAATAATTATCCATTATCCACTCACAATTCTCAATTGAAGAGTAAGGTCGGCGCAAAAGAACGTGAAACTCAGAATCGTATTATAAAACTGTTCAAAGATCAGCTTGGTTACGAGTATCTGGGTGATTGGAAAGACCGCGATAATAATCAGAATATCGAGCTAAGCCTACTGACGCCATTTTTAAAAAAACAAGGTTATAGTGATAAGTTGGTTAAACGCGCCGTGCGTGAGCTTGATCGAGCTGCTGCATTGGGGGATGGTCAAAACCTTTATGATGCCAATAAGGAAGTATATGGCTTATTACGATATGGTATCAAAGTCAAAGAGGATGTTGGGGAGCAAAATCAGACAGTCTGGCTAATTGATTGGAAAAATCCTGACAACAATCACTTTGCCATTGCCGAAGAGGTCACGATAGAGGTTCAGAGTATCAAGCGCCCAGATATTATTCTGTATCTAAACGGTATTGCCATTGGTGTCATTGAGCTAAAGCGATCCATTGTGGGTCTGACTGAAGGCATTAGACAAAATTTACTTAACCAGCGTAAAGATTTTATTCGTCCTTTCTTTACCACCATGCAGCTGGTGATGGCTGGCAATGACACGCAAGGCTTGCGTTACGGAACCATTGAAACAAGTGAAAAATATTATTTGGAGTGGAAAGAGGATGGTGGCATTGGCAACTATAAACTGGATCAACATTTATCATTAATGTGCAAGAAAGATCGATTACTTGAATTGATCCACGATTTCATCGTGTTTGATGCTGGTGTGAAAAAAACTTGTCGCCAGAACCAATACTTCGGCGTTAAGAAAGCGCAGAATTGTATTCGTCACCGTCAAGGTGGTATTATCTGGCACACACAAGGTTCGGGTAAGAGTCTGATCATGGTCTGGTTGGCCAAATGGATGCGAGAAAATGTCAGGGATTCACGTGTTCTTATCATTACTGACCGAATTGAATTGGACGAACAGATCGAAAAAGTTTTCCGAGGGGTAAATGAAGATATTTATCGCACAAACAGCGGTATGGATCTTGTTCATACACTCAATAGAACCGATCAATGGCTGATCTGCTCGCTTATCCATAAGTTTGGTGGTTCAGATAGTGACGAATTATCTGATAAGGATATCGATAAATTCATGGAAGAAATTAACAATAACATGATGTCTAACTTCGAGGCGAAGGGTGATGTTTATGTATTTGTAGATGAGTGCCACCGAACCCAATCGGGCAAATTGCATTCGGCCATGAAAAAGATTTTACCAAATGCCATATTTGTTGGTTTCACTGGGACACCATTATTGAAGAAATACAAACAGAGGAGCCTTGAAGTCTTTGGCCCATATATTCATACTTATAAATTTGATGAAGCTGTTAAAGATGGCGTGATAGTGGATTTGCGCTATGAGGCGAGGGATATTGATCAAATAATTTCGGCTCCAGATAAGATTGATTTGTGGTTTGAAGCCAAAACAAAAGGATTAAATGACTATGCGCGTGCTCAGTTGAAGAAAAAATGGGGTACCATGCAAAAGGTCCTCAGCTCCCAATCCCGCCTCGATATGATTGGTAAGGATATCTTATTAGACCTAGGAACACGGGATCGTCTCGCCGATGGTCGTGGGAATGCCATGTTAGTTTCTGGTAGTATTTATCAAGCGTGCAAATACTTTGAATTTTTTAGTACAACCGACCTTTCTGGTAAGTGTGCCATTGTTACCTCATACAAACCCTCACCTCAACAGATAAAGAATGAGGAGAGTGGTGAAGGCTCTACAGAGGAACTGCGAAAATATGCTATTTACCGCAATATGTTAGCTAATCATTTTGGTGAACCAGCAGATCAAGCAGTCAATCGTGTAGCAGAATTTGAACACAAGGTTAAGCAACAGTTTATCAATGATCCTGGTCAGATGCGTTTGTTGATTGTCGTTGATAAATTGCTAACGGGTTTTGATGCACCATCCGCCACTTACCTTTACATTGACAAAAAAATGCAAGATCATGGACTTTTTCAAGCAATTTGCCGAGTTAATCGTTTGGATGGTGAAGACAAAGAATATGGCTACATTATTGATTACAAGGATTTGTTCAAAAGTTTGGAAAACTCAGTTCGAGACTATACCTCTGAGGCATTTGATCAGTACGATCAAGAAGATGTTGCTGGATTGCTTAAAGATCGCTTAACCAAAGCGAAAGAACGCTTGGATGAGACACGTGAAACAGTAAAAGCTCTCTGTGATAATGTTGCTCTACCAAAAGATACAGTTGCCTATATTCGGTATTTTTGTGCAAAGGATACGTCTGATAAAGATGCTTTGAAAGACAATGAATCTCGCAGATTAGTTCTTTACAAGCATAGCGCTTCTTTTATACGTGCTTATGCCGCTTTGGCTAATGAAATGGCAGAGGCTGGCTATCACCCAGAAGAAATTGAGGCGATTAAAGTTGAAGTTCAACATTACGAGAGCGTGCGAACCGAAGTTAAAATGGCCAGCGGTGATTACATAGACCTGAAGGTGTATGAACCTGCTATGCGCCATCTAATTGACTCATATATCCGAGCGGAAGAAAGCCAAAAAATATCGGCTTTTGATGATCTTAGCCTTATTAAGCTGATTGTAAAGCGTGGAGAATCTGCAATCAATGAATTGCCTGAAGGCATTCGAAATAGCAATGAGGCCGTTGCAGAGACCATTGAGAACAATATTCGTAAAGTCATCATTGACGAGCAACCCGTTAATCCTAAGTACTTTGACAAGCTGTCAGAGTTGCTTGAAGCACTCATTCAGGAGCGTAAAGAGCAGGCGCTCGAATATAAAGATTATTTGAAGAGAATCGTTGAATTATCAGAGAAAGTATTAGGCTCAGAAATGAATGGCTCTTACCCCTCATCCTTAAATTCACCTGCCCAAAAATCGCTCTATGACAACTTGGACGAAGATGAAAAACTTGCTCTTAAAGTTGATGCAGTTGTGAAAGATACCAAAAAGGACAGTTGGCGAGGAAATTTTTTAAAAGAGAAAGAAATAAAACAAAAAATCAATGAGGTGATAGTGAATTACTTTTTGAATCAAGCTGATGATAAACATATTTATGAAGGTTACAAACCTCTTGATCTTGAACTCATCGTAAATAAAACTTTTGAGATAGTGAAAAATCAAAGTGAATATTAATGAGAGCACAATGACCGTAAATGGATTAGCTGTGAAGGTTATCCGAAAGAAAATAAAGAACCTACACTTGGCAGTCTATCCACCTGAAGGGTCGGTTAGGATCGCAGTTCCAGAAATTATTGATGATGAAGCAGTAAGAATGGCAATCATCTCAAAATTTGGTTGGATCAAACGTCAAATAAAGTCATTTGCAGATCAATCAAGGCAAAGTGTAAGAGAGTTAATCACTCGAGAGAGCCACTATTACCTTGGCCGTAGATATTTGTTAGACATTGTTTATACCGAAAAACGTCCCTTCATCGAAATTAGGAATAAAAAAACACTGGTATTGAGTATCAATAAGGATACGGGGTTAGAGGAGCGCGAAAAACTGCTTTTACACTGGTATCGAAAGGAACTGAAGCAAATTTTACCCAGTATTATTAGAAAGTGGGAGACTATATCTGGGCTACAGGTAAACGCCTACGGTATCAAAAGAATGAAAACAAAATGGGGAAGTTGCAATCCTATACCTAAGAGAATATGGCTTAATTTAGAGCTTATAAAAAAGCCGATAAACTGCATTGAGTACATTGTCGTCCATGAAATGGTTCATTTTTTAGAACGCACCCATAATGATCAATTTGTGTCTCACATGGATCGTATTCTGCCGCAATGGCGGACTATTAAGAAAGAGTTAAATCAAGCGCCATTAGCCCATGAAAATTGGAAATACTAAATTGTAATCTTCCCCCTAAGTGTCACACTTAAAGGGGCGCTTTCTTCCAATAATCGTTTAAATTCTTGACCTGTTAAGTCAGTATGCATTAGGTTACAGACCATTTTCCCGGCGCCAGGAAAATGGTCGTCTGGGAGGAATCGACGACTTTCGCTTCGTTGTGTTTGAACCACACTCTCTCATAAAGAAGCCAATGGAAATATCGATTTAACCAGATTTGAGACGTTATCATTCTTAAACAAGTTTCTGACGACTTAGTTGTGCAGAGCTTTTTGTATTATAAAAAAGCATGTCACAATATTTAAGAAGAACTATGATATAGTGCTTTAATTCAATTAATCAAGCATAAGATAAATATCATGGAACAAGCAGTTTATCTGCTTGCAAAGGTTACTATTTATCAGCGCTTGCATCAGAAACTTATTAATTTGGTCGAAGATATATTTGAAGAAGTTCTATTTCAAATACAAGAAGTTTTAGAGGCATTTCATGAAAAAGACCCTACAGCTAGTCAGTCATTAGATGCTTTAGCAAGAAACAGCACATCTTTTCAAGCAATCGTACACTACAGAATAATACATTGGTTATATCAATCAAATGTAAATTAAAAAAATATTCCCTAAGATAAAAATAATTGGAATGGATAGTTAGATGTTTGGCATAACAACAAATTTACCAAAGTCTGTCTATCTGTATTTCGTATGTCAATCCATAAATCTAATGTCAGCTGTTATATCCCTAGCTGTAGCTGCTACGGTTGGTGGAATTTTGGCAACGCATCCAATCTACAGCACGATACCCTACGGGTTGCAATTTGCATTTTTACTTTTGGGCACATATCCAGCTGCTATTTTAATGAAAAAGAAAGGAAGAAATTTTGGCTTTACTGTAGGCACTATTTTCCTTTTACTTGCTGGAATCACGGGCTATTTAGCCCTAAGTTATAAAAGCTTTTTATTATTGATTTTCGCACACGGATTTATTGGTTTGTTTACGGCCTTTGCAAATTACTACCGATTTGCTGTAACAGATGATTTACCAAACACACTAAAATCGAAAGCACTATCTTTAGTAGTTGCGGGAGGCGTAATCGCTGGTATATTAGGCCCTATTGTTACTATCCTATTACAGGATACAGACGGATTTCCAAGATTTTCTTTGTGCTATGGATTTCTTGTTGTTCTTGCCGTAGCAAATGCCATTATTATTTATTTCCTTCCAAAGAAGCAAACAGACACAAAAGAAGAAAAAATCTTAATAGAGAGGTCTAATGTAAATAGGCAAGAAAAACTGAATGTAAACTTCTATTTGGCTGTTTTATCCGCATCTATTGGGTATGGATTAATGAATCTACTTATGATTCAATCTTCATTGCAAATGAATCATATGGCAGTATCCTTTAACCACTCTGCCATTGCTATTCAATGGCATGTTGTCGCTATGTTTTTGCCTTCATTCTTCACGGGCATTCTAATAAACAAATTTGGTCATCATAAAATTCTATTAATCGGATTTTTACTCTTCTTCTTAAGCTTTGTCATTAATATATTTGTCGTTGAGTATAGTAGTATTATGCTGTCCCTTATAGTTTTGGGGCTTGCTTGGAATTTTAGCTATGTTGGAGGTAGTTCACTATTAACTATTGCAATCCAGAACAACTCTAACAAACAAAAATGGCAAGGCATTTGCGACACAACAATAGCTGTATTTGCTACATTCGGTGCGTTCCTTCCCTCCATCCTTCTGAGCACTATTGGTTGGAATTCAACTAATATGGTTTCAATGATTATTGCCACCATACCCATATTATTTTTAATTCAGCTAATCTTAAAAAGAGGAATAAAGTGATTATTCCATTAGTTCAAATAGATATATGCAGAGAATTATTTTTGATTTTAACCTTGAAAACGAGGATTACAAAATTCTTATACCCTCTGGAAGTTTCACACTTGTATTTCATATAGCTGGCACATCCACGGAATCAAGACTATTCCTGCCTATAGTAAGTGTCGTTGTCTATAAGAATAAAGCCTGACCAAAGTCATATTTTTCAATAAACTATAATGCATAGCATAACTACAACTGTGTATCGTTAATATAAGGAGGTTGCACTATGCAAGTTTGGAGACTGATAGCACACCATAAAGTGACTAAAGAGATGCTACAAAAAATGAAAAAAACCTGTTGGCTTGCTACTGACTGGTTAGATATTAAGGATGTACCTGATCTGGCTTTCAGAGAGATGAAAAAGAATAGTCGGATTGCTATTGGCTGGCCAAGCATTGGGGATTTATCTATTTTGAAACCAAAAAAACCTAGGGATATTTCGCGTGAACTTAAACGTACTAATCCTAATGCTACAAATGCATCAATGGCGGGGCCAAGTTTATGGCGGTTTTTCGATAAAATAAAATTTGGTGATCTAGTCATCGTTTCAGTAAAAGGAAAGCGTAAACATGTCTATAAGGTAAATGGCTTATATGAATATGATAAAGATAATCCAATTTGTGGCTATACACATCAGCGCGCAGCAATTTTAACAACAATAAACGCAGACAAATTATGGAAAGAATGTGGTTCAGGTGTCGCTAAGGGGGAAAATATAAGATGGGCTTTAGTCAAGTGTAAAAAAGATATTCAAGAAGAGCAATTAAATTCTTTCACGGTGTTTTAAAGTGTTAACTAAGTAAAACAAAAGATACTATATGAAGCTGTAAGAATCTATTTGAGATTGTATGAGACTACATGAGGCTGAAAATAAATCAATGATTTATGTCTAAAAGCCAGTGTCTAAAATGGTTTGAGAGGACTGGGTGTTGATGGTGCCCGGGGCCGGAGTCGAACCGGCACGGTGTTTTACACCGACGGATTTTAAGTCCGTTGCGTCTACCAGTTTCGCCACCCGGGCAGGGTATTTCGACATGGTAGAAAGAGGGCGGATTATACGAGAAAAGCCGTTGTAAGTGGCATAAATTAAGCGAATCGGCAATTACTGAATGATGTCAACGCCTTCGGGGATGTCAAAGATGAATAATTGTTCAGGCAGGGGTTGGTTATAACTTTTGTAGAAGAATATTAGGCGGGTTTGTGTTTGATCGCTATAGTGGTTTAATTGGATTTCTTGAATGCGTTGGTCTTTGACTTTGATTTGCAGTTCATCAAAGATATAGCTGCTTTCATAGGGGATTAGTCGGTACCAGTCTGCTGAGTCGGTTTTGGTTATGGCTTCAATATCGAATTGGCTTTTGACGGCTTTGGGGTCGCTTAAAATGGCGGTGGGTGAGTTTTTAAGGCTACTCTTTTGGTCAAACACGCTGATTTGTTCTAAGACTTTATCGTAAATCCATAAGCTGTTGCCATCTGCGACGATGGTTTGTGGTTCATCGCTTTTGAGTTCCCAGTGGAATTTGCCTGGTACTTGAACCCAAAGTGTGCCTTGGCTGGTTTCTTTGCTGAGGTCTTGCTCGTTGGTGGCGATTTGTAAAAATTGGATGTGCATGGTCTGAATATTGTTCAGAGCATCCTCAAGGGTGTTCGCTGGTGCATTGAAACACAGGAGCAGAAGGCTGAGTAGTCCGTAGTGTTTGGATTTGCTTTTGGTATGCATTTTGACTATAAAGCCATGACGACGGATTTATGGCTGGAAAGGGCGCGATAAATGTCATCGAGTTGTTGTTTGTTTTGGACTACGACGTTCGCTGTAACAGAGCGATACTTACCATTTTTACTGACTTTTTCGGTTAATTGATTGGCTTCGATGGCAACATGTTCGGCAATAATCTTTTGGATGAGGTCGATGAATGTCGGTTTGTTCAAGCCAATGGCTTTGATTGGGAATTCGCACGGAAATTGGATGTCCAGATTTTCAGTGGCGGTGTTCATGCGGTGGTTTGTTTTTTGAACGCTTTGAGTATTTGTAGAAATAGGGGGTGTTTGGTGGGTAGGGTTTGGTCATCGATTTGATAAACGGGGCTTAGCTCGGCCTTTGAAGCAGATAGCCAAAGTGCTTGTACCTTGGGCAGTTCTTCTGCTTTGATTGGGCGTTCTTGGTAGGGCAGTTCATTTGCTTCAAACAGTTCTATCAATACTTTGCGCGTGATGCCTGGTAGTATGTTGTCGTTTAAGGGTGGGGTGACAATCTGGTCGTCAATGATGACAAAAACATTGCTTGCGGCGGATTCGGTCAGTAGCCCGTCTCGAATATAGACGGTGTCATCGCAGCCCATTTTCTTGGCTTTGATTCTGGCCAAGACGCTGCCCAAGAGGTTGGTTGTTTTGATGGAGCAATGTTTCCAGCGGGGGTCGTCCATGGTGCACACTTTTATGCCTTTTACAATCTGTTCGATTGAGAGGGGTTTGAAGGCATCCGAGTAGAGTAATACTTGGGGTGATGAGAGGGTGTCGGTTATGAAGAAATCTCGAGCTTCTTGAGTGCCACGCGTGACTTGTAGGTAAACAATGCAATCCTTAGTTTGACGGTGATTGATGGCTTGCTGGACCAGATTGTGCCATTGGTCATCGGTGTAGGGGTTGTTGATTTCAACAAAGCGCAGGCCATTGGCTAAGCGCTGGAGGTGGTCTGTTAGGCGAAATGCTTTGCCACCATAACAGGGCACAACTTCATAAATGCCGTCGCCAAATAAGTAGCCTCTATCAAGTGGTGAGACGCTTGTTTTATCGAGTGGGGACCATTGGTCATTGAAAAATATGGGTTCAAAAGGCATGGCTTACTCTATTAGATTGAACTGAAGAAAGAGGCGATCCAGTTGAAGAAACGAATGATGTAATCATAAAGTTTTTGAAATATGCTGCCTTCTTCAACAGATTGTAGAGCAAAGACAGGTTTTTCTAATAAAATTTTGTCGCCCACTGTTATTTTAACGCTGCCAAGTTCGTCTCCCTTCATAATGGGTGCTTCAAGGTTGGGTTTGATCGTGAACGATTTTTGCATTTTGTCTTTATCATTTTTATGGACGGTGAGGAATGTGTCTTCAAGCATGCCTATGTCGATGTTATCCTGTGCACCACCCCAGACGTGTTCGTTCAGTTGTACTTCATTGGCGGGTAGGACGTTTTCAGTGACGAAGAACAAAAAGCCAAAATTGAGTAATTTTTGTGATTCAAGGGTGCGGATACGTTTGCTTTTTGCGCCTGCAATGACGGCAATTAAGCGTCTGTTATGGCGTTCTGCTGAGCTGAGTAGGCAGAAGCCAGCTGATGATGTGTGGCCAGTTTTAATGCCGTCAACGCTGGGGTCGCGCCACAGTAGGGTATTTCTATTGCTTTGAGAAATGTTGTTGTATCTAAATTTGCGTTCGGCAAACATCACATAATATTCGGGGAAGTCTGTAATCAGACGATCGGCGAGTGTGGCTAAATCTTTGGGTGAGGTGTAATGACTCTCAGCCGGCCATCCTGTTGCATTGACAAAATGCGAGTTTGTCATGCCTATGCGGGCAGCAACATCGTTCATCAATAGGGCAAAAGCATCTTCGCTGCCGGCAATTTTTTCTGCCAATGCGACGCTGGCATCATTGCCCGATTGAATGATGACGCCTTTGAGTAAATCTTCAACACTCACTCTGGAGTTATGATCTAAAAAGGTTCGAGAACCGCCAGTTTGATAGGCTTCTTTTGAGATACGGACTTTATCACTGAGTTTGAGTGTTCCTTTTTTTAGTTCATCAAAAATGATGTAAGCGGTCAACGCTTTGGTCATGCTCGCAGGTTCTATGATTTTGTCAGGATTAGAGCTGATGATGACGGATTTGCTTTGATAATCAAACAGCAAATAGGATTCGGCATTGATGACGGGCTTTTGAAAATCGGCAAGCGTGTAGGGGCTTACTTGGATGAGGCAAAATACCAGGCTGGTTTTAAATACTGTTTTGAGCAGCTGAGAATATGACATAGTAAGCAAAGGAATGTTGACGGGTGTGGTCAATTATAAGAGGATGCCGAGGTTGATGCATTGAACATCATTAAAAAAAGGGGCGGCAAGTGCCACCCCTTTGAATTTTTACTAATCAGTCTGAGATTATGCTTCAATTTTAGCAACAACCCCTGCACCGACTGTACGACCGCCTTCACGAATCGCAAAACGTAAGCCTTCATTCATTGCGATGGGTGCAATGAGTTCAACTTTCATGTTGACGTTATCACCAGGCATAACCATTTCTACGCCAGATGGCAGTTCAATGGCACCAGTCACGTCTGTCGTGCGGAAATAAAATTGTGGGCGATAGTTTGAGAAGAATGGGGTGTGTCGTCCACCTTCTTCTTTGCTTAATACATAAACTTCCGCTTCAAATTTCGTATGAGGGGTGATGGCGCCGCGTTTGGTTAATACTTGACCGCGTTCAACTTCTTCACGTTTGGTTCCACGAAGGAGGACACCTACGTTGTCACCAGCTTCACCACGATCCAATAATTTACGGAACATCTCAACACCAGTAACGGTTGTTGTTTGTGTGGGTTTGATGCCAATAATATTGATTTCATCACCAACATTAACCACGCCGCTTTCAATACGTCCTGTTACAACCGTACCACGACCTTGAATTGAGAAGACATCTTCAATAGGCATAACAAATTCTTTGTCGATAGCTCTTTCAGGTTGAGGAATGTAGTTGTCTAAGGCATCTAATAGACGCTCAATAGATTGGGTGCCCATTTCAGTGTCTTCACCTTCAACGGCTTTCAATGCAGAACCGATGATGACTGGGATGTCGTCGCCAGGGAATTCGTACATTGAGAGTAATTCGCGTACTTCAATTTCAACCAATTCCAATAATTCTTCGTCGTCCACCATGTCGGCTTTGTTCAAGTAAACAATGATGTAAGGCACACCAACTTGGCGTGCTAACAAGATGTGCTCACGCGTTTGAGGCATGGGTCCGTCAGCCGCTGAACAAACCAAGATGGCACCGTCCATTTGCGCTGCACCAGTGATCATGTTTTTAACATAATCGGCGTGTCCAGGGCAGTCAACGTGTGCATAGTGACGTGCGTCGGTTTCGTATTCAACGTGTGCTGTTGAGATGGTAATCCCACGAGCGCGTTCTTCAGGTGCGTTGTCGATTTGATCGTACGCTTTTGATTCGCCCCCATGTTTTTTGGCCGAATAAATGGTTAACGCAGCTGTAAGCGTTGTTTTACCATGGTCAACGTGTCCAATGGTGCCAACGTTGACGTGGGGTTTATTGCGATTAAACTTTTCTTTTGACATGTCAGTCTCCTAATATTAATGGCGAGGAAGCAATCAGCCCTCTATTATATAAAATTATTAATGCTTTGATTTAATAATACTTTCAGCGATACTTTTGGGAGTTTCACTATATTCATCGAATTGCATGGTGTATGCAGCTCTTCCTTGGGTCAAAGAACGTAAGTCTGTGGCATATCCAAACATTTCTGACAATGGCACTTTGGCATCAATGATTTTACCAGATGGTCCATCTTCCATACCGCCGACAATGCCGCGTCTTCTGTTGAGGTCGCCCATGACATCACCCATGTGATCTTCAGGGGTATTGACTTCAACTTTCATGATCGGTTCGAGTAAAACAGGATCGGCTTCGATCACGCCTTTTTTCAAAGCCATGGAGCCTGCGACTTTAAAAGCCATCTCTGAAGAATCGACATCATGATAGGTGCCATCGAACAGTGCCGCCCGAATACCCAATAATGGATAACCAGCCAGTACACCATTCAACATTTGTTCTTGAATGCCTTTGTTGACCGCTGGAATATATTCTTTTGGTACAACACCACTGACAATTTCGTCTTTAAACTCGTAAGTTTCTTCACCATCCACTGGGATGGGCTCTAAGCGTAACCAAACGTGACCAAATTGTCCACGTCCACCTGATTGACGAATGAATTTACCTTCGACTTCAACTTGACGGCGGATGGTTTCACGATAAGCCACTTGAGGTTCACCTACATTGGCTTCAACGTTAAATTCACGCTTCATGCGGTCAACGATGATTTCTAAGTGTAATTCACCCATGCCTGAAATGATGGTTTGACCAGATTCTTCATCGGTATGCACTCTGAAAGAGGGGTCTTCCGCGGCTAATTTTGATAAAGCCAATCCCATCTTTTCTTGATCGGCTTTTGATTTTGGCTCAACCGCAACGGAGATCACAGGTTCTGGGAACTCCATTCTTTCCAAAGTGATCTTGGCTTCATTGGCGCACAGTGTGTCGCCAGTTGTGACTTCTTTTAAGCCAACAACCGCTGCAATATCGCCCGCTCTGATTTCTCTGATTTCTTCACGATCATTTGAGTGCATGAGCAAAATTCGACCGATGCGTTCTTTTTTCGATTTAACGGGGTTATAGACCGAATCGCCTGATTTTAAAACGCCCGAATAGACGCGGACAAAAGCAAGTGTGCCGACATAGGGGTCGGTCATGATTTTGAATGCCAACGCTGAGAAGGGTTCGGTATCGCTGGAAGCTCTTGTGGCTAATTCGCCATTATCTAACTCACCTTCAATGGGTTTGACGTCTAAGGGTGAAGGCATGTATTGAATGACTGCATCCAACATGGCTTGCACCCCTTTGTTTTTAAAAGCCGTACCACATAAAACAGGAATCAATTCATTTTCTACGCAACGGTGGCGAATGCCTGCGACGATTTCATCTTCGCTGAGGGTTTCACTCTCTAAATATTTGTTCATCAAGTCATCATTGGCTTCAGCGGCCGCTTCTACCAATTTTTCACGATATTCATTGGCTTGATCTAACAATTCAGCTGGGATATCATCATAGGTGAATTCAACGCCCATGTTTTCTTCTTTCCAGTTGATGGCTTTCATTTTAACGAGGTCAATAACCCCTTTGAAGTTCTCTTCAGCACCAATGGGTAGTTGTAAGGCGACAGGGTTTGCATTCAAGCGCGTTCTTAATTGTTCGGTTACACGTAAGAAATCAGCGCCAGCACGGTCCATTTTGTTGACGAATGCCATACGAGGCACGCCGTATTTATTTGCTTGTCTCCAGACTGTTTCAGATTGTGGTTCTACACCACCAACTGCACAAAAAACAGCAACGGCACCGTCTAATACACGCAATGAGCGTTCGACTTCAATGGTGAAGTCAACGTGTCCGGGAGTGTCAATAATATTGATTCGGTGTTTGGGGAAGTTTGCGCCCATGCCTTGCCAAAAGCAGGTGGTCGCCGCAGAGGTGATGGTAATACCACGCTCTTGTTCTTGTTCCATCCAATCCATGGTGGCTGCACCATCATGAACCTCACCGATTTTGTGTGAAACACCCGTATAGTAAAGCACACGTTCGGTTGTTGTCGTTTTACCCGCATCAATGTGTGCCATGATCCCGATATTACGGTATCGTTCAAGCGGTGTTGTTCTTGCCATTTGAAGAATCCTTTAGAATTTAGTTTGAATTTACTGAGCGGCTGGAAATATTACCAGCGGAAATGTGAAAACGCTTTGTTGGCTTCGGCCATACGGTGTACATCTTCTTTCTTTTTAACGGCAATGCCGCGATTTTCACTGGCTTCGAGCATTTCACCCGCCAAGCGAAGGGTCATGCCTTTTTCGCGACGTTTACGAGCTGATTCAATCAACCATCTCATTGCCAAGGTCGTTTTCCGATTGGCTCTGACTTCAACAGGCACCTGATAGGTTGCACCGCCTACACGTCTGGAACGCACTTCGACGAGCGGTCCAATGTTCTCAAGAACGGTTTCAAAAACTTCCATAGGGTCAGCCTTGCTCTTTTTAGAAACAATGTCCAAAGCATCATAAATGATTTTTTCAGCAATGGATTTTTTGCCACTGAGCATGAGGGTATTGATAAATTTTGCCAACCGAACGCTATGGAATTTAGGATCCGGTAATATCTCGCGTTTTTCTGCTTGTCTTCTGCGTGCCATAATGTACTCTCTTATCCTTTAGGACGTTTTGTGCCGTATTTGGAACGGCCTTGACGACGATCATTGACACCAGAGCAATCTAAGGCACCGCGAATGGTGTGGTAGCGTACACCAGGTAAATCTTTCACCCTGCCACCTTCGATCAGAATGACCGAGTGTTCTTGAAGGTTATGACCTTCGCCACCGATGTAGGTGGTTACTTCAAAGCCACTGCTGAGCTTAACCCGAGCAACTTTTCTGAGAGCGGAATTTGGTTTTTTAGGTGTGGTTGTATATACACGTGTGCACACGCCTCTTCGTTGAGGGCAGGCGCGCAAAGCTGCTACTTTGCTGAGCTTTCTTTTTGGTTTGCGTGATGTACGAACCAATTGATTTGTTGTTGCCATTTAATCTCCAATTATTTAAACCGACTCTGAGAAGTTTTATCCGTTTAAAATAGATTTAGTTTGCTTGTCATTAAAACCGATGTTTTAAGCACAAAAACAGAGAAAACTCAGTGATAGGGCAGTCCGTACACTGGGAAACTCTCTTAATTTCAAGTCAAGCGGTGATGTCATCGCTCAACACCTTGTAAAGGTGCGCGCATTGTATGCGCATGGAGGTAAACTGTCAACCCTTTATTGAAGCGAAAATCAACCCTTTTATGATGTGAATTACGATGTAATTATTTATCAATTACTTAGCGATTGCTCAGACATTGTTCATCGATGACTGAACTTATAGCGTTAATTGAACGGCACCGATTTATTTCAGCTTTTTGATGAGGAAACGACCAGTCCAGATTCAGAAGCGTACTGGGTCTTTGAATCCTTCAGGGTTTTAGGTGCGTACAATAATAGAGATTGAATAAGCGTTTTCCAAGTTGTGATTGAATGTTAACTTTCTGTTGCAGGATACACTGTTGAAAATAATTCAGTGGGGCAAGGTCTGTATCGCTGGTGATTAAAAGACCGCCCGATTGATAGTCGTTCTTATTGGCCCAAAAATCATATTGAGAGGGGCGAGGATCAAGTGAAACCAGAGGAATGGGTCGAGCATACCATGCAATGCGACTGGCATCCCACTTGTTGGCCACATAAATAACTTGTTGGTTGGCGGCAAAGTTTTTGACTAATTTTTTACTTAGGATAGCGGTCTCCTTCCAGCCGTGTACATCTGCAAAAATGATTTGATTGGCGCGTTGTGGCAATTGGCCAGCAAAAGCGGCGACCAGCAGGCAAAGTCCGACAATGCTGTAGCTTAAGTTGGCGACAAAAAGCAACCGCCATTGACTGGTCCACTTGTTGACCATCCAATAGGCCAGTTGTGGCAGGCACAGCACCATTGGTACGGCAGTCCAATGGGGTAAATAGTGTCCACCTTTGGCTGAGGAATAGGCAAAAACCAACAAGGTTGGTAAAGACAGCATGGATAACAGTTGCTCGGATGTGGTGTTGTGACGAAAGGCTCTCACTGCCATCAACCATGTGGCACAAAATACCAGTGGTGAATAGAGGATCATTTGGATGATTTGATTTTGTAAAAATGCCTGCCAGTCAATACCACCTGCGCCAACTTTGCCGTGTTCTAACTGAAAGCCAAAGGAGATGAAATCATTTTGAAAATTCCATACCAGCACAGGACTGATGATGATCAAAGCCAAGGTTAAAGCCCAATAAAAATCCATGGATCGCCACCAACGAATGGATTTTTTAGTCAAATACATGCCCACGCCAATGGCAATCAAAATGGCCGTGTATTTGCTCAATCCAAGCAATCCCAACAAAGCGCCTAACAACAGCCATTTCTTGCGAGAGGGTTGTTCAGCCAATCGCACGGTTACCAAAGCTGTGTAAATACTCAGTGTGACCAGCAGCGATTCAGGAATGAACCCAGTGCTGATGAGGATAACCAACAGATTGATTTGGTACAAGAAAACCGTCCAAAGGATGATTTTTATATTGGGTCCAAATAATGCGTGACACAGTAGGATTAATCCAATGGCGCTTATAAGGTTAAGGAGATTGGGCAACAATCGTAAGGCCCAATCGCTGTCATTGAATAGTAAAACCACTGCTTGTAGCCAGCCGATTAGCGGCGGGTGGTCAAAATAACTTAAGTCCAAATGGAAAGCGTACAACGCATAATGGGCTTCATCAGCGCTTAATGGGTATAGCAAAGACAAGCCCAGTCGAAGGCTTAAAAACCCCAAAATAATGGCAATAAGCAAGCGTTTTTGCAGTGAGGTAAACTCAATTAATAATGGCATGGATGATGTCAATAGCCGATTTAATGAAGGGGCTTGATCTTGACCACAAGTTCAGTGACTGATTTGGGAATCTTCGATTGGTCATCTTGTTGTAGTTGTTTGAGAATCATGGTTTTTCGGGCACGTATTTTGGTCGCCCAGCCAGCCGTTGAACAGAACAGCATCAAGCGGTCATCCTTCAAATAACTTGCGCTGATCGCTTCATGCGGAAATGGCAATTGGCGTTTGATGTATTGCAAAATGGCATTTTGTTTTTTTGCTTCTCGCCACAGTCCGCTTAATTTTGAATGAAGCACAGTGTTTGAATGTTGAAAACGCAATCGCGGCATGACAGAAAAACCCTTAATTTAACAATCGTTCAATGACGAATTTACTGCCAATAAAACCCAACATCAACAAAAACGAACCAAGCATGACACCAACGCTGAGTTGCTTGCTTTGCCAACCTTTGAAATTGCGTAAAACTAATAAAGTGGCAAAAACCAACCATGAAACAATGGACAAAATCGTCTTATGCGACACCTTTTGGGTAAACATATCATCGAGCACCACAAACCCACTGAACAATGCAATTGTGAGTGAAATAAAACTGGACCATAGCAAAATGATTAACCATCGGTCCATTTGCCCCAAGGCTGGCAAATAGTAGATGAGGCGCAGCGATTTTTTGGTGTGCAAAATGTGTTCTAACAACAGTGTAATAAGCGCGTGCACGGCCGTGAGGCCAATGATGCTGTAAGCGGTGACCGACAAGATGGCATGTGTGGAGAATGCCACATCAAATGCTTCGGTATTGCTGTCTGGTGAGAACAGTCCAAATAAAATCAGCAAGCAATTCAACAAACATAACATCAGCAACACAGAGGCATTGTTGTTTAAATAAGTCAGAATCAGGGACAGTATAAACACATTGAACCCAACCAAGATGAGCATATTGGACAAACCAAGATAGATGCCTTCGGCTGACCACATTTGTTGGATGAGGATCACACTGTGTACAGCAGTGAGTACTGCAATTAACACCCAGTGCCAGGGTTTTAGGCGCAAGTTTTGCTCGCGCTTTGCTTGAATCCAAAAGATCATCAACAAACTAAAGTAGCCTAAAAGGCTGAGCAGAATTGGATTAAAATACATGTTTTCATTGTAGCAGAAGCCTGGTCTTTGCCGACCATCAACCACCATCATTTATTGACCGAAATACCCCTATGTCGCCCACTACCATTGAATCACGCATTTCCTTTCAGGATTTTTCTTTAAAAAGCCCCTTTCAACCCACAGGCGATCAACCGCAGGCCATTGAACAATTAATTAAAGGCATAGAACAAGGACTGGATTGCCAAACTCTATTGGGGGTCACGGGCTCTGGTAAAACGTTTACCATTGCCAATGTCATAAAAACACTGGGTCGCCCGACCTTAGTGCTTGCGCCGAACAAAACCTTAGCGGCGCAACTTTACGGTGAATTCAAAGCCTTTTTCCCCAATAATGCAGTGGAATATTTTGTTTCTTATTACGATTATTATCAGCCTGAAGCCTATGTGCCGGCTTCGGGTGTTTACATTGAAAAAGATGCCAGTGTCAATGAACACATTGAGCAAATGCGTCTTGCAGCGACCAAAGGTCTGTTAGAGCGTAGAGATGTAATCATTGTCGCCACAGTGTCTGCAATCTATGGCTTGGGCGACCCAACGCAATATTTACAAATGAAACTCCACCTGAAGCGCGGGGATCATCATAATCAAAGAGATATATTAAAACGCTTAGCGGACATGCAATACACCCGTAATGAGGTCGAACTCTATCGCAGTAATTATCGAGTTCGCGGCGAAAACATTGAGATATTTCCCGCAGAATCGGAGTTTCTTGCGGTGCGAATTGAAATGTTTGATGATGAGATCGAGCGTATTTGTTGGTTTGACCCTTTGACTGGACGTGCTGAACAAGCCGTTGATGATTTGACAGTATATCCTAAGACGCATTATGTTACCCCGCAAGAACGGTTGGATAAGATGGTGGACTTGGTCCGAACAGAGCTGCGCGATCAGTTGGCGATGCTTCATAAAAACAATCGATTGGTTGAAGCGCAACGCTTGGAAGAACGCACACGCATGGATTTAGAAATGATTCGGGAATTAGGCTACTGCAGTGGGATTGAAAATTACTCGCGCTATTTATCAGGCAGAGAACAGGGAGAAGCTCCACCAACATTATTCGACTACTTACCTGTTGATGCATTACTCGTTGTGGATGAAAGCCATATTACTTTGTCACAATTGCGAGCCATGTATAGAGGCGATCGTGCCCGAAAAATCAACTTGGTTGAATATGGTTTTCGTTTGCCGTCGGCTATTGATAATCGACCCTTAAATTTTGAAGAGTTTGAAGATCGACGACCCCAATCCATATTTGTTTCTGCCACACCTGGGGATTACGAAGCGCAACATTCACCTCAACCTGTTGAACAAGTGGTTCGGCCCACTGGATTATTAGACCCTGCTGTTGAAGTACGCCCAGCTGGATCGCAAGTAGATGATTTGTTTGAAGAAATTTTGAAAGCAACAGCCAAAAATCAACGCATATTAGTGACCACCCTGACCAAACGTATGTCTGAAGATTTAACCGATTACCTCTCAAGTCATGGGATTGCAGTGCGCTATCTACATTCGGACATAGACACGGTTGAACGGGTTGAAATCATTCGCGATCTACGTTTAGGGACTTTTGATGTGCTCGTTGGCATTAACTTATTGCGCGAAGGACTGGATATGCCTGAGGTGGCTTTGGTGGCCATTTTAGACGCCGATAAAGAAGGGTTTTTGCGTTCTGAACGTTCGTTGATTCAAACCATTGGACGAGCAGCCAGAAATGTGGCAGGGCGTGTCATCTTGTACGCCGATAGATTCACCGGTTCTATGCAAAGCGCTATGGAAGAGACAGAAAGACGTCGCCGAATGCAAGCGCGTTATAACAAACGGCATGGCATTACGCCGACCAGCGTAAAACGCAGTATTCGTGATGAGATGGAATCGGTGCACGATGATGAAACCCAAGACTCTAAAGTGGCTGAATCAAAAGCGGATTATCAAAAAATGGCGCCAGTTGATCGAATTAAATATTTGCGCAAATTAGAAAAGCAAATGTATCGCCATGCACGTGATTTAGAATTTGAACAAGCGGCCGCTTTACGCAACCAAATCAAAGCGCTGAGAGAAAAAGGCTTGGATGAACTAGTGGGTTAAAATATGGTTCGATTATTTGCGGCATTTGCATAATCATCGCCAAACAAGATGGTGAAAGATTAAAATGAATTTTAGCAACTATAAATTAAGGGTAATTAAATGATCAAACAAACTTTAAAGCATTACGGATGGTTTTTGCTATTGTTCTGTGCTCCATTAAGCCAGGCTCTTACACTGGATGACCTATTCCAAACCAAAAGCGGATTCTACAAAAAATATGCCGATGTGCCGTTTACAGGTCAAATAGAAGGGCAAGTTAAAGGTGCTTTTAAGGAGGGCCAACCAGAAGGCAAATGGATTTGGTACGATGACAATGGCATAAAAAAAGAAACGGGGTATTATAAAAAAGGCATAGCAGATGGCCAATGGACTGTGTACCACGAGAACGGTACGATACGGGAACAAGGAAAATTTAAAAATGGTAAAGAAACGGGAGAGTGGAGTGGATACAGTGCGAATGGTCGTACCATGTGGAAAACCCATTACAAAAACGGCAAAATAGAAGGCGAAAGTATTTTGTACTATGAGGACGGCAATATACTGAAGAAGGAAAACTATAGGGATGACAAACAACAAGGCGAACAGGTTTATTATGATAGGAATGGCAAGATAAGGTCAATTGGCCACTATGAGAATGGTGAACGTGAAGGCCAGTGGGCGTTCTTTGATGCGGATGGCAAAGTTTCATGGAAAGGGCACAATAAGAACGGCAAAGAAGATGGCCAGTGGACGCAATACCGCACTGATGGAGCAATTCTACGGACAGTAACCTACAAAAACGGAGAGCGCTTGTAAACGAAAGTCACATTCAAAGCGCTTGAGCCTAGATTACATCAAACGAAAATGAATTTTTGTAGATTTAAATGATCATACAAACTTTAAAGCGTTATGGATGGCTGTTGTTATTTTTCGCTTCACCCATAATTCAGGCTCTAACACTGGATGATTTGGTCGTCCAAGAGGGCATTTATTACAAAAAATTTACCGATGTGCCATTTGCGGGCTCTGTTGAGGGTCGTGCTCAAGGTGCTTTTAAGCGTGGCAAAAAAGATGGTGAGTAGATTTTTTATGATAAAAATGGGAAAATAACAAGCATTAATACCGACTAAAGACGGAAAATTTATAAATAAGAATAAATCATCATGCAGTGTGACCAGGAATAGATAATGAATTTATTAGTGATAATGATAACGATAGTAATGGAATAATGGGAGATGAAAGTGACAGAAAAAATGTCTGAAAATGCTTTATATGTTGCTTCGCTTGCAAAAGCGGCCAGAAGTGCAACAAATATATTGGGGACGGCAACAACGCGGCAAAAAAATCAGGCGCTTGAGGCCATTGCGTGCACATTAAATGAGCAGCGTGCTGCAATCCTTGAGGCAAACCACAAAGATATGGCGGCGGCTGCTGCATCAGGTCTTGACAGTGCTTTATTGGATCGTCTCAGTTTGGACGATGATCGCATCGATGCGATGATTGCTGGGTTGAAACAAATCATCAGTTTGCCTGACCCTGTGGGTTCTGTAGAAGAAATAACCATTCAACCATCGGGCATTGAGGTGGGCAAAATGCGCGTGCCTTTGGGCGTTATCGGCATCATTTATGAATCGCGCCCCAACGTAACTATTGATGCGGCGGCTTTGTGTTTGAAATCGGGCAATGCTTGTTTATTAAGAGGCGGTTCAGAAGCCATTCATTCTAATACAGCAATTGCAGCCTGTATCACCCAAGGGTTAAAGGCGGCTGATTTGGTGCCAGAATGCGTGCAAGTTATGGCGCGAACCGATCGTGAACTTGTCGATCATTTGATTCAATCGTCACATTATTTGGATGTGATTATTCCGCGGGGTGGTAAAGGGCTTATTAAGCGCATTTCTGAGATAGCAAATGTGCCAGTGATCAAGCATTTAGACGGTATTTGTCATACTTATATAGATGCTGAAGCCGATGTAGAGATGAGTATAAAGATTGCTTTTAATGCGAAAACGCGCCGTTATGGGGTATGTAATGCGATGGAAACCTTGCTGGTTCATGAGGCCATTGCCGATCAAGTTTTGCCAGAGTTGGCGCGTATGTATCAAGAAAAAGGCGTGGAATTGAGAGGGTGTCCAAAGACCTGTGCGCTGATTAAAGGCATTCGCGCGGCTCAGGCCGAAGATTGGGCAACAGAATATTTAGATGCCATATTGTCGATTCGTGTGGTTGATAATATGGCACAGGCCATGGCGCATATTGCCGAATATGGTTCAGGTCATACCGATGCCATCGTCAGTCAGAACTACATGACCACTCGGCAATTTGTGCGGACGGTCGATTCTGCCTCCGTGGTTGTCAATGCTTCTACTGGATTTGCTGATGGTTTTGAATATGGTCTTGGCGCAGAAATTGGCATCAGCACAGACAAGTTCCATGTGCGTGGTCCAGTGGGATTAGAGGGATTGACTTCACAAAAATTTGTGGTCTATGGTGAAGGGCATATCAGACCTTAAGGACGACATTCGAAATTCTTTGTTATTGAGCCAAGCCTCAGCTGGCGAACACGCGTGTTCGGCAATGACTTAACCTTTGATGTCTAAGACGCTTGAAGTCCAAGCTTATATGGGCGGTAGCTTCGACCCTTTTCATATGGGGCATTTATTGTGTGCCAGGCAAATGCAAGCCATGCTAGAAGTCAAAACCTTGTGGTTGTTACCTGCTCAGCATAATCAAAAGCAGCCAATCCTATCCAATGAAGCACGTTTGTCGTTGTTAAACGAAGCTTTGCAATCTGAACCGACCTTAGAGATTGATGATCGTGAATTAAAACGAGACTCTCCCGCTTTCAGTGTTGATACATTGGAGGAATTACACGCTGAGCACAGCGATAAAAGTCTGATTTTTATTATGGGTTTTGATGCTTTTATGGCAATAGATACGTGGAAGTCATGGCAAAAACTCACGCGGTTTGCCCATTTGGTGGTGGTAGCAAGAAAAAGCTATCCATTCCATCAGCGCGATGCCTTATCAGTAAAAGTCAGGCAATGGCAAGCACCGCTCGTTTGTGATGATTTGCAATTGCTTAAGGAAAAAAGATGCGGTTCAATAATTTATCTTGATTTGGCGTTGCCAGCCATTTCTTCAACACAGATACGGCATATAATACGACGTTATCTGACAGCAGATGAGGGGCATCAAACCGCTCTAAAAACACAATTACAATCGTATTTACCAAAGCCTGTTTGGCAAAATATTATAAGCAACCGGTATTATTCAAAATGACAGCAGAGAAACCCCAACCATCAGCGCAAGATCAATTAAATCCGCCTAAAGAAATCACTGATATTACCCATATATTAGACGCCATGAAGGCCAGTGATATGCAAATCATAGACGTCAGAGAGCTGTGTGATTTCACGGACTGGATGATCATTGTTTCAGGTCGTTCTGCGCGCCACGTAGTTGCGACAGCAGAGGCTTTGGCATTGGACTATAAGCGTCAACACAAGAATTCACCTTCAATGGAAGGCACTGAGTCAGGAGAATGGGTTTTAATTGATTGTATGGATGTTATTGTGCACATCATGTTGCCCGAAACTCGTGATCTCTACGCCTTAGAAAAATTATGGTCAGTCATACCTGCTCAGCGGACGACCGAAACAAAAGCGTAAAAATATGGGGCGTTTACAGGTATTCACAACCAGGGTTCAAGGTTGCACATGAGTATTCACATCATAGCTGTTGGACATAAGCAACCAAATTGGGTTTATGAGTCAGTACAGATGTATTCAAAACGCACACACAAGCCTTACGACATTCAACTCACCGAAATCGCCTCGCCCAAAACCATTGACAAACAATCGGCTTCGATGCGTCGCAAAAAAGAAGGCGAAAAAATACTAGAAAAATTACCGCAAAACGTCGTGCCGGTGGCCTTATGCGTTGAAGCCATGGCGCTTGATTCTATGGCGTTTGCGCAAAAAATCGCCCAGTTGTTAGAACAAAAGAACGATCCTTGTTTTATCATTGGTGGTGCCGATGGGCTGTCAGAAGAAGTGCTGAATCATTGCTCGCAAAAGCTGTCATTATCGGCATTGACCCTACCCCACGGATTGGCTCGATTGCTCTTGGTTGAGCAATTGTATAGAGCCTCATGCATCCATGCCAACCATCCCTATCATCATTAGGTCGATTGATGAGGTTTCGGCTTTATTTAACCATCAGTTTATTAGCCTTGCTTATTCTGCTCAATGCTATGACCATTGGCACACGAGTTGTGGTGCAATGGGTTAAGGATAAGCCGATTGTTATTCGTCAACTGATTCAGAACAACTTAGGCATTGATATTCGCTATAAACGAGCAGCGCTTAACACCCAATTTAATCACTGGGTGCTCAGTTTTGATCATATCAAGGTGGTGACAGAGCAAGCGACTATTTGGGTCGATCATTTGGCTTTAGATTTATCTTTGTTTCCCAATATTTTTAAAACTGGGTTATCGTCCGTTGTGTTTAACGATGTGCACGTATCGTACAGACCATCTGCTGATAAGGCGGATGAAAGCAAGCCGTTTTCGTGGAATATTTCTTCATTGCCAAAAGAATTGCAATTGTTGCGGTTCATTTCGGATTGGCAGCTCATCTCGGTTAATACCCTGACATTTGTCGATGAAATCAAAAACCATAAAATCAACATAAATCAATTGGCTTATACGCGAGAACCACAGCCCAATATAACCATACATATGCAGGCTCAAACGCCAGAATTAGAAATGACTAAAGTTTGGTTCAATGCGTATTTGCAACAAAATGACCAGTGGACGTTTAGTATGGTCATACCAGAAATCGTCTATGAAGACAGCATACTTGCCAAACATATTGGTTTAGAAGGGCTATGGTTGGAAGATCAGGAGGCCGTCGATTTAAATGTATTCGGCGATTGGAATTTGACCGATCAAAATTTTAAATCTATACATTCAGAGCTACGCTTAAATGGGCATGGAGAACATTCAATCAAGTACATTCACATCGGAGATTTTCAGTTACAGCAACCAATTAGGATTCAACAAACCGATGATTTGTTAAAGATTGAGGTGGACGCTCTTGATCTAAAACCCATTTCCAAGATGTTTAAAGGCACTGATTTGAACTCCTTGGAATTGGCTGGTCGCATGGAGTCCTTTGATCTTGCCATGAACTTAGGTAGTTTTGAAGTTGAAACCATGTTTTTGGACGTTAAAGGCTTTGCTGTTAATGCCGATTTAGAGTCGTTTAAGCATGTTGGACCATTAGATATTCAATACGATTATGCTGAGAAAGTAGGCCGTTTGAAAATGAACTCTGACATGCTTAAATGGTTCATTCCCGATTTATATAGTGCAACCAAACAACTTAAAAATCTGACCATTGAAGGGGTAACCAAAGGGACATTATTTGATCCAACAACCTTGGAATTTGAAAAAGCTTCCGCCCAATCACTTGAAGATACCCATGTCACAGTGGATTTGAGTGTAAAACAGCCCCTGAGCGCACCCATACTTGATGTGGTCATTAAAGCGGACTCACTGAGTGTTAGAGAAAGCAAAGCATGGTTGCCTGATGGGACCATGAATAAAGATGCTTACCGTTGGATTCAGAATAATTTTATCAGTGGGCACATTAAAAAATTTAAATTAGGCTTAAAAGGCACCCCTCAGTCAATCAATGAAGCCGACCATCCAGACCACTATAATCTGATAGAACTGGACTTGGATTCGGTCACGCTTACACCACAGCCTGATTGGAAGCTCATTCTTGTTCATCAAGGCGAACTCAAGTATTTCAAAAACCTGTTGTCCGTTGATGCACAGAGTGGTGAAACCGGCGGGATCAACATTTCTACAACAAAAATCACCATTGATACCACGGCAAAAACCGATCGCCTAGCAATAAAAACCGCATTGAAGTCCGATGCTGAAAAGGTTGATCATTATTTTAAAACATCGCAATTGGCTGAACTTGTAGGCATTGAAACATTGATTGAAAATTCAACCTTATCACAAGGGACGGTTTCGGCCAATGTGAATTTGGATATTCGTTTAGATGATGCCGACTTAATCCCAACTCAAGCATTTGGCAGTGTGCATTTTGATCAGGCGCTTTTTGTACTCTACAATGAAAAATTTACTCAGTTCTCTGGTTTTATCCATTTTTCACCAGAGCGGATATTCAGTGATAATCTTGAAGCTTTTTGGTTTGATCAACCGATCAAAGCCACCTTGACGCATAAACAGATTGAGGCGGAGAAGTGGCTGGTGGTTGACGTAGATGGCATATTAAAACCTTCGGTTTGGTTGCCAAACATTACTGGAGAAGCGCCATTTATCGGTCAATTTCGCCTACCACCCGAAGATTCAGACTACCCAAGCCGATTTAGCGTTCAATCTGATTTGGTTGGCATCACCAGCACCATGCCATTGCCTTTGAATAAAGCGATCAAGGATCGAATGCGACTTGAAATCGAAGCCCAGCAAACCACCAAATCCTTGACTATTGAGGTGGCATTAGGGACAAAATTAGGGGCGGCGTATTTCACTAAACCGAATGGACAAAAGACATTTGAAAGCGGACAAATTTGGTTAGGCAAACCCTATCCTGAAATGCCATCAAACAAGGATGCTTTGGGTGTTGCCATCAGATTGCCCGTCGTTTCTGCAAATCGATGGACGCTTTTTATCAAGAACTGGATCGATTATAAACCAGCGGGCGAGGGCAACCTGACTCAAGACTCGCTGTTCCCCAAACCAAAATTTATTTACATTGAGGCGGACAAATTCAGATACGATGATTTGGTTTATGACCAGATTTCAGCGATGGCTCAGTTGTCATCCAATCAGTGGGGAGTTGATTTTCAGGCCAAAGGCATTAAAGGGTCGTTTGACTATGACCCAGATCAAAAAGATGTCAATGTAAGTTTTGAAAAGTTCTTCATCATTCGAAGTGCCCCGAATTTAACAGAGTTGTGCCATTCTTTTGCTTCGCCGTTGTGGCGTAAAGCGACAGTCAAAATCGATGAATTTACTTTTGGGCAGCAAAATATCGGCCAATTTACAGCCAATGCAACTCAAACCAGTCAAACGGTCAGGGTTGAGTCTTTTAATGTAAATGGTCCGGATATGAACATCACGGGTCAAGCGCAACATAATTTTATGGCGCAGGCAAACACATTAACTTATACATTAGACAGTCATAAACTTGCAACGCTGAATCAACTACTGGCTATTGATAATGTCAATTATGTTGCACAGGAAGTGCGCTCTGATGGTGCCATCAATTGGCAAGGTCAATTATCCTGTCCACATTTTAAGGATTTAGTTGGCGTTATTAATTTAAACTCTAAAGCCGGTTCTGTTAAAAATGCCGATCCAGGGTTTGGGCGGCTGATTGGTTTATTGAATTTGTCAGTTTTGGAGCGACGCTTTGACTTTGACTTAAAAGATGTAACCGATGCAGGCATGCTGTTCGATGACTCATTCGTGGAAATGGAACTCAACCATGGTGCCATCAACGTTAAAAAGCTTCAAATGCGCACACCAGCGGCGGAAATCAATATGACTGGACAAAGTGATGCCATCAATGAAAAACATGATCTACGCGCTTTGGTGACACCAAAATACACCAATACTTTGGTGCCAATAACGGCTTTGGTTGGCGGTCTGCCGGTCGGCGTTGGCGTCTATTTGGCCAATGAATTATTTAATTTAGCAGAGGGCGACGACCTACTGACTGAGGTCTATCGTATTGAAGGCGATTGGGAAAGCCCCAAAATTTATAAAGAATAAGCCATTCATAAAATTCAACATAATTGAGTACCAAAGCCTTAGTATGATTGTCATATTACCCGGTTGGGGCATCCCTAAAGATTGCTATAATCCTCTGGTGGTTGCATTGCAAGCCATCGATGAAGTGCGGCTGATTGAATTACCCAAACAGCATAGCAGGCTTGAATCAGCAATGGCTGAAATGGTAATACCTGCTCATGCCCACGTGATTGGCCATTCATTGGGTGGCAATTGGGCATTATATCTTGGGCAGTATTTGACTTTGAAATCGATATTTTGTGTGACGACGAATCCCAGTTTCATTGAACAAACCGATTGGAATGGCATGTCTCCGGACGCTTTTGAAAACTTAGAAAGTTCAATCGCTCAGCAATCTGAAAGAGCATTGAAAATGTTTTATCGCACCTGCGCCCATGGTGAACCCAAGCAAACATTAAAGTTGTTGTTACAGCAGGCAGATCAAGTATTTTTTAGCGATACAGAACAAGGTCAAATGGCAAACAAACAAACATTACTGAACCGCTTAGAACATTTAAGACAGTTAAAGATGCACCCAATTTTGACAATACCATCTCTGGTTAAGACAGGCTTCTGGTTTGCTAAGCAAGATGCTTTGGTGCCTATTGCGATTGCCGATCAAATCGCTCAAATGCCTGAGCAATATGTTGTGGTCAAAAGAGCAGGGGGGCATTTGCCAATGTTGTCACAATTGGATCAGCTCGTCGAGGATATTAAAGCATGGCATTCCCAAACGCATTAAGTCGCAGTTTTAACCAAGTTGCCCAAACTTATGATCATTTTGCTGTGGTGCAAAATCATATGGTGATGGAGTTGGATGAACGATTGCGTTTTTTTAAAAACGATCCCAAACACATTCTTGATTTGGGGGCGGGCACAGGCAAATTGACTGAAAAACTACTGGCGCAATATCCGCAAGCCACCGTGGTTGCCATTGACATTGCCGAACAGATGCTACAACATCTCAATGAACATGCTGTACAGCCTATCAGAAGTGTTATGGCGGATGCGCATGAACTCCCCATTCAAGACCAACAAGTGGATCTGGTGGCTTCAAATGCAATGTTGCAATGGTCATATGATTTGGAGAAACTGTTTAAGGAAGTGGCGCGGGTATTGGTGGACGATGGCATTTTTCATTTTGCCACTTTTGGTCCCCAAACATTGAAGGAGTTAAGGCAGGCTTGGCTGGTAGCAGATCCGCATTATGAGCATGTGAATCCTTTTATAGACATGCACGATTTGGGCGATTTATTGATGCACTGTGGGCTGTCTGACCCCGTTATGGATATGACGATGATGTCGGTCAGTTATACTGATGGTCGTGCCGCACTGAATGACATACGAGGCGTTGGTTCGCGCAACCATTTACACGGCAAACGTCATGGTTTGACCCCGCCTGGGTTATGGAAAAAGATGTATGAGGTTTTGGCAAAGCAGACACAAGAGCCAGGCAAAATCACCATGTCTTACGAGATCGTCTATGGTCATGCTTTTAAGGGACAACCCAAACAAGCAAAGGAAGCCCAACCATTCATCATCAGCCCTGAAGATATTGTGAGGCGATGAAGCGATTCTGTTTACACTGTCAGTTACGGCAATGGTAAACCTGATCAGAAAAACGTGGAGATCAAAAAAAGGGAAGTTTAAGGTTTCATCAATGATAAAGGTTTACAATAACACTAATGAATGAGTTGAAGCAGTTAAATATTGGATTTATTGGGGTAGGAAACATGGCAAGCGCCATGATTGCCGGTTTACTAAAAAATGGCATGCCGCCGCAAAACCTCTATGTTTATCCTGTGCGTGAACGAGCAAAAGCTTCTTGGCAAGGAAAAGGCGTACAAATTGCGCCAGATTTACCCACACTAACCCAGCAAACAACATTGATTATCATAGCTGTCAAACCGCAAAAGTTTGACGAAGCATCCGACGGCTTAGGCCACTTGGGGACGGATAAGACGGTACTGTCGGTCATGGCGGGAATCCCTGTTCAACGCATTCAAAAAAACTGCGGCGCAGCTAGAGTGATTCGAACCATGCCCAATACGCCTGCTCTGATTGCACAAGGTGCGACGGGCGTGTATTACGACGCCCAAGTTTCTGATTCAATGCGTAAAGCGGTACCAGCCCTATTGGACTGTCTGGGGCCGGTCGTGGTCGAGGTGCCAGACGAAACGATGTTGGATGCAATCACTGCGGTTTCAGGCAGTGCACCCGCTTATTATTTTGCCTTCATGGAAGCTCAAGTAAAAACCGCAATGTCCATGGGCTTTACTCAAAAACAGGCGACCGATTTAGTCATTCAAGCCGCCTTAGGTGCCGCACAATTGGCCAAAGAATCGGAGCATTCCTTAAGTGTGCTTCGCGAACAAGTCACCTCACCAGGGGGTACGACTGAGCAAGCACTGATTCAGTTGGCCGAAAAAGGGCTTGCAGAAACGGTTGATTCAGCCATGCGGGCTGCTCAATCACGCGCGCAGACATTGGCAAATTAAAGGGTGTAATATGGCTATAGTATTGAGTTCAATCGGAATCTTTCTTCTCAATTTTTTGGCGATGATTTTCGCTTTGCGAGTGATGATGCGTGCTGTTTATGTCAGTCCTAATGCCCCATTGGCTTCATTCGTGATTCGCGTTACTCGTCCCTTTGTTCGACTGTTTTCATTGTTTGTGCCAGATGTGGGTCGGTTTGATTTACCCGCCATGGTGCTCATGTACATCGTGGTATTCATTCAAATTGCATTATTTACTGGATTGGAGGTCATTCAAGTTTACTGGCTTCAAGGGCTTGCTTTCACCGCCTTAAAATGTGTGCAACTGTTTCTCAATATTCTGTTTTTTGCGGTACTTATTCGTGCATTTATGAGCTGGATCGTGCCCCAACAAAACGCTTTGGTTGAGCAGGTGTTGATTCCATTAACTTATTGGATTGAAGCGCCTTTTCGTCGATTTATCCCAGATGTTGGAGGTGTTGACCTAACACCATTGATTATAATTTTTGGCATAAAGACGTTTGAGTCTGCCGTTCTTAATCCAGCTATGGCAATAACAGGATTTATGTAATGATTGAAATTGTATTGAATGGCGAGGCATTTTCAATCGATGGCGACGGTTCAATCAGTGCGTTGCTCAAACAATTGGATTTGGTGCCCTCTAAGATTGCCGTTGAGGTAAATGAAAGTATCGTCAGCCGTTCAGAATACGATCAATTCTGCCTAAAAAACAACGACAGAGTGGAAATCATTCAGGCCGTTGGCGGTGGCTGAGGCTCAAAAATGACTTGCGCAAGCGCATAAACAGGAACAACATTCAATGAAAGATCCATTAAAAATAGGCAAGCATACTTTGACCTCGCGGTTGTTAGTGGGCACTGGAAAGTACAGCAGTTTAACCGAAACAGTTGCAGCGATTGAAGCCACGGGGTCTGAAATGATCACCGTTGCGATCAGGCGTACCAATATTGGTCAATCAGGATCGGATGATGATTTACGCCAATTTTTGCCTCCTGAGAAATACATTTATCTGCCCAACACGGCTGGATGTTACACGGTTAAAGATGCCATTCGAACTTGTCATCTGGCGCGTGAACTTTTGGGCGATTATCGTTTGGTGAAGTTGGAAGTTTTGGGTGATGAAAAAACTTTGTATCCTGACATCCCAGCCACATTAGAGGCCACCAAAATATTGGTGTCGGAAGGGTTTGATGTCATGGTCTATACCAGCGATGACCCGATCATTGCCAAACGCTTAGAAGCGCTGGGGTGTGTGGCGGTGATGCCATTGGCGGCACCCATTGGTTCGGGTTTGGGTATTCGTAATCCATACAACATACGCACCATTGTTGAGCAAGCAGAAGTACCTATCTTGGTTGATGCTGGGGTCGGTTGCGCATCAGATGCGACAATGGCGATGGAATTGGGTTGTGATGGGGTTTTGATGAATACCGCCATTGCGGCAGCCAAAAAACCCATAGAAATGGCACAAGCCATGAAGCTGGGCGTGCAAGCTGGACGTTTGTCCTATCTTGCTGGTCGTATGCCAAGAAAACGCTACGCTTCTGCGTCTTCACCAGTTGATGGTTTATTTTTCTAAGTGAAGCATGCTAAGTTGTAAAAAGAGCAACCGCAGTTTTGTTTTAAGACAAGGCAGAATCAGCCAATCACAGCAATCAAATTGGCTCAAGCATTGGCAAATTTTGGGCATTGAGTATCAATCTCAACCCATCGACATTCAAAGCTATTATGCCCAACCTCAACCACTCATTGTTGAAGTCGGTTTTGGTATGGGTGATTCGCTGATTGCCATGGCCGAGTCACAACCCCATCATAATTTTCTGGGTATTGAAGTTCATTTGCCAGGGGTGATTAAAGCCTGCCATAAAGCGCACAGCAAAGGGTTAGAAAACATTCGATTCATCCGTCATGATGCCACGGATGTATTACAAGATAGTTTGGCAGATCAGTCGGTTGCCAAACTCCTATTACTATTTCCTGATCCTTGGCACAAACGGCGTCACCATAAAAGACGCATTGTACAAGCCTCATTTTTAAATCTCGTCCACCGAGTTTTAGCCCCGTCTGGGGTTTTTCAATTGGCGACCGATTGGGAAGCGTACGGCATCATTATGCGTGAGACAATTGAAGCTGATCATCGATTCTGTCCTTTGGATCATCCTATAAACCACCAACGCCCTATGACTAAATTTGAGAAAAAAGGCATGCACATGGGTCATAATATCACCAACTTATGGTATCAAAAAATTTAAACATCATTTCTTTTAATGTCAACTCCATTCGGATTAGACTGCATCAGCTACAGGTTTTGGTAGATCAATACCAGCCCAGTATTATTGGGCTACAAGAAACCAAAGTCACAGATGATGCATTTCCGTTGCAAGATATTCAAGCCTTGGGTTATGAGGCCGTGTTTCTCGGACAGAAAACGCATTATGGCGTTGCGCTGTTGACCAATTTACCGATCATTCAATCAGCCAAAGGATTAAATATTGGCCCCAGCGAATTGCAAACAAGATTGGTCTATGCCCAATTAGAATGGCAAGGTCAACCAATCCATGTTTACAATGGCTATTTTCCACAAGGCTCCAATCGAACCCATCCCAGTAAGTTTGCCGACAAAACCAATTTCTATGCCGATTTAACTCAGCATATAACCAGTCATCATCAGCCAGAGGAAAAAATCGTGGTTCTTGGTGATTTAAACATCGCCCCCAAAGACATCGATGTAGGCGTTGATAATCCTGACAAGTGGCTTAAGCGCGGTGATTGTAGTTTTTTGCCTGAAGAGCGTGAATGGATTGAGCGTCTGTACGATTGGGGCTTGCATGACAGTTATAGGCATTTGAAGCCGGAGGGTAAAGACTACTCATGGTTTGATTTTCGAACGCGGGCATTTGAACGATCCCATAAACCAGGGTTGCGCATTGATCACATTCTTTTAACCCAGCCACTGCTTGATTTGGCCACGGATTCTGGCGTTGACTATGCGATTAGAGGGATGGAAAAGCCGTCTGATCATGCGCCTGTTTGGACCACAGTACAGTCATCAACGCAACCAACAATGACGATTGAGTCGCTCAATGCCATGGATGAAGAAACTTTTGTTCAAACCTTGGGTAATATTTTTGAAAACGCTCCATGGGTTGCTAAACAGGCCTATGCTTACACGCCCTTTACGGGCGTTGATGCCTTGTATCAGCAAATGATTGAAATTGTCAATCAAGCGGATCACGAGCAAAAGCATGCGCTATTGTGTGGCCACCCTGAGTTGGCGGGTAAATTAGCGCAACAAGGCGAATTAACCGAGGCGTCAACCCAAGAACAGGCCAGCGTTCAACTGAATCAATTAAGCCCTGAAGAAATGGCTCAAATCAGCCAATGGAATAAAACCTACCGCGAACGATTTGCATTTCCCTTTATTGTTGCCGTACGTAATCATAGCAAAGCCAGCCTCTTTGCTTCTTTTGAAAGTCGGTTGAACAATGATCTGAGCGATGAGCGGATTGAAGCGCTTCATCAGGTGGGGCAAATTGCCAAAATCAGGTTAGAACAGTTATTCAATGAGACAGATTGAGGTCAGTATGTATAAATTAAGCACCCACGTATTAAATACCGTCACAGGCAAACCAGCTGAAGGCGTATCCATTACATTTTATCAATGCGACGATGAGAGCAATAAACATTGTCTTAAACGCGTTGTCACCAACGCCGATGGGCGGGTTGACGAACCGCTATTATTGGCTGAGACTTTGCCTACGGGATGCTACGAGTTGGCATTTGAAGTCGGCGCGTATTTTGAAAAACACCAAGCGGTGCAAAGTCAACCGCCATTTTTATCAGTGGTGCCCATCGTTTTCACCATTGCTGAGGGGCAACAAAATTATCATATCCCGCTGCTGGTTTCGCCCTGGAGTTATGCCACTTATCGTGGCAGTTGATCCTTGGGTCACAAAACAATCCCATCCCATAAATCACCATAACCTTATGCCAATCGTGGTCGTTGCAAGACGATTGACAACAGGACGATTGCGATAAACCTTCTATCGCCTTTTGCAAACTAAAGAGACGGGTGCATAAAAAAAGGGATGCCGATGAAGGCATCCCTTTTAGAATCTTTCAGCGTTCTTTGATTACGCTGTTTTTGTTTCTTCCCATAGGGCTTTAAACAAGCTGATACCCATTAATATCATAATAAATGAGAATGGGATGGCGCCGACAATCATCGCTGATTGAATCGCACCCAGACCTCCAGCCAGTAGAAGCGCACCAATAACACAGGTTAGTGCAAGACCCCATATGATGATGTGTTTCGCACCAGCAGTCCCTGTGTTGCTACCGCCAGCATTGATTGTATTAACAACCAAAACAGCCGAGTCAGCAGAAGTGACTAAGTAAGTCAATAACAAGATAACGATCATAAAGGACATGAGCTGAGCCAGTCCTGAAGAAAGCATGATGTTAATGACTTCATACAATTGGTAGGTGAGGTTTGAACCAAAAATTCGACCACCAGCTTCGCCACTGAGTTCCAAATCTATCGCTGTTCCACCAACAAATGCGAACCAGATAAAGCACATGAACGAAGGCGCTACGATGGCACCTGCAACAAATTCACGGATGGTACGATTTTTAGAAATACGAGCAAGGAAGATGCCAACAAAAGGCGCGAATGCAATCCACCATGCCCAATAGAAAACAGACCAACCCGTTTGCCAACCACCTAATTCCGAAGAAGGATCCCAAACGATAAAGGTCATCGCAGGCAAGTTAACAATATAACTAAATATGCCTAATCCTAAAAGCTCAAAAGCAATGAGCGTTGAACCAAATATTAAGAAGAAAGCCAATAATGAGAACGATAAAACCATGTTGATATTACTGAGCCATTTAATGCCTCTACCCACCCCTGATAATGCGGAGGCTGTTGAACAAATCATGACGATCACCAAAGACACCAATAAAGCGCCTGTGGTTGGTTTAGGAATGGCTTCTACAGTCATCAACCAATCCATACCAGTGATATTATGCACGCCTGAAGCAAAAGAGCTTAATCCTAATCCGATGGTTTGCGAAATGCCCAAGATGGTTGCGATAACAGCGGTGATATCAACAATGTGTCCAACGGGTCCTTCTAATGAGCGACCAAATAGAGGGACTAAGGCGGAGCGAATGGTTAAAGGCAAGCCACGAGCATAAGTAAAGAATGCTAATGAAATGCCAACCAATGCATAACAAGCCCAAGCGCCAAAACCCCAATGTAAAAAGGTATAACGATAAACGGCATCCAAGGCAGATTCAGTTTTGGGTTGAACCACATTGTCAATGGCAGATACAGCGCCAGCAGCAACTTGATCGTTGTAAAGGGCAAATACATCCGCACCTTCTGGAATGGTGATATTACTAGCGGCTAATGCTGCGGCAACATCCATTTTGCTTTGGATGATTTCTGGGTTATTGCCCAAGTGCCAAATGGGTTCAGCAGCTGCATAACCCAACATGCCGATGCCAATACCCGCACCAAACATCATTGAAAACCATGAGAAGTTTGAAAATTCTGGCACACCATCGGCATCTCCAAGCTTCACTTTACCAAAACGCGGGTAAAATGCAAGCACTATACAAGCGATGATAAAGAATGCGACGGTATAAATATAGTAAGAGTTAAGATTTTGAAATGACCAATTCTGAGCATCTTTTAAGACGGCACCAGCCGCTTCTGGATCAAGGACAGCCCATAAGACAATGATTGCCAATAAAAATTTTGACCCTAAGGTGACGAATTGATTAAATCCCGAATAGAATCCATCTGAATTCCTTTTAATAGTAAATTCTGGAACAGTTGACATAGTATAAACCTCAGCTTTGTTGAGAAAAGAAATAAATGTTGATTTTAAAAATATTGGATTTTAATGACCATTAATCATGAAAAATCAGCACATCCACAAATGACTGGGGGTCATTCTACATTGTGCCAAGATAATTTACAACTGATTGAATCATTTAATAGTAAAACCCTCTAAAATAGAAACTTATGAAAGTATTACTGATCAAGCAGTCTTCTTTGGGGGATATCATTCATGTTTTCCCCGCGCTGAGCCAAGCGATGGACGCCATTCCTGGTCTATCCATAGACTGGTTGGTTGAAGAAAACTTTGCCCAAATACCCTTTTGGCACCCTGCTGTGAACAACGTTATTCCCATTGCATTGCGGCGCTGGAAGAAGCAATTGTTTAGCGCTCAAACCCAAAAAGAAATACGTGCGTTTAAGAAACAAACTCAGCAGGCATCGTACGATTGCGTGATTGACGCACAGGGTTTAATTAAAAGTGCGCTGTTTGCAAAATGGGCGCATGCCCCCGCTGTTGGATTTAGCTGGGATTCCATTCGGACAGAAAAAATAGCGAGTTGTTTTTACAATAAACGCATTGAAGTCGCCCAAGGCACGCATGCCATACGACGACTACAGCAACTGTTTGCTCAAACTTTGGGTTATGAGGCAGACTTGCATCAACAACCTGAGTATCGATTACATATAGAATCCACTGATCATGTTATAGACCAGCCATTTGTCATGGGTTTACACGGCACCACTTGGGAAAGCAAAAAACTGCCCTTGGAACACTGGATTAAAATCGCACAAAATCTTGCGACCAAAGGATTATCGCTTTACTTGCCTGAGGCAAATTCAGCTGAGGCGCAATGGGTTCAGCGACTGTCGGAGCGTGTGGATAATGTGGTGGCCTTACCCAGCATGACCCTAACCGAAGTGGTTCAGATCATGCAACAAGCGCAGGGCGTCATAGCGGTTGATACAGGATTGGTGCACATTGCCGCCGCCTTAGGTGTGCCCAATGTCAGCGTATTTGGCGCCACCAATCCAGTGCTGACCGCACCATTAGGACCGCAGTCAACCGTGCTGTCAGTTGATTATCACTGCGCACCGTGTCTGCGCCAACAATGTCGCTATTCAGATTCATCTCCCCCGTGTTATCAAACCGTCTCTGCCGAGGTCATCTGTCAAAACTTGATGGAAAAAATCGATTCGAGCCGATTATGAGTGCCGCTATGGCAGACCGGGCAAAAGCCTTAAATAAACTGATTCAAGGCGATGTCTGCTTAGACGAGGAGACGCGCGCACTGTATGCCCAAGACGCTTCGGTTTATCAACAATTGCCCCAAGCCGTCATCGTCCCTTATACCTCAGATATTCAAACCATCATCCGATTTGCCTATGAGCACAACATGCCTCTCATCCCACGTTCAGGTGGGACTTCATTGGCTGGGCAATTGGTCGGAGAAGGCTGGGTCATAGACTTATCCAAACATCAAACCCAAATCATTGAAATCAATGCCAAAGCGCGTTATGCCATTGTAGAAACAGGGGTTATTAGAGATGACTTAAATCGCCAATTAGAAGCGTATGGGCTGTTGTTTGCGCCTGAAACCTCCACTTCCAACCGCTGCACCATTGGTGGGATGGTCGGCAATAATGCCTGCGGAGTGCATTCTATATACTATGGAACGACTCGCGACCACATATTAGCGTGTTCAGGGTTCTTAAGCGATGGCAGCGCGGTTTGCTTTGAACCAATTTCTGATAAGGCATTGCAAGCCAAATGCCAGCAATCTGGGTTAGAAGGTGAGATATACAGGCAAACCACCGCTTTGTTGGAAGCTCATCGACAGACCATTGCCAAAGCACATGTGGATCCCTCATTGATTCGCAATAACAGTGGTTATGCGCTCCAGGCCATGGAAGCCAGTCACGCGCAAAAACGTCCGTTCAGTATGATACCGCTCATTTGTGGTTCTGAAGGCACTTTGGCTGTTGTCACGCAAATCAAAGTTAAATTAACCGAAGCCCCCAAGTTTAAAGGCATGCTATGCCCACATTTTAATGAATTGGTTGAGGCCATTGACGCCACCCAGCTCATCGTCTCTTTTGAACCCAGTGCTGTCGAATTATTTGATCAAGCGACATTAGATGCGGGTAAACATAATCGCATCCAAAGCAGTCATCGATTTTGGATTGAAGGCAATCCTAAAGCCGTACAGGTGATAGAAATTTATGCACAAACGTCTGAGATTTTGGAACAAAAAATGATCCAGATCAGCGATAGTTTGCAGGACAAGGCCTATGCTTGCCCAAGAATCAAGGCTGACGACTATGACAAGGTCTGGCAACTTCGCTCTGCGGCATTAGGTTTGCTGATGGGGAAACCTGGAGAGAATAAAGCCATCGCTGTTATTGAAGATGCCGCCATCCCTTTACCGCACTTAAGCACGTACATTCAATCAATGCTGACCTATGCCAAACAACGGCATATAGGCATGATTACTTACGGACATTCTTCAGTCGGTGTGATTCATTTGCGACCTGAGCTGGATTTAACTCAAACCGAGGCTCAACAAAAATTCAAAGCCATTGCCCAATACTCCGCCCAACAGGTCAAGCAATTTAATGGTGCTTTATCGGGTGAACATGGCGATGGTCGGCTAAGGGGGCAGTGGCTTGAACTCATTTATGGTACAGATTTCTATAAGCTGTTAGAGCAGGTTAAAAAGATCTTTGATTATAAAAACATTTTGAACCCTGGAAAAATCACCCAGACGCCACCGATGACTGCTCACCTGCGACCCGCCTTATCTGATGCAATGAATCAGCAAGCGGCTTTTGATTGGCAAGTACAAGGGGGTTTTTCAGGCGCTGTTGATAAATGCAATGGTGCGGGTGCTTGCCGTAAAAGCAGTGGCTTGATGTGTCCTTCTTATCAGGCGACCAAAGAAGAGTCAATGAGTACGCGTGGTCGGGCAAATTTATTGCGCTTTGCTTTGAGTCGGCCCAATCCGCAAAAACACCTGAGCCAACCGCTTTTAAAAAAGGCATTAGATTTATGTTTGGCGTGTAAAGGTTGTTTGTCAGAATGCCCTGCCAGCGTTGATATGGCTAAATTGAAGGCGGAGGTGCTGTACCTTAGAGCTCAGAGCAAGGCGCTGAGTTGGTCAGAAAAAAAACAAAACTGGCTGGTCGAACATTACCCTCAACTCATTCGGTTGCAGCAGAACAATGGACTGGCGCGTAACTTAGGGCAGTCAGCTTGGGTCAAACGCTTGTTTGAAATCGATGAACGGCGACCATTGCCGCAAATTGCATCAAGGAGCTTTCAACAATGGTGGCAAGATCAATCAAACAATGCAGACGACAAGCGACCCAAAGTGGGCTTGCTGGTTGATTTATTTGCCAATCATTATGAGCCCCACATTGCCATTGATTTTGTCAAACTATTAAATCAATTGGGGTTTCAAGTACAACCCTTATTGTTAAAACATTCGCCTCGATTACTCATTAGCACAGGCTTACTAGAGCAGGCAAAACAATGCTTATCGGCCATTACTTCCGCCATGCAAGCACAGGCGTGTCAACATTGGTTGGGCATTGAACCGTCAGAGGTTTTGGTTTTTAGGGATGATGCCGTCGGTCTCATTGGGGTAGATCACCCCAAAATTGAGCTGATCGATGAGTGGTTGCCTGGTGTCTTGAATAAGGCTGCACCGTTCAAAGCCATTAATAAGAAGGTTTACATCCATCATCATTGTCATCAGAAATCTTTGGCTGGGGTGCAAACCGCGTTTTTGGCGATGATTCCCGAATTGACCGTAAAGCCGATCTCTGTGGGGTGTTGTGGCATGGCGGGTCAGTTTGGCTACCGCCATTACGATGTGTCAAAGAAAATTGCCGAATCAGGGTTGATTCAAGCGGTTGAACGCATGGAGGATGACGCCATACTTGTGGCGGCTGGCACCAGTTGTCGCCAGCAAATTGCCGATTTCAGTCATCGGCAAGCCATTCATCCCATCACTTTATTGGTTCAGTCTTTGGATAAAACCTAAAGCGCACAATAGGTCATCGGCACAGTGCGATTGGCAAATCTTTTAATTTCGCACAATTCCAGTCATTAAAAAGAAGGGGTTTTTACAAACTTTTAATCTTTGCGGCAAGTTCATCCGCATAGGATTGCAGCTTTTGTTCTTGTTCGCCTTCAACCATGATTCTAATCAGGGGTTCGGTGCCTGAGACCCGCAGTAATACGCGGCCTTTGTTGTTTAACTGTTTGGTGATACGCTCGACCATTTCAATGACCGTGGCGTGCTGTATGAGTTCTTTGGCGCGTTCTTTGACCTTAATATTAACCAAAATTTGCGGGTAGGGCTGATAGCCAGCAACCAAGGTTGCCAAGTCTTTTTGGGTTTTGTGCATGATGTTTAAAACCTCCAATGCGGACAAAAGACCATCACCCGTCGGATTGGTTCGCATATTTATGACGTGTCCTGAGGGTTCGGCGCCGTATTGCCATTGTTTCTCAGACAAGGCTTGCAGAACGTATTTATCGCCGACATCCGTCCGTATGAACTCAATGCCTTTATTTTCTAAGGCAATCGCCAGTGCTTGATTGCTCATTTGGGTGCCCGCAATGCCGACCAAATCATAGAAGTTCGCATAAATATAGAGAATGCCATCGCCATCAATCAACTTGCCCTGATGGTCGATTAACTGAATTCGATCGGCGTCGCCGTCTAACACAATACCAATGTCTGCTTGATGTTCAAGCACTTTTTTGGCAGCAAATTGGGGGTGGGTTGCGCCACAGCCTTCATTGATGTTGTGTCCGTTGGGTTCAGAAGAAATGTCAATGTAGTCTAAGCCCAATGTTTGTAGCAGTTGTGGCGCCAGCGCATAGGCGGAACCATTGGCTGTATCCAAAACAATGCGGGCTTTAAAATTGCCTGAAGGCGCCAGCGTTTGTAAATGTTGTAAATATGGATTGGCCGAAAGTGTGGTTGTTGTGCCAGTGGCTTGGTTTGGCGTTTTGGGGTGATTGAGGTATTGTTGAAATTGCTGCTCTTGTGTAGCTGTTAATTTGGTGCCCGTGTTTGAAAAGAACTTGAGACCATTGTCGTGCCAAGGATTATGCGATGCGGTAATCATCATACCCAGATTGGCGTTTTGTTGAGCGGTCATGTACGCCACTGCAGGTGAAGTGGTCAGTCCAAGATGGCAAAGTTGTACGCCATAGGTCATGAGCACTTCTTGCACAATGAGGAAAATATCTTTGGTCGAATCGCGCGAATCACCACCGATCACCACGCTGGGTTGGTTAGATTGATCGCTGACAAATGATCCCACAGCGCGCGCTATGGCGCGGATGGTGTTTTGGTTAAAATTAGGGGTGTCCCAATAACCGCGTATGCCGTCTGTGCCGAATGACAATGCCACGAATCTTAGATCTTATCTAAGGGTGAAAATTGACAACACATCTACGAATCTCGTCTAAGCGCGTTGCCCTATGGGCACGTAAGTTCTGGGCTCAGAACCGACGTAAATCTGGGTTGGTCTGAAAATGCGATTGTGTGCGACTTGTTCCATATAGTGTGCCAACCAACCAGCTGTGCGCGCCACGGCAAAAATGGGGGTAAACAGCTCGGGTCGTAAACCAATTTCACGATATAAAATGCCCGAATAGAAATCAACGTTGGGATAGACGCCCTTGTCTGCCAAATGTTTATGACAAATTTCTTCAACTTTGACGGCAATTTCCAATTGCTTGGATATTTTGCCTTTGCGTTTCATCAGCTCTTCGACCAGTTTTTGTAACAGTTTGGCGCGAGGGTCTTTGGTTTTATACTCTCTGTGTCCCATGCCCCAGATGACTTGTTTGTTTTTGATTTTGTCCAATACATAATTTTCAACATTTTCAGGCTTGCCAATTTCGTCAATCATATTGATGACGGCGCGATTGGCGCCCCCATGTAGCGGACCCGATAAGGAGGCAACGGCGGCAGCAATGACCGAGCAAGGGTTGGCCAGGGTTGAGGCGGTGACCATGGCGGTAAATGTTGAGGCGTTGATGGTATGCTCTGCGTGCAGTATGAGGCAGGTGTCCATGATTTTGATCATCATGGGACTGGGTTCATAGCCCAAAACAGTATAAAGAAAATTGTCCGCATAATTGCCATCATATTTGGGGCTAATGGGTCTATAGCCTGAGCGAATTTGCTCCCACATGGCCACCAATGTGCCCACATGCGATAGGATGGTGACAGCTGATTCGTACTGTTGTTGTTGGGTATAAATGCCCTCGTCTGACACTTCGGTCGCCGGGAAAAAGCTCGACAAGCACGAGATGCCAATTTGCAATACCTGCATTGGATGTGCGGAAGGGGGCAATCTTTGGAGAATGCCGTCAATGTTAAATTTAATGCGTCGATGGTTGACTAAGTCGCTGTCAAATTGCTGTAATTCTTCTGGTGTCGGGAGATTGCCACGCAACAATAACAATGCCGTTTCGCTAAATGTGCTATGTTCTGCCAGTTGTTCAATGGGATAGCCACGATAAAAGAGTACACCTTTCTCACCATCTATATCTGAAATGGCGGATTCTGTCGCTGGAATGCCGGCAAGCCCGGGTACATATTTCATAATTTGGTCATCATCTGCCCTAAGGCGTGTCAATGATTATACGTTATACACTAAAAGAGGAACCACAACCACAAGTTGTTGAGGCATTTGGATTTTCAATCACAAAACGCGCCCCTTGAAGGTCTTCAAGATAATCAATTTTTGCTCCGTGTAAGTATTGGACACTCATTGAATCAATTAACAGCGTCACGCCTTGATTTTCGAGAACGGTATCATCGTCCTGTTGCAATTCATCAAAGGTGAAACCGTATTGGAATCCAGAACAACCACCGCCAATAATATAGACACGCAATTTAAGCGAAGGGTTGCCTTCCTCATCAATCAAAAGCCCAACTTTTGAAGCTGCAGAATCACTGAAATCTAAAACATTTTCCATAATTTCATTCAATAAAGTAAGTTAAATAAAAGTCACGATTTAATGATTAAACCTGACTCACCAATCATGTCCATTTTACACTACAAAAATATTTAATACATGATTAGCAGAAACAACCATAAAGCCTTAAAAACTTAGGTGCCACAAAAGGTTTGATAGATGCGATCATTTTTCTCTGGGGTTGGTCTCAGATATTCATTTTCAGTGGTCTGTTCATAAGGTTGGCTAAGCGCATCGAGCAGTGTTTGAACGGGACCATAATCTAATGATTGTTCAGCCCTATTCAGCGCGCCCTCAACGACGTGATTGCGCGGAATCACCACAGGATTACAAGCATCCATGCCTTGGAGGATTTGTTCGGGTGTTTGCTTTCCGCTCTGTAGGCGTTGATGCCATTGCTTATACCATTGCTTAAAAGTCGCATCTTGCTGGGGCATTTGGGCAAAGAGGGGGTCTAAGTCAGCTTGGTCGTGGCTCAGACAATGACTTAAATAGCGAAAGCCGTTGGTAAAATCGATTTGGTTTTGCTGCAACCATTGCATCCACGATTGAATGAGCGGCCCATCATTGTCTGCTTCGCCCCTTAAACCCAGCTTCCGTCGCATCATATCAAGCCATTGTGCTTCAAAGTGGTCTTGAAACGATCGGATGATATCTTCAGCGATGGTCACAGACTTTTTGGGGTCATTGTCGATTAACGGCAATAAAGCTTCAGCAAATCGGGCTAAATTCCATTGCATAATGGGCGCTTGGTTGGCATAAGCATAGCGACCATTGTGGTCTATAGAACTGAACACGGTTTTAGGGTCGTAGTGGTCCATGAAGGCGCAGGGTCCATAGTCGATGGTCTCTCCAGAAAGGGCAATATTATCGGTGTTCATGACGCCATGGATGAACCCCACTCTCAACCATTGGACGACTAAATGGACTTGGCTAAGCACCACAGACTTTAATAATTCAATGTAGGGGTTATCTGCTTGAGCGATGTCTGGGTAATGTCTTTGAATGGTGTAATCCGCCAGTTGTATTAAATCGTTTTTGTCTTGTTTGGCAGCACAATACTGAAATGTGCCAATGCGCAAATGACTGGCAGCCACCCGAGTAAGAATGGCGCCAGGTAACACACCGTGACGACGAATGGAATCACCCGTGCGGACAACAGCCAAGCTGCGGGTACTTGGAATGCCCAGCGCTGCCATGGCTTCACTGATAATGTATTCTCGTAACATGGGACCAAGTGCGGCGCGGCCGTCGCCACGTCGTGCATAGGGTGTGGGTCCAGAACCTTTGAGTTGAATGTCAAAGCGTTTATTTTCGGGCGTGAGGTGTTCACCCAGCAGATGGGCTCTGCCGTCACCGAGCAAACTCAGATGACCAAACTGATGACCAGCATAGGCCATGGCCAAAGGCTCTGCTTGCGGGGGCAATTGATTACCCGAAAAAACAGACGCTAAGGCTGAATTTGAGTCAGCGTCCAATGATAAACCCAGTTGGTGTGCCAGTGGGTGATTAACAAGGACCACTTGAGGGTCTGGCACCGCCAAAGGCCGACACTTTTCATAAAAATGACTGGGCAATTGGGCATAACTGTGGTCAAAACGCCAATTGAAAGTATTAGATTGCATGGTGGCTCAGTGAGTTCATTGAACAGGCTATTTTATGCGTTATTGGGGAAACGCATCCAATTGTCACGGTGTTTTTAATGCAGCTGTTTATGCGCCACATTGACCATTGAAGCTATTGAATCTTTTTCAAAACCTTATTAACGACTTTGGATGGCAGCGGAATGTAGCCATCTTTGATGACGGTGGTTTGGCCTTTTTTCGAGAGAATCAATTTGATGAACTCGCGGGTGTTGAGATCAAGGGGTTTGTTAGGGGGCTTATTCACGTAAATATACAGATAACGGGCTAAGGGGTACTTGCCTTTTAAGGCGTTTTCTGCCGTGACGTGCACAAAGGGTTTGCCGATTTTTTTCGCTATGGGTAAGGCACGCACACCCGCGGTTTTATAACCAATGCCTGAGTAGCCAATGCCATTGATTGAAGCGCTGACAGATTGCACCACTGAAGCAGAGCCAGGTTGCTCGTTGACGCTGTTACGAAAATCCCCTTTGCACAAGCCGCGTTTTTTGAAGTAGCCATAAGTGCCAGAGACCGAGTTTCGGCCAAATAATTGGATATCACGGTTCTGCCAAGCCCCGCTTAAGCCTAAATCGCCCCAAACATTGGTCGCCTTTTTATGGCCACACTTGAGGGTTGATGAAAAAATGGCATCCACTTCGGCAATGCTTAAACCTTTGATGGGATTATCCTTATTGACAAAAACCGCCAGAGCATCTACAGCCACTGGGATGGCCAATGCTTTATAGCCATGGGTTTTTTCAAATGCGGCAATTTCCTTTGATTTCATTTTTCGACTCATGGGTCCCAAGTTTGACGTGCCTTCTGTGAGAGCAGGTGGCGCTGTTGAAGAGCCTGCCGCTTGGATTTGAATCGACACGTTGGGATAAAAGCGTTTGAAATCTTCACTCCAGAGGGTCATGAGATTGGCCAAGGTATCTGAGCCCACGCTGGAAATCTTTCCTGATACGCCTTGAATTCTTTGGTAATCGGGTAGGGCGGGATCGACTTTTGTTTCTGCGAGAGCCTGGGACACAAAAAATGCAAGGACGATGGAGAGTAATAAGTGTTTCATAGTCAATTAAGCGGTCAAGTTAAAGTCAATGTGGGTTTTATGATCAATCGGTTTCTTTGGTTGCAGGGTCAGCTTTTTCAATGGCATCAGATTGTAGATTATCGCCTAAAAAAGTCCCTGTTTTCATATAAACCAGCTGCTGACAGATGTTGCGGATGTGGTCACTGATTCTTTCCAAACCTTTAATGGCCCATAAATAAGCCAGAATCTGGCGCCTGCTCAATGGATTGGATTGAATGATTTTGACCACTTCTATCAGCGCTTTATCATAGCGTTGATGGAGCGATAAATCGGCGGCAAGGAGATTTTCTGCCAAACGAACGTCTTGAGTTTCCAACACAACAATCATTTCTTTATAAGCCTCATGTACGCGCCTTGCCATTTTGAGAAGCGGTGGTTTTGCCGCGTATTGATCTTCAATGGACACAAGGGTTGCCGTGGCTAATTTTTCCGCTTCATCGCCGATGCGCTCCAAATCATTGCTCATTTTGATGACCGACAGAGGGATACGTAAATCGGAAGCCACAGGTTGATAAATCGCCAGTACGCCAAAACACAGCTCATTGATCTCAACCTCATATCGATTGATTTTTTTATCTTGCCGTATGGTTTTTTCAGCGATCTCATTACTCGACTTCTCCAAAGAATCGATGGCAAAATTTATTTGCTCTTCAACACTGCGTGCCATATTAAGCATGCGCACATTTAACTGGGCTAAGTCCTCGTCAAAATTTTTTAATATGTGGGTTTTTTTCCTATTCATAATTATCCAAATCTTCCTGTGATGTAATCTTCTGTTTGCTTCTCCTTGGGTTCGGTAAATAGTTGGCTGGTCGCGTTGTATTCAATCAATTTGCCAATGTACATAAATGCTGTATAGTCTGAAATGCGCGCCGCTTGTTGCATGTTGTGTGTAACGATTAATATGGTGTATTGTTGTCGTAATTCGGAAATTAATTCTTCGATTTTTAGAGTAGAGATGGGATCCAAAGCAGAGGTGGGTTCATCTAAAAGCAAGACGCTTGGCTTGATGGCAATACATCGAGCAATGACCAATCGTTGTTGCTGCCCGCCAGATATACTTAAGGCATTGTCGTTCAATCGATCTTGAACTTCAGGCCACAATCCTGAGGATTTGAGCGCCCATTCAACGGTGTCTTGTAACACCGTTTTATTATTCTCGCCTTGCAGTCTCAGACCATAGGCAACATTTTCAAAAATGCTTTTAGGAAAGGGATTGGGTTTTTGAAAAACCATGCCAATTTGACGACGCAGTTCTGAAACATTGGATTGCTTGTCGTAAATATTATGGTCTTTTAAAAAGATTTCCCCTTCAGTGCGGACAGAATCGACCAAGTCATTCATGCGATTAAAACAGCGCAATAAAGTGGATTTGCCACAGCCACTTGGACCAATAAAAGCGGTCACCCGTGACTTTGGTATGTCTAAGTTGATGGACTCTAAGGCTTGCTTATCGCCATAGTATAGATTCCAATTTTTGACCTGCAAAATGGTTTCCACTGTCGTATTGTCAGTGGCGAGGTCGTGGTTTAAGTTAACTTTCATACGAGTATTCAGTGGCTATTCTAAAGCTTTATATTTTTCTCTTAGATGATTGCGAATTTTGATCGAAAACAAATTAAGCACAATCACAATAATGATCAGTAGTAGCGCCGTTGCATAAACCAAGGGCCGCGCAGCTTCAACATTTGGGCTTTGAAATCCCACATCAAAAATGTGAAATCCCAAGTGCATGAATTGTCGATCCAAATGGAGGAAGGGCGGTATTGAATCAATCGCTAAATCAGGTGCTAATTTAACCACACCCACCAACATTAGGGGGGCAACTTCTCCTGCTGCGCGGGCAATGGCAAGAATTAAACCGGTCATGATGGCAGGACTTGCCATGGGCAGTACAGTACGAGTTAGGGTTTCAAATTTGGTGGCGCCCAGTGCCAGACTGCCTTCGCGGATGGAGGAAGGAATGCGCGCCAAACCTTCTTCAGTGGAGACGATGACCACAGGCAAGGTCAACAAGGCCAATGTGAGCGAAGCCCAGAGCAATCCAGGCGAGCCAAAAGTGGGTGACGGTAAGGCATAGTCGTAAAACAGCTCATCAATGGAGCCACCAATGAAATAGACAAAGAAACCCAAACCAAAGACGCCATAAACGATGGATGGAATGCCGGCAAGATTATTGACTGAAATACGAATCATGCGCACAACGAGCCCTTGTTTGGCGTATTCGCGCAAATAAATGGCCGCTATGACGCCAATGGGCGTGACCAAAATGGTCATTAACAAAACCATCACCACCGTACCAAATATGGCAGGGAAAATGCCCCCTTCGGTATTGGCTTCGCGCGGGTCGTCAGAGACAAACTCCCACATTTTGGCGAAATAAAACTGCATCTTTTCAAAAACAGACATTTGATTGGGATAATAAGCACGAATGATCTGATCTAAGGCGACTTCAAAAACATGACCGTCTGCACTTTGGAGCTGTAAGCTGCCCAAGCGATTAAATGCGGCTCGTTGTTCATTCAATTGGGTGTTAAGCGTTTGGTATTGTGATTCTAAGGCTTGGGTCTTTTGGGCAAAATTCTGTTCTTTGGTTGTATCCCATCGCTGTTCAGACTTAAGTTTTTTGATGTCCAACGCCAAGGCTCTGAGGGCATGATTGATTTTGCCCATGTCATAACGTTCAATGGCGTGTATGACTTCGCGCTGCTCATGGCTTTGGTCTAATGCTTGTTGTAGATTGTCAACGGCTTCGTAGGTCTTGCCTTGCCAAGTGAATCCAATCAAGCGGGCATAAACATTGCCCCATTCTTCGCGCTCAAGCACGATATAACCGCTGGGTTGGCGGCGGTTTTCGATGTGCGCATCATTAAACCATTTGAAATCCAGACCGAAATGCTCCCGATTGCCAATTTTGTAAAGGCTTTGGTTTAGTTGTTTATTGTCTTGTTCGTCACTTTGTTGTTTGACCAATTCACCAGCATGCGTTTGCTTTTGGGCATTGACTATGGTATCGAACTCGTAAACGCTGGCGGGCCAAAAATGCCCTAAGCCCTTTACCATGATGAAGGCCAGCAATCCAAAGACCATGATAAGACTGATACTGACGGCAGAAGCATTGAGCCAAATCCAATGTTCCCCTTGGTGAATCCATTGTTTGAAGGTGGGTCGATTTTGGTTTATGTGCATGGGTGATGGCAAAGGATTATAAGGAACCGTATTTTTTGCGCAATCGTTGGCGTATGATTTCTGCACTGGTGTTGAATAGGAAAGTGAATAAGAATAGTACCAAAGCGGCTAAAAACAGCACGCGATAATGGGAACTGCCCACTTCCGATTCGGGCATTTCAACAGCAATATTGGCGGCCAAAGTACGCATGCCTTCAAAGATGTTAAAGTCCATGATGGGGGTATTTCCAGTCGCCATCAGTACAATCATGGTTTCACCGACGGCTCGTCCGAAACCAATCATGACGCCAGAAAATATGCCTGGGCTGGCGGTGGGCAATACAACGCCTGTTAGGGTTTGCCACGATGAAGCCCCCAAAGCTAATGAACCATTAACCAAATGTTTGGGCACCGAAAAAACGGCGTCTTCTGAGATGGAAAAAATGGTTGGAATCACGGCAAATCCCATGGCAAAACCAACCACCATGGCATTGCGTTGGTCATAGCTAATGCCTAACTCTTGGCTGATATATTGGCGTAAATTACCATCAAAAAATACGGTTTCAATGGGTTGAGCCAACCAAAAACAAAATAAGGTAATACCGATAACAACAGGCACAAGTAGGGCGGCGCGCCATTGGTCATTAATTAATGCAATCCAATGACTAGGCGCTCTTAACCACAACCAACCAAAAGCAACCAATGCCACAGGCATGACCCACAATGTTAAAAAGATTGCTGCCAAATTATTTTCAATGAAGGGGGACAGCCACAATCCAGCCAAAAATCCTAAGATGACCGTGGGTAAGGCTTCCATAGTTTCAATGGTGGGTTTGACCATGCGACGCATGGCAGGCGACATAAAAAAGGCGGTGTAAATGGCACCAAAAATGGCCAAAGGCATGGCAATGAGCATGGCGTAAAAAGCCGCCTTAAGCGTGCCAAAGGTCAAGGGGGTTAAACTTAATTTTGCTTCAAAATCTTGATCAGCGGCAGACGATTGCCAAACATGTTGCGGTTCTGGATAGCCTTCGTAGTGAATTTTTGACCACAATGATCGGAAGTTGATTTCGGGGTGTTCATTGTCGATGGCGAACCATTGTTGCTGTTGTTGTGAATAGATTTGCAATCCATCTCCACGGGGGGTGAAGTTGATCAACAAAGGTTGTTCGGAAACTTGCTGGGTTAATATTAATGAAGCAGAAGGGGCGTAAAATAAGCCGATTTTACCCTCGGTATCGCTGGCGGCAAAAACTTTGCGTTGGTGCTCGCTGACAATGTGGCTGATGGGTTTTTGCGATAACTGGGTTGAGGTGATTTCCTGCCACGCGCCTTGGTTCAAAAACCATTTGCTGACAAAACCCTTGTTGTCTCCAAGCAGCAGTGATACTTCACCGAGCAACCACGCGGAAGTCAGGATGGTTCTGTTGGTATCAATGATTTGCGGGTTTACTATGAGGGCTTCTTCAAACAGGCCATAAGCGACAAATAGTCCTTCTTGGGAGAGGGCGATCAGCCAACGCCCGTCGTTGCTCAGGTGCAATTGATCGGCAACAAAATTTTGACCTACGCTGATTTGGTTAGTGGGTAGGATGGTACGTGAATCCTCTTCTAAGGTACTGCCTTCGCCATCCAAAGATGATTCTTTGGCGTAGCGAATCAGTTCAAGTTGGTTGTTGGTTTGAATAGCCACCAAAACTTCTTCGTCAAGTTCACGAGCAGCCAGGGCGGTGATGTCGAATTCACTCACTTGTATTCTTTGATTATCCTCACCATAGAGTGGTTCAATCAGAGGGGTGACTAATCGTGTATCATCTGGATAACTCAGCTGATCAGTATGTTTAACAAACCTTATGTAGCCATCTTCTTCGGCCCAGGCGTAGCGCAAAGGCGCACGACCAATCAGCGTAACGGCCTGAATGGCAGCAACATCCTCCAATGGCGGTTGTGCAATGATTTTTCCTGCTTGCTTTTGAGTTGGCACCCTAAAATGTTGAACGCGACCATCGGCAAACACTTCGGTATAAGTTTCTTGGTATTCGTCTATGCGACTATACAGCGGGATTGTTTGTTGATTATTCGCATGAGATTGAGTCCATTTAGACTCGATCTCAGCAGAATCAAATAAGGGATAAACGACGGAAATGAGGTAAGCGAAAATCAAAGTGATGGCAATGATAACGCAGACACCGCCAAAGGTGATTAGATACCGTGCGAGGGAATCTACAAGTTCTCTACGACGATTTGAACGGTGATTTCTTAAAAAGGATAAAACATCCATAAGTATCTTCGGTCATATTAGGGCTAGTTAGCGAATCCTGCTTTGCTTAGGTTGTGTCCACAAAAGCAACCATTGACGTGAACGTTTCTCGAACCGAATTATTTAAAAAAACCATTCAAACGGTTTTTAAATTTTCAGGCGTATTGTCAGCTTTTGACAAGGGCTTGTCAAGGGGAAAAACTAATAAATCCGTTCAATCAAAAGCCATGTGTCATGAATTTATTAGATGCGTTAAATCGAGTTTGCCTTTAGCGGCGCGTCAAGGCATTTCCTTGGGTAAATATGGCGCAATCAACAACGCAAAAACGGGGGCTTTTTTCATTGAATTTTTTGTTGTAAAAAAAGCCATTAATTCCCTAATTATTTTCATTATTTATAAAGATTTATGCGTTAGAATGCTCGCACTATTATTGAGGCCATTTCGGCCCTTTAAATGGCTTTGTTTTGTCACCCTTTAACGCCGATAGAGTTCACCATGTTTAAGTTTTTGTCATCCCCATTGATGCAGAATTTTTCTCGCATTCAAAGTATCCTCATTGCCATTTTATTTGCTTCTTTGGCACACAATACTTTGGTGATCATTTTGCCGTTAATTATGAAGTTGAATGGCGTCTCCATTGGTACCATCGGTTGGGTCATGGCTTCCTATTCAGCGGGCTTCTTGGTGGGCAGTTTGTACGGTTATAAAATCATATCCCGAGTGGGACATATCAGAAGCTATACCACCGTTGCGACCATCATCGCTTTGGTTGCCATATTACACATATTCTTCAATGCCATTTGGTTTAACGGTGTAATGCGGTTTTTAGTGGGTGTTTCTATGGCCATTGTTTATATTACATTAGAAAGCTGGATCAATGTCATTGGCGATCGCAGCAGCAGAGGCACCATTTTTGCCATGTATCAATTATTTTTTGCCTTGGGCATTCTATGTGCACCAATGTTTGCACTGTTTTATGATCCGTGGGATACAAGAGCTTTTAGTATGATTGCATTGCTGTTGAATGTTTCGATCATTCCATTGCTCATGAGTCGCTATCTATCACCAGAAGTGGAAAAGAATCAAGCCCATTTACCCATCATAGAAATGCTCAGAGATACCCCAAGTGGTGCGATTATGTCGATTGTTTCTGGATTGGCCCTGTCCGCTTTATATACTTTGATGTCATTGTTTGTGCTGTGGTTGGGTGTAGAAGATATTCAATTTATCATTCTTTTGGCGACGGCAACCGGTGGCTCGATCTTTTTCCAAGTACCTGTGGGTCGTCTGGCAGATAAATTTGACGAACGCAGAGTCATCCTTGGTTTGGTGATCATTGCTTTTGTGACGGCGATTATTGCATATTCATTTACCTTGAGAGAATCACCTTGGACCTACTATTTGGTGGTGATGTTTATCATGGGTGGTAGCCTCAGTTGTATTTATCCGGTGAGCGTTAAATTCATTTTCAACCAGATTGACAATGAAAAAGCCGTAGCAGCTATGAGTAGCTTACTCTTGCTAAACAGTTTCGGTTTAATTGTCGGGCCAATCATCGCCTCGACATTTATGGAATGGTTTAACCCCAGTGGGCTGCTTATTTATTTTATTGGATTAATGGGCTTGAGCATTCCGTTCATGATTTATCGAGTGATAGTGAGTAGAAATTTTGCCAATGATGAAGAAAGCATTCCCTACACCATCCCCTATCCAATTTTGCAGCCAGGGATTACCCAAGACCCTTTCAGTGAATCAAAATTGAATAAAATCCGCAGTGTTAGCATTGATGCATTGGGCTCACTTATCGCCTTTTCACCCTCGAAAACGCATCAGCACATAGAAAAGCACATGGCATTATTTAATGGCTATCGATCCGAAGAGATTGTGGAAACATTGGTGTTGTTGAAACCACGCTTAACGAAGCCCATCATTCGCGCCATGCTGATCTTATACCCAGATCAAGCGATCAATTTTACTAGGGCCTTGGGCAACCTCATTGCATTGAAAAAATCGGGCATCAATCGACTGGTGTTTGAGGGATTGACCCATAAAGCCGATCCAGAAACGTATCAGGCCATTGAACAATTATTTGAGGAATACACCCAAGAGACAAATGCTGGCGGTCAAAATACAGAAACCGAAGCCTCTACGGAAAATAGTACGCCTTCATCGTAATGCGGTCATAATCAAGGGACTATGGGCAAACTCAGCGGATTGAATGAAAGTATAAAGATGAACTCGACCCTCTTGGGGATCGTGTTGATGAGCGTTGGCGTCTTCTTTATTCCGTTCGTGGATGGCATCGCAAAATATTTGAGTTCTGACTTATCACCCCTGTTCATCAGCTGGGCACGCTATGCTTCGGGATTGGTGTTTATCTTGCCCATCACTGTATGGCGTTATAAAGGCAAAATTTTACCCACAGAAAAATTAGGTTTACAAAGTCTAAGAACATTATTGCTCATTACAGCAATGACTTGCTTTTTTGTGGGCATTGCGACGGTTCCTCTGGCTGAAGCCACAGCGGCATACTTTGTCGCACCTTTTGTGGCCACATTATTTTCAGCATTGCTACTTGGGGAGGTTTTAACCAAACCTAAAATCTTGTCAGTGGTTGTGGGTTTTGTTGGGGTGCTTTTTGTGGTTAGACCCAGCAATATTCCTGATGCAGGCATTCTGTTTGCCTTAGCTGCAGGGATATTATTTGGGCTTTATATGATCGCTTCTCGGGCATTGGGCAGTAGCAGCAGTCCCACCGTCACGCTTAATTTTCAATATATTTTGGGGGCGGTGGTGTTATTACCTTTGGCCTTGTTTGAATGGCAGTGGCCTTCAATCAATCTTTTGCTGATTATTTTTGCCATGGGCACCTTGTCATTGTGTTGTCACATATTGACAATCATTGCCTTTCAACTGACAGAGGCGTCATTGCTGTCGCCCTTTCTTTATATTGAAATGATCGGGGCGGTCATTATTGGCTATCTGTTTTTTGAAGACCTGCCATCTGTGTTGACGTGGGTGGGTATCATCATCATTATTGTCAGTGGCTTATGCCTTATCGGCAAACGGAAAGCACCCGTCAAACAATAATGAGGATTACTTTAATTCTGCAACAACTCTGAAGCCATCGACCACAAATCCTTGGTTGGGTCGATTGCCACCTCGATGAGCCGACCGAATCAGATGGCCTGGACAGTGGTAAGAGCCCCCTCTTTTGACTTTTGCGAACCCTTTGTCAGGCCCCTGAGGATTGATGTTAGTTGGCCTATTGGCATAGGTTGCTTCGTGATACCAGTCGTTGGTCCATTCCCAGACATTGCCAAACATATCGTACAAACCGTAAGCATTGGGTTTGGTCGTGGCAACTGGGTGGGCGTGGTCTCCTGAACTGTCAATGAACCAAGCAAATTCGGTCATTTTTTCTAATTCGTGAGGGCGCATCTCAGACTGACGGCCAGCGCGGGCCGCGTATTCCCATTCAGCCTCTGTGGGCAATCGATAACGATACTTCTTGTCTAACAAAGTCAACTCTTCGGTGAAACGTTGCGCCATATACCAACTGATGCCACCAACGGGTAGTTTTTGCCATTGAGGTTCTTGCCAAGTTTTGCCAGGGCGATTTTCCATGACCTTGAACCACTGTTCTTGCGTCACCTCGGTCTGGCCCATAAAAAACGATTGCTTGAAAACAACTTTATGTGCGGGCAGTTCATCAGCGGCTGTGTCGTCGTCTGGGTCAGGAAACTCCATCTGAGCCTCAACCAAATCAGGTGTGCCCATCATAAAGTCACCAGCTGGGATTTCAACAAATGACATGCCCAAGGCGTTTTTAATGACCTTGGCCGCCATGGCTTGTGAAACCATAAAGCTTAGCAGAAAAGCCCAAGCGATTAGATGTAATTTTGTGTAGCGTCGTATATTCATGGTGTGATCCTCTTGAGATTATTTTACAGTGACTGTCGTCGTAAAAACAGAAATTTTAAAGATGTCCCACAGGATTGGGTTTGGCCCCGTTTTTAAGAGCGAGCAGGCACAGCCATTGGTACGCCACTGTGGCTGCGGCAATGGCGGTAATATCACTGTGATCATAAGGCGGTGAAACTTCAACAACGTCCATGCCAATTAAATTTAAATCTTTCAAACCTTGAACGAACGCCAGCGCCTGCCAAGTTGCCAGACCACCGACAACGGGTGTACCCGTGCCTGGAGCAAAAGCTGGGTCCAAGCCATCAACATCAAAGGTCAGATAAACAGGCGCATTGCCCACCCTTTGGATGACTTTTTGAATGGTTGCGTCTATGCCGTTTTTATGCACCCAAGGGGCGGTGAGTATTTCAAAACCATAGTCTGTATTGTTATAGGTGCGCAGGCCCACTTGGATGGATCGTGCGACGTCGATGACTCCCTCGTCCACCGCTCGGGCAAACATGGTGCCATGGTCTAATCGATTTGGTTCATCTTCCCAAGTATCACAATGCGCATCAAATTGGATCAACGCAATCGGGCCGTATTTTTTAGCGTGCGCTTTGAGCAAAGGATAGGTTATGAAATGATCACCGCCCAAGGTCAACATTTTGCTTGAATGTTTGAGGATGTTATCTGCATGTTGTTCAATGGTAGAAGCGATTGTATGGGGCTGATGTGGATTGATATAGCAATCACCATAGTCGATAACGGAAAGCGTTTCAAATGGGTTAAATCCATAAGGGAAGGCCTCTAATTCGCTCAACTGTACAGAATTTTCGCGGACGGCTTTGGGCCCAAATCGACAACCTGGTCGGTAGGTGGTTGCACAATCGTATGGGATGCCGCTGATGACCAAATCAACATGATCTAAGACTCTTGTATAGGGACGACGCATAAAACTTAATGCGCCTGCATAAGTCATTTCTTCCCAGACATCTTTTGGGTTGTCTGAACGGAATGCTTGATCACCTTTATTCATTTTTCGACTCCTTTTTGCTTGTTTGAGTTACTGAATTTGCCCGCTTTATTTTGAAAAGACACCTGCGGCTAAAATCACGTAGGTTGTTACAAAAATACCGCCTGCAACAGCACCAATCGTTCTACCTGTATGGCTTTGATTTTTCTCAATACGACTGATATCAGAAATGGCAATTATACGGTTTTTGCCAATGATTTCGGTCGCAGTGATTTTGTTAACAACCATTTCAAATTTTTCATGCGACTTGGTTTGTACCACAATTGTTTCATTTAGGCCAATGATGGCGCTAAGATCGGTTTGAGATTGATGCCAATCTATGGGTTGGAGGGTGGTGCAGCCACCAATAAAGAATATGATTGCACTATAGAAACTGTATTTAAGCGTTCGACCGTTTAGCCATTGACTAAGTTGTTTTAATGTAGGGGCTAAGGTCTGTTTTAACATGATGCAATCAATGATTAAGATGTCAAAAGAAAAATGGATAACACCAGCAGGTGTACGCCCAAGAAGCCTAAGACAATGGCAGAAATTGTTTTCGAATTAGATAACTGTTCTATTTGTAAGGATTTTATTTCGCTAAAAGCGATTGTTTGCTCGTGACCAATAATTTCTATGGGGGTTATTTCCTTAACAATCAATTCAAGTGTTGTATTTGATTTTGTTCGGACCGTTATTTTGTCATTAATCTTGATGGCTGAGACAATATTTGCGCGCGGTTGGTTAATATTAAGCGGCTTAAGCGATGTACAACCGCCAATGAATGACATCAGTAGAAGATAGGTGATGAATTTTGCAATGACTCTGTTCATTCCGTTTGATAAGCTGTATCAGTCAGAATATTTAAGCGTCTGAACGATTCTTTGTAAAAGTGGGCATACTTAATAATTTTGACGACGTCCGATCATAAAGCATCTTTTAAGCGGAAATAAAGCATGCCTAAGGAGAATAACAATGATTGAAGTTGAGGGCCGCCTGGGAATGTGTGGTGTTTGACTTTTTCAAACAAATCGATACGATGACTTTGGGCGGTGATGGATTCGGCAATAACACGAGCGGCGATGTGTGTCGCATTGACGCCATGACCTGCATAGCCTTGAGCGTAGTACAAATTATGACCAATTCGCCCAATTTGAGGCAGTCGATTGATGCCCACGCCAATCATGCCGCCCCAGTAATAGTCTATGGGGGTCTCTTTTAATTGCGGGAAAACCGTCAACATTTTCTTCTGCAATATTTCAGAAATATTGCTGGGGTCGCGTCCCGAATAATTACACAAGCCACCAAACAATAAGCGCTTGTCCTTACTCAGTCTAAAATAATCTAAAGCATAATTCAAATCGCAAACAGCGCTGTCTTTGGGCAAAAGTGTATCCGCCAGCTTGCCTAAGGGCTCAGTGGCGATGATGTAACTGCCAGCGGGCAGGATTTTAGAGGTGATTGTTTTATGCATGTTTTTGGTGTACGCATTGCCACACATCACCGCAAAATCTGCATGAACAGCCCCTTTTTCAGTCGTTACTTGAATTTTTGCGCCTTCTTTGATGTCTATGGCGGGGGTATTTTCAAACAATTGCACCCCGAGGTCTGCAGCCACTTGTGCTTCACCCAAGCAAAGATTCAGAGGATGGACGTGCGCGTCCCCACCCAAGGTTATTGCGCCTATGTAGTGGTCGGAGCCAATCACTTCTGCCAAATTTTGTTGCTCGGTGATTTCAATGCTGTGCGGGTATTTAATGCGCTCTAAATGTTGTTGGTATTCGACTATTTCGCGCATGTGGCGGGGTTTGAGAGCGACAGAGGTTGAGCCAAATTTCAAGTCGCATTCAATGCCGTGTTTTTTGATGCGATTAACCACAATGTCAATGGCTTCATCGCCCATTCTTTCAAGTGTATCAATACCCTCTTGTCCAATAATATTGATGAATTTATCGTTGTTTTGGCCAATGCCTCGAAGCACTTGACCGCCATTGCGACCTGAGGCACCCCAGCCCATTTTCCGAGCTTCAATTAAAACCACATTCAGTCCAGCTTCGCGTAATTCAATGGCGGTATTGATGCCACTAAAGCCGCCGCCGATGATGCAAACGTCTGCCTGAATGGTTTCGGTCAATTCAGGATGGTCAGCTTGCTTATTGGCTGTTGCTGCGTAATAAGAATTGGGGTAGGTGGCTTGGTGTGTGGATGGATTGCTTCGTAGAACGAAATTGTAATCAATGGGCATTAGTGTTTTTCCGTTTCTGTACCAATGAGGCGACCAAAACCCCCACAGTGACTAAGCCCACCAAGATGGTTGAGACTGCATTGATTTCGGGTGTGATCCCAAGGCGGACTTGACTATAAATCTGCATAGGTAGGGTCGTTGCACTGGGACCTGTGGTGAAACTGGCGATGACTAAATCGTCTAAGGAAAGCGTGAATGAAAGCAACCATCCGGCTAAAACAGCAGGTAAGATGATCGGTAGGGTAATGATAAAAAATGTATTGATGGGCGTGCAACCTAAGTCTAATGAGGCTTCTTCAATGGAACGGTCAAAGCTGGACAAGCGCGATTGCACCACGATGGTCACATAACACATTGAGAAGGTAATGTGGGCCAAGGTAATGGTCACAAAACCTCTGTCCAATGAAATGGCAATGAACATCAACAGCAACGACAATCCAGTAATGATTTCAGGCATCACTAAGGGGGCATAAATCATGCCATAAAATAGATTATTGCCGCGAAAGTGGGTGAATCGCACCAGTACATAGCCAGCAATGGTGCCTAAAACGGTTGCCACAGTGGAAGAGATGAGGGCAATTTTTAAAGTGATCCAAGCGGCGCCTATGATCTGTTTGTTGTTGAATAACTCGGCGTACCATTTTGTGGAGAAGCCAGCCCAGACTGTAACCAGCTTAGATTCATTGAAGCTGAATAGGATTAGCAACAGTATAGGGATATACAAAAACGAAAAGCCAATGATTAATGACAGTATGTTGAATAGGCTGAGTTTCTGATTCATGATTTACAGCAAAGCTTTTCTACGTTGATAATTTTGAAAAATCACAATGGGTACGATCAGTAAGATCAGCAAGATGACGGTTGCTGCTGATGCGAGCGGCCAGTCTCTATTGCCAAAGAATTCGGACCACAATACTTTGCCGATCATGATGGTGTCGGAACCACCAAGCAAGTCAGGTATGACAAATTCTCCAATTGCGGGAATGAATACCAAGAAACAACCAGCCAAAATACCTGGCATTGCCAGCGGTAATATGATGTTATAGAAACGTTTTAAGGGACGGCAGCCTAAATCTGAAGCCGCTTCTAATAAGGCAGGATCCATTTTTTCTAAGGTGGCGTATAGGGGCAGCACCATGAAGGGTAAGTAGGAATAGACGATGCCTATGTAAACGGCAATATCGGTGTTGATGATGTTCAATGGTTGGCTGATGATGCCAATTTTCAATAACAAGGCGTTCAATAAACCTTCATTTTTAAGAATGCCAATCCACGCATATATTCGTATAAGAAACGATGTCCAAAACGGCAGAATGATCAGCATTAGGTAGATGGTACCCATTCTTTTAGAACTTCGTGCCATGGCGTAAGCGATGGGAAATCCAACCATCAAGGTTAGGACGGTTGAAATAAAAGCGATCTTAACACTGTTCAAATAAGCAAAGGTGTAGAGGCTGTCCTCATAAAGCAGGATGTAATTGTTCAGACTCAGCGTCAGTTGTATATATCCATCCTCAAGGTACTCAATCAATGAGGTGTAAGGTGGAATGGCAATGGCAATATCGGCAAAGCTGAGCTTTAAAACGATGAAAAATGGAATTAAGAAAAAGACCAGTAACCATAGATAGGGTACGGCTATGAGAAAGGTTTTTCTGCTTATATTGAACAAGGTACTATCCCAGAAAAACCAAACTGGAGGTGCTGTCCCAACTCAGTATCACTGTGTCTTCCCAAGTGATGTCCATAAATTGTTGACGGCTGTTATTGCTGGTTGAAGCGGTAAACATTTCACCAGAGCTCAGGCGCACATGGTAAATGGATTGATTGCCCAAATAACCAATATCGGTGACTGTACCCAACACTTGGTTTTCCGCGTTTGGTGGCGGTGTGGCATCAGTTTTCTTTTGAATTTTAACTTTTTCTGGGCGGATGCCATATCCGACACGGTGGCCCTCTTTGATGTGCAGATAATAATTTTGAGTATCGAGCGTTGATAATTTGATGTCTTCAATCGTCGTGCTTCTGGATTCGATCAATTGATCTTGTTTATTCGTCACTTCCGCTTCAATAATGTTGACATCGCCAATAAATTCGGCAACAAATCGAGAGTTGGGATACTCATAAACTTCAATGGGTGGACCTAGTTGTTTGACTTTGCCAGCGTCAAGTACGGCAATACGGCTGGCAACCGTCATGGCTTCTTGCTGGTCATGGGTGACTATGACAAAGGTCATCTTCAATTTTTCTTGTAAATCAACCAGCTCGAATTGAGTTTCTTCGCGCAATTTCTTATCTAAGGCGCCAAGTGGTTCATCTAAGAGCAGCAACTTGGGGCGTTTAACCAAGCTGCGCGCCAGAGCCGTACGTTGTTGTTGTCCGCCTGAAAGTTGGTGAGGTTTACGATTGGCCAAGGCAGTTAGTTGAACCAATTCTAAGGCTTCATCGGTCCGTGATTTAATGTCGGTCGGCGGTAATTTTTCTTGTTTTAATCCGAAGGCGATGTTTTGCTCAACGGTCATGTGGGGAAACAAAGCGTAAGATTGAAACATCATGTTGATGGGACGCTCATAGACGGGCACCTGGTCCATGTTTTGACCATCAACGCTTAATGTCCCCATGGTGGGCGTTTCAAAACCAGCCAACATCCTTAATAAGGTCGATTTGCCACAGCCTGAAGGACCTAATAATGCAAAAAATTCACGCTGATAAATAGTGAGAGAAATATCATCTACCGCGGTGGCATCGCCAAATATTTTACTGACGTTTTTTATTTCGACGAAAGGTTTTTCGTGCGGGTTATCCCAAGGGGCAAAATGGGATGATGCATTGGGATTATTGGATGAATTGGTCATATTTTTTGAACCATTAAGCAAATTTTAATTTAAATGTCCTTCTTCTTTTAGAACCTTGGTCAGTTGTTGAACAATCGCGTGCGCCCTATCCATCAGCATATCAATTTCTTCAATGCTAATACACAATGGCGGAGAAATGACCATGCTATTGGCCACTGAACGCATCACAAGGTTGTTCTCACCGCAGATTTTAACGCACATTTTCCCAACTTTTAAGTTCTCTGGGAAGCGTGTGCGCGTATTTTTATCTTTAACCAACTCTATGGCAGCCAGCATACCAACACCGCGCGTTTCCCCAACCAACTCGTATTGGTTCAGTTCTAACCAACGTTTTTGCAGGTAGGGCGCTGTTTCATTTCTGACTTTTTCGACCATTTTTTCTTGTTGTAAAATCTGAATATTTTTAATAGAAATGGCGGCTGATAAGGGGTGTCCTGAATAAGTATAACCGTGGGTGAGCTCACCCCCTTTGTTGATTAAAACATCGGCGACTTTTTCGGAAAGCACAACCGCCCCCATGGGCGCATAACCAGAAGACAATCCTTTGGCAATGGTCATCAAATCAGGCTTGAGATTGTAAGTCTCGCAACCAAACCAGTTTCCAGTCCGACCAAAGCCACAAATGACTTCATCACAAATAAACAAAATATTGTATTTGTTCAATATTTTTTGTACTTCAGGCCAGTAAGAATCTGGTGGAACGATGACACCACCGGCGCCTTGTACTGGTTCAGCAATGAATGCCGCCACTCGGTCTTCGCCCAACTCTAATATTTTTTCTTCTAAAGCGCGAGCGGCTTTTATGCCGAATTCATCAGGCGAAAGATCGCCCCCTTCTTGATACCAATAAGGTTCTTGGATGTGCGCAATGTTTGGAATGGGGAGTCCGCCTTGGGCATGCATGGGTTTCATGCCACCGAGGCTGGCCGCTGCAACGGTGGAGCCATGGTAAGAATTGTTGCGGCTGATGATGATGTTTTTATCGGGTTGTCCGAGCGATGCCCAGTAGTGACGGACATACCGGAGATTGGTGTCGTTGGCCTCCGATCCTGAACATGTAAAGAATACATGGTGCATGTGGTCGGGTGTGATTTCACCTATTAATGCGGCCAGCTCTGTGGCTTTGGGGTGTGAGGTTTGGAAAAACAGGTTGTAATAAGGCAATTCTTTGATTTGATTGCTGGCAACCTCAGCCAACTCATCTCGACCGTAGCCAATATTGACACACCATAAACCTGCCATACCATCCAGTATTTTATTGCCTTCTGTATCCCAGATCCAAACACCTTGCGCTTTTTTAATGATTTTTGAACCAACTTTGTTCAGAATTTTGGAATCGCTGAAGGGATGAATGTGATGCGCTGCGTCGGTTTGTTGGAGGTTTCTGGTTTCAGTTTTCATAAAGTCCTATTTGTCGTTAAAGGTTAAAAATTAAATGGTCAAATCAAATACTGGCGTCGTCATCATTAAATCAGTTCGGCTAAGTGTTCGATTTCCCAAGGGGTGATCACTCTATTGGCGTGATCTAATTCGTTTTGCTTGATGGCAGCATAAAACTCAATAAATGGTGCGCCAAGCATTTCACTGATCACGGTGGATTTTTTCAATGCTTGTAAGGCATCCGATAAATTAGATGGCATTTGCATGGGTAACTCATAGGCGCTGCCAGTAAAAGCGGGTCTGGGTTCTAATTGCTTCTCTATGCCGTTCAAGCCCAAGCCCAATGAGGTAGCCAGCATAAGATAGGGATTGCAGTCAGAACCGGCCAGGCGATTCTCGATGCGTTGCGCAGGATTGTATGTGGCTTTGGTATCGGCTACGGGAATGCGCAGGCCGACAGTGCGATTGTCATAGCCCCATTCAAAATTCAGCGGTGCACAATTAAAGGGGGCAATTCTGCGGTAAGAATTGGTAAAAGGCAGAAAAATAGAACTCGCTTCTGCCAAATTGTGTTGCAGTCCACCAATGAAATGCAGGAATGTATCGGTGGGGTTGCCATCTTTGTCGCTGAAAATGTTTTGTTTAGTCTGTGTGTCAACAATGCTTTGGTGTACGTGCATGGAAGAGCCTGCATCATTCGCCATGGGTTTGGCCATAAATGACGCAATGGCGCCATGTTTTCTGGCCACCTCGCGGATGATGCGTTTGAATTTCACCGTCTCGTCTGCCACTGTTAATGCATCATTGTGGTTTAAATTCAGCTCAAACTGACTGACACCGACTTCTTTTATGATGGTTTGGGTGCACAAATTTTGGCTTAGCGCATAACGGTTGACATCGGCAAAGAAAGCATCCATACCACTGATGCATTCGATGGAATAAGGTTGAGCCATGCTTGATTTCCCTGACTCGGGAAAGGTGGCGACCTCCAACTGTGCATAGGGTTGTTCGGGTGGTTTGAGTAAATAAAACTCTAATTCTGTGGCCACAATGGGCTGCCACTGTTTGCTTTGGTATTGGGACAAAACCGATTTTAAAATCTGGCGCGGTGCGGTTTCAAGCGGCGGGCCATCGGCATAATGGGGATCGCATATGATTGAACCTGTGGGTTCTTTGGCCCAAGGAATGAGGCAAGCGGTCGAATAATCAGGGATTAGGCTACAGTCTTCGTCCTGAGTATTGAGCTTGTCGCCGTTGGGGGCGTGTACTTTGGCATAATTGCCAGTGATGGTTTGGGTGACGAGATCAAAAGGCAGCTTTTGAGGCCCTTTGCCCGACAATAAAGTCTGGGCTGAAACGCGTTTACCGCGAAACAGCCCAGCATAATCAACAGCAATGAATTCAATCCAATCTAGCTGGTTTTCCTGTATCCATGGTGTAAGAAAGTCCTTAGGCACGGGCGTACATGACCAAATATGGAATGACTGATTGTGCTGATTCTAAATTAAAGGTTGCTTTTAACTTTTGTCCAAATACGGTTCAATACCCGTTGAGATTTGGGTGGATAAGCTTCAACAACGTATAGGTTTTTAAGCGCTTCTTCACTTGGGTAAATAGCTGGATCATCGATCACATCTTCAACCAAATGTTTTTGTGAGGCTTCATTGCCGTTCGCATAGTACACATAGTTAGAAGCTTTGGCCATATTTTCGGCATCCATCATAAAATTGATGAATTTCATAGCGTTTTTTGGATGTTTTGCATCTTTAGGCACAGCCATTTGATCAAACCACATCAAAGCCCCTTCTTTGGGAATAACGTAGGCAACTTCAACACCATTTTCCGCCTCAGCAGCACGGTCACGCGCTTGTAATATATCACCAGACCAACCCACAGCAAGGCAAATGTCACCATTAGCTAAGGCATTGATGTATTCAGAAGAATGGAATTTGGTGATATAAGGACGAATTTTCTTTAAAACCGCTTCGGCTTTTCTAATGACTTCGGGGTCATGAGAAGAAGGGTTTTCGCCAATATAGTTCAAAGCCGCTGGGATGATTTCATCGGGTGCATCCAGAACATAGACGCCACAATCTTTCAATTTAGCAAGGTGCTTCTCATCGAAAACCAATGCCCATGAATCAAGGGGTGGGTTTTTAATGCGCTCTCTGATTTTGGCTTCATTGTAACCAATGCCAGTGGTTCCCCACATATAGTTGACCGAATACTTGTTGCCCGGATCAAAACGATTTGTGCGGTCCAAAATAAGCTGCCACAAATTGTTTGAATTGGTTAATGCTTTTCTGTCCAAAGGTTGGAATACACCCGCTTTGATTTGTCTTTGGAGGAATGAGGCGGAAGGTACAACCACATCATAGCCAGAATTACCTGCCAAGAGTTTAGTCTCTAAAATGTCATTTGAGTCAAACACATCATAGACAACTTTAATGCCCGTTTGCTTTTCGAAATCAGCGAGCAATGAATCATCAATATAATCTGACCAGTTATAGACATTAACGACTTTATCTTCCGCCATGGCTGTCATCGTCAGACCAAAAAATAATGCGGTTCCGAGTAGTAATTTACCCATACTGTGCACGAGATTGTTAAAGAATTTCAAAGTTATAATTTTCACAGTCATAATAAGTCCTCTGTTTAGAAATTAAATTTTTATAGCGACGCTTCCACTATATCATAAAAAAAGAATGCGCTTTAAAACGAATTTAGAAACCTCATTTTAGAATGTTAGACCTTATTAGTCAATGAAGGATAACATTTTTAATGTTCAAGAACAAGTAAAATACAACCCGCATCGGTATGTTCTAAAAATATTATTAAGTAGCGGTAAATTGATATGAAAAAAATTCAACTGAAAATTCTCGATCCTCGCATAGGAAAAGCATTTGCTTTGCCGCACCACGCAACGGATGGTTCTGCAGCAGTGGATTTATTGGCGTGTGTCGAATCAACTCTGATCTTAGCGCCCTCAGAATGCCAGTTGATCCCCACAGGCATGGCCATCCACATAGCTGATAAAAACTATGCGACGCTTATTTTGCCAAGGTCTGGCTTGGGCGCCAAACAAGGCATCGTCTTGGGTAATTTGGTGGGTTTGATCGATTCTGACTACCAAGGCGAACTCGGTGTGCCACTGTGGAATAGGAGCGAACAGTCCATTGAAATCACACCTGGCATGCGCATTGCTCAGATGATGATGATCCCTGTTGTCCAGATGCAGTTTGAAATCGTCGAGGCATTTTCCGCGCATAGTCAAAGGGGTGAGGGCGGATTTGGCAGCACGGGCACCAAATAATGTCTGATGTTTTCCTGACCATGTTTAGTACAGGTCGTTTGACCGATGCTCGTTTGACCTATTTTGGGATAAAGCATACAATAATTGAAAGTTGAGGGGCTAGTCGTTGAGAAATCGCTTATGAAAAATATCATGTTTTACCGTCTTTTTGCAGGCATTTTGGCTTGCTTAGTCAGCGCTTCCGCGCTGGCGTATCAATCAAATTTCACGTGTAATCCGTGCGAACAAGATGGCATCTTTAAGTATAAGGTCCGTTGTGATAATGGCGAGAAAGCCGAAGTTCATGTAGATGACATAACATCCCCAAATACGCTGAGTTATTTCAGCAATTCAAACACTGGGGTGCTTTACGCCTCAGATGTCAGCTTAGAAGAAAGCATAAAAATTGCTTGTGGGGAATGACGACTCTTAGATGTTGGTCTGTTTCTAATCGCCGCTTGCATCAGTAGTATATTCATCCATGGCAAAATCGAGTGGTATTTTTTTCTGTAGTGACTGTGGCAATGAGCAAACGCGTTGGACAGGTCAATGTCCTGGTTGTGGAGCATGGAATAGCTTAATAGAAAGTACCAAAGTCACAGGACAGAAGAAAAAATCTAAACGGGCCACACCGGTACACGCTCAGGTAGAAAGGGCGGTTGTGCGCGCCAGTGATGTCACAGAAGAACAAACCCATCGCATTCGTTCTGGATCGGAAGAATTAGATCGTGTGCTGGGCGGTGGTTTGGTTCAAGGGTCTGTGGTATTGATCGGCGGTGATCCAGGCATTGGCAAATCTACTTTATTAACTCAAGTCGCCACCCATTTGGGGCAGAGTCAAGCCATACTGTATGTGAGTGGTGAGGAATCTCTGTCTCAAATCAGTCAACGCGCAACCCGGTTAGAGTTGCCCTTGGAGCGTTTGTGGTTATATTCTAGTAACGATTTAGAAGAGATCGAACAATTGGCCTACGACAGGCAAGTCAATACCTTGGTGGTGGATTCTATTCAAACCATCGCCTCCAGTTACGTTGAGTCAACCCAAGGGTCTGTTGCCCAAGTAAGAGAATGTTGTTCGCGATTGGTTAATTTGGCAAAAACCACCAACACCATTATTTTCATTGTGGGTCACGTCACCAAAGAGGGCACGATCGCTGGACCCAGAATGTTAGAGCATATGGTCGATGTGGTGTTGTATTTTGAAGGCGATCAGGGTGGGCGTTTTCGCGCAGTAAGAGCGATAAAGAATCGCTTTGGTGCCGTTAATGAGCTCGGTGTTTTTGCCATGACTGAACAAGGATTAAAACAAGTCAAGAACCCTTCAGCCTTATTTTTATCTGATCGGGCTGTGGATGTTTCGGGCAATATTGTGACCGTGGCTTGCGAAGGCAGTCGCCCATTGTTGTTGGAAGTTCAAACTTTGGTCGATACTTGTTTAACGGGCATACCTCGTCGAATATCTGTTGGCGTTGACACCCAGCGTTTAGCCATGTTGTTGGCAATCCTTAACCGCCATGGCGGTGTGGCTTGCGGGGATAAAGATATTTTTATTAACGTGCCAGGTGGCATAAAGTTGCAAGAAACCAGTGTTGATCTTGCCATTCTTCTGGCATTGGCCTCCAGCGCCAAGCAAAAAGTCATTCCAGCCATGTGGGCAGCCATTGGAGAGGTGGGCTTGTCGGGTGAAGTACGCCCAGTACTCAATGGGGAATTACGCGTGAGAGAAGCGGCAAAACAAGGTTTTACAACGATTATTTTGCCTAAATCTAATCAAGTGCTTTCTCCACCCAAAGGTTTAAACATCATTCCTGTGGGGCATCTAAAAGAAGCGATCAAAGCCGTTTTGTAATATTTGGGGGGACGGATAATACAGCTTGCCTCTGAATAATCCTGAGTAAAATCTTACATGGCGAATGTTTGATTATTGGATTTTCGGTCAATGTCGCTCATTAAAGATTGTTCTTGACAAGATTTTAAAGTATTGATAAAGTGCCGAGCTTAGACACCATTTGAAATAAATGGTTTAGAGAATACATGAGCGGAAGAGGTTGTTTGATATGATCAATAAAAATGTCTGTCAGATTGATTTGAGTGCCTTCCAAACAAATGGAAAGGTAAAAAATGGCTTGCCAGCCAGTGCTTATACCGAGGCGGCATTTTTTCAGCGCGAGTGCCAAAGCGTTTTGTACAACAATTGGGTATTTGCTGGTTTTGTCCACGAACTGGTCAACACAGGGGATACAATCCCTGTCAAAGTTGCGGGTCAGCCGATTATTTTTGTTAAAAATGAACATGGGGACATTCAAGCATTTCACAATGTCTGCAGCCATCGTTGTTTGCAACTGATCGATCGTAAAAAGAATGTCGGAAAACTCATTCGTTGCCCTTACCACGCTTGGTCGTATAATCTCAATGGTGTATTAAAAGCAACGCCGCATTTTGGTGGCACAGACCAGCATACGCCAGAAGGATTTGATCCAAAAATAAACGGCCTCAAACCCATACGAATCCATTGCTGGCATGACTGGATTTTTGTTAATTTAAGTGGCGATGCCCCAGCTTTTGCGGAATATGCCAAACCACTGATTGATCAGCTTTCGGGCGTGGACTTTGAACAAGTAAAACCGATTGCAATTTTGGATTTTGGTGAAATAAAAACCAATTGGAAGTTCATCATGGAAAATTTCATAGAACCGTACCATGTCCAATTTGTCCATAAAACCACAACAGCTCAGCCATTGAGTGATCACTATACGATAGTTGATGGACTTTGCTTGGGTAGCGCGGTTGATTTGGATGAAGAAGATGGGGCAGCAAACAGCCTGGCGGTAAGTTCGCGCTATCTGACACTGTTTCCGAACTTCATTGTGGGTCGATATTTTCCTGATCAATTAGGCGTTTATCATAATGTGCCCATTGATGCGACAACCATGGCTCAACGCCGAGTGCTTTACACCACCGAGAATCAATCGTTGAGTGAAGCGCAGGTAGAGCAGTTGAAAAAATTATGGTGGGATGTCCACCGCGAAGATCACGAAATATGCGAACGCATGCAACAGGGCAGAGCATCTTCCGCTTCGAATCATGGTGGGTTTCTCTCGCCTCACTGGGAAGACAGCGTCCGCGCTTTTCAAGAGCTCATCGTTGACTCGATGACAAAATAAGGAAACTAATATGGATCAAAACAATCAATTTCGTCTTGCGCACACCATGATACGAGTGTTGGATTTAGACAAATCACTTAACTTTTACTGTAGCCTGCTTGGCATGCATATTTTGCGTAAAACCGATTATCCCGACGGACGTTTTACCAATACTTTTATAGGCTATGGTCCTGAAGCAGAATTTCCCGCACTTGAGCTGACTTGGAATTGGGATGACAAGGAACGCTACGACCAAGGTAATGGCTGGGGGCATTTGTGCATTGAGACGCCCAATGTATATGAAGCCTGTGATTTTCTTGCGGAACATGGCGTCAAAATCGTTCGACCAGCTGGCCCAATGAATGCAGGAACGCGCATTCTTGCTTTTTGCGAAGACCCTGATGGCTACTTGGTTGAACTGAACGAATCAATTCTGAAACATCAAACTTAAACTTTCAAACGAGGACCATTATGAATAATAATTCTAAGCAGGATAACAAGCCAAAATTGTATAAATTTCAAGACATCGAGCACCGATTACACACACTTGAGCCAGGTCAATCCTACATCAAGCCCTTTGTAACCAGTGCCGTGAGTCAAACCATGTGTGGGGGTTTGAATTTTCTCAATCAAGTATCCGTCCCTTGGGACCTAACGTGCGATGAGATCATTTATTGTATGGAGGGGTCTTTTAGGCTCACATGCGATGGTGAGTCATACGTTTGTAACCCAGGCGATGTGCTTTACATCCCCAAAGACAATCACATTGCATACGAATGCGATGAAAAATGTGTCATCTTCTATGCAGCTTACCCACACGATTGGAAACAGCAAGCCGGCATTACTTTTGTACCAGGCATAGACCCAGAAGATATGCCACCTGTGGGCTGATTGCGACAGGCATTAAACGCTTTTGGTGCTTGCAAGCGCCTCAATTACTGCGATCTATGCGGGTCATGTGCGCCTAAATTTTAGTGAGCAGTCGATCCAGCCAGCTTGTTGGCAGTAGGCGTTTGAGCCACCAAAATAATTGGGTGGGCACTGTGACACGGTAACGCAATTTGGGGTGCTTTGATTCCAAGGCATGGATCAGTGCATGATAAACTGCTTCAGGCCCTAAGGTAAAAGCCGTTTTGGGTAATTCGGCCTGATCGTAAATCGCCTTTTGCTTAGCATAGTAGTTGGTGAAAAAGCTGGTGGTTGGATCGATCCATTTTTTAAATGCCAAAATGGCATTTTCACGGAATCGACTTTCAATAGGACCTGGTTCAATCAAAATGATTTTTATCTCGGGTGAACGACTGAGTTCAAGCCTCAAACTGTCTGCAAACCCTTCTAATGCATATTTGCTGGCATTGTATGCACCGCGAAAAGGAATGCTGACAAAGCCCAAGATCGAGGAATTATAAATGATTCGCCCGCCCTGTTTATGCCTACGAAGATACTGGATATACAGATTGGTGAGATGCTGGGTTCCAATAACATTGGTCGAAAATTGGGCATTTAAGGCCTCGTAAGGCATGTCCTCAATGGCGCTGACCAAACCAAACCCCGCATTGTTGAACAGCGCGATGATCGGCTGCGCCCTTTGTTGCGTGGCCCATTTAAAACCTTGTTCGATGCTGGCTTTATCGTCTAAATCTAATGGATGCGCCAAAATATTTTGACCAATGAGCTTATCGGCATCGCTTTGTGTGCGTGTGGATGCCAAAACGGTGTAGCCGCTTTTTTGTAATTCGACCGCGCAATAATAACCAATACCTGAAGAACATCCAGTGATTAAAACACAGCCTTTTGAGGCTATAATGGGCGACTTGACTGGAGACATGGTATTAAAACCTGTTGAGTTTGAAACGCTTCTATTGTGAAGCACCTTGTTAAGGAAATCATGGACAAAGTAAACAAAATATCGGGCATGGTTGTGCCGATCAATCGATCCAATGTCGATACCGATGCCATTATACCCAAGCAATTTTTAAAATCCATTAAGCGCAGTGGATTTGGTATAAATTTGTTTGATGAATGGCGATATTTAGATCAAGGCGAACCCGATTCGGATAACAGCCTCAGACCGTTGAACGCTGATTTTGTGTTAAATCAAAAACGCTATCAAGGTGCAAACATTTTGTTGGCGGGTGAAAACTTCGGCTGTGGTTCGTCGCGTGAACACGCGCAATGGGCGCTCAAAGATTATGGCATAGATGCCATTATTGCCCCCAGCTTTGGCGACATTTTTTACAACAATTGTTTTAAGAACGCCTTGTTGCCCATTCGCTTGGACATAGACACAGTCAATGCGCTTTTTGCCCTTGTTGCCAAAACAGAAGGTTATGCCCTCAGTATAGAGTTGGCAAAACAGAGCGTCCATATGCCAGAATTGGGTCAGGTTGAATTTGTTATTGACGAATTCTTCAAAAAATGCTTATTAGAAGGTTTGGATGACATTGCTTTGACATTGAAAAAGGCAGATGCCATAAAGACTTACGAAGCAGCACAACGACTTAAGACTCCTTGGTTGTTTGAAAAGGCTTAAGTGAGATTTCTTTAAAGAATCGTCATAGTTCTCAGCATGTCCATTTTTGTTGCAGACAGACCGCTCATAATGGGGGTGTTGAATACAACGCCTGATTCATTTTCAGATGGTGGGCAATATATAAACCCCAAAAAAGCCTTAGAACATGCGCTGTCATTGATCGATGAAGGGGCGGATATCATTGATGTGGGTGGGGAGTCCACGCGGCCCCAAGCGGTAGCCGTTGATGTTTCAGAAGAGATTAACCGAGTCGTCCCTATCATCAAAGCTTTGCGTTTGGAAAACCCGACCATCGCCATTTCCATTGATACCTCCAAACCCCAAGTGATGCAAGCGGCTGTTGCAGCGGGCGCAACCATCATCAACGATGTTAAAGCCTTGCAAGCACCCAATGCTTTGCAAATGGCGGTAGATTTACAAGTGCCTGTCTGTCTAATGCACATGCAGGGCACGCCCCAGACCATGCAACAAGCACCCACTTACGCCGATGTGGTCAGCGAAGTAAAAACCATGCTCAGTCAAAGGGTGGAGATTGCCAAAGCATCTGGCATTCAGGACATTAGCATTGATTTGGGTTTTGGTTTTGGCAAAAATCTCAGCCACAACGTCGAGTTGTTTCAGCATATTGGCGAATTTAAAACACTGGGCTTACCCATAGTGGTCGGCGTTTCGAGAAAACGGATGATTGCTGAAATCATTCAACAACAAGGCTTGGAACAAAGAGATATGGGCAGTGCTTGTGCGGCGCTACTTGCTGTGCAAAAAGGCGCAAATGTGGTGCGCGTACACAATGTCGCAATGACTAAATATGCGCTGCAGATGCACCAAGTATTAGCTTAGTTGTAAAGACTAAGCGTTATATTTTTGGTAAATGCCCGTCAGTAAATTTTGAGCTTCAAGAATCAGCTCACAACATTCACGAGCGGCGCCTTCACCGCCATTGGCTTGGAGCGTTATGAGTGCTTGGGTTTTGACTAAGGGGTGGGCATTGGCGACAGCAACTGGCACACCGACACGATTCATCACGGGTAAATCCAAAAGATCATCACCCACATAAGCGAAGGCATCTGCTTTTAACTTCAATTGATCGCATAAGGCATCAAAGGCTTGAGTCTTGTCCTGCATACCTTGAAAGAGGTGTTTAATGTTGAGCGTTTGCATGCGTTGCTCAACCATTTTAGAGCGTTTTGCAGTGATGATGGCAACCTCAATGCCAGAATCCATAAGTAATTTCATTCCAAAGCCATCCTTAACATTGAACGCTTTCATGGACTCACCCTGGTCTGAATAGAATAATTGGCCGTTGGTGAGCACACCATCCACATCGAAAATGACGGCTTTGATTTTTTTAATTTTCTGATTAAGTTGTTCTGAAGTCAGTGCTTGCATAGTGGCTTGGTCTTATTGCCCACTCTATGAGAGGCTTAGATATACTAAAAAGCTTAGATAACCGATATAAAATCCTGAGAGTGTAAAACCCTGCCAACGGTTAATCTGCCAATTGGGTCGATTCATGATTATAAAGGTAAATAACAACAAGGTCATAAAAAGCATGTACAAAACATCGCGCTGAAAGAACGTTGGGTTGATGGCGACGGTTGCTATAAATCCAGGAATGGGTAATACGATGAGTAAATTAAACAAGTTAGACCCCAGGATATTACCAATGGTTAAGTCGTATTGTTTTTTTCTTGCTGCGCTGATAGAAGCCGCCAATTCAGGCAAACTGGTTCCTATGGCGACGATTGTCAAACCGATGATTTCTTCAGACAAACCCAGAATCAACGCTAATTCAACTGCGCCCCAAACCAGGACTTTGGCGCTGATGAGCAGAGCCACCATACCACTTAAAAATAGGAATAACGCCTTTTGTAAGGGCATTTTTTCTGAGTGTTGTTCGGGGGCTAAGCTTTTCTTTTCTTGATACAGCAGTAAGCCAATCACCGAAATAAAACCCACCAGCAAGATAATAGAGTCGCTCAATGTGAGTTGGCCATCGTATAGCAATGCCACACTCAGTAGGGTTAGTCCTACGGTCAATAGCAGTTCGCGTTTGACCGTTTTGGCCGTTAAAATCAATGGCTTCATCAATGCGGTGAAACCTAGAACCAAACCAATGTTGGCGATATTTGAGCCGATAACATTGCCGATGGCCAATTGCGGGAAGCCATCGATGGCTGCAAAATATGACACCACCATTTCTGGCGCAGATGTGCCAAAGCCAAGCAATATGACTCCGACGAGTAAGGGAGGAAGTGCAAAATGAAGCGCGAGTGCAACGGCACCATCAATGAACCGATCGGCACTCCACATGAGCACAACCAGTCCGATGAGAATGGCGCCAATCGCTAAAATAACAGTCATGCTGCTTTTAAAAAAATCATTGATGGAAGCTGCTTAACCAGAGATCTCAAATGATCAGTAGGTTGAGATGATTTGGCTCACTTGATTATTGTCGTCAAATCGGATGATGTAATGTTGTCGCTCTTCGCTGTCATCCTCACGCCAGATATAGTAAGGATAAATCCATTCGGATTCTCGAAAAGGGTGTACCAGCAAGGGTTCGCCTAAAATATTGACGATGGTATTTTGGTCCATCCCTTTTTTAACCAATGCAATTTGCTCTTTCTCTAAGAGTTGTCCTTGCTGGCGATCTGCTCTATAGGCGCACCCCATCAGCGGGTACTGAATAACCAACATCAAGCACAATAGAATGATGAGGCGGGCGTGATTAATGATGAACATTGGTTGAAGAATATTCCGTTTTGGGTATTTGAATGGCGGCGGGCATGGTAACAAAAGCGTGGGAAATGGCTTCTTCAATCCAACGTATGGGTACGATTTCTAAGGACTCTTTGATGTTATCAGGAATATCCACAAGGTGGCGTTTATTTTCAATGGGGATCAAGACTTTTTTGACGCCAGAACGACTGGCGGCCAACAGTTTGTGTTTGAGGCCACCGACCGCTAAAACTTCACCACGCAGGGTGATTTCTCCTGTCATCGCAACATTGGCATGAATGGGTGTATTGGTTAATGAGGAGGCGATGCTTAAAACCATTGCTACACCAGCACTGGGACCATCTTTGGGCGTCGCGCCTTCTGGGACGTGGACGTGAAAATCTGTTTTGGTAAAGACGTCAAACTCCAAGCCTAATGCAATGTGCATGTGTTTGACCACACTCATGGCGGCTTCAATGGACTCTTTCATGACATCGCCCAACTTGCCAGTGTAATTGAGTTTCCCTTTGCCGTTGTAGTTGGCGACTTCAATGGTCAGTATATCACCGCCTGAGGGGGTCCAAGCCAAACCCGTCACTTGTCCAACGCGATTATTGGTCGGCGCCAAATCATATTTAAATTTGGGCACACCGAGTAACTCAACCAGATTGTTTGCGTTGACTTTTATTGGCGCTGTGGCCTCTTCTAAGGTCAGAGCCGTCACTGATTTGCGACAAATTTTGGCGATCTCTCTTTCCAAATTACGAACACCGGCTTCACGGGTATGGTTGTGGATGATTGACATCAAAGATGATGGCGTAAATTGCAGTTCGCTACGCTTCAATCCATTTTGCTTAAATTGTTTGGGGATTAAATATTTTTTCGCAATTTTAATTTTCTCTGGGTCTGTGTAACCCGATAAATCAATAATCTCCATGCGATCGATCAGTGGTGCTGGTAAGTTCATGGTATTAGACGTGGCTAGAAACATCACGTTTGATAAATCGTATTCTATTTCTAAGTAGTGATCACTGAAATGACAATTTTGTTCGGGATCCAATACTTCTAATAGCGCTGAGGCGGGATCCCCTCGAAAATCCATGCTCATCTTATCAATTTCATCCAACAAAAACAATGGATTGGTAGTGCCCACTTGTGCCATCTTTTGTAATATGCGACCCGGCATTGAGCCAATGTATGTTCTTCGATGGCCTCTTATCTCAGCCTCATCCCGAATGCCACCCAGTGCCATACGGGCAAATTGACGACCTGTGGCGCGAGCAATGGATTCGGCCAAAGAAGTTTTACCAACGCCTGGTGGACCGACCAAACAAATAATTGAGCCACTGTTGATCTGAGTGCGTTGTTGTACAGCAATGTGTTCAATGATCCGTTGTTTAATGTCCTCTAAACCATAGTGGGCTTTATCCAGCACGGTTCGAGCTTTGTTAAGATTGGTGTTGATCTTGCTCTGTTTGGTCCATGGCAACTGTAAGATGGCATCCAAATAATTGCGGATTACAGAGGATTCGGGTGATTGAGGGGAAGTGTTTTTAAATTTCTTTAATTCACGCTTTGCTTTTTCTAAGGCATGCGCTGGCAAATTTGCTTTTTCAATCATCTTTTGATAGGCTTCAAACTCATCGTCTTCATCCGAATCAGTGCCCATTTCTTCGCGAATGGCTTTGATTTTTTCATTGAGAAAATATTCTTTTTGGCTTTTCTCCAATTTTGTTCTAACCTTTGAATTAATCTTCTTCTCCAGACTGTTTCTCTGCTGTAATGAAGCGGTTAATTGAATGGCGGCCTTGCAACGAGAGACCACGTCAGTCTCGATCAAGATCTGTTGTTTTTCTTCAATTAACAGCGGCAGGTTAGCGCAGATGGCATCAATATTTTGGCTGGTTGACTTGACAAAACTTTTGAAATTATCAGTCTTTACTTTGCTGTTATCTTTTGCCAGCGATTTGACATTTTGCTTGAGCAAATCAAATAAATCGGACAGTTCATCTGAGTCATTATTGGTATCAGTCAGAAGCTGAACCGTCGCTTGAATATGTGTTTTGCCGACATTGGGGGTTATTCTGATTCTATAGAGTCCTTCAACTAACACTTTTAAGGTGCCATCAGGCATTTTAAAACGTTGGATGATTCGCCCAATCGTGCCAATGTCATATAAATCTTTGGCTTCGGGGGATCTCAATTCCGACTTTTTTTGGCTGACCATGGCAATCAGTTTATTGGGTAAACGCTCAGATTTTTGCAAAGCTTTGACTGAAATTGAACGACCAACGAATAAAGGAATGACGGTTTTTGGAAAAACAACAATATCGCGTAATGGCAATAGTGGAATCATGCCATTGTGTTTTTCAATAAAAGCTTGTACTTCGTTAGTATCCATATAGATTACGTGGTTTTCAATTATGATGCTTGCTTATTGACAGAGACTTGTTTATGGGTTTTTTTATAGATCATCTTAGGCGGTTTCTTCCCATTGACGCAGTCTTTATCAATGATAACTTTGACAAGATCGGGTTGTGAGGGAACCTCAAACATCGTATCTAACAATATATTTTCTAATACCGTACGCAAACCACGCGCCCCTGTTTTTCGCTTGAGCGTTATCTGGGCAATGTTTTTAATGGCCGTGCTGGTGAAATCAAGTTCGATCTTATTGAGCGCAAACAACTTTTGATATTGTTTGACCAAAGCATTTTTTGGCTTTGTTAATACATCGATCAGGGCAGATTCACTCAGTGGTTTTAAAACCGCAAGAATGGGCAAACGACCGACAAATTCGGGAATGAGGCCATATCTCATCAAGTCGTCGTCTAAAATGTCTTTGGCGTGTATTTCAAAAGAATTTTCCGTCTCTTGTTGATCGATGCGGGCTTTAAAACCTATTTGCTGGTGATTAATCACACGATTAGCAACGATTTTCTCAATACCATCAAAGGCGCCGCCGCAAATAAACAAAATATTATGGGTGTTGATGGTGATGTTTTCTTGCTGTGGATGTTTTCTGCCGCCTCGGGGTGGCACACTCGCTGTGGTGCCTTCAATGAGTTTGAGCAAAGCTTGCTGAACGCCTTCGCCTGAAACATCGCGGGTGATTGAAGGGTTTTCAGATTTTCGACCAATTTTGTCAATTTCATCGATGAAGATGATGCCTTTTTCGGCTTGAGAGACGTCAAAGTCGCACGTTTGCAATAATCGTTGCAGGATGCTTTCTACATCGTCGCCAACATAACCAGATTCTGTGAGCGTGGTTGCATCAGCAATGGTGAATGGTACTTTGAGGAATCGCGCCATAGTCTGGGCTAATAGGGTTTTGCCACAACCGGTTGGTCCAACCAACAACACATTGCTTTTTGTTAGCTCAGTATCATCGATGTCTGACTCCATCGAAATGAAGCGTTGGTAGTGGTTATAGACGGTGACCGCGAGTATCTTCTTTGCATCATCTTGATCGATGACATATTTATCGAGCACCTCGTGTATTTCTTTAGGGGTCGGTAGATTTTTCAGTAAATTAATCTTTTTCTGCGGATTGGTGCCGTCATGAATGATGTCATTACAAAATTCAACACATTCATTGCAGATATACACCGATGGTCCGGCGATTAAATTGCCGACTTCTTTCTGAGATTTACCACAGAAAGAGCAGCTCATTGATGTTTTGGTTGCGCTCATAATTTTAGGGGTAACAATTGTGTTTTTTTAAATCCAGCCATTACTAATTCTCACAGTCGAGGCTGTTATTATACGGTCAGAAGTGGATTTTTCTACTAAACTGTTGTAAGAAATGCCGTTAAAGCTGTGATTTTGTTATTTTAAGGGAGTGAATATTTCATAATCAGAGGGTGATATATGATAACCCTCAATTTTTTGTGAAGTTAAAGGTTGGCTGTTCAGAGCACAAGCGAGCAAATGTTTGTTAAAAGTACTGATGTGCCGATTCGCTAAAAAAGCATCGATCGGCATCCATTGAGCACGGGCAATTTCTGCAACTTCTCTTTCTATGTCAAAGCTATTGGGTTCAAGCATGCAAACCACGTAGAGATTAGAGGTGCCAAACTGTCCAAAATGATGATGGCGAATATTCACAATCCCAGAAAAAGTGGTTTGAATGCCTGTTTCTTCCAATATTTCTCGGACAATGCCCGTTGCGATGTCTTCGTGTTTCTCGAGCATACCGCCAGGGAATTTGAAGTAATTGGGGCGCTTTTGTGCATCTTGTTGCTCAACCACCGTTAAGACGGCGCGATCAGCATTGATCACAATCCCGCCCACGCCAACCGTATGGGATGCGAAAGAAGGGATGGTGGCGTTATTGCGCAATGCCTTTATCAGAAGAACTTCCTGGCTATAGCAATGATGAAAGCTAAAGCCTTGGGCTATAGCTGTTGGGATGAGATGGGCTTGATGAGACTGAAACGGCAGCCAGACCACTTTGACCTTTTCGTTTTGCCAATGTTTTAACGATTCAGCCAATTGTTGTTTAAACTGGGCGTCTGAATCGGGTAAGTTGGTTGATGGGATGAACATCCCGTCATACTTATTGCGGTGACCTTGGAGGCAAGCCATATTGTTTATAGGGGACTGATTTCAGTATCGACTTTGGTTATGATCGAATTGGCAATGAAGCATTGTTGGTGCGCTTGGTGGTGCATCTTTTCTAACTGCTCGATGCTGGGTTTTTGCTGATCGTCGGCCAAGGTAATTTTGGGTTTGAGCTTTATGTTATCAATAAAAAGACGGCCATCAACGTCTTTTGCCATGGTGCCAGTGGCTTCATCCAAGTAGCCATCAATCAGGTAATGATTTTTTGCGGCAATGGCCAGAAAAAACAGCATGTGACAACTAGACACGGCGGCAACAAAGGCTTCTTCAGGGTCAACATTGGCCTCTATGGCATAAGGTATGGGAACAATGTGCGGTGAAGCAGAAGCTTGGACGGTGACGCCCCCATCAAAAATCCATTGATGCCCTCTGCTGTAGCGGTTATTGAGAAAATCGTCGGAGGGCGCTCTGCGCCACTGTACTTTAGAAATAAATTCTGCCATAGGAACTCGGATTTAAATAATCATTGGATTATATGCTTAGTCGCAGAGCGAATCAACGTGAATGAATGGACGCTTTGAATACTTGCCGAATAAGCGTGTTGCGTTTTTAGCTGTTGGTGCTGAGTGTTGCTAACAATGCTGATGGCATATAATGTATTCCGTCAAAATCACCTGAATGGCTGTTCAATTTCAAGACAGATTCAGTCTGACAGCAATGAAACATCGTTCAACAAATAATTATAAGAGGAAAAAGCAAATGCAGAAAATCGTATTAACGGGCGCTGCAGGAAATTTAGGGTCTTATCTGCGCGAACCCTTGAGTTTGATGGCTGACCAATTGGTGTCTTCCGATCTGGTTGACGACATTGGTCAATGCTATCCCAAAGAAACCTATGTCAAGGCAGATCTGACGCAATTAGATGAAATGCTTGCCCTGTTAGAAGGGGCGGATATGGTCGTTCACTTCGGCGCCATCGTCGATGAAGCGCCATTTGAAACCCTCTTAGGGCCGAATTTTATTGGGGCCTATAATATTTGGGAAGCCGCGTATCGAAATGCCTTAAGACGAGTGGTGTATGCCAGCTCGATTCATGTGGTGGGCATGCATTCTAAAATGAAATCTATTGATGTCAATCTCAGCCATCGCCCAGATACTTTCTATGGATTGGCAAAGTGTTTTGCCGAAGACCTTGCCCGTATGTATTGGGACAAACGCCAATTAGAAGCCGTTTGTTTGCGTATCTGTTCTTGTACCCAAGTAAGCAATGCCCGGGCGCTTGGGACTTGGCTCTCATACGAAGATTTAATTCATCTGGTGGAGCGGGCGATCGATACGCCAACCACAGGATTTTCTGTGGTTTATGGGGTTTCAAATAACGATCGCAGTCCATTTGATAATAGCGAAGCGAATCACCTTGGATATAGACCTAAAAGTAATGCTGAGCAATATGCCCAACAAATTTTGACTGAAACAGCAACGCAAGCGATTGGCGATCCAGAACACAGTTGTATTGGTGGCCCCTTTGCTTCGGTTAAATTGGGTCAAACCATCGTATCGTCAATGAATAGGATTGATGATTCGAAATAGCGATAAGCGATTGATATGGTGAAGGATTGGTTAAAATTAGGGCATGTTTTGTGGGACCTTTGTTTGATTCATTTAGGTCATCTTGTCCTTAACTTAGGCGGTAAAACAGACACCTAACTGTTAGAATGTCGTTTCAATAAGCGCGTTCTAATGAGTCAATTATTATTTTTAGAACAATTCATTTCTGAAAGAGGAGAGTATAAATTCAATGCGTGGAGTAAATAAAGTCATATTAATTGGGAACTTGGGGCAAGACCCTGAGAAAAAAACGGCAAACAATGGAAATTCTATTGCAATCATCAGCATTGCGACCAGTGATTCCTGGAAAGATAAAAGTACAGGTGAAATCCGAGAACGAACTGAATGGCACAGAGTTGTGTTTTTTGGTCGATTGGCCGATGTGGTTTGTGAGTATGCGCACAAAGGTTCAAAAATCTATGTTGAGGGACGATTAGCCACGCGTAAATGGCAGGCTCAAGACGGCTCAGATAGATACACCACTGAAGTCGTGGTAGATATCGCTGGTTCCATGCAATTGTTAGACCCTGCGAAACAGCGGGGAACCGACCAATCCGCTTATGGCCAGCAAGCTGCTGCGCCACAACAGACTGCGCCACAACAAGCCCCTCAAAGAGCACAACCATCGCCTACGGCTCAACAAACGCCAGAGTTAGACAGCAACTTTGATGACAACATCCCATTTTAGATTGTATTTAAGATAAGACAGACCATCCCCTGAGTTCCACGCTTTGGGGATTTCCAGTCAGTGGTTTTGAATGGGGCAGATAAACCCAAACGACCTAAGAAACATTTTGTTCAGAGTCATCCTCCGAACAAAATGCGCAATGTTTTCGCTTTTAGAATAAACCGATCACTTCATTTGCTTTATTGAAGCCCATTTTCTCTGCAGCTGGCGTACGCGGTAACCCAGGCATGGTCATGACACTGCCACAAATGGCGACGACGAATCCAGCACCACCCGATAAACGCACTTCACGCACTTCAAGTTGATGGCCGGAAGGTGCACCAATTAATTGTTCATTTGTCGAAAAGCTATAAGGCGTTTTGGCGACACAGATTGGATAATCGGCATAGCCTTGATCTTGCCAGACTTTTAACTGATTATGAACGGCTTGACTGGCACTGGCGCCCGCCGCACCGTATATGGACTTAGCGATGAGATCAATTTTACTGAAGAGATTCAACTGACCGTTATTTTCGTATAAGAATTTGAATTTATTCTTTTGGTCACATAATTTAACCGTTGCTTCGGCTAATTCGGTAATCCCTGCAGACCCTTTTGCCCAATGCTCAGCAAGAACCGTTTCAACGCCGTATTTTTTTTGCGTAAATTGTTTGATGCACTCAATTTCTTCCTCAGTATCACCAGTAAAAGCATTGAGCGCCACCACCGCAGGTAATCCAAATTTGGCCATATTTTCTAAATGACGCCCCAAGTTGACCAAACCGCTTTGTACCGCAGCCACATTCGGTGTTGAATAATCGCCTTTGATGACACCGCCATGCGCTTTGAGCGCTCGAACCGTCGCAACAATGACCACCACATTGGGTTTTAAGTCGCCTTCTCTACACTTAATGTCGATGAATTTTTCTGCCCCCAAGTCTGCACCAAAACCAGCTTCGGTCACAACATAATCGGTTAATTTCAAAGCCGACTTGGTCGCAATCAATGAATTACAGCCGTGGGCGATATTAGCAAAGGGTCCACCATGAACAAATGCTGGATTGTTTTCCAGTGTTTGCACCAAATTGGGTTCAATGGCGTTTTTGAGTAACACACTCATGGCACCAGTCACGTTGAGTTGGCCGGCTTTAACGGGAAGATTCTTTTTGTTGTAGCCGATGACAATGTTGCTCAAGCGTCTTTCCAAATCATCACGATTTTTAGCCAAACATAGGATGGCCATCACTTCAGAAGCCACCGTAATATCAAAACCGGCTTCTCTTGGGAAGCCATTGGCTTTGCCTCCGAGCGCAATCACAATGTCGCGCAAAGAACGATCGTTCATGTCCAAAACCCGTCGCCATTGCACTTTACGGATGTCAATTTCTAAGCTATTTCCCCAATGGATGTGGTTGTCAATGGCGGCCGATAGTAAATTGTGCGCTGCAGTAATGGCGTGAAAATCACCAGTAAAATGAAGGTTGATGTCTTCCATCGGAACCACCTGAGATAAGCCACCGCCTGCAGCACCGCCTTTCATACCGAAGCATGGTCCTAAAGAGGGCTCACGCAGGCAAGTCATGGCATTTTTGCCGATACGATTCAGCCCATCGGTGAGTCCGATGGTCGTCGTGGTTTTACCTTCACCCAATGAAGTTGGGCTGATTGCTGTGACAAGAATCAATTTTGCATCTGGCTTCTCAGGTAAGGACTCTAAGTATTCCAAATTGATTTTGGCCTTGGTATGCCCGTAGGGTTCCAAATGCTGTTTATCTATGTTTAGACGATCTTTGGCAAGTTCATCAATGGGTAACATTTTGGCTTTTCTGGCAATATCGATATCTGTCAACATACGGATTCCTTTAATTGTGTTGTTTTACTGATTACTCAATTGAGATTTGACTCAATTGGGCGATGCAACTTTGTGATGTCTATGGCAATCATTCCATACACCAAATATTTCGATATTCTAACGTATAGCGCGATGTTGCATTGAATTTTACAAAAAGCGCCTGCATGGAAGCTTTTAAATATCGTTATTATGATTGAGGCTTTAATCATTGCCTGCGATTGAGGCAGCCAATGTTATACAATGCTGATGAAAATTTTTAATACAAGGATTTTGGATGTGCGGAATATTCGGTTGGATTGATGAGCAAACGCCTCTGAGGTGTGCAAATGAGGTGATTGCCACCATGCGTCATCGGGGACCCGATGATGATGGGTGGGTTGCCTTGAAAGATTCAAACTGGCTGTCTGACGTTGATACGACGGATTTGAATCAAGGTTGTGAAGCAGTATTAGGCCATCTTCGTCTTGCCATTATTGATCTTTCTTCGGATGGTCATCAACCCATGCAAAGCCAAAATGGGCGCTATCAAATGGTTTATAACGGCGAAATTTATAATTATATTGAGCTCAGAACCGAACTCATGGCGATGGGTCATAAGTTCAAGACGCATACAGATTCAGAAGTCCTTTTAGTGGCTTGGGAAGCGTGGGGTCAAGACATGTTGAATCGCTTGGTTGGCATGTTTACTTTTGCCATCATAGACAAAGAAACACGCACTTTAACATTGGCTCGAGATCCATTTGGTATCAAACCGCTCTACTACGCTAATATTGACGGTTGTTTCTACTTTGCTTCCGAACTGCCTTCATTGCTCAAATTTAAAAAAATCCCACGTAAAATCAACTGGCAAAAAGCCGCTGATTACATGTTGCAAGGCGCTCCAGACCTTGGCGAACAGAGTATGTTGCAGGATATTTATTATTTAGAAGCGGCTCATTGTTTGACCTTGCCAATCAGTCAACCAGATTCTATGACCACTCATAAATATTGGTCTCCCAATCCCAATGTCGATCTAACCATAACGAAACAGGAAGCTATAGACAAATTATCTCAATTATTTAAGGAGTCCATGGATCTCCATTTAAGAAGTGATGTGCCTGTGGGAGTAGCGCTTTCAGGTGGATTGGATTCGACTTTAACCACATGTTTTATCCGAAATATGCATCCCAATTTAGAAATGCATGCTTTCAGTTTTATTGCCAAAGATAGCTCTGCCAATGAAGAAAAATGGATTGATGCTGTTGTTGAGCATACCAATGTGATCAGCCATAAGATCATCATTGAACCCAATGAAATCATTGCTGATATGGATGATTTTATCCTTTCTCAAGGTGAACCGTGTGGGGGGCAAACGGTTTATGCACAATATCGAATTTTTAAAGAAGCCAAAAAACAAGGCATTACCGTGCTTTTAGAAGGTCAAGGCGCCGATGAAAGCTGGGCAGGTTACTGGGGCTACCCTGAGTATCGATTGCTCAGCTTACTCAAACAAGGCAAGTTAATCAGCGCTTTTAAATTTCTGCAAGCATCTGGGCAATATGCGGGTAGATCGAGTAAAGACGTTGTGTTGCGTTTAATGCAATATTTTCTAAGTAAAACACCTCCAAGTATCTGGAGAATGGGTCGGCAATGGATGAAAAAATCTGTCACACCCAAATTTATCAATCAGGATGCGCTCAAAACATTGGATATTAAAATTGAATGGCTTTATCCCCAGCAATTTCAAGGAAAAAATGCGCTTAAAAACAGAATGGCATCTGAGTTGCCAAGTCAAAAATTGATTTGGCTTCTGAGATATTCTGACCGAGCTTCAATGCGTTCATCCATTGAAAGTCGGGTCCCATTCCTAACGACACCACTGGTTGAATATGCTCTGTCTCTACCAGAGGCATATCTGGTTGAAAATGCTGAACCCAAGCATATGTTAAAAGCTTTAGGTCAGGGGGTCATTCCACAAATCGTGATGGATAGAAAAGATAAAAATGGTTTTCACACACCACCGCAGTGGAATACCGAGCTGAATATTTGGTATGAAAAAATGTTTGAGGATATCAAAGAGATTCCATTTATCGACGAAAACGCCTTCCACAAAACCAAAGATCAGCTTACAACGGACATGAAATGGCGCATTGCATCGTTCCTACGTTGGAAAAATTTAATTCAGGCCACAGGGGCATGATCGTTTTTCAGAAGGGTTTTTAACCATGGAAGTGATACAATATTGACCCAGTTGCTGAGGGGGACGTTGGGCATTTACACAGCCCACTGAAAATGCCTTCTTCTCTTTATAACGAATAGTTAGACACGATAACAATCACATGGATCAACAGTCTGTAAATATCGCCATCATCCCTGTTGCTGGACTGGGGTCAAGGCTCTTGCCTGCAACGAAAGTTGTCCCCAAAGAATTGCTGGTATTGGTGGATAAACCCTTGGTTCAATATGTGGTTGAAGAAATCATCTGTGCGGGCATAAAACAAATAATTTTTGTTGATAATCCAGTAAAGCAAGGTCGAATTGAACGGCATTTTTCACCCATGACTGAGTTGTCAAATGAGTTGCTCAGAGAAGGCAAAAATGACCTGTTAAATCGTTTAGAACAAACCACCCCCCGAGATGTTCAATTTGTCACTGTCCTACAAAATGAACCTTTGGGTTTAGGGCATGCTGTATTACAAGCGGCTCCGATCGTTCACCAATCGAATGTCGCAGTTATTTTGCCCGATGTGATTATGGCGGACCAAACAGGTGAAGATTTGCGAAAGATGATTACCGCTTTTGAAAAAAACCAAACAGGACAGGTGATGCTCCAACATGTGCCCGATAATGAAGTTCAAAATTATGGCATTGCCGATCTCGGAGGGGCGGCATTTAAACCAGGTATGAGCGATAAAATTAAGACTGTGGTTGAAAAACCTACTCAAAAAGCAGCGCCATCAAATTGGGCATTAAGCGGGCGTTATGTGTTGCCAGCGAGCATATTTGATTATTTGCAGACTGTGCGCCAAGATAAACATGGTGAGTTTCAATTGACAGATGCTTTAAAAGGCCTTTGCCGAGAAGAAGGTCTAAACGGCTGGGGCGCGTTAAATGACGTTCATGATTGTGGTAATCGCCTTGGTTTTTTAAAAGCAAGTCACCATTTCGCTTGTCAACATAAAGAGCTTGGCAAGGCTTATAAACAGTGGGTAAATCGTTGAATTATTCTATTCTTTTAATGGATGTAAACCGATGAAAATAGCAGTGGTTGGGACGGGCTATGTCGGATTGTCCATGTCGATGATATTGGCTCAGCATAATGAAGTTGTGGCCCTTGATATTGACCCTGAGAAAATAGACCAGCTGAATCGCGGCGAAAGTCCAATTGTTGATGCAGAAGTTGAACGATTTTTAAAGGAAAAATCTTTGACCTTCAAAGCCACCTTAGACTCTGTAGAGGCATTGACTGGCGCTACTTTTGTGGTCATTGCTACGCCAACAGATTATGACCCTGTCGAGAATTATTTTAATACCCAATCCATTGAAACCACCATTCAAGCCACTCAGGCAATCAATCCCAAAGCAGTGATTGTCATAAAATCAACGGTTCCTGTGGGCTATGTACGAAAAGTCAGGGCGCAGTTTAACAGTGAAAATATTATTTTCTCACCCGAGTTTTTGCGAGAAGGGCATGCTTTGCAAGATAATTTATACCCTTCGAGAATCATCATTGGAGAAAAATCTGAACGCGCTGAGCAATTTGCACAATTACTGGTGCAAGGTGCCATAAAAAAAGACATTGACATTTTATATACCGATTCAACAGAAGCAGAAGCGATTAAGCTGTTTTCTAATACCTATCTTGCCATGCGCGTCGCATATTTCAATGAGTTAGATAGTTTTTGTGAAGTCCATGATTTGAAAACACGTGAAATCATTAAGGGGGTTTGCTTAGATTCGCGCATAGGTGCAGGCTACAATAATCCATCTTTTGGATACGGTGGCTATTGTTTGCCAAAGGATACCAAACAACTGATGGCAAATTATAGCGATGTTCCCAATAACCTCATCGATGCCATTGTTGCAGCGAACCAAACTCGTAAGCAATTCATTGCGGATCAAATTCTGAAGAGAAATCCCCAAAAGGTTGGCATTTACCGTTTGGTGATGAAACAAAATTCTGATAATTTCCGCGCATCTGCCATTCAAGGCATTATGAAACGCATTAAAGCCAAAGGCATAGAGGTAATTGTGTATGAACCCACTTTGCAAGAAAGCGAATTTTTCAATTCCAAAGTGATCACATCATTGGATGATTTTAAAAAACAATCAGATGTGATTATTTGTAATCGCCTTTCTGATGAAATCAAAGATGTTATGGATAAAGTCTATACTCGAGATTTATTTGGTGAAAGTTGATCCATTTATCACATTACTTAATCATCTTAAAGTTAAACCCCTAATCGAAAACAAAATAAAAACATGACCATCTTAGTGACAGGCGCTGCAGGCTTTATTGGCTATCATGTTGCCAAACAATTATTAGAGAGAGGTGAAACGGTTGTCGGTTTGGATGTTTTGAATGATTACTACGATGTAAAACTCAAACAAGATCGTATCAAAGATTTATCCGAATTTGCGCAAAAACACCAAAAAGCGTTTTTCTTCGACCAATCAAATCTTGCCGATCATGCAGCGGTTGATCGATGTTTTGCTGAACATAAAATTAAAAAAGTTATCCACTTGGCCGCTCAAGCAGGCGTGCGATACTCTCTAATAAATCCCCGTTCGTACATTGAAAGTAACGTTGTTGGTTTTTTGAATGTCTTAGAGGCTTGTCGTCAAAATGGCATTGCCCATTTAACTTATGCGAGCTCAAGCAGTGTGTATGGCGCAAACACGACCATGCCGTTTAGTGAACACCATAGTGTTAACCACCCCCTGCAACTCTATGCGGCATCCAAAATATCTAATGAAGTGATGGCGCACAGTTACAGCCATCTCTATGCTTTGCCGACAACAGGATTGAGATTTTTCACAGTTTACGGGCCTTGGGGTCGACCGGATATGGCCTTATTTAAGTTCACCAAAAACATCATAGAAGAAAAGCCGATTGATGTGTTCAATAATGGTGATCACCTAAGAGATTTCACCTATATCGATGATATCACAGAGGGCGTTATAAGAGCCAGCAATCAGCCTGCCCAACCCAATGCTGATTGGGACAGCAACAATCCGGACCCCTCTAGCAGTAACGCGCCTTTTAGAATTTATAATATTGGGAATAACAACCCAGTTAAGTTAGATGTTTATATTAAAACAATAGAGGAGAAAGTCGGTAAAATTGCCATCCGCAACCTCTTGCCCATGCAAAAAGGCGATGTACATGCAACCAGCGCTGATTGTTCGGCCTTAGAAAATGCAGTTGGCTACAGACCATCAACGTCCATAGACTATGGCATCGAGCAGTTTGTTCATTGGTATTGTCGCTATTATGGTATAAATTTAGAGCATTGAATAGATACCATGACACCTGATTTTATGTACATTGGCCGTTATTTAAAAACACCCGAATAGAAAGTTTATCTGACAGTATTTCTCCATTTATAATGCACGGCTTTGTTACGACCGAAAAACGGGTAGATTGGACGCTTGTGATGCCCTCGTTAGTTGTGGATGAAAATATTTGATCATCAATGACTGTTTAATCAACCAGAAATTCAAATAATAAGTAGATTGTGTTATGAATCCATTTAAACCCTACTCTCTTACTTCACACAAGGCATGGGAAATTCAAGATAAGTCGAGTGTTGCAAAACTTGATTGGAATGAATCGGACATTAGCCCTTCACCCCGAGTCAAAGAAAGTTTGATTGATTTTATTAGTCATTATCCGCTGAATTGGTACCCTGATGCGAATAATGATGAACTGTTAAAACAGTTATCAATCTATGCTTCGATTAATGTTCAATGCGTACAATATTTTAACGGATCAGATGGTGCCCATGAGTATATAGTCAAGGTCATGTGCCAAAGTGGTGATGCGGTTATTATGGTCGGACCAACGTATGACAATTTTCGTATTGTGGTCGAGAGCAATGATTTGAAAATAGACTTTTTTAACGTTAGTGAACCGTGGGAAAACCTTAATATACAATCTTTAATTGACCGAGTACATTCGGTTAAAGCGTCGATGGTGTATCTTTGTAATCCGAACAATCCCACAGGTATGATGGTTTCTGTCAAGGACATCGAAATGCTATTAAAAGCAACCCCCCACTGTCATTATCTTGTTGATGAGGCATATTATGAATTTGGCAAGAACAGTGCGTCAGAGCTTATTAAAAAATATAAAAATCTAATCATTACCAGGACATTTTCAAAAGCATTCGGTCTTGCATCACTTCGTATGGGATATGTTTTATCAGACAGTGAGAACATTAAAAAAATCAATTTAGTGCGAAACGCGAAGAGCGTCAGTATGCCGGCTCAAGTAGCGGCATTAGCAGCGTTGAAAGACATCGATTACATGAATGAATACGTTGAAAAGATCGATCAATCAAAAAGTTTTTTAATCAAGTGCATCCAAGGTAAGTATAAAGACAAACTGCAAATTTATGCTGGACATGGCAATTTTGTATTCATTAAAGTTATTCAAGGCAATAAAGATCAATTGATCACGCTTTTAAACGCCCAAAACGTTTTTATTAGGGATTTTAAGCACATTGAAGGCTTTTCGGATTTCGTCCGCATCACCTTAGGTACGATGAAAAAAATGGAACAATTAGAAGCAACTTTGAGTTGCTATTATTTCCCCAAATAATGATGAAAAATTTGGTGTTGTTTGATTTTTGTGAAACGCTCGTATCATTTCAATCGGCTGATGCATTTGTTAAGTACTTTGGCCAAAAAAAATGCCACACTCGCTGGCTTCTCTTTAACTTTTATGCAAGGGTCGTTGATTTTTTAATGTTCAAAATTCTGGGCATTAAAAAAAGTTATGGGAAAAGCATTAAATTGAAAACATTGTCAGGTTTCACAAGAGCAGAAATCAGACAGGTTTCGCAGCAATTTCATGATGAGCAAATCTGCCCCAATTTAATTTCAGATACGATGGTTTACCTTAAAGAACATTTAGCAAAAGCCGATCGGGTCATCATAGTTTCAGCAGGGTATTATGATTATTTACAATTTTTCACTAATCAATTTGATATTGAATTGGTCTGTACAAACTTAGCCTATAAAAAGGATATATGTCAGGGTGCATTTGAAACAGTAGATTGTATTGGTGAAGAAAAAATCACCTTCTTACAAAAAACAATAGACATTGAATCCTATGATCGATCTCAAATAGTCGTTTACTCAGACAGTGTCAGTGACCTGCCTCTGTTCAATTTAGCCGATCAGACGTTTGTTGTTTTGAACAAAAAAAGTCATAAATCATTGCCCGCTTGGATAGACAAGCATCAACCGATCTGGTGGTAAGTATGCAAGTTCATTTTATTTTGAAAAAAATATATTATGCTCATCCCATACTCCAAACGATTGGCGCGCCTTTTAAAGCCCTGTATTTTTTTTTCCTATTCCATTGCCTGCCTACAAAGGTGCTGATAAACCTTCAATTTAAAAGAGCACACGGTTATGCTTTAAACTTTAAAAAAGTTGGGACGTTAAATGAAAAAATTCAATGGATGAAGATCCATGTGCGTGATCCTTTGTATGCGATTTGTGCGGATAAGTATGAAGCCAGATCTTATGTTAGTAAAACGATTGGGGATTCATATTTAATTGAATTATTGCATTACACAGACAACCCTCATTCCATCAATCAGGCGTGTTTGCCAGAGGCGCCCGTCATCATAAAAGCCAGTCATGACAGTGGCTCTTATTTTATTGTCAGGGATAAATTGACCGTCAATTGGTTGGAAAAATATAAAGAAATGCAAAAGTGGCTTAATCGTAATTATTATACTAAAACCAAGGAATGGCCTTATAAAAACCTTAAACCGGGCATAGTGGTTGAAAAATTGCTGTTGAATAAAAATGGGACATTACCTAATGATTACAAGTTCCATTGTTTTCACGGTGAACCAAAAATTATTTATGTCACTTCTGATAGAGAAGGTGACAGCAAACGTGATATATATGATTGTGATTGGAACCACCTGCCTGTAGTGTGGGCCTCAAAGGCCAAAAGAACACAATACGGTGATTCAATCAATTCAACTGAGTCAAAAGAAAAACCCCAAAATTTAGATGCCCTGTTAGAGATTGCGAGGAAACTCTCAGCGCCTTTCGTATATGTACGCGTTGATCTGTACTCGATTGAGAATCGCATTTATTTTGGTGAGTTAACCTTTTATCAAGGCGGTGGCTTCGATATTATTACACCTTTTAAATGGGATCAACAAATGGGCTCATGGGTGGATTTATCGAAAATCGATCCATCAAAAATCAAACAAGTCGCATGAAAATACTTTTAATTTATAAAGATACCTTTGTGCCACCTAATGGCTATGGCGGCACGCAAAGAAAAATGTATTGGTTGGCCAATGAACTGTCATCTCGTGACCATGATGTTTTTTTGATGGTTCATCGTGATAGTCTCATTTTTAAAGAAAATCCAAAAATCAAATGGATTCGCCCGCCAGAATCCCATGAAAGTATTGATGACGTCATTCCAGATTTCATTGATGTGGTTCATTTTTTTCGCCACCCCAACCATCTTTCAGCAACGGCGAAATTACCGACCAAGCCGTATTTATTCACCGAAGGTTGTAATGGTAAAGCAGGCGTAGAATATTGTCCAAACACCTTGTTTGTTAGCAGTCTCCATGCAAAAGCCCACGGTGCGCAACAAAGCATGTATGTTTATGGGGGGGTGGACCGAACCGCTTATCAGTATTCGGAAGACAAAAAACCACAAATGCTTTATTTGGCGCTACTGAACTGGTGGGCGAAAAATGCTTCATCGGCCATCAGTCTGGCAATCGATGGGCAAATCACGCTTAAACTCGCAGGGGGTGACCTGCTCAAATCGCCAAAAGCTTGGACGCCTGATATTTTATTAAGCCCACAAAAGTTTAATAAATTCGTACATCCTTGCGGAATGATTGACGGCGAGATTAAAGCGAAATTGCTCAGAGAATCAGCGCTCCTTTTTTACATTGTAAATTGGATAGAACCTTGTGCCAATGCAATACACGAATCCATGGCGAGTGGCACACCTGCCATTGTTTCACCCAATGGTTTTATGGCTGAATTCATCACAGATGGTGAAAATGGTTATGTGGCTTCAACTTATTCTGAGGCATTAAGTCAGTTAAAACAGCATTTTTCAAAAAGCGAAGAAGAACGCATAGAGATGTCAAAACACGCTTACCAATCAACTCTAACGGTGGCTAAAATGGCCGACAGTTTTGAAGAATTTTATGTAAAAGCTTGCCAAGATAAATATTTCTATCCCCCTGAAACGGCCAAAAAATTTGCCTTTAATCCTGAAGGCATGGTCACTGATGTTCACAAATACCCTCAGGCTTCAAAATTTTTGCGCGCCTTAGCAAAAGCTGTTAGAAGATGAAGGGTTCGTCATGAAAAAGGTTGTACTGATCACGCCCCATTATTTTGATCAAAAAAGACGTACTGGTTTTTTTTGGGTGGCCAACGCTTTTCATCAAATGGGCTGGCAAGTATTATTTTTCACATCGCCAGTCAGCCTAATTTCTCGTCTTAACAAAGACAACCGACTACAGTATGGGTTGTTAGATGAAAAGCATCAATTGATCGAAAAAAAACCCAATTTTTTTTCGTATGTGCACTATACCCAATGGCACAAAGTTGATCTAACCAAAGCGTTCAAGCAAAAATGGTTGGGGCAACTAACGCGATTGTTATTTGCCCCAGTGATGCGTACTCAGCAATTGATATTGGGTGAAAGCACGGACTTTGTAAAATCAGCCGATTTGATTATTTTTGAAAGCACGCCATCATTGGAACTCATGCCTCAGTTTAAACAAGTGAATCAAAGCGCACGCTATGTTTATCGCGTTTCAGATGATTTGGATGTGCTTAGGGTACATTCCGATACTAAAGCATTTCAACAGGATCACATGCAAGATTTTGATTTTGTCAGTTGCACCAATGCGGCGCTACAAAAGAAATTACAAGCTCTAAACACTGAAGCTTCGGTTTCACTCGATTATCATGGTATTGAGAAGGCTTTGTTTGATCAAAAAAATCCATCCCCTTATCCCAAGTCAAAACAAAAAAATGCCGTTTTTGTGGGCGTGGGTGACATTGATTATGATTTTCTGCGCCAAGCCCCAGATCAATGTCCTGATTGGCATTTCCATTACCTCGGCCCCATAGACATGATCGACAAAGAAAATGTGACCATGTATGGTGAGGTGCCTTTTGAAACCACCATTCCTTACGTTCAACATGCAGACGCAGGGCTCAATTGTCGAGCATGGTCTCAGGGCGCTGAGACCTTCACGGACACGCTTAAAGTGATGCAATTTTGTTATTGTCGGATTCCAATTATCACGCCAGAGTTTCTAAAGACCCATAGAAATAACACTTTTTATTATCAACCTAATGATGTGATTAGTATGAAGTCCGCCATGGACCATGCAAGAGAATATGATCCGCACAAAGATGATATGGATTACCGAGTAAACAGCTGGCAAGATGTGGCTTTGGCCTTAAAAGGCCCTCTGTAAAGCAGTAGTGAAAGCCCTGCCATTGTTCTTCGCTGAGCAAGAGCAAAGCTAAAGCGGTACGCATTTTGGGGGAATTGATCGGTTCAGGACATAAACTCAAATCTGTTAAAAAAATATCATGGATAATGAAGAGCAAATGGAATTAAAATTTAACGGTTTTATTGGGCTGTCATTGAAGGGCACTCCATCTATCTGTGATTTCATGATCGTTACAAAATTATTATATTGAGAATACTATGGTAAAGAAACAGTCGGTCTATGTTGATGGGTTGCAGTATGCATTACCCACTCGAGCTTATTTTGAAGAAGCGCGCGATGCGGGTTTAGACATCATCCACGTCACTGTGGTATTTTGGGAAAATATTCATGAAACTATGACGCTGTTGGGTGATTGGTTTCGCTTATTTGATGCCCATGCAGATTTGTTATATCCTGCAACGTCTGTGGATGGTTTTGAGCCAAAGTTGGATGATGCTCGGATAGGGGTTGTATTTGGTTTTCAAAACTGTTCATCGATTGAAAATAACATCGATATGATTGAGTTATATCGCCGCTTGAACGTTGGTGTGATGCAATTGTCTTACAATAACCAGTCGCATTTGTGCGGCGGTTGCTATGAACAAGCCGACATAGGTCTCAGTCGGTTCGGGCGCGCAGCGGTCAAGGAAATGAATCGTGTGGGTATGATCATCGATATGTCTCACAGCTCAAGACAAGCGACCATTGAGGCGATTGAAGCCTCACAAAGACCTATTACCATTAGTCACGCACAAAGTTTGCATTTCCAACCAGCTCTAAGAAATAAGGGCGATGATGTGTTGAAGTTGTTAGCAGAATCTGGCGGCATCTTCGGTCTCAGTTTTTATCCATTCCATCTAAAAAACACCTCAGATTGTCAACTCAGTGACCTCATGGATGAGATCAAAAGATTGATCGATTTAATCGGTGTTGACACCATCGCCATTGGCACAGATATTTGTCAAGGCAGAGAAGTTGCGGTTGTTGAGTATATGCGGAATGGCCACTGGACCAAAGAGATGGACTACGGTGAAGGTTCAAAAGATCAGAGTGGCTGGCCAGCGCCGCCTAAATGGTTTAGCAGAGTGGCTGATTTTGCGCATTTGCAATCGGCCATGGTTGATCATGGTATTGGGGCAGAAGACTCCGCCAAAATCATGGGTGGAAACTGGATGCGGTATTTTGCACAATCATTGACTCCTCAGAGTGGGCTTAACGGCTGACGTTCTAATGACAGTCCTAACTATGAGGTTGCAATCATGAATCATCTGCGTTGTCCAGAAGAAATTATGAGCGCGCCAAAGTTGGGCGCATTTCATAGTTCTTACCTCAGTTTTTCGCGCAGCTTGGTCCGAACCATGCTGAATCAGTCTTGGTTAATAAAACGTGCCAGATTTGATCTTGATGATGATGGCTATGGTACGGCTGTTTATCGCATTGAGTTGGCGGGCTTGATTTGCCATGCGGTATTTTTCGCTCAATTCATTGAAGATGAAGAACGCAATGATCGTGTGATTGCGGAAAAGTGGGATGTGACATGCTGTATTTGGTTGGGTGAAATTGATCAACACAACATCGAAATGCTGTCCAAAAATGTCCCAAAGCAGGAAAAAGGGCGCTATAACCCGAATGTGATTTGTCTGTCGCGCGCCAATAAAAGCATGCGTCTATTTTCTTATGTGATTGATTGCTTGAGTCGAGGCGATCAGCCAGAAATGGATGAAATTCGCAAATGCAGTTATTTTGTCCGAACAACGGCGGTCTATGGCAATGGAAAGTTCGGTATGGCAGATTATCAACGTTTGCAAGGGACGGCTTTGTCCGATCAATTTCGTGTGCAAATGTTGATGGTTTATATGGTTCGTTGGTTTTCATTTGAATGGGTGGATCACATGGCCACTAAGCGAGGCGGTCAAAATGCTGTGCCACTGTCCGACTCGATCAAACGTTCCATTGGCGTAGGCAATTCTACAGGTTTGGGTATGGGGCCATATCTCATCAAACACCCGCAAATCATTCATTCGTGGGTGAGTCAACGCGAGCAAGCATTGTTTGAAGTGATTCATCAATCGAAGCCCACCAAAGACACCATAAATACCGTGCAGCACTACTTTGACAGAGCGCAGCAGTATTTTGGGGCCATAAGCGTACCAGACCCCATGCAAACGGCTAAAAATAAACAATTGCTGCTCGATTTGGACAAAATCAAACAAATGTCTTTAACATCGGTGCTCCAAGCGCAGAGTTGGATGCCTCTGTGGCAGGAGATCAATACCCAAGCGTTCTGTCAAGAAGTCAAAGAATTGCTCCTGAATGTCTTGTTAGAGGTCACACCAGACATTGCTGACAAATATGCCAATTTCCAGCCGGTAAAGCTCAAACTCGATGGACACAGCCACGCGACCATCAGCGATCTGATCAGTGAAATTGAACAGAATTATCACTGGGCCATTCGCTTGGACCTGACTGATGAAAATACCATTTTTAAATATTGGTACGTCGCCGAAGATAAAGAGGAACCCCGTTTAGGCGATCGGTTTGTTGAAAAACCACAGCCGAATCAAGAGATGAAAATAGACATAGGCAGAGCCGTTAATCAGCTCTATGAAGCCTTAGTAAAAGCACAATCATCTGATCTCAACATGCGGGTCAGTCGATTTTTATTTGATCAACCCCAATACAGCGGTATTGTTAGAAGGGTGTGGCAATATGCACAAAATCCCTACGGCGAAATCCGCAGCAACGTCTTAGACAAAAATTTCTATCCCATTGATATTTTGCGCTTAAAACTTTCTTTTTTTGGTGCGGGCAAATTTGACCCAAAATCAGATAAATGGTTGCGTATTACCTTGTTTCAGGGCGCCCCCTTGCTGAATGATCAAGGTTACTTAGCACCGCCAGATGATTGGTTTTTATACAATGATTAAATATTTCATTTGGCATTGTCAATGAGGACAACAATTTCCTTAAATGAGTTGGAGATGAAGCTGTACAAGGCTTCTGAGGGACTCGGTTTGCCCATGGGGGTTTGTGAATCCATTGCCCAGTCGATTACAATGTTGGAATCCATCGGTTTTCAAGCATTGCATCATTTTATTGACAACTGCCACCCTAGTCAAAATTGGCAGAATTCGTTGACTTTATCGCAATCAAATTCTAATCACTTGGTATTGGATTTTAATCATTCAACCTGTCTTCATCATTTGGCGGTTTGTAGTGGGATGATCACTGAACATTTAGAAGATGAACCAGAGGGCACTGTGGTGCTTGATCGGGTTGATGACGGGATTTTGTTGTTGCCAGAGTTGTTAAAAAAAGCCGTAAGACCAGTGCATTTTGAAACCATTGATGCACGTACTGGACGGGTGATGGTTGCCCTATTGAACCCCCAATATGCCCATCCAGAATGGTCATACACTGTGCCGCCTCAACCTTCTGCAACGAGTTTCATTAAAATCGCCACCAAGGATGACAGTCTTGGCGTTGAAAATATTGAACAACAACAGAATCATCAGCAGCATCAACAAACCCTCGTTCATAGCCTAAGCCATGGGCTTAGCATTGAAACCTCTGCTTGGAAAACGCTTAAAAGAATCGGTCACCAAATCTTGGTCAAAGAAAGTCATATTTCCAGAACAAATGCTGGTGAATCAGCAGATCAAATAGATGATGAAGACATTTTAATCAGCTCATAGCAAGGATGACGATATCCTTGTGATAGTTTTGAGCTGAATTCGGTAAAATAGGCACTTTATATTTTGATCATTGAGGTTTACGATTTTCGTGGGAGCTCGATCTCTTCGTCATTTGATAAACGTCACATCACACTCAGTAAAAATTATGCGTAAAACTACTATAGAGCGTCAAACCGCCGAAACGAACATACACTTGATTGTTCAATTAGATGGCACTGGACAATCCAAAATTTCAACAGGCGTTGGTTTCTTTGATCACATGTTAGATCAAGTTTGCCGGCACGGCATGTTAGACTTAGACATTGAATGCCAAGGCGATCGGCACATCGATGATCACCACACGGTTGAAGATGTTGGTATTGCCTTAGGAATGGCCTTTCAACAAGCCTTAGGCGACAAAGCGGGCATTAACCGCTATGGCCATGCTTATGTGCCTTTGGACGAAGCATTGTCACGTGTGGTCATTGATTTTTCTGGTCGGCCTCTGTTGGTTTTTAACAGCACTTTTACTGTGGGAAAAATTGGGCAATTCGATGCTCAATTAGTCGAAGAATTTTTTCAGGCGTTTGCCAGCCATGCAAAAGTAACACTACATGCAACAACGCTTTCTGGTTCGAACGCGCATCATATTGCTGAAACCTTGTTTAAAGCCTTGGGTCGTGCCATCCGCATGGCCGTCGCACACGACACTCAAAACAAAGGAAAAATACCGTCAACCAAAGGTTGTTTGTGAAATCTGTAGTCATTATAGATTATGACTCGGGCAACTTATATTCAGTAGAACGGGCGGTTCGTCATGTTTGTCCACATAGGGTTATTGTGAGTCGAGATGCTGATGTGATTGAACAAGCCGACGCAATTGTATTCCCTGGGCAGGGTGCTGCCAGACAATGTATGCTTGCTTTGCAGAAGTATGAGTTAGACAACTTGATTCAAAAAGCCATCAATGAGAAACCATTTTTGGGCATTTGTATGGGTTTGCAAGTCTTAATGGATTATAGCGAAGAAGATGGCGGGGTTGAAGGTTTGGGCATCATTGAAGGTCGGGTCAAACGCTTTGAATCCAAAGATTTAAAGATTCCTCAAATTGGTTGGAATCGTCTTCATGCCCAATGGGATCATCCTTTGTTGCATGGTTTAAAAGCGGCATTTTTTTACTTTGTACACAGTTACTATGTTCAACCCAGTCGAGCCGATGAAGTGGTTGCCCTCAGTGAATACGGCGAATCGTTTTGCAGTGCGGTTGCCAAAAATCAACTGTTTGCCATTCAAGCACATCCTGAAAAAAGCGGCGAGTCGGGGCTACGTTTACTGACCAATTTTTGCCAATCTGTATAAGCCATGATTATTATTCCAGCCATTGATTTGAAAGCCGGACAGTGTGTGCGCTTACAGCAAGGGGATATGAATAAGGCCGATGTCTATGGTGAAGATGCGGTTTCTGTCGCCAAGCATTGGAATGAACTCGGCGCTCGGCGCTTACACATTGTCGATTTGGACGGTGCTTTTGCCGCTCAGCCGCGTAATCATGAAGTGATTGCCGACATATGTCAAGCCTTGCCGAATCTGCCCATTCAAGTAGGAGGTGGGATTCGCTCTATGGCAACTTTGGCGCATTATTTTGATTTGGGCATAGGTTGGTGCATCATGGGGACCAAAGCCATAGAATCTTTTGAATTTCTGGTTGAAGCTTGTGCGCAGTACCCAGGCAAAATTATGCTTGGCATTGATGCCAAGAATGGCATGGTTGCGGTTGACGGATGGGCAGAAGTGGCCAGCATCAGCGCCTTAGACTTGGCGCAAAAATGCCACGGTCTGGCTTTGGACAGCATTGTTTACACAGATATTTCACGCGATGGCATGTTAAGCGGCGTCAACGTCACTGCCACTCAAAAAATCGCACAAGTGTCAGAATGCCCAGTGATTGCTTCTGGTGGTGTCAAAAATCTGGAAGACATAGAGGCATTGTGCGCTGTGGCCAGCAGCGGTATTAAGGGCGCCATCACTGGTCGTGCCATTTATACCGGTGATTTGGATTTACAAGCGGCTCAACAATACGCTGATGCGCGCATGAAACAACATTGAAGCGATGTTTACCAAACGTTTAATACCCTGTCTGGATGTGGACGGTGGCCGAGTTGTTAAAGGCGTCAATTTCCTGAATTTAAGGGATGCTGGCGACCCCGTCTCAGTTGCAGCCCGCTATGCCAGAATGGGTGCCGATGAATTGGTGTTTTTGGACATCACCGCTTCGAGCGACGGCCGAGACAGCACCTATGCCATGGTGACCAAAGTTGCAGAGCAGGTATTCATCCCTCTGACGGTGGGCGGCGGTATTAAAAGCATTGGCGATGTGGCGCGGATGTTGCAAGCAGGGGCAGATAAGGTCGGCATAAATACTGCAGCCATTAGCAATCCGGACATGATTAAACAAGTGGCAGACCACTACGGTGCTCAATGCATTGTTGTGGCCATTGATGCTAGACAAGTTGGTGATAACCAATGGGAAGTTTATACCCATGGCGGTCGGCAAGCCACAGGCATTGACGCAGTTGCATGGGCCGAAAAAATGGCACAATATGGCGCCGGTGAATTACTATTAACGAGCATGGATCAAGATGGCACCAAAAATGGCTTCGATTTGAAGCTGTGCCAAAGCGTGAGCGAAGCCGTAACCATTCCGGTCATAGCTTCTGGTGGCGTTGGCAATTTACAGCATTTGGCCGAAGGCATTTTAATCGGTAAAGCAGACGCTGTGTTGGCGGCCAGTATATTTCATTTTTCCGAGTACACGCTCAGTGAAGCCAAACAGTATATGTCTGAACAAGGCATTGCTGTTAGACCTGTAGAGAACCCAATTTTGAGACGGATGTCATTGAGTCAAACATAGTGAGGACAATCAGCGATGGATAATCAGATACTTCAATCATTACAACAAACCATTCAAAACCGTAAGGCAGGGGCTACAGAAAAATCGTATGTGGCTTCGTTGTTACAAGCAGGACCGACAAAAATCAATGATAAAATGATTGAGGAAGCCCGTGAATGTGTCGAAGCAAGCCAATCTGGCGATGCGAATCACTTGGTTTATGAAGTGGCAGATTTGTGGTTTCACAGTTTGGTTTTATTGAATGCACACGACAAAACCCTCGATGATCTGTTGCGTGAATTGGCCAGGCGAGAAGGGGTTTCTGGGTTGGTTGAAAAAGCAGGGCGTAAAAACCATGAGTGAAATAGAGAAAGATTTTGAATTATTATTTCGTGGCGCAGATGAAATCATTCCACGCGAAGCCTTTATTGAAAAATTAAAACTGGGCCGACCGTTAAGAATCAAAGCCGGATTTGACCCCACAGCCCCTGATTTACACTTGGGGCACACAGTCCTCATCAACAAACTTCGTCAATTTCAAGATTTGGGGCACGAGGTGCTGTTTCTCATTGGTGACTTTACCGGTCGAATTGGAGACCCAAGCGGCAAGAATAAAACGCGCCCGCCTTTGAGTGATGAAGACATAGAACAAAATGCCAAATCCTACGCCGATCAAGTTTTTAAAATCTTAGACCCAGAAAAAACACAAATACTTTTTAATGCCAGCTGGCACGGCAAAAAAAGCGCGGCAGATTTGGTACGCTTGGCCTCGAGAGAAACAGTAGCACGCATGTTGGAGCGGGATGATTTTTCCAAACGCTATCAAAACAATCAACCCATTGCCATCCATGAATTTTTATATCCTTTGGTGCAGGGCTGGGACTCTGTCGAAATGCAAGCCGATGTCGAGTTGGGCGGTACAGACCAAAAATTTAATTTATTGATGGGTCGGGACTTACAAAAACAGGTGGGTCAAGACCCCCAAGTGATTATGACCTTGCCATTGTTAGAAGGGTTGGATGGGGTGCAAAAGATGTCAAAATCCTTGCACAATTACATAGGCATTGATGATGCGCCAAATGATATATTTGCCAAAATCATGTCGGTTTCCGATGAACTGATGTGGCGCTATTATGAACTGCTCAGTTTTCAATCTTCTGAGGTGATTCAATCGTATAAAGACCAGATAGACAAGGGTGAAAATCCTCGGGATATAAAGGCGCTATTAGGTCGAGAAATTGTGGCGCGGTTTTATGATGAAGCCACGGCAGTGTCATCAGAGCAGGCATTTACTGGTCAATTTCGACACAACAAACCCCCAGAGGACATGCCCGTTTTTACCTTAGCGAGCCAACCTTTGCCCAACTTATTGGTGGCCGCACAATTATGTGCAACAACCTCTGAAGCAAGAAGGCTTATTGGTCAAGGCGCTGTTAAATTTGAAGGTGAAAAAATCACTTCATTAGAAACAATTGATTCAGGGAAATCAGGCATATTTCAAGTTGGCAAACGAAAATTTGCCACCATTAAGGTGGAATAACACAGGGACTATAAGCAAGTCAGACCCGTCATGGTCACTTTTTTAATTAAGGAGTTCGTAGCCTCTATTTTGTAGGCATTTTCTGGCGATATTATATTTCTGCTGTTCGGCTTCACCGACGCCGCCTAATAGACCTAAAGCACCGCCAATCGCCGCACCGCGACCAGCAGTTTCAGTGTCTCCGCCTGCAATCGCACCGATAACACCTCCGACTGCGGCACCTTCCAAAGCAGATTCACCTGCTTCACCGCTCACATCAACTTGTTCTGCAATGGCTTCGCATTCCAACACATCTTGGTCAAATTCCGCTTTATCGAGATATTTGGTATCGACAATGTATTTTGGCGTTGTTGAACAAGCTTGAATAAAAATAATAACCGTCAAGAGAAGCGCATGTTTTAGCATAGAAGATGAGTTTTGAATAACAGATGATTTTTAAATAGATAAAATAAGATTAAATTATATCTGATTTGTTTATGGCATTACCCAGATAGTTATCAGGCTTTAATTGCAGTAAACGTTGTTTTGCATCGTTTGGAATGTCTAAGGTTTGGATGAATTGATGTAGATCGTTCAGTGTAATTCGTTGTCCGCGCGTTAATGATTTGAGTTTTTCATACGGTTTTTCAATGCCGTACCTTCTCATAACCGTTTGCACGGCTTCAGCCAAGACTTCAGGATTATTATCAAGATCTGCTTGTAAGGCCGAGTGATTGACTTGCAGTTTGTTCAAACCTTTTTTGAGCGATGTCCACGCCACTAGACTGTATCCTATTGCCATGCCAATATTTCGTTGTACGGTTGAATCGGACAAATCTCGTTGAAATCTCGAAATGGGTAATTTTTCTGCAAAATGGCTTAGCAATGCATTGGCCATGCCCAAGTTGCCCTCAGCATTTTCAAAATCAATCGGATTAACTTTGTGCGGCATGGTTGAAGACCCAACTTCGCCAGCTTTGGTTTTCTGACGGAAATAAGCAAAAGAAATATAGCCCCAAATATCGCGACTCAAATCGATGAGCACTGTATTGATGCGACACAATGCGTGAAAATATTCAGCGCAATAATCATGCGGTTCTATTTGGGTGGTGTAGGGGTTATCAGTCAACCCTAATCCCGCTATAAACGAGGCGGACATTTGATCCCAATCAACTTCTGGGTAAGCGCATAAATGGGCATTAAAATTACCCACGGCGCCATTCATTTTGCCAAGCACAATCACTTGCTCTAAACCATTTATCTGGCGCTTTAATCGTTCATGAACATTGGCAAACTCTTTGCCCACTGTGGTTGGAGAGGCAGATTGTCCATGGGTTTTGGATAACATGGGAATGGCTGAAAATTCGTTGGCAAATTGCTTTAACAAGGTTTGCAACGTCGTAAGATGCGCAACAAGCAGTGGGCGCACTTCAGCTAGGCTCAAAGCATAAGCAAGGTTGTTAATGTCTTCTGAGGTGCAGCCAAAGTGTATAAATTCCACAGTTTTGGCCAAGGTTTTATGCGCCAATAATCGATCTTTTAGGTAGTATTCAACGGCTTTAACATCGTGATTGGTTGTGGCTTCGTGCGCTTTGACCTTGAGTGCTTCATCAACAGTGAACTTGAGGGCAATATCTTTTAAATATGCCAGCTCATCATCATTAAATTCAGGCACTTCTGCAATGCCAGAGTGGTTGGCTAATGCAATCAACCATTCAATTTCAACGCGTACTCGATTATGGATCAAAGCGTATTCGCTAAAATATTTCTGTAAGACCAAACTTTGGTTTAGGTAACGGCCATCAAGCGGAGAAAGTGCCGTTAAAGAGGCGTGATCAGTCATTTTTTTGCGTTGTGTTAATTAGGGTTTGTTTGATGGTTTTCAAGTGCTTGTATCCACAATAAAAGGCCGAGAACCATAAAATGAAGGAAGGAAGTGCATAATACCAGTCCTGGCTACTTAGGTAGCTCATGCTTATTATACTGAAAAATAATGTTACAATGAGCGCCAAAAAAAGGGGTTTATAATGGCCTTTGCGCGTTGCATAAAAAATGTACAGCCAAGGGAATATGACCCAACTTAAAATAGCCAATGGATTAAAGAGCGTAGAGGGTTGCCACACTAAAAACCACAACAAAACCCAAGCGATGGCAAGGCCACTCATTGCTCTCCAAATTATCAGCCAGGAAGTGTTCATATTTAAATGAGTATTTAAAGGGACTCTATTGAGGTTCGTTGTATAAAGACCTGCTTAAGACCCTAAGCAAACCTTTAATATTATGGTTTATTGTAAGCGATAATAAGGTGACGGTTATAGCCCATTATTCTTGTTGTTTTTGGATGCCGTCGGATATTTAAATGTTGGATTGATGAAATCATAAAGGAGAATCATACATGTACAAACTCATGGCAAAGCGTGGGCTGACATCAGCAAAGCTATTCTGCGTTGTGTTGCTGGCCGTCGTTGGCAACGCCTGCTCTCAGTCAAATCCAGTGAATGCTCAATGGCAAGGCATTGATGGTCAAACCATTGATTTAGAGGCGTATAGAGGTCAGTGGGTGGTCATAAATTACTGGGCAACATGGTGTCCGCCCTGTGTTGCTGAGATGCCAGAGCTACAAACTTTTCATGATAAACACCAAGATGATGCTCAGAGCAAAGTAAAAGCGGTGGTGCTTGGTATAAATTATGAAGAGCCCAATGTGACAAAGATTGAAGCCTTTGCCGATAATTATTTCATCAACTTTCCTCTGGCTTTTGCCAATAACCTTGAAGGAAAAACGCCCTTTGGCCAATTGGTTGGATTGCCCAGCACCTACGTATTAGACCCAAAGGGTCAATTAGTTTATCAGCGGGCAGGACCTGTCACAGAGTCGCTATTAGAAGATGTGATCAACGAAAGCGCCTCGTGACTATTGCGCTTTGCATCGATGCGCCACCTCTAACGTATGGGCAAATATAATTCTGTAACCAGCTGATCGGGCTCTGCATTCCTGGGATCGGCTATATAAATTTCCAAAGAAGGTCTGTTGGTATCCCATTTAATTTTGTGCATTCTTAAGTGTGAAGCAGCGCTGAACCAAACTTGTTCCAAATAATCATAGCGTCCGTTGTAGGTAATCTTAAAGTATTTTCCTGCCGGCGCCGTGTATTTCTCGGCATCGATCTCATCCAAGGATTCAATGGGGACGACCATATCACACTGGGTAGTCATCTTTTTGATATCGGTTTTGGAATAAGCAGCAAAAAAATGTGATGATATTTTCAAATTTTCTGATTCAACCTTGCCCAATAAATGGGTGAAGGATTTTTCCATCGCTTGCGGTAACTGCTCAAACGACCCTTGGAAATGCTGACTGATGCCTGATAATGCTTCTCGATCAACCGCCCCGTCAAATTGCACTTGAAATTTGGGCGCCGATGGGTCTAGTAATTGATTTAATAAGCGCAAACCAACCTTGTAGTCACTGCTGATCATCCGAATCATCATAGGCACCATCCAGCGAAAGAAAAAGGGCATTGAACCATGCATTTGCCAAGTCAGTTTAGTCCCCTCTGTTTCTTCAGCAAATGACCACTCAATATCGGCGGTATTTTTAAAAGGTTTTAAAAAGGTGATTTTTTGGAGGATGCGGGCATTGGTTTCAAGTTTAACGTGCATGAGCTTGCCGCTGCCAATGTGTGCGCCATCCCAGCTGTAGTGGCCACCTTCTTGATCGATGTCGTCGCTGAAATTCAACTTCACATCGGGTTCGTGCATCACCCATGGACTCCAATTCGCCCAGGTTTTTAAATCCAATATTTTGTTAAACACATCGCCAACAGGTGCTTTAACAGTGATGCTTTCAGAAACATTAAATTTGCCGGGTTTGCTCGCTAAATAAATTAAACCAATCCCAAAAATGGCAACAATAATCCATAAGATTGTCATAGGAACCTCCATTAGGTTTTATACAGTTGTTTGACGCTATACTATATCAGAAAAGGGGATTTATGAGGCAATTGTCGTGTTTGACAATTATTTATACGAATAATTGTGCTTTCTTAGTACAGAATAACGGTTCATTGTCCCGCTTTTGGGTATAATGCCATCCCTCTAATCTGGGGTGTTCTTTGCACCTTAAGAGATCACTAAATAATCGGAGTTTGAATGGTAGTTATTCGTTTGGCAAGGGGCGGTGCTAAAAAGCGTCCTTTTTATACAATTGTCGTTGCAGATAAGCGTAGAAGCAGAGATGGTAAATTCATTGAAAAATTGGGTTTTTATAACGTCATTGCAAGAGGGCAGGAAATATCGCTTAGCTTAAATGCCAGTCGTTATCAACATTGGGTATCGCAGGGCGCACAGCCATCGGACAGAGTTGCGTCGTTGTATAAATTATCCGCTCGTAATGATCATCAAGACTTACCTGCACGTTTAGAAAAAATAACGAAAAAACCAACGGAAACGGTCAAACCTGAATCAAAATCTAAAAAGGTTGCAGAAACTGTTGCTGTAGAAGCCACTGTTGCTGAAGCAGTTGCCACTGAAGAAGTGGTTGCTGAAGAAGCTGCTGCTGAAGAAGTGGTTGCTGAAGAAGTGGTTGCTGAAGAAGTTGCTGCTGAAGAAGCTACCTCAGAAGAAAGCGAACAAGAAAGTCGCTAAAACAATCTGACTTAAATACCCAACGTCTGTCAAATACGTTGCTTAGGAGTTTAATCTTAGATTTAAAACGGTAAGTGTGTGGTTTTTTGTGCTTCTGCAACCGCATAAGCAATCATATTATAAATACTACGAACACTGGTGGTGCTATTCATCAAATGAATGGGTTGGGCTGTGCCAGTCAGTATGGGTCCAATGGTAAAACCTTCGGACGCGCTTTTGAGTAAACGGTAAGCAATACTCGAAGCATCAATGTTGGGCATAATCAATAAATTGGCTGCGCCTTCAAACTTCACATCATTAATGAAATTTCTGCGAGCGTATTCATCTAAGGCGGCATCGGCTTGCATTTCACCATCAATCTTATAATCAGGCATTTGTGCCATGGCGAGTTTAAGCGCTTTGTTCATCTTGCGTGCGCAGGGTAAGTAGGAACTGCCAAAATTTGAATGAGAAAGCAGCGCTATTCTCGGTTCAAGCCCAAAACATTTCACGACTTGGGCAGACATTTTAATGATTTCTACGAGCTCTTCAGCCGTAGGGTTGTCGTAATAAACCGTATCGGCCAAAAATACTGAACGACCATTAATAAGCACACCGTGTACTCCAACGACATTTTTTATATCGTCTTGGGTGCCAATGAGGTTTTTAATGTGTCTCAGATTGTCACGTACTGTGCCACTTAATCCACAAATAACGGCATCGCATTCTAAGCGTTTTAGCATCAATGCTGAGATGACCGTGGTATCGGTGCGCACAATGAGTTTACTTTGGTTGATGCTGATGCCTTTACGAGCCATCAAATGATGGTATAGACTATGGTATTCACGAAACCGTGGATCGTCTTCAGGATCGACAATTTCAACATCGTTTTGCAAATCCAATCGTAAATTTGCGCGTTTGCTGAAGATTTCTAAAACACGACGCCGTCCAACTAAAATGGGTTTGACAAAGCCTTCATCCACAGCCATTTGAACGGCAGATAGCACACGGTAATCTTCAGCATCGGCAAAGGCAACGCGTTTGGGTTCATTGTGTGCCGCTGCGAATATGGGTTGCATGACGCCAGTCGAACGGTGCACCATACTCTCTAATTGGTGTCGGTACGCGTTCATATCCGATATGGGACGTGTTGCAACGCCACTCTTCATAGCACTCTCTGCAATGGCTGGTGGAATCGAAGTCATCAATCGGGGGTCGAACGGTTTGGGAATGAGCATTTCTGCGCCAAAGCGTAAATCTTCACCCGCATAGGCTTTTTGTACCGAATCGTCAGTCTCTCTTTTGGCCAAATTGGCAATGGCATGTACACAGGCGATTTTCATTTCTTGATTGATGGCAATGGCACCCACGTCTAATGCGCCCCTAAACAAGAAAGGGAAGCAAAGCACGTTATTCACTTGATTGGGATAATCTGATCGACCCGTTGCACAAATGGCGTCGGGGCGAATGGCTTTTGCTTCTTCGGGCAAAATTTCAGGTTCAGGATTGGCCATGGCGAATATGATGGGTTGTTTGGCCATTGACAACATCATTTTTTTGGTAACCAAATTGGGTCGAGAAACCCCAAGAAACACATCGGCATCAACAAACGCTTCTTCTAAGGTTCTGGTTTTATGTGCTTGTGCATAGGCTTCTTTGTAGGGGTTCATACCCTCAGTGCGCCCTTTGTAAATGACCCCTTTAGAGTCGCACAGCGTGATGTTCTTTTTCTGTGCGCCCAAGCATACAAACATGTCTAAACAGGCGAGTCCAGCGGAACCGGCGCCATTACAAACAATGTTTATGTCTTCGATTTTTTTCTCTGTCAAATACAAGGCATTGATCAGCGCTGCTGAAGCGGTAATGGCAGTTCCATGTTGGTCATCATGAAACACAGGAATGTTCATCCTTTCGTTCAAAATACGTTCAATTTCAAAGCACTCTGGCGCCTTAATGTCTTCTAAGTTAATGCCACCAAAGGTTGGCTCAAGTGACGCCACAATGTCACAAAATTTGTCCACATCGGTTTCATCAATCTCGATGTCAAAAACATTGATGTTACTAAATCGTTTAAATAACACGGCTTTGCCTTCCATTACGGGCTTGGAGGCGAGTGGGCCGATATTGCCTAAGCCGAGCACAGAAGACCCGTTGGTGACAACCCCGACCAGATTGTTACGCCCAGTAAATTCACGAGCATAGGCATTGTCTTGTTTGATTAATTCACACGGGGCAGCCACACCAGGGGAATAAGCCAATGATAAATCATGCTGGGTATTTAACGGCTTGGTTGCTTGTATCGCTAATTTTCCTGGCGGGTTGGAGCGATGATATTCAAGGGCTTGTTTGTCTAATAAATCTTTTTTCATCATGCTTTATTCGGGTTTTTTATTGATTTTGTCATTCTACCCTATGATTTTAAAACCATAAGGACTTATCTAGGTTTTATAATTTAAAAAATGATAGACAAAAAAGCGGGGTCACCCTATCATATACAAGCTGGGTGAAGATTCAAATGCAAAAAAGAGAGATTATTGATGACAGATCAAATTAAAACAGCGTGTTTTGGAGCAGGGTGCTTCTGGGGCATTCAACAAAAATTTCATCGCATAGCAGGTGTGGTTGATACCAGAGTGGGCTACAGTGGTGGGCACAAATCGCATCCAACCTATAAAGAAGTCTGCACAGGCACCACCAATCACGCAGAGGTGTGTGAGGTGCAATACGATGAAATGAAGGTCAGTTTTGACGACTTATTGGAGGCATTTTGGCAAATGCACGATCCAACAACACCCAATCGCCAGGGACCAGACTACGGCTCACAATATCGTTCAGCCATTTATTATTACAGCGAAGATCAAAAAAACTTGGCAATGGCTTCAATTGAAAAATGGAATCGTTCAGGTCAGTGGCGTAACCCTATTGTGACTGAAATGACGGCCATGTCTGATTTTTGGGTGGCCGAAGATTATCATCAACATTATTTGGCTAAACGCGGGCTATAGGCTTTTGCCACCCATGTTTAGCCAACGCCTATAGTTGATTGATGGGTAAGGCGGTTTGGTTTTTGATGCGGTCTAATACCAGTGTGGCTGTCACTTTTTGCACTATGGGAGAAGTGGCCAGTAGTTGATAAAAACTGTCGTATTCGCTCATGTTTTGAAAGACGGCATGTACCAAATAATCTGTGGCACCCATGGTGCGATAGAAACCAATAACATTCGCTTGTTTTGTTGTGCTATCGATAAACTGTTGAGCCAGTTGAACGTGATGATCGGTGATTTCTATTTGAATAAACACCTCAACGTCAAGATTTAACATATCAAACTCAAGCAAACTGACCACTTGTTTAATCAATCCTTGTTGCTTTAGGACGTTGATGCGTCGCCAGACTGGCGCTGTGGAAAGATTGAGTGTTTTGGCAATGGCTTCTATCGATTGTGAGGCATCGTGCTGCAATAACTTCAATATTTGCTTGTCAGTCTCATCAATTTTAGGCAAGGATTGTTTATCAGTCATGATGGCAAAATTCTACACTGAATTGACTATTAGCATCAGAATATCCCACAGAAATGGTGATCAAACGGTGGGTTGCCGCTTGAGTTTTTGGCACTTAGAACAATAATAAGTGGCCCTTTGCGCCATGATGATCTTCTTGATTGGACATTGACAGATGGTGCAAGGTTGGTCCGCGCGGTTATAAACGAATAAAGTGTGACCAAAATAGCCCAACTGACCTTGAGGGTCAACAAAATCACGCAGGCTCGTCCCGCCTTGTTGAATGGCATCATTCAACGTTTGTTTGATGGCTTCAACCAACAGTGTGCATTTTTTTCGGGTTAATAAATGGCTGTGGGTTTGGGGATGGATGCCCGATTTGAATAAACTCTCATTGGCATAAATATTGCCCACGCCGACGACAATGTCTTGACGCATAATGGCAAGTTTGATCGATTGTTGCATGGTGCGCAATCGCTTATAGAGAAATTCAGAATTGAATTGCTCTGATAAGGGTTCGGGACCCAGTTGATCTATAAAGGATTGATGACTCTGTGACCATACAAGGCAGCCAAACCGTCTAGGGTCATTGTACTTAAGGCGGTATGTACCAAAATCCCACTGCCAATGATCGTGTTTATGCCAACAATCTGGCTTTTGGTTGAGGCTTAGGTGACCAGACATGCCCAAATGAATGAGACAAACGTCGCTTTCAAAACGACAGATGAGAAATTTCCCTCGGCGTTGAATGTCAGTTAGCTTCTGGCCGATGAGTGTTTTGGGTAGATTTTCGGGAACAGGCCAACGCAGGTTTGGATTGCGAATCACGCAATCTTTTAGTCGTTTGCCTTTAATGAAAGGTGCTATGCCCCTTAAAGTGGTTTCAACTTCTGGCAGTTCAGGCATTAAGCGCCCAAGAAAAAGAGAAAATTAAGATTTTAACTTAGTTTCCTTATACATCACATGCTTGCGAACGACGGGATCGTACTTCTTAATTTGCATCTTATCAGGCGAGTTTCGTTTGTTTTTAACGGTTGTATAGAAATGGCCTGTGCCTTCTGTTGATTCTAATTTGATTTTTTCACGCATAATAAACCTTTAAATTTTTACGCCTTTTTTACGCAAATCAGCGAGTACGGAGTCGATGCCATTTTTATCAATGATGCGCATCCCTTTGGTTGATATTTTAAGTTTAATCCAACGATTTTCACTTTCAACCCAAAAGCGATGGGACTGTAAATTTGGCATAAAGCGACGCTTGGTCCGACGTTTGGAGTGCGAGACATTATTGCCGGTCATGGGACGCTTTCCAGTAATTTGACAAATTTTTGACATACTTTCTACAATGATAAAAGGTGTATAACAATTCTGCTGTTTTGAGAGGCTGGTATTATCCAAGACACCCCATTGTATTGCAACCATTTATTGCATTAATGCGCTTAAAATTGCCTTTCAAAGGCTGATTTAACGGCTATATCAATGCAGGGGTTTCTATAATTGGCTCAAGCAGGCATCAACGATGTTGTGGTAATCAAGATGTTGAGCAAGTCTCAATCGCTAGGGCAACGCCTTGTCCACCACCAATGCACATGGTAGCTAGCCCTCGTTTTAATTTGTGCTGCAACAAGGCGTGTAGTAGGGTGACGACTATACGAGCGCCCGAAGCCCCTATGGGATGACCCAAAGCAATGGCACCACCGTGGATGTTTACTTTTACTGGATCCAACTCCAATAATTTAATGACACTGAGGCTTTGTGCGGCAAATGCTTCATTTGACTCAATCAAATCGACGTCACTCAGCTGCCAGCCAATTTGATCGAACAATTTTTGGGTGGCGGCGACAGGTCCAATGCCCATTATGGTCGGATCAATGGCGGCCGCCGAAAATCCAATAATCTTGGCAAGCACAGGCAAATCATATTTTTCTACAGCAGATTTAGAAGCCAAGAGGACAACCGCTGCGCCATCATTGATGCCCGAGGCATTGCCCGCAGTCACAGTGCCCGTCGGGTCAAAAGCGGGCTTTAATTGGCTTAACTTTTCTATGGACGTGAGGCGGGGGTGTTCATCTGTGTCAAACATGGCAACTTGGTTTTTGCGATCGTGCAATTGAAGACCAACAATTTCGGCTTTAAAGGCGTCTGACTGAATTGCGGCTTGTGCTTTTTGTTGAGAACATAGAGCAAATGCATCCTGATCTTCACGCGAGATTTGATATTTTTTGGCCAAATTTTCAGCGGTAATGCCCATGTGGATGCCATTGGATAAGGCACAACTTAGTCCATCTGTCAGGACACTGTCTTGCAGTGGCCATTGCCCTAATTTTTGCCCACTGCGCCCGTTCATCAGCAGATGGGGGGCCAATGACATATTTTCTTGTCCGCCTGCAATCATTAACTCAGAATCCCCTAATCGAATGTTCTGAGCGGCTAAGGCTATGGCTTTCATGCCAGAGCCACAAACCTTGTTGAGGGTAAAACTGGGGACTGATACGGGGATACCCGACAAGTGCGCTGCTTGTCTGGCTGGATTTTGACCACTGCCAGCTGTAAGAACTTGCCCCATGATGACTTCATCAATGTGTTGTCCCTCTAACTGCGCGTCAGCCAATACCGCCTCAATCGTCGCAGCACCGAGTTTGGGCGCTTCTTGTTTGGACAGGGCACCATTAAATGTGCCAATGGCTGTACGTTTGGCAGCGACAATATAGACAGCTTGCATAATCACCTCGTGTGAATATTAAAAGCGTAGTATAAAAGAAAATGGACGCACTTGAACCCATTTCTTAACAGCCATGCTGACTGCTTAAGCGCTTGTGATTGGATTTATCTGGGTGATAATCTTATGAATCTAACAGGGATACCCTCAAATGATCCTTGAGTTCGTACATCATTGCTACTGTTATTAGTCGGTTTGACGTTGGAACCACAAGAGATAAGTGAAAGCAGAGCGATGCCTATGAGAAGAATTTTTATGGGATTAAACATAATGTCTTTGGATTGTAAATTGTTTATAAAATCGTTGTTTCTATATTGAACGTAAGATACTAGATAAACCCACTGCAAGAGCGGTATTTTCGTTCTTTTGATAGTCAAGAATCAACAAGATTGAATTGTCGCATCAGCTTCCACATGATCTACGATCCCAGTGATCTGATTTTATGATCTGAAGGTTTTGATCGATCACCACATAGGATTGAATGTGCATTCTTTCTATGACTTTGTGCCACTGAGCCCCTGCAGCGATTAGTGCTGTAGCTGCTACATCAGCACGCAGTGCGCTGTTGTCAACCACCGTAGCAGAAATCAACTCATTGCTGGGGTAGCCAGTTTTAGGATTGATGATGTGATGATAATGTTGCCCTTTGAATTGGTAAAAACGTTCATAGGTGCCAGAGGTGAACGCGCTTTCATCAGAGCATAGTTCAAAATTTAAAAGGGATTGGCCTTCTTTTTTGGGGTTTCTGATGCCAATTTGCCAATTGTCCGCACCATTTTGTCCCAACACCTTAATGTCACCACCCAAGTTGATGATGGCGGAAGTCACTTGATATTGATTCAAAATTTGGCTAATTAAATCAGCGGCATAGCCTTTGGCAACGCCGCCAAAATCAAACTGCACATAGGGGTTAGTACTGCTCAAAAGATGTCCTTGCCAAACAATATCCGCCATTGAAGGGTTTTGGGTCAAATGGTTCTGAATGACCACTTGTGGTGGGGGATTTGACTCGATAATATGCTTGTGAAATCCCCAGCCATCAATGAGCTTACCCATGGCAGGATTAAAATAACCATCGGTTGATTTTGAAAGTTTTTGAATATCGACGATCAAGGATTTAACCTCAGTCGAGACTAACGTAGGCTGGGTAGCGGCGATGTTTTGATTGATGGTGCTTAACAAACCGCCTTGTTCCCAGGCGTGCCATTGATGATGAAACTGTTCAAAAGATCGTCTGATCGTATCTTTAATTTCTTCGGCTTCGCCAGACTGGCTGGTAAATTCAATTTGAATTTTACTACCAAAAATGTATTGATCAAATTTGTACACCCGTTCTGAGCACGCGCTGATTTGAACCAGACACCCTATGAGTAGAATGGCTTTGCAAGTCTTTGTCATCCAAAAGCGTTCTAACAAAAGATCAATGAATTCTGAGGTGGATTTTATAAGGGCCCTTTAATCATCCATTTGTGCCATCAATTCGGCTTGATGCTCCCGAATCAAAGGCTCTAAAATACAATCCATCTCGCCTTCTAACATTTGCTGTAGTTTATATTCGGTTAAATTTATCCGATGATCGGTGACCCGACCTTGGGGAAAATTATAAGTACGGATGCGTTCTGAACGGTCGCCGGAACCCACCAAACTTTTGCGCTGTGCTGTTTGCTCAGCCAAGGCTTTTCTTTGTTGGTCATCGATCAATCGCGCTTGTAAAATGGCCAATGCTTTGGCTTTATTTTGGTGCTGTGAACGGCCTTGTTGGCATTCAACAGCCAGCCCCGTTGGTAAATGGGTGATGCGGATGGCAGAATCCGTTTTGTTGACGTGTTGCCCACCCGCGCCAGAGGCCCTAAAAGTGTCTATGCGTAAGTCTTTGGTTTCAATTTCAATGGCTTCTGCTTCGTTGGGCTCTGGAATCACCGCAACCGTGCAGGCCGATGTATGAACACGACCTTGAGACTCTGTGGTTGGAACGCGTTGAACCCGATGGGCACCAGATTCAAATTTCAATTGGGCATAAGCATTTTTGCCAACAATGCGTGTAATCACTTCTTTATAGCCGCCCACTTCACCGCCACTGATGCTTAAGATTTCCATTTTCCAGCCTTGGATTTCGGCGTATTTGGTGTACATTCTGAATAGATCGCCAGCGAATAAAGAGGCTTCATTGCCGCCCGTGCCGGCACGAATTTCAATGAATATATTGCTTTGATCATGAGGGTCTTGCGGCAATAATAAGACATCAATTTCAGCTTGAATCGAAGCCAAATGTTGTTTGAGCGTTAAAACCTCTTCTTCAGCCATTTCTTTCATATCACTTTCGCCTTCCTGACACAGTGTCTGCGCTTCAGACAGGGCGTTTTCAACATCCAAATGGCGGCGCCAAGCGTTGATCAAGTCGTTTAACGAAGCGTGCTCTTTGGAGATTTCACGGAACTTATTTTGATCATGGATGACCTCAGGCGTTGCAAGCAGGCCGTTCAATTGCTCAAAGCGTTCATCCAGCGTGGATAATTTATTTCTTATTGAGGTTTTCATTTGTGTAGATGGATTCAATAAGACTGGCTTGTTCAAAGTCATTGTTTTCTGCCGCTCGCTTGATGGATGTGGTGGGCAGATGTAAGAATTTATTGGTCAGCTGTTGAGCCATTTGTTCAATGATGGTTTCAGGGTCTTGGCCATTTTTTAATTGTCGTGTGGCTTGTTTCACACTGTGCTGTCGAATGGTATCACCATAGTTTCTAATGTTGCATAGCAGGGGGGTGATCTCACGACTTTGTATCCACTGCATAAATTGATCACCGTAGGATTGAATGATGACCTCAGCCTCTTGCGCAGCTTGTTTTCGTTTTTTGTAGTTGGTTTGAATGATGCTATTCAAATCATCCACAGTGTAGAGATAAACATTGGGCAGTGAACCCGCTTCCTGTTCTATGTCTCTTGGCACCGCCAGATCGACCAGAAAAATGGGTTTGTTTTGTCGTTTTTTAAGTGTGGTTTCAATCGCCCCTTTGCCCAAAATGGGGGTCGGTGATGCGGTTGAAGAAATGATGATGTCCGCTTCACTCAGATGCTGATGCAACTCTTTCAAGGTAATGGCGTATCCAGAAAATTTTGTTGCCAATTGTTGAGCGGTTTCTAGAGTACGATTGGCAATGATGATATTGCCAATGTTTTGTTCTTTTAAGTGCTTCGACACCAATTCAGCCGTTTCACCCCCGCCAATGACCAGAGCGGTATGGGACTCTAAATCATCAAAAATTTGTTTTGCCAGGCGTGTGGCTGCAAAAGCGACTGAAACGGATTCTGTGCCGATGGTTGTTTTGCTGCGAATGTATTTGGCGGCTTGATAGGTGTTTTGAAATAAACGGTCCAATTGACCATGGACGGTACCCGCTTTGAGCGCGTGCTGGTGCGCTTGTTTTAATTGACCCAATATTTGTGGTTCGCCCAAAATCATAGAATTGAGACCCGAAGCGACTCTCATGATATGTTTAACCAGTTCAATATCGTGCAATTGATAAATATAGGGATTGAGTTTATCCAAGGTCAATTGATTGACTTGGTGTAACCATTGGCGGATGTCTTGGTCTTTGGGGGCGCTGAGATGGCAATAGACTTCTGTGCGATTACAGGTCGATAGGACAACGGCTTCTTCTATGCCTCGTTGATTGATGAGCCCGTGTAAAGCACTGGTCAACTTTTCATTAGAAAAAGCGACGTTCTCACGAATATCAATCGGAGCCGTTTCATGATTAATTCCCAGACCATAGAGCATAGGCGTATTTTACCTCTAATCCGTTGTTTATTCCCCAATATGGGGCGCTGTGAAGGAGAATAAAAGGGTTGACAAGCTGATAAAACAAAAATTGGTAGAGGATTTTAAATCCACAGCATCACAGCCATCAGGCGCTTTAATCATGGAAGTTGTGTTTGGGGGTCAGGTCAGGTGATAAAATGCCTTATCTAAACATTCACTGGTGATGAATGACGCAAGTTAAATAACAAAGGCGGACAGATTTTGACAGAAATGCAACAACTTGTGACGATTGGCATGGGGCAATTAGGCCAGATATTTTCTGTGGGTGCATTGAAGCTGGGTTATGCGGTTTATCCGATAAGGCGAGGTGAAAACCTTTTTATCGCTCAAATTCAACCAATAGCGGTCATTGTGGCTGTGGGTGAAAAGGATTTAAACCAGGTGTTGGTCGATTTTCCCACACCGTGGAAAAACCGAATTATATTGATTCAAAATGAATTGTTATTTCACGATTGGACCACTTTGGGATTGTCGCCAACAGTGGCTTCAATTTGGTTTGAGAAGAAAAAAGGACGATTAGCCAAACCGCTGATGCCGAGCATTGTTTTTGGAAATCACGCCCCCTTGGTGCAACAATTGCTCAATGCAGTTGATTTGCCTTGCAGACAGTTGGACTCTGAGGCGGCACTGTTACAACAGTTGGTCTTAAAAAATTTATACATAGTGACAACCAATGTGGCGGGTTTGGCGTTAAAAGACCAAGCCACAGTGCGCGACCTTTATCAACAACACGATTTGTTTGAAGCGGTCGCCCAAGAAGTGCTTAACATTCAGTCAAAAATCTGTAAACAACATTTTTTATGGCAGGACTTTCAACAACCTTTATTGGAAGCTTTTGAGAGCGATTGGGATCATGTTTGTTGCGGTAGAAGTGCCTTAGATCGGCGATCAAGGGCGCTTGAACAAGCAGATCAATTTAAAGTAATGGTACCAACCATGCGCGAGGTAGTGAAGTGAATATTCTTTTGGGTGTAACGGGCAGTGTTGCCGTTTATAAAAGTTTGGCCTTGGTTCGATTGTTGAGCAAAGCGCAATATTCGGTGAAAGTGGTCATGAGTCAAGGGGCGCAGCAGTTTGTGACCCCACTGAGCTTTAGATCATTAGGCGCTGAAGGCGTCTATGAGAACCTTTGGCAAGCCGATGAAGGCATGGCGCACATTGAACTCAGTCGCTGGGCAAATTTTATATTGGTTGCACCAGCAACGGCCAATATTATTGGCAAAATGACCCATGGCCTGGCCGATGATTTGTTAAGTAATTGTTTATTGGCCGCCCGTGTTCCCATCGCTATATCACCGGCGATGAATGTCGCCATGTACCAACACCCAGCAACCCAAAGAAATCTGCAACAACTTGAGCAAGATAGGGTTGAGATTTGGGGACCAGCCACTGGCGATCAAGCGTGTGGCGAACACGGCTCGGGTCGCATGTTAGAGGCGCAAACATTGTTTGACAACATCTTGGCTCTGCCCTTGTGAAAGTCCTGTTAACGGTTGGCGCAACACGCGAGATCATTGACCCTGTCCGCTATATTTCAAACCAAAGCAGTGGTCGGATGGGCATGGCGTTAGCGCAGGCCTTTATCGACAAACAGTGTGAAGTTTGGGTGGTACACGCCTATTCTGAGGTGGGATTGCCCAAGGGCTGTCACGGCACTTTTGCCAAAAGCAGTCGAGACATGCACCGCAGTGTTTTGCAAACCATAGATGAAGTTCAACCCAATTGTTTTGTGGCGTGTGCCGCCGTATCAGATTTCATTCCCGTTGAATCGACGCAGAAGCTTAAAAAACATTTGGGCCTACAGCTACAGTTTGACCTGGCACCAGACATCCTATCGGATGTTGCGCAGCGTTATCCGCATGTGTTTACAGTTGGATTTGCCGCCGAATCAGAACAATTGCTCTGGCATGCAGAACAGAAGCGACTCAAGAAACAAGTCGATGTGATGGTTGCAAACGATGTGAAATATATGGGCGCAGAACAGAACGCTCTAACCATCATAACAAAAAGCACTCAGACGCCGTTAGAGCCAATGGCAAAAGATAAAGTGGCCGAATATTTGGTTGATTGGTTAATCCGTCAAGGATTGAATAAAACCTGAGGCGTACAACAGCTGTTGCTATAAAAGCACGCCGTATTAGAACGCGTGTGGCGTCTTAATGAGTAATGATTTGTTGTAAAAACTTCTGAGTTCTTGGACTTTCAGGTGCAGTGAAGAATTGTTCAGGTGAGGCACGTTCAACGATTTCTCCAGCATCCATAAATATGACACAGTCTGCCACTTTGCGGGCAAAGCCCATTTCATGGGTCACAACAAGCATGGTCATGCCACCTTCAGCCAATTCGACCATGACGTCGAGCACTTCATTAATGATTTCTGGGTCTAAAGCAGACGTTGGTTCATCAAAAAGCATAATGTCTGGATCCATACAAAGTGATCGGGCAATGGCAACACGTTGTTGCTGTCCGCCAGATAGTTGATTTGGATATTTGTCTGATTGTTCGGAAATTTGAACCCGTTTAAGATACTTTATTGCGGTTTCTCTCGCTTCTTCTTCGGGTATTTTAAGGACCCATTGTGGTGCGAGTATCAGGTTCTGCATGACCGTTAAATGCGGGAACAGGTTGAATGATTGAAATACCATGCCGACATGGCGACGGACGTGTTCAATGGACTTAACGTCTTCGGTTAATTCTCTATCATAGACAATAATATTACCTTCTTGGTGGGTTTCCAAGCGGTTAATACAGCGTATGAGCGTTGATTTTCCTGAGCCTGAAGGTCCACAAATGACGATTTTTTCGCCTTTAAAGACTTCTAAATTGACGTCTTTTAGTACATGGAACTCTCCGTACCATTTGTTCATATTTCTCAGAGTGATGATTGACTGTTTTGTTTCCATAATTAAACCTGAGTGGTGTCGTTAAGTTTTAAGTCTGCGTTCTAAGGCCTGACTGTACTGAGACATGCCAAAGCAGAATAAGAAGTAAACTAAGGCAGTAAAGACAAAGCCTTCTATGGTGTATTGCAACCACAGAGGATCGCGTGTTGCGTTATAAGCGGCGTTGAGTAAATCCCATAAGCCAATGATTGAAACTAAGGAAGTGTCTTTAAAGAGCGCAATACAGGTGTTGACCATGCCAGGTATAACGAGTTTCAATGCCTGGGGCAAAATGACCAGACCCATCTTTTTCCAATATCCCAGTCCTAAGGCATCACAAGCTTCATATTGACCTTTGGGAATGGATTGAAGACCGCCGCGAATCACCTCAGCCATGTATGCGGCTTCAAACAAGGTAATGCCAATCAGCGCTCTTGATAATTTTGTGAAATCTGAACCAGGCGGTAAGAACAGTGGCAACATAACAGAAGCCATAAACAATACGGTGATTAGAGGAACGCCGCGCCAGAATTCAATGAATATGACACAGAATGTTCGAACCAAAGGCATATTCTCTGAGCGACGACCTAAGGCCAATAAAATACCTAAGGGTATAGAAGCCACAATGCCAACGGATGAAAGCACTAATGTCAACATTAGTCCGCCCCATTGATCCGTCCCGACAATTTCAAAAAACTGGATGCCAAACATTGATCCGTACAAAAAGGTCGCGCCGACAAAGGGGTGTAGAATCAAAAGATAAAAAGTCAGTGCAATTTTGCCTTTTCGCGGTATGGGTAATTTATAGGCGAATAGGAAAACAGCTGTTGAGACAAAGACTAAGATTGGACGCCACAACGATTCTTGTGGGTAAAAACCAAATATGATTAGATTAATTCGTTCTTTAACGAAGACCCAACAAGCTGCATCACGATTACAATCTGAAGGGTGGTCACCAGTCCAGCTGGCACTAAAAATGGACCAATTTAATAGTGTCGGAACATAATAGAGTATTGAGCCTATGATCAGGACTGAAAAGAGTGCGTTGAGCGGTGAAGAAAATAAATTCTTCAATACCCAGCCGTACCAGCCTGTTTGGCGAATGATGTAGGATTGCCATTGATATAAATTCATCATCTTTCAATCAAAGCCATTTTTTTGTTATACCAATTCATCAGCATGGAAATTGAAAGGCTGATGGTTAAATAGACCAACATGGTCATTGAAATGATTTCAACAGCTCTGCCGACCTGGTTTAGTACAGTGCCGGCAAAAAGGGCGACTAAGTCAGGGTAGCCAATGGCTGTTGCCAATGATGAATTTTTAGCCAAATTTAAGTATTGGCTGGTTTGAGGTGGTATGATCAAACGAAGCGCTTGGGGAATAATAATCATTCTCAGCGTTAAACTGTTCTTCAAACCTAATGATTTGGCCGCTTCAGTTTGGCCTTTGGGGACAGACTCAATGCCCGCACGAACAATTTCCGCAATAAAGGCGCTGGTGTAAATGGTTAATGCAAACCATAATGCGGCCAATTCAGGGATGATAACCCACCCCCCTTCATAACCAAATCGACTTTTAACTGCATCAACAAATTGATAAGGTTGTAGCACCATGCTGAGTAGCACGAGGGCAACAATCCAAGCAATGATTGTGATTCTCCAGAAAGGAATTTGATCACCCGTTTCTTTTTGTTTTTTAACTGTGTGGCGATGAAATAAGGCTGATGCAACAATCAAGACTAAAACGATGATCCAAAATAGACCAGCACCTTGATTAACGGGTTCTGGGAAGTACATGCCTGAGCTGTTAAGAACGATTGATTCGTTCAAAAACAGCATGGAATTTTCAAAATTCGGTAAGGTTGGTACCAATATAGCAAAGTACCAAAACATGATTTGCAATAAAAGCGGGATGTTTCTAAAGACTTCAATGTAAGTCAGCGCAAGTCGGCTGATCAGCCAGTTGGTAGAAAGTCTTGAAATACCAACTAAAAGTCCGACAAGGGTTGAAGAAATGACCCCCATGACGGTGACCAGCAAAGTATTGCCAATGCCGATCCAAAAAGTATCTAAATAAGTGCTAACCGATGGATTGAAATCGGTAAAGGGGCTGAACAAGATGCCAAAGCCTGCGGTAGAACTTAAGAAGCCAAATCCAGCGGAAATGCCTCTTGCTTCCATATTACTGAGGGTGTTGTTAAACAACCACAGAGCTGAAAGCGCAACAAAAACAACTAAGAATACTTGAGACAGTATCGCGCGGACACGCTCGTTATTCAAAAATGATTTTATGGAATTGAACATCTGAAAGTGTGCTGGGCCAATTCATCGACCCAGCACTGAATCAAAATATTTTAACGTACGGGAGCTGCGTACTGAACGCCACCGTTTGTCCAAAGATTGTTGATGCCACGAGGAAGATTCAAAAGAGAATCTTTGCCAACATTTCTATCGAAAACTTCACCGTAGTTGCCTACAGCTGCGATAGCGTTAGCGGCCCAATTATTATCAAGCCCCAATTTAACACCAAAGTCACCTTCTTGACCAAGCAGACGGCGAATATTTGGATTAGAAGACCCTTTCATTTGTTCAACATTGCCTTGAGTGACACCCAATTCTTCAGCATTAAGAAGCGCGAAGTGAACCCAACGAACAATTTTTAACCACTGATCGTCGCCTTGACGAACAACAGGTCCTAAGGGTTCTTTTGAAATGACTTGAGATAATACAACCGCAGAGTTAGGATCGCTCAATTGAGAACGTAGTGCCGCTAACTGAGATTGATCCGAAGTCAAAACATTACAACGACCTTGATCAAAACCATCTTTGGTTTGTTGAGAGGTATCATAAGTGACAGCTGTGTACTTCATGTTATTAGAACGGAAGTAGTCAGACAAGTTCAACTCGGTTGTTGTACCTGCTTGAATACAGAATGTTGCGCCATTAAGTTGATTGGCATTGGTCACATTCAGTGCTTTTTTAACGAGGAATCCTTGTCCATCATAATAACTCACACCGGCAAATGTAATACCCAATTGTGTATCACGAAGCATTGTCCATGTTGTATTGCGATTGAGCAAGTCGATTTCGCCAGATGAAAGTGCTGTAAAACGTTCCTTGGCAGTCAATTGCGTAAATTTAACTTTGCTGGCATCACCAAAAATGGCTGCTGCAACGGCTTGACAATATTGAACATCTAAGCCATTCCATTGACCGTTGTCACCTGCAGTTGCGAAGCCTGTCAATCCAGTATTAATACCGCATTGAACAAAGCCTTTTTCTTGAACTGTCGCTAATGTTGATTTTGTTTCTTCAACCATCGGGGCTTCTGGTGCCGCCATTTGTTCAGGGGCTTGTTGAGAACATCCTGCGACCACTGCGAGGGCGACCAGAGAATAAAGTAATGTAGACCATTTTTTCATGATACGTAACTCCTTTAGAATATTAAAATTTATAAAACTTTTAAGGCAAATTTGTAACCTTAAAGTTCAATCTGTCGGGTATTTTAGCTAAAAAATCAAAAATAATCTGTAAAAAATGACTTTTGATAGAAATAAACTTATTTGGTTGTGGATTATTTAATGTGATTATTGATGAATATTTATTGAATAAAGGCATGGCCTGCAACCAATTTGAAACCGTCAACACCGCATCAAAATCTATGCCCATATGTGCTAAAACGTCCGCTTTGACGGATGATGCGGTTGATATTATTTAGAGAATTTTGACATTAAGCTCATGAATCAAGGGCGTGCCAGTTTGGTATAATCCAAACCTGAATGCACAAATTGTTTTTTGTTTAAATATTTTTAAATGATATATACGGGAATATCTTAAATAAGCAATTTGCTGTTTACCTTTAATTTCTAATAAACGAGTCATCTATGAGCTTAAATGCAATCAGTGTGGGCAGTGATATTCCATCCAATGTCAATGTGATTATTGAAATCCCAGCCAATGCGTCACCCATAAAATATGAAGTGGATAAAGAGACCAACAGTGTTTGGGTTGATCGATTCATGTCGTCGCCCATGTTTTATCCAGCAAATTATGGTTATTTGAACAATACTTTGGCCGAAGATGGCGATCCTGTGGATGTTTTGGTTATAGCGCCTTATCCACTGATGATTGGTTCTATCATTAAAGCCCGTCCAATAGGGGTTTTGATGATGAGCGACGATGGTGGCAATGATGCCAAAGTGGTTGCAGTGCCCGTTAAAAAATTGACGCCACTCTATAATCATGTTGAGAAAGTTGAAGACATACCACTCATCAAAGAACAAATTGAGCATTTTTTCAAACATTACAAAGAATTAGAACCGGGCAAGTGGGTTAACATTGATGGTTGGGCTGATGTTAAGGCGGCTCATGCTGAAATAGAGTCGGGTATCGAGCGGTACAACGCCCAAAACTTATGAATATTTTTCAAGAATGGAAGGCAGACGTTCTATGTGTTTTTGAGCGCGACCCTGCCGCTCGCAATGTGTTCGAGGTCATTACGACCTATCCAGGCGTTCATGCCATGATTTTTTATAGGCTCAATCATCGGCTTTGGAACATGGGTGTTAAATATATGGCGCGCTGGCTTTCTGGATTCGCGCGCTGGTGGACCGGCATTGAAATTCACCCTGGGGCAAAGATAGGCAAACATTTTTTTATCGATCATGGCATGGGCATTGTGATTGGAGAGACCACAGAAGTGGGTGATGAGTGTACCATTTATCAAGGCGTGACTTTGGGTGGCACCAGTTGGAGTGAAGGTAAACGCCATCCCACCTTACACAATGGTGTTATTGTGGGTGCTGGTGCAAAAATATTGGGACCCATTGAAATTGGTGAAAACGCGCGCGTGGGATCAAACGCCGTGGTCGTTAAACCTGTACCAGACAATGTCACGGTTATTGGGGTGCCTGGACGGCTGGTGAGCGCCAAGAAAGATTTGGTTAAGCAATCTGGTTTTGAAGCTTACGGAATCAGTATGGACACACCAGATCCTCAAGCAGAAGCTTTTTCTGCGATGGTTGATCATTTAAAATTGATTGATGAAAAACTGGTTGAATTCAATCAAATATTAAAAGATAACAAGTTGCCACTCATAGATCTTGGTGAATTGCCCAATTTGCAAAAACTTAAGACTGAAAAAGAATCCTCAGAAGATGCTTGAAGTCTTTAAATTGTCAGAGGCTGACCAATCATAAATCAGCGGCTATCTGAGTCAGGCGATCAATTTCATGTTGAATATTGTCTTTCTCTGATTGTTTCTCAGTCGATTTTCTCGCTAATTCGAGCAAAGTTAGGGCATTTCTAATTAAGCCTTTGTTTTCAATTGACAAGGCTTTATAAAATAAATTAGCCGTTCTATTATCTTTCTGTGCATAAAGCTTTGCAATCCATTCATAGGTCAAATGCGGTTGTGCTGAAACGGTCGCTAGCTGTTTGAGTTCTACGACCAGTTTTTCTGTATCATCGTTTTCAAAATCCAACATCAATTTCTGAACGGCTAAGTGACGAGGATTGTCAACCTTCACTTCATTAAATGCCTGACGTGCCAATACTTTGTTAGCAGAAAGATTTCGATTAATATAGAGCAATTTAAAATACAAATGCTTATCTTTGTTAGGCTCTAACCACGGATCCAGTTTGGGATTATTTTTAGATTGCCATTGAAGCGCTTGGTAATATTCATGCGCTATTTTTCGGTGGGTTTGATCCAAAGGAATGCCTGTTAGGTAAGCCACTCGTGCTTGGATCAATTGAAAAGTTAAAGATTCTTTAGGCTCAGGTTGCGCCACTAAGTTGGCTCTGGATAGCGCATTGCTGAGTCTTGTGAGACTCAGTGGATGGGTTTTAAGATACTCAGGAATGCCTGATTGCCCCTCTAACTCGCTGAGCCTTGAAAAAAAAATGGGCATAGCCAAAGTGGAGTATTGAGCGCGTTGTAAATATTTTTGACCAATGGCGTCTGCTTCGTTTTCAAATGTTCGAGAGTTGGCCAAAAATGATTGATGCTGGCGAGCAATGCTGGTATATAGGCCAGCACCAGCCACTTGTGAATTGTCAGAATAAATACCAGCCAGCACGATGGCCAGACCTGCTAACATCGAAGATGTCTGGCTTTCATTGGCATTCTTTATGGTCCGAGCTAAGTGGTTTTGGGTGACGTGCGCCACCTCATGAGCGATAACCGAAATCAATTCTTCTTCTGATTTTGTTTTGAGGATCAGCCCAGTATGAATGCCAATGTGACCATCGGGGCCTGCAAATGCATTGATGGTATTGTTATAGATTAGAAAAAACCTGAACTGACGCTCATTGTGTTGACTAACATTGGTGATTTGTGAACCCAGATCACTGATGTATTGGTTAATGATGGGATCATCAAGAATGTGTAAAACGGAGAATATTTGTCGTAAGAATGTGAATCCGGCAATCATTTCATCGCGTCGGCTGAAAGAGATACGTTCAGGATTCCCAAGATTTGGTAAGGTGTTTGAATTGAGCTCAGGGGAGCTTGTACTTTGGTTTAATTCAAAGTGCTCGTGCTCAAGACCATGAGACTGGATTTGAGCGGTCATCACAGGCGGATGGCCTATTAATAGGAACGTCAATAAGACCCAAAGACGCCATCGGGCTCCTATCCTTGCCATTCTAAATAACTGCCCATGTCGTATAAACGCGTATATCCCAAATCTTTTAAAATGTTCAGCGCGTCATTTGAGCGCACACCCGAGCGACAAAATAGAATGACAGGTCTGGTTTTGTCTTGATCCAGATGCTGATCATGATCATCGGGTAAAACTTGTAAAGGCATATTGATTGAGCCTGCAATGCCCAGTTCTTTAAATTCTTCAGGGGTTCGGACATCAACAAATTGGGCTTGCTCTTCATCGATGAGTTTTTTTGCTTCTTGATAATTAATTTTCATATGTTTCCTTGCAATTATGTTATGGATGATTATAAGGTGTCATTGGTTAAAAACCAAAATCGCCAGTACTAAAATTATGGCAGAAATGATACCAGAGAGTACGTCATCCATCATGATGTCCCAGCCTGGCGGGAGCTGAGTTTCAGATTTTTTGATGATTGAAGGCTTGCTAATGTCGAATACTCTGAATAGTATAAAAGCCATGGCTGGACCAAGGATACCCGTGCTCATTTGCAAGGGCAGTAGTGCAACCCATAGACCAATAAATTCATCCCAGACTATGGCTGATGGGTCAGCCGTTTGCCAATCTTTGGCCGTGGTTTTGCAAAGATAGACGCCCAAAAATAAACCCACGACACAAATGCTGCCCATGACCAAAAATGAGAGATCGCGTAGCACAAGCCACCAAATAACCAAAGCGGCGATGCTGCCAGCCGTTCCTGGTGCAATCGGCGATAGTCCACTACCAAATCCACAGGCTATCCAGTGATACCAGCGGTTGGGTCGGCATTGCATATTAGGATTGATTTTTAATATTTTTCAAACGTAGGGCATTCAATTTTATAAAACCTTCAGCATCTTGTTGATTATAGGCGCCGCCATCGTCTTCAAAAGTGGCGATATTCTCATCAAAGAGAGAGTGCTTGGAGCGTCTGCCCAATACGGTCACATTGCCTTTGTAAAGGAACAGCTTGACGTCACCAGATACTTTTTGTTGAGTATCATCGATTAAGGCTTGGAGCGCTTGACGTTCTGGGCTGAACCAAAAACCGTTATAAATAAGTTCTGCATACTTTGGCATGATGCTGTCTTTGATGTGTCCAGCTTCACGGTCGAGGGTAATCGATTCCATCGCACGATGCGCTCGTAATAAAACGGTGCCCGCTGGCGTTTCATAGCAACCGCGTGATTTCATGCCAACAAATCGATTTTCAACAATGTCTGTTCGTCCGATGCCATTTCTGCCAGCAATCTTATTTAATTCAAGCATCAAAGTTGCGGGGGATAAAGCTTGCCCATTTACGGCACAAGGGTCACCTTGTTCAAAAGAAATGGTTAATGCTTCTCCAGTTTGTGGTGCATCGGTGGGTGCAGTTGTCCACAACCACATATCCTCTTCTGGCTCTGTCCATGGGTCTTCTAAGACGCCCCCTTCATAAGATATGTGTAGGAGATTGGCATCCATTGAGTAAGGTGATTTTTGTTGTGGCTTGGTTTCAATCTTTATGTCCCACTTGGCCGCATATTCCAATAGCTTTTCACGAGAATTGAGATCCCATTCTCTCCACGGCGCAATGATGTGGATATTGGGCATCAAAGCATAGGCACTCAATTCAAATCGAACTTGATCATTGCCTTTGCCAGTTGCCCCATGTGCAATGGCATCTGCGCCCACCTCTTGCGCAATTTCAATGAGTCTTTTAGCGATCAATGGACGAGCAATGGAAGTGCCTAATAAATATTCACCTTCGTACAGGGCATTGCATCGAAACATAGGGAAAATATAGTCTTTTGCGAATTCCTCACATAAGTTTTCAATGTAAATTTGCTCTATACCCAAGGCTTGGGCCTTTAATCGCGCCGGTTCAATTTCCTCGCCTTGACCTATATCAGCGGTGAAAGTGACCACTTCGGCGTTGTAGGTTTGTTGAAGCCATTTGGCAATCACTGAAGTATCGAGTCCGCCAGAGTAGGCGAGAACAATTTTTTTTATTGAAGCATTCATAGGTTGAGGTGGGTTAAAAAGGGTTAAATTGCATTGGAAGCGCTTGCAATGAAACGCCAATGATCATATTTATAAGCCTTTAAGCGACTTAAAGAATCGGTAAATTGTAACGTAATTTATTGTTTTTAGCAGTGATTGGGGCGGGGAAACAACTCAATATTTCAGATGGTGATTGTGCTTATTTATCCGCATTAATTTGGTATTCAGGCAAATCGGTTGACTCGATTTCTGACAGTGGCATAGATTCAGCCACTGAGGCGTTGTTAGAATCGTCAGGATTCTGATCACTGGTTTCTGTGTGATTTAAATTAAGACTTAATAATTCTTTTTTTAATGCTTGAAGTTCCTGCAGCGTGGCGCGGATTTCATTCTGCATTTTCAATGAATCGAAAGCCAACAACAGTCCAGCCATGATGGCTTGTTTCTCATAAGGGGTGTTTTTACTGGAAAGCTTGTCTAGCTGATCTTGCAATTTCTCAGAGGCCATCTCAAGCAGCATTTGATTTTCACGAGGGCATCGTATTTTGTAAGATTGGCCTAAGAAAATAAACTCTAAATTTTCAATGGATGGCTGTGTCATTTGTTCACTATAGAGAAAAGGATTGTTTTTCGTTGCTATTATAGATGCATCCTTGAATTCTCAAGTGAATTTTTATAAAAGCGTACAAAGTATTGATTTAATTATATATAAATCTTCCTCTTCGCTGGGGATTATTTTTCAATAATAAACAGCCAAGCATCAGATTGCTCAATCACTTCAATCAATTTGAAAGCATTTTGAGCACAGAATACAGGAATGTCATGGACAGAGGAGCGATCAGTGCTGATCAGTTTTAAACGCTCTCCCTTGTTGAGTTTTAGCATGGCTTGTTTCGCTCTCAGCGTCGGCATGGGACACATCAACCCTGAGGCATCAACGGTCAAAACAATATTGGTCATGCAGGTCTCATAAATTATTAATCATGGCTTGACCAAAAGACGATGTGCTGACTTCGGTTGAATCGGGCATTAAACGTGCCAAATCATAAGTTACTTTTTGCTCTAATATGGTTTTGGACATGGCTTCAATGATTAAATCGGCCGCTTCTGCCCAATTCAGATGACGCAGCATCATTTCGGCAGAAAGAATCAGCGACCCTGGATTGACCTTGTCTTGACCAGCATATTTGGGCGCCGTACCATGTGTGGCTTCAAACACAGCCACTTGACTCGAGAGGTTCGCCCCAGGCGCAATACCAATGCCACCCACCTGCGCCGCGAGTGCGTCAGAAATGTAGTCGCCATTCAAATTCAAAGTGGCAATAACGGCATATTCTGTTGGCCTTAATAAGATTTGTTGTAAAAATGCATCGGCAATAACGTCTTTGATGATGATGTCGTTGCCAGTCTTTGGATTTTTGAACGTCATCCAAGGCCCACCATCGAGTAAGGTGGCACCAAATTCTTGCTCAGCTACTTGGTAAGACCATTCTCTAAATGCCCCTTCGGTGAATTTCATGATATTGCCTTTATGCACAATGGTGACCGAAGGTTGGTCATGATCAATGGCGTATTGAATGGCTTTAGAGGCAAATCGTTTTGTGCCTTGTTCGGAAACGGGTTTAATGCCAATGCCTGAAGTTTCGGGGAATCTTAATTTTTTGACATTCAGTTCATCTCTCATGAATGCAATGATTTTTCTTGCTTCTTCGGAGTTTGCGGCCCATTCAATGCCTGCATAAATGTCTTCGGAGTTTTCACGAAAAATGGTCATGCTGGTTTGCTCAGGGTGGCGCAACGGTGAAGGGATGCCTTCAAAATATCGTACGGGTCTGATGCAAATAAACAAATCTAATTTTTGTCTTAATGTGACATTCAAAGATCGAAATCCGCCACCCACAGGTGTGGTTAAGGGGCCTTTTATGGTGACGACAAATTCTTTTATGGCATCCAAGGTTTCATCGGGCAACCAAGTATCAGGATCATAGGTTTTGGTTGATTTCTCGCCAGCAAAAATTTCCATCCAATGGATTTTTCGTTGCCCACCATATGCTTTGTTTACGGCAGCGTCAATCACATCAATCATCACAGGTGTAATATCAACCCCTATGCCATCACCTTCGATGTATGGAATGATAGGATTGTTAGGGACATTGATGCTGTGGTCAGCATTAAGGGTGATTTTTTCGCCCTGAGATGGTACTTGAATTTTTTGATACATACTGGCCTTATCTAAATTATAAAATGCTTATGATACTTGTCTTTGGCTGTCATCTATGTCAGATGTGAGATCGTGTGTTTATAAGCCGATTAAGCGATGATCCTAATCGGTTTATAGGGACTTCAATGCGCCTTATTATAGACTAAATGGTTGAAACTAGATGAACTAACAAGCGTTTATCACTCTGAGTTTTTAGGTTATTCAAGCAGGAAAGCACCGTGATTTACGGTCAAATCAACCCGTGCGAATACTCAGTTCTTACGGATCGAAAAGATGGGCAGAATTACAATAGAAAATCAGCTACAGCGAATTACGTAATCGAGTTTAATTCAAATATTGGCAGCAAAATCGATAACACAATGAGTAAGACGAAGCCCCCCATTATCAAAACGATGATGGGCGCAATGATACTTAACAAGCTAGAGGTGAAATCTTCTAATTCATGCTCTTGAGCGACGGCGGCACGTTCTAACATGTCTGCTAAATTGCCACTGGCTTCACCACTGGCTAACATATAAAGTGTCATAGGCGGGAGCGCTTTATGTTTTTCCAAGGCCCGAAAAATACTTGACCCTTCACGAATCTCCTCGGTCGATTTGAGGATGGCTTCTTGCATGGGCAAACACGAAATGATTTGTGCGGTTGAGCGGAGGGCGTCTAATACAGTCACCCCAGATGATTGCATCAAACTGAAATTGCGGGCAAATTGGGCATTATTATTGGCGATAAAAACCTTGCCAACCAAAGGGGTCTTCATCAGAAAACGATGCCAAGATCGTTTAAAAGAAATTTTTCTTAAGGCGAGATTAAAGACTAAGAGCATCCCCAACAGAACCAAAGCCATGGTAAAGCCATGGTCTTGTAAAAAAGTGCTGACAATAATCATGCCTTTGGTTAGCTGAGGCAGTTCTCTTTGGGTGCTGACAAATGCATCGACCACCTCTGGTACCACAAAAGTCAATAGAGCAATGATAACGCTGAGGGCAACCACAAGTAGGACTGCAGGATAGATCATAGCACTGGTGATGCTTCGGTTGAACTTTTCTCTGCGCTCAACATCATTGGCCAATTTTTCCAAAACGGTTGTCAACTCACCACTGGTTTCACCGGCTGCAATGGTGGCGGTGTATTCTTTTTCAAAAACCCCTTGTTCTTGCAGGGCTTGACTGAGGGACATGCCTTCAACTACTCTGGACCGTGTGGTTGATAAGAAGCGTCGTATGTTGCTGTTATTATGTTCAGCAATGGTTCTCAAAGCTTCTTCAACAGGCAGTGCAGCTCGAATGAGGTTGGCTAATTGACGAGTAATGGCGACCTTTTCACGAGTGCTCAGTTTGGCGGCAAAGGGCGAGAAAGAACGCTTGCCTTCTTTTTTTTTAATCTGTTTTAAAACGTTTGGGAGGAGTTTTTTATCTCGGAGTAACTGTCGTGCATGGCGTTCTGAATCCGCTTCAATGATGCCTTTTTTGCCACCACCTTTAAGGTCAATGGCTTGGTATTCAAAAACGGGCATCAGCGTTCACCTAAGTTTTGAATGACGCGCAAGACTTCTTCAACAGAAGTTTCGCCTTCTTTGATCAAGCGAATGCCTTCCTCACGCAAGCTGGGGTATTTTTTCCGCACATGCTCTAAGATGACTTCCTCTGAGGCCTCTTCATGGATCATTTTGCGAACCACATCATCAATGGGCAATAATTCGTAAATGCCAGTTCGACCTTGATAGCCAGTGAAGTTACAAGAGCCACACCCTTTAGCGTGTGGTCGGTAAAATAGTTCACCTTCTGCGAGTGGTGGGCACTGGAGGGCGTCGAGTTCTCTTGAGGTCGGCTCATAGGCCTCACGACACTTGTGACAGAGTCGGCGGGTTAGTCTTTGCGAAATCACAACGAGCAAACTGGAAGAGAGCAGAAACGATTCGACCGACATGTCTCTCAAACGTGTAATCGCACCAACGGCGGTATTGGTATGCAATGTGGACAGTACCAAATGCCCTGTTAGAGAGGCTTGAACCGCAATTTGAGCGGTTTCGGTGTCTCGGATTTCTCCAATCATCACAATATCAGGGTCTTGTCGCAGAATGGCCCGTAAACCGCGGGCAAACGTCATGTCAATTTTGGTATTGGTTTGTGTTTGGTTGATCCCATCAATATGATATTCAATCGGATCCTCAACGGTCATGATGTTACGTTGATGATCATTGAGGCGAATCAAGGAGGCGTATAATGAGGTGGTTTTACCTGAACCCGTTGGACCGGTTACTAAGATGATGCCATAGGGGTTGCGAATTAATTCGTCAATTTGCTCTAAGTAATGTGCAGGCATGCCCAAGTGTTCAAGCTCCAAACTCCCCGCTTTTTTATCAAGCAGTCGCATAACGACACGCTCACCAGTTGCAGAAGGCAGGGTTGAAATTCTCAAGTCAACAGAACGGCCACCCAATTTCAGCGAAATTCGACCATCTTGCGGCATGCGTTTTTCAGCAATATCTAATTTCGCCATGACTTTAATTCTTGAAATCAGCTGGGGTGCTAATTTTCGATTGGGTTCCATCACTTCGCTCATGACACCATCGATGCGAAATCGAATGCGTGTACGCTGTTCGTATGATTCAACGTGAATGTCCGAGGCATTCTTTTTAATCGCTTCAGTGAAAAGGGCGTTCAGTAATTTTATGATGGGGGCATCATCGTCACTTTCTAATAAATCTTCTGGCTCATCCATTTGTTCGATCAAAGTACTAAAATCTTCTGAGCCGTCCAAAGAATTACCTAATGAACCCAGTTCTTGCGAGCCTTGAGAAAAATGGTGTTGCATGGTTCGTTCAAATTCAGCGCCATCGACTTTGGTAATCTTGAAGTCTATGTCGCTTAAAGTACGTTGAATTTCCATAAAAACAGGCAAAGACAAATCACCTGAATACTGTAATTCGTAATGACCCTCATCATTGAGAACAATGACTTTATGGCGGTTGGCAAATGAAAAAGTTAACACAGGCGTCAGTTATTTAGCGTTGAGTGCAGAATGTTTATTGGAAAGGTCTTTTTGGGGCTTTGGTTTTTCTGGGGTCGGTTCATCCGTTTGTGTTGATTGTTTGAGCACATCAAACGGCCCGAGAATGCTTCCTTTACTGCTTTCTAAACTGCCTTCATCGCGCATTCTAATTTGTTGTGCGCGAATAAAATTATATTTGCCCGATGTGACATGTTCACGATCTAATTCATCTCTGAGAATGGTCGGTTTAATAAAGATCATTAAGTTACGTTTGGTGCTTCTTTCTGTATCAAAACGGAATAGAAATCCAATGAGCGGCAGGTCACCGAGTAATGGGATGCTTTGATTATTTTCGCTTTCTTGTTCATCGATCAAACCGCCTAAAACCAATATTTTGCCATCTTCCACTAATACGGTGGTTTTTAACGTACGTTTTGAAGTGACCGTGTCAACGGCTTGAGCTGTGGGTAAAACACTGGAAATTTCCTGTTCTATGTCCAGATGAACGGTGTCCCCTTCATTGATTTGTGGTTTAACCTTGAGCGTTATCCCGACATCTCTTCTTTCAAAATTTTGAAACGGGTTGGTGTTACTGGCAGAAAGTTGTGTATTGCTAATAAATGGCACTTCACGACCAACGAGAATGCTGGCTTCCTGATTGTCCAGAGTGACCAGAGCCGGCGTGGAAAGAATATTGACATTGCCGTTGCTTTCTAAGGCATTAAGGACGGCACCAAAGCCTCGCAGTGACTGTCGATCATCCACTTGTCCAAATAGCACAGAGGATCCTAAGGGCACAGACGGGGGGGTGCCTGCAGAGACAGATCCAGCAAGGGAAGGAATTTGATTGTTAAAATTAACAATACCAACGGCATTATTGGTATTTGAAAGATACTGAACGCCGAGTTGATCAGTAATGTCTGTATTGACTTCAGCAATGATCGCTTCAATGAGCACTTGAGCGCGACGGATGTCTAATCGTCGTATAACACTTTTTATTGAATTTACTTGATTCGCTTGGTCTTGTGAGGCTGTGATCACAATGGCATTGGTCGGTTTATCCGCTTGAATGGAAATTGAGTTACTCCCTGCAGCGGCGGCGGCAGGTTGTGCCCCCTTGGCTTTGGTTGCTGCCCCAATCACACCTTGTAAGATAGGCAATAATTCGGTGGCGTCTGAGTAGCGCAAATAAATGACATTCGTATTGCCTTGTTCCTCGCCAACATCAAGATCGGCAACGAGCGCTCGAATTTTTAAACGTTGATTCTCACTGGCACTGATTATGAGTCGATTGGTTCTTATGTCAGAGGCAATTTTAACTTCGCTTGAAGCCGGATCATTTTTATTCTTGGCAATGAAAGTCGTAATGATTTTGGCCATTTCTGAGGCGCTGGCGTGTTGCAATTCGACGACTTCATAACTACTGCTTAGGGGTCTGTCAATCTTGGCTATGATCCCTCGCAAACGTTCTATGTTGGCACTGGTATCGTGAATGATGAGCACATTCGTGGGTGCATAGACGCTTAAAAAGGCGGTTGGCGCAACAAATGGTCTGAGCACTGGGATGATTTGTTGGGCATTGATATGTTTGATGGGAATGACGGTTGTTGACAGATTATCTGGAAATTCTGATGTGGTGAATGAACTGGCGCTTTTACTTTGTGAAGCGGGTAGAATTTTGGTCACGTGTTCGCCTTCGATCACAACATATCCATGGACGTTCAAGATAGACAAAAACACTTGATACAGCGCTTCAGGGGGTAAGTCTTGCGCAATAAGAACGGTGACACGGCCGTTGACTCGGGGATCAATAATAAAATTGGTATTGGTTATTTTTGAAACCGTGTTGATCAAACTTCGAATGTCAACATTATTCAAATTGAGAGTTGCAGCGGCAACCGCCGGACTGAATAAAAGAACACCAACATGCTGTAGGCTGATTAATACAGTGAGTATAGCACTGATGCTTTGTTTCTTAAGTGGATTCATGGTGTAATATATTATATTAAAGTTGTTATAGAGCCATTCATAGAAGGCTAAGAATTGAGATGTATGACAATGTTTTCCTGGTTTCCTTGTCGTCTTATTATCATGTTCAGTACATTATGAGAACTGAGTTTGTTCATAAATTGCACACCTACTTTGAAGCTACTGATGGCAGATAGATCTTGCCCATTAATATTCGTGACAATGTCTCCAGGTCGGAGTTGAAGCGCAAAAAATAATTCTTTTTCACTGCCGGGTGAGACTTGAAAACCAATCAATTTTCCACCTTCTTTATAGGGTACAAAAGCAATTTTACCCAACATTTGCAAGGGGTTTGTGGCCATTATCTTCTTGAAACCGAGTAATTTTTCTTTTTGTGCTTTGTTGACTTTAACCGTTTTGACTGCTGGGGTGTTTGCAGATTCTTCAGGCGTCTTTTTGACCACATTATTGGTGTCTTTTGCTTTGGGTATGTTGTCCTGAGTTTCAGGTGTTACAGAGATTTCTTCGGGCTTTGCATCTGTGGGCAGTGGCGCTGGCGGTTCGCCGCCAATTTCAACGTTATTTTGATTTAAGAAAATCGTGTATCTTTCACCATCGGTGTCAAGAATGTAGATGGTATCTTTTTCAATTTTTTCAAGCAGCAATCGTCCAATGTACTCTCCAATGCCATAGGTTTCTTCCAGACCAGAATGCCGGATGATGGCGAAAAAGATATCTCCGTAGGAGACTATGCCTATGACAGATAAGGTAATAACGGGCTTCTTTATCACCTCTTTCTTTACTTTCTTGGGCGGTGGCGCAACAGGTTTTACTGGTGGGGTGCCAAATAAGGCGAACTTTCTAAGTTGGCTATAGTCAATCGAATCTTCTGAGGTCGATTGTTTCAGGGTTTGATCGGTCAAAATGGACGGAGTGACAGGATAATAAAAAGACCAAAGTGTCTTGCTGGTCTGATGCGCGAGCACCGCCAGCAACAGACTGGTGACAATAAAGGCAATGGTCTGATTGAATTTTAGAATCATTGATTATGGTTTAGAGATGATTGAGTTATATTAATCATGCAGTATTTAATCATTAAGGGGGTTTTATTGTTTTGCAATGGAAATCAAACCAACTTCAAAACGTGCTTATTATACCTTGTTCAACAAAATAAAAATGTGGCACATTATAACCATTATAAAAAGCGTTTAGGACCACGAAAGACAAGATTTAGTGCCCCTTAGTATTTTTCGGAAAATTGTATTGAAATTCAATAATACAGTTTGAAATGAGCAAACCTTCAATCATATCAAATAACGGCAAACTATAACAAGCACCCAAATGACGCATGCTTATGAGACAAGTCCATATAAGATGTTAAAGCTGTATGAAATTTATTACGTAGAGAGCATCAATATCCCCGAGCACAGAATCAGAGTAATTGAAAGGTAGCTTAATGTTTGATTTGATAGTTTTTGACCCAGTCTTCCCGAAGGAATGACGGCAATGATCGATCCGATGAGCATAGCGGCCAAAATATTAAAATCAGTTTGTCCACCGCCAGAATAAATGAATGCTGTTGCCGCGGATAACACCAATGCGATAAGAATGGAATTGCCCACGACCTGTTTCATTGAATCTTCATTGATGGATAACAATAATGGGATGAGTAAAACACCACCGCCAATGCCAGTCGCACCCATAATAATTCCGACGATCACACAAGCCAACCATCTTTTGGTTTTAGTCAAATACGTTCTTTCCACAGGTTTGATTTGTCTGTAAATCAGCCAACATGACAAAATCATAATGCTAAATACCAGATAGGTTAAGATCTCCTGCACGATTTGATTGATTTGGGGCGAGACTTTCAAAGCGTAATTGACAGCAATGGCACTGATTACAACGGTGGGGAGTGTGATTTTCAGAACAGAAAAACAGTGTTTGAAATGAACATTGCCTCGATTAATGTGATTGCCACATGTTAAAACCTTGGTAATGGTTGAATAAATGCTGGCCGTTCCAATGGCAATAGAGACGGGTAATCCAAAAACAGAAGTGAGCACTGGAATGATGATAATACCCCCACCAACGCCAGTCAAATTGATTAAGAAAGCAATAATAATACCGGTGATTAGGGCTTTTATGAGCGTAACATCAAAAAATTCTTGAGGGATCCAGTCCATTTATCTGCTTATCAGTTGGTTAAGGAGTTGTTTATAGTGGCGATTGTTTAAGTTGGTTGTATCTTCGTAAGTCAACTGCCGATTATAGTATTCAGGAAGCGCTTCACCGACACCAATGCCACAAATATTTAGCTGATTTTGATAACGGTTCAAAACTTCAATAATATGGTTGGTTAAGAGGTTGGCTGGATTATGCGACAGGGTAAAGGAATCCATAGGACATTGATCAGAAATGATCAACAAATGGGGTTTGGTTGCTTTTGTGAGTGCGCGTTTACAAGCCCATTCAATGCTCTCTCCATCGATGCTTTCTTTATACAGGTCGGCTTTGAGCAAACCGGCCAGTGCTTTCTTTGCCTTGCGCCAAGGGGTGTGTTCTGACTTAAAACAAATGTGACATAGTTCGTTTAATCTGCCAGGATTGGGCGGTGATCCAGATTTTTGCCACGCTTCTCGAACTCTGCCGCCTTGCCATGTTGTGGTTGTAAAGCCTAAAACTTCGGTTTTTATACCCGCAGCTTCTGCCGCTTGAATAAAGTAGTCAATCCAACTGGCAATCCAGGTGCGATGTGCTTTGATTGACCCTGAACAATCAACGAGCAGGCAAAGATGTGCTTGGGTTATGAGTTGATTTTCTGGGTACTTAAAAACATCTTGTTGCAGGGGTGAGAATACAACTTGATTTAATTTTGCACCGTCCACATAACCTGCAGTATGACCTGATTGCAAATAAGGTTCAGGGTGTACTTGAAAAATATCTCGTAATTGTTTGCTTAACCACATGGTATTTATGGGGTTCAATTGTTGAAAATCGCTGAGCTGTTTTCTGAATTTTATCAAAGCCTCAGGGCGCACCATTGAGGTAATGTCTGTTTCAATGTCAAAGTCGGTGGTGAAAATCTGATAATGGTTGGCATTCTTAGCTTGGGTTTTCGACGACTGAGTCGTTAAGGCATCTAAGAATTCAGAAGCTTGTTCATCGTCAAACCAAAAATTGAGTGCAGTCGGCACTTTTTTGTTTTCATTTTTACTGACCTGCTCCTGCTGGACTAAATCATTGATGATGTGGGCGATTTCAAGCGCATGTTCGGCAAATTTCATTTGATCTCTGGTTTGTTTATTCAGGCACTTCAGTGCATGACCAATCAAAGGGGCAATGCCCGCACGCGTGACCTCAACAATCTCTTCTACATCGGTGAAAACCGAGTGCCCGTTTAAGCGAGACCAAATGATTTGTATGACTGTAAACAGCAACACGCCAACTTGGTCATCAAACAATTTAGCGGTGGATGGGTGCACAGACCAATGATGGAAATTATGCCTTAGGTTGGCTTTTAAACCTTTGTGCGCTTTCGAATACAGGGCTTCGGTTCTCAATTGTTCTAAGGCATCGAAAATCAGGCGCGCAATGGGCTCTTCGGGTTGTAATTGAGCATGCAGCATTGGGTCTGAATAACGCTTCCTTTGTGCCATAGCATCAAACTTGCCTCTTTTCAGTCTATTACTACTCTCAAAAGATGCATCAAAACGTAAATGGCAGGGTGCCATTTGTTTTTGATGGTGGAAATACACATCAGAGCCGTAAACGGCCAGTGCGGATTGATTGCTCAGCGCACGGATTGTGGCACCGTGAAGCAGATTGACCACGCCTTCATTCATCAGAGTTCAAATGTATGAGCGATTCTTCTAATTCTTGCCCAAATACTCTCTGATATAACTCAGCGATGAGCGCACGCTCGGATTCATCACATTTGTTGAGAAAAGATAAGCGAAAAGCAAATTGTAAATCTTTGAATATTAAAAAATTTTGCGCCCAAGATATGAGCGTTCTCGGAGACATTAAATTGGATAAATCGCCCATTTTGAGGCTGTCTCTTGTGAAATTTGCCAATGCAATCATGCCGTTAAGGGTTTCAGTGTGGTTTTTGGCCGACAGTTCAGGAACGTGAGCCGTGATGATTTTAGCCTCATCAGTTGGCGATAAAAAATTCAAAGAAGCGACGATATTCCAACGGTCCAATTGAGCATGATTTAGAAGATGCGTGCCGTGATAGAGATTGTGGATATTGCCCAAGCCAAGCGTATTGGCTGTGGCAAAAAGCCGAAAATTCGGATGTTGTTTAATGGTCTTATTTTGGTCAAGCAAAGTGAATTTGCCTTCTTGCTCCAACAGCCTTTGGATGATAAACATCACTTCGGGTCGGCCTGCGTCGTATTCGTCAAACACCAAAGCGATTGGTCGCTGCAATGCCCAAGGAACAATGCCCAATTCAAATTGAGTCACTTGTTTCCCAGCTTGAATTTTTAAAGTATCTTTGCCAATCAAATCAAGACGGCTGATATTGCCGTCAAGGTTGACTCGAATACAGGGCCAATTTAATCGCGCCGCGACCTGTTCTATGTGTGATGATTTTCCAGTGCCGTGTAATCCCTGAACCAATACTCTTTGATTGTGGCTGAATCCGGCTAAGATTGACAAGGTTGTGGTTTTATCAAAATGATAATTGGGGTTGATTTCTGGGACGTATTCGTTTGGCGCATCGAATCCCCGAACCTTGAGGTCGGATTCAAAACTAAATAGGTCTTTGATAGAGATTATTTTGTTGGCAATATCGTCGTTCATCATAAGGCAAGATTAGAAGCTTGGATTACTGTGGCCGCGCTGACTAAGAACACATCTTCTACAGAACAACCGCGAGACAAATCATTGGCTGGTTTTTTCAGCCCCTGAAGTATGGGACCAATGGCTGTGGCACGTCCCATTCGTTGCGCAATTTTATAGCCAATATTGCCAGCGTCTAAATTGGGGAAAACCAAAACATTTGCCCGTCCAGCAGTTTGCGTATTTTGCATTTTATCGCGCGCAATTTTAGGTACTATGGCCGCATCAAATTGGATTTCACCGTCAACACAAAGCGTTGGAACGCGCGCTTTCAAAATGGCAACCGCCTCTTGAACCTTGGTTGCAAAAGGATGTTGAGCGCTGCCCTGGGTAGAGAAAGACAACATGGCGACCATAGGTTGTTCTTGTAAAAATAGCGAGGCATTTAAGGCCGACATTTGTGCAATGGTTGCCAATTCCTTGGCTGATGGATCCACGATCAGAGCACAATCTGAGAATAAATATTTTTTCTGCGCCAGCGCATGATCCTCATTCAAAACCATGATGAAAAAGCTTGAAACAATGTCGTGGTTCGAATGAACACCAATTATTTGCAAGGCGTTTTTGACCACATCGGCCGTTGAATGGACAGCACCATTGACGCAACCATCGACTTGCCCCGTGGCCAACAACATATAACTGAATACTAGGGGTTGTAAAACCATTTGCTCTGCTTGTGATCGCGTCACCCCTTTGTGTTGTCTCAACTGGTGCAGTTTATCAGTAAAATCAGGGAGGTCTTTGGATAATTTAGGCGCTATGAGTTGAATGCCATCGATTGAAACAGCGCATTCAGATGCCACGCTTCTGATCGTTTCAGGATCGCCAAGCAAGATGGGCTGGGCAATTTTTTCTTGGTGTAATCGAACCGCCGCTTGGATGATTCGAGGATCTTGACCCTCAGAAAAAGCCAGGCGATCGTTTTGTCCCTGTTTTGCTTGAGCAACTATGTCCTCAACCACAGACATTATTGGAACCTGTGTTCAGAGTGAATGCTTAGGCGCCGATCAATAGAACTGACTTCAAGGTGCAATCGTAAAAATAGCCTCTTATTTTCCACGCCAAGGGATGAGTTTATCTTCGAGAAAGCGCATAAAAAGATCGATGGCGTAAGCAATGACACCGATGAGAATAATGCCCAATACAACAATATCAGTTGCTAAGAATTTACTGGCAACCATGATCATCATGCCAACGCCTGCTTCCGCAGCCACGAGTTCGGCAGCAACCACTGTCCCCCAACACACGCCCATACAAACGCGCATGCCGGTAAATATTTCAGGTAGTGCATTTGGTAAAATAACGCGAAGTAAGATCTGAGTTTTTGTGGCATTGAGGGTGTAAGCGGCGTGGATTTTAGCAATTTTTGTCGCCAATGCACCTGAACGGGTGGCCAGAGCCATAATCCAAACAGCGGCAAGGAATAGCAAAAATACCTTTGCTTCTTCGCCAATCCCCAACCATAGAATAACCAATGGAATGAGCGCCAATGGGGGCATGGGACGGAAAAACTCAACAATGGGGTCAAATAAGCGATTCATGATGCGTGATAATGCCAGAGCAAAGCCCAATGGGATGCCAACAAGACAGCCGATGAAGAATCCTAACAGTACCCTATAGAGGCTGAATCCAATATGTTCGTAGAGTGTGAAGTTACGATAACCTTCGGTTGAAATCAAGGTAAATTGATCCCAAACTGATCCCATTGAAGGCCAGAAGATTGGACTCACCCAATCAAAAACGCCTGCTAAAAACCAAATGAGGAGTAGGACACCGATGGACAAGAAAGTCCAGCCGCGTGCGCCCTTGGCGGCCACCACGGATGCATCGCCAAAAGTAACCGTTTTTCTTGCTACATTTGGGTCAGCTAAGCCCAATTTAATCAATAGTTCTCTCATTACTCTTCTCCTTGTCTGCCCATGATTTCTTCTTCCATGTCCCAAATCATAGTCAAAATTTCTTCACGTGTTTCAACAAAATCTATTTGTTTTTTGATGTCTCTGGTATTGCCAGAAAGTCCCATTTCAGCGAACGGGAGCTTGTATTCTTTTTCTAAACGGCCAGGCCTTGGTGCCATAATAAATAAGCGATTTCCTAAAATCATTGCTTCCTCAACACTGTGTGTGATGAGTACAATGGTTTTGCCTGTATCTTTCCAAAGTTTCAAAATTAGGCCTTGCATTTTTTCTCGGGTCAAGGCATCCAATGCACCCAATGGTTCATCCATCAGTATTAAATCAGGTTCATTGGCCAAACACCGTGCCAATGCAACCCTTTGTTGCATACCGCCAGATAATTCGTAAGTGGATTTTTCGCCAAAGTCAGACAATCCAACGATGTCTAACCAGCGTTGGGTTAATGTTTTAATTTCGTTGCTCGGCTTGTTGGACATTTTCGGACCAAAACCGACATTTTCAGCAACAGTTAGCCATTCAAAAAGAGCGCCCTGCTGAAATACCATACCTCGTTGAGGATCGGGACCTAAGACTTCATTGCCTTCAAAAACAATGTCTCCAGCGGTCGGTGCAAGAAACCCAGCCAAGATGTTCAGCAGAGTGGTTTTACCACACCCGGATGGACCCAGAATGGTGAGCAACTCACCTGGTTCTAAATCAAATGAAACATCTTTGAGCGCATCAACAGAACCGCCGCGCGGCAGCTCGTAAACCATCGATACATTTTTAACATTTAGACCCGACATATTATCCTCCAAAAAAGGGCCACAATAAAGTATTGTAGCCCTTTAGATTTCATCAATAAATTACTTAACTTTCTCTAGGAAACTCGCATCAATTGATTTGCTGTATTCTGCTTTTGAAAGCGCTTTAGGCAATTGTTTCTCGGTCACAAAAAAATCAGCGACTTCTTTGGTGAAGTCCTGAACGCCTCCATTCATCCACTGTTTAGACAACTGTTCTGAGCGTGTTAAAAACTTGAATTTGTTCAGTGTACTGATTGTGCCATCCATATCCATTCCTGAGGCTTTAGATAGGGTTTTATAAAATCTTGAAGGATAGCGATTGTAGGCAAGATTCGCATCTTCAGTGATTTGCATAAATTGGGTCACAATTTCAGGATTTTTTCTGGCGAAATCACCTGTGACTGAAACGATGTCAAAAACTTTAAGGCCAATAGCTTCTTGTTCTGCACCGGTCATTAGTACCGATCCGTGTTCTTTCATGCGAATCAAAGAACCACCGAATCCACAAGCCATATCGACATCACCACGGGCTAAAGCGGCCGCAACATCACTGTTCTGCATGCTTAGAATTTTAACTTTCTTTGCATCAACACCAAGATGTTTCAATGTTTTAAGCAATTTGTAGTGTGTGACATTACCTTGAGGGCTACCAACTTTTTTGCCTTCTAACTGCTTGGCATTTGCTTTGGTAATACCTGTTCCTTTACGAACAACACAGTTGTCATTTTCAGCATAAGTCATGGCCACACCGACGAGTTTAAGATCGACGCCTTTGCTGACGGCAACAACAAATGGAATAAAACCTTGTGAATAAGCAATGTCAATGTCACCAGCAACCATCGCAGCAGTCATGGCGTTACCATTATCAAAAGCTTTCCAGTTGACTTTAAGACCCATGCGCTGATCATAAGTTTTTTCAATTTGAGCGACTTGGTTCGCTGAAGGCCATTCTAAGAAATATGCAATATTTAGCTCATCAAGTGCTGAAGCATTTTTTGCAAATAATAGCCCCGTCAGTGTTAGAGCAATAAACAATTGTTGTGAGATTTTTTTCATCAGTAACTCCTTTAAGTATATGAAAAATAACAGTTTAGGCACACGTCAATAATTTATGTGCCTTCTATAGACGTGAAATAATAGTGCAAAACGTTCATTTAATCAAACATTAAAAGCATTATTTTTATAAATACTCACGTCCATAATTTTAAAAAGTGGTATTCAGAGAACAGCTGTCGTGATTGGAGGTATTTCTTTATATGGTACAATGATAGACCGTCTCTGAGGCAATCCGTGAGATTTAAAAATTCTGTGCAATAGACGTGTGGTTTCACAGATATATGTCTGCGCAAACGACATGACTTCTTATCAATAAGACTGTTAGAGCGCATGAATTTAAAAGCGTCAAATAATATGCAAAAGCCAATGAAAAAAGACATAAAACAACATCCATTAGAGACCCTTTCCGGTCTCTACTCGCCCGATTTTGAAAAAGAAAATTGCGGGTTTGGGATGATTGCAAATTTGGATAACAAGGCTTCGCATGACATTCTGAAAACGGCCATCGTATCACTGTGTCGGATGACGCATCGAGGTGGTTTGGCAGCAGACGGTCGCTCAGGTGATGGCTGTGGTTTGCTTTTATCCAAACCGGATCAGTTTTTTCGCAAAAAAGCCGCTTCGCTCAACATGTCATTGGGTGACAAGTACGCTGTTGGTATGGTGTTTTTAAACCAGCAAGAGTCATTAGCACGCGTTGCACGATTGACACTCAACAAAAAATTGGCATTAAGGGGCTTGAATGTTTTGGGCTGGCACGAAGTACCAATTCACCCTGAGGTCTTAGGCGAACAGGCGCTGAACAGCTTGCCTCGCATTGAATATGTGTTTATTAATGCCGCCGAAGATATGGATGATGATGCTTTTAATCGGCATTTATTTGTGGCCAGGCGATTCAGTGAGATGCTACTTGAAGATGACCCTGATTTTTATGTGGTGTCTCTGCATTCAAAGATCATCGGCTATAAAGGACTGATGGTGCCTGCCGATTTGGCCCGATTTTTTGACGATCTCAATCAGCCAGATTTTGCGATTTCTGTGTGTTCCTATCATCAAAGATTTTCGACCAATACTCTGCCACAATGGCGTTTGGCACAGCCATTCCGATTTTTGGCGCACAATGGTGAACTCAACACCATTCAAGGCAACCGCAATTGGGCAAACGCTCGGCGTAAAAAAATGAACTCAGATATATTGCCAGAAATTGAACACATCAATCCGCTGGTTTCAATGCGCGGTTCAGATTCTGCCAGTTTAGATAATATGCTTGAAGTGCTCATGATGGGTGGCAGCGATGTCTTACGCTCCATCCGCCTGCTGATTCCACCCGCTTGGCAAAATATTGAGGCTTTGGGGCCAGAAATGCGGGCTTTATTTGAATTTCAATCGATGCACATGGAGCCTTGGGATGGACCGGCAGCGCTCGTCATCAACAATGGCGATTATGCCATTTGTGCATTGGATCGCAATGGTTTGCGTCCCACCCGCTACGTCATTACCAAAGACAGAAACATCACCTTTGCCTCTGAGATCGGCGTGTTCGATTATGATCCAGCGGATGTGGTCTTCAAAGGGCGAATCAAAGCGGGTCAAATTGTTGCAGTGGACTTAAAGCGTGGTGTTTTCTTAAAGCCGAACGAGGTTAATGTCCTTTCATCTAAAGGCAATCCTTACCAAAAATGGCTCAATGACCACGTCATCAAGATTACGGCTGATCACCAAAATGATGCTCAGTATCTGCAACTGTCCGATGATGAATGTCATAAGGCGCAAAAATTATTCCAGGTAACTTTTGAAGAACGCGATCAAGTTATTCGGATTTTAGCGGAGGACGCTCAAGAACCCACAGCCTCAATGGGCGACGATGCACCATTGGCGGTCATGTCCAGGCAACCAAGGTCCATATTCGATTATTTTCGGCAAGTGTTTGCCCAAGTGACCAATCCAGCCATTGATCCCTTGAGAGAGTCCATAGTGATGTCGTTATCAACCATCTTAGGGTGTGAGTTGAGCATCTTCCACGAGACTCGTAATCATGCTCGCAGAATTGTGGTCGATACCCCCGTGTTATCGCCGAACAGCTATCACGACATGCTCAAAATCTCTAATACGCAGGATTCCTTAAGCAGTGTTGAGTTGTCTTTGCACTACAACCCAGATGTGGGATTGAGTCATGCGATTGGCAATCTGTGTGATATGGCTGAGGCCATGGTGGAGAAAGGGCACACCATTCTGATTTTAAGCGATGAATCCATTCAACCCGATTATTTGACCATTCACGCTTGCTTAGCCACAGGCGCTGTTCATCACCGCCTCATATCTCGAGGGCTTCGTACCGATGCAAACTTGGTCATCAGTACAGCCACAGTTCGAGACTCTCATCACTATGCTGTGTTATTGGGTTACGGCGCAACAGCCATTTATCCTTGGCTGGCTTATAGAGTCATTAAAGACATGCATGAAAACCGTGGCTTAGATTCAGCCATTGCCCTCGGCCCCTACATAGAGAATTACATTCGTGGGATTAACAAGGGCTTATTCAAAATTTTATCGAAGATGGGCATTTCAACGATTGCCTCTTATCGCGGGGCACAATTGTTTGAAGCCGTTGGCTTGTCCAAAGAGATCATTAGAATGTGCTTCAACGGTACGCCGAGCCGTATCAAAGGGAGCAAATTCAAACATTTTCATAATGATCAGCAGTATCTCCATGACTTAGCGTTTAATCCGCGTAAAACCATCGCTCAAGGCGGGTTGTTTAAATACATTCACGGTGGTGAAGCCCACGCTTTTAATCCCGATGTGGTTGAAAATTTACGCAAGGCGGTCCAACATAATGATGTCAATGCCTACCATCAATTTGCAACCTTTGTCAATGAGCGGAATCCGCTGGTTCTCAGAGATTTATTAGAAATCGTCCCCAAAGAACCCGTGCCCATTGAGGAAGTAGAAAGCATTGAAAACATCATTCAGCGCTTTGATTCAGCCGGCATCTCGCTGGGGGCGTTGTCACCTGAAGCGCACGAATCATTGGCCATTGCCATGAACCGATTGGGTGCACGCTCAAATTCTGGCGAAGGTGGCGAAGACCCTCTGCGCTATGGTACTGAAAAAATGTCCAAAATAAAGCAAGTGGCATCAGGGCGATTTGGGGTAACGCCGCACTACTTGGTCAACGCCGAAGTCATTCAAATCAAGGTGGCTCAGGGGGCAAAACCGGGTGAAGGTGGGCAACTGCCAGGCCATAAAGTGGATGCCTACATTGCCAAATTACGCCATGCCAATGAAGGGGTCACGCTGATTTCTCCGCCACCGCATCATGACATCTATTCAATTGAGGACTTGGCCCAACTCATTTATGACTTAAAGCAGGTTAATCCAAAGGCATTGGTTTCAGTAAAATTGGTTGCTGCCCCAGGTGTGGGTACCATTGCCGCAGGTGTTGTCAAAGCCTACGCTGATTTGATCACCATTGCGGGCTATGATGGTGGGACTGGCGCCAGTCCTTTAACATCGGTTAAATACGCTGGCGTGCCATTTGAATTGGGCTTGGCAGAAACGCACAAAGTCTTACAAGCCAATGATCTACGAGGCAAGGTGCGGGTGCAGACGGATGGTGGATTAAAAACAGGTTTAGACGTGGTGAAGGCGGCCATGCTCGGCGCAGAATCTTTTGGTTTTGGCACAGCCCCCATGATTGCATTGGGTTGCAAATACCTCAGAATTTGCCATTTAAATACCTGTGCCGTTGGGGTCGCCACTCAAAACGAACGATTACGAAAAGAACATTTTATTGGCTTGCCTGAAATGGTCATGCACTACTTTCAGTTTGTCGCTCAGGAAGTCCGAGAAATCATGGCTTCTATTGGCGTTCGCTCTTTGAATGAACTCATTGGTCAAACCCAATATTTAAAGCAACGCGCTGGCACCACAGAAAAACAGAGCAACATTGACCTATCTGATTTATTGCATCAGAACGAACAAATAAAGAGCAAGCCAAATTATTGTCAGTCGCCTGCCAATGACCCTTGGGATAAAGGGGAAAAAGCACAATCGATGTTGGCCATGGTTTCAGAAGCAATCGCCCACAAGAAAGGGGGCACTTATGCGCTTGAAATTCTCAATACTGATCGCAGCATTGGTGCACTAGTTTCGGGCGAAATCGCTCGTCAATGGGGTGACAAAGGCATGGAGGATTCCCCCATCAGATTTAATTTAACAGGCGTGGCAGGTCAGTCTTTTGGTGTATGGAATGCTGGTGGATTGCATTTATATCTAAAGGGCGATGCCAATGACTATGTTGGCAAGGGCATGGCGGGTGGACGCATAGTGATCACCCCGCCTCTTGAAGGTAAATTTGATCCCTATTTATCGCCCATCGTCGGGAACACCTGCTTATACGGTGCCACCGGTGGGACCTTGTATGCCTTGGGTACAGCAGGCGAACGCTTTGGCGTGCGCAACTCTGGCGCCATTGCGGTGGTGGAAGGCTTGGGCGATCACGGTTGTGAATACATGACTGGGGGTGAGATTGTGGTCTTGGGTGCAACGGGTCTCAATTTTGGCGCGGGCATGTCGGGCGGGATTGCCTACGTTTATGACAAATCGCAATTATTTGAAAATCGGATCAATCCTGAAATGATCAGTCTGATGAATTTGGATGACCGCAACTACTCGGAGCGTCTCAGGCAGCACATTAGCGCATACCATGATGAAACACAATCACTAAAAGCCAAAGCCATTCTTGATCATTTTGAAGATGAATTAAAACATTTCTGGTTGGTCAAACCCAAAAACATTGAGTTGGTCCAACTTTGGAAAATGATACAAGCGAAAGTCGCATAAATGACATTAGGAAATAAACAAACATGAGTCACACTCAATTTTTGCATGTTGATCGGCATGAACCGCCAAAAATTTCTGCCGATGAACGCTCCAAGCAGTATGTAGAAATCTATGCCAATTTCGACATGGAAGATGCCATAGCTCAGGCAGACCGCTGCATACAATGTGGCAATCCCTATTGTGAGTGGGCTTGTCCCGTTCACAACTACATCCCCAATTGGTTGAAACTGGTTTCAGAAGGCAATGTTTTGGCCGCGGCTGATATGTCGCACCAAACCAATTCTTTACCAGAAATGTGTGGTCGGGTATGCCCGCAAGATCGACTTTGTGAGCAAGCGTGCACCCTGCAAGATGCAAACTTTGGCGCAGTGACCATTGGCGCCATTGAACGTTTTATAACTGAGCAAGCGCAATCCATGGGTTGGAAGCCCGATATTTCAAAAGTTCAAGATACGGGTAAACGTGTTGCCATTATTGGTGCTGGACCCGCTGGCTTGGGTTGTGCCGATGTCTTGGCTCGAAACGGTGTTCATGCAACTGTTTATGACCGATATCCAGAAGCTGGTGGACTGCTGACCTTTGGCATCCCAGAATTCAAATTAGAAAAATCTGTGGTCACGCGTCGTCGTGAGATTTTGCAGGAAATGGGTGTACAGTTTCAACTGAACACAGAAGTGGGCAAGGATGTGATTTTTTCCGATATTGTGCAAGACCATGATGCGGTGTTCGTAGGCACGGGCACTTATAAGTTCATTGAGGGCGGTTTTGCTGGAGAAGATTTGCAAGGCGTACATCCAGCCTTACCCTACTTGGTTGGTAACGTTAAACGTAATCTTCAGTTTGAACAAAATGCGACAGATTGGATCAATTTAAAAGATCAAACCGTCGTGGTTTTGGGTGGCGGTGATACCACGATGGACTGTACCCGAACGGCTATTCGTCAAGGCGCCAAGAAAGTCTATTGTGTTTATCGTCGCGACGAAGAAAATATGCCTGGCTCTCCCAAAGAAGTCCTCAACGCCAAAGAAGAGGGCATTGAATTTTTATTCAATCGTTCGCCCATTGAAGTGATGGGTGATGACAACCGCCAAGTAAAAGCGATTAAAGTCATAAAAACTCAGTTAGGTCAGCCAGATGAAAGAGGTAGGCGCTACCCAGAAAATGTGCCAGGTTCGGAAGAAGTCATCGCTTGCGACAGTGTGATTGTCGCTTTTGGATTTTTACCTGACCCGCCCGAATGGTTTGCCAGCAGCCATGTGGATGTCGCTGAAAATCAACGTATTCGCACCCTCGATTCGGGTCTATTTCCCCTACAAACAAGCAATCCTAAAATCTTTGCTGGCGGGGATGCTGTACGTGGTTCATCCTTGGTTGTACATGCGGTGGCTGATGGCAGAGATGCCGCCGAAGGCATTCTGGATTATTTACAAGTTTAAGGCTATTTAAGAATGATCTTTGATCGCTTGAGTCGTTGTTATTTTGTTGACATCACACGATTGAGCCATGTATAAAAAAATCCCTGTCCTTGACCCTAAAAAAATAAAAATATTTAATGCCAAAGCCTTAGGCAATGAATCCCCTTACACGGAAAAACACCAAGCGGTGATTGCTCAGGATAAATGCCAGCATGCCTACCAACAAATAACGCAATGGGCAGGTTATGAAGTCACACCATTACATCACCTTTCTGGCCTTGCTAAGCAGTTGAAGTTGGGTGCCATTCACTATAAGGATGAATCCAGTCGATTCAACTTAGGCAGTTTTAAAGCGCTGGGCGGTGCATACGCCGTTGCCCAACTGCTACTCAGCGAAGTGCGTCAAAGTTGTGGCGATGATCACATTGAACTGAACGATTTACAAAAAGAGCGCTTTCAGAGCCTCCTTAAAAACATAACGGTCACATCGGCCACTGATGGCAATCATGGGCGTTCGGTTGCTTGGGGTGCGCAACAGTTCGGATGCCAATGCGTGATCTTTATCCATAAAGAAGTCTCAGTTGGCCGAGAAAAAGCCTTAGAAGCTTTAGGCGCTCAAGTCATTCGAGTGAGCGGCAATTACGATGACAGTGTCGATGCTTGTGACGAACAAGCGACAAAAAATCACTGGTTCATCATTTCAGATACTTCGTACGAGGGTTATACAAAAGTGCCTCGAAACGTGATGGAAGGTTATACGGTTTTGGTCGATGAATGCATCAACCAATTGGCTCAGCCACCGACACACGTCATTGTTCAAGGCGGCGTTGGTGGACTGCCAGCGGCGGTCTTTGGGCGATTACGCTTGGCTTATAAGGACAGTCCCCGTTTTATTGTGGTTGAACCAGAATTTGCCGATTGTTTGTACCAAAGTGGCAAAGCCAATATGGTGGTTCGCGTTGATGTGCAACAAGAAAGCATGATGGCCGGTTTGTCTTGTGGCAGTCCGTCTATATTAGCATGGGATATTTTGGGGGACTGTGTCCATGATTTTATCACCATCCCTGATGATTTCATTGCACCAGTGATGTGTTATTTGGCGAATCCTTTGACCATTGACCCGCCCATTGTCGCAGGAGAAACCGCTGCACCTGCCATTGCATTACTCATGGCCATTGCTCAGTCAGCCGAAATGGGGGCATCCTTGGGCTTAGACGAACACAGTCGCGTACTCGTCATTGGTACAGAGGGCGCCACGGACGAAACCATCTATCAAAGCATTGTCGGTCGGCCTTCAGCGGGCATCGCTGAGACCACTGATGTGGTGCGCCTCACCCAAGCATTGGTCAGGCAACCTTCATTATCTGGTGAAGAAGGCGATGTGATACAAGCGGCTTGGGCACAAATGGAAGGTTTGGGATTTCGCATGCACAAAGACTCGTTTGGCTCAATCTATGGCTTAATCGGCCCTGAAAACACCCCCATTGCCTTATTGTTTGATGGTCATGCGGATGTGGTACCAGCCTTGGGTGCGTGGTCCGTTGAGCCTTTTGGGGGTGAAATCAAAAACGGCAGAATCTATGGGCGTGGTTCAGCCGATATGAAAGGGGGCATAGCAGCGGCGATGATTGCGGCCATGAGAGCCCACCGAGGCGGCAATTTAAAACAGCAAATTTGTGTATCGTTCAGCGTTCTTGAAGAAGTGGTTGAAGGAGTGGCTTTGCAAAATATTTTAAAAACAGTGCAGCCCGAACACGTTTTTATTTGTGAACCGTCGAAGAATTTATTAAAAACCGCACAACGTGGACGCATTGAAGTGGAACTAACACTGTATGGGCAGACCGCTCACGCCGCAACACCCGATGAAGGCGTCAGTGCACTGCTATTAGCCGCACAAGTGCTGCCTGCACTGCAAACAATCGAGATGGTTGAGCATCCAACAATGGGCAAAGGCATTTTGGTTGCCACAGACATCACTTCTGATCCCTATCCTTGCCAATCCATGTTGCCATCGAGTGTCTGTATTCGGTTTGACCGCAGAACAGTGGCAGGCGAAGACGAGACATTGGTAAAACAACAGATTGCGGATAAATTATCCGAGCTGGGCATAGACCGTTTTGGGATTAAAATTCCATCATCGCCGGTCAAAACCTATACAGGTGTGACCATTCATCAAAGTAAATCTTTTCCAGCTTGGGAAACGAACACCGACCAGCCTTTGGTGCAAAAAGCCATCGATGCGCTGGAATCTATTGAGATGGATGCGCAACCAGGGTTCTGGAAATTCTGTACCAATGGCAGCATGTCGGCAGGCATGGCGGGCATTCCAACCATTGGCTTGGGTCCAGGCAGCGAAGAGCAAGCGCATACGGTGGATGAATCCATAGACATCGAACAACTACAACAATGTGTTGCAATTTACACTGCAATCATTGGACAATGTGCCCAATAAGTATCCATTGAACGAAGGAAGGTAACAAATGATTAAACTCAAAGGCATTGCCGTACGACATAAAACCAGAGCACCCATGGAAACGCTCAATGAAGCAGAAATCACTGTGGCAAAAGGGATTACCAAGGATTGTCGTGGGGTGGTGAATAATCGCCAAATCACCATCTTAAGCCAAGAGTCTTGGCAAATGGCTGAATCCACCGTGGGGAAATCCCTACCCTGGACGACTCGACGCGCCAATTTGCTGGTACAAGGGAAATCCTTCAGCGCTGAGGATGTTGGTAAAAAAGTTCACATCGGTGACGTCGAACTACAGATTACCCGTGAGACCGATCCATGTTTTAGAATGGATGAGCAGTGTGAGGGCTTAAAGGATGCATTAAAACCCGATTATAGAGGCGGTGTATGTTGCATCGTGCTGCACGGTGGGTGCATTTCTGTGGACGATGCAGTGCAGATCAGTGATCAATGAAGCAACGGTCCCCGATCATTTCTTTCTAAGCCGCAAACCATCGTCTTATGAAAGTTGGACTGTTTAGAACGTGCTTGGTCGAAGCCATGCGCCCCTCGGTGGGGCTTGCAGCAGAAAAATTATTAAACTTTGCCCAGTGTGAAGTCATTCAACCTAAGACTCAAACGTGCTGCGGACAACCCGCTTGGAACTCGGGCTATTCAGATCAGACAAAACGCATTGCTGAAAAATGCATTGGGGATTTTGCCGATTGTGATTATGTGATCATCCCATCGGGCTCATGTGGCGGTATGATGACAAAACATTATCCCCATTTTGATGCAGCTGATAGGGCATTTTCAACATTTGCAAACAAGTGCTATGAATTAACCGATTTTTTAGTGAATGTTGCCCAAATCCAATTGCCGAAAAGCCAAATTCCTCAAACGCTCACCTACCATGATGGCTGTGCTGGATTAAGAGAACTATCGATAAAACAACAGCCCAGAAAACTGCTCGCACAATGCGGGCATACCATCATCGAAATGCCAACCGCTGAAGAATGTTGTGGATTTGGCGGGACATTCTCTGTGAAATTTGGTGACATATCGAGCGCGCTTGTGGCTGATAAGTGCCAACACATTGTGGCCACTCAGTGTGATACGGTGGTCATGGGTGATGTAGGTTGCATGCTCAACATCGAAGGTAAATTTCAGTTCAATCGGTCATCAACCAAAGTGGTGCACATTGCTGAAATCTTAGCTGAGACCATTTAATGAGCCAATACAGTAGCATACATTTTCATCGCAATGCCAGTGCGAGCTTGAACAATGAATTTCTGGGTCAAGCGATGGACAAAGCCAAACACAAATTCATCGATCACAGAAAATCAAGTATTACTCAGTTTAATGAACACCTTGGTGATTTTGAAGCTTTACGCGAAAAAGGCGCATGGACACGCAATCAAACCATAGCAAATTGGGGTGGCTATTTACAACAATTTAGCGATCAAGCCGAAGCCAACGGCGCTCAGGTTCATTGGGCTTTGAATGTAGAAGAAGTGGGTGATATTGTGGTTGAAATTGCCAAAGCCAATCAAGTTCAGCATATCGTTAAATCAAAGTCAATGCTCACAGAGGAAGCTCAGTTAAACAAAGCGCTTGAAGCCAATGGCTATGTCGTCACCGAAACCGATTTAGGCGAATATATCTTACAACTTGCTCAAGAAACCCCGTCCCACATCATTGCCCCAGCGGTTCATAAAAGCAGAGAAGAAATCACAGAATTGTTTGCCAAACACCATCCAGATTATCCAATCACAGAAGACATACCGGCCTTGACACAACAAGCACGTGCGGTGCTGCGTGATAAATTTTGTGAGGCTCAAATGGGCATAACAGGCGCTAATTTTTTGGTGGCTGAGACAGGCAGTTGCGGCATTGTCACTAATGAAGGCAATGGCTTGTTGACTTCAACCTTAACAAAAGTCAGGGTGGTGATTGCTGGTATAGAAAAAATATTGCCCAGACTGCAAGATGCTGCCGACATTGTTGAATTGTTGCCTCGCTCTGCAACGGGTCAAGCCATTTCTAATTACCTAACCCTCACCTCCAAGCCTTTAAAAAATCAAGGTGGGGCAACCGAACAACTCCATTTTGTATTGGTTGACGCCGGCCGCTCGAATTTATTGGGTACGCCCTATGAAGAAATGCTCCGTTGCATTCGATGTGGCGCCTGCATGAATCATTGCCCTGTTTATCAACGCATAGGCGGCCATGCTTACGGTTGGGTTTACCCAGGTCCTATGGGATCGATTTTAACCCCCCTTTATACGGGTTTGGAAAAAGCCATTGATTTACCGCATGCGGCCACACTTTGTGGGCAATGCGAAGTGGTTTGCCCAGTGAAAATACCCTTGCCTAAGCTGCTAAGGCAGTTGCGCGAAGATCAAGTGAAGCATCATTTGCGCCCTAGGAGTGAACAGTGGTTTATTCGGCTGTGGACATGGTTGTCGTTGCACCCTTGGATGTATCGCATTGGGTTGTTTAAAATGCGTCTATTTTTGAAACTGTTAAGTGGTCAAAACGGCATTAAAAAAATACCGTTTATAACCATTGGATGGTTTCATAAGCGGCACTTGCCCAAACCCAGAGATTAACCATGGACACTTCAAACAACAAAAAGATCATCCTTGAAAAATTGGCGGCCGTCGCACCCAGTCAAGCGCATAAAAGTGATGAACCCCTCCTTCAAAGAAAACCCATATCGAATCTGGTCGAAGCGTTTAATCGTGCGTGTACTTCAACCTCAACCGAGGTCGTACCATTGCCTGACGATTCAAGTCTGTTGACAACAATCATTGCGCAAATGCAATCCCATCATGCAATTCGCGTTTCCTCCGAATACCTCGAACTCGATTGGGAGGCACATGGCATACAAGCTCAACTTGGGGCGGCACAAAAAAGCGATGTTTATGCATTGACAGGGGTGGATTGCGCCATTGCGGCAACGGGCACACTGATGCTTTGCTCAAGCCAACACACCCCACAGAGTTTAGCCGCCTTGCCTCAACATCACATTGCAGTTGTTTATCATGATCAATTGGTTGAACGCTTGAGTGATGCATTTCAAATTTTACAAAATCAACCCGAATTATGCGCCCAAACGGTTTTCATTTCGGGGCCTTCACGTACCGCTGACATAGAGCAAACTTTGGTCATTGGCGCCCATGGCCCTCTAAAGCTCACGGTGATCCTCATTGCACAAAGGTAGGGTTCAAAAAATCACAGTCATCAGTGTCCAGAAACTTTAGGCAGTGATGTTTCGATTGCATACTGCATAATACGCGCCATGACCGTCTTAGCAAAACTCAAAAAAAACCAAAGACCCAGAGAAAAACTACTGGCGCTTGGTGCAGAGAACTTAACCGATCCTGAACTGTTAGCCATATTTTTGCGCACGGGCATTCCAGGTAAGAATGCCATCGAATTATCAGAAGAACTGCTTAAAGTATTTGGTGGCCTGTCGCAGATTATTCACGCATCAAACGCTGATTTAAATACCGTTAAGGGCATAGGCAATGCAAAATATGCGCAATTGCAAGCCAGCCTTGAAATGGCCAAACGGTGTTTGCGAGGTGATATGATCTCAAAACGCATCCGTTTTACTCAAACCGCCGTTGTCAGGGAGTACGTTCAACACGAATTGGGTCAGCAAAGCGAAGAGGTTTTTGCGGCTATTTTTCTCGACAATCAGCATCAATTACTAGTGTTTGAAAAATTGTTTTACGGCACCATTAACAGTGCGCCTGTATTTCCAAGACGGATTGTCCGCAGAGCTTTGGAAGTCAATGCCGCCGCCGTGATACTGGCGCACAATCATCCTTCAGGTGTATTAACGCCAAGTCAATCTGACAAACTGATCACCATTGACCTAAAACAAGCGTTAAAAATTGTTGACATACGCGTCATTGATCACATCATTGTTGGACCCTGTGGTTCCATATCAATGGTTGAAGAAGGCGTAATGCCTTAAAAGGTCAGGCTTGCCTCAGTATAATTAAAAAATGCGTCCACAAATAGAATTATTGATTGAGTGATTCGAGCAACTCAACCAAACAGCCTCTTTGCTTCGGCAGCATTCTTCGGTATTGACGAATGAGCTTGATTTCAGCCAAAGACAGGGTGAGCGATTCAGCCTCATCTTCTTGCACACTACGGTACAGAAAAATGGGTCCCGTGCCGAATAACAACCACTCAATGCGTACCCCGAGGAATTCGCAAATCTTAACCATCCTATGCTGGTTAGGCATGGCACTGCCTTCTAACCACCTTCGAGCCGCTTTGGGCGAAACTTCAAAGAGTTCAGCCAAATGCGCATTTGTGCATGGAATGATGCCTTTATCGACAAGAATGGATCGGAAACGATCCGAGAATTCTTGACGAAAATATATATTTAATGAATTATTTTTGTTCATTTTTCTCCCCAGAAAAATTGTGAATTGTTTCTACTATCGCCCAAAAAAAGGACAGCAAAGCAAATATACACACATCATTATAATGAACAATGCCAAAAAAAAGAGGACAAATGTACCGTCTATTAAAAATGCGCACTATGTTGCGATTGGATTGAAGCTTAGATTGATGTTTTTTGTTAAGGGCGTGCATTTGTGCTTCAAAGAATTGATGTGTTTTACATGTATTTAGTTTTGCCTATAGTCGTCTTGGGGAACGCAAGAGCTAGCCAAAGTCTGTCAAATGGAACACGAAATCAATAAAAATATTTCATTGCCTCCAGTTTAGCATCAAGGCCATGGGACAGTTGTACATTTATTGCCTTTATTTCATAAAGACTTGGTATAATATATAGACCTATTTTTAAGTCATAGACTCCACCACACCCCTCCTTTAATAAAATTACCATTATGTATAAATTATTCTCAAAGTTTTTAACTCAAGTATTGATCCATTCATTTTTCCAAGGAATTGCGTTCAGTCAGTTTATTTTCGCTTTCCTGAAAAGGCGAATTAGCTCAAGTATGAATGCATTCAAGGCGGTCAATCGCCGTGCGTTGAGTATGATTAGTACGACTGTTATTTTGGCAGTATTTATGACTGCATGTGGTGGTGGCGGTGGCGGCGGCAGTAGTACTGACACCTCGCCTCCAACAAATGTGGAGCCAGCCCCTACGCTAACGGTTTCTAGCAGTCGTTATACTTTCAGCGAAGATTTTACATCGACTCCAACAATTGCCAGCGCCACCAGTGCGACATCAATAACAATTGTTGAATCAACGACAGGTGTGGTCAATGTTGCCGCTACGACAAGCTCTGTGATGTTATCTAGCATACTCAATGCCAATGGGCGAACAACTCTAACCATTACCGCAAGAAGCGGCTCACTAAGCTCACAACCTCAAACTGTGGTGATAGAGGTAACAGCCGTCAATGACCCAGCCATAATAACCGTTGCAAACGCTGCTGTCACTGTCAATGAAAATTTTGCGACGGCCACGGTAGCCACAGCCTCTGATGTAGAGGGTAATTTATTGACTATAAGCGTCGCTGAATCCTCAACTGGCGTGGTTACTGTGACGACCTTAAACTCGGGTGTGCAAATAGCGAGCATTCTCAATGCGACAGGTGCCACAACACTCACCATTACTGTCAATGATGGCACAGTAGATTCAACTGCGCAAGTGGCGGTGCAGGTATCACCTGTTACTGTTAATAATGCCCCTAGCTTAATCATCCCAAGCACCACATTAACCCTTACAGAAAACTTTGTGGGTGCTCAAACTGTGGCCACAGCCTCTGACGTGGATGGTAATACATTAACGATCAGCGTTGTAGAATCTGCTACTGGGGTGGTCACTGTGACGACTTCAGCTTCAGGTGTCCAAGTGACGAGCATTGCCAATTCCACTGGTGTTACAACGCTTACTATAACTGTCAATGATGGCACGGTGAGTACCACTGGCCAAGTGGTGATTCAGGTAAGAGATGCGCCTCCCCTCACCACCCCCACATTTTCACTAGTGATCAGCAACTTAATCGTTAGTGAAGACTTTGCCACTGCTCAAAGCATCGTTAATTCAACCAATGCAACTGCAATTACGGTCAGTCTCTCCAGCACAGGCGTTGTTAATGTCTCTACCTCAGGCATAAGCGTTAGTGTTTCGAGCATACTCAATGCCAATGGGCGAACGACCCTCACCATTACCGCCATTAATGGCACGCTCACTGCCACAACTCAAGTGACTGTGACCGTGAACGCTGTCAATGATCCAACAACTTTAGCGATTTCAACGACTGCACTGTCCTTGACTGAGGATTTTGGATCACCGATTTCGATCAACACAACAATCACCAACGTTGATGGTGATACATTGGTTTTAACCGTGGCTGAATCCAGTACTGGAGTGGTCACAGTGACGACTTCTGCTTCAGGTGTCCAAGTGGCGCCTATACTTCATGCCAATGGTCAAACCACCTTAACCATTACGGTCAATGATGGCACTGCTGATACCACAGCCCAAGTCGTCGTGACAGTATCGGCTGTCAATGATCCGCCAACATTTACTGTTTCAACGGCTGCATTAACGCTCACTGAAGACTTTGGATCGACTCAATTAATCACAGTCATCAGTACCGATGTTGACAGCACCAACTTGTCGTTGAGTGTGGCCAATGCCAACCCAGGTGTGGTCACTGTGACGACTTCTGCTTCAGGTGTCCAAGTAGCATCTATACTTAATGCCAATGGTCAAACCACCTTAACCATTACGGTTAGAGATGAAGTAAGCAGCACTTCAACCGAAGTTGTTGTTCGCGTGATAGCAGTCAATGACGCACCAACATTTACTGTTTCAACGGTTGCATTAACGCTCACTGAAGACTTTGGCACGACTCAATTAATCACAGTCATCAGTACCGATGTTGACAGCACCAACTTGTCATTGAGTGTGGCTAATGCCAACCCAAGTGTGGTCTCTGTGACGACTACTGCTTCAGGTGTTCAAGTAGCGCCTATACTGAATGCCAATGGTCAAACCATCTTAACCATTACTGTCAATGATGGCACATCGGATACCACAGCCCAAGTCGTCGTGACAGTAGAGGCTGCCAATGATCCAACAACTTTAGCGGTTTCAACGACTTCATTGTCTTTGACTGAGGATTTTGGATCGGTAGTTTCGATCAACACAACAATCACCAATGTTGATGGTGATACATTGGTTTTAACCGTGGCTGAATCTAATACTGGGGTGGTCACTGTGACAACTTCTGCTTCAGGTGTCCAAGTGGCGCCTATACTGAATGCCAATGGTCAAACCACCTTAACCATTACGGTCAATGATGGCACATCTGATATCACAGCCCAAGTCGTCGTGACAGTAGCGGCTGCTAATGATCCAACGAATTTAGCCGTTTCAACGACTGCATTGTCCTTGACTGAGAATTTTGGATCGCCTGTTTCGATCAACACAACAATCACCAATGTTGATGGTGACACATTGACTTTAACCGTGGCAGAATCCACGACTGGAGTGGTTACTGTGACGACTTCGGCTTCAGGTGTCCAAGTGGCATCTATACTGAATGCCAATGGGCAAACGACCTTAACCATTACGGTCAATGATGGCACATCAGATACCACAGCCCAAGTCGTTGTGACAGTTTCGGCCGTCAATAATCCGCCAACATTTACTGTTTCAACGGCTGCATTAACGCTCACTGAAGACTTTGGATCGACTCAATTAATCACTGTCATCAGTACCGATGTTGACAGCACCAACTTGTCGTTGAGTGTGGCTAATGCCGATCCAAGTGTGGTCACTGTGACAACTTCTGATTCAGGTGTCCAAGTAGCACCTATACTTAATGCCAATGGTCAAACCACCTTAACCATTACGGTTAGAGATGAAGTAAACAGCACTTCAACCGAAGTTGTGGTTCGCGTGACAGAACTCAATGACGCACCAACATTTACTGTTTCAACAGCTGCATTAACGCTCACTGAAGATTTTGGATCGACTCAATTAATCACAGTCATCAGTACCGATGTTGACAGCACCAACTTGTCATTGAGTGTGGCTAATTCCAACCCAAGTGTGGTCACTGTGACGACTTCTGCTTCAGGTGTTCAAGTAGCGCCTATACTTAATGCCAATGGTCAAACCACCTTAACCATTACGGTCAATGATGGCACTGCTGATACCACGGCCCAAGTCGTCGTGACAGTAGAGGCTGTCAATGATCCGCCAACATTTACTGTTTCAACGGTTGCATTAAGGCTCACTGAAAACTTTGGATCGACTCAATTAATCACAGTCATCAGTACCGATGTTGACAGCACCAACTTGTCGTTGAGTGTGGCCAATTCCAACCCAAGTGTGGTCTCTGTGACAACTTCAGCTTCAGGTATCCAAGTAGCACCTATTAATAATGCTAGTGGTCAAACCACCTTAACCATTACGGTCAATGATGGCACATCGGATACCACAACCCAAGTCGTCGTGACAGTATCGGCTGTCAATGATCCGCCAACTTTTACTGTTTCAACGGCTGCATTAACGCTCACTGAAGACTTTGGATCTACTCAATTAATCACAGTAAGCATTACCGATATTGACAGCACCAACTTGTCGTTGAGTGTGGCTAATGCCAACCCAAGTGTGGTCACTGTGACCACTTCTACTTTAGGTGTTCAAGTAGTACCTATTAATAATGCCAATGGTCAAACCACCTTAACCATAACGGTTAGAGATGAAGTAAGCAGCACTTCAACCGAAGTGGTTGTTCGCGTGATAGCAGTCAATGACCCACCAACATTTACTGTTTCAACGGCTGCATTAACGCTCTCTGAAGACTTTGGATCGACTCAATTAATCACAGTCATCAGTACCGATGTTGACAGCACCAACTTGTCATTGAGTGTGGCTAATGCCGATCCAAGTGTGGTCACTGTGACGACTTCAGCTTCAGGTGTCCAAGTAGCACCTATACTGAATGCCAATGGTCAAACCACCTTAACCATTACGGTCAATGATGGCACTGTAGATACCACGGCCCAAGTCGTCGTGACAGTAATGGCTGTCAATGATCCGCCAACATTTACTGTTTCAACGGTTGCATTAAGGCTCACTGAAAACTTTGGATCGACTCAATTAGTCACAGTCATCAGTACCGATGTTGACAGCACCAACTTGTCGTTGAGTGTGGCCAATTCCAACCCAAGTGTGGTCTCTGTGACAGCTTCAACTTCAGGTATCCAAGTAGCACCTATTAATAATGCTAGTGGTCAAACCACCTTAACCATTACGGTCAATGATGGCACATCGGATACCACAGCCCAAGTCGTCGTGACAGTATCGGCTGTCAATAATCCGCCAACATTTACTGTTTCAACGGCTGCATTAACGCTCACTGAAGACTTTGGATCGACTCAATTAATCACAGTCACCATTACCGATGTTGACAGCACCAACTTGTCGTTGAGTGTGGCTAATGCCGATCCAAGTGTGGTCACTGTGACAACTTCAGCTTCAGGTATCCAAGTAGCACCTATTAATAATGTTAGTGGTCAAACCACCTTAACCATTACGGTTAGAGATGAAGTAAGCAGCACTTCAACCGAAGTTGTTGTTCGCGTGATAGCAGTCAATGACCCACCAACATTTACTGTTTCAACGGCTGCATTAACGCTCTCTGAAGACTTTGGATCGACTCAATTAATCACAGTCATCAGTACCGATGTTGACAGCACCAACTTGTCAATGAGTGTGGCTAATGCCAACCCAAGTGTGGTCTCTGTGACGACTTCTGCTTCAAGTATCCAAGTAGCACCTATTAATAATGCCAATGGTCAAACCACCTTAACCATTACGGTTAGAGATGAAGTAAACAGCACTTCAACTGACGTTGTGGTTCGCGTGATAGCAGTCAATGACCCACCAACCTTAGCCGTCACAACCAACAGCATTTCACTCATAAGTGGTTTTTCGGTCATCTCCATTGGTGTCACAGCCAGGGATGTTGAAGATACAGCCTTGTCCTTCACTGTGTTGGAATCGACTACGGGAGTGGTCAATGTTTCTACAAATTCGAGTGCCATCTCCTTGAATCCCAGTTCTAATTCAACGGGTTCAACCACATTAACAGTCAGAGTGGTTGACAGTTCGGGTGCAACGGTTGTTCAGACGATCTCTGTCAATGTGTCTTCTATTCCCAGCGTCCCCCCTGTATTAATGGTTTCCACCAACCGCATCAGTGTTCTAGAAGATTTCATGTCTTCTATCATAATCAGAACCACTGCCACAGATGCTAATGGTGATACCATTACGCTTTCAGTGAGTCAATCTGCGCTTGTGAATGCTACTATAAGCGCCCCTGTCAGCGGCGGTAGCACCCTCAATAACACCATTACCTTATCTGCGGTTGGCGATGCCAATGGTGTCACAACCTTAACCATCCAAGCAAGAGATTCAGGTGGGGAAATCGCTACGACAATTGTTGTGGTGACCGTGGCCGCTGTTAGTGATACGCCGACTATAACGGTCTCATCTAACAGTATTACGGCCTTTGGAGGATTCTCGACGATCACCATTAATACCACAGCCAATGATGCCGATGAAGGCGTTCTATCCTTCACCGTCACTGAATCCATGCTTGGTGTCGTCAGGGTGACTACATCAGCGAATGCCATAACATTGAATTCGATATCGGGTGTAATAGGTCAAACCACCTTAACGGTCAGAACAGTTGACAGTTCTGGCATAGCGGTTAGTCATACAATTGCAGTTAATGTTGTTAATAGTCCGCCTGTATTGATGGTTTCCACCACTCGTATCAGCTTACAAGAGGACTTTATGACCTCAGTATCTTTTAGTGTCACAGCCATGGATAATGAAGGTGATACCATAACGATTTCGGTGAGTTCTAGCACGCGCCTAGTGGATGCTGTGGTGTCAACTCTAACAAACGGCATGAGTACCATTACCTTATCTTCGGTCGCCAATGAATTTGGTATAACGACCTTAACCGTTCATGCAACGGATGCCGCTGGACAATCTAATTCGACCATTATAGTCATGGCCTTGGCGGCCGTTAATGACACACCAACGATCACTGTTTCCTCAAATTCAGTCTCTTTGGGTGCAGCGGCCCTCGATTTGATTGTCACGGCTTATGACGTGGAGGATTCGACCTTAACATTCAGCGTATCAACAGGACAGGGCTTGGTTAACACAGTCATTAGCGGCGATAGGTTGACCTTAACTCGATCAGGCGTGAACGTGTCTCAAATAACGTTGACTCTGACCACAACTGATACAGGAAACGTATCGGTTTCAACCGTAGTGACCGTCGCCTTGCCCCCTGCGTTATTTGTGACAACCAGCGTCAAGACCCTTAATTTTTCTTGGAGTGCGATCTCTACTGCAACCCACTATCAATTAGAAAGTGAACCCAGAAGTGGTTCAGGTTTTACAGTGTTGAATACCACAGGCATTGTGGTCATTCCGAACACGACCATCAGCCGGACTACAGCGCAAGGTCAAGTGTCCTTACACCGTTACGTCCCAAGAGTGGATAACCCGATCTATGCAGTAAAAACCTGTGATGCAACATCGTGCGAGGCCTCACATAGACATAGCGTGTCGATGTTTAGCAATTCAGATTTGAACAGCATGATTGGACAATTGCGAGGCAGTAACACCACCACCACAGATCAATTTGGCCACTCTATAAGCTTGAGTGATGACGGCAATACCCTTGCTGTGGGGGCACCTACGGAAGCTGGTTCATCTACTGGGGTCAATCAACCAATAAATACTAATGCCGCAAATTCAGGGGCGGTTTATGTATTCCGTCGCAATGGGGGTGTATGGTCACAGCAAGCGTACATCAAAGCATCAAATGCAGAGGTAAACGATGCATTTGGCCAATCAGTGAGTTTAAGCAATGATGGTAATACCTTAGCTGTTGGGGCCCGTTTTGAAGGCAGCGCATCCACTGCAATTAATGGCGCACAACTGAATGGTGCTCCTCAATCAGGCGCGGTGTATTTATTCCGCTTCAGCGGGGGTGCTTGGTTACAACAAGCCTACATCAAACCATTAAATACGAATTCTAGAGATAATTTTGGCTTTTCTGTGAGTCTAAGTGGCGATGGCAATACCCTTGCTGTGGGGGCAATTGAGGAAAATAGTTCATTAGCGGGTGTAAATCGCCCAGACAATAATGATTCAAATACTCCAAGTGCGGGTGCAGCATACGTATTTCGTTTCACGACGGGTTCAAACACATGGACACAGCAAGCGTATATAAAAACATTCATTCCAGTTTTTGGTGCATTATTTGGTTCAGCGGTACATTTAAGTGATGATGGCAATACGCTGGCAGCTTCAGCTGAAACTGAACCCACTATTGGGAGGGGGATTAATCAACCGCCAATTATGGGTGTTGATGACGGTGAGGGTGGTGGAGAGGGTGGCGCAGTCTATGTGTTCCGTTTTAATTCGACTTCAACCATTTGGTCACAGCAAGCGTATATTAAGGCGCATAATGCCGATGAAAGTGACCGATTCGGATCTTCATTAAGCATCAGTGATGATGGTAATACCCTTGCAGTGGGCGCTCATGCTGAAGGAAGCTCATCGACAGGGGTTGGAAGCAATGGAGGAGACAACAACGTAGTAAATTCAGGCGCAGCCTATGTATTTCAAGTTAGCACTGCCGGCACTTGGATTCAACAAGCGTACATCAAGGCATCCAATACAGATGGCGGTGATGAATTTGGTTGGTCGATCAGTCTGAGCGGTAATGGCATGTTTCTTGCCGTAGGTGCCCGTCATGAGAGAGGCAGTTCAGTTGGGATAAATGGTCTTGAATCAAGCAACGGCACATTCCGTTCAGGTGCCGTTTACTTCTTTGAATTAAATAATGGTAACTGGTCACAACGGGCCTATGTAAAACCAAGCAATAATCTAATCCGAAATGTTTTTGGAGCATCAGTCAGTTTAAACAAAGACGGCAGTTCACTTATTGTGGGTGCAAGTAGGGTACTCGTTACAATTAGTGAAGCTAGAGATGCCCCCTCGGTTTATCTCTATTAGATTTTCGTTTTTTAAACAGCTTTGTCAAATTCAAGCCTCCACCTTCATTTAAGAGGGCGGAGGCTTCTCGTCAGTAAAACGTAATTGTTAACCTGTTACAACGAACATTGAATTTCAAAATGAACCCTTTATTGGGACGCTCAATAACCCCTTGGCATTAGCCGCCTATGAGTGCGTGTGTAAGACCTCCTGCGTTTGAAACTCTTTTTAAATATTATTTTGAAGTGGTTTAAACCTAAGAAATCACTTTTGCTATTATTACGGGCAGTGTTTCTGTATAATGCCCTGCTTTTTTGCTAAAAGACATGACAGTTACAAAAAGACCCACGCCCACACATTTACTACCAACCTACGCTTCTCAACCCATTGCATTTGAGCGCGGCGCAGGTGCTTGGTTGTGGGATGAGCAGGGCAATCGCTATTTGGATGCATTGTCGGGCATAGCTGTTTGTGGCATAGGGCATGCCCATCCCGAGGTGACAGCGACCATCAGCGCTCAAGCAGAAAAACTGCTCCATACGTCCAATATATTCACCATACCTAATCAAATACAATTAGCGTCCAACCTGTGTCGATTAACGGGTATGGATCAAGTTTTTTTCGCCAACTCTGGCGCAGAGGCCAATGAAGCAGCGATTAAGTTGGTGCGCCTATTTGCTCGGCGCAAGCACAGTAAAGCCCCAGCCATCATCGTGGCAGAAAACAGTTTCCACGGCAGAACATTGGCAACCTTATCCGCCACTGGAAATCGCAATGTGCAAGCAGGCTTTGAACCCTTGGTTGGCGGCTTTATTCGAGTGCCTTATAACGACATCGAATCGATTAAGACGGTGGCAAAGAATAATAAAAATGTGGTCGCCGTTTGGGTAGAACCGATTCAAGGAGAAGGGGGCGTCAATGTGCCAGATGAGGGTTATCTGCAGCAATTGAGAGCCATAACCAATCAAAATGATTGGCTGTTGATGTTGGATGAAATTCAAACGGGTATTGCACGTACTGGAAAATTCTGTGCTTTCCAGCATGAAGACCTTTTACCTGATATCCTGACCTTGGCCAAAGGACTGGGCAATGGCATCCCCATTGGCGCTTGTTTGGTCGCAAATCAGATGATTGATGGATTTCAACCTGGTCAACACGGCTCCACTTTTGGCGGCAATCCTTTTGTCACAGCAGTCTCGAGCAAAGTGTTAGAAATCATTGAACGCGATGAGCTCGCCGTGCGTGCACAAACATTAGGCGATCAGATCAGTCGCCAGTTGAAAGAACAATTGCAAGACTTAGCCATATTTTCCAATTTGGCGCATAAAGGCATGATGTTCGGTGTTCATTTAAATAAACCCTGCGCAGAGATCGTACCAATGGCGCTGGCGCAAGGGTTGATCGTCAATGTCACATCGGCAACCACTGTTCGTCTACTGCCCCCGCTGACAATGCGTGATGAAGAAGCACAACAAATGATTGATATTGTGGTCAAAGTGATTAAGCAATTTGCACAAAATTCATGAGACCATCCGCTGTACGTCATTTTTTAAGCTTGTCGGACATCAGTTGTGCCGAAGGTTTGTTTCTGCTCAATCGTGCAATTGAACTTAAGGCAATGCAGGCGAACAATGAGATTCACCATCCTTTAAAAAATAAAATTCTGACGATGATTTTTGAAAAATCATCAACGCGCACCAGATTGTCATTTGAAGTCGGCATGTTACAGCTGGGTGGCGAGTCCGTCTATTTATCCACTAAAGACTCGCAATTGGGCAGAGGCGAACCTTTTTCTGATACTGCCAGAGTAGTGAGTGGGATGACCGATGGCATCCTCATGCGCTGCGCCTCTCAAAGCGATATGAAAGATTTGGCCAAAGATTCATCCGTTCCCGTGATCAATGGCTTAACCGAAGCCTACCATCCGTGTCAGATTTTGGCAGATTTGCAAACATTGAAGGAACATTTTGGCCAAATCGAAGGGCTGACCATTACATGGTTGGGCGATTTCAACAATATGTGCATGACGTACATTCAAGCGACACAATTATTCGATTTCAAATTGCGCATTTGTGTGCCTGAATGTTTTCATGCCCAAATTCAATCACACCCCAATATCAGCTGTTTTTCTGATCCTGTCGAAGCCGTTCAAGCCACCAATGTTGTGATGACTGACGTTTGGGCCAGTATGGGACAAGAGGATGAGCAAGAAGAGCGTTTGCAAATGTTTGCCCCTTATGCCGTGACCGCATCATTGATGAAGCAAGCGCATGCACAAGCGGTTTTCCTCCATTGTTTGCCTGCCCACAGAGGCGAGGAAGTAGAAAGTGCTGTGATTGATGGACCCACTTCATTGGTTTGGCAACAAGCCAATAACAGGCTTCACTCACAAAAAGCATTACTTGAGTGGTTGCTTTAGATGACCCCTTTGCAAGCCTATTTAACGAACAATTCATGTTTATTTGCCTTGTTTTGTTCACTCAAATAGTTAAGCAATCAATGATACAATACGGCTAATTCAATTTGATTGCATTCCCTTTAAATGACATTTTTTAAATATTAATGGTTCGTATTACCCTTCCCGATGGTTCGCATCGGAAATTCTCTCAGTCTGTCAGTTTATATGATGTTGCCGAAGACATAGGTGCTGGTTTAGCCAGAGTTGTTGTGGCGGGCAGTATAGACGGAAAACTGCACGACCTCAGTGATCAAATCAACAATGATGCTCAGATTAAGTTGTTGACCCTCAAAGACCAAGAAGGCGTGGAAATCATGCGCCACACTTGTGCGCATCTTTTTGGCCATGCGCTAAAACAATTACACCCTAATGCAAAAATGGCGATTGGCCCAGTGATTGACAATGGTTTTTATTACGATATTGAGTTGGACAGCCCTTTAAATCCTGAAGATTTAAAAATCATTGAGCAACGCATGGTTGAGTTGGCTCGGACTGATTATGCGGTTGAAAAAATTGTGACTCCCAGAATCGATGCCATTGAATGCTTTACTCAAAGGAACGAACCCTATAAATTGGCATTGATTGAAGACTTAAAAGATGAAACAGAATTTGCCCTCTATCATCATCAAGAATATATTGATATGTGCATTGGTCCGCATTTGCCTCGGATGGGCCTGTGCAAAGCTTTTAAACTGACGCACTTGGCTGGCGCTTATTGGCGTGGTGATTCTAAAAATAAAATGCTGCAACGCATCTATGGCATTGCTTTTACCGATAAAAAACAACTGAATGCGCATTTAGAAATGTTGGCAGAAGCTGAAAAACGCGACCATCGCAAGATTGGCAAGGCGTTAAAACTGTTTCATATGCAAGAAGAAGCGCCTGGTATCGCCTTTTGGCACGCCAAAGGTTTGGCATTATTGCAACAGGTTGAACAGTACATGCGTGAACAAGTACAAACGCACGATTACAGAGAAGTGCGTACGCCGCTGATCTTGGATCGCTCTTTGTGGGAACGTTCTGGCCATTGGGAAAAATTTTCAGATGACATGTTCACCACATCGACTGAAAACAGAGATTATGCTGTCAAACCGATGAACTGCCCAGGTCATGTGCAAATTTTCAATCAACAATTGCACAGCTACCGTGAACTGCCAATAAGAATTGCAGAATTTGGCCATTGCCACCGTAATGAAGCCTCGGGCACATTGCATGGTTTAATGCGGGCCCGTAGTTTTATTCAGGATGATGGGCACGTGTTTTGTACCCATCAACAATTGGCCAGCGAAGTCAAAGCGTGCATGAAAATGATTTTTGATGTGTATCATGATTTTGGCTTTGATCAGGTTGAGCTTAAATTGTCAACCCGCCCAGAAAAAAGAGTGGGCAGTGACGCCGTTTGGGATGAAGCGGAGCAAGCTTTGCAGGCGGTGTTAAATGACAGTGGTGTCGAGTGGACATTACAGCCTGGAGAAGGGGCATTTTACGGTCCTAAAATCGAATTTTCATTAAGAGACTGCATCAACCGAGTTTGGCAATGTGGCACCATCCAAGTGGACTTTTCCATGCCTGACCGCTTAAATGCGCGTTACATAGATGAAGCAGGACAACGTCAAGTGCCGGTCATGATACACCGAGCCATCTTAGGATCGTTAGAGCGCTTTATTGGCATCCTCATTGAACAATACGAAGGACGCTTTCCGCTGTGGTTAGCCCCCGTTCAAGCGGTGGTGATGACCATCACAGAGTCTTATACAGACTATGCCCTTGAAGTAAAAGATGCCCTGAGCGCGAGTGGATTACGCGTTCAAATGGACTTGAGAAATGAAAAAATTGGCTATAAAATCAGAGAGAATACTTTGCAAAAAATACCCTATCAAATCATCATAGGAAAACAAGAACTGGCCAATAAAACCATTACCTTGCGCCACGTGGACGGGCGTGACATGGGCGAATTTGAACTGACAAACTTTATTCAATTAGTTCAAACTTCCGTTCAAAACCGAGAACAAAACATCTCAATATTCAATAATTAAAATGAAAAGAGTATTATTTGGGATATTAGGATCGTTAATATTTAATACAGCAAATGCAAAAGTTGAACTCGGAGTTGGATATTCTGGATCCAAAGATATTAATATCATATTAGATGTTAGACAAGATGATGGCTGGGTTTATGGAATTCAGATTGGAATTGGAGATAAAGGAGCTGTAGGAACAAACTATACAGAGACTGTTAATCCTGACCAATTTCGAGAAGATATTTATGAAGTAAGGGATGATTCATATATAGTTGCAGGTAGATTTGGAAAAGATGTTATAGAGAATTTAAGAATAGTTGGTGTTGTTGGAGTTTCTGTCTTCAATGAAGTTCAAAATAGGTTTGATCGTTTTCGTATTTTGGGAAATAATGGACACTATTATGTGAAGACTGGGCGCACGAATTATAGAGGGTATGCAAGTGCTATTGCACAATTAAAATTAGGTAGAATTTCCTTATCAGCAGGCTATGGTTCAAGAGGAAGTGAAGTTGGATTACATTTCAGCTTTAATTAAATAAAACAATTAGAAATTAAATGAAATTAAACAAGTTAATTTTAGAAAATTTGCTAGCATTTGAGTCTCTGAAATACAATATTTCAAGGACTCCATTGTTTATACAAAATAAAAATCTAGAAGAAGAATATCAAAAATCAAATCTTAAGGAGTCAGTATAGATGAAACGAAGAGGCAGAAGACAACCGCAAGAAGCGATAAAATTACCCGATATCAACGTCAACCAATTTATCAAAGCAAAAGAGGTCAGATTATTAGACCCTGTTGGTGAATTGATTGGGGTGGTTGGCTTAGAAGATGCCCAACAGCGTGCAGAGGACATGGAATTAGATTTGGTTGAGATTTCACCCAAAGCTTCACCGCCCGTTTGCAAGATTATGAATTTTAGCAAACACTTGTTTGAACTCAAAAAGAAAAAATTGGAGTCAAAGAAAAATCAAAAGCAGATCATCCATAAAGCCATTAAATTTCGTCCCAATACGGACGTGGGTGATTACACGGTTAAGCTTAAAAAAATCCAAGGTTTTCTTGAAAAAGGCAATCACGTTAAGGTGGTTGTGTGGTTTAGAGGACGAGAATTGGCGCACCAAGAGTTGGGCGAAAAACTGTTGGATCGTGTGCACGCAGATTTAAATGATAAAGTGGTGGTTCAATCCAATGCCAAAATGGAAGGCAGACAAATGATTATGGTTATATCCCCCGCTAAATAATTGCATTGATGAGTACGCAATAATCAACACAAACTATATGAGAAAATGAGATGACGTTTGCAGAAAGAGAAGGAACCATTTGGATGGACGGTGCATGGCTGAACTGGGCTGATGCCAAAGTTCATGTGTTAACCCATACATTACACTACGGCATGGGTGTATTTGAAGGTGTGCGCGCTTATGAAACAGCCGAAGGTCCGGCCATATTTCGCTTGCAAGATCACACCAAACGCCTCTTTGAATCTGCCAAAATCATGGGCATGAAGATCCCCTATGAGATGGAAGAGATCAATCAAGTTCAATGCGATGCTGTCGCAAAAAACAACTTGTCTTCGGCCTATATTCGACCATTGGTTTTTTACGGTTCAGAAGGCATGGGACTGCGCGCCGATAATTTGAAAGTTCATATTATGGTTGCGGCTTGGTCTTGGGGCACTTATCTTGGCACAGAAAGTTTGCAAAAAGGCATTCGTGTTCGCACCTCCTCTTACACGCGACATCATGTTAATGTGACCATGTGTCGAGCCAAAGCCAATGGTAACTATATCAACTCAATGCTAGCACTGTCTGATGCCATCCGTGATGGTTATGATGAAGCCTTGCTCTTAGACGTTGACGGGTTCGTTGCTGAAGGATCGGGTGAAAACTTTTTTATGATCAAAGACCATGTGATTTATACGCCGGAATTATCCTCAGCATTGGACGGATTAACGCGCCGTACCATCGTCAACTTGGCAGAACATTCAGGTTATAAAATCGTTGAAAAACGCATTACGCGTGATGCAGTCTATACCGCAGATGAAGCTTTTTTCACTGGCACTGCCGCTGAGGTCACACCCATACGTGAATTGGATGGTCGCACCATTGGGCAGGGCGGACGCGGTCCCATTACAGAACAATTACAACAAGCATACTTTGATCTGGTCAGTGGCAAACACAGCTTTTCTGAACGCTGGTTGACGGTCGTTCGTTCTTAATATCAAACAGGGATTGCTTATGGTGGAAAAAATGGATAACAAATCAAAGGAAATCAGTATAACGCACAAAGATTTGCCCTTACATTGTCCCTTGCCCCAGCATACATTATGGAATGCCCATCCGCGGGTGTTTATCCCCATTGAAGATTCAGAGGATGGCAAAGCATTGTGTCCCTATTGTGGCACGCAATATCAACTCATAAAGGAATAGCATGTCTTTTTCGCAAACGGTTCAAGAGCATCAAAGCGTTATCAACGATTTGGGTGGCTGTTATGATACTGTCGAAAAACTGGCAGACATTCTAACCGCTTGCCTGAAAGACAAACACAAAGTGTTGTGGGCGGGAAATGGCGGCAGTGCGGCCGACGCGCAACACATGGCGGCAGAATTGATGGTGCGTTATAGAATCAATCGACCCGCGTTAAATTCAGTCGCATTGACCACAGATACTTCAGTGTTGACCGCTGGGGGGAATGATCTGGGCTATGACAAAATCTTCTCGAGGCAAGTCGAAGGATTGGGTGCCGCAGGTGACTGCTTAATTTTGTTGAGCACTTCAGGCAATAGTCCAAATTGTGTATTGGCGGCTCAGTCTGCACAAGCATTGAACATCACAACCATCGCATTAACGGGTTCTAAAGACTCAAAACTGTTGGATTTGTGTGATTACACCATTCAAGTCCCTTCTTCAATAACCGCACGCATTCAAGAAGCGCATACGCTCATCTGTCATTATTGGTGCGACCACATCGAACAAGCATTTGCGTAGGAAAGAGTATGCTTCAATTTGACAAAGCAAAAGTACTGGTTATTGGCGATGTTATGTTAGACCGCTATTGGTATGGTCAGGTTGATCGTTTGTCACCAGAAGCGCCAGTGCCAATCATCGCTGTTGAAAAAGAAGAATATCGACCTGGCGGTGCAGCCAATGTGGCTTTAAATTTGGCCAGTTTAGAAGCTGAGGTTTATCTGGTTGGTTTAGTTGGAGACGATCGGAATGCCGACCGATTAGAAGAATCCTTAAAAAATTCAGGCGTGCATTGTCATCTGGTGCGCATGGATCAGTCACCGACCATCTCCAAACTGCGCATTGTGAGCCGTCAACAACAGCTGATCAGAGCCGATTTTGAAGATGGTTTCCCCCTCATTCCAGAAGATTTGTTTGACGCACACCTTGAACCCTTGTGGGATAAGGTCAATTTGGTGGTTTTTTCTGATTACGCCAAAGGCTGTTTGCGTTTTATCGAGCCATTGATTGCTCAAGCCAAACAACGCAACAAAAAAGTATTGGTCGATCCCAAAGGGGCGGATTTTGGACGTTATGCCGAAGCAGATGTGGTCACACCCAACGCCAGCGAGTTTAGACAAACGGTGGGTGATTGGAGTGACGATAGCGCCTTAGTGAACAAAGCAAAAGAACTGGCAGAAGTGAATGAACTGGGTGCTATTTTAATCACCCGCAGCGAACAAGGCATGAGTTGGGTCCCCTTAGAAGGGGAAGTGCTACACATCCCCACTGAAGCGCACGAAGTCTTTGATGTATCTGGCGCAGGGGATACGGTCATTGCCACATTGGCCGCTGCATTGGCCATTGACACCCCATCCTCTCAAGCGGTTAATCTGGCGAATAAAGCGGCGGGCATTGTTGTGGCAAAACAAGGCACAGCTGTTGTGGATCCCACCGAATTATTCCCAACATCGTTCATGCATTCAGATCAAATGATGGTCACAGAACTACAACAAAGTATTTTGATTGCCAAAAGCCGAGGCGATCGCATTGTTATGACAAATGGCTGTTTTGACATCGTACACGCCGGACACATTGACTCTTTAGAGAAAGCCCGAGCATTGGGCGATAAATTGATTGTTGCCGTGAACAGCGATGCCTCAATCAAACGTTTGAAAGGCGAAAATAGACCCATTCATAACATCACCCAAAGGCTGAACGTTTTACAAGCGCTCAGATGCGTTGATTGGATCATTGTATTTGGCGATGACCTCTTAGAACAAGACTCACCAAAACATTTATATGAGCAACTATTGCCTGATGTTCTAGTCAAAGGCGGTGATTATCAGGTTGAAGACATTGAAGGCGCACAAGCGGTCATAGACAATGGCGGTGAAGTGGTGACAATTGATTTGGTAGAGGGTCTATCAACCTCAAATATTATTGCTAAAATGACCCAAGAGTAGAGTGAATTTATGGAAATTATTGTAACAGGTGGCGCAGGGATGATTGGCAGCAACATTGTTGCGGGTCTTAATGCTGAAGGGTTGACTGACATAGGCGTTGTCGATGACTTAAGCAATGGCCACAAATTTACAAACTTAGTCGAATTAAGCATCAGCGATTATTTCCACAAATCCGATTTTATAGAGCAATTAGAGGCGGGTGCATTTCAGAACATTGAATGCATATTTCATCAAGGCGCTTGTTCTGCCACGACCGAGTGGGACGGCAAATATATGATGGAGAATAATTACCAATACAGCAAACGTTTGTATCACTGGTGTATGAACAATGAAGTGCGTTTCATCTATGCCTCGTCGGCCGCAGTTTATGGCAATGGCGACAATGGATTTAGAGAGCGTGTAGATTGTGAACAGCCCAAGAACGTGTATGGTTATTCAAAATGGCTTTTTGACCAATATTTACGATTGCAACCGCAAACAAAGACGCAAACCGTTGGATTGCGCTACTTTAACGTTTATGGTCAGAACGAGCAACACAAAGGTTCAATGGCATCGGTTGCTTGGCACCTGCATCAACAAATGTTGCGCTCAGAAAATCCCAAATTATTTGATGCTTGGGATGGATATGCGGCTGGAGAGCAACAACGCGATTTCATTTCTGTAGAAGATGTGGTCAAAGTGAATCTCTGGTTGTTTAGACACCCCCAAGTACAAGGCATCTTTAATTGTGGCACTGGACGAGCAGAACCATTCAATGCCGTTGCCGAAGCGGTGATAGACTTTCATGGCAAAGGCTCAATCGAATACATTGATTTTCCTGATCATCTTAAAGGCGCCTATCAAAACTATACCCAAGCTGATATGTCTGCGTTGCAGCAAGCTGGGTATTCCGATGCATTTTTGTCGGTCAAAGCTGGCGTTCAAAAATACCTCCAAAGCCTCAGCTAAACCATTCAAGGCCATTCAGTATGACTTATGTAATCATTGGCAACTGGAAAATGAATGGCACTATGGTTGCTAATAAAGCATTGCTTGATGGTTTAAAGTCTTATCAAGGACATTCCAAGTTGGGCGTTTGCGTGCCAAATATTTATGCACAGCAAGTGGCCACTGAACTTGCTGAAAGCGCAGTGACTTGGGGCGGTCAAGATTGCAGTGCGCACCAAGCAGGTGCTTATACCGGCGAAACAGCCGCAACCATGCTGGCTGAATTTTGTGCAGACTGGTGTATTGTCGGTCATTCTGAACGGCGCACTTACCATCACGAAAGCGACGAAATCATTGCGCAAAAAGCCAATCAATTAAGTGCGCAAAACATCACCCCCATCATCTGTATTGGAGAAACGCTGCAGCAAAGGGAAAGCAACGCCTTTGAACAAGTCATTGAAGCACAGCTGAGGGTCATCTTAAACACCGCCACGCAACAAACTTTACAATCGATGGTGATTGCTTATGAACCTGTTTGGGCCATCGGTACAGGGAAAACCGCAACCCCAGAGCAAGCGCAACAAGTGCACTGCATGATACGTCAAATATGTCGCAATTATAATGAATCATTAAGTCATATAACCTTGCTCTATGGGGGCAGTATGAACGCATCAAACGCCGAACAATTGTTGTTACAACCAGATATTAACGGGGGACTGATCGGCAATGCTTCCTTAAGTGCCCCAACATTTCTAGCCATTGCAGAGATTGCCAATCGCCTTTGATGAGGCAAGTGAATCTAAAGACTTGAACCCTGCTCAAGTCCTTCGATTTACCAACACAGACATTGACAAAGAACGAATGAATCCTATGCTATTACTGATTAAATGAAATCCTATTTCACTGTGACCGAATCATTTGTGAACCTACGTTTTGACGTGGCGTTGACCCAAATTGTCGCCATCCATTCGCGCGCTCAAATTAAAACCCTGATTGATCACAGCAAAGCTTGGATTGACGATGCGCCTTGTACAGCCAAAACCAAATTGCAGTTGGGTCAAATCATCAGCTACGAGTTGGACAGCATTCAAAATCAAACGGTGATCGAAGACTTGCCCGAAGACATCCCCTTAAACATCATTTATGAGGACGCTGAACTTCTGGTTATCAATAAACCAGCTGGATTGGTTGTGCATCCTGGGGCGGGCCAAGCGCATGGAACGCTACTAAACGGTTTGCTGCACTACAACACCGAGCTGGCTCAAATGCCCCGAGCGGGTATTGTTCATCGATTGGATAAGATGACCACGGGTTTGATGGTTATTGCCAAAACCGAATCAACACGGCAATACCTTGTGGATCAACTCAAGCAACATCTGGTCCGTCGAGTCTATAAAGCCCTTGTCCGAGGAAAAATGATCAGTGGTGGCAAAATTGAAACCTTAATGGGACGCCACCCCAAACTGCGCAAAAAACAAGCGGTACTCGTTAGAGGCGGTAAACCCAGCATCACCCATTATCGCGTCATTGAACGCTTTGTTGGCTACACCTTGGTCGAAGCCACGCTTGAAACAGGGCGCACGCATCAGATCAGAGTACACTTAGCACATCTCGGTTTTCCTGTGGTTGGAGATGCAACTTATGGGGGTCGCAAAGCCTTGCCCGCAAAATTAGATCAAATCACCAAAGAGACCGTTATTGCATTTCAGCGTCAAGCATTACACGCCAGCAAATTGGCATTGATTCATCCTGTTAAGCAATCGCAAATGCTGTGGCAAGCACCCATCCCACAAGATATGCAAATTCTAATCGATAACATGACCGGCGAATCAGACAATTATGGACAAGCACAGCCTATGAACAATGAAGAGGGGGCACTCATTAATTTTTTTGATGACCATCTAGACGATTTTACTGATGTAGATGCCACGGACATCGAGGATGGACGCTAAATGGATTGCGCGCTCGATCATCTGATACGACCAAATTGGCCAGCCATTGAAGGCGTTGAAGTTTTTACAACCACTCGAATGAATGGCTTCAGTCAGGGCAGTTTCAAAAGCTTTAATATCGCCGATCATGTCGGTGATGATGCAGAGGCTGTTCGGCTCAATCGCCAAAGGCTCAACGAACACATAAACTTGCCGACCTGCTGGATGAATCAAGTTCATGGAGAACTCATCATTGATTTGGACCTGCCACTACAATCACAGCAGGCAGACGGCGCACTCACCAGCCAACCCCATCAAGCTTGTGCCGTGATGACGGCGGATTGTTTGCCCATTGTATTTGCAGACCCACAAGCCAAAGCAGTGGGCATCGTACATGCAGGCTGGCGCGGTTTGAAATCGACCTTGTTAGACAACATGGTCAAAGCATTACAGCAGAAATCGATCGCCATCAACGACCTTCAAGTTTGGATTGGTCCTTGCATCAGTCAAGCGCATTATGAAATTGACCGCACATTCAAGGCGTCATTCGCAGGTTGGGATGAAACTGCCTTCATGCCCTCAGACAAAGCCAATCACTGGCGGGCTGACTTGCCCCGCTTGGCCAAATGGAAACTGAACGAACTAGGCATTAAAAAAATAGACTGTTCAGGACTATGTACCTATGCGGATGAACGATTTTATTCTTATAGGCAAGACCCTCGCTGTGGCAGAATGGCAACGATTGCCTATTTAAAACCCGCTGCTTGAGCGAAATCGCCAAGCAAGACAAGTATTCAACTTTATGTCTTAAAAATTGCCATGTGGATGGATAAATATCGTTATAATACCGCGCACAATGCCCAGATAGCTCAGTCGGTAGAGCAGTGGACTGAAAATCCTCGTGTCGGTGGTTCAATTCCACCTCTGGGCACCATCTAAAATATTCGCTCAATCTTGCAGGAATCGCTGTGGCTGGTGCAAGATTTGTCATTTAGGAAAACCAAAGGCACTTTGAATAGTATCAATGCGCCTACTTCGAGCTTGGTTTGAGAAAGCAACAGGCATAAAGAAAATGTACGTTTACAGCGATTTGCAATTCCAATCTTTGATCCACTGAGCGGTGGTGTACAATATTCTTAATCAACAAACCAACTGAAGAGGCGTTTTATGAATCAAAAAATATCCTTTGTATTGATTTTATTTTCAATTATTTACCTAACGAGTTGCGCAACAATCGTTGGTGACAGCACACAATTATTACCAATAAAAAGCAGTCCCAGCGGAGCCTCCATCGTTGTTATAGATGAGACAGGTTCTGAGATATTCAACGAACAATCTCCGACAGTTGTAACATTACAAAAAAGTGATGGTTCTTACTGGGGAGGGCAAGATTATACTGTTAGGATTAGTAAAGAAGGACATAAGGCGCAGAGTTTTAAAATAACTTCCAGTGTCAATGGCTGGTACATCGCTGGCAATCTTATTTTTGGAGGCCTTATTGGCTGGTTCATTGTTGATCCATTTAGTGGAGGCATGTACACATTATCACCAAAAGAACTTGATCCAACGCTCGCTGAGAAAATTTCACACTATGATACTGACGAAGGGCTCAACATTGTTTTACTTGAAGATGTGCCAGTTTCATTGCGTTCTCATCTGAAGAAAATCAATTAAAACCAAGCGCTAAGTTTTTGTTTTGAACTATTGGGGTATAAAAACTTCAAAGAGAATATTGCCGAAATCCTTCTTAGAACTTAGTTTAGGGAAAGTGTACGCTCTAAAATCCAATAATTTTGGAGGCCTTCTAACTCAGTTTGAGTGTTTCATGTACCAGTCGCAAAATTGTTTGCTATGTCGTTCGTCATCAGAAAAAACACCTGGCCTATAGTAATCAGATTGGGCGCCTTGGGTCATCGATTGACAAAGACCTTCATCTTCAGCATTGGTGACTTTCCAAACATCCGTCATTTGTTCATATTCATAGTCTTTGCCTTCCACGGCGTCTTCGTGCACGATCCAACTGGTGTATAGAACGCATTTGTGATCATCTAAGGGCAGTATCCAGTTTGTTGCGATGTGGTCACTGACGAAGTGAATCCAAGCGTTTGGGTTGAACCAAAATGAGAGGGTGCCTTCGTCGTATTCTTTGTGTGGTCCAATCAGTTTTTTGCAACAGGGGGCGCCGTTAAAACTGGTTGATTTATACCCTTTTTTCATGGGGTATCTGGCAATACGACAGCAATCATGAGCATCAAAGGCTTGTTCCTTCCAGGCCAAGCCATTGGCTTCCCATCGTTCGGCGGCTTGGTTGAACATCTGCAAATATTCGGGGTCTTGGCTGCCATTGAAACTGCTATCGCTAAACAGTTTTAACAGCCCTTTGTGATTCACTTGGCAGTGACAACACTCGCGATTATTCAACATAACAACCAACCAATTGGCGTCGATTTCAACGCGCTGATGGTAGGCCAATTTATAGCCGCCTTTTTCCACACCGTAATCTTGCAAATAGGGGCTGAGCAATTGATTAGCCTTTGCCATGTCTTGTTGATGCTGTGCGCCCGCACCAAGGGAAGCAAACAACATGCCATGAACTTCTTGTAAGTGAATGGCATCCAATCCACAGGCAAGGCCAGCCTCTGTACCAGCAAAGTCTTTGGGCATTCGTGGTGCATTTTGCAGCGCGCCATCGTTAAGGCCATATGACCACTGGTGATTTGGACAAACTATTCTGGATGAAAACTTGCCCAAATTTTTTGGCGTCAAGCGCGCACTTTGATGCGCACAGCGATTGACCATACAGCGAATCACGCCATCCGTACCATGAATCAAAAAATAGCCATTTCCAAGCAGATTAAAGGCAAAATAATCTTTTTTTTGCGGGACATCACCGCGAGTGCCGACAAAAAACCATTTATTCTTAAATAATCGTTTCATTCTGTTTCGGTCAAACAACACTTCACGCGGGAATGAATGACCGCTTGAATAGTCATTTGCAGAAGGTGTAGCAGAATTGTTCATTTTTAAGTCCTCATGGATTTAACCAAAGATTGAGTCCGAATTATAAGTGTAAATAAACTTCAATACTAAAACAGTAGAACTGTCAACTTGGCAAAAGGACGTTTAGTTGAGGCTGATGGGGTCAAGGTGAATAGTGCATCGCAAGTTTCTGGGGAAGGGTTGGCGTTGTTGTAGCAGTTGGTCTGCACAGGCCAGTACGTATTGAATACGGCTGCGTTGCGCACTTTCAATCAGCACCAGCCAGCGACTTCGACCCGCCTTTCGCTCAATGGCGGCGGGCATGGCATCAGAAATAAACAATTGTTCAAGATTAGGCAAAGCCTGCTTCAGCGATTGCAAAAATTGTTGGGCTTTTTCAGATTCTTTTGCTTCGCATCGAATGGCAGCCAAATGTAAATAGGGTGGAAGTTGGGTGTGTTGACGCTGTTTTAATAGGATACGACTGGCGCCTTTGTAGCCTTGTTTCAGCCAAGTTTGGATCAGTTCATGATTCGGTTGGTGTGTTTGTATGAGCACGGTGCCCTGTTGATTGCGCCCAGAACGACCTGAGACTTGCTCCAACTGTTGCAGGATTTGTTCGTGCGCTCTATATTCATTGCTCATCAAACCCTGATCGGCATCTAAAATGCCAACCAATGATAAATGCGGTAAATTGTGTCCTTTGCCGAGCATGGTGGTGCCAATGAGGATTTGGTATTTGTTGGTTTGAATTTTTTCCAATTCGGTGTTCAACATTTTGCTCGATTTGATGCTGTCTCGGTCAATTTGAGCCACTTGATATTCAGGAAATTGCTGTCTTAACACCTGAGCCACGCGCTCAGTCCCATGTCCAATTGCTTTTAATTCAGTGTGGTCACATTTTGAGCACTGCACAGGCGCGGGTTTTTGCCATTGACACGGATGACAGCGCAATTGATTTGTTTTTTTATGATATGTCGGTGCTCGTTCGCACTGTGGGCAAAGCTCGATGTGACCACATTCACGACATATTCGTATTGGGGCATAACCACGGCGATTCAGAAACAACATCACTTGTTTGCCTGCTTGCAAATGGACCGTCATTTCTGCGCTCAGAGCGGGCGAAATTCCGCCTTTTAATTGCGCGCCTCTGAGGTCAATCAATGAGATTTTAGGTGGCGAGGCAAAGGAAGCTCTTTGGCTGAGGCTTAGGTGTTGATACGATTTTTCAGTGGCGTATTTTAAGCAGTCTAAGGAGGGCGTTGCCGTGCCGAGAAGCACTTTGGTTTGGCTGAATTGCGCCAGCATAAGCAACAAGTTTCGAGCATTGTAATAGGGCTGGGTCAATTGTTCGTAGGCGTGGTCATGTTCTTCATCCATGATGTACAAATCGACATTGACCAAGGGCAAGAATAACGCCGAACGGGTGCCGATAAAAATGCCTTTTTGACCATTGAGGGCCGCTTTCCAAGTTTTTAAACGTTCATCGTCAGACAGCCCTGAGTGGTATAACCAAACCTGATGTCCAAAAACTTGTCTGAATGTATCGACATTTTGTTGGCTGAGTCCGATTTCAGGAATCAGCAATAAGCATTGTTTGCCTGATTGTATGCTGCGTGCGGCAAGGTATTGATAAACTCGGGTTTTACCACTGCCGGTGACCCCTTCTAATAAGGTGATCAGTTGGCAATCTGGCGCTTGCATGGTGTTGACCACCCGCTGTTGCTCGGCATTTATTTCAGGGAGGGCTAATTTTGGGGTTGGCCGTTCAGGTAGGGCGGTGGTTTCACTTTGAACATAGCCCTTTTTAATTAAAGTCGTTAAGGTCGTAGTAGTGAACTTTTGCGCTAGCAACTCCAACCGTGTTTGGTTGCCATTTTTCAATACACTTAATAATTTATACTGCAGTGGTGCTTTCTTCTGTAAGGCATTGATGTGCTCTAAGCCTAAGGCTGTTATTTTTTCACGGACTTCTACCCAGCGCAATTCGGGCGCATTTAATACCATGGTGGGATATATAAGTCGCCAACTTTGATGCGCTTTGCAATGGTAATATTGCGTCATCCACTTGACCAGTTTGCATAGTGCTTTAGGCAGCAATGGGTCTTGTTGTTCTAAGGCTTCTAAGGGGCGAAGATCGCCTTCAAAATCCGAACTGCTTTTAAGATTGATGACAACCCCTTTTAGGGTGCGTTTGCCAAATGGCACGACAACCCGCTGACCGATGGTCGGGGTTAAAGAGTCAGGAATAAGGTAATCGTAAACACCACCGAGTGGCGGTAGTAAGAAAACAGCAACTTCTGCGATGTGCGTTGGTGCAGTTTCAGGCACAAAACGGTTATGGAGATAGAGGTAGCTGGCTTAGGGCACAGTCTTCTGGCAGATCAAACATCAAATTAAAGTTCTGTACGGCCTGACCTGAAGCACCTTTGACCAAATTATCAATGACAGAGGTCAAGACCACAGTTGACCCCCCTTGGGGGCGTCGTAGGCTGATCTGACAGAAATTCGACCCCTTGACATTACGCGTTTCGGGGATGGCACGATCGACCTGAACAAATGGGTTTTGGCTATGCGCCTGTTTGACGATTGCCAACAAATCTTGTTCTGAAACATCTTGTTTTAACTGAGCGTAGGCGGTTATTTCTATGCCTCGGCTCATGGGTACTAAATGTGGAATAAAGACCAAATTTACCGTCTTTTGTGCCGTTTGTTCAAGAATTTGTTGGATTTCTGGCCAATGACGATGGCCATCCATACCATATGCTTTAAAGCTTTCAGAAACTTCTGCAAACAAGGTCGCAACTTTTGCTTCTCTGCCCGCGCCACTGACCCCCGATTTGGCATCGACGACAATGCCATCGGTTTGAATCACGTTTTCAGCCAGCAAAGGACACAATGCCAGCTGAGTTGCTGTTGGATAGCAACCTGGGTTGGCGACAATTCGGGCGGTTTTAACCGCTTGTCTGTACAACTCAGGCAAGCCATAAACCGCCTCTTTTAAAGATTCAGGGCACGCATGGGGCATGCCGTACCACTGCTCAAATAGCGCTGTGTCTTGCAGACGAAAATCGGCCGAAAGGTCAATGACTTTGGTGTCATGGTCGATCAAGGTTGGGGTTTTTTCCATGGCAACGCCGTGCGGTGTGGCAAAGAATACCACATCACAATCGCAAAGCTGCGCATCATTTGGTTCTGTGAATGCCAAATCGGTTTGTTGTCTCAATGAGGGGAAGTATTCGCCAATGGGCGTGCCTGCCAGTGTTCTCGAAGTGACACAACGGATGTCAGCGTGTGGGTGCAACAACAGAAGCCGCAACAATTCAACGCCCGTATAACCTGTGCCTCCGACAATGCCGATTTTAATTTTTTTAAGTTTATTATTCATAGAGCCTATTTTACTTTAGAAGGGTTATAATTAAGCGAATATAGGCGGAAAACTGTTAATAATTAGGAGACTTAAACATGAAAATGATTGTTGCCATCATTAAGCCCTTCAAGTTAGATGATGTAAGAGATGCATTGGGTGAATTAGGGATACACGGGATGACTGTGACCGAAGTCAAAGGTTTTGGCCGTCAAAAAGGTCATACAGAAATGTACCGAGGTGCAGAATATGTCATTGATTTTCTGCCGAAATTGAAAATTGAGATTGTCGTTTCCAATGACGTGATTGAATCGGCATTAGACTCGATCATAAATGCAACCAGTACCGGACAAATTGGTGATGGAAAAATCTTTGTCTATGACGTAGAAAAAGTCATTCGGATACGGACGGGTGAGCTTGATGATAATGCCCTCTAATAAAAGTGCATGAGTCAGTTAGCAGTTAATCAAATTTAGGACAAAAAAAAGCGACTGGAAAGTCGCTTTTTTTAATTGTAAACTTCAGGTCTATTTATTAACAGCAGTTTTTAGTGCTTTACCTGGAGAAAACCGGGGAAGAGTTGCTGCTGCAATTTGGATGCTTTCACCTGTTTGTGGGTTGCGTCCTGCTCTAGCAGATCTTTTTGATGTTTTAAACGACCCAAATCCAACGATATTTACTTGATCACCATTGGACAAAGCAGAAGTGATGGCACCGACGGTTGCATCTAAAGCTCTGGCTGCGTCTGCACGAGTTAATCCGCTTTCGCTACTAATTGCATTGACTAAATCTGACTTGTTCATATTGCTCCTCCAGGAGTTTTTAAATAGGTTTAATAAGATTAATGGTTAAATTAATGATTAATTGATGATTGTTTCTCATTTCATCGGGTGGTATTTTTAACCATTTGAGGTATTTATGTCAACTACTTTAAGCAATAATTGCCTATTTCTGTCATAAATAGACTGAATTAAATGATTTTTTTTCAATTAATGATACAGCAGAACGAACCAATATTGCGAATGCCAATGCCGTTGTTATTTAGATTTGGAAGTATATTGAGTCAATATTTTAACGGCATTGTCATACGAATCAATGTGCGTGACATTGACACTGCCCCCAGCTGCGCATGGATGTCCACCGCCATTAAAATATTTTTGTGCCAAAAGACTGACATTATTATTTTCGCTATGGGATCGAAACGATAATTTGCCATTTGAAGAGATGCGAATAGCCACATCAATTTCAGGTTTTAATTCAAACAGCATAGAGCTGATGTGCTGAAACAGTGGGCCCATCCACGCATAAAATACCAAAGTATTCATGCCATCAATTTTGATGAAATTCAAACCTTGAACGAACAACCGTTGTAAAACCAAGTGATAAAATTTGCCATCTAAAGCGATGTTAGTATCCTCAACAATGTTTTGGTCTAAATGATTTTCACTGAGAAAATCTTCTTTTATTTGATACATCAGGTGCTCAACTTCGGCAATATTCTTATTGTCTTGAAATGCTTCAAATATTCTTTGAATCAAATGGAAGCGGTAATACCTGCCCAATTCAGTCATTTCTGGTGGATACCAGGGTTTTTCGAACATAATGTCAGCCAGAAAATTGGCTTTATTGAATGAAGGATGTTGTTTGATCCACATGTCCGTCACATTCACCAGTTCAGACAAATTTTGAAGTTTTTGCTTAGTGGCTTCATCGGGCAAAAATTGTTTGACCCAGTCACAACTCAGTCGAGTGGCGCACTGCGAGGTGTCTAATTGATACCAAGCGTGTTTTTTAGCCACTTCAACCCCTGTTGCATGATGGTCGAGGAGCAGTAGTTCAGGTCTGCCCGGAAGTTTGTCAAGGGTGCGCTGTAACCAGTCGGCTTGCTCCATGGTTAAGTTCAAATCAGTAATGAGCAATAGCGAGACTTTGGATTGGGTCAACAGTTCTAATTTAATCTGCTTGATAATTTGATTTAATACGGGGTTGATCGCTTTATAATCACAATTATAAAAAGCACAGTTATAGAAAGCTTGAGAAACCATAAACTGAGAACCGTAACCGTCTAAATCTGTATGGCTGAGGTGGAATATTCTTTCGGTGGCTTGCATGTTGGTGCTTTGGTTGCAGGTGTTAATCGTTTTGACCAGTCAGAGTCGTGATAAATGGGTATTATTGTTGTTTGAAATTTATGTCTGAGCCACCTTAAAACAACTGGCGCAAGGCATGATGAATATTATACAATCATTCATCATCAGGTGAATGACCATAACACGCTAAAATAACAACACAGAGGGTTTTAAACGCCCATTTGAGCAGGAACAAAGGAACGTTAAACTTATACTATGTGGCTTACGCTTTTATTGATTGCCCTCTTTATCGTATTTCTTGCTTTTTATATATTCGGGCGATGGGAACGTGCCCAAAAATTTTCTTTTAAAATTCCCAAAAAAAACGCGCCTGCTATACAACCGTCGCTCGACGTTGAAGTTGAGCCAAGTGTCAATATTGATGAAACAGACGGGTCAGACGAAATAGATCAGATCACAGCGCCTGCCAAAATCGACGATGAACAAGAGGCCGTTGATACCCATGAGGATTTGCAGCCGTCATCCAATCAGTCCAGTCAGTCAGATCGTGCAGACCCAGATGTATTAACCTTAACCCCTCCCACGACAGACCCTAAGAAATCGTTGCGAAAATCAGAACAATTAAAGCCTAACCGAGTCACTGAATCATACAGACCGCCCAGTGCATGGCATGGTAGAAAAGCTGAATCGCTCATCAAGGATGATTTTATTGTGTTCTATCTATGGCCACAGAACCGTCATATACAAGGCACAGCACTCATAGAAGCCTTGGGTTCCACAGCCTTAAACTACGATAATGACTCGCAATGTTTTGTGCGAAAGGAGGGCAGTGTAGAGTGGTACCGCCTTTGTAATGCCGTAGCCCCCGCTTTATTCACCTACGAATCATTAACGAGTGTTCAATTTCCTGGGTTGATGCTTTGTATGCAAGTGCAATCAACTTTTGACATCATAAAAGCATTTGAAGAGATGAGACAAGTCACGGAACAATTAAGTCAAAACTTGACGCTGGACATTTTCAACAATGACCGAGCGCCTTTGGAAAAATCTGACTTTGACCGATTACGCAGTGTTTTAAAACAGAAATATGGATAAATCAGATTACCGCCCACTGGTTGATCGTCTCAATGAATTGGGGCATCAATACCATGTTGAAGATGCGCCCACAATCAGCGATGCGCAATACGATGCACTCTATCAGAAATTAATTGAAGTTGAAGCTGAGCATCCCGATTGGGTCGTTGCGTTTTCACCCTCGCAACGCGTGGGTGGCAAATTGGACAGTGGCTTTCAATCTGAAGCGCACCAATACCCCATGCTGTCTTTGGATAATGTTTTTGACGAAGCCGAGTTTGAAAATTTCATTTTGAAAATTCAACAACAACGCCCAGAAAAAACGGTATTCAGCATTGAACCCAAATTAGATGGATTGGCGATCAGTTTGCATTATGAAGCAGGGCAACTTATCAAAGCGCTGACCCGAGGTGATGGTCAAAGAGGGGAGAACATAACCCAAAACGTCAAAGCCATTCGAGCCGTCCCCTTAATGTTAAGGGGCGATTTCTGGCCAACCATTGAAGTCAGAGGCGAAGTTTTCATGCCCAAAACCTCGTTCAAAAAACTGAATGAACAACAACTGGCCAAAGGCGCCAAAACCTTTGTCAATCCAAGAAATGCCGCGGCGGGAACGCTCAGACAACTCGATCCCAGCATCGTCCATCAAAGAGACTTGCAGATTGCAATCTACGGCGTTTCAAGCAATGTAGAAGGGCGTTATGCCAGCCACAGTGCCATGTTGGCAGCGGTTCAATCTTGGGGCTTGCCCATTTCCCCCGATTTAGAAGCCACTGATGATGTCCAGAAAATGTTGCAATACTATCAAAACATTCAACAAAAACGCCCCAACCTGAGTTATGAAATCGATGGCGTGGTATTTAAGGTGGATGATTTATCTTTGCGTCTATCCTTGGGCACCACAGCGCGCGCGCCAAGATGGGCAATTGCCTACAAATTTCCTGCAGAAAAAGTATGGACGGTGCTTGAGGACATTGAAATTCAAGTTGGTCGCACGGGCGCATTGACACCAGTGGCTCGATTAGAACCAGTATTTGTTGGTGGCGTGATGGTGTCCAATGCCACATTACACAACATGGATGAAATCCAAAGAAAGGACGTGCGTATCGGCGATACGGTGGTCGTGAGACGGGCAGGGGATGTGATCCCCGAAGTGGTCGAAGTGGTTTTAGCCAAGCGTTCCAAGCAATCAGTGCCTTATGTTTTTCCAACCATTTGTCCAGCATGTGGCACAGAAGTGGTCAAAGATGAAGAAAAATCGGTGATTCGATGCCCCAATCAATCGCTTTGCCCTGCTCAAGTTGTCAATGCATTGATCCACTTTGTCTCCAAGAAGGCGTTTGATGTGGAAGGCTTGTCAGAAAAAACCATTGAAGGGCTTTATGCCAAGCAATTAATCACCCAATCATTCGATATATTTGGGCTGAGCGCCGCCGAATTGGAACAATTGCCTTTGATGGCAGAAAAAAGAATTGCCAACTTACTGCTAGCGCTTGAACAAGCCAAAACCGTTGACTTTAACAAACTGATTTATGCTTTGGGTATTCCTGAAGTCGGTGAAGTGACGGCGCAAAATTTGGCGAATCGTTTTGAGTCTATGGCGCATCTGGTACAAGCCACAAATGAGGCTTTGGTTGAGATTGATGATGTGGGCGACATCGTTGCCCAACACATTGTATCGTATTTTATACAGCAGCCGGAAATCGCAGAAACGATTGAAAACAGCGGCATAACCATTGTATATCCAGCGATTCAAGCCCCTGCTTCCGATCATAAGGTCAGTGGTAAGACCGTGGTCATTACTGGGACATTTGCCTTTGCTCATCGAGACGACATCAAAAGCCAATTGCAAAAACTTGGCGCCAAAGTGACAAGCGCAGTTTCAAAATCTACCGATTTTTTAGCTTGTGGTGAAAACGCTGGGTCAAAGTACGATAAAGCACTGGCATTGGGCATTGAAATTATTCCAGCAGAAACGATTGAATCTTGGATGCCCTGATGAGCTTGTTTTCCTAAGGTGATTCAATCGGTTCAAGTCCTCGTTGTAGGCGCTGGTATTGGTGGCTTAACGTGTGCATGGCGGCTGCGCAAAGCACAGATTGATGTGGCAGTGCTCGAAGCGCAAAGCACCACAGGGGGGATGTTAAAAACCATTACTGAGTCAGGCTTTCGGGTGGATTCTGGTGCCAACTCAACCGTGCTAAACGCATCACTCGCTCAAATGGTTGAAGCATTGGGCATTGAAGATCAAATGATTGCGGTTGATCCGCGCGCTGAAAATCGATACATTTGCTTAAGGCAAAAATTATGGCCTGTGCCATTAACGCCCAAAGCCTTATTGCGCTCACCCATGCTGTCAACGCTTGCAAAACTACGATTGTTGTTAGAACCTGTAATTCCCCTTAAACAGCAAGAACAAAGCATTCATGATTTTTGTGTCACCCGACTGGGTCAGACCTTTACCAATACCTTCATCGACCCTTTTGTATCAGGTATCTGGGCAGGTGACATCCATAAATTGTCCATGCAAGCGTGCTTTCCCAAGCTCATGCAAGACCTACAGACATCTGGTTCATTACTAAAGGTTCTCATGAACAAAAGCCGTCAATCTCAGAAACAGACACCAAAGCCCTCATCAAAAAAAGGCAGTGTCAGCTTTAAACAAGGCATGCAGTTTTTGCCAGACACGCTCAGTGACCAATTAAAGGGCCGCATTCATCTAAACACAGACGCCGTTCAAATTACCCAAAATGCTGGCGTATGGACCGTTGAAACGGCACAACAATGTTGGACAGCCCAACACCTTGTGCTGGCCATACCTGCGCATCAGATCGCCAAATGTTTGCCACATTGGGCCTATGGTCAGCGATTGGCTGAGGTGGCAAGCAGTCCAGTGGTGTCATTGGCATTGGGCTACAAACGTTCAGACATCGGACATCTGCTTGACGGTTTTGGGGTATTGTTTCCTCGAAGCGAAGGCCTCAAGACGCTTGGTGTGTTATTTTCCAGCACCATGTTTCCCACTTGTTGCCCATCCGACCGTGTACTACTGACCGTCTTTTTGGGGGGTAGTCACCACCCCGAACTGGTTGAGTTTTCCGATGAAGACTTGTTGGCACTGGTTCGTCAAGAGCTTGATCCAATATTACAAATCAAAGAAGCGCCTATGTTTCAAAAAATCATGCGCTGGCACAAAGGCATTCCCCAATACGAATTGGGCCATAATGCCAAAATGGCAGCGGTCATGGCTGATCTGACAGAGCAATATTCAGGGCTTGAAATTTGCTCAAATGGTCACGATGGGGTGTCGGTCTCTGATAGAATTCAAGCTGGAATGTCAGTCGCCGATCGCCTCATTCAATCAATAAAATCTTAGAATATCAAGGTTATAAATACTATGTCAACAAACGTATTAACTCCGTCCAACGAGCAAGCATTTGCCCTCGCCCAACACGCCATTCCTGGAGGGGTCAACTCACCTGTTCGCGCTTTTAAAGGGGTCGGCGGTGAACCGATTTTCATGGCATCAGCCCAAGGGGCACACATTCACGACATTGAAGGCAAGGCCTACGTCGATTACGTCGGTTCTTGGGGGCCGATGATTGTGGGTCATGCCCATCCGCAAGTACTGCAAGCGGTTCACCAAGCGGTTGATAAAGGTCTGAGTTTTGGCGCCCCAACGTGTATAGAAACCGAAGTTGCTCAAACCATCAAAGACATATATCCTTCGATTGACCTCATCCGCTTCGTCAACTCTGGCACTGAAGCGACCATGAGCGCCTTGCGCCTGGCTCGGGCGCACACCAAACGCGACATAATCCTCAAGTTTGAAGGCTGTTATCACGGACATTGCGACAGCTTGCTGATCAAAGCCGGTTCTGGTTTATTGACATTGGGTGAGCCCAGTTCACCAGGCGTGCCCAAAGTATTGGCCGATTTAACTGTGACTTTAGAGTTTAACAATCTTGAACAACTGAGTGAAGTGTTTAACGACATAGGCGATCAGATTGCCGCGGTAATCGTCGAACCCGTCGCTGGCAATATGAATTGTATTCCAGCAACCCCCGCCTTCATCAAAGCGCTCAGAGATTTGTGTGATAGTCATCAAAGCCTGCTTATTTTTGATGAGGTCATGTGTGGTTTTCGGGTGGCGCGAGGTGGCGCACAAGAACTGTACGGCATTGAACCTGACTTAACTTGCTTGGGTAAAATCATTGGGGGCGGAATGCCTGTGGGCGCGTTTGGCGGCAAACTCAAAGTCATGCAAGACTTGGCACCATTAGGCGCTGTTTATCAAGCGGGCACACTATCGGGCAATCCCATTTGCATGGCTGCCGGTTTAAAAACTTTAGAGTTGCTGAGCGAGCCAGATTTTTACGATCGATTGAGCGCCAAAACCGACAAACTTTGTTCGGGATTGCTCAATAGTGCCAAAGAAGTGGGCTTTTTATTGAGCGAAAATCACGTCGGTGGTATGTTTGGTTTGTTTCTTGGGACAGAAGAGCCCGTTAGCCGATTTTCTCAAGTGCACAACGGCACAGCGCTTTATGCAAAGTTTTTCCATAAAATGTTGGAAGCAGGTTTCTATTTTGCCCCCTCCGCCTACGAAGCAGGCTTTATGAGCACGGCGCATGAATCAGATGACATAGGCCGCACCGTAGAGCACGCCAAAAAAGTCTTTAAATCCCTAAAATAATTCTCTCAAGCGAAGGTTATTCTAACCAGTTTGATGGTGCCCAAGCGCCTGTGGCTTGAATGGGGACTTGTCTTTGCGTGGTAACCCAAACAGCAAGGCTAATTTTTTTGCTGGTATGGGTTTCGATGTTTTCTGGCAAGACGATATTCCAAAGTCTAGAACTTGAAATGCTTTGCTTGTGTTCTAACACAACGAAATCGCCTTTGAGTGTGCGACCCCTGTTTTCACCGCGCTCGATATTGTCAACTAAGCCAGAACCCAAAACAGCAACATTGGCAATGAGTGGTTGCTGGTTATCTATGCCCCCTTTAAGTTTAATCAATAAGGAGTTATTAATGATGTCAACACTCAATTTGGGTGCGGATTCTCTCAATTGTGGCAAGGGTCTTCTGTAGAAGAATCCCTTCCATTCTTTGCCATCGACCAGGAATCCAGGCGTATAGACTGAACGGGTGTTGCCAAAATGACTGTGCGCCCTTTGTCTTTCGCTGTACGCTTCTTTTGAATATATGTCTTTCCAGCCCAGATGATTCCAGTATGACACATGGAAGGCGACTGGGACGATACTTTGCCATAAACCTGGATGGTTGCTCAATTTGTTCATCCATGATTCGGCCACTGGACAGCTGCTACAGCCATGCGAAGTAAAGAGTTCAACCATTTGAGCTTTTTCGTAACCGCTGGAGAAGTTCCAAGAGTTTGTCGCAAAAGCAGAATGAATCGGAAAATTTAGAAGTAATAAAAGCGTGAATAATTTTTTCATTGTACGTCTCTGGTTACATTGGTCACTGGACTCGATTGTACTAAATCTAAAAGATAAAAAACGAGTCCCTTATAGAAATATACGAATTGAATTAAAATATCACTAAAATTGGCCTGAGTTTATGCCTTAACAGACGATACGAACTTCGGCTTCTAATAGTACATTAAACTTCATTTGAATGTCCGTTTGAATGCGTTTTGCCAAATCAGCAATGACCTGACCAGATTGTGCGTGTGCATTGACTAAGACCAGCGCATGCTGGCCTGAGACACCAGCACCACTGTCATCGGTGTAACCTTTCCAGCCAGCATATTCAATGAGTTGTCCAGCAGATATTTTTATTTTTTCGGCACTACTTGCTCCAAACTTTTTAAAAGCATGTTGACTTTGCAACTGCTGATAGTGGGCGGGCGTGATTTCTGGATTTTTAAAAAAACTACCCGCATTGCCAATCGTGTTTGGATCAGGTAATTTTTGTCGCCTCAAATCACAGACGGCTTGAACAACTTGCATGGGTTCGGTTGGTGGGTTTTCAGCAAATTGTTTTGCTAAATCAAAATAGTCTAGCTTAAATTGATGGGCTTTTCTCAACAAAAAGGTGACAGAAGTGATGAAGTAATGGTCTAAATATTTTTGCTTGAAAATAGAGTCTCTATAGCCGAATTGGCAGTCAGTCTGATTCAAGGAATGGCTTGTGCCCGTTGTTAAATCAACGTACTCAACCTTGAGGATGGTGTTTTTTATCTCTTCGCCATAGGCTCCGATGTTTTGAATGATTGCTGCGCCAACCGTGCCAGGAATAAGGGCTAAATTCTCAATTCCAGACCATTGATTATTGGCACAATGCACCACAAATTCATGCCAGTTTTCACCGCTGCCAATTTGTAGCGTGACAGAAGTTGGTGTTTCATCAATGAGGTTGATGCCTTTGATCGCATTTTGCAAAACGGGTGTTTCAATATTCTTGGTGAATAAGATGTTACTGCCAGCACCTAATATCATACTGCCTGCGTGCTCATTGGTACCTTGCAACTGTGCCGCATCAGTGATGACGGTCAAGGCCGAGGCTGTGTGAGGTAGGTTGAAGGTGTTATTTAGGTGCAAAATATTTTAGTGATTAAGGGTCGTATGGGTTACACTTAAGTGTCGAATTTTTGATGGCATTTTACACGTTTCAATAGGGTATAACAATCATGCATTACATCGTAGGCGAGATAATGACGACAAAATCAAATGGATCTAAAGGCTATGATATCCTTATTTAAAGAAATGCGTGATGCAATGGATTGGGTTAAAAGACCCGAAAAAGTGCAGAAATTATTTCAGAATGTCAGCCAGAAAGCCTGGCTTGAAGTGCTGGAATCTAAAGATATGTTGGATGTGTTCTGGCGCCTTTCTACGGGTCAGTCAGTGACCGATGAGGCACGTCAAAAAGCCTTAGAGCAAGCTAAAAATTTGGCCAAATCCATACCAGCATTTGGCATTTTCCTATTACCGGGGGGTATGATTTTGCTGCCCATTGTTGCCAAGCTGGTGCCCTGGCAGATATTGCCTGTGTCTTTTCAAAATAATGAGCCGACCATCGTTCAGCCCGAGGACGATCAAAGCGACGATAAAAAATTAGACGATTCTAAGAAACCTTAAAAGGGCATATATCAAAGACTTCTAAGCAGAGAAGGTCTTGATTGTTGTGAGATCGGTTATCCGCGCGACTGCGGACCATTCCACTTCAAACCTTTGGACATAAAGGTTTGGAAAAACTCGATGTTTCTGTATTCAACGCTTTGTGGCTTAAAGGGTTTGGCACGAATATTTTTTTGGCAACCCACATAACGGCGATGCAGTGTACCCAAATTGCCCCATTTTTTCCGATGAACGGGGAAATGAGAAACTTGTCCAATGACGCTGGATAACACTTGGGCTCGCGCTTTATGGCCTGCATAATAAACGTGACAATCCGCACAAGCCATATTCAACTGACCTCTTTTGCCATAGAATAAATGCTTGCCTCTTTCATAAGCCGATTTGGCTTCAGGACTTTGGGCGACAGGGTTTATTTCGTTGCCACGAGCTTCGTAGGCCAGATAAGCCGATAATTTTGCCAATGGGCCTTTTTGCCATTTAAAAGGCTTGGTGCTATTTGCCAGGCGACACTCATTGAGCGCCAATTCAATTGTAATGACTTGATTGCGGACTTGATCAAAAAATGGGTAGCTTGATCGGATTTGGGAAACATCCATTCCAGCAAAGCAACCTGCGTAAGATTTGCCATTTCTTAAGGGTGTGTTCCATTCTTTTCTACCAGCTTCTATCGCGTCTTCATAGGGTGGAAAATCGGCTTCTGCTTCTTGCCATTGTTCATAGAGGTCTTTGCTGAACACATAATTCCCATTGACATAATCAGTAACAGCGATGTCTTTAAAACGCTCGCTAAAGTATTTCCAGAGCACCTCTTTATCTTTTTCTGGATCAACTTCAGCCTTGCTGATCGTTGGAAGTAAACTCAAACAGAGCAGAAAAAATAAGATTTTAATGAATGAATATTTCATTGGTTTCTCAGGTGTGGGCGCATGTAAGCAATTATTTAACAGTGGTTTTTGCTGATTCTTTCTTACCCATGTTATCTTCATAACTCAAAGTAATCACATCGCCCTTTTCACCTTTGAGCTTTAACCCAATGAATGGATTTTTTGAAACCGCGGTGCTCATCTCGCCCCGTGAAATAACAGTGTCATTATTCATAATGGTTAAGTCGGTTATGTGATGGGCTGGAATAAGGTTGCCTGTTTTTTTATCTTTGCGGGTGCCCGTTTCCATTGGGTGTTTGATGAGCGCTTTAAGCGTGATCACGCCATCAGACAATTTGGTTCGCATTTTGATACTCATTGTTCGTAACTCCAATAATTAGTTTTGATCGAATTAACCGCCGCAGCCACCAATGGTGACTTTGACTTCTCTTTCCATTTTTTCGAGTTCACCGCTTTTTGTTTCTAAAACAGCAATCACATTGGATGTTTTGCTCATTTTGACCCGTGTTTTAATAAAAGCGAGTTGGTCAAATGAATAACTGAAAGCCAAGGGTCGAGGGTTTTCCTCGATAATAACGGCAATACGTTTGATGTCTGGTCGAGCGGAAGCATCAATTTCTATGGGGACGACCAAGCCATTTTCGGCGATACCTGGGGCTTTGAATTTGACGCCCGAAGTTATTTTGACGGCTTGTTTGCCGAACAAATTTTGAATGGCATCTTCCGCTGTTTTTGATTCATACGCTTGTTGCTCCCATTTAGCCAGTGACGGGGTTGCCGTGAGCAGTCCAGTTTGGGCGACGGCAACTGTGGCCATTGCGCCTTTCATAAAGTGTCTTCGGTTCATTCAATGACTCCCATTTAATGATTACAAAGTGTGAATATATGCAGTAATTGCTTCAACTTCTTCTTTGGTTAGGATATGATGTTTGCCAAAAGGTGGCATGATAGAATTTGGATTAAGCAAGGTGGCGTCCCAAATTTGAGAGAACAGCTTTTTACGATCAGGGAATCGTATTTTCATTGCCACAAGCGGTGGACCAATGGTGCCAGGTAAGGTGTTCTTTTTAGGGTCGGCATTCGGCATGGCGTGACAAGCAATACAGTTTCCGCCTTTTGCACGGTCAAAGGCCAAGCGCTCACCTTCTTTGATGAGGTTGGCGTCTGCAAAAGCCAAAGGCGTCAGCGCAACACACCCAGAAATTATGAGTATAGAAACACCGTATTGAATTAATGTCTTCATCGTATTTAATGTTTTTAAATTCAGAGTATTTATATTTACGCCAAAAGTTGGGCAATCATTCTCAAAATCTCTAAATTAATGAGTGCTATTCTAATATAAGATTTGCTCCAATGTTAGACGAAAGTGCATCATAAAAACGCCTATTTCAAGCAATAGGCTAATCAGCAGAATTTACGTTGAAGTCGTATAATGAAGCCTGTTTTAATCATATGGGTCCAAGCGCCTAAATTGTGCGTTCTGACAAAATTTTATCAACCTTTATACCACCAATCCACGTCATAAAACTATGTCCAATCAGAAGTCAACACAATCTCATTATACTGGGTTAATCAATCGCTACAGAGCAACTTTGCCAATCAATGAAGGCGATAAAATCATCAGTCTTCACGAGGGTAACACACCCTTAATTAAGTTAGACCGACTGGCTAAACTGGCTGGATCAGACGTTGACATTTATGTCAAATATGAAGGTTTGAATCCAACGGGTTCTTTTAAAGACCGTGGCATGACCATGGCTGTAACCAATGCCGTCAGCTTGGGGGCTAAAGGCATAATTTGTGCATCAACGGGCAATACCTCTGCCTCAGCCGCCGCTTATGCAGCTCGGGCTGGCATAACAGCCTATGTGCTTATCCCTGAAGGAAAAATTGCCATGGGTAAAATGGCACAAGCATTGATGTATGGCGCAAAAATCATTCAGATTAAAGGCAATTTTGATGTGGGCATGCAATTGGTCAAATTAGTGGCTGAGTCAGCAAAGGTTACGATCGTTAACTCCATCAATCCCTATCGATTACAAGGGCAAAAAACAGCCGCTTTTGAAATCATAGATGCATTGGGAGAGGCACCTGATTATCATTATTTACCCGTTGGCAATGCAGGGAACATCAGCGCCTACTGGATGGGCTATAAAGAATATCACGCGGCAGGCAATGCCAAGCATACGCCGACGATGGTGGGTTTTCAAGCCAGTGGTTCGGCGCCATTTTTAAGAGGGGCTTTTATTGATACCCCCGAAACGCTTGCAACGGCCATTCGTATCGGCCATCCCCAAAGTTGGGATTTGGCTTGGGACGCCCAAAAATCGTCCAATGGCTGGTTCGATGAATTAGATGATGCAACCATTCTTAAAACCCAAAAATTATTGGCCGATCACGAAGGCATTTTTTGTGAACCCGCTTCTGCAGCTTCTGTGGCTGGTTTGCTGCACGACATCAAAAATCAAAAAATAGCCAAGGGTTCTACTATTGTTTGTACCCTAACGGGCAATGGTATGAAAGACCCAGACATCGCCATCAAACAATGCGATGTAGAACAATCAATTCTAAGCGTTGAGTCGAATAAATCCTCGGTCGAATCGGCCATATTAAATGGCTGTTAGTTGCTTGAGCAACCATGGAATATAACATACACATAGAACGATTGAGTGATCTTGCTAATCGAATGCGGCAATTGGCTTGTTTGATTGAACTGCCTAAGAAAGAGCAAGAATTGGCCGCTATAACCATCGATTTAGAGTCGCCAGAGGTTTGGCAGGATCGGGATAAAAGTGCTGAATTGGGGCGCAAAAAATCGATGTTAGAAGAAGAGGTGCTTGGTTTTAAAAAACTGGTGCAAGATGTCAATGATGCCAAAGAAATCTGGCAATTCTTAAAAGAAGAAGAAGATGCCGAAAGCGCCGAGAGTTTGATCGCCGAAGTTGAGACGCTTGCCCAACAAGTGGATGCGGCAGAGTTTAGACGGATGTTTTCAGGTGAATTGGATGGCAATAATTGTTATCTTGAAATTCAATCTGGCTCTGGTGGCACCGAAGCTCAGGACTGGGCCTCAATGCTGTTACGGCAGTATTTGCGTTGGGCTGAGCGCCAAAATTTTGCCGCTGAAATAAATGAAATCTCAGAGGGTGAGGTTGCTGGCATAAAAGGGGCTTCTTTACACATAAAAGGGGCTTACGCCTACGGTTGGTTGAGGACAGAAACGGGGGTGCATCGATTGGTGCGCAAATCACCATTTGACTCAGGCAACCGACGACATACATCATTTGCTTCAATATTTGTGTCGCCTGAAATCGATGACAGTTTTGAGGTGGACATCAACCCCGCTGATGTGCGCGTGGACGTTTATCGGGCTTCAGGTGCGGGTGGGCAACACGTTAATAAAACCGAATCTGCTGTCAGGTTGACGCATTTGCCAACCAATACCGTGACTCAATGCCAAAGCTCGCGTTCGCAACATGCCAATAAGGCTGAAGCAATGAAGCAATTAAGGGCGAAGTTGTATGAAATTGAGATGCGCAAGCGCAACACCGAAAAACAGCAATTAGAAAATAACAAAGCCGATATTGGTTGGGGCAGTCAAATTCGTTCCTATGTATTGGATTCCGGTCGCATAAAGGATTTACGAACTGGGGTTGAGGTCGGCAATACTCAAGCCGTTTTGGATGGGGATTTAAACCAATTTATAGAGGCCAGCCTCAAGCAAGGTGTGTAAGTGGCCGTCATGCGCAATACAACTGATGAAATGAATGTTATTGGTCGTGTTGTTGCGGTGAAACCAGGTCAGATTTTATTTGCGCAAAATGCGGTTGAACCCTGCTCAAATTGTAATGGTCGCTGTGGGGCAATGATTTGGAAAAAAATAACGCCCAGAAAACCGGTATGGTTTTCAACCGATCAGCACTATGACATTGATGATGTGGTCGAAGTGGCTTTTAAAAGCACACATTTTTTACAATGTCTGTTCGTTCTTTACGGCACACCCCTGGCATTTCTGATCATGGGACTATTATTGGGACAGCTTTTATATGCCTCAGAATTATTTGTATTTGTGGTGGGAATGGTCTTGTTCTTTGCGGGAATGCTCGTCTCATCTCGTTTAATAAAGTTGATGCTGAGACAACATCATTTTAAAATTAGATCCACCAACTAAAGGAATAGCGCAAATATGAAAGCCTTAAAGCACTTCATTAAAAGCATTACATTTGCATTTATTACATTTTCGATTGTCACACCAACCCTTGCACACATTCCCGATTTTACCGAGCTGGTTGATAAAAACAGCCCTGCAGTGGTGAACATCAGCACACTTAAATTCAGCAAAAACAACTATCGTTCATTGCCCCCACAATTAAAAGGGATTCCCGAAGATTGGTTGAAGTTCTTTTATCAGCAGCCACCAGAAGAGGGCGGCACATCGCCCTGGCAGGATGATAATCGTGGAAAAGGCAAGCCTGAGCTCAATTCCTTAGGTTCAGGATTTATCGTTTCTGAAGACGGCTATCTTATAACCAACCATCACGTTGTTAAAGGCGCTGAAAAGATCATCGTTCGGTTTAATGATTTGCGCGAGCTGACTGCGACATTAATTGGCAGTGACGAGCGCACAGATGTTGCCCTATTAAAGGTGGATGCAAATGATTTGCCCGTGGTTAAGTTGGGCAATTCATCCGAGTTGAAAGTTGGTGAATGGGTGGTGGCCATCGGCTCGCCTTTTGGTTTTGATTACTCAGTGACCGCAGGCATTGTCAGCGCAAAACGTCGGAGCTTACCGCGTGATTTGTATGTGCCTTTTATTCAAACAGATGTGGCCATAAATCCTGGCAATTCAGGTGGACCTCTATTTAATTTAGATGGTGAGGTGGTTGGCATTAATTCACAGATTTACAGTCGCAATGGCGGGTTTATGGGGGTGTCATTTGCCATACCCATTGATTTGGTTATGAATGTTGTAGAACAACTCAAGAAAAAAGGCGTTGTCCACCGTGGCTTCTTGGGCGTTCAGATTCAAGCGGTGACTTCTGAGTTGTCTGAAAGTTTTAATTTGTCAAAGCCCCAAGGTGCGCTGGTTTCGGCAATTATTCCCGACAGCCCAGCCAGTAAAGTTGGTATAAAAATTGGCGATATTATTCTAAAATATAGAGACACAAGGGTTGAACAATCGTATGAGTTACCGCCAATGGTTGGCGTGACGCCCATCGATGAAACTGTGGAAATAGAAATATTACGACAAGGAAAAAAAATAACCTTAACGCCAAAAATTGTGGCTTTAGATCGCGGCAAAACGAATGTCGCTTCTGCTGAAAAATTGCGAGACATTGCGGGTGTGATTGATTCAATTGGCATTCAGGTCATTCCTTTACCAACCCGATTTGCCGAGAATTTAGAGTATGGCATTTATGTCAAAAACGTTAAACTCAACGGCAGTTCTGCCAATGCAGGCATTCGACCTGGCGATGTTCTCATGCGGGTTCAGGGTAAAAAAATCACCTCTGTTGAGACGTTGAAAAAAATCATTGAAGACATTCCCAAAAAAACGCGTGTGCCTGTGCTCATCTGGCGCAATGCGCAAACCATGTTCACCACCATCACCATTCCTTAAGCTGTTTTCAGGCTTAGACATTATGCAAAATTAACCGCATAATGTTATTAGAAAAGTCATTCATTTATTGAACAGTCCCCGCCCTTGTTAGGTATAATTAACACCATGTAAATGGGTGAGCAAGGTCACCCATAATTTATTGGCTCTGATCAAAATTTACCTTGTGACCGATCAGATACAAAGTACTAGAATTTAAACCCATGTCAAACCCAAGTTTTTCAGAACTATTCGAGGCTTCCTACGATAAAGAGAAGTTTAAGCCAGGCGCAATCATTTCAGCCACAGTCATAGATATTCAAGGCGATGAAGTTGTCGTAGATGCGGCAATGAAATCGGAAGCATTCATTGAACTGTCTCAATTCCAAGATTTAAATGGTGAAGTATCAGTTTCCATAGGCGACAGCGTTGAAGTCTATGTTGAAACCACCGTTGATATAGCCGGTGAAACTCGATTATCGAGAGAAAAAGCCCAACGAATTGAAACTTGGAATCGCTTAGAACAAGCCATGAACAACGGTGAAATTCTAACGGGCTTTGTGACCAATAAAGTCAAAGGCGGATTGAGTTTGGAAATTGGCAAGGTGAGAGCATTTTTACCACGGTCGCTGGTTGATGTTCGACAAGTCCCTGACATGAGTGTTTTTGAAGGCGAGAAAGTTCAAGTTAAGATTGTTAAGTTAGACATCGATCGCAATAATTTGGTCGTTTCACGTCGTGCGGTGATTGAAGAAGAAACGCAAGCTGAACGCGAAGCATTATTAAGCAATTTGAACGAAGGTGATGTAGTAGAGGGTATCGTCAAAAATCTTACCGATTATGGCGCATTTATTGACATGGGTGGTACTGATGGCCTATTGCACATTACCGACATGGCATGGAAACGTGTCAGCCATCCTTCAGAAATGTTACAAATTGGTGATACCATTGAAGTTAAAGTGCTCAAATTTGACAGAGAACGCTTCCGTGTTTCATTAGGCATGAAGCAATTGACTGAAGACCCATGGCAGAGCATTCAAGAAAAATATCCACCTGGCACTGTGATTCAAACGGCCAAAGTGGCTAACATCACTGATTATGGTGCATTTGTGGCATTAGAAAATGCCATTGATGGATTGGTTCACACCTCAGAATTAGATTGGACCAACAGAAACATCCATCCAAATAAAGTCTTACACGTTGGGCAAGAAGTGCCGGTCAAAGTGTTGGAAGTTGATATGGAAAGAAGAAGAATTTCCTTGTCTATCAAACAATGTCAAGAAAACCCATGGGAAGTATTTGCACACACCCATGACCGCGGCGATAAAGTCGTTGGCTCCATCCGTTCAATTACAGATTTCGGTTTATTCGTGGGATTAAATGGTGGCATCGACGGTTTGGTGCACTTAACCGACCTGTCTTGGGGCAAAGATTCAGAAAAATTGCTCAGAGAATATCATAAAGGGCAAGAAATTGAAGCCCTTGTGTTGAGCATTGACATTGACAGAGAACGCATTTCACTCGGCATCAAACAATTGTCTGAGGATGTGTTCACAGCTTATGCTGACACCAACAACAAAGGATCTATTGTCGAAGGACGCGTTATTGCTTCTGATGAAAAAGGCTATGAAGTCGAATTGGCCCCCAGCGTTGTTGTGTTTTTACGCAAACCAGAAGTCCTTGGCGAAATAAACGATGGCGATACAGTACGCGTTGCAATCACCAGTGTGGATCGTAAAAATAGAAAAATGTATGTTTCTATGAAAAACATTTCTGAAATCGAAGAAAAGCAAGCTGTTAAAGATTATCAATCCAGTGCCCGCAAAGATGAGAAAGTGGACAGCACCATTGGTTCATTATTTGGTGAATTGGACGGTGAACAACCCAAAGAATCTTAAACTAGATTATGATCAGAGCCGACTTAGTTAAAAGAATAGCGGATAAGAGACCTCAGTTATTTGAAAAAGACATTGAGAAATCGGTTAAAGAGGTTATCAATGCGCTGGCAGAGGCTTTGGTTGATGGAGATCGCATCGAAATTAGAGGCTTTGGAACATTCAATTTACGCCAATACGATCGGTGCTATGCGACCAATCCCAAGACCCGAGAGAAGGTCAGCCTCAATGTGCGGAGCATTCCACACTTCAAGGTCGGTAAAGCCTTGCATAATCGATTAAATAAAAATGATTGAGCATGCTTTAGGTAATTGATCATGGCAAGCACAAAGACATACATTATCGAAAGCGTCACAAATGAGGGGAAAGCCTTTAGACCCAGTGATTGGATAGACCGGGTCTGTTCTTTGGGCGCCAGCTATTTTTCGCAACGGTTGAACTGCTCACCGCACCTCTATCCCAAAATAATAAACGGCAAACGTTGTTTGGTGCTTTGTGAAGACATGAAAGATTCAAACAAAATTTTGTATGATCACGTGTTGAAATTCGCCCATTCAAATAATTTGAAAATGGACGAAGTCCACAACATTGAAGAACTGAGTTAATCTTTATCGTTTAAATCTGACTGAAAGGCGCGAAGGGGTTAGAGTCAGCGACACCCACATGGGCTTATTTACTAAGCCAAAAATCACTGATGCCAGCAATCCCGTGCGCTTGATGTTTTCGAGCGATTTTAAGATGAGATTGTTGCATCCCTCCCAAAGCATACACCACAGTGGGTTTTGATTGAATCAAGCTCTGCATCTTCTGCCAGCCCATTCCAGCAATATCTGGATGTGAGTTGGTGCTCAATATAGGCGAAAGTAAAACATAATCCATGCCTAATGCTAAGGCGCGATTGAGGCTGGCGGCATCGTGACATGATGCGCCAACAATCGCCGCCTGTGGTTTGGTTTTATTCGTCATGAGCGCATCTTGCTTCAGATGGATGCCACAATAATCATTGGTTCGAATGTGCTCATACACTGCGGGTTCAAACAATATAAAAGTTTGGGTTTTTTGTGCTTCAATTGCCAATGTTTGCCACTGCTCTATTGTAAAAATGGCCGGATCACCAACACGGATTCGCACCATGCGTTGTGGGTCGTCAAACTGTTTCAAACATTGTTGAAAATGCGCGGCTGTTCCAGACAATTGGGGACTGATGGCTAAGGTTTGGGGCAACATCAAGGCGTTAATCAGATATTGATTGGCTGCAGGAATGCGCAGTTTTTTCATTGCCAAAAAAGAATAACCCTCTAATCGTTGCCCTTCTTTTGAGGTGGGCGTTCCGCGAAACTGATCGATTAGAAAGCAATGAAATTCGATATTTAGGTCGGCGTACTGCCAACTGAATACCAAAAAACACTGTGCCTCAATGACCTGGATGCCAATCTCTTCATGGAGCTCGCGTTTAAGGGCTTCTATAGACGTTTCAGATTGTTCTATCTTCCCTCCCGGAAACTCCCAATGGTCAGCCAAATGGGTATTGGATGGTCTTAGAGACAATAAATAACCTTGATCAATTGAGATAACACCCAATGCAACTTTGACCATTATTATGGACAGTGTGGTTGTACGGTTTGTCTTTTTAGCCAGAACAACAGCAACAATAATAATGCGATGGTGCCCATATGAATGAAGAGGTTAAATGGATAAATCAAGATAATTGCGGTGCTAAGCATGATGACCCGTAAGGCGATATTGAGCGGTCGTGTATAAAATCCTTGCATGGCCAAAGTAAAAGCAAAGAGACCAAATGAAGCAACGACGAACACCTGAATAACGTCTGAGAAGTTGCCAGTAATAAAGGGCGTAAAGGCGAATAAACAAGGAATGATGTACAAAGCTTTGGCCACCTTCCATGAAGTTAGACCGGTAAGCATGGGGTGCGTTTTTGCAATGGCGGCGGCGGTGAACGTACACAGACAGACAGGCGGCGTGATATTGGAGTCTTGTGACAGCCAGAAAATGATTAAATGGGCCGCCAAAAGAATCATCGTTAGGCTTTGTTCATCGATGAGGATAGGGTGGAGTAATAATTGTGCTTCGGTTGGCAGTTGTTGCACAAAAGCTTGTGCTTCTGCCACAGTAAACGATTGCGGCAGTGGCAAGAGTTCCGGTGAGATGATGGCTATGATGGCACTCAATTCAGGCAATTCGGGTGTCGCAACGAGTGCTTCTACGATATTGGACTGGGCGATCAAGTTAAATAAGGCGGGTGCTGATAGGGTGGCAAGCACGATATAAGATGCCGTCACGGGCAATCCCATGCCGAGTATCAAAGAAGCGAGCGCGACCAAAGTAATGGCGAGCAACAACGACCCGCCAGACCAATCAGCGATCATCAAAGAAAAAGTATTGCCAATGCCTGCTGTGACAATTACATTAATAATGAGCCCGACAGTGCACAGTAGTATGGCAGTTGTTGCCATATTCTTAGTGGCTAATGCCAGTGCGTCGATGATGCCCTTGAATCCCAATTTGGTTGGTGTGAACCACGAGGAAATAATAATGACGGTAATGGCAGCCACCCCAGCATAGACGGGCGTATAGCCAATAATAAATAAGGTGATCAGCGTAATGATTGGCAGAATGAATGATAAGCCTTCTTTGAATAATAAGGTCCAGATGCTCACCGATTCAATTTGAACGGCTTTTATGCCATATTTTTTGGCTTCGATTTGAATATAGAAGATCAATGACATGAAGTATAAAATGGCAGGGAGAATGCTCACTAAAACAATAGTGCCATAGGGAATTTGGGTATAACTTGCCATGACAAAAGCCCCTGCTCCCATAATGGGTGGCATCAGTTGACCTCCTGTGGAAGCGGCAGCTTCGACAGCAGCGGCGAAGCGTGGCGGGAAGCCAGCTTTTATCATCATGGGTATGGTGATCACCCCTGTCGATGCCGTATTGGCAATGGCTGATCCAGAAATGGTGCCCGTCAATCCAGACGAAATCACAGCAATGATCCCAGGGCCTCCGGTGATTTTCTGGGCGATGGCGTTGGAAAGATGGATGACAAAATCCCCCGCACCCGAGCGTAACAAAAAAGCACCGAAAATAATGAAGATAAAAACAAAAGTCGCCGAGATACGAGAAATGGTGCCAAAAAGCGCATCATCCCCATAAAGGCTACGAAACATCAAGGTCTCAGGACTCAGAGACGAGAACCGAAATACACCTGACAATAAATCGCCCCACCAAACCACATAACTTAAGCCAGTTATGATCAAAATCGGAATAATCCAACCAGTTGTTCGGCGTGTTAATTCTATGACGCCGAGAATGGTCACGGCACCGGCGATCCAATCATAAATGTCTAAGTGTACCCCCCGTTCATAGATTTGATCTTCAGCGTAAGAAATGTAGAGGCAGGCCAAGGCAACCACAAAGAATATAAGGCGATCAATGGTTTGCCAACTTTTATGTGTGCTAATTGGGTTCAGCCAGACGCAGACGATCATAAAACTGGCCAGATGGAGTATGCTCAGCTGTGAGGCATCGATATTAATCAGACCATTGATCAACAAATGTATGAGGGCAACGCTGGCGGCATAGAAATAGAAAAACCGATCTTGACGATTTTTATCGATCTCTTCAGCAATGCTGTTGGGAATACGATCCCAAGGAGATATTTGGGTCATGATCGGTTTTCTGCAGGACAGGAAATGATAATGTTAATCAGGCCATCGATCGACGAAGGTATGACGGTAAGGCTGTTTAGATAGATAAAGAAAAACCGATCTTGACGATTTTTATCGATCTCTTTAGCAATGCTGTTGGGAATACGATCCCAAGGAGATATTTGAGTCATGATCGGTTTTCTGCAGGACAGAAAATGATAATGTTAATCAGACCATCGATCGACGAAGGTATGAAGGTAAGGCTGTTTAGGTAGATAAAGAAAAACCGATCTTGACGATTTTTATCGATCTCTTCAGCAATGCTGTTGGGCATGCGATCCCAATGAGACGATTGGGTCATGATCGGTTTTCTTAATCATAGAGTAGTATCTGTTAAAACTGACTGAAATCCTTAATCAACCAATAAATGCGCTGGTATTTTTATACCTTTTTCTTTATAGAATCGCGCAGCCCCTTTATGCAAAGGCACAGGTAAACCGGCAATGGCTTTTTCCAAATGCATGGCTTTTGTGGCTTTGTGGATGGCATTGAGGAAGGGCAGATTTTCATACATGGTTTTAGTCAAAAGATAAACAAATTCTTCATCAACGTCTTGGTTTGTGGCAAGAAAGTTCGGTTGAGCGATGGTATTCCATGCCTTTGGCTGATTGGGATAGGTGTTTGCTGGAATGACATAGCGTGTCCATAGGTTGCGACCACCGTCTGCTTTCTTAGCTTGAGCATCGGACATGTCGAGTAAAGTGACTTTATCCGAAACTGATGCAAGCAATTTTGTTATCGCACCTGTGGGAACACCTGCAGGGGTGTTGATGCCCACCACACGACCATCTTGAAGTGCTGTTGCCGAAGGCCCATAACCTGCATGAACCAATTTGTATTGGTCAATGTTGATACCCAGATTGGCAAATATTTCGCGATTGGAACCGATAGTGCCTGAATTCTTTTTCCCCAATGCCAAGTGGGCACTATTGGGAATGCTATTGAGGTCAGATACCGTACCCGATTTGGCGTATTCAGAGCTGATGATGATCTGCTCTACGTTCTGCCACAACATGGAAACCGAGCGCAATTGTGATTGCTTTTGCTTAATGGGACCTGTTCCAGACCATGCATAGGATCCGTATAACCCCTGTAAAATGGCAAATTGGGCTTCATCTTCGCGTAATAATTTAACGTTTTCGCCCGAACCAGCTGAATTGATGGCCGAAATGCTCACCTTAAACTTGGGTTGTATTTTTACTTTGGTTAAGGTTGCCAAAGCAACACCCACAGGGTAGTAGGTTCCGCCAGCACTGGCTGTTGCCAAAATATAACTGCCTGGCTTGGGCTTAGCGTTAGCTGAGCTGATGTTGATTGATAATGCTAATGCAAATAAGCAAATTAAAATATTTATAAAACGCATGATAGTACTCTCACTTTGTAAAATGTTAAAATAGACATCCATATACCATTTTACTACCTCAATTCAATATTTGAATTCATTTTTATAACTCGTCCCCTAAATTTTTAGTTACATGATAAACAGCGCCCTTCAATCCATTTTTGGAACAAGCAATAGCCGCACCATAAAAAAATATCAAAAACGTATCCAAGCAATCAACTCGTTAGAGGATGGGCTGAAGGATTTGAGTGATACACAATTACAAGACAAAACGCCGCATTTTAAGGAACGATTAGAATCAGGAGAATCCTTAGACAGTTTGCTACCAGAAGCCTTTGCCGTTTGTCGTGAAGCGAGCCGAAGGGTGCTTGGCATGCGTCATTTTGATGTGCAGTTGATTGGGGGTATGGTCTTGCACGATGGCAGGATAGCTGAAATGGGAACAGGTGAAGGTAAAACATTGGTTGCCACCTTAGCGGCCTATCTGAATGCCTTAAAGGGTGATGGCGTTCATGTGGTCACAGTCAATGATTATTTGGCCAAAAGAGACTCGGAATGGATGGGTCAGGTCTATTTGTTTTTGGGATTAACCGTCGGAGTCATTCTGAGCGGACAATTGTGGAAAAACAAGTACCGTCAATACAATGCGGATATCACCTACGGCACCAACAATGAATTCGGTTTCGATTATTTGCGCGATAACATGGCATTTTCGGCGGATGATCGGATGCAAAGAGGGCACGCATTTGCCATAGTCGATGAAGTGGATTCCATTTTGATCGATGAAGCGAGAACGCCGTTAATCATTTCAGGGCAATCTGAAGACGATGTAGAAATTTATGGTAAATTGAACGGCATCCCCAAAAGTTTGGTCAAACAAATTGGTGAAATCAATAAAGAGGGCATTCCGAGTGAAGACTATAAGCCAGGCGATTATATTTTAGATGAGAAAAATCGTTCAGTGACATTGACCGATGCTGGTCATGAGCGGGTTGAGAAGTTTCTCTATAACAAAGGCATATTAGCCAAAGATGCCAATTTGTATGATGCGCGTAACATCAATTTGATGCAAAACATCACCGCCTCGATCAGGGCGCATACCTTGTACGAAAAGAACACCGATTACATTATTGAAAACTCTGAAATTGTGATTATTGATGAATTTACTGGTCGTAAGATGCAGGGCAGACGTTGGTCAGATGGTTTGCATCAGGCGATCGAAGCAAAGGAAAAGGTGCCCATTCAGAATGAAAACCAAACCTTGGCATCGATTACATTTCAAAACTATTTTAGGCTCTACGGTAAATTATCAGGAATGACTGGTACGGCGGATACAGAAGCCATTGAGCTTCAGCAAATCTACAGCCTTAATGTTGTGGTTATCCCACCGAATGTACCTGTTAAGAGAAAAGATTTCATTGATGTGGTCTATCTGAGTGAGGCAGAAAAATTTGATGCCTTGGTCAATGACATTAAAAAAATCCACGAAACAGAACAGCCCATTTTGGTTGGTACAGCCTCCATTGACAGCTCTGAACGCCTGTCGGAAGCGTTGAACAAAGCCAAGTTAAAACACGCTGTGTTGAATGCCAAACAAAACGAACGTGAAGCCACCATCATAGCCCAAGCGGGTCAATTGGGGGCGGTGACCATTGCAACAAATATGGCCGGTCGCGGAACAGACATTGTATTGGGTGGCAATGTTGAATTTGAAATCAGCCAGATTGAGGGCATATCTGAACAAGAAATGGAGCGGATGCGGCAAGAATGGCAGGTCAATCACGATAAGGTTATTGCTTTAGGCGGTCTGCACGTCATCGGCACCGAACGCCATGAGTCCAGACGGGTGGATAACCAATTAAGAGGTCGTGCCGGTCGTCAAGGTGATCCAGGCAGCAGTATTTTTTATCTTTCATTGGAAGACGATCTGATGCGCATATTTGCCTCGGACAAAATGCGCGGGATGATGCAAAAATTGGGATTGGATCAAGGAGAAGCCATTGAACACAATTGGGTGACCAAAGCCATTGCCAACGCTCAAAAGAAAGTAGAAGGTCGAAACTTTGAGATTAGAAAGCAGCTGTTAGAGTATGACAATGTGGTGAATGATCAAAGAAAAGTGATTTACCAACAGCGCAATGACATCATGGAATTTGATGATTGGGGAGATTATGTTGCGCGATTACGTGAAGAGGATGTACATGCCACTGTTGCCACCTACATCCCGCCTGGCAGTATTTCTGAACTTTGGGACATTTCATCATTGGAGGAGGCGCTCAAAGAAGAATACAATATTCGCTTACCCCTACAAACTTGGTTAGATGAAGATGATCTTCTGGCTGAAGCAGGTCTTAAGGAAAATATTCTATCGGCCATAGAGCAAGTATATAAACAAAAATCTGACAAGGTGGGCGAAAACGTCATTCGTCATTTTGAAAAAGCCGTGCTATTGCAGGTATTGGACAGTCTTTGGAAAGAACATTTGGCAGGCTTAGATTACTTGCGTCAAGGCATTCATTTACGCGGCTATGCCCAAAGGAATCCGCTGCAAGAATATAAAAAAGAAGCTTTTGAAATGTTTGAAGAGCTGCTTGACAATGTTCGCCATGATGTGACCAAAGTATTATGCTTTGTGCAGCTACAAGATGAGGCCGATGTTGAGGCCATAGACGAGAAACGTCGTCAAGCAGACGATGTAAACTTGGGCCATTCTAAGATTAAGAATTTCACCGCACCTGAAGAAATGAGTCGGCCAAAACCTGCGCCAAGTAGCAGCTTTCAATCACCTGCGGCTTCAAATCAAGCCCCAGTACCTGTCCAAAGCCCTTATCAGCGTGAAGGGCGGAAGGTTGGGCGGAACGAACCTTGCCCTTGTGGCTCGGGTAAAAAATACAAAAAATGTCATGGCAAAGCCTGACAATGCCAAGTCTGCGCTGACTCAGCGTCACAGATTAGAAAACTTGCTTAGTCAGCTAATTCATTTATGTCAGCGACAAATCAATTAAAGCACGAATCTGGTCGGTCATACAGCCTTGATTTTATTCGGGCTTTGGCCATTGTACTGATGGTGGTGTATCACTTTAATTTTGATTTGTTTGTTTTTGGGGTGCACGACATCAACCCCAATAATCACGTTGAATGGCGCGCATTTCGCTATTTAATTATGACGTTGTTCTTAGTTTGTGTGGGAATCAGTATTGTGCTGTCGCATACGCCGCACATCCGCGTTAAAAAACTGATCAGACGCTTAATCATTCTCGGTCTGGCGAGCATTGTGGTGAGCATTGGCAGCTATACACAATTTCCAAATTCTTGGATATATTTTGGTATTTTGCATTTTATTTTGATCGGCTCTGTGGTGGCATTGTTGTTTAGAAATAACCCCAATGTGGCCCTGAGTGTGGCCCTCATCATTCTCTTGCTTTACAATGCTGATTGGATTGGGGTTCATGGGTTGTTTGAATGGGTGCAACCGTGGCTGGGCTTGCCGTATAGGTCCGAAGATTCAGTGCCTCTTATTCCTTGGATAAGCGCTGTTTTAATCGGTATTTATGTGGGCCATTATCGGCTGTATGTCTTTACTCAAAATGAACAATACAGCCAGCGTATCATTGCCTTTATGTCAAAATATTCGCTGTGGATTTATTTGATTCATCAACCGATTTTAATTGGCCTTTTAGCGCTTTTTGTATAGCACTTTTCAAATGGGTTTAATGTCCCAAATCAGAAGTTTTATCTTTCAAAGCATCGATGCGTTTTGGATTGATGTCGGCTTGTTTTAGAATAATCACAATCGCCACTACAGCTAAAATCGCACCAGTGACAAAGCTGATTTTGGCAATGAGCAGTAACTCTACGGTGGTTTCTACCGAAAAAGCGACTTGACCGACAAAAATGGCGGTTAATAACAGCACAATAAGACTGCCAGCGATATTGCCAAAAACACGGGCAAAATTTATTAATCCTGCCCCTATGCCCATTCGATCATCGCTGACCTTGCTTAATCCCATGGTGTTGTTGGGTGCGCTGAAAAAGCCAAAGCCGAATCCTATCACAAAAAGCGCGTATTGCATCCCTACAATGTCGTTTTGTTGTAATTTGTAAGCCAAGGTTAACAGCCCGATACTATAGAGCGTCACCCCTGAAAAAGCCAAGGTTCGGGGTTCATAAATTTGTGATAACTTGCTCACCAATAGCGCAGCAATCGTCATGGCAATGGCCTGCCAAATAATGATGGTGCCTGCCTCGAAAGCGCTCATCATATAAACATACTGCATGCAAAGTGCCATTAAAAAGGGCACGGTATAATTCCCCGTGTACATCAAAAAACTCGCCAAAGACCCATGTAATAAGGCCGTGTTTTTACGGAGTAAATCCAAGCGTATCAAAGGATGGGTTCGGCGTTTTTGTAAGCGTATAAAGATCAAGAAAAATATGACACTGGAACAAAAGATCCAGATGGCGTAGGATTGATTGATCAAAGTCGTTCCAATGACTAAACCACCGATGGCCAATGCTAAGAATAAACTGCCCGATATATCAAGGGCTTTTTTTTCTGCGGCTTTCCAGTCCTGTCCATAAGTGGCGAGCAAAATACCATTTACGCCAATAATGGCAACAATGATGGCCATAAAACAACTGCGCCAACCATAGGCACTTTCTAACCAACCACCAATCAGTGGGCCAATCGACAGTCCTACATAAACACAAGCTGAGGTGAGCCCCAGATAGAGTCCTCGATCTTTCTTGGGCACGGCGCTGACGATCAAAGCTAAGCCTGAGGAAAATATCATGGCAACCGCCATCCCTTGAACAAAGCGACCGACAAAGAAAATGAACTCTGAAGGAGCAAGGATACTGACAAGCGCCCCTACGACGAGGAGCCAGCCGCCCAGCATATAAATTCTTTTGCGCCCATAGTTATCGGCCAGACGACCGGCAGGCAAGATGAATGCACAATTGCTCAATATAAAGAGCGCTAAAACCCAATTTGTCAAAATGGCATTCAAGCCAAATTCGGCGCTGATTGATGGAATGACAACGTTAATTCCAGAGATGGTGACGGGTGTGGTCAGAAAACCAAAACAAACAGAGAGGGTAATGAATAAGGTGTTGCGATTATGAGAGGTCGGCATTAAATTTTACTCGTAATATTTGCATTATAGGGGTGAAAGAAATGGTAACGCGGTTGTCGCAAAAGACGCATCCATTCTACATTCTTTTGAATAATGAAAAGCCAATTAAACAGTCTGATAAAGACATAGATAAATTAAAGTATTCACTGTTAGAATGCTGAGCAGTTTACAAACATTCAACCCCTAATTACAATATCTACCCCAGCGTGACAACAAATTTAAAAGGCTACTTGTTAGCTGTATTAAGCGTTGTTATTCTCAGTCCCGATGCGGTGCTGATTAAATTAATGGCGTCCGACAGTTTAACCATTCTTTTTTGGCGAGGAGTGGCCGTTGGTGTAGGCATATCATTAATCCTTACCATGATGTATGGTCGAAAGACCATTAGCGAATATAAAAAAATTGGTCGTTTAGGCATTTATTTGGCATTTTTTTTCAGTGTCGGTACGTTTTCTTTTATATTTGCCATTGAGCACACGACCGTTACCAATACCTTGATCATCCTCAGCACTTCCCCTTTGATGACGGCTGTGATTGCCCATTTTGCCCTCAGGGAAAAAACCAAGCCCATTACCTGGATTGCCATGTTGTCGGTGGTGGTTGGCGTTGTAACAATCGTGTCTGATAATATTGGCGATGTTCATTTAATTGGGGATCTTTTAGCCCTGAATACCGCACTGGCATTAGGTATTAGTTTTACCATCATGCGCAAATGTAAATCGTTCAATATGGTGCCTGCCATGTCGTTGAGTGCATTTATAACGGCGATAATCGCTGCGATTATTGCGCCGACTTTCTTCTTGTCCGCTCAGGATACAATTTATGTCATACTGATGAGTGGTATTGTATCCATATCTTTACTACTCCTGAGCATCGCACCGCGTTTCATATCGGCGGCAGAGGTGGGCATGGTTATGCCGTTAGAAACGGTTTTAGGGATTTTGATTTCGTGGATTGTTATTCGTGAACAACCCAGTGTCTTGGTTATTGTCGGTGGCTTAATCGTATTGCTGACCTTATTTCTCTATGCTTTAGTACCACTGTTTGAGCGAAAGAGCAAAAGTTAATAGAATGTCTGATTAAGGGGTTATAGCAGTCTTGTTGCCGCTCAGCACAGCGTATGAGAATGCATCATCAAAACTGTTTCAAATATGCCTTAATTGTCATTGTCTAAGTCTTCATAGATGTGCTCAATTTTTTTAGCAGCCGCTTTGAGGGGCTCCAAATAATCCATCAATTCTTGAATGGTTTTACGCGAATTTGGCGCTTGAATGGCGACCGTAAAAAGCATGGTTCTGACGTTGTTATGCATGCGAAATACGGGTACAGCAATGGCAACGGTGCCTTCATAAAATTCTTCATTGTCTAGGCTGTATCCTTGTGAACGAACGGTTCGCAAGTGATTGTACAGCCTTGTGGCATCTGTGTATGAGGCGGCCGTTCGTGGTTTTAAATCCAAAGAGTTGAGTAAATGAAGGCGTGCTTTTTTGGGAAGGTATGCCAGAAATAATTTGCCACTTGCTGTGCAATGAATGGGCAATTCCGAGCCAATGGGTAGCTGTAATCGTAATGGCCAATTTGCTTCGACACGGTCATAGTAAGTAATGCTCCTGCCATTAAATATTGTACAGTTACAAGTTTCGTTGGTTTCTATGGACAATTGTTTTAATATATTATGCCCCGCGCCTTTATAAACTTCATGGTTTGATATATCGTAAGCGAAATGCACGAGTTTGTGGCTGAGGGCGTATGTACGCGTTAATGCGTGCCGGTAAATATAGCCAGCTGATTCTAATTGAATCAAAATTCGATGGATGGTTGGTTTGGGGAGTTGCGTTTTCTCAATAATTTCAGCCGCCGATGCTGGTCTTTTAAAATGCGCCATGGTTTCAAGCACGACTAATCCGCGCAGGATAACGGGGGTTTTATCATTCATCTTGGCCTCTTTATCGAACAGTTCAGACCTTTTATTATCAATTATTTTATTAAAAAATGCAAAAAATGAGACGCCAAGTCTCATTTTTTATAAATTGCATTGGTTTTTATTGACACATGAATTATTGCTGTGATAGAGTTGAAAAATGTTTGCTGAGTGATATTTTGTCACGCCAGTATTTCAGATTTAACAGTGACTACATAATTGATGGCTCTTTGGAGGCAATACAATTAGGTGTTCACTATGTTTTCAAGAACTGATCGAAAAAGGATATATTATGAAAATTATTGTTCGAATGATGCTCATTTGTTTCTCTGCTATTGCCATTACCGCACAAGCAAAGAACGTCACTATTAAGGTGCAATCGGTATTACCCACAAAAGCTGACGAAGTCGTCATGTTAAAAGATTTTGCGGATAATGTCTCAGCACTCACTAATGGCAGTGTAAAGATTGAAATCTTGCCTGCTGGCGCTGTCGTTGGCGTGAAAGAAACCCTGGAAGCTGTTAATAAAGGTTTGGTAGATGGTGGTTTTGCTTGGACGCATTACTGGTCAGGTTACCATCCTGCAGCGGCCTTATTTGGTTCACCAGTAGCTGGTGCAGGTGTTGGGATTGATAACATTGCCTTCATCTCTTGGTACATGTTTGGTGGCGGTAAAGAGCTTTATGTTGATCTTTGGAAAGAAATGAAGATGGACATCAAAGGTCTGATGCTTCAACCTGTTGGTCCTGAAGCACTTGGTTGGTTTAAAGAGCCAATTAACAGCATGGAAGATTTCCGTAAATATCGCTTCCGTACACCTCCAGGCATTCCAGGTCAAACTTATAAAGACATTGGCATTGCTTCTGTTGCTATGGGTGGTGGTGACATTCTTCCCGCACTACAAAAAGGTACGATCGACGCTGCTGAATGGTGTTGTCCAAAACCTGACAGTGTGTTTGGTTTCCAAAAAGTTTTGAAACACTACTATCTTCAAGGTTTACACCAAGTGGTCGTCAATGCTGATATGTACATCAATGGTAAAGTATGGCGTAGCCTAACCAAGCATCAACAACGCGCAATGGAAGTTGCTGCGGATGCTTCTTTGATGCGTGCATTGGCTTATCGCATTTTTGAAAATGGTAAAGCTCTAAAAGATTTGGTTGAGAATCATGGCGTTCAACTACATGATACACCATCCGATTACTTCCCTGAGTACATGGCAGCCGCCAAAGCTTCTTTAGCCAAGAATGCTAAAGAAAATGCTTTCTTTAAGAAAGTATGGGATTCTCAAAAAGCGTTTGCTGACATCGCTGTACCTTATTGGGCAGGTTCACAAACGTCAAATGCGAAACTCGGACAAGCGTACGCTGACGAAATTAAAGCACGCAATAAGTAACCTTTTAAAGCCCTGCTTGATTTTCAAGCAGGGCTTTGTTTTTTAGTTAACCAATTTTTAGATAATCAAATGCCAGATCAAGTAGATATTGAAAAGTTAGATATAACCGACGAGCTGATTGCCGAACGGAAATCTGCTTTTGAAATGCCGGAAGATATGCTGACGTGGATGAGTAAAACCATCGTTGGCATTAACCGGTTTAGTTATTGGGTTGGCAACATCGTTTGTTGGTTAACCATCCCGATTATGCTTGCCATGACTTACGAAATTATTGCCCGTAAGTTTTTCTTGGCACCCACTGCTTGGGCCTATGACATCAGTCGAATGTTTTATGGGGCGCTGTTTATGCTTGGTGCCGGTTATGCACTGATGCGAGGGGTGCACATTAGGGCCGATTTTATTTACCGTAATTGGCAACCCAAAGTCCAAGCCAGCATTGATACATTGTTGTATCTGCTCTTTTATTTCCCTGGGTTGTTTATCTTTTTATTAGTGGGATATGATTTTTCCTACGACGCTTGGGACAGAGGTGAATTAGGCATGGACACCGCTTGGATGCCGCACATGGGACCCATTAAATCAGCCATACCCATTGGTACGGCATTTTTATTGATACAAGGCGTGTCCGAATTGCTTCAATGTTTTTACACGATCAAGCACAATCGTTGGCCTTAAGTCAACGCATCGTATGAATACACTTTATGAACCCAACCTATTAGGAATTTAAAAAATGTCTCCTGAAATTCTCGGTGTTATTCTCATTGGCATCATGTTGTTTGCCATCTTTATTGGTTTTCCCATATCTTTTACACTGATCTTTTTGGGACTGGTATTTGGCTATTTAGGTTTTGGTGATCTTGTATTCTATTTGATGACATTCCAATTTAATAATGTCATGTTAGAGCAGACCTTGTCTGCGGTGCCCTTGTTCATTTTCATGGGCATTCTGATGGAAAAAGCGGGGCTGATGGAACAATTGTTTGACTCCATCCAGCGCATGTTATCTCGAGTCAATGGCGCCTTGTTCGTTGCTGTGCTATTCGTTTCTACAATATTTGCGGCAGCAACGGGTATTGTTGGCGCATCGGTCACCATTTTGGGTATTATGGCCGCTCGCACAATGAATAAATCAAATTATGATGTTCAGTTATCTGCTGGGACGATTACCGCAGGGGGCACCTTAGGCATACTCATTCCACCCAGCATTATGTTAGTCGTTATGGGTCCCATTTTAGAAGTGCCTGTCACAGATTTATTTGCCGCGGCGATCATTCCTGGCGCCATGCTGGCTTTTCTATATACGGCATACGCCTTGATTCGTTGTTATCTAAATCCCGCATTAGGACCTAAGTTGAGCGAAGAGTTTAGAGCCCAATCGAATATGGAAGTCTTTAAAGATTTTATTCTCGGATTGGTTCCACCAAGTGCGTTGGTCGGCTTTGCCTTAGGCAGTATTTTATTTGGTTTGGCCACACCCACAGAAGGTGCGGCGATGGGCGCATTCGGTGCGGTTTTATTGACCTTTGCCTACAGAAAATTTTCTTGGTCCAATTTTCACGAAGCCTTGGTTAAAACCTTAGAGATTTCAGCTCTGATTTTGGTGCTTGTTGCGGCTTCAAACTTTTTTGGTGCAGTATTTTCACGTTTAGGCACACCCACCATGTTGACAGAGATGTTGCTGCATCTTGACATGCCACCCATACTGGTCTTAGTGATGATTATGGCGGTCATATTCTTATTGGGTTGGCCCTTAGAATGGGTACCAATCGTACTCATCATCGTACCAATATTGTTGCCTTTGGTTGAACAACTTGGATTTAATTTAACGTGGTTTGGCATATTGGTCGCCGTTAATTTGCAAACAGCTTGGCTGTCACCGCCGGTGGCGCTGTCCGCCTACTTTTTGAAGGGCGTTGTACCCGAGTGGGATCTAAAAGATATTTACAAAGGCATGATGCAGTTCATGGTTATCCAAGTGATAGGATTGGCACTGATCATTACCTTCCCTCAAATTGCCCTCTGGCTACCAAATTATTTAAACTCTTAACCGTCAAAGGTTGAGGCGGCAGTCCTCCTCGGATTGCTGTTTTACGCTCATGCTTGATGATGATTAAGTATGAGCCATTTTCAACAACAGTGGGTTGATGACAATTCAACAACTGTTTATATAGGTTGATGCACAAAATGCATCATTGATTAACTTAACGATAAGGATATTAATCATGAAAATTCCACAATTATTAATCCATGATAAAGGAGACAACGTCGGCGTTGTTGTGGTGGAGGGACTAAAAGCCCAATCCCAGCTCTTGTGTGTGATTACTGAGGACAACTCAGACTTGAATATGTTATCTAATCACGATGTTCCAATCGGTCACAAAATTGCTTTGACTGATTTTGAAGTGGGCGATACAGTTATAAAATACGGTGAAGACATCGGTAAGGTGATTGCCAAGATTAAAAAAGGCGATCACGTTCACACACACAATTTAAAAACCAAACGTTGGTAGGAGACAATCATGACACAAAGTATTTGGGGTTATCGTAGAGAGAATAATCGGGTTGGCGTACGTAATTACGTCGCTATATTGCCCGTGGATGATATTTCAAACGCCGCCTGTGAAGCGGTTGCAAATAATATTAAGGGCACCGTTGCATTACCACACGCTTATGGGCGATTGCAGTTTGGTGAAGATTTAGAATTGCATTTTCGCACCCTCATTGGGACTGGATCCAATCCCAATATTGCTGCGGTGGTGGTGATTGGCATTGAACCACATTGGACTAAAATCATTGTGGATGGCATCGCTAAAACGGGTAAACCCGTTACTGGTTTTCACATTGAACAGAACGGCGACATAGCGACAGTTGCAGCGGCTTCTAAGGTGGCAAAAGAGTACGTTCATCATGCAACAGCTTTGTTGCGTGAGCCGTGTGATATATCTGAATTGTGGGTATCGACTAAGTGTGGAGAATCTGATACCACAACGGGTCTGGCTTCTTGTCCAGCCGTTGGCAACATGTATGACAAACTCATTCCTCAGGGGCTTTACGGCGTCTTTGGTGAGACCTCAGAATTGACTGGGGCTGAACATTTGTGTGTGAAACGGGCACATGACACAGCAACGGGTGAAAAGTTCATGAAGACTTGGCAGGCGTACCAGGATGATGTGATTGAACCTTTTAAAACCTCTGATCTTTCCGATTCTCAACCCACCAAAGGCAATATTGAAGGGGGATTGACCACCATTGAGGAAAAAGCGCTGGGCAATTTAGAAAAAATAGGACGAAATGTTAAATACATCGATGTATTAGAACCCGCCGAAGCCCCAAGCAAAGGTCAAGGTTTATACTTTATGGACACCTCTTCAGCGGCGGCTGAGTGTGTGACATTGATGGCTGCCGCGGGTTACGTCATTCATACTTTCCCAACGGGTCAAGGCAATGTTATTGGCAATCCCATTGTTCCAGTGATTAAAATCACTGGAAATCCACGAACCGTTCGCACCATGTCAGAACACGTTGACGTCGATGTTTCGGGTGTGCTGCGTCGGGAAATGACCATTTCAGAAGCGGGTGATGCGCTAATTGAAAATATGGTTCAAACGGCCAATGGTCGATATACTGCGGCAGAAGCCTTAGGACATAAAGAATTCGTTATGACCAAACTCTATAGGAGCGCGTAGTGTCTATAAGCTATTTGAAAAAATCCATTAAACAACCGACTTCGGGTGAAAATGAAGTCCAGGACATCGTCAAACAAATGCTCAGCGATATTGAGACCAATCGCGAACCAGCGGCCATTCAATATGCAAAAACTTTGGATAACTGGACGGGCAATATTGTTGTGACAGAGGAAGAAATTGCTGAGAACAACAAGAATATTCCGCAGGCGATCAAAGACGACATAGCTTATGCATTTGATAATGTCACAACTTTTGCCCAAGCGCAATTGAACAGCATCCACACCTTTGAGGAAGTCATCAAACCTGGCGTGATTGCTGGACAAATTGTACGTCCTATGCAGAGTGCAGGTTGTTATGTGCCAGGCGGGCGTTATGCGCATATTGCTTCGGCCATTATGAGCATTGCGACGGCTAAGGTCGCTGGCGTTGAACAGGTTGTGGCTGTCTCACCGCCCAGACCCGAGCAAGGCATCAATCCTTATATTTTATATACCATGAGCTATTGTGGCGCTGATAAAATTCTGGCACTTGGTGGGGTTCAAGGCATTGCGGCTATGGCCTATGGTTTGTTTGATGTTAAACCGGTGAACATTCTAGTTGGTCCTGGCAATCGATTTGTGGCTGAAGCCAAACGCTTGTTATTTGGTAAAACTGGGATTGATATTTTTGCTGGACCGACTGAAATTGCCATCATTGCAGACAAATCTGCCGATGCAAACATCGTTGCAACAGATTTGGTTGGACAAGCCGAGCATGGTTTAGATTCTCCTGCATGGCTCATCACTGATGATGAAGCTCTGGCTAAAAAAGTCATTGAGTTGGTTCCAGAAATCATCCAAAAATTGCCCGAAGATACGGCCAAAACAGCTTCGGTGTCTTGGGAAAATTACGGTGAAGTGGTTCTATGTTCAACGGCTGATGAAATGGTTCAAGTCAGTGATCAGTATGCCGCAGAACACTTGCAAGTACAAACTGAAAACCTGGATTGGTGGTTAGAAAATCTGAATAACTATGGTTCTTTGTTTTTAGGCGAAGAAACGACGGTTGCTTTTGGTGATAAATGTTCTGGACCCAATCACGTATTGCCAACCAAAGGCGCTGCGCGATATACTGGCGGGCTTTCGGTGGCAAAATTTGTCAAAGTTTTAACCTATCAAAAATTGGACAAAAAAGCCGTGCCAGAAATTGCAACGAGCTGTGCCAGAATTTCACGCTTAGAAGGTATGGAAGCTCATGCTCGGACGGCTGATGTTCGTTTAGCCAAATATTTCCCCGACCAAACCTATAGATTACAATATTAAGCCTATGGATAGTGGGATCAGTGCTTTATTCTCTCTAAAAGGCACCACCAGTTTAGTCACAGGTGCGGGTTCAGGCATAGGGCGGCAAATGTCGATGACATTGGCAAAAGCGGGTTCCCACGTCATTTTATTAGGACGTCGGGACGAATCCTTACAGCAAACCATTGACGATATTGCCCAATTTGAATCGGCACCCGCACCGCGTAAAATAGTTGCTGACTTGTGCCAAGTTCAGTCATGGGCTGATTTTGTTCAAACACATCAATTAACACAAGTTGATATATTGGCCAATGTGGCTGGTATAAATTTGCGTGAATCCTCAGCTGAAATCAGTCCAAAATCGTGGGATCAAACCCTAAATATAAATTTGAAAATCCCTTTCTTTTTAGCGCAATCGATCGTGCCCGCCATGCAAAAAAAAGGCTGGGGAAAAATCATCAACATTGCATCTTTGCAATCTCAGCGGGCATTTGCCAACAGCATTCCTTATGGTACGTCTAAAGGTGGCGTGGTTCAACTGACTCGGGCCATGGCTCAAGCGTGGTCAGCTTCAGGCATTTGTGCAAATGCCATTGCGCCAGGATTTTTTCCAACAGAGCTGACTGCACCAGTTTTTAATGACCCAAAATGGGCGTCCCAAAATTCAGATAAAACTGCAATGAAACGCAATGGTGAGATGGCAGACTTAGAAGGTATTAGTCTGTTCTTAGCCTCACATGCCAGTGATTATATTACTGGACAAACCATTTTTATCGATGGTGGGTTCTCAGCATTATGAAAGCGTTGGTCTATACAGCCCCGCACCAAACCACTTTTCAAGACGTTCCAACCCCCACTTTGCAAGCAGGGGAATCTTTGATTGAAGTCAAAGCAGCAGGCATTTGTGGTTCAGACATGCACGCTTGGCACGGTCATGACTCGCGCCGAAATCCGCCATTAATATTGGGTCACGAAATGGCAGGGCGGGTGATTGAAGGTGCCCATAAAGGGAAAAAAGTGACGGTTAATCCGCTCATTACTTGTGGGCACTGTGTTTTTTGTACGAGTGGGCGCGATAACCTTTGTTGCAATCGAACCATGATTGGCATGACTCGACCTGGGAGCTTTGCTCAATATCTAACCATTCCAGCTAAGTGTGTGATTCCTTTTGCAGAAGCGGTCTCTTATACCATCGCTTCTTTGTGCGAGCCAACAGCTGTCTGTTTACATGCAGTTAAATTGGCCAAAAAATTACCGAATTTGTGCGCTTTGGAAGATCAAAAATGTTTGGTCATTGGAGCGGGCGCCATTGGGTTGATCACCGCTTTAATCCTACAACATTTTGGGGTCAAGGACATCACCATTTCCGAAACCAGTGAACAACGGTTAAAGATGGCTCAAGCTTCAGTCAATTGCACAGCGTTAAACCCTCTGAAGGATACATTAGAAGCCAATACCTACCATCAGGTCTTCGATGCTGTTGGAAGCCATGCTACACGAACCAGTGCCATGCAATGTGTTCATGCTGGGGGGTGTGTGATCCATATTGGTTTGCAACAAGGTGAGGGGACATTTGATGCCCGTCGGCTAACCTTAGCAGAAATTACTTTTGCTGGCGTTTACACCTATACCATGTTGGAAATGAGAGAAGCGCTTGATTTACTGACCCATCATGCTATAAGCGACTATCAATGGATACAAGAACGACCCTTGGCTGAAGGTCAGCAAGGGTTCAAAGACATTCATTCAGGGCAAATCGATGCAGCAAAAATCACACTCCTCCCACATTAGTTTAAAGATTGACGACGTTTATTCTCTGATTCATTCAACGTTGATTGCGAACAAAACATCCGATTCCAATGCAGTGAGCGTTGCGAATGCTTTGCTCAAAGCAGAAATTGAAGGCCAATACGGTCACGGATTGAGTCGCCTGATGACCTATGTGCCTCAGGTGCGCAATGGCAAAATCAATGGCCATGCCCAACCCCTTGCTCAAAATATCCTCCCCGCCATAGACCGTATCGACGCACAGTATGGATTTGCTTTCCCTGCCCTTGACTTGGCTGTGGACCTACTCACCGAAAAGGCTGAAAAGTTGGGGATTGCTGCCATCTCTATACATAAATCGCACCACTTTGGACAAGCGTCTGCCCCTTGTGAAAAGCTGGCTAAAAGCGGATTTCTCGCTTTGATTTTTGGCAATTCACCCACGGCCATGCCAATTCCACCCGCCAAAATACCCATGTTGGGGACCAACCCCATTGCATTTGCCGCGCCCGTCAAAGACCAAGCCCCCATTGTCATTGACATGGCTTTATCAACCGTTGCGAGGGGGAAAATAGCTGCGGCACATTTTGAAGGCACAACCATACCCGACACCTGGGCATTAGACGCTAAGGGGCAACCCACCCAAGACCCTGCAGAAGCAATAAAAGGGATGCTTCAGCCTTTGGGTGGTCAAAAAGGGGCCTTATTGGCATTGATGGTTGAAATATTAAGCAGTGGACTGACCGATTCAAATCTGAGTAGTCAAGCTTCGTCATTGCTCAATGATGAAGGTCCTCCGCCGAACCTGGGACAAACAATCATTGCCATAGACGTCAATGCCATGAGTCAAGGGGGCTATGACCAAAGGATTCAGCAACTCAAAAAATATTTAAAGACGCACGGCAGTTATATACCTGGCAGTCGTAAAGCATCACAACACCAACGAGCACAACAGCAAGGATTACAAGTCAGTCAGGCCTTGTACCAAAAAATCAAACAATTGCGTTAGAAAATAGGGGCTTCTGAGGTTAATTGCTTATAAAGCTCAAGTATCGCTGGCAAGATTGAAATCACCAAAATGCTGGACATTAAGTAGTTAAACAGCCTTAACCAGAAGGGATTGGTGAGCCAAATACGGATGACATTCCCCATAATGAGCCAGGTATTGGCACTGAATATTCCGACTGTTATTGCAGTCAGGGCAATGATTAATACGTGGATAAAGTAATCTGTGCCGGCAACTGCATAGGTCGTGGTCATAACCGTCGCTCCAACCCAACCTTTGGGATTGACCCATTGTAGCATTGCAATTTTTACGAAACTGAATGGTTCACCAATGGTACTGTCCGTTTGATTAAGGGGTGTTGTGGCAATTTTATAGGCGAGATAGCTCAAGTAAATGACGCCCAATATTTTCAGAATCAGGTGAAGTTGTGGGAACTTTATAAAAACGGCGCCCAGACCAAATCCAACAGCAATAATCAATATTGGATAACCCAAAACAATGCCAAGGAGATGAGGAATGCTTCTTCTATAACCGTAATTAACGCCAGAGACCATGATCATGGTGTTGTTCATGCCTGGCGTAAAGAAGAATGCGATGCTGAATAAAAAAAGTGCTGAATATTCCAAGGCGTTTCCCTTATTGAGTGTTTGTCTGGGATTGAGGTCTGGTCACCGTCCAGGCAATAATCATGCCAGGTACTATGAACAATAGTGCAAAGTACGACGCATTATACCAACCACCAACAGCTTGGGCAGCGGCGGTGAAAATTAATGGACCCAATAACTGCCCCAATCCAGCACCTTGAACAATAAAGGCTGAAGCAATGGGTTGATTTGATTTGTTGGGTGTCAGCTGAGATAAGACAATGTAAATCCCGCCTGGGACGAACCCTGATATCAAACCAAGGAGCGTGGCCACGCTAATTTTCAGCATAAAGGTCGATTCTGGCCAAAAGAATAGAGGCATGGTGAGCATAATGGTACTGAATCCGATGATGTACAACATCCGTTCAGACAGTATTTTTCTTTTATATAAGATGCCAGCCAAGATAGAGCCAAACCAATTCATCACAACCACCATGGCATTGTATTTCGAGGCTTGGAGTATGCTCATATTCAAATCATTGACCAAGTAAGTCACAAAAAATGTCATAAAGGTTATGAACGGAATTGAATAGAGCATAAAAATGAGACCGCGCTTCCAAAGCGGTCTATTCAGCACAGAAAAGCTAAACTTAATGATGGCTTTTGCAGGTGAATCAGAATAGAAACTGAGCCATAGAATACCGGAAAATAGGACATGGGATAGAGCGATGAGCAACCAAAGACCTTGCCAATCGACCCAGTCAATCACTTGTGGTGAAATCAAAATGATAATCGCCATCCCTAAGGGCAGGAATCCAGACCAGATGCCCATGGTTAAGGGTTGATCGTTTTCTAATGAGGTGAAAATGGCCAATAATGGCATACCAATGAAACAAACGACCAAGCTACACCCTTCAATGATGCGACTAAGCAACAACAGCATGAAGCCATCAGCCAATGCGCCAAGTATGCCAGCCAAGCCGCTTAAGATGAGTGCAAAGACACAACACCGTAGGATGCCAACACGTTGCATAAAGATCCCAATGGGAATGGCTAAGGTTGCCGAGATGAGACTGACTGTTGCAACCAACATGCCTGCTTGAAACAAACTGATGTCGAGTGATCTTGTTAGAGTGGGCAAAGCAGGCGCCATCTTTCCGATCAAAAAAGCGACAAAAGTACTGGTAGCAAAAACGACTGTAAATCGATACCAATCCGTTTTATGTTTTTGAGCCATGAATCGCCGTCGCTAAAGTGTGTATATTAGGTGTCAATTGGTTATTTTATAAATTATGAGTGGTGGGTGTCTGGCTGAAGTTTAAATCTGCTCAAAAAAAGAAACGGCGTTCCTTAGTGATTTTAAGTGGCATTTAAAAGAGCCATCACTGCACGGTTTGTTACAAGTAATGTGCTGCTCATAAGGCGGGATTTCAGTGAGCGTTCAGCCGTATTTTATGTTGCCTTTATAACCAATTCTGGCTCAGATAGCACTGGGTGTTCGGCTTTTAATTGTGTCTGGATTTTAAAACGGTTATTAGATTTTTGATGTCCAATGGTCGTTTAGAGAATCTGCGTTATGACTGCATCAAGTTTGATTTGACAAATTCACTGACAAATTTCATATTCGCTCTTCCAGCCAGCTTGGGTTTTAGATGGCTAATGACCGCACCCAAATCTTTTATGCTTGTTGGTTTGAGCTCAGCCATGGCTTCTAAAATAATGGTTTCAGTTTCTTCTTGAGTCAAAGGTTTGGGTAGAAACAATTTGATGATTTCAAGCTCGGCTTGTTCTTTTTCAACCAAATCCTGACGCCCCGCCTTATCAAACTGTGCAATGGATTCCAAGTGCTGATTGCTCATTTTACTGAGTATGGCCAGAATACCGTGATCGTCTAAAACAACCTGCTTATCAATTTCTTGTTTTTTGATTTCAGAATTAACAAGCCGAATGGTACCAACCGCTAGCTTATCGCCTGAGCGCATGCTTTTTAGCAAAGACTCTTTTAAGACATCCTTGAGGGACATAAATAGAACGGAAAACGGATTAACGAGCTCTTAAAATGGCTCTTTCTCGACTAAGGCGGATGTGTAGGCGTTTACGAGCCATCATTTTTGAGCGCTTTTTTGCCCAGGTTGGTTTCTCGTAAAATTCACGGGCACGCGCTTCAGAAACGATGCCGGCCTTATCACAAGATCGTTTAAAAAAGTGTAATGCGGATTCGAAAGCATCATTGTCACGAAGTTTAATGCTTGGCATAATATTTATTCTCTAGTGCTGTTGATTTAAAGGGGGAGGATTATACCAGTAGCACACAATCATGTGGGTACAAAATATGTGACATTATTAAGAGAAAATGCGCAATGGATAAAGGCTTTGGTAGAGGCGAGCATTTTAGCAACATTGGCAGAGGCAACCAAATTCAAAACGATTTTAAAGATGCCTAATAGCGCCTGACTTTATTCGTAGCTAAAAGGGATGATTGAAAAATTTCTCGCATCTAAAGTAAGTTTGTCACTGATACTCCTGCTACTGAAAATGCCCAAGGCTTGATTTTCAAAGGTTTGTAAAATCACACCGCGAACCGGCTGATTTTGCTGGTTCATCAAGGTGACATTGTCGCCAGGTTTTTCAGGAAAAGCACTGTCTGATTGGAGTAGATAACAGCGTTTTGTCACCTTGCCTCTGTAGTGTAAACGGGCAATGACTTCTTGTCCAACATAGCAGCCTTTCTGCCAAGACAGAGCGTTGATTAGATCCAAATTAAGAAATTGCGCTGTGTATTGGCCACTTGTTTCAGTGGTCAGTTTGAATAAGCCTGCCTGCATTAATTGGGGCGTGGCAGAGACGGCGTCTGTCAGTGGTTGCGCCCTCAGTTGTAGGGACAATTGGGCTTCATAGAATGAATGTTCATTGCTGTCTGCATTGACTATCAACACCGAATCTATTTTTTCAATGACCACTTTTGAACGCAGGACGAACATGCGCAATCTTTGAATGACGGCGTCTATGCACTCATCTTGACTGGCTAATAGAAAACCTTGTTCGGTTTTCTTTAGAATGAACAGAGCCAACACCGCCCCTTTTGGGTTACAGAAAGCAGTCGGGCCATCAATGTTCACATCATTGCTGAGCTGTCCTTGCAAAAAGGATTCAGCATCCTCACCAGTGACAGAGAAAACCTTAAAATCAGTAGAATAATTCATTGTGTCCATATTAAGAAAGTGAAGGCGTATTCTACCCGTTTTTGCTCAAATGAGACGTTTCAAACTCGCTATTGGAAGTAGAAATATCCTTATAATGCTCATGTGTATTTAGCCTTGATACCTTAGAGTACAACAATATGAACATAAAAGAATTACGAGAAAGTCATTGCCATCCCGTGCGCAAGGACGATAGTGCCTTAGATTCAGCTGCCATTGAAGCCTTGTTGACTGTTTTAACGGGGTGGTCTTTGGCGCCTTCAGGTAATCGCATTATCAAACATTATGGCCCATTAAGTTATCCAAAACTCTTATCTTTTGGGTATCAGGTTGGCGAATTGGCCATTGAACAGGATCATCATCCAATTATTGAGCTTAAATACCGCCAAATCAGTGTCGTATGGTTTACTGCGGTTTGTGATGGATTGACTAAAAACGATTTTATTTGCGCGGCAAAAACGGATCATTTATATGAGCGATTTTAAACGGGTTATCGCCAATTTTGGTTTTGATGTGCTGTGCAAATGTCCGAAAACTGGGGCGATGACCACGCATAAATATCTAAAATCGAAACAACGCCCCGTCGTTGGCGATTGGGTTGAAATTGCACAAGATGTGGTCAGCCGTATTAAGCCACGTCATAACGAACTCAAGCGACTGCGTGACAAGCATAAATCGTCGTCTATTGCGACCAATATTGAACAACTTGGCATAGTGCTCAGTTCCGAACCTTTTGCGGATTGGTATTACATTGATACGTGGTTGCTGGCCGCGTGGATTCATAAAATTGAGCCCATTTTACTGTTGAATAAATCGGATTTACCCAGCTTTGATGCTTGGGTCAAACGATTTAGGCAAAGGTATGAGGCGACGAATATCAGCTATTGGATTGGCAGTGTTCAAACCTCGGCGCAGGTTGAGCAACTCAAAGCACTTTTAAACAACAAAGTCAACTTACTGGTTGGTTTATCGGGGGTTGGTAAATCGTCTATAACCAATGCCCTCATCCCAGACTTAACGCTTAAAACCCAAACCTTATCGAATTTTTCGGGCTTAGGCAAGCACACCACCACCAACACCTTACTACATTATTTTGACGACACAATGCAAGGGGGTATCATTGATTCTCCAGGCATTAAAAGTTTAGACATTGAAATACCTGAGGACATTTCGCCGGCATGGCCAGAGTTCGCGCCGTTTTTAGGCACCTGTCAATTTCGCAATTGTCGCCATTTACATGAACCTCAATGCGCCATTCGGACAGCGATGGAACAAGGTCAAATCCACCAATCCCGCTATGAAAATTATCATCATTTGCAGGAAATGTTAGGAAGAAAAAATCTTTGGGATTAGTCGTTTTAGCTCGATTATATTTGCCAAAAATAGTCTCTCGGCACTTTATACTTCATCAACGCATGGCTTTTTTTCAATTGAATGCCCTCTGCTTTTAAGCGATTAACCTTGTCCAAAAGTTTATCATCTGAAGTACCTTGAGAAAACCCATGCAATGTTCGATTGCTACTGATGACTCTATGGCAGGGAATGCCTGGCGCACAAGGGTTAATAGCCAAAGTTTGTCCCACCGCCCGCGCAGAACGTGGTGAGCCAGCTAATTCGGCAAGCATTTTATAACTGACGACTTTGCCATAGGGAATACCTTGTGTCATTTGTAGGACCTTTCTTTGAAAAGCGGTCAGTTTGGCTAATTGAAGGTGCTGTTCGGTGATTGATTGATAGCCAAGGCCGGCATTGGGGTAGAGCCACTCAAAGCCACTGGCTGCTAATTTTGTTGTGGCGATTCTTTTGCCCGTCGTCTGAGCAGGCTGCATGGCTTGTGCGGCAGGTAAATCAAGTTGTTGGCAGATGGCTGCCATTTTTTCTTGCATGGTTATGGGCTGTTGATCTGAAATCAAATAAAGTTTTGAGTCAGCGACGTGCATCAGATGTACCACAGCATTTGCTGCATCCTGCGCATGAATACTGTTGCTCCAATGCTGTTCAGCAAAAGGATAGGCTGATTGTTGTGCCCATTTTATTAAGCGTTCAGAGCTTTGATCGTAGATGCCACTCAATCTTAGAATACACGCGGATAATTCTGTTTGAGCGAGTTGCTCCATTTGAATTAAGATGCGCTGTTTTTGATCGCTGGGGTTTAATTGCGTTTGCTCATCGACCCAGGCGCCTTGGTTTTCACTGTAAACCCGAGTTGAGGATATGACCCAAGATTTTTTAGGTTTTATGGTGAAGGCATTGATGCAGTTTTGCAGACCTTCGTAGTAGAGACGTTGGTAGTCGGCTTCGGATTTTCGTTGTGGTGCTGGGCAATAGATGAAATGATCGACTTCGGGTAAATCAGGCAAGGGTTCTGTGATGTCAGCACCGAAGCCCTCAACGCCCGAAATGAGATTTTGAATGTTTCTACGTAATCCAATGACTTGATGGCGCTTGTTTTCAAGCTGTATGGCAATGAGGTTGCCTATTCGGCCACAGCCAACGATGAGGCTGACTGGATTCTTTTTAATCATGGGCTATAACCCAGTAGGTTGTTGCTAATTTATGAATCGTTGGTGACGGTTTCTGGAATTATTCGCATGTTTTCTTCAAACAAAGACAGGCTGGCAGCAAAAGCTTTTCTGGAAAAGATTTCGTGCATGTATTTATTAAAATGTATGCCCATATGACTGTAGTCAATGCCGTAATGGTCAAGGCGCCAGAGAATGACTGAAAGGGAAATATCAATCAAGGTAAAGCTGTTACTCATACAGAATTTATAATGCCCAAAAGTTGGTTTCAGTTCCAATAAATTTTTACCGATTTCTTTAATGGCGGTTTGCTGTTTCTTTTCGCTGGATTTCATGTCATTTAAAACCATAAAGTGCGGTAGCCAAGATTCGCGAATATTGACCAACATCATACGTACTTTTGCTCTGGAAATGGGGTCAACCGGCATGAATGTTGGGCTGGGAAAACGTTCATCAAGATATTCCATCATGACTTGAGCGTCTCGTAACACCACGTCTTTGTCAATCAGCGTTGGAAGTGTACCGTAAGGGTTTGCATTGATGAGTTCTTCGGGTAAATCGTGCGGGAATATGTTGATGATTTCAACTAAATTTTCTTTTTCAGACGCTAAGAATCTAACACGATGGCTATCGGGGCACGTTGGATTTGAATATAAAGTCAAAAGGGCATTATTAGGCATGCTCATCGGATTATTTCCTTATAGTAAAGAGTGTTTTGGGCATTCACGCATTTCTGCAACCTTTAAAAGTTCGTCACTCCAAAATTAGAATTTAAAGAGAAAGACTGCCCCAGAAAATCATTGAATGCATCATCGGCTAAAAATATAAAATGACCGATCAGTGCGCGCATTGTATCATTTTATCCAAAGCATTTCTATCCCTTGATGTTGTGTCTCGATGTTGTGAGTTCAACTGTGTAAATTATGCCAATGGATTAAAATATAGATGTGGTTTTGAATGAGCATGAATGTACAGTTACACAGTCGCTAAAGGTATGTGATCTAAGTCGCCCTTTGTCAAAGGCTAAGTGGATTGGGTTACTTAAAAACAAGATTATTCAAACGAAACCCAATGAACGGCTAAGAAAGCCCACCAATACAAAGGTCATAAAGTAAGGAGCAAGTCAATCAATGACAGAGCATCAGTCGTATTTTCAACAATATGGTCGGATCCGTTTGGCGCCAATGATGGGCTACACCACGCCGCAAATGCGTAAACTCATGCGTTTGATCTGTCCCAATGTTTTGAATTACACCGAGATGATTACGGTTAATGCCATCTTATATAACCCACAACCGCACTATTTCACCATGGCCGAAGGGGAGGGTCCTACAGCCCTGCAATTAGGTGGTTGTGAAGCGGACGCCATTCGCAAAGTGGCCCGTTCAGCAGAAATGGCGGGTTTTAGCGAAATCAATCTCAATGTAGGCTGTCCAAGCAATCGTGTGCGCAAAGGGCGTTTTGGGGCGTGCCTGATGCAGGAACCGCAGACAGTGGCCGCTTTGGTAGAAGCCCTGAAGCAAAAAACCGCCCTCCCGATTACGGTCAAACATCGCATTGGTTTAAATGGTGACGATGATTATGCGCAATTGGTGCAATTTGTGCGACAGCTTGTGGATGCTGGATGCGATGGCATCATCGTCCATAATAGATGCGCGTATTTAAACGGCATCAGCCCCAGAATGAATCGCAAGGTGCCGCCTTTAAAACCTTTTTATGCCCATCAACTTAAGCGAGACTTTAGCCATCTTAATGTGTGCACTAATGGCGAAATCGATTCATTAGAAAAAACCCAAAAATACTTGACTGGCTGGGATGGATTACCCGCCGTTGATGGGGTGATGATTGGTCGCGCAGCATGGGTCAATCCATGGTTGCTTTATGTCATAGAAAACCAAAAACAACCGTCGCTCAGTTTGCGTTTAGAAGTGCTGAAGCAGTATTTAAAGTACGTAACAAGCACAGCAACTGATCATAATGTTATACCGTTCATTCGACCCTTGAATGGATTTTTCGCTGGCATGCGAGGGGCGAAACATTGGCGTCAATTGATGGCGCAATCACGGCATAAGCACGATATAGACACAATTTGGCAGACCGCTGACGCTTTGCAAAACACCCATGCAGAGGTGGTTTAATGGAAAAACAATATTTAAAAGTGCCTTATATAGACAAAGATAAGGCTAAGAGTCTGGGCGCACGCTGGGATGCCGCCAAACAGCTTTGGTATATCAACCAAAGCGCAGATTTATCAATGTTCAAGCAGTGGTTGCCAAATGATGATTACAGGGGTTTTCAGCCTATTAATAAGACGGTTGTATCTGAAAATATCGCCTTGCCCTTAGGGCAGATAGATGAAGGCATCAAACTCACAGATTTTCTCGAACCCTTAAATACCATGGTGAAAAAATTGTACAGCCATGGTCAGTGGGTCAAAGCAGAGATTGAAAGCATTACCAAAAGCGCATCGGGGCATTACTACCTTGTTCTGAGTGAATATGAACAAAGCGAGCGTAAACAGAAAATTGCTTCGGTGCGAACGGTTATATGGGCATCCAACGCCAAAACCATACACAGCAAATTTCAACAGCAGGCCAATCAACCCTTAGCAGAAAGCTTACAAGTACTCTTTAAACTCAAGGCCAGCATGCACAGTGTTTATGGATTTTCAGCAGTGGTTGAAGATGTGGACCCGACTTATACATTGGGTGCAATGGCCATTAAACTCAAAGAAATTAGGTCAAGACTGATCGAATCCCAATTGTATAAATTGCAATCGGCGCACAGATTGCCAATGGATTTTTTCCGAATTGCCGTGATCAGCCCGCAGCAGGCGCATGCCTTGGGTGATTTTCGTCGCATTGCCGATCCCTTACAAGCGCTTTGCGCATTTGAGTATTTCACAGCACAGTTTCAAGGTCGAGAAGCCAGCCAAACGATCGTCCAAGGACTGCAACAAATTTTATCTAGGCATGAGCAAGCGCCGTTTGATGCATTGGTCATTATTCGCGGTGGTGGCGCCAAAGGCGACTTACATTATTTGAATGAATATGAACTGGCACAAAGCGTTTGCCGCTTTCCCATACCCGTATTGGTGGGTATTGGCCATGATGCCGATTCAACCATTTTAGACGAAGTGGCCAAGTTAAATTTTTCAACACCGACAAAGGTGGCTGGATTCATCCATCGACACATTATGGATTCGGGGTTAAACGCGCTTAACAATTGGCAATATATCCAAACATATGCCAAAACAAGCATTCAAACCACACAACAGCAATTGCTCAGCTTTACCAAAGTACCTTTATGGGTGCAGCAAATCTTATATCATCAAAGACAAAAACTGCACAGTCAATTACACCAGCTGAGCCTTGCACGAAACACCTTACAACAACAGCATACAACCTTATTGAAACAACAACATCAGATTCAGATACAAGCAAAGCAGGCGGTATTCTCTAAACGGTCTCAAATACAAGGGCACTTACCTGTGATACAAAGCGTCGCGCCGCTAATGAAGCAACAAAAGAGGCAGTTGTCTGAGTTGCAAAGGCGATTACAGTTGCAGACTAAGAATCTGGTCAATCAAAAGCAGCGGCTGCTTTTAAGCATATCTGAGGCCATTAACACCCAAGCCAAAAAAAGATTGAAAGAGGAAAAAATTCGTCTGAGTCACCATCGAGCATTGGTGCGTCAAGCTGATCCACAAAACATATTAAAACGCGGATTTGCCTTGGTTTCACAACAAGGATCGTTCGTCGTTAGATCGGCAGATTTGCAACCATCACAACCGCTGTCCATTCGTTTTCATGATGGCGTAAAAGAAATCAATAGGCCAAAGTGATTGCCTATCAATTCAAAAACATTTTTACTGATCTGCTGACAATTTAGATTTCAGTAGCTGATTGACTTGTGCAGGATTGGCTTTGCCTTGGGTGGCTTTCATCACCTGACCCACAAAGAAACCAAATAATTTATCCTTTCCAGATCGATATTCAGCCAGTTGATTTGGATTGTTGGCCATAATCTCTAAGATGACTTGCTCTATGGCAGAGTCGTCGGTGATTTGTTTGAGTCCTTTGCTGTTGATGACCTCATCGGCACTGCCTTCACCCGCCCACATGGCCTCAAACACCTCTTTGGCAAGTTTGCCAGAAATGGTTGCGTCCTCAATACGCTTGAGTAGCAAGGCCATCTGTGTGGCAGAGATGGGGCTTTCGGCCAATGTTAAATGCGCTTTATTGAGATTGCCTGAAAAATCCCCCATAATCCAGTTGGCGCACAATTTGGCTTTCACACCAGATTGTTTGAGGGTGGCTTCATAGAAATCGGCCATGTCTTTGTTTGCTGTTAACACATCGGCATCGTAGAAGGACAAGCCATATTCTTCTTGAAAACGCGCTTTTCGTGCATCAGGCAGTTCAGGCATGGTTGATAGAATGGATTTGATTTGCTCGGACGTCATTTGCACGGGCAATAAATCTGGATCAGGGAAGTAACGATAGTCATTGGCTTCCTCCTTGGTCCGCATCGATCGAGTTTCATCTTTCTCTGCATCGTATAGGCGGGTTTCTTGAACAACCACTTGATTGTTTTCTAATAAATCGCGCTGCCGATCAATTTCATACCAGAGGGCCTTTTCTAAAAAGCGGAATGAATTGATGTTTTTTAACTCAGCGCGCGTACCGAGGGGCGTATTGGGTTGATGCAGAGATATGTTTGCATCAATGCGAAAAGAACCTTCCTGCATATTGCCATCACAAATGCCCAGATATTGCACAACGGTATGTATTTTTTTGGCATAAGCAATGGCTTCTTCAGGGGAACGCATGTCAGGCTCAGACACAATCTCTAACAAAGGGGTGCCAGCTCGATTTAAATCGATGCCCGATTGATTGTGAAAGTCTTCATGCAATGATTTGCCCGCGTCCTCTTCGAGATGCGCTCGCGTAATACCGATGGTCTTGGTAACCCCATCGGCAACTTCAACATCGATCGATCCTTTGCCTACGATGGGCAGTTCAAATTGTGATATTTGATAACCTTTGGGTAAATCGGGGTAGAAATAATTTTTTCGAGCAAAAACCGAAATGGGTGAAATGTCGGCGCCAACGGCCAAGCCAAATTTCACCGCCATGCTCAGCGCTTCTTTATTTAACACAGGCAACATGCCAGGCATGCCCAAATCAATGGCACAGGCTTGGGTGTTTGGCAATGCGCCAAATGCAATTGATGCACCCGAAAATATTTTGGTTTTGGTGCGCAGCTGTGCATGGACTTCTAATCCAATAACGATTTCCCAATTCATGATTGAATCTCTTCTGGTGCTTGTTGATGCCAATCGCTGGTTTGCTGATATTGGTGGGCAATGTTGAGCAGATTGGCTTCAGAGAAATAATTGCCAATCAGCTGAGCCCCTATGGGTAAACCTTGATCAAATCCTATGGGGAAATTGAGTGCAGGCAGGCCGCAAAGATTGACGGGGATGGTGAATATATCTTGTAAATACATGGTCACAGGGTCGTTATTGATGCTGCCGATTTTAAACGCTGTATTGGGCGTTGTCGGCAAGTAAATCACATCAACGGATTCAAAAGCTTGGCGGAAATCATCGGCAATCATGCGTCGCAATTTTTGTGCTTTGATGTAATAGGCATCGTAATAACCGGCTGATAAGGCATAGGTGCCGACAATGATTCGGCGCTTCACTTCGTCTCCAAAACCTTCTGAGCGTGAGCGCTTATATAAATCATCCAGATCCTTGGGGTCCTGACAACGCTGACCGTAGCGTACGCCATCGTAACGAGACAAATTGGACGAGGCTTCTGCTGGTGCTAAGACGTAGTATGCGGGCAAAGACAATTTGATGTTGGGCAGGTCAATATCGACCAATTCCAGCCCCATGTCAGTGAGATCAGCGAGATTTTTTTCAATGGCCTCAGCAATGCAAGGTTGCAATCCTTCAGACATTAATGCCCGTGGAATGCCGATTTTCTTGCCTTTAATAGCCGCATTTAATTGCGTTATGGTCGGTTTGTAGTCCCGGTCAACCGAAGTCGAATCTTTTGCATCAAATCCTTGAATGGCGTCATAGAGCATGGCGCAGTCTTCGGCACTTCGACCCATGGGTCCACCTTGGTCAAAACTCGACGCATAGGCGACCATACCGTAGCGTGAAACTGAGCCGTAAGTCGGTTTCAGTCCTGTGATGCCACAAAAGGCAGCGGGCTGACGTATGGAACCGCCCGTGTCGGTACCTGTTGCAATGGGCGCGATGCGCGCGGCCACGGCCACGGCCGAACCACCTGAAGAGCCACCCGGCACGTAGTCGGTGTGCCAAGGGTTGTGCGCACAACCGTAATAGGAGTTTTCATTGGAAGAGCCCATGGCAAATTCATCGCAGTTGGCCTTGCCCAGTAAGGGCATATGATGGGCGTTGGTTTGCGCAACAACGGTGGCATCATAGGGCGGTTTAAAATTGTTCAGGATGTTGGAGCCACAGGTCGTTGTGATGTCCTTGGTGCAAAATATGTCTTTGTGGGCAATTGGGATGCCGCATAAATCAGAGGCATTGCCAGCCGCAATAGCTTTATCTGCCTCAGCAGCTTGAGCCAGTGCGTGCTCGGGCGTGAGCCGAATAAATGCATTGAGCGATTGGTGGCTCGTGCAACGATCAAGGAAAAACTGAGTCAACTCTGTGCTGCTGATTTTTTTGGTTTTAAGCGCCTGAGAAAGCTCAGATAAAGAATGATTTTGGAGCATAAATGTCGCGTTTGATTACGTTTTTAAGTTTATTAAGAATTGTTTGAATCGATTCAGCGAATTACTCTATCACCTTAGGGACCAAATAGAGTCCAGCGGCAGTTTCAGGCGCAATCGCTTGCAAAGCATCTCTCTGATTGGTCTCGCTCACCACATCTTCACGCAATCGTTGTTGTAACTCTAAAGGGTGCGATAGGGGTTCAATATCATCGGTATTGACTGCTTGCATGTTTTGGATCAGCCTTAGTACGCCATTGATTTGATCCATATAATTGGGCAATTCTTCGGCTGAAATGTCCAATTTTGCTAATGCGGCAACAGTGCTTAATTCTTCAGGGGTTATTGTCATGATTGTTCGGTTGTGTGGTGGTCAAAGTGAACGAGTATTATAACCTTTTGGCGGTATAAATTCAGTAATGACGACACGCCTGACCAACAATATATGCGATCGGCGCGTTGAAAATAAAAGACCCATCATCGCGCAATAAACAATATAAAATAGCCATGCAAATGTGCGATTTAAGCCGATACAGAGGCTTAATAGCGTCGCTATTTTCCCATATTAACAATATTCAAATCATTCAAAAACCATGATACATCAACTCATACAACGCATCGACATAATAACCAATTTGTGCTGGCTTCACGGCGCATTGTGTGGAAAAATTATTTTTAATGATGAGCGTAAGATCGCTGATTGGGTCAATGAATTGGTTGGCAAAGATTGTCGTTGTTCTAAGAAGGAGATCGACGGTTTGGCGGACTGGTTACAAGAAATCAAAAGTGAAATTGGCGAGGTTGATTTTCAATTGCCGCAACAAGATGATGAGGAGGCTTTGGCAGAACGCGTGCAAAATTTCAGCAATTGGACAGAAGGTTTTCTAATGGCATTCTGTGCTTCAGGCGTGGCAACCGTTCAGGTTCAAGATCCAGAAACCGAAGCCTTTTTAGAAATCTTGGGGGATATCAACCTCGCCAGTCAAAACATCGACCCCAATGCTTTGGAACAAGAGGCTGAAATGAACGAGCGTGATTTTATGGAGCTATTAGAGTATGTTCGGATGAATGTGGTTTATAACTACGAGAATAGGCAGACTGATATGGCATCCACCTCTTTGCACTGAGGCTAAGCTGTCACAGTCATAATGCAACAATGCTTGGTCAGTGGCTATGTCGTGATCACTATTTCAATGAATCAACGAATGATCTGATATATAAGATACACGACCGAACTTGCTCATTGAGTTTACAGGCATTGATGTATTGCGCTTGAGAGCTGCGATGAACATGAAATAAAACAATCATTGACAAGTTTGTGGTGTATTTAAAAGTGTAACCCATCACCCGTCTTTTATAATAAAATCAAATGTAAGATTTATACATAAAAGGTTCAATTTCTCAATGCAAGCATTTCGATCAGCAATATTTCACTGTATAGAAAAAGCCGGTACCGTTTATCCTGAATATTACGATGATGGGCTATTGCTTGTATCACAAGGAAAGGTCGTCAAGGCGGGTCGCTTTGATCAATTGAAGGATCAACTGCCTAAGGATTTGCCCGTCAAACATTTTGATAATAATCTTATCGCACCTGGTTTTGTCGATGTTCATTTGCACTATCCACAGTATAAAATCATTGGTTCTTACGGCAAAAAATTATTAGATTGGCTCAACATCTACACCTTTGTTGAAGAACAAAAATTTGCTGAAAAAGCTTATGCAGAGCGTATTGCCAAATTGTTTTTTAATGAATTGGTACGCAATGGCACCACGACCGCCATGTCGTTTTGCACCTCACATCCTAACTCGGTGGACGCCTATTTCGAAGAGGCACAACGCCGAAATTTACGCATGATCGGGGGCAAGGTTATGATGGATAGAAATGCCCCTGAAGCCCTTTGTGACAACCCTGAATTGGGTTATGAAGACTCTAAAAACCTGTTAGAGAAATGGCACGGTAAAGATCGCTTAAGTTATGCCGTCACGCCCCGTTTTGCGCCGACTTCAACGGCACAACAATTGCAAAAATCTGCACAACTCTTGAACGAATATAAAGCGGCAGGTGTGCGTTGTCAAACGCACATGAATGAAAATATTGATGAGATTGCCTGGGTGAAAGAACTTTATCCTCAGCGAAGCAGTTACTTTGACGTTTATGACCATTACGGTTTGAGCGGCGCGCAAAGCGTATTTGGCCACTGTATTCATAACACGCCCGCTGAACTTCAACGTATGGGCGACAGTGGGTCAAAGATCGCTTTGTGCCCAACCTCCAATTTATTTTTAGGCAGTGGGTTGTTTAATTTGGACACCTTAGAGTCATACCATATTGATTGCGCTTTGGCGAGTGATGTGGGTGGCGGCACTGATTTTTCAATGCTGCAAACCATGCACGAAGCCTATAAAATCAGCAAATTGAACAATGTTGACCTGCCACCAGTCAAAGCCTATTATTTATCAACCTTAGCTGGCGCCAAGGTCATTGGATTAGAGGATAGGATTGGCAATTTTGAACCTAATAAGGAAGCCGATTTTATTGTGTTTGATTTAGCAGCTACCGAATTGGTGCGTGAAAAAATGGCAACAACTCAAACCATCGACGAGATATTGTTTTCACTGATGGTGTTAGGAGATGATCGTGCCATCCAATCGGTCTATATCATGGGCGAATTAGCGACCATGGAAGCCGTGTGAACGCATCGATTTGTCTGTTTTGCAATCAGGGGTATAATAGCAGAAAGGACGCGCATAAAAGCTTATGTATTATTTATTAAACAGAGAGCAATCAACGACCCAAATCACCAATGATTTTGCGGGCACAACCGTACTGGAATACTTAAGAGGTCGTGGTTTAACAGGCACCAAAGAAGCTTGTGCTTCAGGTGATTGTGGCGCTTGCACCGCCGTGGTCGGTGAGCTGGAAACGCAAGCCAAAGGTAAGACCACTCTTGTTTATAAGAGTATCAATACTTGTATTGCTTTGATGGGGTCATTGGCAGGCAAACACCTTGTCACCGTTGAAGGTTTGGCAGATGGGGCGCAATTACATCCCGTGCAAAAGGCGATGGTTGAACACCATGGTTCGCAGTGTGGGTTTTGTACACCTGGATTTGTTATGTCCATGTTTGCCTTATATCAAAATCAATCTGAAGTCGAAGCGCACGACATTGAGGTTTGTTTGGCAGGCAATCTCTGTCGTTGTACTGGTTATCAGCCCATCATTAACGCCGTTGTTTCTGCTTTTGAACAGAAAACGCCCGATTATTACCAGACGCACATTCAACAAACCATTGAATTGCTGCAAACATCGAACACGAGTGGGCAAAATTCAGACCAGATGGCTGATTTTATGGCGCCAAATGATTTACAAAGTTTGGCGAAAGTCGTTCAAATGCATCCACAAGGGAAATTGGTGGCAGGTGGCACAGATTTAAATCTTGAAATAACCCAAGCCTTAAAAACATTCAGTCCGATCATTTCTTTGAGCGCGGTGACTGAATTGCAAGAAATTGTTGAGCACGATCAAAGCATTGAAATAAATGCGGGCGTACGTCTCAGGGACGCGTGGTCGATTCTGGTTCGTCACTATCCCAATATTGAGCCCATACTGTACCGATTTGCCTCCACCCAGATTAGGAATTGGGCAACGGTGTGTGGCAATATTGCCAATGCTTCTCCCATAGGCGATCTCCCCCCCATATTCATTGCCTTGGGTGCCAGTTTGGTTTTGCGCAAAGGGGAAGAGACCAGAAGCTTAGCCTTAGAACAGTATTTTCTTGATTATAGGCAGACAGCCCTACAACAGGGTGAATTCATTCAAAGCGTTGTATTGCCAAAACTCAAAGACAACGAGCAGTTCAAGTTGACCAAAATTTCCAAACGGATTGAAGATGATATTTCAACGGTATTTGTTGCCGCCAAATTGACAATGCAGGACGGAGACTTGAAGCAAGCTGTTGTGGCTTTAGGCGGTATGGCAGGCATTCCTAAACGCGCTGAAGCCGTTGAACAAGCACTGATAGATACTTGGCAACACTCTGATTTTGAAACAGCCATAGCGCGTAGTTTGAGCGAGACTTTTCAACCGCTTAGCGATGTGCGTGCCTCAGCGCAATATCGATTAGCCATGGTTTGCAAAGCGCTGCAAAAGTACCGCTTAGAAATGCAAGGTACGGCCGTTCCAACCATTAGTGATTTTTAAGAGGATATGATGAACGCATTACGCCCACCCACCAAAACTGTTGGTCAATCTTTAGCGCACGATAGTGCCGTCGGGCACGTTTGTGGTTCAGCAAATTATATAGATGACATTCAGCCACCCGAAGGCTGTTTGCACTTGGCTTTTGCGCTCAGCCCTCAGGCTTGCGGCAAGATAAACGCCATTGATATTACGGCGGCAATGTCTGCGCCGGGTGTGGTCAAAATTCTTTTGGCCAAGGACATTGAGCATCTTCTCATCGGTCCTGTAGAGCATGATGAACCCCTGTTAGCTCAAGATGAAGTCCTTTTTCAAGGGCAGGCGATTTGTGCTGTATTAGCCGACAGTTTAATCCATGCCAGGCGGGCAGCCGCGCTCGTGCAAGCTGATATTAGTGCGCAGGAGCCAATCATTACAGTTGAACAGGCTTTAGAAAAACAGAGTTTTTTAATGGATCCGATCACCATGAAGGTCGGCGATGCTGAGCAAGCAATCAAAGGCGCAACCCATCAATTATCTGGCCAATTTTATGTGGGTGGACAAGAACATTTTTATTTGGAATCCCAAGCAACCCTCGCCATACCGAGTGAAAAAAATGAAGTCGTGGTGCATTGTTCAACGCAAAATCCATCGGAAGTGCAACACCTTGTTGCGCACGTATTGGCTGTGCCTCAGCATTCGGTAGAAGTCATCACCCGTCGAATGGGGGGTGGTTTTGGCGGAAAGGAAACCGATGGGGCTCAAATGGCTTGCTTAGCGGCTTTACTGGCAAAGCAAACAGGACGTGCAGTCAAAGTGCGCTTGCCAAGAAGTGAAGATTTCCAAATGACGGGCAAAAGGCATGACTTTTTGATGCAATATCAAGTTGGATTTGATGATGCTGGAAAATTACAAGGGGTTAAGATTGAAGCGAGCGCGCGTTGCGGTTATTCGCTGGATCTATCCTATGCCATTGTTTCGCGCACATTGTTTCATTCAGATAATGGCTATTACCTGCCCAATGCCAGTTTTACCGGACATTTATGCAAAACCAATACAGTGTCAAATACTGCATTCAGAGGTTTTGGCGGACCACAAGGGATGTTGGCCATAGAAAGCATCATCGAAGACATTGCGCAATATTTACACAAAGATGCATTGGATGTTCGTCAATTGAACTTTTATGCGCAAGCCCCCGCCAATGTAACCCATTATGGGCAGGAAATAGAAGATAACATCTTGCAAGCCATTTGCGACGACTTGATCGACAGCAGTCAATATCGTCAGCGTCGTGAACAGGTTGAGGTGTTCAACAAGCAAAATACTTTTGTACAAAAAGGCTTGGCTTTCTCACCAGTAAAATTTGGGATCTCTTTCACCACCACCTTTTTAAACCAAGCGGGTGCTTTGGTTCACGTCTATAAAGATGGAAGCATTTATCTAAATCATGGTGGCACTGAAATGGGGCAGGGCTTATTCATTAAGGTGGCCCAAGTGGTGGCTGAAAGTTTAGGCGTGGACGTAGAACGGGTCAAGTCTTCAGCGACGAGTACCCAAAAAGTGCCTAATACCTCGGCAACAGCGGCCTCATCGGGTTCGGATATTAATGGTATGGCGGCCCAAGTGGCCAGTTTTAGAATCAAAGCCAGTTTAACGACGTTTGCCAGTCAACATTTTACTGTGCCAGAATCGGCGATTGATTTTGCAGATGATGTGGTGACCATTGGTGATCAAACCATGCCATTTAGCGACTTCATTAACTTGGCTTATTTAAATCGGGTTGAGTTGTTTAGCAATGGTTTTTATAAAACACCCAAAATTCATTATGACCCCAAAACTGCGAAAGGGCGTCCTTTTTATTATTACGCCTATGGTGCCTGTGTCAGTGAAGTTGTGTTGGATACGCTGACGGGTGAGTACAAAGTGATTGCCGCCGATATTTTGCACGATGTTGGCGCATCAATCAATCCAGCCATTGATTTGGGCCAGATTGTTGGCGGATTCATTCAAGGCATGGGTTGGTTGTGCATGGAGGAGTTGAAGTGGAACGATGCGGGGGCACTGCTGACACGAGGGCCCTCCACCTATAAAATTCCATCAATCGGCGATCTACCCAAACGCTTTAACGTCAAAATCAAACCCGATACCTCCAATCACGAGGCAACGATTTTTAAATCCAAAGCTGTGGGTGAGCCACCATTTATGTTGGCCATTTCTGTCTGGCTGGCGATAAAAAATGCCATCCATAACGCCACAGATAAACAAGCGGTACAACTTTCAGCACCAGCCACCTTTGAACAAGTTTATGCGAGTCTCAATAAAGAGAACGCGCAATAAATTGCTTCGTTCTGTTTAAGTATTCGACGACTTATTTGGGGAAAGGTTGCCCAGGTTTCCAGTCTATGTAAACGCTGTCTTTTTGCTCTAAGTGCGGTGCTTTGGTGAACACGGCTTTAAAGTCTTTATCGCTGGTGTTTTCAAAAAAATGGGCTTCGCCTGGTTCACAGCGCAAATAATCGCCTTGACTCAACACCACCAATTCACCATCGACCCAAACATCGCATTGACCTTCTAAAACCAAAAAAGCCTCTTCTTGATGCATGTGTTTATGGCAAGGATGGTGCTCGTTTGGCGTAATAACCACAATGCCCGTATCCACATTGGGACCGACTGTTAAATATTTAGGACCGTGGGTGTTAAAACGATATTTGTGTTGTTGTTCATTGGTACGGTACATAATAATCCTTATAAACGTCTGTGTTTAAAAACCAGGGGCTTGCCACATGGCTTCTGTGAGACCTTGATCAACCAAGGCTAACTGCTTATTATAAATGGCTTGCCATTGGTCCATCAATTGTAGGTACTGTTGATGATTGCTTGCAATGGGTTCGACGGTGCGTTCCCATTGAACTCCATGGTCGGCAGCTTCAGCCATTGTGGTGTAAACACCAGCACCAACGCCAGCAGCAAATGCCCCACCCAGCGCTGTGGCTTCTTTTACTTTTGGAATTTTAAGCGGTCTGTTCAGGACATCGGCGACGATTTGAGACCATAATTGTCCCTTGCTGGCGCCTGCGGCGAACACAATGGCTTCGGTTTTAATGGGGCTCATTGCATCAATTTTCTGTAAGTTTAAGGCGCTGACGATGGCCGCATTCTCTAATAAACTGCGAAATAGAGTGATGTTATTGCATTTCTCAGGCTGTATATTCAAATTAATGAACGAAGGGCTGGCGTGGTACCATTTGTCATATTTCATCGTGTCTGAAAATATGGGCATAACCCCATACGACCCTACTGGAACCGATGCGGCTTTGGCTTGGAGCAGATCATAGACATCTTTGCCCGCTTGTTGGGCTTGCAATTTTTCCGCTTGGCAAAAAGCATCGCGGAACCAACGCATGACCAATCCGCTAAAAAAAGTAATGGCTTCTACTTGTGAAAGGTGGGTTATGACATGGGGATTGACTCGAAGTTGCCTGTTTTTGGGTGGTTTTAGCGCGGCATCGACATTGACAATTTGTTGCCAAAAACTGCCCCCTAAAATAGCCGCTTCACCGGGACGAACCAGATCAAGTCCAGCCGCGCCAAGTTGAACATCACCCCCCCCCATAACGACCAAAGTGTTGGTTGAAAGCGCGGTTTCTTCGGCAGCGGATTTAATCACATTGCCAATGACTGTGCCTGATTCATAAACCCTTGGCAAAGACAAGGTATTTATGAGTTCAGTCCCTGTGCTTAACCACTGGCGACTGTGTAAATCTAACAGACCACTGGTGCCACCATTAGATGGGTCCACGCCAATAATGCCTGAAAGTTTGTGTATCACCCAGTCGCTGATCATGGAAAAGGTGTGACATTTCTCATACAGCTTGGGGCGGTTGTTTTTCAGCCACAACAGCCGGGGTAGGGCGCCTAAGGCAAAAGTTTGCCCTGTGCGTTGATAAAGATCCGCTTCTAAATCAGGAAATTCAGTCTTGAGTTGTTTGACTTCTTGTGAAGCACGCGCATCAACATTGGCAACGGCCCAGATCGGTTGACCGTCTTTGTCATAAAGCACAATGCCTTCACGCATACTGGAAGCCGTTATCGCACGAATGTCCTTGGGCTGAATGTTGGCCTGCTGGATGGCTTTTTTTATGCACTGGCAGCACAAAGACCAATTGGTGTGGAAATCAAAATTCATTGAGTGCGGGACATTAGGTTCTGCTAAATGAATCCATTCTTGTTGCGCCATGGCAATCTGTTCACCTTGGAGATTAAAAAGCACCGCACGGACACTGCCAGTGCCAGCATCAATGGTCATTAAATACATCTTGATCTCACAATCGTTGCCTCATAGCGATGGTTATTTTTTCAACTTCATTTGTTCTAATTCCCAATACTCCATGGCAAAACTGTCTTGCTCAGAGAGGCTTTGATAGCCACCTAATTGCTCAGCGCGAAGCATGGCCAACATGGTGTGGTTGTTGATGTCTTCAATCACATCGACGTCTTTTTGAGATTTGCCGAAACAAATGGTGCCCGCATTTGGCAATATCCCCCAATTTGGGTAAGGGTCTAACATGGTTTCAGTTGAGGCAAATGTTTGAAAATAGCGGCTGTAGTTCTCAGCATACGCTTCTAATGTGGCTTGGATTTCGGCGCTTGAGTCGCCGGTAAAAATGACCGGAGCGCGCTTGGTTCGAATAATGTGTTCTGGGGTTAGGACCCCTTTTTGGGCAAGGGCAAAATATTGGGGCTGAGCAAAGGTACGTGCCAAAGGTGTGTGGTTGATTTTATGAGATAGTGGACACTTTTTAGCCGCAGACAGGGCTGAAACAATGGCGTCTATGTTGTAAGATTTGGGCGTTGTTGGTTGTTGTTCTATGTGAATGTGCTTATCCGTATGAGCCATTAAATACCTTTCAGCCACATTCACCCACTCAATCATTTTGTCATAAGCCCATTTGGCATCATCACTAAAAGTAAAGATACCGTGATTCAACAAAATGATGCCTTCAATAGCATTCCAATCAATATTCTGGGTGGCGTCAGAGACTTGTTTTGCCAATTGAAAGCCAGGCATGATGTACGGTAATATGAGTACAGAGGGTGGGTATAACTGGCGCAATATTTGTTCACCATGGATTGAATTAGAAATAGTGACGATGGCATCGGCGTGGGTGTGATCGACAAAATCAAAAGGAATGGTGGCGTGCAGAATGGCTTCTACTGAGGGATTGGGAAAACTTTGGTCGGTCATGGATTGGCGCTGAAGCGCGACCATTTGGGCATCGCTGAGTGTGGTATGTTGCAAAAGCGCTTGGAGCTTGGTTGTTTCAACCGGTGCAAATCCTTGCGGTTCAATGGTCGCCAAGTCCCAGCCACTGGCTTTGACATAAATGGTGTCTTCAATTTTTACCGAGGTGTTGCCACCACCATGCAAAACCAAATCAGCATCTTGCCCCAGCAATCTAGAAGTATAAACGCGCATGGACAGGGCATCCATCGATTGACTTAGGCTAGTTTGAAAGCGATTTTTCATAATAATGGTGGTCTCTTGGGGCGTGGCACTGAGGTCTTAAATGTCATTAGTGATTCATCATGAACGTTTAGAGCGATTAAATTAACAACAAAAAATATAATCCATTAGATGATAATAGTTATATTAAGCATTATGATTGATTTTAATCGTATTTATCATAACTTTTCACCAACACTCAAGGAATCAGACTCATGACAGAAAATACATTTGGACAACTAGGTTACGGGACTCAAATCAGACGGTCGCCATTTTATGAAGCAACTTTGCGTTGGGGCGCAAAGGGTTTTTCCGTCTATAACCATATGTATATTCCAAGAGATTTTGGTGACCCTGTGCAAAATTTTAACAACCTGATCAACGAAGCCATACTCTGTGATGTGGGCGTAGAACGCCAAGTTGAAATCTCTGGCAAGGATGCCACTCAATTTATGCAGTATTTGACTCCTCGCAATTTGAGTAAATTGGCCGTTGGACAGTGTAAGTACATCTTAATAACCAATGAACAAGGTGGTATATTAAATGATCCCGTGCTATTGCGGATGTCAGAGGATCGCTACTGGATCTCACTCGCAGACAGTGATATTTTGCTATGGGCTCAAGGCGTTGCGGTTCATTCAGGCATGGAGGTCAATATCTGTGAGCCAGATGTTTCGCCAGTGCAAGTACAAGGACCAAAATCGCAGGATATTATGCTGGCTGTATTTGGCGAAAGCATTGCCGATTTGCGCTATTTCCATTGGACTGCCGCAACCTTAGAGGGCATGCCGCTCATCATATCGCGTACTGGTTGGTCCAGTGAGTTTGGCTATGAGATCTTTATTAATGACTCTGCGCATGGCGATCGGCTCTGGGAACATCTGATGGCCGTTGGTGGGCCAATGGGATTACATCCAGGTCATACTTCGTCGATTCGGCGAATTGAAGGGGGCATGCTGTCTTACCACGCCGACATGAACATTCACACCAATCCCTATGAATTGGGCTTGGGTCGTTTGGTTGATTTAGAGATGCCTGCAGATTTTGTCGGTAAAGCCGCACTTAAAGCAATCAAGCAAAAAGGCATTACGCGCAGCCAGGTTGGAATCAGAATCGATTGCCCCAGCAGTGTTCCAAGTAATAACACCTTCTGGAAAATCATTAAGGCCGATAAACAAATTGGCTATGTGACTTCTGCCATTTATTCCCCCAGATTAAAACAAACCATTGCTTTGGCCATGATGGATTTGGCGCACAGCGAATTGGGGACCACTGCCGTGGTCGAGGCTGAGGGCAATAGCTACCCCATTGAAGTGGTGCCCAAACCTTTTTATGACCCCAATAAAAAAATTGCTGTAAGCAATGTTCAGTAATACCACTGAATAAACAGGCTTACTGCGCCTTTTTTGGCCTTAAATGGCTTGATATTCAGTATCATAATCTGCCCTGATTGGCACTTTTAACCGCCCCTTGCAACATGGATTGTTAGGGTAAAAAAAAACCTATTTTTTTATTGATCAAAAAACCGATAAAAAATCGTAAAAAGTGCTTGCAACATAGGGGGCCAGTAGATACAATGCGCGCTCTCTTACAGGAAAACGAATTCAGTTGTGTTATCCACGACTCGTAAGTAGCTGTAAGACTGATCTTTAAAAATTTGGAACCAAGAACACGCATCAAGCGATTTTAATAAATCAAAATTGAATGTAAATTCAAAACGAGTTTGAGACGTTATGACTTTTAGATGACTGTAAAAGGTTATTTGGGGTTATATAGTCAAGAATTTAAGCGCAAACGGCGGATGCCTAGGCGGTAAGAGGCGATGAAGGACGTGGTAATCTGCGATAAGCTTCGGTTAGTTGATAAACATATGTTTGACCCGAAGATTTCCGAATGGGGAAACCCACCATTTATGGTATCTATATCTGAATACATAGGATATAGAGGCAAACCTGGGGAACTGAAACATCTAAGTACCTGGAGGAAAAGAGATCAACCGATATTTCCTGAGTAGTGGCGAACGAAAGGGAAACAGCCTTAAAGCAATATTAGTGTTAATGGAATTTTCTGGAAAGCTAAGCGATACAGGGTGATAGCCCCGTACATGAAAATGCTAATATTGTTATACAAGTAGGGCGGGACACGTGAAATCCTGTCTGAACATGGGGGGACCACCCTCCAAGGCTAAATACTCCTTACCGACCGATAGTGAACAAGTACCGTGAGGGAAAGGTGAAAAGTCCCCCGTTGAGGGGAGTGAAATAGAACCTGAAACCGTTTGCGTACAAGCAGTGGAAGCATGCTTCGGCATGTGACTGCGTACCTTTTGTATAATGGGTCAGCGAGTTACTTCTCAGTGGCAAGGTTAACCGAAAAGGGGAGCCGTAGGGAAACCGAGTCTTAATAGGGCGTCTTAGTCGCTGGGAGTAGACCCGAAACCGGACGATCTATCCATGGGCAGGTTGAAGGTTGAGTAACATCAACTGGAGGACCGAACCCACTAATGTTGAAAAATTAGGGGATGACCTGTGGATAGGAGTGAAAGGCTAATCAAGTCCGGAGATAGCTGGTTCTCCTCGAAATCTATTTAGGTAGAGCCTCGTGTATAACTGCTGGGGGTAGAGCACTGTTATGGTTTAGGGGGTCGTCAAGACTTACCAGCCCATGGCAAACTCCGAATACCAGTAAGTTCAGCACGGGAGACACACGGCGGGTGCTAAGGTTCGTCGTGGAAAGGGAAACAGCCCAGACCGCCAGTTAAGGTCCCAAAGTATTACTAAGTGGGAAAGGATGTGAGAAGGCACAGACAGCTAGGAGGTTGGCTTAGAAGCAGCCACCCTTTAAAGAAAGCGTAATAGCTCACTAGTCAAGTCGGCTTGCGCCGAAGATGTACCGGGGCTAAGTAATACACCGAAACTGCGGATGCGTTTTTTAAACGCATGGTAGAGGAGCGTTCTGTAAGCCGTTGAAGGTGTACTGGGAAGTATGCTGGAGGTATCAGAAGTGAGAATGCTGACATGAGTAACGATAATGGGAGTGAGAATCTCCCACGCCGAAAGTCTAAGGTTTCCTACGCAACGCTCGTCGTCGTAGGGTAAGTCGGCCCCTAAGGTGAGGCGGAAACGCGTAACCGATGGGAAACAGGTTAATATTCCTGTACCGCTTGTAATTGTGATGGGATGACGGAGAAGGCTAGCTCAGCCACTTATTGGATTGTGGTTTAAGCATGTAGGCAGACTCTTTTGGAAAATCCGGAGAGTTAATGCTGAGGTGTGATGACGATCTACTACGGTAGAGAAGTGAGTAATGCCCTGCTTCCAGGAAAAGTCTCTAAACTTCAGATTACAAGGACCGTACTAAAACCAACACAGGTAGACAGGATGAGAATTCTAAGGCGCGTAAGAGAACTCGGGTGAAGGAACTAGGCAAAATAGCACCGTAACTTCGGGATAAGGTGCGCCCTTTTTGGTGATGAGCTTCGCGCTCTAAGCTGGGAAGGGCCGCAGAGACCAGGTGGCTGCGACTGTTTAGCAAAAACATAGCACTCTGCAAACACGAAAGTGGACGTATAGGGTGTGACGCCTGCCCGGTGCTGGAAGGTTAATTGATGGGGTTAGTCCTCGGACGAAGCTCTTGATCGAAGCCCCAGTAAACGGCGGCCGTAACTATAACGGTCCTAAGGTAGCGAAATTCCTTGTCGGGTAAGTTCCGACCTGCACGAATGGCGTAACGATGGCCACACTGTCTCCACCCGAGACTTAGTGAAATTGAAATCGCGGTGAAGATGCCGTGTTCCCGCAACTAGACGGAAAGACCCCGTGCACCTTTACTATAGCTTTACAGTGAATTTTGGGCAATTATGTGCAGAATAGGTGGGAGGCTTTGAAGCAGTAGCGTTAGCCGCTGTGGAGCCATCTTTGAGATACCACCCTTGATTTTCTGGAGTTCTAACTTAGACCCGTTATCCGGGTTGAGGACACTGTATGGTGGGTAGTTTGACTGGGGCGGTCTCCTCCCAAAGAGTAACGGAGGAGCGCAAAGGTATCCTCAACACGGTCGGACATCGTGTATTGAGCGCAAAGGTATAAGGATGCTTAACTGCGAGACTGACAAGTCGAGCAGGTGGGAAACCAGGTCTTAGTGATCCGGTGGCACTTCGTGGAAGGGCCATCGCTCAACGGATAAAAGGTACGCCGGGGATAACAGGCTGATACCGCCCAAGAGTTCATATCGACGGCGGTGTTTGGCACCTCGATGTCGGCTCATCACATCCTGGGGCTGTAGAAGGTCCCAAGGGTATGGCTGTTCGCCATTTAAAGTGGTACGCGAGCTGGGTTCAGAACGTCGTGAGACAGTTCGGTCCCTATCTGTTGTGGGCGTTGGATATTTGAGAGGATCTGCTCTTAGTACGAGAGGACCGGAGTGGACGAACCTCTGGTGTTCCGGTTGTCACGCCAGTGGCATTGCCGGGTAGCTATGTTCGGAAGGGATAACTGCTGAAAGCATCTAAGCAGGAAGCCTACCTCAAGATTAGATATCCCTTGAGGGTTGTTGAAGACTACAACGTTGATAGGCTGGATGTGAAAGCACAGTAATGTGTGAAGCTAACCAGTACTAATTGCCCGATAGACTTGACTATGTAACACCCAAATGACTTTAGGTAATATAACCTGAATTATTAGGGTGACGATCAAATTCAAAGAATTGACAAGCGTGTTCTTGGTTCCAAATAATGAGACTAAATGTCTCTACCAGTTTGCCTGGTGACCATAGCAAGATTGAAACACCTGACTCCATACCGAACTCAGAAGTGAAACGTCTTAGCGCCGATGGTAGTGTGGGAGTTCCCATGTGAGAGTAGGTCATTGCCAGGCTTTTAAATTCAAAAGCCACAGCTGAATTCAGTTGTGGCTTTTTTTTGGTTTCAGCCCTCAGTTCAAAACGACATAAACTGCTAAGCAGTTTGTTTGGAAAGCCTCACCTTTTTTATAGAAAGGATAATTGTTCGCTAATCAAGTCGGCTAAATATGTACAGGGATGTAGACCAAACTGCGGTTGCAGATTTTGGTCTTGTTTATACAGAGCGTTCATTGAACCATTGAAGGGACTGACAATCCTTTACTTTAAAGGTTTATAGAAAATAAGATGGCTTTTCTATGCTTTTAAGCGCTTTAATGTGTTAAACTTATTTTTTTAAATCATATAAAGGAGATTAATCATGATCATTCACTCAAACGACAGACCGCCTAATGGGCCATCAACCACAGGTAATCCTTCAGGTGGTGGTAGAGGAAATAATCGCTCTTAGCAAGCTAGACAGTAACTTTTTTTACAGTCTCTTGGAAGAGTAGAGGGGTCATTTTATGACATTGAGAGATTTCATCAAGGTCACAGCTGTTGATAAAAACTAAGCGTTTATAAACACTTGATGAGTTTTTATAAATCTTTTATCAAGCTTTACAGACCCCCGCTTTGATGTCATCATTCAAAATGCGTTTGTTAATGATTAAAGACGCTTTTTTTGAGTGAGTTAGGCCAAACCTATTTGGTCAAGCCACGCTTGGCTCTGCGTCGATCAGATTCGCGCAAGTATTTTTTCCTGAGCCGTATATTTTTAGGTGTCACTTCGACCAATTCATCTTCGCCAATATAATCGATGGCCTGTTCCAATGATATTTCGCGGATGGGGACCAAATTAAGCGCATCATCCTTACCAGAAGCGCGCACATTGGTTAATTTTTTATTCTTGGTGGCATTAACATTAAGGTCACCGCCTTTGAGGTGTTCGCCAATGATCATGCCTTCGTAAATGGGGGTGGCTGCCCGAATGAATAAGGGGCCTCGTTCTTGCAAATTCCACAAACTATAAGCCATGGCAGTGCCTGATTCTCCAGAAATCATGCTACCAACATCGCGTCTTTCAATTTCACCCTTATGGGGGGCATAGCTGTCAAAAACCGAGGATAAAATACCTTCGCCTTTGGTCATGGAAGTAAATTGTGATTTAAAACCCAATAATCCTCTGCTGGGAATCAAGTATTCAATGTGCGTGGTGTCATTATTGTCTTGTAGATTTAATAATTCGCCTTTGCGTTTACTGAGCTCTGCAATGATTGAGCCAGAGAATTCGGAAGGAACAAAGATATTTACGCGCTCGCACGGTTCCATTTTTTTGCCGTCAATCACTTTGAATATCACCTCGGGTGCACCGACTTGTAGCTCGAAACCTTCTCTGCGCATGCTTTCAATCAAAACCGATAAATGCAGTTCTCCTCGGCCACAAACCACGTATGCATCGGGATTGGATAAGTCCATACTCATACCGACATTGACTTCCAATTCTCGTTCAAGGCGTTCGCGGATTTGTCTTGAGGTCAATAGCTTGCCGTCTTGTCCAGCAAAGGGAGATGAATTGACCATAAAAGTCATTTTTAAAGTGGGTTCATCGATGGCGATGACGGGCATGGGATGCGTTTTTTTATCAGCGCTGATGGTATCTCCCACATAAATATCACTGATCCCTGCTAAGGTGACGATATCGCCACTGACGGCTTGTTCAACCTTGATGCGTTGTAAGCCAACCGTAGTCAACACTTCGCTGATTTTGGCGGTCTTGATTTTGCCATCTTGGGTGAGAACGGTCACTTCTTGATTGCGCTTGACCAATCCTTCGTACACCCGACCAACGGCCATCCGACCTAAAAAGTTATCATAGGCCAAGTTGGTGACTTGCATCTTGAACGGTTTGCTGATATTAGATTGAGCCGGTGGGACTTTATCCATGATGACTCTAAAAAGTGGAGTAATGTTGTCTGCCATTTCATTGGTTTCTAAACCTGCAATGCCTTGTTTGGCAACGGTGTAGCAAATGGGGAAATCCAACTGGGCATCGGTGGCTTCCAATGTAACAAATAAATCGAACAATTGATCGATGACCCAATCAGGGCGAGCAGAAGGTTTGTCAATTTTATTGATGATCACAATGGGATTATGACCCATGGCCAAAGATTTACTCAGCACAAATTTGGTTTGTGGCATGGGGCCTTCATAGGCATCCACGACCAAAAGAACAGAATCGACCATCCGCAATACCCGTTCAACTTCAGAACCGAAATCGGCGTGCCCAGGGGTGTCAACAATATTAATTTTGCAATCTTCAAACTGCAGCGCGGTATTTTTAGCATAGATGGTGATGCCGCGTTCCTTCTCTTGGTCAAAGGAATCCATGACGCGAGTCTCAACCACTTGGTGTGCATCAAAAGTACCACTTTGTTTGAGCAAAGCATCAACCAAAGTGGTTTTGCCATGGTCAACATGCGCAATTATCGCTATGTTTCGGAATGTATTCATTTTTATTGGTTTACACCTATGTATTTGGATTAGAATAAACTTTTAACGGGGACTTAAAAGGCGCGCAAAAAGTCAGTCTGATCGCGCAATTGGAATGGCGCTGATTTTATAAGGAAATGTAAAAAAAAACCTTAATTTATGGTGTTTTTTACAATAAATTGACCATATATCAGGAGAAATAATGTTGACGGCAGGACCAGATGGTAAAAAACGCTGTTTTGGCAATAAAGTGGGACAAAAATTTTATGCTGATTATCATGACAATGAATGGGGCATTCCGCTTCATGATGATCAGAGATTATTTGAAATGCTGATTTTAGAAGGCGCTCAAGCGGGGCTCTCGTGGGAGACAGTATTGAAAAAACGGGACGGTTACAGGCAAGCTTTTCATCAATTCAATATTGAGAAAGTGGCGCAGATGAGCGATGCCGAATTGGCTGACTTGCAGGTCAATCCTAATATCATAAGAAATCGATTGAAAATTGCCAGTACCAGAAAAAATGCTCAAGTCGTTTTGCAACTGCAACAAAGCTTCAACAGTTTTGATCATTACTTATGGCAATTTGTCGATGATAAACCCATCATCAATCATTGGCATGAGTTCGACCAAGTGCCTGTTAAGACCGAACAAAGTGATCTATTATCCAAAGATTTAAAACGCAGAGGGATGAGCTTTGTCGGCTCCACCATCATGTACGCTTTTATGCAAGCAACGGGCATGGTCAATGACCACTTGATCGATTGCCACTGCTATCAGCATAATCGTTAAAGACACGGTTTCTAAGCTCATTCGTTAATAAGCGACAAAGACTGGCATAGCCGTCTTGTTCTTTTTTTTAGTGTCATCATGTCCAATTTGTGCTCCATACAATGAGGCTTGTTTTAGTTAATCATTAACATATGGAGTATATTTATGTTGAAATCATTCAATTGTTTATTAAAACCCCTCACCTTTATTGGCTTGCTAACTCTGGCGTCTTTAAGCTTTGCTGAAGAGACCATGGACAAGGCGTCTGCAGAAAAAGTGGCCCAATTTGATCAAGCCACAGTTGTGCAGCACAATGCAGGCAAGGGTCGGTATGAAGGCATTCTTGGGTCCATGAGTGTGAGTAGTGAATTGAACGGGGCGTTTAAATTATCCGTGGGATTCGATAAGTCCACTCGCACCAATCCACCACCAGTGGGTAGCACCATTGAATACCGCTATTACGGCCTTAGCAAAGGCGGTAAACCCAGGTATCCTTCTTTTGTTCGTTTGATTAAGGCGAACGAGTCGAGTTGAGATTTTTTAACCAAGCCAGTTTTTCGCTGATTTTCTTTTCTAATCCGCGATCAGTGGGATGATAAAACCTTACCTCCTTGAGTGCTTCAGGGAGGTAATCTTGTCCAGCTGAGAATGCATGTTCTTCGTTGTGTGAGTAGCGGTAGCCCTTACCATGATTCAAATCTTTTGCCAATTGGGTGGGCGCATTGCGCAAGTGTAAAGGAACAGGATAATCTGGGTTGTTTTGCACGACTAACCGAGCTTTGTTTAATGCTTCATTGATGGCATTGCTTTTCGGGGCACAAGCGAGATAAATGATGGCATGAGCAATGGCTCTTTCCCCTTCGGCCTTGCCCAGTCGTTCATAGGTTTGCCAAGCAGCAAGGGCAACGGACAACCCCCTCGGATCAGCATTGCCAACATCTTCAGAAGCAATGCACAGTAATCGTCGAGCAATGTACAGAGGATCACAACCGGCCTCAACCATGCGCACGTACCAGTAAAGACCTGCATCGGGATCAGAACCTCGAATGGATTTGTGCAGCGCAGAAATCATGTCGTACCAATCGTCCCCACGTTTGTCAAAAGCATGATAGCGTGATTCAAACAGTTGGTTTAACTGCTCCAATGTTGGCGTGATGGTTACAGCGTCTTGTTGTTGCGCCATGAGCAATTCAACGCTGAGTAATAATCTTCGAGCATCGCCCGCTGCATTCTGGATCAAGGGTTTTTCGACATGGCTAAAATCAATGGCACCTTGAAATTGCTCTTTTAACCAAGTTTTACTGCGCTCAAGTAATTGGATCAAGTCCTCATCGCTGATGGTGTTTAGTTGGTAAACGCGGCACCGTGAAAGCAATGCGCGGTTCAGTTCAAATGCGGGATTTTCTGTGGTTGCACCAACAAAGATGATTGTGCCGTCTTCAATGTGTGGCAAAAATGCATCCTGTTGGGCTTTGTTAAAACGATGAACCTCATCGACAAATAGAATGGTTTCTTTGATGAGTAAATCATTTTTATTCTTTTGGGCTTGTTCAATGGCTTGCCGAACTTGGGTAACGCCATCTAATACGGCAGAAAGGGCGATGAATCCCCATTGTGCATGCTGTGCCAATAGACGGGCAAAAGTGGTTTTGCCACAACCTGGCGGTCCCCACAGAATCATTGAGTGGGCTTGTTGTTTGCTCAGCATGATGTGCAAGGGCTTGCCTTCAGAGAGCAGATGACTTTGCCCAACCAATTCATGAATGTTTTGTGGGCGAGCGCGTTCAGGGAGGGAAATCATGATGATTTGGGTGTTTGTGCAGCAGGCGGGTGATTCATCAGCAGCCATTGTAAAGCAACCACGGTCGGTGCAACGGTGAAGCTGTTTTGTTCTAATCCTTGTGCAATACGCTTTAAGTCATATTTGAGCACTTTGATGCTTTCATTTTCTGTTTGCAAACCAGCGTACTCTAATGCCTGTTCGGCGTCAACATAAGCACAATAGATATGGAGCCGTTCGGTGCAAGCGCCTGGAGACGTATAAAAAAGGCCTATTTTTGACCATTGTTGGCTCGTTAAGCCGCTTTCTTCGAATAATTCACGATGCGCGGCTTGTAATGGGGTTTCATCATCGTTGATCATGCCCGCAATGGTTTCAATTAAATGCGGATTATCATGCAAAATTGCACCAGTGCGGAATTGCTCAACCAAGATCACTTGTTTTTTGATGGGATCAAAAGGCAATATTGCAACCGCATCAGATCGGTTAAATACTTCATGATGAACGATATTGCTCCATTGCTGGTCATAACGTTTATATTGGAAGGTATAGCAAAGGGTCTTAAAAAAACCTTGATACAAGGTTTTTATTGAATGAATTTTGTGCGTCGTCATTGCATGCTCAGGCTAATCAAGGTGGCATCGTGAAACACGTTCATTGATGCCAGTGAATAATTCATAGGGGATGGTTTGGGCGCATCGGGCAACTTCTTTGACAGAAATGGTATCGCCCCAGAGTTCAATCCAATCACCCTGTTGAATGGCCGCTTTATTTTCACCCACAAAGACCGCACACATGTCCATAGAAATGCACCCAGCCAAGGGGTATCTTTGTCCTTTAAACGCCACATCCATTTGGTTGCTTAGAATTCGAGGGTAACCATCGGCATAACCGACGCGCAGAATGGCAATCTGACCCTTTACTGGTGCCGTCCACGTACTGCCATAGCCAACAATCTGTCCTTTTTCGACCGATTGCAAGGCAATGACTGGTGCTTCAAAGCGCATGGTTGTCGCCAGTTGGATGTTTGGGTTTTCATAGGGTGCATGTCCATAGAGCATAATGCCAGCACGTGCAATGTCGCCTCGTTCATATTGTTGCGCCAATAATGCGGCTGAATTTGCTAAAGAAGTGGTTGCCTTGCAGACTTTATTTAAATCATTAAATCGCTGTTGTTGTTGAACATTGAGGCTATGAGCGGGCACATCAGCACAGGCATAATGACTCATAAGTATGGGATTAAAGGCATCGAGTTCATCATAGACTTTTGCCGCTTCTGAAATTGAAAATCCCAAGCGGTTCATGCCCGTATTGACTTTAATCCAAATGGGAAGTTTAGACGGATAGTCAGCGGTTTGTCGTAAATAGCTCAGTTGCTTCTGATGGTGCAGAACCGGCATAATTGCATGCTCAATACATGCTGCCCATTCGTCTTTTGAGGCGGCGCCTTGGAGCAATAAAATAGGCTTTTTGATGCCAGTTTTGCGTAAGCACAACCCTTCTTCTAAGCGACAAACGGCATAACCATAGGCGCTTTTAATGGCTTTGGCAGCAAAGACTAAACCATGCCCATAAGCATTGGATTTGACCACAGCAAATACGCGATGATTATTATGGAGTGATACAGCCGTTTGGTAGTTCGCATCGATGGCCGAAGCAGAAATGGTGAGGCGTGCACCGTTCATACGACTAAGGGAGACAAGTTTGACTAGAAAAAAGAATAACGACTGTCATTGTTGTAGATCATCAACATGAAACCCGTCATAAGCAAGATGCTCTTCAGCATCTCTATGTATAGGGGTTGTAAAGCGAGAGTATTGCCCTTCAAAACGAAGATCAATATCGCCAATGTCGCCGTTTCGCTGTTTGGCTATGATCAGTTTGGCTTGCCCTTTTAGTTCGGGTTTGTTTTTCTCATAGACTTCCTCACGATGGATGAACATGATAATGTCTGCATCTTGTTCGATGGAGCCTGATTCGCGCAAATCTGACATGATTGGTCGTCGATCATTACGCTTCTCTAAGCCGCGATTTAATTGAGATAATGCAACGACGGGGATGTTCAGTTCACGCGCCATTTCTTTTAACAGACGTGATATTTGAGTCATTTCGGCTACGCGGTTATCCTCTTTTGAATCACCGTGTAGCAGTTGTAAATAATCAACAATGATCAACGATAAGTTGTTGTAATTTCTTTTTAAACGACGGGCGCGAGCACGTAGCTCAAATGCGGTAAGACCCGAAGAATCATCAATGTGAATCTGCAGGGGTTTAATCGTCTCCCCTGCACTAAAAAATTGTTGCCACTGGTCATGATCCAATTGACCATTGCGCAGATTGCTGAGCGGAATTTTGCCTATAGAAGAGGCCAGGCGCATGACCACTTGTTCTGCCCCCATTTCCATACTAAACACACCAACGCATGAGGGCATAGAATCGCCCCCTTCAACGAAAGCAGGTTGCATGTAGTGGCGTGCGGCATGTTCAACTAAATTCATGGCAAGGGTTGTTTTACCCATAGAAGGCCGTCCAGCCAAAATAATAAGGTCGCCAGACTGAAAACCCGCGGTCATTTTATCTAAATCAACAAATCCAGAGGGGACGCCTGTGATATCAGAGTCCAACTCTGAAAGATCACTGACTTTCTGAATCACCTCCCCAAACACTTTTTCAATGGGTTTGAAAGAATCTGTTTTTATTTGCTGTTCTGCCAGCTTAAAGACCATTTGTTCAGCTTTTTCAGTCAATTCCATAGGGCCTAAGCCTTGCGGGTCAAATCCCATGCGAGATATATCGGCACCAATTTGAATTAATGCCCGCATTAAAGCCCGTTCACGAACGATGATGGCATAGGTTTTAATGTTTGCAGCCGTTGGCGTATTCTGAGCCAATTCACCAATGTAAACCGTACCACCCGCTTCTTTTAAGCTATTTAGCCGCTCAAGGTGTTCGCTGACTGTTATGATGTCAACGGGTCTGCGCTCACTAAAGAGCGTTTGAATGGTTGAAAAGAGCATTTGATGATCCGCGCGGTAAAAATCTTCTGCATGTAATAATCCCAAGACATCTTCGGCGGCTTCGTTATCAATGAGCATACCACCCAGAACCGATTGTTCGGCTTCAATCGAATGTGGTGGGATGAAGGCTGCAGCATTTTTCTTTGCCATATTATGTCGTGTTTTTTTAAAGGTCTTGTTGATGAATTCGGAAAAGGTCTCTTTTGGCTTGCTTTTTTAAGTACAGGTATCAAGATTGTACCAACTTAAGCTAGAAAACACAGCCTCAACTATGATGAATGAAACGAATTTCTGCGATAGTGCGCATCGATTGAAAAGCCTGCCCAATGATGTTTAGCTTGATTGTTTTTGTGCCATGCAACTCAGCTTTGCTCGGTTCTTTCAACGGGTCTTATTGAATGTCCACGCCTGTGAGATACCAGCCTACGCTTCAATATTTAAAGAGATAAAATCGATGGCGCAAAATGATTCTAAGAAACCGCAGAAAGGGCCACCAACATTCATTGAACGGTCATAAAAACAGCCATCACCAGATTCGGGGCGATGGCGTCGTCTGTCAATTTTTGTGGTTATTCGCTGGGTTCGGGCTGAATAATAAGTTTTATTTCGGCTGTAATATCATTTTGAATAATAATATTCACAGGAAATTCGCCCAATGTCCGGAATGCGCCGCCATCCAATTGGATGTGCTTTTTCTCAATTTCAAATCCCATCTCATTGAGGGCAACCGAGATGTCATGGTTATTGACAGAACCGTATAAATTGCCATCTGTTGACTCTTTTCTTAAGAGTACAACCTCAACCCCAGCAACTTTATCAGCAAGGGCTTGAGCATATGCCACAGCATCGGCTGAACGTTTGGCCAATTCTGCTTTTTGTGCTTCAACAATTTTGATGTTTTCTTCGGTTGCTATTTTGGCTTTACCTTGTGGCAATAAATAATTCCTAGCATAGCCAGGTTTGACTTCAATGACGCCACCAATTTCGCCCAGATTTTGGATTCTTTCTAATAAAATAATTTTCATGTTAAACCTCAGTGTTGTAATCTTTTTCTGATGTTTGCCCAGTTGTCAATCAATCCCGTAAAGGCGAGCAACAGCATGGCTTCAGAAAAAATAAAAATAACGGGATAGAAGGCATAAAGCCAAAATTTAGAGATTGCTTTAATACGCCAAATATAATGAATTAAGGCAATACCCTGTAAAACAAACAATGCCAAAATAATACCAATCAAATCATTTGCCAGTTGATTGTCAAAGATTGCTAAAGCAATAATGATGATTAGGGCACTGGCAATTTTATTACCAAAAAACCATTGTTGAAAAATTTCGGCAAATTCACCCGGTTGATAGAGCCGCGTCTGCCAATATTTTCCAAGCAAAAGTCCAAGTAATGGCATTATAAAGACCATTAAACTGATGCCAGCATTCATTGTCTTGCTCAAAATTTCAATTTCCTCAGGTGCCAGATTTAACTGCAGCAGGGTTGAGTAATTTTGAATTACTGGATACCAGAATAGGTTTAAATCGGGCATCCATAGTTTTGCAAGCACAAGAATTGTTGCTGCCCATACTGCCAAACCAAGACTGGCCAATTCTATGGATTTATATTTGAGAATTAATGCTGAACCTATAACAGGGATGACAAAAATACCGACATAAATCCCAACATTAAACAACAGGCTTTGACCAAATATCATATTGAGCATGCCAACAAAAAATGAAGAAAGAATGGCTAAAACAATAGAAGATTGCAAACCAATGGTCAAAGTGACCAGCGCAATACCTGCGCTCACCAGAATGCCTACAGGTTTTATAATGGTACTGATGAGTGCTAATGCAATCAATGTAATGTACGCTTTACCACGAGAGGCCATCAGCCACCGGGCTATAGAAAGAAACATGATTTAATAGATTGCGTGTCTGTCAGTATAAGGCAACAAGGCCATTGTGCGAGCATGTTTGACGGCCTTACTCAATTGTCTTTGGTTTTTGGCACTAATGCCAGTGACCCGAGATGGGATGATTTTGCCCGTTTCGGTCAAAAACTGTTTGAGTAATGCCACATCTTTATAATCAATGTCTCCAGTGATCTGACGTTGACGGCTATTTTGACGGTTGTTTGTTTTGGCCATTATGCGTTACCTGCTTGGTTTGTATTTTCAGAGGATTCTTCTGACTCAGGTTTTAGAAGTTTTGAGGCTTCTGTAATAGCTGAATCTTTTTGAATGAACAGATGGCGTAATATGCCATCATTAAAACGGAATGCAAGAACCAGTTCATCAACCGTTTCCTTGGTTGTTTCGATGTTCATCAAAACATAGTGTGCTTTGTGTAACTTTTGAATGGGATAGGCCAACTGACGACGACCTAAGTCTTCTAGGCGGTGAATTTTCCCCTTCGAATTTGCAATAGTCTGGCTATACTTTTCGATCATTGAGGGCACTTGATCGCTGTGATCAGGATGCACCATAAAAAACAATTCATAATGTCTCATATATAAAACTCCTTGTGGATAATAAAACGCTCAGAACAAGTCTGTAGCGTAAGGAAACATGCTTCAACCTCGGTCTTGACGACACATAGGCGTCATTGAGTCAAAGGTTGTACATGAGGCGCGGTATTCTACCACATAGAATGGTTTTATATAAAAAACACTGAGGTTAAATCGAAAACATTGAATCCTATGACGGCAATGTTAGGATTTAAAATTTTTGAACAAAGATTCGATGGTTTGTTGCTGTGATTGGATCGTATGGCGTTGACTTAAAAAAATACTTTTGATGGCAGTCAATGCTTGATCAAAATTTGAATTGATAATCACATAGTCAAAATGGCGATATTGCTGAATATCGGTGATGGCCTCATTCAGTCTTTTTTGTATCACAGCCACATCGTCAGTTTTTCGATTGAACAATCGGGTTTTCAGGGTTGTGTAGTCGGGCGGCAGTATGAATATGCCAATCACATCAGCAAAGATTTTGCGAATTTGTTCAGCGCCTTGCCAATCGATTTCTAAAACCACATCTAAGCCTTTTGCCAATTGTTGCTCAACCCAAATTTTGGAGGTGGCGTACTCGTATCCAAATACTTGAGCTGTTTCAAGGAACACCGCATCAGATTTGAGTTTTTGAAAGACTTGATCATCGACAAAGTGATAGTTTTTACCATCAATTTCGTTGTCTCTTTTAGGTCGTGTTGTGTGTGAGACGCTCAGGCAGAGAAAATCTAAACTCGAAACAGCTGCTGTCAATAACGAAGTTTTGCCTGCGCCAGAGGGTGCAGAAACAATATAAAGCTTACCCATTTAAATTTTTGAAAGACTATATAGTCATCGGCATAATAACATGCTTGACTTCGATTTGTTCATCCAGTTCTTCAATTAAGATGCTACCCGATGCCGTGGCGATTTTCATGTTGAGCAAGTCATTTTTTAGTGTGCTTAAGGCCTCTTGTAAGTAGCTTTCATTGAACGCGACCTCAAGCTCAGTACCATCATAGGTTGAGATTAAACTGACTTCTGAATCTTCTTGATCTTTGTTTTTTGAAGAAATTGTGGTGCTGTCTGTGGTTATCTTCATTCGAACTTGGCGTGTTGGCTCACGATTGATCAAAATGGCTTGTTTTAAAGCATACGATAGCTCTCCAACATTGGTTGAATAAGTATGTGGATTATTCTGAGGTATCACGCTGGTGTAGGCTGGGAATTGACCGACAATCAGTTTACTCGCAAAAATAAGATTTTTATACCGCTCCAAAGTAAATGAGATAAAGTTTGAATTAATGGAAAGGGTGATATTTTCATCCGAATCATCAACCAGACGGACGATTTCAAGAACGGCTTTGCGCGGTACAATCACACGACACTCTTCTGATACCTCAGTGTCTAAGGCAGCGTGTGCCAGTGCCAGGCGATGACCATCTGTGGCAACTGTTTTAATGGTTGCGCCTTTTGCTTCAAACAACAACCCTCTAAGCGGTGCCCGAATGTCTTTGGCAGAAATGGCAAAGCTGGTTTTGGTGATTAGGGCTTTAAGATTTTTCTTGGATATGGTCACTGATAAATCAAACTGAGACAAATCCAGTTGCGGAAATCCTTCAACGGGCAGGGTTGCCAAGGTAAAACGGGATTGATCCGTGCGAATTGTTGCTTTGCCTTCATCAAATTCAACGGTAATGAACTCATCTTTCACACTCGCGATGATGTCTAGAAATTTCTGGGCACCTAAGGTGATTTCAAAAGGCTCTTTGATGGTTTCGCCTTCGGCTAGCGCTAATTGAGCGACCATCTGCAATTCAGTATCAGTGGTTGTCAGGGTGATGCCTTCAGAGTCAATCTGAAGTTTGACATTATCAAGAATGGGTAAAAGTTTGATGCGATCAACGACATTAACAATATCACTGAGTGCGCGATGTAATGGTTCTCTTTCAAAAAGTAGCTTCACGGCATTCTCCAATAGCTAAATAATAATAAGGTGCTGATCCTAAGCGTGTTCCAAAATCCATCCCTGAATTTAAGGATGGTTCATTATAAGCCTAAAACTAGAACTTAACTAGAAAGCGTTGTGTATAGATTATGATAATCACTCTCAATGTTCGGATGTTTTGAACGCAGTTTACTCATATTGCGATAAGCGTGGAGCACCGTAGAATGATCACGTTTAAAAGCTTCGCCAATTTCAGCCAAACTTAGGTTGGTTAAATCTTTGGCCAGCATCATGGCAAGGTGTCGTGCTCGAACAATGGGTTGGCGACGAATGCAGGATGTTAAATCACTGTTTCTGAGGTAATAGTACACAGCAACCGCTTTGATGATTTGATCAATGGTAACGGTTCTAGAATGTGAAGCAAATGCATTTTCTAATGCATGACTGGCACTGATTAGACTGACAGGTTGATTGCTTTTGAATTCGTGATAGGCTTTTAAGGTGGCCAGTGCACTTTGTAATTCGCGCACATTTGAACGAATTTTCTTGGCGACTAAGAAGGCCACATCTTCAGGTAAAGACAAGCCAATTTCTTCGGCTTTTGATTTGAGAATGGCCACCCTAAGTTCTAATTCAGGCGGTTTGACTTCCAATGCCAACCCAGCGCCAAATCTCGAACGAAGGCGGTCGGTAAAACCACTCAAATCTTTGGGATAGCGATCGCAAGTGAATACGACTTGTTTGTGACCTTCCAGCATTAAGTTGATGATTTGGAATAACTCTTCTTGGGTGCCTGTTTTGTCAGCAAACAGATGCACATCATCAATTAAGAGCACGTCAAAACTGCTATAGAAGCGTTTGAATTCTGGCATTTTCTTTTGGTTAAGCGCCGCAACAAAACTGGTAACAAACCGAGGGGCATGTTGATAAAAAACTTTGACATTGGTGTGTCGTACCAAGTGATTACCAATGGCAAATAGCAAGTGGGTTTTACCTTGACCTGATCGGCCATATATAAAAAATGGATTGTAGATGCTGGCTTTGGCGTGTTGAGCGATTTCCTTTGCTGCAGCACAAACCATGGCATTGGTTTGACCTGTGACAAAATTACTAAAAGAAAATTGTGGTCTCAGGCCGGATTTTTCGAGTTGTTGTTCAACTCGAGCGCCACTGGCTTTGGCTTGGATGTGCGTCATGTCGTTTGAGTCTGTTGGACGCGCTTCTAATTCAATGCGTAATGATTCCTGACTGTTCGATTGTAGCAACTGTGTGATCGTCTCCCAATAAGGCTGACCCATTAAACGATCGGCAAAAGATTCGTCGGGCGCGAAGATCGAAATTGAGGAATTTGTTTGTTTCGCTGTGAGGGGCGCAATCCAACGCTCAAATTCGAGCGAATCTAATTGTTTTTCTAAAATTGTCACACAACGTCGCCAAGCAAAACTCACAGTAAACCTTTGATATACCTGATTAAAATTTAATTATTACGGAAGCAAATAGGTTGGTTCTGCTAAATGCTTGCTTTGTTCTTACGACTGATATTTTGCATCATTTTTAATTAAAATATCGAGGTTTTTGTAAAAAAAAATTGGAATTTTTTGATTGAAAAATAAATAAATTGTTAATAAGTTTTTCAATCGATTTTGTTTTTTGTCACTATGCCCTATGCTATTGGGATTTATGCTTCAAATTAAAATTGTGGATAACTATACTAAGTGAACTTCATTTTTTTTGGGTGAGTGTGGTCCACAATTCAACCATTTTTTCACTGTGATGTGGTGAGCGAAAAAATCCAATGTATTGTCCCTCGGGATTGAATATGATGATGTTACCCGTATGGTTGATGAGGTAGTCATCATTTGAGGGTTGATGGGCACTGTGTTCATCAGCTGAGTCCGTTTCAATGTCTGCTTTTAAATAATAAACGCCTAACTGTTTTGACAATGCAATGAGATTAAATTTATCACCAACGATGCCTTGAAAGTCGGGATGAAATGCTTTTACGTAGGTTTTAATCTTTTCAACCGTGTCTCTTTTGGGGTCAACTGACGCAAAAATAACTTGCGGCAATTGTTCATTGGGTAGCTTTGCCTGTTTCATTTTTTTGTAAAGATTGGCCATTTCTATGAGCGTGGGTGGGCAAATGTCCGGGCAATGGGTAAATCCAAAAAACACCAAACTCCATTGCCCCTTAAGATCTGCGAGACCAAAAGGTTGGCTGTTATGATCGACAAATTTAAAATCACTGATGGTTTTGTGTTGAGATAATTGAATCAAGGGTGTGGGGATTTCCGGCGATTCTGGCTCAGAACTGTCGGAAAAAGAACAGGCACTGCTTATAAATGACAGAATAATGAGGCCAAATAGATGTTTTATCATAGTTGTATCTTGAATATTTAAATGGTAAATTCGGTTTGCTTTAGTCTTTCAATCAATTGAGCTTGCAATTGACTATATGAAACATCAGGTTGCAAGGTTTTAACGTCAATAACCGCCTGCTTTCGGCCACAGGGGTTAATCCACAAAAAAGGTTGTAAATCCATGTCTATATTTAGACTTAATCCGTGATAAGTGCCGCGCCGCTTACACGTTAAGCCCAAGGCCGCAATTTTCCCTTCCTTGGTATAAATGCCTGGAAAACCTGTTTGTCTATAAGCATGAATTTCGTACATTTGTAGTACATCGATGATGCTTTGCTCCAAATGATACACCAGCGTTTTAATGCCAATCTTGGCTCTAAATATGTCTAATAGAACATAGATGACCAATTGACCTGGGCCGTGATAGGTGACTTCACCACCACGATCAACCTGAATGACTGGAATGTCTTTATCTACTAATAAATGCTTCTTGTCGGCCACCCGTCCCAAGGTATATACGGGTGGGTGGTGTGTTGCCCACAGGGTATCGGCAGTCTGTTCAGTTCGTTGCATGGTAAAGCGTTTCATGTCTTGCCAACATGGCACATATTCGGTTCGACCAAGGTCTTCAATGGTCCAGTCAAGGGTTGGCATTTACGAATCCGACCACGTCATTTGAGATTCTGATGGATGATTATCATCACAGGGCAAGGTAACAACCGCCCGATTTTTTGAAGCATTGGTTGTGAAAGAAAGGTTGTTTTGTATAGCAACCATCATCGTCCTAAGGGATTCAGTGGATCAATGTCGTCCATGAAGGGTTTGTTGCGTTCGACGTGGGTCAACTGGTAGGCAAGGCCGATCCAATTGCTGAAAATGGATTTGGTGGTATCTTGCCATGTATTATTGAGTAATGGGGCGACCAAAGATTCTGGGAAAATGGGCATGGCTTGATTATTATTTTGGCAGTGCTTTATCTCATCACAATATTCTTCCAAGATGGCTTGTGCCAATGGATTAAGATAGCGTACTGGAAAGGGCGGATAATCAGTTGTTTGACGCTGAAAATAGCGTTGAACCTCTCGTTTGTATTCCTTCAATAAAGAAACGGCATCATATTCTGGATGACCTTGAAAAAGCACTTGACGGAAGCCATCTTTACTGACAGCAACGTGCACCCCTGCGTGCGCGCTTTCAACCAATACTTCTAAACCAGCTTGGGTGAACTGTTCTTTAGAAACTTGGTTAAAACGGGAATGAGGGACGTCAAATTTGGTGTTGATGTCACGCGTAAGGGGGTGATCTTTTTGGACTACATGATGATTGAATACGCCCCAACATTTATGACCAAGATGTTGTCGAGGTTGGTTGTAATGATATTGCATGACCACATGGGTGGCTAAGCAAGAACAGAGGGTTGAGGTGACGTATTCATAAGCCCAGTCTATGATTTCTGTTAAAGGGTGCCAAAAAGGTTCTTCGTCTAAATTCTCATTGGTGACATTGGCCCCACTGATGATCAGCACATCCAATCCTTGTTGTTTTATATTTTCAAACGATTGATAGAATTGATCGATGTGTTTTTGAGTGTTTTCGCTGCGTTTAATGCCTGGAATGGTCAATAGATGGGGGTGAAATTGGACAATGTCATTGCTTTGACCAATCAGTCGCAAAAATTGGCGTTCGGTAATTTCCAATGCCGAATCAGGCATCATATTTAATAAACCAATGTGGAGCGCTCTAATTTCCTGAGTTTGCGCTCTGTAGATGGGTAGTATGGTTTCGCCTTGTTGACGAAGGCGCGCAAATGAAGGCAGTTCTGAAATGGCAATTAAAGGCATGGCTTATTGAGCAATGGTGTGGGTGATTAAATCTAAAAAATCTTGGCTGTCCCGAATATCACGGACGTCTTGCGCATTAACGGCGTAGCCGTAAGTATGCCCTAAGTATTCATAAATGTTGGATCGATGAATGACTAAACGCGGGAAAATCCACTGTGAGAATTGATCAGGGTTAATGAGCGCAACGTATGCCAAATCGTTTTCCTCTAAATACAGTGCCAGCTGTTTTTTCAGAAAATCCTCGTTAAAGTATAGGGGTTTAGGGTAACGGTAGGCACGCTCAATCAATTGTTCACGATCTTGTTCAGTAGAACGAATGTGCAGAATGAGGGAATGGGGCGCCAATCGATCAAAGATGCCGCTGTCAACAATCTCACACAAGCTTCCAGTGGCATCGTTGAGAAAACCGAAATACTGGTCTTTTTGAGCTTGTTCACTGGCAGGAATGGATTGCTCCACAGCTTCAATTTCAGCCTGGTAATGCAGGCGTTGTCTGCGCAAAAATTCATGATAATTGATGCCACCCAGATGCGGATTACCCAGACGCCCGACGTAGTTTGATAGGGCTGAAAGATTGTCAATGGTGATATGCGCGTGAACACGAATCGACCCATCGGCAAAAATCGGTTGCAATGATTCCTCTTGGCAAATTTTTTGTTGTATGCTCGCTTCGATTTGTGGTTTTAATGACCCAGTGCCGATTTGGTAATCACAAGAGTAGTGATACCAGTTTTCCTTAGCCAATTGATTGGATAAATGGGTTTTGCCTACGCCTGACATGCCCAATAAAGTTATGTTCTTGAAAGGGTGCTGACGGAATTGATCGGGGTGGTCAAATTTCATGGGGCTATTTTAACAGTTCACCCATTTGATGGCAGAACAAAACCGCGGTTTACTTTGCCAATCAACATGATTTTCTATGGCATCAAATCCTTGTAATTGCAACGCACGCATGACGTCAATTGCTTGGCTTTCGCCATGTTCCAGAAGCAACAAGCCCTGATTATTCAAGCAAGGCATGGCTTGGGCAATGATGGTTTTTAAATCTTTAAGTCCATGATCTTGGGCAATCAGAGCGTGTTGCGGTTCAAAAGTCAAAGCTTTTAGGTGCCCATCATTTTCATCAATGTAGGGTGGATTGGCAATAATAACATCAAATTGATCGTGACAATCACTGAGCCAATTTTGATGATGAAATTCGATGTTTAATTGGTGGTGATTGGCATTTTTTTTGGCCACTTCTAAGGCTTGAATGTCTGAATCGATGGCGTGTACATCAGCTTGGGGCAAGTGTGTCTTTAAGGCAATGGCAATGGCACCGCTGCCAGTGCCCAAATCTAAAATTCGAGAGGATTTAAGGCGTATATTGGCCAACAACCAATCTATCATTGGTTCGGTATCTGAACGTGGGATGAGCGTTCGGGCATCGACAAATAGATTCAACCCATAAAATTCAGCAAAACCTAAGATATAGGCAATGGGTTCATTCTGAAGACGTCTGTGAAGCAAGGACTCGAGCGTCTGGTATTGAAGATTTGTCAGTAAATCCTGTTGTTTGGTAATACACTCAACATCGTTAAATTGACAGACATGCTTGATGATAAGGTCTATCTCTAATGCCGTATCACCGATTATGTGGCCACATTTTTTGCGGGCTTGGGCCCGCCATTGAGCAATGCTTAGCTTGGGCAAAGCAGCTGTTCAAGAATATTTTCATAAACGAGGGACAGTTTTTCCAATTCTTCCAGACCGATGTGTTCATTGGCCTGATGAATGGTTGTGCTCAAGCCCCCAAATTCAATCGTTTCAGCACCCATTGGTGCAATAAAACGACCATCTGAAATGCCACCTGAAGTTGATAACATTGGGGTTATGCCAAAAATTTTAGCGCCCGCATTTTGGCAAGCGTGGACAAGGGCACCATCTTTTGCCACACTATAGGGCGGGCCTGACAGCTTCCATTGGAGATCGTAAGTTAAGCCATATTTGTTAATAATCGCCTCAATTTGAGCCTTCAATGAAGCGTCAGTATGTTCGGTGTTATAACGAAAATTAAAAGCCATTTTCACTGAACCAGGGATGACGTTTGTGGCGCCAGTGCCAGCTTGTAAATTAGAAATTTGAAAGCCAGTGGGTTCAAAATCATCATTGCCTTGGTCCCATTCAATTTGGGTTAGTTCGGTGATCAAGGGTGCAACGAGGTCAACGGGATTAAGGGAAAAATGCGGGTAGGCAATATGGCCTTGTTTGCCATAAACGGTTAGATGACCGTCCATAGAGCCGCGCCGACCATTTTTTATGGTATCACCCAAGATTTTTTCACTGGTCGGTTCGCCGACCAAACAATAATCGATGTGAATATTATTCGGTATGAAATGTTCTTCAACCACTCTCTTAACGCCATCAATGGCAATGGCTTCTTCATCACTGGTGATTAAAACACCGATGGTGCCTTTGTGGTCACTGTGGTTTTTTAAAAACGCGTGCAGACTGGCATGGAAACACGCCACAGACCCTTTCATATCAGCAGTACCACGACCATACAGCTTTTGATCAATCAAAGTGGGTTCAAATGGTGGGGTTTGCCATTGGTCAATCTCACCCGTAGGCACAACATCCGTATGACCCAAATAGACGAGCAATGGCGCACCCGACCCTCGGGTGGCCCACAAATTAGTGACCTCGCCATACACAAGCGTTTGACAGTTAAAACCCAAGGGTTCTAACAGGCTAATAAGGTAGTCTTGACAGCCTTTATCATTCGGCGTGACTGAAGGGCGTTTAACAAGTTCTTTGGTAATATCTAAGGCTAACATAGTATGAGTCTGATTAAGTTTGAGATTCGGCTAAGCGCAGGAGTTCGTTGACTCCCACTTTGGAACGGGTTTTATCGTCCACTTTTTTAACAATGACGGCGCAGTATAAACTGTAAGAGCCATCCTTTGATGGCAAACTTCCTGATACAACCACGGATCCTGCTGGAATGCGCCCATAACTGATTTCACCCGTTTCCCTGTCGTAAATGCGGGTGCTTTGACCTATGTAAACGCCCATGGAGATGACGGCATTTTTTTCAACAACCACGCCTTCAACCACTTCTGAGCGCGCACCGACAAAACAACCATCTTCGATGATGGTAGGACCTGCTTGGATGGGTTCTAAAACCCCACCGATGCCAACGCCACCCGATAAGTGCACGTTTTTACCAATCTGGGCGCAAGAACCCACAGTTGCCCAGGTATCAACCATGGTACCACTGTCTATGTAAGCACCAATATTGACATAAGATGGCATTAAAACCGTATTGCTTGCAATATAACAGCCTTTTCTGGCAACCGCTGAGGGCACCACCCGAATACCCGATTGTTTGAATTGGGCTTCGTCCCATTCATTGAATTTATTCTCTACTTTATCAAAAAATTTCAGACCATCACCTGTGGCCATGACCCGATTGTTACGCAAGCGAAACGACAGCAAAACGGCTCGTTTGACCCATTGGTTGACGTGCCACTGGCCAACGCCTTGTTGATCGGCCACTCTTAGGGTGCCATTGTCTAAATATTGGATGACCTGCTCCACAGCTTCATTGACTGCTTGCGGCGGCGCGGCTGGGTCAAGCTGAGCTCTATTCTCCCAAGCTTGATCAATAATTGACTGTAATTTTTCCACGGCTTGACTCCTGTAATGAATGATTAAAGCTGAATGCTGATATTATGCCACGTTTCTTGGGTGAATGGCTTAGGCCTTGGTTTCGGTTTTTTGTATGAGCGCTTTGATGTTATTTTTATGGCGCCAAGTAATGAGTGCACCAATGACCACCAGCCCTGCAATGATGTTTATATCTTGATAACCCCACAACCAAGCATAAAGGGGTGTCAAAAACACTGAAATAATGGCCGCCAACGAAGAATATTTGAGCACTTTGACACTCACAAGCCAGGTAATCAGTGCACTAAAAGCCACGGTCAATGACCAAATATCCCAGGCAAACAGTGCCCCAAAAAAGGTGGCCACACCTTTGCCGCCTCTAAAATCAAAAAAGATGGGAAACATATGACCCACTATGACGGCAAGAAATAAGGCGAGTAGATAAAATTGGTCAAAATAGCCAAAAACTTGAGCAAACAAAATGATTAGGAATCCTTTTAGGGCGTCGCCAATCAAAGTCAATATCGCGGCTTTTTTATGGCCTGTGCGCAAAACATTGGTCGCGCCAGGATTGCCCGAACCCATCTCACGTGGATCGGGTAAGCCAAAACTTTTGGAAACCAAAACGGCAATGGCTATGGAACCAACCAGATAAGCCGAGAACGACCAAACAAGGACCTCAGTCATTGTCTATTTGCCAGTGTCCAGAATTTCCACCTTGTTTTTCTATCAATTGAATGGGGCCGATGACCATGCCTCTATCGACCGCTTTACACATGTCATAAAGGGTCAGGGCGCTGATTGAAGCCGCCGTCAATGCCTCCATTTCAACCCCGGTTTGACCTGAGACGGTGCAGGTGGCTACAATTCGAATGCCACAAAAATCAGCGTTGTGTTCTGCCGTTAAATCAATGTGCACGGATGTTAACATCAAAGGATGGCACATGGGGATGAGGGCTGATGTTTGTTTGGCAGCCATGATGCCAGCAATGCGGGCACAAGCGAGAACATCGCCCTTTTTGTGCTGACCTGATTGAATAAGCTCGAGCGTGTCTGGCTGCATTTTAATGCTTGCGTGCGCTGTGGCTTTTCGATCAGTGATGTGTTTATCCGTGACGTCAACCATGGTCACGTGACCGGCTTCATTAAGGTGGCTAAGTTTGTTCATAGTGGTGTGTGCATTATCGAAGATATTTTACACCCAGTCTTGTGGTTTGAGAAAATCATTGAGTTTCGCTTCTTCACTCATGGGTTCAGGCTGCCAATTGTATTGCCAATGAACTTCATTGGGCAGTGACATCAAAATGCTTTCCGTACGCCCATTTGATTGTAAGCCAAACAAAGTGCCTCGATCGTAAAGCAGATTAAATTCGACGTAACGACCACGGCGGTATTGTTGAAATTTTTTCTGGGCGTCGGTGTATTCAAGCCTATGACGTTTTTCAACAATGGTCATATAACTTTCAAGGTAGGTCTCGCCGACGCTTTGAATGAACGAAAAGCATTTTTCAAAAGACCAGCCATGATTTGCTTGATTCAGATCATCAAAAAACAGCCCGCCCACGCCACGGCATTCATGACGATGGGGCAGATAAAAATATTCATCGCACCATTTTTTGAACGAAGGGTAAATAGATTGGCCAAAAGGTTGGCAGGCGGTTTTGGCTGCTTGGTGCCAGAGGATGACATCTTCTTGAAATGGGTAGTAGGGCGTCAAATCAAAGCCGCCACCGAACCACCACACAGGTTTATGGGCTTTGTCAGTACTGATTAATAAGCGTAAATTGGCATGAGAACAGGGAATCATCGGGTTTTTGGGATGAATGACAATGGATAAGCCCAAGGCTTCAAAAGGCAATCCGACCAAATCAGTACGAGTTTGAGTGGCTGAAGCTGGAAACTGATTGCCCCAGACGTGTGAAAAATTCACCCCGCCTTTATCAATGACTTGACCAAACTCCAATACATTCGACTGACCATGCCCTTGCAAGGTTTCAGTCTCTGCTTTGTGCCAATGGTCTGATTTGAAAGACGATTCTTGTTCAAACGCGGCCAATCTTTGACAGAATCGCTGTTGTAAATTGCTTAGATAATCTAGAACGGGTTTGGAATCCATTTTGCTGAATGATTGGCGATTTCTGCCCTATATGGGATTATCAATATTGATGAATTTGAATGACACATCAAATTTTTCAGCCCAATGTTGACCCAAGGCTTGAACCCCAAATATTTCTGTGGCGTGATGACCACAAGCCAGATAATGGATGCCCAGCTCTTGTGCTAAATGAGTCGTGCGCTCGCTCACTTCGCCACTCATGAAAACATCGGCATTGAGGCTGGCCGCTTCTTCAATCATATCTTGAGCAGCACCTGTGCACCACGCAATCGTTTTGACCGTTTGTTGGCCGCCAGGCAAATGGGTAGGTGGGCGATTTAATTTTTGTTGAATGTGCTGGGTCAATCGTTCAATGGAACAGGGTTCAATGGATCCGAGTCTTAATAAACTGCTTGGATTTTCTGATTCATCATGAATGCCTAAAAGTTCTGCAAGTCCAGCGTTATTTCCCAGTTTTGGGTGGATGTCTAAGGGCAAATGATAGGCGATTAAATTGATGTTGTGTTCAATCAATTGTCGTATGCGTTGTCCTTTTATCCCAGTGAGGGTCGCCGATTCACCCTTCCAAAAATAACCGTGATGGACGAGCAAGGCATCGGCTTTTGCGGCAATGGCTTGCTGAATCAATGCTTGAGAAGCGGTAACACCACCGATGATGGTTTTGATTTCAGCGGTGCCTTCAATTTGCAGCCCATTTGGGCAGTAATCATCAATCTGATCACAATTGAGCAGCTGGTGGGTGTAATCCACTAAGGATTTTGTTAAGACAGACATTTCAACGCGTCGATGAGTGTTTTATTTTCATGAGATTGCCCCACGCTGATGCGTAAACATTGTTTGAGCAAGGGATGAATATGGTGCAGACATTTGACCAATATACCTTGGTTTATGAGATGTTGGTACACTTTTTCTGCACAATGTGTGGGGTTTATTTTCACCAATAAAAAATTGGTCTCACTGGGATAGACGGTTGCAACGACCGCGAGTTCATTAAGCGATTGACTCAGAGCGCTGCGCGCTTTAATGATGTCGTCGATTTGATCTTCATAAGTTTGTGACTTCACCAGATACGATTGTATGAAATGTTGAGTGGCACTGTTGATGTTATAAGGCATGCGGACTTTATTCAATTCTACGATCCAAGGCGTTTGAGCAATGGCATAGCCTAATCGTAATCCAGCAAAGCCTATTTTTGACAAGGTTCTCAAGATGACAATGTTGGGATAATCTGCGTATTGATCTAAGTAGCTGTGGGTAGAGAAGGGCGCATAGGCTTCATCGATGACAACCAAGCCCTGCGCTGTCTGGAGAATGGCCTCAATGGTTGGCAAATCAAATAAATTGCCAGTTGGGTTGTTGGGGTGAGAGATAAATATGAGTTTGGGTTGATGACGTTTGATTTGTTCAAGCGTTTGTTCAAGCGGAATGGTGTAATCTTTGGTCAGAGGGATCGCGCAGTATTCCACAGAGGCAAAAAGTGCGGCCATTTTGTACATAACAAAACTGGGTTCAAATGACAGCACTTTGTCCTTAGGGCCACAACAAGCAAGAATCAGTAACTGGATCAGTTCATCAGAACCATTGCCCAACAGTATGTTATCAATGGTACATTGATGATTTTTCGCTATGGCGGTTCTTAGGGCGGTCGCTTCACTGTCAGGATAACGATTTACCTGAAGTAGATCAATATTTTGTTTCCATTCATTCAGTATTTCAGGGGGTGTGGCATGGGGGTTTTCCATCGCATCTAACTTAATCAACCCTTTGGCATTCTTTGATTCGTACGCCCTTATAGATTGAATGTCTTTGCGAATGACAGCTTTAACACGGGCATTCATTTTAGTCGGTAACGTGCTGCAGTTGCATGAGCGGTGAGAGACTCATGTTCTGCGAGGGTGATTGATGTGTGCGCGAGTTTTTGTGCCGAGACTTGATTGCACTGTACAACGCTGCTGCGTTTTTGAAAGTCGGGCACACCAAGCGGAGAAGAAAATCGAGCCGTGGCTGAAGTAGGTAAGATATGGTTAGGGCCCGCACAATAATCGCCAAATACTTCTGGTGTGAATATGCCCAAGAAGATGGCGCCCGCATTTTGAATGTATTCAAGTTGTGTTTCAGGGTGTTCTATGGCAAGTTCTAAGTGCTCAGGTGCAATGCGATTGGCCAATGCTATACTTTCGGCCAAATCTTTGGTTTGAATCAAAGCCGAACGATGGGTGATGGCGGTTTCAATGATTGACTTGCGGGGCATGGTCTCTAATAAACGATGCATGGTCTGTTCTAATTCTAATAAATAATCCCCATCATGGCAGAGCAATATGGCTTGCGAGAGCTCGTCGTGTTCGGCTTGAGAGAATAAATCCATGGCCGCCCATTCAACAGGTAGTTGGCCATCGGTAATGATTGTTATTTCTGATGGGCCTGCAATCATATCGATGCCCACCTGACCAAACACTTGACGTTTGGCTTCAGCCACATAGGCATTACCTGGTCCGACAATCTTATCCACTTTTGCAATGGATTCCGTACCATAAGCCAGAGCGGCAATGGCTTGAGCGCCCCCAATGGTATAAATTTCATCTACACCACAAAGGCTTGCGGCGGTCAGTACAGCTTCATTGAGGTCACCCTTCGGGGTGGGTGTCATCATGCAAATATGATTGACGCCCGCCACTTTTGCTGGGATGGCGTTCATGATGACCGAGGAAGGATAAGCGGCTTTGCCGCCAGGGACATAGATGCCGACGCGGTCAATGGGGGTGATTTTTTGCCCCAAATGCACGCCAATTTCATCAACATAATGCCAATCCTCAAGCTTCTGTGCTTGGTGGAAGGCTGTGATTCGTTCAATGGCGTGTGACATGCTGTGGCGTAAGTCATTGGAGACTTGTTTCTCAGCTTCTACAAGGGTTTGTTTATCAACCCGAAGCGCTGCGGGTTTAAAATCATCAAAACGTTGAGTGTATTTGAGTAGCGCTTGATCACCCGTCTTGATTACATCAGCAATGATGTCTTTAACGGTCGCTTCTATGCCTTGAACAATGGGTGTTTCACGTGCCAGCAGTTGGGCAAACTGTGTTTCAAAATTTGAAGATTCTGTGTTTAGATGCTTCACTTTCATAGAGAATGCGCGTGTTTTATCAACTATGTTCGGAAAATCGTGCCAGCAATGCGTTTAATGCTTTAGATTTGGTCTTCTGTGAATTTGGATTAAACACCAAGCGACTGCTGATCGGGCAGATATCCTCAACGACCTTCAGTCCGTGTGCTTTCAGCGTATTGCCCGTTTCGACAATATCAACAATGTAATCTGCCAGACCAACCAAAGGGGCTAGTTCCATTGAGCCATACAGTTTGATGATTTCAGCGGGTTGGCCTTGCTCGGCAAACCATTTTTGGGCAAAAAAAGCATATTTTGTTGCCACTCTTATTTTTGTGGTTGAATCGGGTTTTTTACCACAAAGAGACGCTATACACAGGCGGCAAGGAGCAATCTTTAGATCCATATATTCGGCCAATCCATCGCCGCCAGATTCGAGCAAAATGTCTTTGCCAATGATGCCAATATCGGCGACCCCTTCTTTGACGTAAACTGGCGTATCGGTCGCGCGTAAGATGAGCAATTTGATATTGGGTTGCGAAGTATTCAGCAGCAGCTTGCGTGTCTGCTCAACGTTTTCATCAACGTGAATATTTAGCTTTGCCAGGAGTGGGAGGGTTTGTTCTAAAATCCGTCCTTTAGACAACGCCAGGACGATGGGTTGTTGATCTGCCATCTTTAGATTATCTCGGGCGGTTTTTCAGCAGAGTGCAAGCGAAAAATATTGGCGCCCAATTTGCGGAACTTTTCTTCTATCAACTCATAGCCGCGATCAATATGATGGACTTGATGAATAACCGTTTCTCCATTAGCGACTAGACCAGCTAATACCAAAGATGCTGAAGCCCGTAGATCACTGGCTGTGATAAATGTACCATTAAGCTCGGAAACGCCTCTAGAAATAACCACATTGTCTTCAATGGTTAAGTCTGCGCCCATCTTCTTAAGTTCTGATACATGACGGAAGCGCCCTTCAAAAACCTCTTCAGTGATTCGTCCCTCGCCTTGCGATAGGGCATTTAAAGCAATGAACTGTGCTTGCATATCGGTTGGAAATCCAGGATACGGCTCGGTTTTTATATCAATGGCTTTAAGCTGTTTGCCGCGCGCATCGACTTCTATAAAATCCTCACCAAATACGATGTCCACGCCTGCTTTTTTCAACATATCTGTTGTTTGTTTAAGGTGTTCGGTGACCACATTGTGAATTTTTATCTTGCCCCTTGTTATGGCCGCTGCCACCAAATAGGTTGCGGCTTCGATTCGATCGGGCATGAGGGTGTATTTGGTACCGTTTAACTTCTCAACCCCTTCAATTTTAATGGTTGAGGTCCCGTGGCCAGTAATTTTGGCACCCATTTTATTTAGACAGTTGGCCAGGTCAACAATTTCAGGTTCCTTGGCGGTATTTCTGAGGATGGATTGGCCTTCTGCTAAGGTTGCGGCCATGATCAGGTTTTCTGTGCCCGTCACGGATGCCGTTCTGAGGTGAATGTCTGCAGCCTGTAGGCGTTTATTTTTAGTTTTACCAATGATCCAATCGCCATGACTTTCGCTAAAATCAACGCCCATCGCTTCTAAACCCTTAAGGTGCACATCAATGGGACGATCACCAATCACACAGCCTCCAGGCATGGTTAATTTTGCTTGACCATAACGTGCGAGCATGGGACCAAGTGCTAGAATTGAAGCGCGCATTAGGCGGACCATCTCTGTGGGCGGATTTTTTATCTTCGAAGAATTTTTAATGCTGATGGCAGATTCGTCAATATAATTAAAACTGAGACTGACGCCCATGCCTGCCAATAATTGCATGACATTGGTCACATCCATTAAGTAAGGCGAGCCATAGATTGTTAGGGTTTCATCGGTGAGTAAACTGGCAATCATAATCGGCAAAACAGCATTTTTTGCGCCAGAAATTTTAATTTCACCACTTAAAGGTGTGCCACCCTTGATTAGTAAAGTATCCATTATTTTTCTTCGGGTGTATAGGTTTTGATGGAAAGTGCATGCAATGCACCACTTTGAATGTCATCAGCCACAGCGGCATTCACCATCCTATGTCTCATCAAGGTGTTCTTGCCTTGAAAATTTGGACTGGTGACTTCAACACTGAAATTGCAATCGGAGCCATTGACGATGATTTCACACTGACCGATGTGCGCTTTTATTTTTTGGATGATTTGTTCAGATTGCACAGTTTATTGGAATGTATAGCGGTTTAAAATAATATAAACACATTGTAGTTTATTGTCTAAGTTTGTACCCGCTTTTCAAAATGTAATAACACCACAATGTAAGGATGGCTAAGAATATCAAAACCATGATTATGGCAAAAATAAAAGGCTGATCAGACACCCCTAATGCAGTGTACCGAAGGCCATCAATCATGTATAGAAATGGATTGAGCAGAGATATGGTTTGCCATAGAGGAGGGAGTTTGCTGATCGAATAAAAAACGCCACTTAAAAAAGTCATGGGTAACAAAACGAAATTTTGAAAGCCGGCAAGATGGTCAAATTTCTCTGCCCATATACCCACAATTAAGCCCATTGCCCCCATCACAGCAGAGCACAAAATGCAGAAAAATAACGCATAAAAGGGATGAACAAAAGTCACATCGTAAAATAAAAAACCACAGGCAAAAACGGCAACGCCGACAATAATCCCCCGAATGACGGCAGCGCCAACAAAGGCCAAATAAATTTCCATGGGTGAAAGGGGGGCGACCAGCAAAAATAGAATGTTGCCATAAAATTTTGACTGTATCATACTGGATGAAGTATTGGCAAAAGCGTTTTGTAAAATCGTCATCATGGCCAATCCCGGGATTAAAAACAGCCCGTAATCATAGGAGCCAGTTGAATATTTAGCCATGTCGTCGCCGATGGGTAAAAATATGATCAGATACAAAATGGCTGTAATAACGGGCGCAAAGATGGTTTGCAACGAAACTTCTAAGAATCGTAGATTTTCCTTTCTAAATAATACCCAAGTCCCGTACCAGTTCCACTGCATTTTCATTCTTTTCCTCTATCCTCTGATACCAAATCCAAATAAACTTTTTCAAGGCGATTATTGCCATTGTTTAACAGTTCGTCTTTGGCGTCCAATGCAATCATTCTGCCATCACTGATGATGCCGATGCGTTCACACAATTGTTCAGCTTCTTCTAAATAGTGGGTGGTTAAGATAATGGTGTGCCCCATTTTGTGTAACTTGCGGATGAAAGTCCATATGGTTTTGCGCAAATCAATGTCAACGCCGGCTGTGGGCTCATCTAAAATGATGATTTTAGGTTTGTGAACCAAGGCTTGGGCAATGAGCACACGACGTTTCATGCCGCCAGAAAGATTGGCGGTCAGTGTGTCCGCTTTGTCAGTCAGCGCCAATATATGCAAAAGTTCATCGATCCAATCGTGTTGCTGGCGACCAAAACCAAAATAACCCGCTTGCAAGCGCAATAAATCAATCACAGAAAAGAACCCATCACTGATGAGTTCTTGCGGCACTAAGCCTAAATCACGGCGTGTTTGGCGGTAATCGTCAACCACGTCATTGCCGAATACGCTCACCGAGCCCTCGCTGGCTCTGACCAAACCAGCCAAAATGTTAATCAGCGTGGATTTACCAGCGCCATTGGGACCTAAAAGACCAAAAAAACTGCCTTCTTCAATATTAAAGTTAATGTTTTTTAAGGCCTGAACATCGGGATAGTTTTTGACGACTTGTGAAAATTGAATTGCAATACTACTGTTCATGATTTTCAAATAATGGGGTGAGGTTGTACAAATGGGTCAATGTTTGAATGCGCGCATTTTCTCCCTTAAAGTGTAGAACGATGCCATTTTGCAAACACTGTTTTTTCCATTCAATCAACCAACCAAACAATAAACTGTCGATTTCTTGTATTTGAGACCAATCCACATCATAGCGCCCTGCAACGAGTTGTGGAAACGCAAGATCGTGCAGTGACTCAAAAGTCGCATTGCCCTTTAACAATATGGTTTGGTTATTGACGATGATGTCCATATGACGGTGGCAGTCTTAGAGGATTAAGCAGAATTTGTAAAGTAAGCGCAATCTTATTGGATTTTTTTATTGCGTGTCTTAATGTTTTCAATTAAGGCTTGAACTGATTTATTTTGTATTTCTTCGGCGAATGCTTTTCGGTAGTTAATGAGCAAACTCAAACCTTCTACCCGAACATCAATGATCTTTTTGTCGGTTTCTGAAGCGATTACATAATATTCTATAGGAATGTCTTTTGTACCCGTCTTAGTGATGGTTTTTAATATATAAGTGCCTTCACGCCGTCCAGAACGTTCTGGTAGGAATACAAATTGATTAAAACTGTAACGAAGCATCACAGTCGCATAAGAGTTCAGCAGTAATTCTCTGAATTCTCGCGTGAAGGTGGCCATATCATCCTTATTCGTCGTTCGGCTATATTTTCCAAGCACAAAACGTGACATACGCTGCCAATCAAAAAAATGATCAAAATGTTGCTCAACCAGTTTTCTAAGTTCACGAGGTTGATCGTCATAATGATTTCTATCCAACTCCAAGTTTTCGTAGAAATTTTGAGTGTGTTTGGCCATCAAGTCTCGTAAGACGGTTTGCTCTGCTTGGGCAATCGTCGTAAAAAAGGAAAGCATGAGGACTATGATGAGATTGCGGATGATCATATTGAAATTTATTTATTAAGAAAAGTGCTAATGAGATTTTCCAGTACCAAAGCTGACTGGCTGATCTCTATGGTGTCGCCATTCAGTAAAGACTCTGTATCTCCCCCTGGCGTGATGCCAATATATTTTTCACCCAATATGCCTGAAGTTAGGATGCTGGCCGAACTATCCAGTGGTAACTGGTTATAACGCTCATAAATGTTCAGTACAACCTTGGCTTGGAAAGTTGACGGGTCTAATCCTATAGAAGCCACTCGGCCTATTTCAACACCGGCCATAGTGACTGGGGCTGATTTTTTTAAGCCGCCGATTTCGCCAAAATAAACATTGAGTTTGTAGCCGTCTGATGACTGAAATACATTTAAATTGCTCCCCTTAATGGCAATGAAAAACAATGATGCCAATACAAGCACTGTAAATAAGCCGACCCAAACCTGTAATTTTCTTTCACTCATAATAAATGTCTCATAAGGGGTGATATTATAATCTTTCTTGGCGCAAGAGCCTGTTTTAGTCTCTGTTAATTGATCAATCGTATAAGATTAAAACATAATTGCAGTAAGAATGACGTTTGACCCCAGTACCAGCAAGCAACTGTAAACCACGGTTTTTGTTGTGGCCAAGCTGGTGCCATCAACTGTGGGTCGGCAATCATAACCATAAAAAAGCGCCAAAATGGCACAAATACAACCAAAAATAAACGATTTGACCGTGCCATTTAATACGTCTGAAACCCAATCAACCTGGTCTTGTATTTGTGTCCAAAAGGAGGCGCCATCTATGCCTAGTACATAGGACCCTATATACCAAGATCCAATAAGCCCAACGGCAACAAAAATAAAATTCAGAGCGGGCATGACAATAATACTGGCCAATAAACGTGGATGAAAGATTCTATACATGGGGTCAATGGCCATCATTTCTAAGGCGGCTAATTGTTGAGTGGTTTTCATCACACCAATTTCTGTTGCCAAAGCAGAACCTGCCCTAGCAGCGAATAAAATGGCGGTTAAAACAGGCCCCAGCTCTCGATAAAACGACAGTGCTGTGACAACACCAAGCACTTCTTCAGACCCGAATCTTGCGAGCGTGGAATAGAGTTGTAGGCCAAGGACCATGCCGACGAATAAACCCGCAACAAGGATGATCGGTAAAGAAAGCACCCCCGTATTGAATATTTGTTTGATTAACAGCTTTAAGAAACCCTTTCTTTTAAATCCCGAAGCCAAAAGAAGCCAAACAAATAACGAGATCTTGCCCGTTGTTTGGGTGACATCGAGCACCAGTTTGCCTATACTTTGAATCCAATTCATTGTATAAGATCGCTGATATACTCAATCTGAGTCGGTTGATGAAAGGGGACAGGACCGTCTGGTTTGCCCAATACAAATTGTTCAGAGTAGGCGGTTTGATTTGAACGAAGCGCCTCGGGTTTGCCTTGATCGACCACATTGCCTTGAGAAATTAAAAAGACATAGTCAGAAATGCTGAGGACTTCTTCTACGTCGTGTGAGACCACGACAGAGGTTGTGTCCATGGCTTTGGAGCAAGATTTAATGAGGCGCATCAAGATGCCCATGCTGATGGGGTCTTGCCCAACAAAGGGTTCATCAAACAGAAGAATGGGTGGGTCTAAAGCAAGTGCCCGTGCAAAGGAAACCCGTCGTGCCATACCGCCAGAGAGTGCATTTGGATATTGGTCGCAAACGCCCCTTAAACCAACAACTTCTAATTTCATTAAGACCAGGTTGCGAATCATAGACTGATTTAAGCGGGTGTTTTCTTGCAGAGGCAAGGCCACGTTTTCAAAGACGGTTAGATCACCCAACAAGCCGCCATTTTGGAAAAGCACGCCAATCTTTTTGCGTAATTCAAACAGCGCTTTGCGCTTCAATTTATGAATGTCGTCTCCCAATACTCTGACCGTGCCTGAATCTGGCTTTATTTGAGCAGTAATCAATTGTAGCAGGGTGGTTTTGCCCACACCACTGGGTCCCATAAGCGCAGTGATACCATTGTCATCAATGCTCAAATTCAGATGATTGAAAATGGTTTTGGTCGATCGTTTAAAAACGACATGTTCTAATTCAATAATAGGCATTATTAGTCCAGACTAAATAAATATTATTCAGTGATTGACGATTGATCGTTCAACAAAGGTTTAAATTCTAAGAGCAGTATTGTCAAATGTTCAAACGATTATAAGTGACGCGTGTCAGTAAAGTGACCATTAACGGCTGCAGCGGCTGCCATGGCTGGGCTAACCAAATGGGTGCGCCCCCCTCTGCCCTGACGCCCTTCAAAATTTCTATTTGAAGTTGAGGCACAATGTTTGCCTTCAGGCAATTGGTCTTCGTTCATGCCCAAACACATTGAACAACCAGCCTCGCGCCATTCAAAACCCGCGTCAATGAATAGCTTATCCAATCCTTCTTGTTCGGCTTGTTGGCGGACCAGTCCAGATCCAGGCACAACAATGGCGCGTTCAATGGAGGGGGCAATTTTCTTGTTGGTCACATATTTTGCAGCAGCGCGCAAATCTTCAATGCGTGCATTGGTACAAGAACCAATAAAGACATAATCGATGGGAATGTCAACAACGGGCATATCACCCGATAAATCCATGTATGCCAGAGCTTGCTCAATGGACTGAGTTTTGCCTGTGGACTGCGCTTGCTGAGGGGAGGGGATGCGTCCATCAACTGAAACGACCATTTCAGGAGAAGTGCCCCAGCTCACTTGAGGTTTTATCTTGCTGCCATCGATGGTGACAACCTTATCAAATGTCGCTTCGGGGTCCGAATGGAGCGTTCTCCAATCTTGTTCTGCTTGAAGCCAAAGATCGCCTTTTGGTGCTGCTGGTTTTGATTTCACGTATTCGATGGTTTGATCATCAACGGCAACCATCCCTGCTCGAGAGCCCGCTTCAATGGCCATATTACAGATGGTCATTCGGCCTTCGATGCTCATATCACGGATCACAGAACCAGCAAATTCAATGGCATAGCCCGTGCCCCCTGCTGTACCAATTTCACCAATGATGGCGAGAATCACGTCTTTGGCATAGACACCAGGCACCAGTTGCCCAGTAATCTCAATGAGCATGTTCTTCAATTTTTTCTGAATCAAGCATTGGGTAGCCAAAACATGTTCAACTTCAGAAGTACCAATGCCCATGGCCAAACAGCCCAAGGCACCGTGTGTTGATGTATGTGAATCGCCACAGACCAAAGTCATGCCTGGCAGTGTAAAACCCTGTTCGGGTCCAATGATGTGAACAATGCCTTGTCTTAGATCGGTTAAGGGGATTTGTCTGATTTTATATTTTTGGGTGTTTTTATCCAAGGTTTCAACCTGTAGTCGGGAGACTTTTTCAAGGATTCCTTGCGCCCCCGCTTGATGATCGCGTGTGGGTACATTATGGTCAGGCACCGCTAAGATGGCGTTCGTACGCCAAGGGCTTCGATTGGCCAACTGTAATCCCTCAAATGCTTGGGGAGAGGTAACCTCGTGTATCAGGTGTCGATCAATGTAAATCAAAGCATTGTCGGTATCCATAGATTCAACAACATGTCGATCCCAAAGTTTGTCGTACAGAGTTTGACTAACGGCATTCATCATAGTTTGAAGGTATATGTTCGATATTTATTGTCTTATGGAAAAAATCTTGGACTTATTGCATAGCAGTGGGTCAAATGACGTTTTGCTTCAATGACCATTTGATCAATCATACGACGTTTAATTATATATGTTCACTCCATTCGGTGCTTGATTGTAAAAATATGATCTAAGCGTTTTTATGCCCGAATGTTTGATCATTATTATGTGATTGATATTTTGTCAGCAACATTGAGTCCAGCCCTCATTAATAACATGGTATGACTGTACAAAGAACGATGATTTTAAAATAATAGCACATTCTTCTTATTGAGTCATCCAGCTAAGATTGTCATTTTTATGCATTTGAAAATCGTTGCTCAAGATCCGGTGCTTAGGCTTTGCTATTGATCCATAAAATGATGCTGCCTATGCGTAATATTGCCTTTAATCAACGAGTTATGTGATTTGTTGATAACTTATAGCGGATCAAAATGCTAATAATCACTTAAAAACCTCAATTATTCCACTATATTTATGAAAATCAATTGTTTATAAAAAAAATTCAATGAAAAATATAAGCATTTTGACGAGAAGGTTCTGTGGATAACTCTGTGGATAATTCAACGAAATCAGCTGATTGGTTAGATTTTAACAATGTGTAAAATTATTGAATAAACTTGGGGGATTTTGTCTTTAGCCACTGGCTTTCTTTAATCTCGGCCAGCGAAAAAACCGCATTTTTTCATAGCAGATGTAGATGATTGGAATGACCAGCAAAGACAATGTGCCCGAGAAGAATACCCCCGAGACAATAACAGAGGCGATGGGCCCCCATAATAACGATTTTCCGCCCACCCCTATGGCCAATGCCATCAGTCCAGCCACTGTGGTAGATGAAGTAATGAGGATGGGTACAATGCGTCTTTTGGCGGCATAAAAAATGGCATGGCTGCGGATCATTCCCGCAGCTTGATTGGCGTTGGCGGTTGCAACCATGACAATGGCGGCATTAACGGCAATGCCCGACAGCGCAACAGAACCAATAAGTGTATAAACGCTGATGATGTTTCTGGTGATCAACAAGCCTATAACGACGCCAATAAACGCCAATGGAATGGCTGTAAAGACCACGAGTGGTTGAATATAGCTTCTAAATTGAGTCCCTAAAATCAGATACATAAGCGCCAAACCATAAAGAAATAAAATGGGCAATGTGGCCAAGCTTTCATTAATGTCATCAAACTGCCCCGATGAATCAATGCTCAAATCTGGGAATTGGGCATTGATTTTTTTCCAATGGTTCGTCAGTTTATTATTGGCAGCAAGAGTATCAGTACGACTGGTCACTATATCTGCAGAAAGCGTGATTGACTTCTGAAAATTATAGTGCAATATATTGCCCCGAACAATTTCAGTTTTAGTTTTGACCAGCGAGCGGATGGGGACGATGGCACCACTTGGAGAGATTATGTTTTTTGAAAGAATATAATCTGTGATGTCTTCACTATTTGGATCGTTTTGAGCTTTTAATCGAATGTCAATGTATTCATTATCGATCAGTGTTTGGGCAATGATGACACCATCAACCAGAGCCACAATGAATTGTGAAATTTGTTGTGGCTGGATGTTGTACAAACGTGCTTTTGCATAGTCAATTTGCACATTCAATCCCCAAGTGCCTGGCGTATCATCATCGTCAACGTTGAGATAGTCTGGGTCATTGCGCATAATACGCTTCAGTTGGTCTGCTGCACTGCGTATGCGGTCGTAATCATCACCGAGTATTTTCATATTGATGGCTTTGCCGGCAGGTGGACCGCCCGCCAGTGTTAGAAAGTTTAGTTCTTGCGTGCCTTCTTCAACCACCGCTACTTCTTTGGTTAGCTGTTTGACCAATTCATCAATTGAGAGAAAATCGGCTTGTTTGGGTTTTAAACTGACTAAGATTTGCCCATAATGCTTGCCGTAAACCGGTGCCGTTTCGGTAAAAGCCTGGCCAGCATAAGCCACAATGGATCGTCTTTCTGCTTTGTTGATGGTGCGGCGTACAATGGTTTCAACTTCGGCGACTTTTTGCATGGTTTTGTCTAAGGGTGTGCCGCTGGGCATTTTGACATTGACATAAAACAAACGCAGTGGATCATTGGCAAAAAAGTCCACCTTGAGGTAGCCCGATGCGATACCAGCCGCTCCGCCGCCAAATACCCCAATTGCCAACAGTATAAATAGCATTATGGTGATTTTGGGGTAACGCATGATTTTGAGCAATATTTTGGCGTATTTGTTTCTTAAACCATGCAGGAAAGATTTACGGTAGCGCGCTACGCGACCTTCTTTGGTTTGATCCATGTTCATCATCATCACGTGAGAGGGCAAAAGCCAATAGGCTTCGATGAGTGAAACGAGTAAGGCAATGGTCACAACCAGTGGGACAACCAACATAAATTTCCCTAATAAACCGGGCAGCAACATAAGGGGCAGGAAGGCTGAAATTGTGGTTAATACTGACGTAGAAACTGGGGCTATGACCTCTTTGATACCATCGATCACAGCGGTGGTCGTTTTCACTTTTTGTTGCATTTTATAGTAGATGGATTCAACCACCACCACTGCATCATCAACCATCATGCCAAGGGCAATAACCATCCCTAAAAAGACCATGGTATTTAAGGTGAACCCTAATTGGCCGATGATCCAAATCGTACCAGCGACGGTGAATGGGATGCCAATAGTGGTCATGAGCGCTATTCTAAAACCAAGAAACAACCAGGTGACCAGAAGCACGAACACCAAACCAATGGCAAAATTACTTTGCATGACATTGAGCGCTTTGCGTGTAACGTCGGTTTGATCATCAGCAAGATAATATTGAATGCCATCTTTTGCTATGCTATTTTTTTCGTCAACGATTGCCCCTATCTGCTCAACCAATTGCAAGGTATTCTCATTTTCCTTCTTTAAGACTGAAAGCATGACAGCTGGTTTGCCTTCGTATTCAACCAAGGTGCTTGGTTCAGCTTGATTGCGCGAAACGTCCGCTATAACCGACAGAGGTATCTCTCCTCGTGGCGTTTGTATGGGTATATTGGCAAGATTCTGAATATTCTGTGTTTCACCTTGCAGGATCACCAACCAAGATTGATTTTTGATGTCAACGTCACCTGCGGCAACATCTTGCACAGCTTGACGTATGGACGTTATCAAATCGTTTATTGAGAGTTGATATTGAACCAATTTCTCTGGCTTAAATGCAATGGTGATTTGTGGATCAGTCAGTGCGGCTTCATTGACACTATCAACGCGCTTTAGACGATTCAGCTCCCGTCGCAACTGTTTGGCAGCTAAACGGAGTTTTTCGTCATTGTTTGGACTGGTAATGACGACAAAAGCGCTTGGAAAACCATTAGAGCTGGTTATTTCAATCACTTCAGGATCAGAGGCTTCGCTCGGCAGTTCGGCTCGCTTACTCTGCATGATTCGCCGGACATCCTGGATGCGAGTATCAAAATCATCTTCGCTGATGTCGTTAAAACGAATGACTATGGCGGAAACATTTTGCCGATTGTAGCTGGTCACAAATTTAATGTCACCAACGTTCTCTAAACCCTCTTCTAATGGTTGTGTGACTTTTTCCTCAATGATCTGAGCCGAGGCGCCCGGTAAAACTGTGGTGATGCTGACCCAGTTAAAGTTGATGGTTGGATCTTGTTGTCTTGGTAATGTTTGATAGGTGACGGCCCCAATAAAGATAACCAATACAAAAAAGAAATTGGCTAAGACATGATTTGATAAAAAGCGTTGAAAAAAAGACTGCACGGGAATTACTCAATTATTTGGCATGAGGCCATCGTATTCGTTCATTTGGCATTTGAATATGATTTTGCTTTAAAGATTGAAGTCATTACCCAAATAAGCCTGCTTGACCTGAGGATGTTCAATGATGGTTTTAGGCGTCCCTGTGGCAATCAGTTCACCCTGGTTGAGTATATAAGCCAAATCACAAATACTCAAAGTTTCCCGGACGTTATGATCGGTAATAATGATCCCAATATTTTTTTTGGCGACGGCTTGAATAAGCGCTTTGGTCTCACCCACAGAGATGGGATCAACGCCTGCAAAAGGTTCATCCAATAGGATGAATTTGGGTTCAGTCGCCAAAGCTCGAGCAATTTCTACCCGTCGTCTTTCGCCACCTGAAAGTTGGAGTCCGAGCGTATCTTTGACGTGCTCTAAATTAAATTCGGATAATAACAAATTGGCCTTTTTCTGCTGTTGTTGTTTTGACAATGCCGTGAACTCTAAGACAGCGATGAGGTTGTCATAAACACTTAATCCTCTAAATATTGAAACTTCTTGTGGCAAATAGCCAATACCCAGTTGAGCCCGCTTATGTATAGGAAAATTTGAGATATCTGCTTGATCTAAGAAGATTGTTCCTTCGTCGGGCTGAATCAGCCCTGAGATTATATAGAATGTCGTTGTTTTGCCTGCGCCATTCGGGCCCAATAAACTGACGATCTGACCACTGTTAACTTTGAGGGATACATCGCTTACGGCTTTTTTACTCTGATAGGATTTGGCAAGATGTTCGGCTGTTAAAGTGCTGATCATTGTTCTTGTTCAGGATTGATGGTTGTTATGACGCGCGAATTTCCGCCACCTGCTTCGAGTACATTGTCATTTAGGTTATAAATAATCGTTTCACTTTGCAAGTGGTTGTCTTTCTGTTGTGCTTTGGCCTTGCCTTTCATGGTCAATTTATCGGATTTAGCATGCCATATAATGAGTGAGGCGCTTGAATTAAAGGGCTCAATGGGATCATTTTTATACAGGGTGGCTGGTGTGCCCGTTGCGTGAATGGTTTGGATTTCATCATTATCACTGATCACTTTGATTTGATCTGCATGAATGGTGACATTATCTCGGATGGCAATCACATTACCCTTATAAATGATTTCATTGCCATCTTTCGAAATCTTGAGATTATTGGCCTCTATTTTAATGGTTTGGGTTGATTGAGCTGTGTCTGCCGCATATGCTGGTACCCAACCAAATATAAGACTGATCATAAAGAGTTTGAAATAAGTTTTCATTTTACAAGAGATTCCAATCATTTCTGTGTCTGGGCATTTATCGTTGATGCAACATTCTGTAAATTCAGAGTATTGTCATCCAAACTGAGTAATAGATTTTCACCTGTGGTCTGACCCCAGGCTCCAGAAATAGTGTTCTGGACATTATTTCTGGCTTGGTTGGTCGATAAATCAAGCATCAAAAAAGCCGTTTTTACTGTATTGGCGTACTTACCAAATGTTTCTATCCATACTTTCTCTTTAAACGCAATTTGATTGTTTTTGTCTGAAAGAATGCCTATTTGTGATGTTAAGGTGACCGTAGATTTATCCGCATTTTGATGGACGATCGCTGGCTGTTCTAAGACAAATGATTGGTTCAAAGCGTCATATTCACTGAATGGACTTTGAAGTACCAAACGACTGGTGTCAGACAGGTAAAAGGTGGTCATTGAGGATACTCTGAATTGTTTTTGAGCGACCGATTGAGGTGCTTGCTCGGTTATGCCCTCGTCACGACTAACGAGCAGGATGGCGACGACAATCAGAATTGAACCAAATAAGATTTTAAGGGTGATCATGAGTTTGAATGATGCTCTCAAGCATGGCGTTGATAAATCCTGTATTTTCTAAGCTGCCAAATACTCTGGTGACTTCTATGGCTTGATCTATGGCAACGTTCTTGGGCACATCTGTTGTATAAAGAAGCTCATAGGTTGCTAAGCGTAAGGTGGCGTAATCTATTTCACTGAGGTGATACTTGGTTCGCGCTAATTTGCCGTTGATTTTTTCATCAATGTTTTCAATCAATCGATGAATGGCATGCAATCTCTGGGTAAAAAAAACTTTGTCAGCACCGTTCATTCGATCAAAATCGGTGGTGAATTGCGCAGAAATTGATTGAATGCTGTCTTGGCTGATCTCCCATTGGTACAGCGCTTGAACGATTCTTTGTCGTGATAAAAACCGAGAGGTGCTTTCAGACATATGAAATTATGAGGCAGTGGGTTGTAGCAATTCAACCAACGTTATGGCTGCTTCTTCTCCCTTATTGTTATGCGTCCCAGCTCTTGCTAAGGCTTGCTCGTAAGATTGGGTGGTGAGGACACAAAAAGCAATGGGTTTTTCACAGGCTAATTGCACTTGCATAATGCCATAGGCGGTCATGTTACAAACATATTCAAAATGCAGCGTTTCTCCTTTTATCACCACGCCTATGGCAATAACCCCATCTAAATCATGGTTTTTAAGCAATTTTTGACAAGACAGGGGCAATTCTGCTGAACCAGGAACCGCTTGAATGATGACTGAATCTGCCTCAGCACCTGCTTCGATGAGCGTCCTGAGTGCGTGGTCTTTTAAAGACGATGTTAATGCTTCATTAAAACGCGACCAAACAATGCCAACTCGGCTGCCTTTGGGCAGTTGCTGATTTAAAACAAGCGATTGGTGGTGTTGCATGGCTAAATAATTGTAATGGTAAGTATATGTACCTATAGTACGGGCTCATTATCCTTGAATGACGGGAAAATAACAATGCAATCTTGTTCATGAATTCATTGCTTTTCCCAGATTTATTTATAAAAGAAGGGAATTAAAATCGACCCATAAAGAAAAAGATTTAAAAAGCGATTATTACTGTACGAAGTATCTTTATCGCACGCGTCATCTCGTATGACCCAATTATCGGCCAAGACGCCTTGAAATGAATGCTTTGATGCATACTGAATGTCAAAACGACGACGTTTTCTTAAGTGGTTATTCAATCGACCATTCAGTCCATCATAGGGCAAAATAATGTCGCATCATACATAAAAGCTAATCACAAAGTTTGTTTTGCGAATTCGCGTAAGTATCGTTTTATTTTCACTGTTGATTGAATGTAATCATCTCGGGTCAATACATACCAGCCGATGTTTTGATCAATATCTTTGATAAATTGATAGCCCAAAGACTTATTTAATTTTAATGCCGGTAAATTATCCTTCAATACTTTAGCGAATGATTTCTCCAAACCAAGCTCAAAAAAGCCGTAGTCGTAAATCTTAATACAAGCCCAAATATTGACCCAGTGATTTAGGTAAGTGGTATCGCCACAAAAAATACCACCTTCAAATGATTTCTCGGTTTGATTTATATTGAGAAGATTGGCACATCCCACATCATGCGTATCGAGTGAGTAAATGAAATAGCGCACCAAGTTTTCATTTGATGTCTCAAACCAATGACGTTGCTCATTTCTGTCAATGTATCTCGTCAAAATCATTTGACGCCTTACATGATCAAGATTTCTCCAAAAGCGCAAAAGTTGTATATCATCAAGCGCAATACTTCTCAGGGATGCTTGAATCATATACGCACCATATTATTGCTTGCAGCAGTAGTCATATAGATCTTTTAAAGACTCGCACTCATTGAGTATTTTATGCTCTATCTGGAAGCCAAAAAGCTCTTCAATGATGAGGCTTATATAAATTTTACCAGCACTGTCGAATTCAGTTAAGTCCTTTAATTGGGTTGTAGGATCAAGCGCACGATCGATGTTAAGCTCCTCTGCAAAACTACTTGAAAAATCCTTAAAACTTACTTTAGACATAGATCACCTCATTTCTTTGAATATCAATTATAGCAGACGCTAACCCCCACGAAAGACCTGAACCAAACCCAACCGCTAACATTTTCAAAGGGCCTTTTTTATCAAGATCCTTAATTTCAGATAACCAAGCGCCAATACTGCCAGCGCCGAGATTTCCGATGGTTCCACAAGAATAATCGTCGCATAAAGTGTTTTTATATTTAAGCGAAGCACATATAGATGATACAACAAGTTTACTGGCTTGATGAAGGGCGACAAGCTCATAATTTTCTAGCGATTGCCCGCAATCATTGAGGTACGAGTTGATCATTGAAGGCACCACATTCCGCGTAAATCTAAACACTTCAAAACCATTCATGGTCATCAAATTTTCGCTGGTCGAACATGAAATGACACTATCTTGGTCCCCGTTATTATAAATTCGTGTATCCAATTCCGATTCATCGGCTTCAAGGATGGAAATTGAAATGCCGTCGCCAAATAGAATTTTAGTCCCAGTGTCCGCTTTAGCAGTCATCATGGAATTTAAATCGCCAGCGATGATAAGAATTTTTTTAAAGCCGCTTTGTTCTAACATTGACGCCAAACTGAGTGCTTTGATGTAACCAGAGCAGCCATCCATAACATCGATACAGAACGCATCTGAGCGAATATGAAACTTGCTTTGAATTCGAGTACTTATAGAAGGAATTCTTTGATCGTATGACTGCGACACAACAATTATTGCATCAACATTTGCGAAGATTTGATCGTGGTTTTTATCAATCATTGTCAAACCATCAAAAACAAACTCTGTCAACAACTTTGGATGGGCGTAACGAATACTCGAGATGCCCGTTATGCCTATTGTTTTCAAAGCATCTTCGCTGCTGGCCCCTGAATCAATGAGTATTTGGCTAACATCGAGACTGGTCGATGGGAGTATTAAAAAATGATCTTTTATTTTCATATTTATTGCCTTTTAAACCGATGGCCAACCGCCACTTGGGACACTCTTAGGCGTTTTGGTAACATGTGCATTGGTAATTGCGCACTTAAGTAATCCTTTAACGCGTTCTTATCCACCTCAGCATTTGGCGCCGATTGCACAATGAGTTCAACATGCTGCCCTGTTATTGGATTTGGTTTGCCTTCCGCTTTGGCCAATTCTACCCCTTTGAATTGTAGTGCGATTCTTTCAACCTCAGAGGCCATAAACTTAAGCCCACCAACATTGATGACCTCTGTAGTTCGACCGGTCACTTTGTAGAATCCATCACGCACTTCCACAATGTCTTTTGTGTTATACCAACCTGTTTCATCAAAAGGACTATCAGCATTTAGATAACCCAGCATTCTAGTTTGAGAACGTATTTCTAATACCTGATCAACGACCCTCGTCTCCACGCCCTCACCTCCAATTTGCATAAACAAACTGCTGCGAGATTCACTTTTTACACGAACAATACCCAACTCAGACATACCAAAGGTTTGTCTAAAATCGACATTCGGTAATAATTCACAAAGGGCATCTAATGTGGGCTGATCCATTCGCTCAGTTCCATAGCTAATGATGCGTAGAGATTTGGGGAAATTATTTGGTATGAGCCCACTCATTAGCATCATTCGAAGAAATGTTGGTGTCGTTGGTAGCACTTCTATGTTATGTTCTGCACACGTTGTTAAGATATCTTCAACACGACGGGACTTGGGTGCGACCACAGTGCCTTTGTTAAACAGTGTGTGAAGCAAAGTATTTAAACCACCAATGTGATCAAAAAGCAAAAAATTGATTGTTTTCAGCGTTGGGCGAACCGTTTCGAATCTTTGCATGAATAAAGTTAAGTCATGTAAAATCGCTTTAGGACGACCCGTTGTTCCAGTTGAAAATAGAACTAATCCCCCATGTTGTTGCGCTCTCAGTTGCTCAATGAATGGATGTTTCCGATGATGGTTTAATCGCTGTACAGAGTCACCTTCAATCACAACGTCTATCAATGCCGCATCAAAAAAGTATGAGTGTTGCGATTTAGTATCAGTCGTTAATGGGACGAGGATGACGTTTTTGTCAATGAGTTGCAATAGTGTTAGTATGGATTGGGGATCGAAATCACCAATTAGTGCCACAACATCGCCACTTTTTACTTCAGAGAGATCGACTGAGTCTAGCGCCGTTATTTCATTAAAACGTAACTCACCTGTGGCGTGCACCAAAAAAGGGTAATCAATACCCTTCCAGCGTTCTTTTAACTGTTCTAAAATGTCCATTAAACGCCACCAACATTGAGCACCTGCCCACTCAATGAAGATGCTTTCTCATCAAGTAATAGTTCCACAAGGTCGCACACATCTGACTTTTGGAATTGTTTAGGCATAACTTGTTGAGATGTGATTTTATCAATCTGTGCGTCTGTAATACCCCTCAGTAAGTCAGTTCGGATCGGCCCTGGCGCGATACAATTTACACGAACATTAAAATCTGCCACTTCTCGTGCAAAGGTGCGCGAAAAGACTTCAACCCCTGCTTTAGATGCCGCGTAAACAGATTCACCTTTTAGGGCAAGCGCAACAGCAATCGTGGAAAAATTAATAAAACATCCCTGTTTTTGTCGCAACATTAGTGGGGCAAATAATTGACAGCAATAGATTGTTCCAACCAGGTTTGTTTGAATGAGTTTCTGAACGGTTGATTCATCAGTGGTCAAAGCCAAATTCATTGAGGCTACACCGGCCGCATTTATGAATGCCTTTACTGGCGTATTCATCTGCTTTACCTTACGCACAGCATTCTTTACTGATACGTAGCAACTGACATCACATTGTACGGCTTCAAATTCAACATCTTCAATCGATCTCGCTATACCAATAACTTTCTCACCATTATCAACTAGGCGTTCAGAAATTGCCTTACCCAGCCCTCGACTGGCGCCAGTCACAATGATCATGATGACACTGATTGATGAGCGAATTCTTCAGCGAGCGTGGCAACGCTGCGGAACATACTGCGAGATTTTGACATGGCAGCTTCTGAAGTCCAATCAAACTCAAATCCATGGTCGTCAGCCAAGTCTTCCAATAAAAGACATACTTCGACTAACTTCATAGAGTCAAGTAAGGATTCACCACCAATCAGCTGCATTTCTTCAGTCACTTCAGCCTTACCTTGGAGTGTCTCTGAAATGGCTTGGATAATGATTTTTTTAGCTTGTTCAATATTCACTGTTTTTTCCTACTTTTTATCTTCGCACCTTTTCGCATTCCAGCTTTAATGCAAAGGCTTTAGATGGACGTTTATTTTATTTAATGGATCATTCGTTCATTATTCAACTATTTACGCTCGATTAAATTTCATTTTCATTTCAGCATGTGATTCAAACGAAAAAATCTGGGCAAATTTACTTGCATGCTTGTTTCCATTTTCGGAAATAGTTGCTGTGATTCCTTATTACGCCTTGAGAGACTAAAGATAAAAAGTAAGTTATAGCCACTGAAATGTTAATGTTTCCTACAATCTAATATTATAGACGAAATACAAGTTAAAACCACAATTTTAAATGAGCATTTTTAACCGATTTAAATCGCTCAATTCTTTATATATCAGGTACTTACAATTATTTGACTATTCCCATTCAATGGTGGCAGGTGGTTTGCCAGAGATGTCGTAAACCACACGTGAAATCTCGGGCACTTCGTTAATGATGCGGTTCGACACGGTGCTGAGCATTGTGGTTGGTAAGTCTGCCCACTTGGCCGTCATGAAATCGGGGGTTTGAACGGCGCGCAATGCTAATACATATCCGTAACGACGTGCATCACCGACCACGCCTACGGTTTTGACCGGAAGGAATACCACAAAGGCTTGTGAAACTTTATCGTACCAATCTGCACGGCGCAATTCCTCAATGAAAATGGCATCCCCTTGGCGCAGAATGCGGGCATATTCCTCGGTCACTTGTCCCAAAATACGGACGCCCAAACCTGGACCTGGGAAGGGGTGACGATGGAGCAGCTGGGTGTTCAAACCCAGCATTAAACCAATTTTGCGAACTTCGTCTTTGAATAAGGCTCGCAATGGCTCAATCAGTTTAAGTTTCATGGTGCTGGGTAATCCGCCCACATTGTGGTGTGATTTAATGACCTTGGCTTTGCCATGTTTGGCGGCGGCGGACTCAATGACATCAGGATAAATCGTGCCTTGTGCTAGCCAGTCTATATTGGGTCGTATTGCAGCTTGTTGTTCAAACACTTTAATGAATTGATTGCCGATGATTTTACGTTTTTCCTCGGGTTCGTCAACGTCCTTCAACGCTCTAAAAAATTGGTCTTGGGCATTGATTCTTAGGACGTTTAGTCCTAATTTATCCGAAAAAAGCGCCATGACTTCATCGCCTTCATTCAGTCGTAATAAGCCATTATCGACAAAAACACAGTGTAAACGATTGCCAATGGCGCGATGGAGTAGTAATGCGCAGACAGAAGAATCAACCCCACCAGATAAGGCCAACAAAACATTGCCTGCTTGACCCACTTGTTGTTGAATTGAAGCCACGGCTTCATCAATGATATTATTGGCAACCCATTGATTGTCGCACTGACATATGCCTGATACAAATCGGCTTAAGATGGCTTGTCCTTGAGTGGTGTGGGTGACCTCTGGGTGGAATTGAATGGCATAAATTTGGGCAGCGACATTTGCCATACCTGCAATAGGGCAGTTGGGCGTAGAGTTCATGCGGATAAAGGATTCTGGTAGAGTGCTCACTTGATCGCCGTGGCTCATCCAAACATCTAATAATCCATGCCCCAGCTCATTAATGTTGTCTTGTATGTCATTCAACAGAGGCGTGTGTCCATGCGCTCTTACTTGGGCATATCCGTATTCGTGCTTGGCACTCTTTTGAACAGTGCCGCCAAAATGCTGCGCGATCCATTGCATGCCATAGCAGATGCCAAGAATGGGGATGTTAAGCTCAAATAGTTCCGCTGTTGCCTGAGGGGCGTTCTCAGCATAAGTTGAATTGGGCCCACCTGAGAGAATGATACCTTTTGGGCGAAATGCTTTGATGGCTTTGATGTTTGTATCGCAGGCATAAATTTCGCAATAGGTGCCAATTTCTCGAATGCGTCGAGCGATGAGTTGGGTAAATTGCGACCCAAAATCTAAAATGAGTATTTTGTGAGGTTCACTCATAAATACAATGATGAACGTGATGTGCGCAACAAATTCAACAAAATCAGTCCCTAAATGCGGTAATTAGGAGCTTGCTTGGTAATTGAAACATCATGGATGTGACTTTCGGTCATGCCAGCATGGGTGACGGTTATAAACTTAGCGTTCTTGTTAAATGTCCTTAGATCTTTAGCACCGCAGTAACCCATACTAGAGCGCAGTCCACCTGCCAGCTGATGAATGATGGGGCTGATGGCGCCTTTATAAGGCACTCGACCTTCAATGCCTTCGGGAACGTATTTATCGGCTTCGATTTCAGCTTGAAAATAGCGATCACTTGAGCCATGTTGCTCACGCATAGCGCCCAGAGAGCCCATACCTCTATATGATTTATAGGCACGGCCTTGATAATATTCAATTTCGCCTGGCGCTTCATCGGTGCCAGCAAAAATACTGCCCATCATGACCGCATCCGCACCACAAGCCAATGCTTTGGCAATGTCCCCTGAAAAGCGCATGCCACCATCAGCAATGACTTTTACAGGCGAGTCTTTTAGGGCTTGAACCACATCCAAAATGGCGGTCACTTGTGGGACGCCAATGCCTGCAATGATGCGGGTGGTGCAAATTGAGCCAGGACCGATGCCAACTTTGACCGCATCTGCACCGGCTTCTTGCAATGCCAGTGCTGCCTCTTGGGTCGCGATGTTACCAGCAATGACTTGGGTATGGGGATAATGGGTTTTGATCCAACGTACTTTGTTAATCACGCCTTGGGAATGGCCGTGTGCTGTGTCAACGACCAGAACATCGACATGGGCTTCAATGAGGGCTTCAACGCGTTTATTGATGTCCTGCCCAGTACCAACCGCCGCACCAACCAATAATCGTTGGTGTTCATCCTTACTGGCTTGGGGATAAGTCGATGACTTTTCAATGTCACGAACGGTGACCATCCCTTGAAGCTCGTGCGATTCGTTGACCACAAGAAGGCGCTCAATACGGTGTTTATGGAGTAACCCGACCACTGTGTCGCGTTGAACCGCTTTTTCTTGAATGGTGATGAGGTTTGGTTGACTGGTCATTACCGTCTCGATTGAATCGGACAATTGGGTGGCAAAGCGCATGTCTCGGCCTGTAACGATCCCAATTAATTTTTTACCCTCCACCACTGGCATGGCAGAGATACCATTAAGCTTGCTAAGGCGTAGCGCATCGCCTATGGTTTGCTCAGTGGTGATGGTAATTGGATTGCGAATGATACCACTTTCATGTTTTTTGACTTTGGACACCTCAAGCGCTTGATCTTTGATCGAAAGGTTTTTGTGGATGATACCAATACCGCCTTCCTGCGCCAAAGCAATGGCCAATTTGTGCTCTGTGACTGTGTCCATGGCGGCAGATAATAAAGGGATCTTTAAGCGCATAGATGACGTAATATGAGACTCTAAATTGACTGATTTGGGCAGTATGTTGGAGTAAGCGGGGACAAGCAAGACATCGTCGAATGTCAGTGCTTTTTCAAAAATAGTCATGGTTTTATATGCGGTAGCGGAAATTTAATAATAAAGGGGCATTCTACTTTATCAGGGACTGAAATTCTTAAACAAGCGTTAGATTATTTTAGATATTACTCGGATTTGTGGTGCGAATTGATTGGCCATTCTAATTCGGAAAAACCACCCGGAAACCCAAGTCTGCATTTTTATAATTTGGCGGTGCTTCGCCACTTTGACCGATTTCTCCGCCTTCTTCAGGCATGAAGAAACTGCCACCCTTGATGACCAAGGTAAAAGCATTGCCGCGCAATAGCGATGTGCTGGTCCATTCGGCAACATTACCAGCAAAACCTTTGATTGCGTGTTTGCTGTCATCATTTGAGGCGATGACTTCTAAGGATTGCCATTGGCTGTCTATGCGATTTCTGTCCACAGAGGCTAGGGGTTGGTATTGGTTTCCATAGGGGAAACGCGTGGAATGTGCGCCCGCAAGCGCCGTCCATTCAGGGGCTGTTGGCAGTCGCCCGCCCACCCATTTGGCAAATGACCAGGCATTCCACCACGTGATGTTGGTCACAGGATGACTTGGATTTTGTTGCTGTGTGTCCCATCGGACGGGATCATGGGCCATGTTGACGGGTTGTTGTGGGTGATTATAAAAACCGAATCGCACCAATGGGTCGCGTAAGAATTTAGTGTACGATGCCACCGTGACTTCATAACGCATCACTTTTAAATTTAAGCGTGTCGGGATGATGGAAAAGTTTTGGATCGATTTGAGTTGATCATCCTTTAAATGCAATAATAATGCGGGAATTTTAGCAGATTTGGGTGGACCGATTGTCAATGTTGAAGCATCTATACTGGCAATTTTTGGCTGGCTCCCCCACGGCAAAGGCAGCGAATCTAAATTGGCTTGTTGGGTTCGGTCATAGACGCAACGAAAACCTGTGTATTGCGAACGAAAATCCACAGGTGCTGAACGCCTGATAAGGTTGATGGCATTTAATGCCAAAGGGCGATGGTAGGCATTGCCACCCATCAACACAGCTTGGTCGTTGTTTGTCGTCCATTCTAAAACATTGTTGCCTAAATCATGGATGCCTTCGGGTGTATCAGTTGCTGGATGCGAACCGCACACTTGGGCAACGTTCAAAGAAGGGTCCTTATAGGGCCAAGCATCGTCAACCAGTGTATTGCCCCAAGGATATAAACGTTGTTCCTTGCCTGCACTGATTGCTTCAAACTCCTGACTGCTTGGTAAGCGACCGCCAGCAGCATGGCAATACGCCCAACCATCTAAATAACTTAATCCACCTGCAGGCATGCTCAGTTGTCCGAGTATGCGATGATTTTCTGATTGACTTTTATACGCCCATCGCTGGGGGGTTGCTGGATGGGCATTTGGCGGAATGACCTGAGCCGCTCGCCAAGTGGCAAATTGGCGAAAGTCTCTTTGCGTAACCTCACAACGGTCAATCCACAGCGGTTTTAAAGTGATGGATTCACTGGGGCGTTTAAATTGCTGCAATAAAGTCTGGGTATGGGTCAGCAAGTTGATATGCTTTTTGAGAACCTCATCCATGGGGCTGACGACAGCCGGTTGGTCTGTTTCAACAACGGTGACTAAATCGAGTTGCTGCGGGGACAAATAAACCCAACGCCACCAGACTAATGCCAAAGTAATGACAATAAACAGAATGAGGGCAATGACGCGATTTTGGCTCATGGCTAAATGGATTTGAGGGATTCTCGTCGAGTTCGAATACGCATTCTTGACAGTAATACCAAGAGGGTAAATAATCCAAACAGCCATAGTATGGGCGTGAGAATTTCGGTGTTGTCTTTGGCACTGATTTGTGGATCTGAAATGGGAAATTTATTCAATAACAATTGGTTTTCGCCTGCGTGAATCACCAGTTGCTCATTGGCTATTGAGGCATAAACAAATCCTAAACTGATGTCATTTAATTGGGCATCGAGTACAGCAATGGGTCGCCATTGAGCAATGGTTCTAGCAGCTTCATCAGGATGGACAATAACCGTATAACCTTCGGGAAATTCTAAAACTTCGCCTTTAAATAGACTGGGATACAGTCGCATTAACAACGCTGGTTGAACGTTTTGGGCTTGAGTCAGTTTGTCTAACCAAACAGGGGTGTTATAGGTTTTTATAACAGGTGCAGGGTAGGCAACGTTATAGGGAATTTGCAGTTGATTATCTCTCAAGCTTGCGTCAATAACGGTTTTTTGCAATGTTGAAGATCGGGCTTCATGCCCATGATCAAAGATCATCGCTAATGAATCAATCAGCGGATACAAGGGCAGTTGTTGGATGCTCTCTGGGCTTTGAGCGAGCTGCGCCAGCCATTCTCTCGCTTGAGGGAGTGCCAAAGTTTTTTGAATGTGTGCTTGTTCAAGCATTGTCAGAATGTAGGCAATCACAACACGGTGATATTCATCGGCAGGTAAATTAACACTGTCGGAGGATTTGCCTTCGTTTCCAGTTGATTTTCCAGCATTGGGGACGTGAACACGCATCGATCGTTTGCCCGATGAACCTTGACCACTTTGCTCAGGAGGGGTAAGGCCTTGAGATTCTGCCATCATACCCGTTAAGGCTTCAAATAAAGTCGTGGGAGTTTTGTTGCTTTGAGACGATTCGGATTCAGTTGGTCCGCCAGGTTGTTCTTGGGCATTTTCAGAGACTTCATTGGATGCCCCGCCATCGGCTGGCGGCAGAAGGCTATCATACTGCAGAGACTGCCGAGATTCAGAATCGGCCAATTCGGTTCCTTCGGGCATTTGTGAAGGCGTTTGACCCTGGCTTTGTTGGTTTGAGCGGCTTGAACTTTCTGAATCATTGCTGCCCTCACTGTCACTGTTGCTTTGACCCTCATCCAAACCTTCTGAACTTTGGTCTTGTTGATGTCCGGCAATGCGTTCTTCATTAAGTATTTGATTTTTCAATGGTGGCACACTTTCACCAAGGTAGTGCCAATGTCTGGGACTGGCATTATGTTCTTTCAAAATGCCCAATGTCAGGTAGTATTCACTCACAGAATAGACGTCTAAACGCAAATTTAATATTTCTTCAGGACGTAAATTTTTGATGTATAAGTCAAAGGCATTCTCTTTTCGTAGCAGTTCATTACGATAAATTTTGGTATTGTTATTAAAAATACGGATATAGCCATCGTGCATTTCAATGATCGGATACAAATAGGGATTGCAGTCATGCGGAATCTCGCATGAGTGATAGTCGTGTAATCGAGCAGGGGGGCTGGTTGGCAAATCGTTGAACACAACGCTGGTTGCTAACTGTCTCGCTAAAATAGTGGTGATGTCCGCATTTTGTTCTAATTCATCTTGCGCTTTTTTTTGTTGAACGGTGAGCGTTACGGCAATTAAGATCAGAATCACTGCAACGCTGTTTGCCAAAATATCAGCCAATGCCACACCACTTTGGCCCAACAACCCAAATGATTTAGATTGATTCTGTTGCTGTACACGCTCACTCATTGCGTTGTTGGTGGTTTATTAAAGTTTAACGATTTCTTTATGCGCGCAGGTAAATCCTGCAATCGAACGGTGGACAGCAAGTCTTGATTGGCAATAATCCAACCAATATTGATGACCCGTTGAGCCCAGCGGGCGCGCATACAATTGCGAGCAATGGCCATGGTTTCCACCCCATTGTCTAAAATGGCAAAAATCAGTTGTTGATTCTGCGAATTGTTATAGATGTTCTCGACGTAGCGCAGGAAAGGGTTATTGGGTGTGCATATTTTAGAGCGGGGGATACTCTCATTGGTTTCAATGATGCGCAGCTTGTCAGGGTAGGAAATAACCACCAAACCTTCGGTGCCATTTTGCCAAGACACTTTAAATTTGGCGTCTTCGGTTGAACGGTCCAACATGGCGCGGATGTCTTGCGTCACAATCAAATTGATTAAAATAAAAATGATGATCAACAATGCCAAGGCACCACCGAACACCTCAACCATAGGCGCATCGATATCGCCACTATTGAACAGGCTTTTCCCTTTACGATGGATCTTTTTGGGCATGGATTATTTAAGTTTTTCTTCCAAAATGAGCAATTGTTTTTCTTCCCAGCGATAAAGTATGGTTTGAGAAAACGCCAAGGCAATTGATAATGAGAGTGCAATTAAAGTGGTATCAAAGGCGATACCGAGCGGGGAAAGAGCAGAACCGAGCAACTGATTAAACTCTGAATCATTATTGGCCAATATGGCACTCAAACCCTCTGTTGCAAGAGAAATGCCCAAAACTGTGCCAATAAACCCAAGTATGGGAATGGCCCAATTGATGTATCGAGGAAGGGTGTAAGAAGCCTCAAATTGTTGCCAGATTAGTTGAAAGAATTCATCTTGTTTTTTAACTGAAGTGTCAGTTTTTTGATGCGCTGTGTTGAAGTGAGAACGGGCACTATCACTATGCTTGACTTGAATCAGCATTTTGAGCCATTTACCGAATAACAATAAGGCGCCCCAGAAAAACAAGGTGAGGGTCAGTGGTGGGATAACGCCGCGGGTTAAAAATTTTGGAGAAATACTGGACATGAGCGCGATTTCCGTCGTCTGCATCCAAGATAGCATCAAAGAAGTCAGAATCAGACCAATGCTGAAACTTATGACCAATGACGGACCACTTAAAGCCTTATCGGTTAGATCGTGAACCTTCATTTCATCTTCGGTCACACTATACAGCAACTGCGTTAATTGCAATACAGCAGCAATGAGCAAAGCCAATATGAGACTCAATAGTTGAAACGATAGATCGGCTTGTACTTGATTCAATAATGCATGCCATAAGTCTGCAGATGCAATGACAACAATAGCAATGAGGGCAATGGTACTTGAGAGTTGCGCCCATTTATTAAAACGGGGCATGAATAAGCTCAAACCACTGGGCAATCCGAGTAATACACCCATCATCACCCATAATGCAGGGGGACTTAAGGTTTTTGACAATAGAAAAAAGCTAGCGATTGGCACGATTAACCCAATCACTGATGAAATTTTGTTTAGTAAAGGCGGAGTATTAGATGTTAAAGCGGCGTCAGTGGTATTCATATATTTTCTCAATAGATTGTTTATGGATGATTTATTTAGGCGGTTTTTTACAATAAGATTTACGTTTTCTATAAAATTTCCCACAGTTGTGGATTATTTTTTATTTAATTTTCAAGACAGCAGGGTAATTTAAGGTGCAATTTTACGGCAATCATATTGCTCAAATCGTACTGAATGCCGACCGTAATCGAAATGGCTTAGCAATTTCATTGGACATTTTTTAGCCAACTTTTGAAATTCAGTTGTCGGTTGGGCGTTAATTGGTTCCCAAATGTTGTCGCGAATCCAGATAAATCTTTGATTTTTAAGAAATTTTAAATCATTCTCTTGGACGGTGTAAAACTGGCGGTCGGGGTCGTTATTAAATGTAAACCAGTGATTAGAATGCCCTAAATAAATGGTCCCCTCTGACTTTTTTGGGAGGTGTTGATTGATTTGATTATGGTATTGATGCATTCTAAAATGGCCATTAATATAAATTAAAGCCATATATTGCAGTAAGTAATAAACAACGATTAGCACAATGATCGGTTTGAACGTCTTCCATTGATGAAGTTGTGCGACAGAGAGTAGGAATAGCGGTGGTAATAAATAAATACCATACTGCGTATTGCCTCTGCCAATCAATAAGGAAAACAACAAAATGGCTATTAACCATAATAGGCTAAGACGTACAGCTGTATTGGAGAAAGCATTTTTTTTGATTAGTGTGACAACAATCATCGCAATTAAAAGAAAGGCTTCGGGGACATTTTTAAAATATCTGACATCAAAAAAATAAGCCAAAATGAAATTATTTTGAATAAAATTTGCACCTCGTGCTTGACTTAAAATAGTTTGATAAAGTTCTAAATAGGGATGATGAAGGAGCAGAAAATACCCCAGTCCAATCAAACCAGCAATCCCTATAGCCAACCAATGTTTAATATGCTTACGATCATCAGAAATGAGTAATACGCCAGTCAAATAAATGAAGCAGATGAACCCCATGGGATGAATTTCAATACAAATGCCTGCTAAAATCGCCGCAATGAAATAATAGCGATAACTGGCACAACAGAAGCTGACTGAGCAGAGAAGAAACAAAAGCGCTTCAGGACGATTAATTTGGCTAACACCAAAACTTGTGGTGGCAATAAACAGGCATAAGGTTGTAAATAAAGCGATGTTTCGATTAAATAATCGTTTAAAACCAAAATACCAAAAAACGTTGGAAAGCAGTGTAAAACAAGTTGAAATTAAAGCAAAAAAGTAGGGATGGGTACTAAATGTTGATGCTAACTTGCCATTGACATATGCAAGTGTCATCCCAAAAAAACGAAAATCTCCTGCAGAATTTGCAAAGGTTAAGTCTTCAACATAGGTTTGGTTTTGAATAAAATTGAGACCAAAAGATGCAGTCCAAGCCTGATCAATGCAGTGGGTGCAATAGTTGCCAAAAAGATAAATGGCACAACAAATAATGGCTAATATGAGGGCAGTTAGTACCCAATCAATAACGGTTAAAGAAGGAAAAGTTATGCTCATTTAGCATGCAAATTCAGAATAAAAATACCTGACATGATTAGTATTAATCCTAAAATTTTATACACGCTCATTACCTCATTGAATAGTAAGAACGAGAATATGCTGACTAACACGAAAGAGAAACTCATCATGGGATAAGCAAAGCTCAATTCAAATTTTGAGAGGGCAACGATCCACAGAAGCGCAGCTATGAATGCAGCAAATAGACCTGAGGCAATAAAGGGGTCAAAAAGCAACTTGATGACTGCAATCATCTTTTCAGAGAAATCACCAGGTAAGGGTGGATGAGATGCCAGTCTATGTTTAATGATTAACTGCCCATAAACGGTGAAGATTATACAACCTAAAATATATAAATAATTCATTTTAGTTCTTCTCGTTCAAAGCCAATTTTTTCTGAAATAATGGCTGTGGGGCGGTTTTTGGTTTGCTCAAATGTTTTGGAAACGTAGAGTCCTATTATCCCAAGTAAAAAAATGATTAAGCCTGAGAATAACCAAATGGACACAATAATACCCGCCCAGCCTTGAACCACAAATATGTCCAATAAAGCGCCTATAAAAAAACACAAAGCGGTCAATATGCTGAGTGCAGAGATCCAAAGCCCTGTTTGTGCAATTAGCCACAAGGGTCTGTCAGAAAAATTCAGTATGGTATTGGTTGCTAATATGAACATTTTGGCAATGCTATAAGATGATTTGCCGCTCAATCTCGGTTGGTGCTGATATTCTATGGTTGCCCTATTGAATCCTAACCAATTAACGTGGGCTGGAAAAGATTTTATTTGATCATTGATAGATAAATAAGCATTGATGACTTTACGGTTATAGATGCCATAGTTTGCAACAGAACCATCTAGCGTTGTATTGGTTAAAAATGAGAATAATCGCCAAAAGAGATAAGAGGTTGATTTTTTTAAAAATGAATCTTGACGATTAAAACGTGAGATAACAACATAATCAAAGCCTTCATTTTTTTTTGCCCAGAGATCGAAGATGGCTTCAGGGTCATCTTGAAAATCACAATCCATAACGACCATCCACTCACCACTACTCATGGAAAGTCCAGTAGTAATGGCATTTTGTTGACCAAAATTTCGACTGTGTTTGATGCCTTTGACTATGGCAGGCATTTTGACACACAGTTTCTGAATATGATCCCAAGAATTTGATGGGCAAGCATCGTCCACCAAAATGATTTCAAAAGACGAATCTATTTGTTCACAAATCGCAGTGATTCTGTCGATCAACTTTGTCAACCCAGACTCTGAAGGAGACGTGAAATAAACGGGAATAACAAAACTGATCATTGTTTTAAGCGAATTTTTTCTACGATTTCAGATTGTAAAATCAGCGATTCAATGGATGATTCATATTGTTCTTCATTAATTAAATCGTAGCAATGATCGTACATGTTTGTAAAATGATTGTCTTCTCCAGAGTTTATGGTTTCAATGATTTCGCCATTGTGATGAATTGAGAGGCTTGTAGGGAATTGTTCGGTTTTGGAAAAGGCTCGATCGACATAAATATGGCCATTTTCACACCAAATTTCAATGGCGTTTTTATAACTGCCTCCAAATATCCATTGGCAAATGCCTTTTTGGCCTTTGTTTTTAAACACCGCTAAGCCAGAGGTATCAACTTCAAAATCTTTTTCAAAATTCATCGTCGAATAAACCAAATCCACATCATTTCCCATTAAAGCCAAGATTGCTGAAATGGGATAAACACCTGCATCACCTAAGGCACCACCATCGAGTTTCTTTGAATGTCGAACACTATTTTTTGGTAAGTATGGAAAACCAAAAGATGCGTAAATGGATCTTATGGCACCATATTTTTTTTCTGCCAGCAATTTTTTTAATTGCTTAAATTGGGCATGATATTGATACATAAATGCTTCAAATACTAAAACCTTTTGCGCTTTGGCAAGATTTGCAATTTCATAGGACTGTTCCAATGTAGAAAAGGCTCTTTTTTCGACAATGATATGTTTACCATGCTCAATACAAGCTTTTGCTTGTTCAAAATGAATCCCGTTTGGGCTACAAATATGAATGATATCAATGTCTGGTGATTGTAGTAAAGCTTCGGCTGACGAGTATTGAACACACTGATAATCCGCACAGAGGTCTTCACCGAGTTTTGTGTGTCGAGTCAATAAACCTTTGAGATTGACTTTTTTAGATTTTATGACAGCAGGGAGAATATTTTTTCTCGCGTGACTGCCTATAGACCAAACTGCCAAATTCATGATGGAGTATCTTTATAGGTGAGAAATGATGCCTCTAACGTGAGGATTCACCCAGCTGCTATTTTTTATGAGGTGTTTGATTTGGAACAATGAAAGCCATTTAAAAGAAGGCGGTATTTCTAAACTTGTTATTGCCTCAGAAAGTATTTCGACGATCATCCCTCTGTTACATTTTAAATGTAATCGTCCACCATCTTCAGACATCCACTGGTTGAATAATACTGTGGCATTATTTTGATCAGGGAATTCAAAATATTCATGAAAAAGCGGATTACTGCCCCCATGAGATTTTTTGATATTACTGAATGTTGCTTGCAGGGCAGGGCTGATTTGAACTTTATCTGGATTGCCTGGTTCGGCTTTGGCTTGCACAAGGTAATAAGGTATTTCGTTTATTTTGGTTCTGATGACGCCGACAATGCCACCGTTATAACCCACTTGAGTTAACATAGGCTGATCCCATCCCTCTGTCACTTCACGACTTTTGGAGTGTTTTATTCGTATGCCTTGGACATAGAAAAATTCACCACTGTCGTGCTCAACGAATCCACTTTTTGGGTTCAGCGACCATCCTCTACATTCCGTTATTGGAATGTCTTCTAAAACCATTGAACACTGTTCCTGCTGTTCAATAAACCACTGCTCAATTGAAGCAATGGATTCAATTTCAGACCAGTCTTTAATACTTTCAACAATGGCTTCAAGTCGTAGATCATCTTCAACCGTCTTAGAGATCTTGTTGAGCAGTTGTTGTACTTCGTATTTTGCTGTGTTAAAAGAGGTCATGTTATCTCTTTATTTTCGGTATTGTGTTAAAGCTTGATTGATATTCGTACAAATGCTGTCAACATCTTTCTGACTCATATTGTTATGCATGGGAAGCCTTAGAATTTTTTTGGCAAATGCTTCCGTTAAAGGAAGATCGTCAGGTTGATAATTCATTTGTAACCCCACTTGGGATGAATGGAGTGGCACATAACCGATATAGGCAGATATGCTTTGTTTAGACAGGGTCTTCCGAACATAATCGCATTCTGCCTCAGACCTAAAAGTTAGCCAAAAGGCATGGTAGTTTGTTTGAAAATCATCTTGTATAAGAGGAAAATTTACATCTGAATAATTTTTGCTGCAAAAATAGTTGTAGTAACCCATAAATAGATTTTTTCTTTGCAATAAATTTTCAAGAAAATGATCCAGTTGGGCCAATAAAAAAGCTGCTTGAAGTTCAGTTGGATAAAAACTGCCGCCAATTTCGACCCAAGAATATTTATCGATCAACCCTTTTAAAACTTCTTGTCGGTTTGTGCCTCTTTCCCACATATGACAAGCTCTATCAAAAAAAGAATGATTATTGATCACCAATGCACCAGCCAATCCTGCGTGTAGATTTTTGGTTTCGTGGAATGAATAACAGCTTAGATCACCATCACGGCCTATGGGTTCGTCATTTTTACGACTTCCAAAAGCTTGGGCAGCATCTTCAATCAAATAGAGTCCGTTATCATCGCACAATTTTCTATATTTGGCTGAATCAGCACAAAATCCAGCGTAGTGCACTATGACAATGGCAGCAGTATGTGGGGTAATCTTATGTTTAACATCCTCAATGTCAATCATCATGGTATGCGGTTCAATCTCGGCAAAAACTATTTCAAAACCACAACGTGCAAACGCAGCAGCCGTTGATGAAAAGGTATAGGATGGCAAAATTATTTGTTGTTTTACATGCCATTTTCTAAGCAACAGGGCTGATATTTCTAAAGCTGACGTGCAACTGTCGGTTAACAGCACATTTTCAACGTCCAAAATTTCTTTGATTTTTTGTTGGCATGCTTGAGTGTAGTAACCATTACCACTGAACTGATTTCGAGCAAAAACATCGTTTATTAATTCAAGTTCTTTGCCAGTTATATAGGGCTGATTAAATTTTATTGCTTTATTCATTTTCTATATCGAGAGTTTGATTGTTGTCATAATTTAAAAAATGATCAACAGCATGAATGATGTATCCACCACATACTAGTAGAATAGGTGTTCGCTTTACCAATATCGTCTCCAGCCCTTGTGTTTGAAATCGTTTTAGCCATACGGTATTTTAGACTTAGTAGCCTTATTTAATTGATGAGTCGGAGCAGATATTGACCATAGTTATTATTGGTATATTTTAAGGCCTCCTGTTGTAATTGATTGGTATTTATCCATTTCTTTAACCAAGCAATTTCCTCAAGGCAAGCGATTTTATAACCTTGCTGTTTCTCTATGGTTTCAACAAACTTTGAAGCATCTAATAAACTGGAATGCGTCCCAGTATCTAACCAAGCAAACCCTCTACTTAAGATTTCAACGTGTAATTTCTTGTGATTCAAATAGTGTTCATTAATTGACGTAATCTCGAGTTCACCACGATCAGAGGGTTGAATGTCGTGGGCGATATTAATAACATCATTATCATAAAAATACAGACCCGTGACGGCTAAATTTGATTTTGGTTTTTTGGGCTTTTCTGCTAATGAGATTGCATATCCATCTCGATCCAATTCTACCACGCCAAATCTTTCTGGGTCAATGACTTGATAGCCAAAAATGACAGCACCGTCCTTAATTTCTCTGGCTTTTTGTAATTTTGCAGAAAAGGTATGACCCCAGAAAACATTATCACCTAATACGAGACATACTGAATCCTGACCAATAAAAGATTTTCCCAAAATAAAAGCTTCTGCCAATCCCTTGGGTTTTGTTTGAATACAATATTCAATGCTAATCCCCCATTGTTTACCATTGCCGAGGAGGCGTTTATAATTTGCCTGATCTTCTGGTGTGGTGATGATCAAAATCTCCCTTATATCAGCCAGCATAAGGACGGACAAGGGGTAATAAATCATGGGCTTGTCGTAAATGGGAAATAGGTGTTTAGAGACGCCCATTGTCAATGGGAATAGTCGAGATCCAGTGCCTCCTGCGAGAATAATGCCTTTCATCTGATTAGAATAATAATTTTTAAGTGGTGATAAATTGGAATATTGCGATAACTTTGATTTATAAGCGCGGTATTATAAACTTTGTTGCTTTTGATTGTCATACAGAACCTGTTTTAGGGTCATTGGTCCTGATAAATCCCAAAGTTCTATGTTGTTCTAGTTAATGGCATAGCCTCATGGTCGTTTTTCGATCGTTCTATAGTCTGCTTAAATCGCTTCATTGAAAATAGATTGCTTTACAAATGTGTAGCAAATTAAAATTAAACGCGATGGGAACCATATGGCTAGATCTAAAAATTGAAATTATAAAAATAAATGTATAAAACTAAGAAGTTTAACGAAATGTCTATCAAATCGCTCATTAAAAAAATGGAGATGTTTAAAACTGTACGACATCCATATGATATGGGCGGTATAAGTGATCAAAGTTACAAAGTGTCTTAGTACGACTAAACGTTTAGCGATGGTCCAAAAAGAATTGCGACCTCAGGGTAGATGTGATGTGAAATCAAGGTCATTGAAGTACAATAGCGCGCCTATATAAATACGCTTGAACGTACTCATTAAAGACCCAAATAGCTTTCAGGACATTAGTCTGTGTTAGAACAAAAATTCATACGAAATTTCTCCATCATTGCGCACATTGATCATGGTAAATCAACCTTGTCTGATCGAATCATTCAATATTGTGGGGCTTTAGCAGACCGTGAAATGAAGGCGCAGGTTCTTGATTCTTTGGACATTGAGCGAGAGCGGGGCATCACCATCAAAGCCCAGTCGGTCTCTCTTATATTTCAATCAACCAAAGATGGCCAAGCCTATCAGCTCAATTTTATTGACACGCCCGGTCACGTTGATTTTTCCTATGAGGTCTCACGATCTTTGGCCGCTTGTGAAGCAGCGCTGTTGATCGTTGACGCCTCACAGGGGGTTGAAGCGCAAACCATCGCCAATTGCTACGCAGCGATGGACGAAGGTCTTGAAGTATTACCCGTGCTTAATAAAATTGACTTGCCCGCTTCCAATCCTGAGCAGGTAAAGGATGACATTGAAAATATGATTGGTATTGACACCAGTGAGATCACTGCTGTGAGCGCAAAAACGGGTGAGGGCGTGCCAGAATTATTACAAAAAATTGTGGATTTTGTTGAGCCGCCAAAAGGGAATCTCGATTCAGCACCCAAAGCTCTCATCATCGATTCATGGTTTGATCCCTACCTTGGTGTGGTTTCACTCATTCGAGTCGTCGATGGCTGTTTTGAAGTGGGTCAAAGAATGAAAGTCTTATCATCGGGTATGGACTATGAAATTCAACAGTTGGGTTTATTCAACCCCAAACGCCAACCTCTAAAAAAATTGTCTGCGGGCGCCGTCGGTTACTTAGTCGCAGGTGTTAAAGACATTCATGGTGTTCCAGTAGGAGATACCCTAACCTATTTAAAAAATGCTTGTGTTGAGCCATTAAGGGGTTTTAAACAAATTCAACCTCGTGTGTTTGCCGGCTTATACCCCGTCAGCACCGAAGATTATGTGGACTTTAGGGAAGCCTTGGAAAAGCTTTGTTTGAACGATTCTGCATTGCAATTTGAACCCGAAACCTCAGATGCCTTGGGTTTTGGTTTTAGAATTGGTTTTCTCGGTATGTTACATATGGAGATTGTACGAGAGCGTTTAGAACGGGAATATGATTTGAGTTTGATAACCACATCACCCACAGTATTGTATAAGGTCCTATTGAAAAATGGCACAACCATTGAGGTTGAAAATCCCTCAAATATGCCTGATATTGGTCAATATGCAGAGATTCAAGAACCCATGATCAAAGCCAATATCTACACCCCAGAAGAGTACATTGGCAACATCATAACCTTATGTATCGAAAAACGCGGGGTTCAACAAAATTTAAACTATATGGGCAAACAAGCTCAAATGATTTGGCGATTGCCTTTGAATGAAGTCGTGGTTGATTTTTTTGAACAGCTTAAATCGTGTTCCAGAGGTTATGCCTCGATGGATTATGAGATAGATGGTTATATGCATTCTGATTTGGTTAAGGTCGATGTTTTAATCAATGGTGAAAATGTCGATGCTTTGGCGTGTTTAATGCATCGCGAACGTTCTGTCCATAGGAGTCGCGCTTTAATTGAAAGTCTCAAAGATTTAATCCCTCGGCAAATGTTTGAAATCGCTTTGCAGGCGGCCATTGGTGCTAAAATCATTGCGCGTTCAAATATCAGAGCCCTGCGAAAAAATGTCACTGCCAAATGCTACGGTGGCGATATTAGTCGTAAGAAAAAATTATTAGAGAAACAGAAAAAAGGCAAGAAACGTATGAAATCAATTGGCAGTGTTGAAGTGCCGCAAGAAGCTTTTATGGCCGTATTAGATAGGAAAAAAACGTGAAAGTACTCTATTGGTTGGGTTTTTTTGTGTGCATCAGTCTCGGGGCTTTATCGGCCTACGGTGTCTGGATGTTTGGTACATTTGAAGCTTGGTTAACCTTAGTCACTGCGTTTTTGGGTGTACTTTGGTTTGCCTTTATGCTATTTCTCGATAACCACCACAGTAATCAAAATAGCACGATAAAAGTATTATCATTCCTGGCTTCATTATTCCCAGTATTATTGTTTGTTTTTGTGATTCGTTTCTTCCTGTTTGAGCCTTTTAGAATTCCATCAGGATCCATGCAATCAACCTTACATATTGGTGATTTTGTATTGGTCAAAAAATTTGAATATGGGTTACGACTACCGATTGTCGGCACTCGTATTATTGGTAGTGGCACACCTGAACGGGGTGATGTGGTAGTGTTTCGTTTTCCACACGAACCAGGCACCGATTATATTAAAAGAACCATCGGCTTACCTGGTGATGAAATATTGATTGAGGGGCATCGTTTAACCATCAATGGTCAAGTCATTAAATTTAAACGCGAAGAAATATATACGGGCAATCAGACTTACGATATTGGTGATGAGGTTTTTCTTGTGACAGAACATTTAGGGACGCACTCACACCAGGTGTTACATGAAACCCAAGGGGCAAAAAATATGCGCATACAGAACCCTTTCCCCAAGCGCCAATACTTTGAAGAGGCACGCAATGCCTTTGGGCAATGGCGGTTAAAGGTAAGCGTTCCCGAGGGGCATTACTTTATGATGGGCGATAACAGGGACAACAGCAGCGACAGCAGAATATGGGGATTAGTGCCTGACAAATACTTGAAAGGTCAGGCCATTTTTGTCTGGATGAATTATGATGGCCGCTTAGACGGTTTTGACTTCAGCCGCTTCGGCAAAATCATTGAATAGTATGTTTCGGATTTTAATTTTCTTCTTCGCTGAGCTTTGGTTGCTGATTGAAGTGGGGCACGCTATTGGCTTTTTAGGCACAGTATTTGAGTTTATTGCCAGTGGCATGTTTGGCATGTTTTTCCTAAGAATGCAGAGCATTGAGTTGCTCTCGCAATTTCGGCAACGTTGGAACATCTCACACAACGCCATCAATGAGCGTCATCTTATGCTACGGAGTATAGGAGCCGTTTTGCTTATTATTCCCGGCTTTATGAGCGATTTTTTGGGCATTTTATTGTTATTGCCCTGGATTCGGCAATGGCTCATCGCTCGGATGGATCGACGCTCTAAACAAAATGCGCAGGGTTCTGTGCAAATCATCCATTCAGATTACGACGACACCGACCGTCATCGCTGATTGAGCAAAATCCTATGACTCAGACAGCTGTTTGAGGTGTAAAAATTTGAAAATTTCACCCATGGCATCAGGCATAACCAGGTGTTTAATCGCTTGGCTTGTTTTCAATTGTTGTTGCGGACTTAGGTTCATTAGATCAATCGTGCCTACCCCATGGTTCAATAAAAAATGAGATTGGGTGTAATAGGCTTCAGTCTGCCAAGACGTTTGCGCCTGGATCCAACTAAAATCAACATCAGCGGTGATGTCAAACACCCCGGGATATAACAAAGGCTGGTTGTGTTGATGATGTTGATAATAGCAACGCAACCCACCTGTGCTCATACGAGCAAGTTCCGAGACATGAGATCCGTAGTCCATAAAGATGATGGCTTCTGAACAATCTGTGAGCGCCGTCAACCAAGCAGGCAACAGCGGACTGTAAAAATATTCCTTATCCTCTGGCCAGTCCATTAAGTGATCGCACAAAGATTGATGCAATGGACGCGCTTGCCATTGTAAACTTAAACCTCCGTGATCATTGGTGACATAAGCGCAATGCCAGACATTGGATTTTTTAATCCATCGCTCCACTGCAAATGCATCGAGGACCTCATTGGCAATGATTATACGATTGGCCTTAGCTGGAAAATCCTCTAACCAAATACAAGCTGGGTCAGCATGTGGCTGTTGGCGAAAATCATTATTGAGCTCTAATATTTCGTAGGCGGCTGGGTGAATGATCTCAAGCAAATTTTTGGCTAAGCCCCCTTTGCCAGCGCCGATTTCTAACAGATGGTAGTCTTTTAAATCTGGATAGTGTTGCTTAAGATATTGAGCAAGGCAATGGGCGAATATGGGACTGATTTCTGGGGCTGTTGTGAAATCTCCTGCTGGTCCAATTTTTTCAATATCGCTGTAATAGTATCCCCATTGAGGATGGTACAAGGCCAGCTGCATGAACGCACAAAAATTGATGGCACCATGGGTTTCAATCAACGCCAAAATATGGTTTGTTAATTGAGTGCAAGTGTGCTGTTGTTGTGGGTTAATTTCTAACACAGGTCGTCAATCGTCAAACACAATGGGTTTTAAAATCGATGAAGCTTTGAGATCATCAGCTATTTGCTCATAACTGCGACCTTGGGTTGGATGATTTTGATGAGGGCATAAATCCACCATGATTTGAGCGGCAAAAGGATAAATGAGGAGGTCTTTGCGCGGTAGTCTATGACTTTTTAAATCAGCATAAGTATATAGATCCAAATCGATGATCCGACTCTTGGAAGCCGTCTGATTCTGACTCTGGGCCAAATCGTGTTCAATCGCCTTCAGCGCCTGCAGTAGCAGGGTAGGCGATAAATCCGTTTTGCCCTTCAACCCCACATTTATGAAATCGTGTCCGTCAAAACCAATGGCTTTACTCCGATAATAACGGCTCAGTTGGCTATCGACAATGAAGTCAGATAATGCGCTAAGGGCTTTTCTAATGGATTGTTTGGGTTCAATATTACTGCCGATGCCTATGATCACATCGTTTTTAGTCACCGCCATAGTACAGCTAGAATGGGTGTTGATCCCAGCCTAATCGGATTTGAATTTTTCTGCAATCAATGTGGCGTTGGTGCCACCAAATCCAAAACTGTTTGACATAAATGCATTCATGTCTATGGGTGTTTTTTCCCTTAAAATAGGGAAACCTTCGGCTTCTGGATCAAGCGTATCAATATTGATCGATTCACATCCAAACCCAGCGTCCATCATCAATAGACTATAAACGAACTCTTGCACGCCAGAAGCGCCGAGTGAATGTCCTGTCATGGATTTAGTCGAGCTAAGCGGTGGGATATTGGCCCCAAAAACTGATTTCACAGCTTGGAGTTCTTTGACATCACCGACGACGGTACTGGTCCCATGAGCATTGATATAGTCAATTGATCCTTTGTAGGTTGATAGCGCTTGTTGCATGCAACGAACTGCGCCATCACCCGATGGTTGGACCATGTCATAACCGTCAGAAGTTGCGCCATAGCCAACCAGTTCAGCATAAATTGGTGCGCCTCTTTTTATCGCGTGTTCCATTTCTTCTAAGACAACGATGCCGCTGCCCCCTGAGATAACAAAACCATCACGGTCTTTGTCATAGGCTCTGGAAGCTTTGGTGGGTTGATCGTTATATTCTGATGATAATGCGCCCATGGCATCAAACATCATGGAAAGTGTCCAGTCTAATTCTTCACCCGCGCCAGCAAAAATGATGTCCTGCTTGCCTAATTGAATGATTTCCATGGCATTTCCAACACAATGCGCACCGGTTGAACAGGCGCTGGAAATGGAGTAATTAACACCATGAATTTTAAACGGCGTTGCCAAACAGGCTGAAGCGGTGCTACCCATGGTACGAGTGACTCTATATGGACCAACTTTTCTAATGCCTTTGTCGCGCAATATGTCGGCTGATTCAACCACATTAGACGTTGAAGCGCCGCCTGAGCCAACGATGAGGCCAGCGCGCTGGTTGCATTCATATTGTTCGGGCGCCAATTGAGCATCCTCAATGGCATCGAGCATAGCAAGGTAAGAAAAGATCGCTGTATCGCTCATAAATCTTAAAGTCTTACGAGGAATTCTCTCGACATCAACCGATAAATTACCCTTGACTAAGGAACGGAAGCCTTTTTCAGCATAATCCTCGGCAAAACAGATGCCTGATTTACCTTCGCTCAAATGCTCTAAGACTGAGGCTTTTGTATTACCCAAGCATGAGACGATGCCAATCCCAGTTACGACAACTCTACGCACAATGTTCCTATCCTGTTATTCATTTATTGTTAAAAAGTATTTGTTTCTGTAAACAATCCCACTCGCAAGTCATTGGCTGAATAGATGACGACGTCATCAACGATTAAAATTGCGTCAGCAATGCCCATGCATAATTTTCTACGAATGACTCTTTTGAGGTCAATTTGGTATCTTATTTTCTTTGATTCTGGTGTCACTTGACCAAAAAATTTCAATTCGCCCGCACCCAAAGCACGTCCTTTACCCAGACCGCCAACCCAGCCCAAATAAAAACCAATCAATTGCCACATGGCATCAAGCCCCAAGCATCCAGGCATCACCGGATCACCTCTGAAGTGACAGTCAAAAAACCACATATCAGGTTTAATGTCTAAATCAGCGTGAATGTGTCCTTTGCTGTAGCGACCACCAGTGTCTTCAATGAGTGAGATGCAATCAAACATGAGCATAGGAGGCAAGGGTAAGCAGGCATTGCCTGGACCAAATAATTTGCCATTGCCACAATCAATTAATTCATCATACGAATATTGCTTTTTTTGAGTATGTTCCATGATAAGGATTATAGCAGGTGTATCAAGGCGGGATAAAAAAATCAGCTTTTTGAATTTAGATCATTTATGGTTAAAACTGCTAAAAGTTCTGTAATAGCTATCACCACGAGAAAATCATCGGTCTGAATCCATGAAAGAGTAAAAAGGCTGAACTCACAGATTAAATTCGGTAATGACTTTGGTTTCTAAAAATTCTTCAATCCCCCAACGCGCGCCTTCACGCCCATTGCCAGATTGTTTGAAGCCACCAAACGGCGCCACTTCGCTAATGTCCATACCATTGACTCTGACCATCCCCGAACGCAATTGTTGGGCAACATTCATAGCCCGCTCTGGATTTTGGGTTTGGATGAAGTTCGCCAGTCCGTACGGCGTGTCATTAGCGATTTTGATGGCTTCTTCTTCAGTTTCAAAAGGAATGATTGAAAGAACGGGTCCAAATATTTCTTCTTGGGCAATGGTCATTTTATTGTGGACATTGGCGAAGACGGTGGGTTGTACAAAATAGCCTTTGTCCAAGTGTGCGGGTTTGCCAACCCCACCTGCCACCAATTGGGCGCCTTCTTCAATGCCTTTTTCAATCAATTGTTGAATGCGGTCAAACTGTGTTTTGGAAACAACCGGTCCGATGTGTCGTCCAGATAAGGACGCCAGATCCACGTGGGTCGTTTCGGCTGCGGCTTTTGCTTGCTCAACAGCTTCTTGGTAGCGACTTTTTTCAACGAGCATGCGGGTCGGGGCATTACAAGATTGACCTGAATTATTGAAACAATGGCGTGCGCCACGGGTCACCGCTTTATCGTCTGCGTCTGCAAATATTATATTGGCGCCTTTGCCCCCTAACTCTAACCGAACCCTTTTGATTGAATCAGCTGCTTCCTTTGAAATGGCGGTGCCTGCACGTGTTGAACCTGTGAATGAAATCAAATCAACATCTGGATGGTTAGATAACTGGGTACCAGCACCCACGCCATCACCATTAATCAAATTAAATACGCCTGCTGGGCAACCCGCTTCGTGCAGAATCTCAGCGAATAACATGGAGGATAGGGGGGCAATTTCAGAGGGCTTGAGAATCATTGTGCATCCCGCCGCCAAGGCTGGAATCACTTTTAAGGTCACTTGATTCATTGGCCAGTTCCAAGGCGTGATGAGCGCACAAACCCCTGTGGGTTCGTAGCGAATCAACTCGGAACTGTTGGGGTGCGAAGGATGCTCAAAAGAGAATTGCTTCAAGGCCGTAATGAAGTTATTTATGTGCCAAACACCGGCGCCATATTGTTGCTGTTTTGCCATATCAATGGGCGCCCCCATCTCCATTGAAATGGCTTGTGCCATATCATCTGAACGGGATTTGTAGATGGAAAGAATGCGCTCGATCAAAGCAATGCGTTCAGTCACAGTACTCTGACTCCAATCATGAAAAGCGGCGCGTGCCGAAGCGACTGCGCGATTGGTGTCTGTTTTTGAACCCATACTAATCACAGCTTCAACGATTTCGGTTGAAGGATTGATCACGTTGTAGTCATTCGGTGCACTGGGTGCTGTCCATTGACCATTGATGTAAAAAGAACGTTTATCTAACATAATCTGATTCCGTTTTGAGGTTTGAATTGTCGTTAAACTCTGCTGATTGTGCGAACATTCTGCCATCAATCAACTCGGGAGATGTTTTCAATTTGGATGGCTTGATTATATGGTATAAAATGACTGTTGAAGCCAAAGATTTTAAAGCAGAATGTTTTGTCTTTATGAGGATACATGACCTGAGGCAACTCATGATTCAAGTGCAACATTAATTTTAGAGGCATTAGAAACGGCAGTCTTGTAAAAATTTGATTTGCCACTTATCCTCTTCCACTTTAAATCAAATTAAAATGAAAGTGACAGCCGAAAAAAACGAACAAATTGCTAATATGATATTTGCATCCATTTATCCACTCTATCTGAATAAATTGGAGAAAAAGGGTAAAACCAAAGAAGAACTTAACCAAGTCATTCAATGGTTTACGGGCTATGATCCAAATACTTTACAAGAACTTATCAATGAAAAGGCAACTTTTAGAACATTTTTTCAAAAAGCAAACATCAATCCAAACGAACACTTGATTAAAGGCGTTGTTTGCGGTTATAGAATTGAAGATATTGAGGCTGAATTTTTGATATATAAGCAATGTCGCCAAATGGAAAAATTGATAGATGAATTAGCCAAAGGTCGTAAGATGGAGAAAATTTTACGCGAATGAGAAGCAAAAGAACTTTGCAGTAACAACATCTAATGATTATATTTGGAAGCTGCATAGTCATTAGGTGCGTTGGATTCTGTTCATTGACCATTGATGTAAAAGAGCCTTATTTAAAATAGTTTTGATTTAGTCTTGATGTTTGGATTGTGGTAAAAATTCGGCTCGTTATTTGAAAAGGTTTGTTCTTTGATCTAACATTCTGTGGATAAATCAACTTGCAAGATATTTTCAATATGAATAAGCTGAAAATATGGTATAAATTTAGGTTGAATTAGAGAAATTAATTGGGCGAGTCATCTTGGTTAATTTCTATGACAAGGTTACATTTTCTATACAAATCATGATACTGACCATGATCAACGTGCATGAGTAAAATACGTCTGGGGCGCAACTTTAAAAAGCGTCGTTGCTACGTAAAAACAAATGAACGTACGAAGTTGATTGGTTAAAATGTCATGATATTCAGTCAAACCATACTAAAGGAGAAAAAATGAATAAACGTGTTGCATTAATTGGCGCAGGACCCAGCGGATTGAGTTTTTTGCATGCAGTAAAAGAAGCTCAAAGAAAAGGCAGTGCCGTGCCCGAAGTTGTCTGTTTTGAAAAACAAAGTGACTGGGGCGGGTTGTGGAACTACAGCTGGCGTGTCGGGACTAACGGTCACGGCTTGGTTGAACATGGCAGTATGTATCGCTTTCTATGGTCCAATGGTCCCAAAGAATGCTTAGAGTTTGCAGATTATTCATTTGATGAGCATTTTGGTCAAGCCATTCCATCTTTTCCACCGCGAGATGTGTTGTTCGACTACATTAAAGGCCGAGCGATTAAAAGTGGTTTCCGTGATCAGATTCGATTCAACACAGTGGTGAATCAAGTCACCTTTGACGAAGCTTCCAAACAGTTTTCGGTCAAGTCAAATAACTACATTGAAGGCGAGCATGCAACTGAAACCTTTGATTATGTGGTGGTCGCAACTGGCCACTTTTCAACGCCAAGAATTCCCGAGTTTGAAGGCTTTGATTATTTCCCAGGTCGCGTGTTACATGCGCATGATTTCCGCTCAGCCGAAGAGTTTACGGGCAAGAACGTGCTGATTATTGGTGGCAGTTATTCTGCAGAAGATATTGGGTTACAGTGTTATAAATATGGCGCAAAATCCGTCACTTCCAGTTACAGAACAGAAGCCATGGGCTTTGATTGGCCAGAAAATTATGAAGAGCGCCCGTTGTTGCTCAAAATGGATGGGCAAACGGCACATTTTAAAGATGGCAGTTGTAAGGAAAATATCGATGCCATTATTTTATGTACAGGCTATCTACACAGTTTTCCCTTTATGTCCAGAGAGTTGTGTTTGGACACACCCAACATCCTTTACCCTGAAAGCCTATACAAAGGGGTGGTTTGGAACCCCAATCCTCAAGTCATGTACTTGAGTATGCAAGATCAGTGGTACACCTTCTCCATGTTTGATTTGGAAGCGTGGTATGCGCGCGATGTGATCATGGGTAAAATTGCTTTGCCCGATCAAGCAGAGCGAACGGCCGACATCCAGAAATGGCGTGCCAAAGAAGATCAATTGGAAGATGCTTATCAAATGATTGAATTTCAAGCTGAGTACATGCAGGACATTGCGCCTCATGTCGATTACCCCAGTTTTGATGTGGATGCAACCGTTGAAATGTTTAAAGTTTGGAAAAAAGACAAGCAAAAAAGCATTTTGGCTTACAGAGATGAAGACCATTTTAAATCACCTGTGACCGGCACCAAATCTCCAAGACATCACACGCCCTGGATCGAAGCCTTGGATGATTCAATGAAAGCATTTTTGGATAATTAAAACCCCTCTGGAGCAGAAATGGTTGTATTGTCAACGCCCGCATTGCCGGCAAAAGAACGGTACGAACTCAAAGGTGGATCGGCCCGATCATTTACATTAAATGAAAATGATGCGCTAATCCTTCGAGATGCCGAGGGCGATCAGCCTTGTGTGGTCTGTGCGACCGATCATCAGGCATTATCGGCGTTTCAGTCGTTGGATGACCAGGCAAAGGTTGGCAAAGTTGCGTTTGATTCGAACAGTTTGCATCACAGCGCTTTTGCCCAACAAGTCAGCAACGCGGGTGAGTCCCCTGAGGCATTCTATGCCTTATCGCTGTTCCCAGAAAATGCGCCAGCCAATGTGTCTGTGACTTTGACGGCAACCACGACTTTTACTTGTATTGTTGTGGTGCCAGGTCAAGACATGGTCGTTGATGATCATCATCCCTCAACGTCGATTCAAGTACAAATACAACGCGCCAAAGCGGTTCAGCCTCCGCTCCCTGAGCCCTTGGCTGAACCATTACAAAATTTTCGTGTTTTGCAAAGTACCGCTCAGGCTTATAGAGTAAAAGCGGGTGAATACATTCAAATCATTGATGTTGAAGGACAGCAATGTACGGATTTTCAGGCTTTTGCTGAATCTGATTTAGCGCGCGATGAAGCCTTGGGTATTTCACCCACCGTCACGCGGACCTTTATGGGTTCCAGTTATCCAATGCCAGGGGTTCATTCTAAATTTTATAATATCAATTCAAAGCCTTTGGTTGAAATTGTGCAAGACACAGTGGGTAGGCACGACACCTTCGGCTTGGCGTGCAATGCGAAATACTATGAAGATGCGGGCTATCCTGGACACGCCAATTGCACCGATAATTTCAATGCGGCCTTGGTTGAATATGACATACCCTCCAGGCCTAACTGGGAAACAGTCAACCTATTTTTCAACACCCACGTGGAAGATTGCGAAACCATTTCTGCAGATGTCTCGTGGTCCAAAGCAGGCGACTATGTGTTGTTTAAGGCCTTGACTGATTTGGTTTGTGTGTCTTCGGCTTGCCCAGATGACATTGATCCTGCTAACGCCTACAATCCAACCGACATCCACGTTCGAGTATATTCTGCTCAAAACACCTTCCATCCCAAAAGTATTTTTAGACCCACAGCAGAGAGCATTCCTATGACGACTAAAGAGACTGGCTTTCATGCCATTTTTGCACAACATACACGTAACTTCATTGAGTACAACGGTTATTGGCTGGCAAATGATTTCACAAATTATGGTGCGCTCAAAGAATATTGGGCTTGCCGTCAAGGGGCAGCCCTTATGGATTTGTCGCCATTGAGAAAGTTTGAAATTTACGGCGAAGATGCCGAAACATTGATGCAGTACGCATTAACTCGAAATGTACGAAAACTGGCCGTAGGTCAAGTCGTCTATTCGGCCATTTGCTATGAAAACGGCGGTATGATTGATGATGGTACGCTTTTTAGAATGTGTCAAAATAATTTTCGTTGGATCTGCGGCACGGACTACTGTGGCGAATGGTTGCGTGAACTGGCGCAAAAGCTCAAGTTGGATGTACGTATTAAATCTTCAACCGATCAACTCCATAACGTGGCGCTACAAGGGCCAAAAAGTCGAGACATTTTAAAGAAAATTATCTGGACTAAGCCCACCCAACCCAATATGGATGAGTTGAAGTGGTTCCATTTTTCCATTGGCCGCATTGCGCACGAAACGGGCATTCCAGTGATCGTTTCGCGTACGGGTTATACGGGTGAATTGGGTTATGAAATTTGGTGTCATCCCAAAGATGCAGAGGCCGTCGGCCAAGCCTTATTTGAAGCTGGTGAAGCCTTTGAATTAACCCCATTGGGTCTGGAAGCCTTGGACATTTTACGTATTGAAGCGGGTTTGATCTTTGCCGGTTATGAGTTTTCAGACCAAACCGACCCCTTTGAAGCGGGCATTGGTTTTACGGTGCCTTTAAAATCAAAAGAAGACGATTTTATGGGTAAGACCGCTTTGATCCAACGCAAGGCATCGCCCCAGCATAAATTAGTCGGCTTAGAGCTTGAAGGCAATGAAGTTGCTGAACACGACGATGGCGTGTTCCAAGGCAGACAACAGATCGGTGTGATTACCAGCGGCACTCGTGCCCCCATTTTGAATAAAAACATTGCACTCTGTCGAGTTTCTGCAGCACATTCCGAATTAGGGCAACAACTTGAAGTCGGTAAATTAGATGGTCATCAAAAACGATTGCCCGCAAAAATAGTCTCATTCCCATTTTATGACCCGAACAAAGATCGGGTCAGAATGTAGGATTCTTTTTCAACAAAAGCGCATCTGAAGCATTGATTAAAAAATCAGGCTTCATCAAAGTTAGCATCAAACTTAATCGAGAAATCATCAACGAGGCGGTATTTCAAGTGAGGTCTCTCAATTATTATTCACTATAAAAATATATTATGCATCATATAAGAATGTTTACATCATTCTTTCTTGACAGCATTATGAATTTGCAGGTATTATTTAACGACCATGCAAACAGCCAAAGTTTGAAAATTATAAACACTGGCGTCTGCACGTTTTATTTTGTTCAACTTTATTTAGGAGATTCGTATGTTTAGTTCTATTAAAAAAATAACAGCTTTATTGTTGTGTCTAACTGTGGGGGCATTTTCGGGTGCGGCTTTGGCTAAGGACTCTGAAAAACCCATTATCATTCCAACCCATAACTGGTCAAGCCAGATTGTCATGTCTCATGTGGTGGGTAATCTATTCCAAAAAATTGGCAACAATGTTGAGTATAAACCAGCAGACAGTCAAGCTGTCTATGAAGCCATTCGTCGAGGTGATGTCACGATTTCTGTTGAAGTCTGGCAATCGACCTTTGGCAAACCATTCAATGCGGCATTAGACAAAGGCGGAATCATAGATGCAGGCACGCATACTGCCAAAACCCGTGAAGAATGGTGGTATCCTGCTTATGTTGCGGACTTGTGCCCCGGTTTACCAAAATGGGAAGCGTTGAACGCTTGCGCCGAGAAATTTGCATCGCCTGATACAGCGCCTAAAGGTCGTTATTTGGATGGGCCCGCTGACTGGCATGGTCAAGAAACCAAAGATCGCATCAAAGCATTGGGTATGGATTTCAAAGCCGTTTTTGCAGGCTCTGCCGCTGCATTGTGGGCTGAATTGGAATCTGCTAAGAAGCAGAACCGTCCCATCGTTCTATTCAACTGGTCACCAAACTTTACCGACGCTTTGTATGGCGGTGATTTCATCGTATTCCCTGAGTACACCGATGGTTGTAAGATCTCTCAAGGTGGTGATGGCAAATGTGGTAGCCCACCTGCAGGTTGGTTGAAAAAAGCCGCTTATTATCAAATGCCAAAAAGATGGCCGCACGCTTATAAAATGTTAACCAAAATAAGCTTTGATAAAGTGCAAATCGCAACCATGGCTAAATTGGTTGACATTGATGGTTTAACGCACGATAAAGCCGCTAAAAAATGGTTGGCTGATAATGAAGCAGTTTGGACTCCATGGTTGAAATAAGCCACTGCAGAAATTGTCAAAAACAACATAGAACGCCTTTGGATCTATTCTAAAGGGGTTCGTCGCAAGGACGTTGATGATTAATCTCACAACGTCCTTTTTTATAGATAAATCTAACATAAATACGTAATCAAAGGTCACAAAATGTCAACACCTGTAATTGAATGTCAGTCTGTTTACAAAATATTTGGCGATAATCCAAAAGATTTTCTCAAACAAAACAACAATCAAGTTGATGACACCATCTTCGCGGATGCAGGTTATATCACTGGTGTCAATAATGTTTCATTAAAAATAGATAAGGGAGAGATATTAGTGGTGATGGGTTTGTCTGGCTCAGGCAAATCAACCTTAATGCGTTGTATTTCACGCCTAACCGACGCAACGGCCGGTAAGATTCTAATCGATGGCGACGACTTATTACAAATGAATGAAAAAGAGCTGATTGAACTTCGTCGCCATAAAATGGGGATGGTTTTTCAGAATTTTTCATTACTGCCCCATAAAACCGTTTTGGAGAACATTGCTTTTCCATTACAAATTAAGGGGATCAATGCCGAAGAAAGTTTTGAGCGTGCAAAGCAGATGGTTGAATTAGTCAGCCTTCACGGACGAGAGACCAGTTTTCCGCGTGAGTTATCGGGTGGTCAGCAACAACGTGTAGGCATTGCTCGTTCACTGGCGGTTGAACCAGATATATGGTTTTTGGACGAGCCTTTTTCAGCGCTGGATCCACTCATTCGCAAAGAAATGCAAGATGAATTTCTCAGGCTTCAAGCCCTATTGAACAAAACAATTGTGTTCATAACCCATGACTTTGATGAAGCTTTAAGATTGGCCGATCGCATTGCAATCATGTATCACGGCAAGGTCGAACAAATAGACACGCCAGCTAAAATTGTGTTAAATCCAGCCACAGATTACGTTCGCAAGTTTACCAAAGAAGTGCCACGTGAGCAGGTTTTGAGTGTTGATTCTATTATGGAACCGGTCGAAGGGCAGGACATGGCCGATTTTTCAGTGCCAGCCAATGCCATCATTGAAACAGTGGCAGAACGCGTGCTATCGAGTAGCAAGGTTGCCCCTGTGGTGGATGAAAACAATAAGATCATTGGGGTTTTAAACCCCAAATCGGTTTTACACACGCTTTTTGGTGATAAAACGGCAGAGCGTTTGAAATGACATATTTTTTGACCAATAAAAAACAACAAAGCATCGTATTGTTTTTTGTTTTTATGGTGTTGATCGTATTTAAAAGCGCATTACCTGATGGTCTGGTACTGTTCCCAGATGACTGGATACTCCCCATCCAAATGTGGCTCAACGACATTTTGTATTTCATACAAGATGACTTTTTACTCATCGAAACCTTCAATGTCGAAGATGACATTGAAGAAGAGATAACCGCCACAATGATTCTCACGCGCGGCATCGCAGACGTCATTCAATTTTGCATTGATGTCATCCGCAATATACTATTGGGCGGAACAAAAGGTTTGGCTTTGCCGGCATTACCTTGGACAGCCGTTGCAGCCATTGCTTTTATCCTTGGCTATGCTCTAAAAGGTTATAAATTGGCGATGTTGGCTGGATTAACCGTCGTCTATTTGGCTTTTTTTGGGCAATGGACCGAATCGATGCAGACATTGTCTTTGGTTTTGGTGGCTGCGCCCATTGCTTTGGTATTTGGCTTGACCTTGGGCATACTCTCGCATAAATATCTAACCATTGAACGGATACTTGCGCCATTTCTCAACATCGCTCAATCTTTACCACATTTTTCCTATCTCATACCAGTGGTCGTGTTCTATGGCATTGGCGACCATGCTGGCGCCATTGCCACCGTTATTTTTGCCACGCCCCCTATGATTCGTTTGACCACATTGGGCCTGAAAAAAGTCCCAGAAGAAATTTTAGAATCGGGCAAGATGAGTGGTTGTAATCAATGGCAATTGCTAACGCGAGTCCAAATTCCAAGTGCGCGCCACGACATCATGATTGGCGTGAACCAAGTCATCATGCAGTGTTTGGCGATGGTGGTGATAGCTTCTTTTATTGGCGCTTCCGGATTGGGTTATAACTTACTTGTGGTGCTCAACAGTTTGAAAATTGGGAAGGCTTTGGAATTGGGGGTTTCAATCGTACTGATCGCCATTGTATTGGATCAGTTGTCCTTGGCTTGGGCGAATAAACAACCTGACTATAGGGCGAATTTACCATTCATCATACGCTACAAATTCCCCTTGCTGATTGTGCTGGCTATTGGAGTCTCAATCTTTTTATCGCAATTGTTTCCCATTTTTTATGCGGTGCCAGAGTCGGCTATCTTATCGACTGCGGTGTTCTGGGACGGGATCGTCGATTGGATTGTGACAAATTGGTTTACAGCACTGCAATCGTTTAGAAATTTCTTTTTGATCGACATTTTGATACCGATGAGGAATGCTTATGTGGGCACGCCCATGATTGCGGTTTTTGCTCTAATCATGGGCACAGGTTTTATTCTTGGGGGCATTAAATCCGCTTTAATCACAGGCGCTTTTTTTCTTTTTATTGCGGTAACAGGCTGGTGGGAACGGGCTATGATCACCTTATACATGGTCAGTTTTTCTGTATTCGTCTCGGTGATTATAGGGGTAACAGTAGGCATTTGGGCATCACGTAAGGACGGTCGAACAAAATTCATGTTGTTGATTTGTGACACTTTTCAAACCTTCCCATCCTTCGTTTATTTGATCCCCGTGATCATGTTATTTCAAGTCAACGATGTGTCGGTCATTGCCGCAGTTGTGATTTATGCCACCATCCCCGCTACCCGCTACACCATTGAAGGCATGCGCAATGTGCCTCAAGGATTGCAAGATGTGGCAACCATGTCAGGGGTCAATGCTGTGCAAAGATTGATGAAAATCGAATTGCCTATGGCCTTTCCACACATCATGATTGGCATCAACCAAACCGTTTTATTTTCATTGTTTATGGTCATACTTGGGGCGTTTATTGGCACCCAAGATTTGGGTCAAGAAATCATGCAGGCACTGTCAGAAAGCAATATGGGTAAAGGCTTGGTTCTGGGACTTTGTGTGGCTTTTATGGGACTGGCTGTCGATCATTTAATCACCCAATGGGCGACCCAACGTAAGCAAGAGTTGGGGTTAATTTAAGGTACTAAAGTTCAAAATGGCCCTGCATGTAGGTTGGGTATGAATGTTCAACAAGGCCATCAACCACAAGTCGCATTCACAGTACAATAGGGCGATTAGATCTATACACCATCGTTTGCTCAATTTGCTTAAATTATGCCCAATGCCGCCCTTAAATCATTGCAACAAAAGTTAGGCTATTTTTTTACCACACCCAAACTTTTGCAACAAGCCTTAACGCATCGCAGCGCACAGCTTGAGCACAATGAGCGTTTGGAGTTTTTAGGCGACAGTGTGTTAGAACTGGTGATTGCCGAACATTTGTATCAACGATTCCCCCAACTCAATGAAGGGCAGTTAAGTCGAATGCGATCTGCCATGGTACGCGGTGAAACGCTGAACAGTCTGGCACAGCACTATGCTGTGGGAGAGCATCTAATATTAGGCAAAGGCGAGAAGAAAGAAGGGGGCAAACATCGCGAATCTACGCTTGCAAATGCTTTTGAAGCAATCATCGGGGCCGTATTTTTAGATGCTGGATTTGAAAAAACTCAAACCGTTGTTTTGCAATGGTTTCAGCCCATCATTGATGACTTAAAACCTGAGGCCACCCATAAAGACCCCAAAAGCCGATTGCAAGAATGGTTACAAGCGCGAGATTTACCCTTACCCAAATATGAAATCAGCCACATAGCAGGGCGCTCCCATCAACAAATATTCACCGTCAGCTGTATTGTGGATGGTCTGCAAACGCCAATAACGCATAAAGCTTCTAATCGACGCAAGGCAGAGCAAGCTTGTGCCGAACAAGCTTTGGCACAATTAGAATCTTTAGGACAATGAACGCGCAATCCAATCAAAATAAAGAGGCATTCCACAGTGGATTTGCAGGCCTTATTGGCCGACCCAATGTTGGCAAATCAACCTTACTCAATGCCATGATTGGGCAAAAAATCAGCATCACCTCACACAAACCTCAAACCACGCGTCATCGCATCAACGGCATCATTACCACAGAGCACATGCAATTGATTTTGGTCGATACGCCCGGCATGCACTCGCAAGGCATAAAGAAGAGTCTCAATCGACAACTCAATCAAACGGCACAGTCGGTTTTGAGTGGCGTTGATTGCATTTTATGGTTGGTTGAAGCCCTAAAATTTACTGGTGAAGATCAAGCCATTGCCACGCTACTGAAAAATAGCGACATACCTGTCATTGTGTTAATCAACAAAATTGATCGGGTTTCCAAACGAGAGCGATTGTTACCAGAAATGGCGAAATTACACGATGTTTTGCCCACGGCACACGCCATCATTCCAATCTCAGCGCAAAAGAAGTTGGGGCTGTCTGAGTTAGAGACTCAGATCGTTTCACTGTTGCCCGTGGCCGAAGCGCCATTTTTAGAAGACATGGTGACCGATAAAAGCGAACGCTTCATCTGCGCTGAAATCATCCGCGAAAAACTGACACGACGTTTGAATAAGGAAATCCCATACGGCATAGCAGTGATGATAGAAACATTTGAGGTGCTTGAACAAATTGTCAATATTCGGGCTGTGATCTATGTCGAGCGCCAAGGCCATAAAGGTATTGTCGTTGGCAATAGAGGCGAAACGCTCAAATGGGTTGGGACGAATGCACGACTCGATATGGAACAATTATTAGAGAAAAAAGTCTTCCTCAAACTGTGGGTCAAAGTTCGTGCCAACTGGTCCGATGACGAACAAGCCATTCAAGCCTTGGGTTATGATACATTTTCATGATACTGGGGTGCTCCTAACACCAGTCCAAGCATGGCGAGAGTACGATGGCAGATTACAGTGTTTCTGCGCCCATCATGGAAGGGTACAATTGATTGGCTTTGGTCTTTTTGGCAAGAGTTTGAGACGCAGCGCAGTCCTACATCCATTCTATGAATTGTCATTGCATTGGACACAAAAGTCAGAGCACACCCAAGGGGTGCTGTCTGATGTGGAATGCATCCATGCCTACGCCATGAAAACGCCTTTTCAATTGGCTTGTGCAAGTTATATCAATGAATTGGTACAATACAGCGTCAATGGTTTGGAAAGCGCGGATTATCCACAAACCTTTCAACTAGTTAAATGGGCCTATGGCGCTATTGTTGAACTAAAAGACCCATCGGCTGTTGAACGAACCTTACGTTTATTTGAAGCACAATTATTCAAACTACAGGGTTACGATGTCTATCAAGCGAGCGTTGCTGAAAATCTTGAGGCCAGTCAACGTTATCGCTATTGTATAGAACAGTCGTGGACGCAAGACGCACAAGGTCTGACTGGGGCACAAATTAAAGCCCTTTGCCAAAACAATGATTGGATGACCATGGAATGGGACAAAGCGCTTCGAACGCAATTGAAGTGGATGCACAGAGGCATGATTCAAGCGCTCACAGGACAGCATTCGTTTAAGAGCAAAGCATTTTTCACAACAGGAACGGCATTGAAATGAACAAAATAAAACTTGGGGTGAACGTTGATCATGTGGCCACCATTCGGCAAGCTCGAATGTGTCATTACCCCAATCCCACACAAGCGGCTCAATTGGCCTTAGCTGCTGGGGCTGATTCAATCACCATACACATTCGAGAAGATCGACGCCACATACAAGAATACGATCTGATTGAATTGCAACAGTTGGGCGGTGTTCGAATCAATTTAGAGATGGCTTTGACCGATGAAATGTTGACTCTCGCGGTCCAGCACCAACCGCAAGACATTTGTTTTGTGCCTGAAAAACGCGAAGAACTGACCACGGAAGGCGGACTGGATGTTCAGGCGTTCACTGAGTCACTCGAACCCGCAATTGCCACTTTGCAAAACCATCATATGCACGTTTCACTGTTTATTGAGGCAGATGAAGCTCAGATTCATGCCGCAAAAAAATGTGGGGCAGATGCCATTGAACTGCACACGGGTCGTTATGCGCTGTTAGAACCCAACAGCGAAGAATGGCAAAAGGAGCGTACATTGATTCAAAAAATGGCAGAGCTGGGCACAGCTTTGGGATTACAAGTTAATGCTGGACATGGGCTGCATTATGACAATGTTCAAGCCATCGCTCAATTAAGACAAATCAGTGAATTAAATATTGGACACGCCATTGTTGCTCGAGCGTTGATGGTGGGGATGCCACAGGCGGTCAAAGAGATGATCGAAGCCATGCACGAACCTTGTTAGAGCCATTGGATGACAGAATGAGTTTAATCAAAGGCATTGGCGTTGACATTGTGCAAATTGCACGCTTTGAAAAACTGAATGACAGAACGTTGGAACGTTTCAGTCAGAGGGTTTTAAACGAGGCAGAAGCCCACCAATATCAAGCCTTTGTTCACCATAAAAAAGTGGGCTGGCTGGCCAAAAGATTTGCCGCCAAAGAATCGGTCCTCAAAGCCTTGGGCACAGGACTGGCTCAAGGCATCCGCTTTCATGATATTATTATTTCAAACGATTCAATTGGTAAACCAGAGGTAAGGCTTGTGAATCAAGCATTATTAAGGTTAAGCCAACTTGAAGCAACACAAGTCAACCTCAGCATCTCCGATGAAAAAGAGTATGCGGTGGCTTTTTCTATCATCAGCTAAATAAGGCACTTTATACAATGACAAACAAAAAATGGGAACAAATTCAACAACTACAAATTTCTTATGATGCCGAAGCAGATCGCATATCATTTGCTGTGGGTCAAGAAAATATTTCTAAATTGTGGTTCACCCGACGATTGATTTATCTCATCTGGCCCAAACTGGTTGATGTCATCACCGACCGCATCGACAACCAGGTTCTGCTTGATATGAATTTGAGCAACAACATGAAACTGGGTAAAAATCAAGTAATAGAGCACACCACAAACTTATCACCGATGATCCTTCAGACCGAAGGCGCTAAACATGAATTTTTGGTCCATCGTTTCTCCATGGATTTTGGCCAGAAAGAAGGTGTGGTATTACATTTCTTAGATAAGGATGAAGCAGGTGTTTTAGTTCAATTTAGCAATGAAATGCTCACTGTTTTTTTACGCGTGCTTGTGCAGTCAATCAAGCTCTCGGGTTGGCAAAATCCTTTGGAACAATTTTCTGACATTGATTTGCTCACGGATGTGTCTAGCGATAATGCCATAACCTTGAATTGAATCAAAACTGGATTTGACAAATATAGCACGTCTTAAAGTGTTTATTGAGGGCATAAAGTGTTCAAGAATCGCTGCGCTTCGTTATAATGCTCAGGTCATTAGACACAGCCATACCATTAAAATCTTATGAACATTGGTGCAAATTTTGTCGGAGCCATGGATGTTTAAATGTTTAAAATAATCATATTGCTTGCCATTCTTGGAAGTGGTTTTTACTACTGGGATCATATTTATCTGTTCATTACTGAAAATATTGATGATGTTGATGAGCTCGTTCGGACGATCAAATCCATATTTTCAGACGATCAAGATATATTGAGTGGCGGGGGAGATGAGAGCTAATCCCCTATCAAAAGCAGTCTTTGGTCTCCTATTGCTGTGTTTTCTACCCTTTGCTGTAGGGGCTGAATTAAATCTGCAAGGCGAATGGATTCAAGGCGGTACCATCAGAGGTTCTGTGCCACCAGGCACCAGTTTGTTTTACCGAACGGGCAGCAAAAAATATGCGGTTCCCATTACTGAAAAAGGCTATTTTTTAATTGGACTGGGTCGAAAAGCGGCCAAACAAGTCACCTTAGAGGTGATTCAACAGGGGCAGTCAGAACAGCATAAATTCACTGTAAAGCAAAGAGTTTATCAGGTTCAACGCATTAACGGATTAAAAAAATCTCAAGTTGAGTTGTCCGAAAAAGACCTCAAAAGAATTCGAGCTGAGGGTAAAAAAATTCGTCAAGCCAGAGAGGCCATGCACAACAGCGATGAATTTCATAAACCTTTTATTTGGCCATCACATGGACGCATCAGCGGCGTCTATGGCAGTGCCAGAATTTTAAACGGCAAACCGCGTCAACCACACTATGGCATAGACATTGCAGCGCCTGTGGGCACAGAAGTTATTGCCCCGGCAGGTGGATTGGTGACTTTGGCTGAAGACGATACTTTTTTCAGCGGTCAATTATTAGTCATCGCACATGGCAATGGTTTGACCAGCAGTTTTTTACACTTGAGTAAAATTTTGGTCAAAAAAGGTCAGTACGTTGAGCAAGGTCAGCGTATTGCCGAAATTGGCGCAACAGGGCGCGTCACAGGTCCCCATTTAGATTGGCGCGCCAATTGGTTTGATATTCGGGTTGATCCTTATTATTTACTCGATCCAGCCGTTCGAGACCATAACAAACCCTAAGCACAAGACTGACAAAAACCACAACAACACGACGCATTGATGAGTGAACAAATACAACAAACTTTAAATAAGATTGTGCTGACCGACAGTCAGCAGCCTTTGAGCGAATCAGGCGCGTTTTTAAACATCCAAGGGCAGGGCGATGATACTGTGGTTGAGGTCATTTTTTCATACCCCAATCAAAGCCAGCACGACAAAATCAAAGCGCAAATGCACGCAGCCTTAGCCACCCAGGGATTAAAGGCTGAGATCACCATAAGCAATAAAATTCAAGCGCATAAAGTGCAAGAAGGCGTTCAAGCCTTCAATGATATAAAAAACATCATTGCTGTGGCGTCGGCCAAAGGTGGTGTTGGAAAATCAACGGTCAGTGTCAATTTGGCTTGTGCTTTGGCTCAAGAAGGCGCTGTGGTAGGGCTATTAGATGCTGACATCTATGGTCCCAGTATTCCAACCATGATGGGCATTGAAGAAAAACCTCAAACCTTAGATGGCAAGACGATGGAGCCCTTAGTAGCGCATGGCATCAAAACCATGTCCATTGGGTATTTGGTTCCTGCAGATTCGGCCATGATATGGCGCGGTCCAATTCTCACTCAAACATTGACACAACTATTGAATGAAACCAATTGGGGCGCTCTGGATTATTTAATTCTTGATTTGCCGCCCGGCACAGGCGACACTCAATTAACTTTGGCACAGAAGATTCCCGTGAGTGGCGCAGTCATTGTAACAACGCCGCAAGAAGTGGCATTGGCTGATGCCCGCAAAGGGTTGGCCATGTTTGAAAAAGTTCGAATCGCGGTCTTGGGCATTGTTGAAAATATGAGTGGATTTATATGCCCTTGTTGTGACCATGAAGAGCCAATATTTTCCACAGGCGGTGGCGAACAGTTGGCGAAGAAATTTGACACCGAACTATTGGGGACTCTGCCCGTCAATACCCAAATTCGTCAAAGCGGCGATCAAGGCGCGCCTTTTGTGACCACAGCTTCAACCGTCGCAGATCGCTACCGTTCGATTGCGAGACGAACCGCTTATATTCTTTCACAGCGAGCGCGTGAATATTCGTCCAAATTCCCGAAAATTGTTGTCGAATGAAGGCATTTGTTTTGAACTTACAACCACTATGGAATTAGCATCAGCATGAGTATAAAATCAGACCGTTGGATACGCCAAATGGCGACTGACCACGCAATGATCACGCCTTTTTCGCACGAACAAGTGAAACAAAGTGGTTCTGGCGACAGGATCATCTCGTTTGGCACGTCCAGTTATGGTTATGATGTGCGCTGTTCCAATGAATTTAAAATATTCACCAACATCAATTCTGCCGTTGTTGACCCTAAAAATTTTGATACAGGCAGTTTTGTTGATCACGTGGGTGATGTTTGTGTGATTCCACCCAACTCATTTGCATTAGCACGGACGGTTGAATATCTTAAAATTCCCAGAGATGTGCTGGTCATTTGTTTGGGCAAATCCACCTATGCTCGATGTGGCATCATTGTCAATGTCACGCCATTAGAACCCGAATGGGAAGGGCATGTGACCTTAGAGTTTTCAAATACAACCAGCTTGCCGGCCAAAATCTATGCCAATGAAGGTGTGGCTCAATTTTTATTTTTCCAATCCGATGAGGTTTGCGAAATTTCGTATGCCGATCGCGCTGGAAAATATATGCACCAGAAAGGCGTCACCCTCCCTAAAGCGTGATGGCGCTTAAAAAACAGCATCTGGGTATCATAGGCTCAGGCATTGCTGGATTAACCACAGCTTATGCACTGACCAAAAGAGGCCATCAGGTCACGTTGGTTGAGCGTCATCCCACTGTGGCTTCAGAATGTTCTTTTGCCAATGGTGGTCAGCTTTCAGCTTGTAACAGCGAAACTTGGCACACTTGGCGCATGGTGGCGAGGGGATTGCGTTCCCTCCTGAGTAAAAATCAGCCTTTTTCCTTATCAGGTCCCATGACCTTAGAAAAAATGACTTGGATTGCTGAGTTTTTAGCCACAGTCATCAAAGGACGATACCAACGCAATACCGAGCAACTCATTGCCTTAGCGTTGGCCTCGAGAGCGCGCTATGAAAGCGTGATTGAGGAAGAACAATTGCAAATCGATCGTTCAAAGAATGGCATCATTCATTTTTACCGAACACAAGCCACCTTGGCTGAGGCGCAACGCAGTTGTGAACTTTTTGCTGATACGGGGTGGGACAGAACGGTGATCGATGTCACTGCCATAGAACAATTAGAACCGAATTTAAAGACCGACAACATCTGTGGTGGCACTTTTACCCCATCAGATTTTTCGGCAGACATCCACTTGTTTTGTCAACAACTGTTGCGCACCATGCAAAAAAAATATGATGTGACATTGATCACAGAGTACCAAGTTGATGCCATTCGACCGACTCAAGATGGCGTACAACTGACGACAAAGCAAGATAAACACTCACTTTCATTTGATCAACTCATCGTTGCAGCAGGGGTGGACACGGATTCATTGTTGCAACCCATATTAAACAAACGTTTGGGCATTTATCCTGTTAAAGGCTATTCTTTAACCGTCCCCATTCTGTCAGAGCAAAAAACGCAAACCCCACTCTATTCACTTATTGACAGCGATCAAAAAATTGTCAGTGCCACCTTAGGCAGTCGTTTTAGGGTGGCAGGTCGCGCTGAATTGGCGGGTAATAACAGCACAATTTCAGCGCATAAAACACAGGTGCTAAAAGATTGGGTTGCACAAAATTTCCCACATTTATCGAACAATGAATGTTCTGAATGGGCCTGTTTGCGCCCCATGCGTGCCGATATGTTGCCTCTGTGTAAAAAAGTGCATAAAAACATTTATGTTCACGCAGGTGGTGGGCATCTAGGCTGGACCATTGCTTTTGAATTAGCAGAACGGATAGCAACAGACTTATCCAAGCCTTAGATGATGAAGTATGATTGCCATGCGTTTTCCCTTAGTCCAAATTCGACCTTTAATGAATTTAAAGATTGCGACGGCACCCCAAACCAATAAAATGCCAATTAAAATAGCGCAGCCAATTTTTTAAAGCGGAATCAAAAATAATGGAATCACACATTGTCATTTTACTCTTGAGTGGTGGACTGATCGCCAGTGTGGTCGGCTACCTATCTGCTACCACCGCTTTTTGCCAATCGGGTGCCATCTATGATATGGTCATGGTTGGTAATAAGCTGCGGATAAAGGCTTGGGGTCTTGCGGCATTGTCGGTGGTGGTAGTCATTGCTGCTGCTGAAGCCGTTGGTGGTTTTGATCTTTCAGGGATTGCTCGACGGTCTGCGACCTTGCCCGTCGGACGTTTGATTGTCGGTGGTTTGATCTTTGGTATGGGCATGGCATTGGCCAGAGGCTGTCCAACTCGGCTGATAGTGCGAGCAGGGCGAGGGCAACTTTCAGGCATGTTTGGAATCTTGGTCGTTGCCTTAAGCGCCACCATTTTTTACAGCCAAACCGACAATCTGCAGACGATCATTCAAAAAACCAGTGTTTTGTTGCCTGTTTCGCAAGACTTAGCGGTGCTCATCAGCCATGGCAGTGTTCAGAATGATCGCATCATCAGGATCGCTTTGCTGTTTATGGCTTTATCGAGTGCTGTGATGCTCTATGCCCACTTAGGTTGGAAAAACATCGAAGCACGAGGCGCTCTGATCATTGGGTTGGCAACGGCCGCTGTGTGGCTTTTGACAGCGTCAGTTGTCGGAGAAAATGCCCGTGATGTGGCGGCATTCTCTGACCCCATGCACAAGGGGTTACATATTAGAAGTATGTCGTTCGTGGGGCCGTCAATTTCACTTATGAATTGGGTTAAGGCAGGATTTGTCTCACACGAGCTGACATTGGGCCTTGCGCTATTGATGGGCGTGTTTTTTGGTGCCCTGTTCGTTCAATTCAAATATGGTTGGAGATTCATCAATGACCTCTTCTGGTTACCCTTGCATCGGCAAATTATTGGATTTATGGCGATGGGTATTGGCGGGGTCTTGGCTTTGGGCTGTACTTTTGGCCAGGGCATCAGCGGTATTGGGGTTTTATCTTTAGGGTCGGTTTTGGCGCTAAGCGCTATGCTCAGTGGCGCAATGTTGACGCATAAGATAGAAAAAATAATAAGTTTTAAAAATTTGTAAAAATCGACAGCGGAACCAGCAATAATCTTAGGCTTATAAGATCTAACATTTGCACAAAGGTCGCAGTAGAAGCCGAATGGTCTAAATGGTGTCAATCTTTATAAATTCTTATAAATGTGGTTATTATTATGATTATTCTATCCGTGTGTCATTTATAATCTTTGCTCTTTAGAAAGCGGATTAGGCGTGACTGTAAAGCTTGCAAGTTGAACCCTAAAACCAACCTTAATTGATAACAAACAAAACGAGAAAACTGTCATGGAACAATATCATAATTTAATTAATGGCGAATGGGTTCAAGGATCAAATGTGCTTGCCAATATCAATCCATCGGACATCCGTGATGAAATTGGCACAATCTCATTGGCTGACGAAGCCATGGTCAATGAAGCCGTTGAGGCGGCACATAAGGCGCAAAAAATCTGGGGTGCAACAGGCATTGAAGCCCGATCAGAAGCCTTAACAAACATTGGCAATGCCCTGATTGATCAAAAACAAATACTGGGTGAGCTGTTGGCGCGTGAAGAAGGTAAAACCATTGCTGAAGGCGTCGGTGAAGTCGATCGTGCTGGCAAATTTTTTCATTACTATGCCGCTGAAGCATTGCGTCAAATTGGTGATTTTGCCGATTCAGTACGTCCTGGTGTAGAAATAGAAGTCATTCGCGAACCTGTTGGCGTTGTTTTGGCCATCACCCCATGGAATTTTCCTATGGCATTGCCCGCTTGGAAGATAGCTCCCGCATTAGCTTTTGGCAATAGTGTCATTTTGAAACCAGCCAATTTAACCCCTGCCTGTGCGGTGGCCTTGGCGAAAATCATTGAACAAGCAGGTGTACCAAAAGGGGTATTTCAGTTGATCTTGGGCCAGGGCAAGACGGTCGGTCAGTCGCTGTTGGACCATAATGGCATTCATGCGGTGACATTTACTGGTTCATTGGCAACAGGCAGAACAGTCGCTGCGTGTTCAGCCGCTCAACTCAAGCGCTATCAATTGGAAATGGGCAGTAAAAATGCTTTGATCATATTAGATGATGCCAACATTGATAATGCCGTGGCTTGCGCTGTCAATGGCGCTTTTTCTTCAACGGGACAAAAATGCACAGCATCTTCCAGAATCATCGTAACCAAAGGGGTTCATGATCAGTTTTTAGAAAAATTCATCCAACAATCACGCACCTTAAAAGTTGGTCATGCCTTGGCAAAAGACACCAACATTGGACCCTGTGTTAGCGAAACTCAGCTCAAAACAAATCAACGCTATAGACAAATGGCTTTAGATGAAGGCGCACAAATTGCTTTTGAAGGCGAGGTCAAGGTTGACACCGAAGGTCATTATTTCGCACCAATCATTTTTACTGGCACGCACAATGAGATGCAAGTGAACCGTGAAGAAATTTTTGGTCCAATCACTTGCTTGCAACAGGTTGATGATTACGAAACCGCATTGGGGCTGTGTAACGACACCGATTTTGGCTTAACCGCAGGCATTGTGACCGACTCTTTGAAATATGCAACACATTTCAAACGACACGCTCAATCAGGTTGTATTATGGTTAATTTGCCCACAGCTGGGACAGACTACCATGTACCTTTTGGCGGTACTAAATTGTCCTCATCCGGTCCAAGGGAGCAAGGACAATATGCGATTGAGTTTTATACCAAAATTAAAACGGCGTACATTAAATCTGGCGCCTAACTCATCGTTCATTCAACTAATGGTAAGACTTCTACATTGTAGGCAGAATTTGATTTTTAATACAGAACTTATTTTTTAACGAAGGTAACTCTATGTTTGTTAGTGTTTTAGAACTCTTTAAAATTGGCGTGGGACCGTCCAGCTCACACACCATGGGACCCATGCTGGCAGCGGTGGATTTCTTGCAAAGAAGCGTTGACTTACTGACGCAAGACAAGGTCTCAAAGCCGGTTAAAATCCGTTGCGTTTTAAAAGGTTCGCTGGCATTTACTGGCAAAGGACACGCCACAGACAGAGCAGTTGCATTAGGCTTACACGGTCATTTGCCCAAAGATTTGGCACACCAAGATGTCAATGCTTTGATTGAAGATATTTGGCAAAGCAATAGTCTTTCAACTTCAGTCGGTCGCATTCAATTCAGTCCCAATGAAGACATTGTATTTGACTTGGGTGAAGCCTTAGCTGAGCACCCCAATGGTATGATCATGACGCTGATAGCGGGCGAAGACACGGTTTTATTGAGTGAGACATATTTTTCAATTGGTGGCGGCTTCATAAAGACCATAGATGAGATTGCAGACTCGGTTGCCCCGGTCAATGTGACTGAATCGGATCGCTTGCCCTATCCATTTGACTCAGCCAATAAACTGATACAACTGGCTCAAGAAAGTGGATTAACCTTTGCTGAAATGAAGCGGGCCAATGAATTGCAATTTATGAGCAGTCAGACCTTAGACCAGGGCTTAGATGATTTGATCGACGCCATGTGTTGTTGCATAGAAACAGGTCTTAAAACCGAAGGCATTTTGCCTGGAGGATTGAACGTCAGACGACGTGCCAGAAAGCTGCATGAGCAACTTCAAAACGATAAAAACAACACCACGCTAAACGACTGGCTCAGTGTTTATGCCATGGCTGTGAACGAAGAAAATGCCGCTGGTCATATGGTGGTGACCGCACCGACCAATGGCGCCGCTGGGGTGATTCCTGCTGTGCTTTATTATTATCTGCATCATGATCATGGCAACCGTGCAAAACTCAGGGACTATTTGTTGACCGCCGCCGCAATTGGGGGCATCATCAAGCAAAAAAGTTCAATATCTGGGGCAGAAGTGGGTTGTCAAGGTGAAGTCGGCTCGGCCGCTGCTATGGCATCCGCTGGATTATGTGCCGTAAAGGGCGGCACGCCCAAGCAAATCGAGAACGCTGCGGAAATTGCCTTAGAGCATCATTTGGGTATGACCTGCGACCCAGTTAAAGGGCTGGTGCAAGTGCCTTGTATTGAAAGAAATGCTTTTGGTTCGGTTAAGGCTTATACCGCCACCTCGCTGTCATTGCGGGGCGACGGCGAACATTTTATGCCTTTGGATAACTGCATTGAAGCCATGCGCCAAACAGGTCTGGAAATGTCCCACAAATACAAAGAAACGTCTTTGGGTGGGCTTGCTGTCAGTATCATCGCGTGCTAATCGCACGATCCTTACTTATTATCAAGAATTGAATCAATCGTCAAGGTTGTTTTAATCAGGGTTTTGCTATACGAGTCTTGTGGATCTGTCATCAGGGTCTTGGTGTCTTTGCTTTCAACGACTTGCCCTTCTTTCATCACAATCACACGGTGGGCAATCTGAGCAATTAATCCCAAATCATGGGTGATGAACAAATATGCAATGTCTTGATCGTGTTGCAGCTGTGCCAGTAATTGCAGAATTTGTGAGCGAATGGAAACATCCAAGGCGCTGGTGGGCTCATCACAAATAATCAGTTTGGGTTTAACCGATAGCGCACGCGCTATGGCAATGCGTTGTCTTTGTCCACCTGAAAATTCATGCGGGAATCGATCTAAATGTTGGGTTTCTAAGTTGACTTGTTGCAGTAGGGTTTTGGCGCGTTCATTTGCTTCAGCCGCCGTTTTAACCACATTGAGCGCCAACATCCCTTCGGATATGATTTGACCAATGCGCATTCGGGGGTTCATTGAAGAAAAAGGGTCCTGAAAAATGATCTGCATCTTCTTGCGCAGGTCCAACATTTGTTGTTGATTGCTATCCAATACAGATTGACCCATAAAAACCACTCGACCTGAGGTCGCGTTTTGTAGATTTAATATGGCCCGACCCAATGTGCTTTTGCCACTGCCCGATTCGCCAACAATAGCCAGTGTTTCGCCTCTTTTCAACTCAAAGCTTATGCCATCCACCGCTTTAACGTATCCGACGGTTCGTTTTAAAAAGCCCTTTTGAATGGGAAAGTGGACTTTTAAGTCATCCACATGCAAACAGGTTTCGTGATCGACAGGATTTCTAAATTTATCCCTTGAGGGTAGGGCGTCGATGAGGACTTTACTGTATTCAAGTTTGGGTTTTCTAAAGAATGTGGTCGTCTGTTCTTCTTCAATAATTTCACCGTAGCGCATAACGCCCACACGGTCGGCCATTTTTGCCACAATGCTCATGTCGTGCGTAATTAATAAAATGGTCAGATTGTGTTTTTGACGTAAGGACAATAATAAATCTAAGATTTGTGTCTGAGTGGTGACATCTAATGCTGTGGTCGGTTCATCAGCAATGAGCAATTCGGGTTCACCAGCCAGAACACTGGCAATGAGTGCGCGTTGTTTTTGACCCCCTGACAGCTGATGAGGATACCAATCAATTCGATTTTCTGGATCGGGCATGGCAACCTCTTCTAATAATTGAATGGCTCGTGAGCGGGCGGCTTGCCCTGTTAAACCTTGATGAAGTTTGAGCGTTTCTAGAATGGGTTTGCCAATGGTGTGTACGGGGTTTAATGCCGCTTGGGGTTCTTGAAATATCATGCCAATACGTCCGCCGCGTATTTTGAGCATCTGTTTTTCAGTCAACTGGAACAAGGGCGTATCAGCAAAATGTATGTCGCCTTGTAGTTGGGCATTATCTGGTAGCAAACGCATAATCGATAGAGCCGTCATCGATTTTCCACTACCTGATTCGCCAACCAAAGCATAGATTTCACCGCGTTTTAAGGTGAAGCCAATCTCTTTGAGTATTTGTTCTTGCGGATTAAAATGCAGATTTAACCCTTTAACGGAAAGTAAGTTGGTCATAATTTATTATCCATCTTGTTGCTACTCATTGTCGCGGGTCAAAAGCATCACGAATTCTATCCGCTAACAGATTGACAGCAAGCACTAAAATGAGCATAAATCCAAAAGCTGCAGCCAATGACCACCAGACAACGGGGATACGCGCTAACTCTAAGCGCGAGTGATTGATCATATTACCCCAACTGGGCATGCTTGGTTCAACGCCAATACCCACATAAGATAGGACGGCTTCTGCTAAGACCAAACCACTGAAATCTAAAACAATGGTAATGATGATGATATGGCTAATATTGGGCAAGATGTGCTGTGCCAATATGGCGCGATTGCTCACGCCAAAAGCGCGCGCGGCATCCACATAATCTAAGGCACGAATTTTAAGGGTCTCTGCCCTCAGCAAACGACAAAGTCCCGTCCAAGAGGTTAATCCCAAAATGGCACAAAGCATCATGAAGCGAAAATCGACTCGGCCCACTTCGGTATTGAACAGTTGGGGATTATTTTGAATGAAGGTTTGTGCAATCAAAATCATTGAGGCAATCAGCAAAATGCCAGGTACGGAATTTAAAGTGGTATAGATATACTGTATGACATCATCGATCCAACCTCGAAAATAGCCCGCCAACAAACCCATAACGATGGCAAATGGCAACATAATGAGGGTAGTGAGTGTGCCGATGAGCACAGCCGTTCTAACGCCTTTGATCGCTTCATAAAAGGTGTCATGTCCCACCTTGTCGGTACCAAGAATGTGATAATCGGCTGACAATAAAAGCGAGGCAATGAGTAGGCTCAATAGCAGACTCAAGGTGATCCAAAACCAATGTTTATGGTCTAAGGTCAGCCATCCCAACCGCGTTGTAACGAAGAAAATCGCCAAGCCCAACAACAAGCCAGCACCCAACGAACCAGCGATCAATAGAGCAATATGCGACGCGTGGTTTTCGGTTTGTACCACGTGTTTGAGTGGGGGATAAATGCGGGTGATTTTGCCATCCACTACCACCGACTGCTTGTGCAGTGCGTGGCGTGCAAAAGGGCGTGAATAGCTTTTTTCAATTTGGCTTTTTGGACTATGGTAAAGCTGGTCAAGTAGGGTATAACTGTCCGTTTGCTCAGCGCTGAATCGAATGGAATCGAGGGTGGTGATTGAAACAAAGCATAGAATGATTAGGCTACAAACAATGCCTATAGGATGGTCAATGATCGATTTCCAGCGCGTGCAAAGCCAATCATTTCTACGAATGCGCCAAACAGCAATGAGCAGCATACTCAATAGGATGAACCAGAGTGTGTCGGATAACAGTGGCGCGATATTCATTGAGTGGGAATCAGTTTAATCGAACTCGAGGATCGACCCAAGCATAGGCTAAATCAGTCATAATCAGCCCCAAAATGTATAAAAAAGCCCCCAAATAAACCATACTGCGAACAATGGCAAAATCTTGTGATTGAATGGCGTCAACCGTGTAACTGCCCAAGCCTGGAATGGCAAAAAATGCCTCCATTATCAAACTGCCCATGAAGAGGGTGGGGATCACCACCACCACGCCTGTGAGGATGGGAATCATGGCATTTTGCAAAATGTGTTTGAACAATATGCCAATTTCTGAAATCCCTCGGGCGCGCGCCGAACGGGCATAATCTTTGTGTAACTCTTCTAAAAATAACGAGCGATACCAGCGTATGCCAATGCCCAGACCGGCAACAATCCCAATCAATGTCGGGAGTAGGATAAATCGCCATAAATGCTCACCAGGCACATAACCAGAAATGGGCAACCATTGCCATATTTTACTGATGAGGTATTGACCACCAATGATATAGAACAGACCGGAGATGGACATCAGAATGACCGCTGTTACCATCACAAATGTCTCCAAACGTGAGGCTCGAAATAGCAACACCAATAGCGCAACACTGATGTTGGTCAATAATCCAATGATGAATGTCGGTAGGGCAATGGCCAGAGAGGGCCACATGCGCTGACTGATATCGGCCAAGATGGGCCTGCCAGCGTCCGATCGACCGAAATCAAACGCAAATAAGCGCAAACTTTTGTCAAAGAAGATGGTATCAGTGAACTTGTCCAAACCGGGTGATGCAGCATTAAATAATACCGGTTTGTTATAGCCATGTTCTGTTTTCCAAATGGCAATGCTTTGTTCGGTTAAATGGCGGTCTCCCAGATGTAAGCGCGCCATATCATCGGGGGTATTGACGACAAAAAACAGCAAAAAAGTGATTAAATTCACTCCGAATAAAATGGGGATGGCGTAGGCAATGCGGCGCAAGAAATAATTGATCATTATGATTGAGGTCGCTTGATACGGTGATTCAGACGTTGGCGGTATTTATAAATGGAAATAAATACTAAGAGGAGAACAATCATAACAACAAAAATGAGCGGAAACAGAATGGGTTCGTTCTGCTCTGTACGTTTTTGGGCGCGTAAAACAGGGTCTAATTTTCGATATTGCTGGGTATTATGTGCCATGGCATTGGGTTTTATATTTGAAACCCATGGATGATAGAGCGCGATGCTGAGCCGGTTCCAGCCCCACAACCATGGCACATCTTGTCGGGCAATATTGAGCATCTCTTCAATAATTGCCAAGCGTTCAGCGCCGTTGGGTAAATCACGCATGCGCTCAAACAAAAAGTCAAAGGTGGGGTTGGCATAATTTGAAGCGTTTTCGCCTTGGTACTTGACCTTGCCATTGGCCCCATTGAGTAAGAATAGAAAATTTTCTGGATCGGGATAATCAGCGTTCCAGCCCCATTCAAAAATTTGGGCATTGCCCGTTTTAATCTTTTCTCTAAAGCGGTTGTAATCGGTTGAGCGCACCACCAAGTCAATGTTGAGTTTGGCAAATTGTTTGCGTATCCAGTTCAACCGCGCTCGACCGTCAACACTGTTCGATGCCGTGTCAAAATAGAGGGTCAATTTTTCACCCGTTTTGGCATCTATGCCATTGGGGTAGCCCGCTTTTTTGAGTAGGGCTTGGGCATCTGAAATGGGGCGTCGTAAGGCACGGCCATCTTGCCAATGGTGGGTGATGGGGTTTAGACCCGCTTCGCCTTCCAAGTGTCCAAATACACCTGGTGGGATAGGGCTTTGGGCGACCAAGCCACGACCATTGGCAAAGATTGAAATCATTTCCTCATAATCCACGGCAATGGCAATGGCCTGTCTTAAGGCCTGTTGTTTTTGAGTATATCCACCTAAGGTCTCATCAAGCATATTAAAACCCATGTAATAGAGGCTTGGATGGGTGGCGCTGACCAGTTGTATGCCTTGGTCTTGCATGGACTGGCTGAGTTGAAACGCTCCCGAGTCGGTGACCCGTAGCGCTTGGTCAAATTGATCTGAGCCCACACCAGAAGCATCGTAATAGCCCTGTAAGAATTTTTGCCAGTAAGGGATGGCCTCTTTTTCTAATTTGAATACAACGCGATCGACAAAAGGCAATTTTTCTTGGCTATCTGGTGCATAAACGGTCCGATAATTGGGATTCTTGGTCAAAATCATTTCTTGGTTTGGGTCATTTTTGCTCAGTCTATAAGCGCCGGTCCCAATTGGATACCAATCAATACCAGGGTGGTCTTTGCCACGTTCGGGCGACTCATGCCATGTAATCACTTCGGCCGGCATGGGTGAAAAAAACGGCAGAGCCAACCAATAGACAAATTGAGGGTAGGGCTGATTTAAGATGATTTTATAGTGATAACGACTGACCAAGGACACGCCTGCCAGATTATTTTGTGCCAGATCACTCGTTTGTTTCACATTGTTGGCAAATTCAGTAAATCCCACAATGTGCTTGCCCATCAATGCATGGATGGGCGATTGGATGTGCGGTGCGGCAATTCGTTTAAGCTGATACACGTAGTCAGCGGCAATTAACTCACGTTTTTCAGTGAATGCTGGATGTGGTTCGTAATAAATATTAGGGCGAATGTGAATGTCATAGACCGTTCGTTCAACCCCATCAATGATTTGTTGGGTGGCTTCAGGCACTTTGCTTGCAGTCAGTGGAATCAACTTATAAGGGCGTTCTTTAAAGTGATATTGCAAGGGTGGTTCATAAATTTGCCCGATAAAGAGGTATTCATCACTGCTGTAGGCTTTTGCAGGGTCAAGATGTTTGGGACGAATGTTGAATGAAGAATACAAAGTATTACTTTCTATAGCATCATTCGGATAGGGGGTATTGAGTGGACGACAACCCGTCACACAAAAAATAAAAAGCACCATTAAGATTGAAAAATACTGCATGAATACCTATAAACTAATTAAATCAATCGAAATTATTCTGAGGTTTGAAATTCTGAACACACGGTTCAAGACATATAAACGATTAGGCTTATTAAATCTTAATGACGTAAGGGCCGTATTTTACATATAATTTGCGAATGAATTTTAATAATAAAACCATCACCTCCAATTTTAAAAGCATTTAGGGATATAAAACATGTGGCGAAATATTTTAACGTGGTTGATTGTCGGTTTTGTTGCAGTGACACTGTTCAGTCATTTCAACGACTCCAGCAATGAAGGACTGAATCAGCTTGATTATTCTGACTTCATTTCATCCGTTAAAGCCGGTCAAGTGACTCAAGTTGACATAGATGGCGTAAAAATATACGGTGAACTTTCCAATAACCAGAAATTTTTAACGATTAACCCCGGCGATTCAGGATTGATCGGCGATTTGTTAAACAATCGCGTCCGCATTACATCGACAGCACCCCAAGAACAAAGCGTCTGGTTACAAATTCTTATTTCCTGGTTCCCTATGCTGTTATTGATTGGGGTTTGGTTGTTCTTTATGCGTTCCATGATGGGCGGGGGTGGCAAGGGGAATCCCTTATCGTTTGGAAAAAGTAAAGCGCGGATGTTAGCACCTGATGAAGTCAAAGTCACCTTTAAAGACGTGGCTGGTGTGGATGAAGCAAAACAAGAAGTTGGGGAATTGGTTGATTTCTTGCGTACACCAGATAAATATCGCAAACTGGGTGGCAAGATTCCCCGAGGTGTGTTGATGGTCGGTTCACCAGGCACGGGTAAAACATTGTTGGCCAAATCAATTGCTGGGGAAGCTGAGGTCCCATTTTTTACCATCTCTGGCTCAGATTTTGTTGAAATGTTTGTGGGTGTGGGCGCTTCTCGAGTGCGAGATATGTTCGCCCAAGCTAAGGCTCATGCACCTTGTATCATCTTCATTGATGAGATCGATGCCGTGGGTCGTCATCGTGGCGCTGGTATGGGCGGAGGCAACGATGAACGCGAACAAACTTTGAACCAAATGTTGGTTGAAATGGATGGTTTTGAAGGGCATGAAGGCATCATTGTCATTGCCGCCACTAACCGCCCTGATGTCTTAGATCCTGCCTTACTTAGACCCGGTCGTTTCGACCGTCAAGTGACTGTACCACTGCCCGATTTGAAAGGACGCGAACAAATTCTACAAGTACATATGCGTAAAACACCCATGACCAAAGGGGTTAAAGCATCGGTTATCGCCCGTGGTACCCCCGGTTTTTCAGGTGCAGATCTTGCCAACTTGGTCAACGAAGCCGCGTTGATTGCAGCGCGCACCAATAAGAAACAAGTGGCCATGCATGAATTTGACTTAGCCAAAGATAAGCTCATCATGGGCGTTGAGCGTAAGAGCATGGTGATGAGTGAAGATGAGCGAAAATTAACGGCGTATCACGAAGCTGGACATGCCATCATTGGATATCTCATGCCTGAGCACGATCCTGTGTACAAAGTTAGCATCATTCCCAGAGGGCGCGCCTTAGGTGTGACCATGTACTTGCCTGAACAAGATCGTTACAGTTATAGTAAAAAACGCTTAAACGGCCAATTGACCTCTATATTTGGGGGACGCATTGCAGAAGTTATGATTTTTGGCGAAGAGTCGGTCACCACAGGGGCTTCTAATGACATCCAACGAGCCACGCAAATCGCTCGTAATATGGTCACCAAATGGGGGCTGTCCGATTTGGGTCCTTTGCTCTTAGACAGTGAAGATGAGGATCCGTTTTTGGGTAAAACCATGGGCAGAGGAGGTGCGCCTCAGGTGTCCGATGAAACTTTACGAACCATTGATCTTGAAATACGTAGAATCATTGACCAGTGTTATGCAGAAGCGACCCGAATCCTAAAAGCAAATGAAGACAAGCTTCATACGATGGGGCAGGCGTTGTTGGAATATGAGACCATTGAAGCTGAGCAAGTGCGCCAAATTATGGAAGGTGAAGACATTACCCCACCCTCAGGTTGGAATGCTTCCGAACCCGTTCAAGAGGAGCCAAGTGATACAGAGACTGAAGACCCTGAAGAAACACTTGAGCCAGAAGCGGCCGAACCTGAACAAGATGAGCCAACGCCCAAAGAATGGCCTCACCCCGATAGTGGGTGGAAATAACGCGCGGATTTAGTCATTATTGAATCAATCAGTGATTAAATCGCGTTACAATGACGCCCTTCAAAATCAACGGTTCTGTCGGACTTAATGAAATTTTAGACCCCATTATGATGTATTAAAGGGGCATTCCCAACGAGCAAATGCTTAGGCTGGATGGTAGAGTGGTTATACAGTGGATTGCAAATCCATCTACATCGGTTCGATTCCGGTTCCAGCCTCCAACAATCTTTCTTTTCTTCTTTTCTTGAATGTATTGTTTAGCCATGGTAAAAAGATTACATATCTTAGACAAATAGAATATGGCTTCTATCGAGAATAATGATACACAGCACTATTAAAAAGCAACTGAACCATGCCTCGGCCATTTAGGTTTGTTGATATGAAAACCCCGCCAGATTATTGGCGACAGTTGTGCTTAGAAGTCGTATTAGGCTTTGAGAAATCCAGTAAATAAAGAAGGTGGCAAATTATTAATGCGATGACCTTTAAATTGGAATGCTCATTGATCCAAAGACAAGTAGCTGCGGCCATAAAAATTGAATCATCTGCCAGGCATATAAGCAACCCCACGCCTTCTTATTCGAAAGTGTTTCGACCAATTATAAATGTTGGACTGGTTAAGGGTTTGAAACCAACGCTTCGTTAGAATGCGTTCACTGTTACAGACCTATTCAGCCAATCGTATCGTTTTCAATTGCTTGTAAAGATTGACACCCTACAGACTTAGAACCATTTCCCAAACTAAAGAGATTGTCGGAGTTTAATACAAGTAAGCTGCACCTGTATTTGAGCTTACGCCATTGGCACCCACAGCCACAGTAGCGCCATCATTGCTTATACTAACCGATTCACCAAATATAGCATTCACAGCAGGGTCAGCCGCTTTGATATAGGCTTGTTGAACCCAACTGCCATTGCTAAATTCAAACACATAGGCTGCACCTGAATTAGATGTGCCATTATTATTTCCACTTCTAATCCCAACAGTAGAACCATCTTCATGTTCTGCGCCTACAACGAAGGTATTGCCATCAAGACTTAGGCTCACAGAACCGCCAAATTGATCACCTGCCTCTGCATTGGATGCTCTAAGGAACGCTTGTTCTGACCAGGTGTTTGAGCTCGTATTATAGCGGAATACATAAACAGCGCCTTCTTGGTTAGATCTAGCAGATGCTCCCACCACAAAGGTATTGCCATCTCCATTTAAACGCACAGCCTCGCCAAAGCCACTAGACGCCGCCGCATTCGATGCTTTGATGTACGATTGCTGGGCCCATACGTTGGTGGATGTGCTAAAGCGGAATAGATACACAGCGCCTGATGCAGTAGCAGAATTGTTATTTTGCGCCCCATTGATGCCCATAGCATTGCTATCTTCTCCAGGTGTTCCAACAGCCAGGGTGTTGCCATCACCGCTTATGCCTAAATCCTCACCAAAGGTGTCGCCCGAATTAGGATTTGATGCCTTGAGAAAAGCTTGTTGAATCCAAGTGTTCGAGGTTGTAAAGCGGAAAACATACGCCGCCCCAGAACCATTTCCTGATGTATTTTCCCTACGTGCCCCTACGGCCAGGGTATTGCCATCAGCGCTAAGATCTACAGCGGTGCCAAATTCACTATACGCAGCGTTATTTGATGCTTTGATGTATGCTTGTTGCTGCCAAGCGTTGGCATTGAAACGGAATACATACGCGGCTCCAGACTCAATAGCACTGCCTATTTGCCCACTATTGATTCCAGTCGCTTGATTATTCTCTCTATATGCACCTACGGCCAGGGTGTTGCCATCAGAGTTTAGACTCACTGAATAACCAAATGCAGCCCGCCTATTTGGATTGGATGCTTTGATGTACGCTTGTTGTACCCACACACCACCGTTACGACGGAAAACATAGACTGCGCCCGAGTTATCTAAGTTATTGTTATCAACTCCTACAGGATTGATCCCCCGACTGACGCTATCTTCTAGATAAGCGCCCACGACAAGGGTGTTACCGTCACCGCTCACACTTATAGATTGGCCAAATTCATCACCACCCCCAGCGTTACTGGCCCGGAATCGACCAATCATGCTGTTAAGCTGTACATTGGTTAAAGGAACCGTATTATGAAGGAATGAAGTACCACAAGATGTTGCATCACAGGTATTTACGCCATACTGTGGATTGGTAACCCTTGGGATATAACGATGTAATGACACCAGACCTTGGGCTGTGGATTGCCTAATATTTGTGCTGTTAGGACTGACCACAATGCCCGTCGTACTTAAGTCCAGAAAGCCCGTGCCGCCATCGGGATTGCTTCGCAAACGATAATAGGTTGCAGAAGAAGTGTTAACATTGCTCCAGGCGAAATCAAGGGTCTTAATGCCCGTGCTTATGATGAACAATGGTGGCAATACAACGGTTACGCTGATTGAAACTGATACACCATCTGAATCGGTTGTTCTGAGGTCCAGCACCATTTGAGAGACATTTAAACCGATTTGGCTTATGGTCAAGCTTGTAGTTGTGATCACAGTGTTAATAAGACCCCGTCCGGTTGAGACACTGAAGGCTAAGGTGGTATCCTCTATATCGAAGGCTGAAACGTTGAGCACAACAGGATCTGTACCCAATGTAACGACATTTGATGAGACGCTTAGGGTTGGGGTGTCATTAACAGGCGCCACAAAAACGACAATCTCGGTCGAGTCAGATAAGCCACCAGGATCTGTTGCGAGCACAGTTAAGGTGGTGGTGCCAAAAAGATTTGCCACAAAACTCAAAGTGATACTATGGGTTGAAATCACCGTATTAACCAAATGCGTTGTTGAACTCACTGTGACGACCAAAGTGCCAGTCTCAGCATCGGTCGCAGTGGTTCCAATCACCACAGCAGCGGTAAAATCCTCTTGCAAACTGATAAGATTTGTGGAAACCCTCAACACAGGTGTGGTACTTTGCACCACGATGACATTGATCGCGATGGTTCGGATGACCACCGCGCCCGAGCTGTCGGTCACTGTGACGGTTAAGGTGGTTTGACCCGAGCCACCTTGAATCGAGGACAACCTAATGTTATTGACAGAGGTGGTGAAAGACACAATGCCTGAGGTAGAGGCTTGTACGGAGAAAGGCAGGGTGACATCCTCCACATCGGTCGCTGTTATGTCAATGGTAATCGGTGTAAATCCACCATTGGTTGTGATGTTGTCAGTTGAAACGGTTAGGGTTGGGGTGTCATTCACTGCTTGAACGGTAACCACGACCAAAGTTGAAGCACTTTGAAGACTAGAATCTGTTGCTTGCACCGTCAAGGTGACCAGGCCATTGAAATTGAGTGCGCCAGAAAATTGAATGGAATTAATAGTGGTGGACAAGTTCACAATGCCTGCGGAGGCGGTTTGCACTGAGAAAGCTAAGTTGCCACTAACCCCACCATCGGTCACAGTGGTGCCAATGACAAAATTGCTAAAATCTTCAGCCAGCGTAATAGCATTAGTTGACAAGGCAATGGTGGGCGGTCCATCGACTATGAATGAAATAGGATATGTGGTGCTCAAACCATTCACTTGTAAGGTGACCACAACCGTTGTTTGTCCACTAAAAGTAGCTGGCGGCGTATAAGTCATATTCACTGTCTGAACACCTATGTTTCCAGTCGTATGGTTGAATGTTGCTGAGCCACCACTGGGGTCTGCGAGCGACCAATTTGATGCAATTATCGTATCTCCGTTCAAATCAAAACCCGTCAAATTTACAGAAGCAGATGTACCAATTCTAATAGAAATTGGATCAATAGAAGTTGGTGCTATACCTTGAGGAAATTCATAAAGCCCACGACGAAAACCACCATCACCTACATCTTGTAATAAGAATAAGAAAGCACTATCGGAGTAAACCGTTCCATTGATAGCAGTGGCGTTTCCACCTCTATTGGCCGTTACTCCAGCACCAGCATTCCAGGGCAATGGGTAATGACCAGGATAAACAGTGAGATTAGCCTCGCCATTAGCTCTGGCAAAGCCATAGGCAATGGTGCTGTCATGGGTTATCCAAGACAGCTCACCAGGGAAGGCTGGTTGTGGTAATACCAAACCCCACCAAGTATTGTGAGTGACTACTACGGAGCCAAGTATAAATTGATACTCTTCATCCGAATTGAAGTTGATCAATTGCGCACCCAAAGCTCTGGCTTCGGTTAATAATGGGTTAAGTGGTCGTACGTTTTGAAAAGAATTGGCATAAAGATGACCGCCATGAACGACAAGACTGATAATGCTTGAGCTGGCTGGGACAATTGTTGGGGGAACATTTGGCGAAATGACAGACACCACCAAGGTTTGTTGAGAAATGGATGAATCATCCAGATTCGTGAGATGTACCGTCAGAGTGGCTGTGCCTGTTTGATCAGGCGCGATTGTAAAATACAATTGCGCCGTCGATGCAGCTGATGTCAGTGTCGCTGTGGTTGTTAGGGCATTGGTGGTGAAACTCACCACAGGGGCTGGATTGGCTGAAAAAATATTGTTGCCACTCGTCGTAACCCGAATTTGAGTCCTTAGCGTTTCATTCCGAGGATTACTGATCGTGATGTCGTGTATGACTCGGTCAACCTGGCTACCGGGGATAGATAGGCTGACTGTAGAGGTTGATAAACTGAATGGTATGGAAACATCAACAGCATTGACCACCACAATAATTTCCTCTGTCGTGGAAATACCGCCAAAATCGGTCGCTTGAACGGTCAAGGTTGTCGTGCCATTAAGATCCGCAATCGCCGTTAAGGTGATACTGTTGGTGATGGTGCTTTTACCGTTGATCGGTGTTGATATGGCAACATTTACAAAGCGTGATGTCGAACTCACCGAAAGCGTAATCGTATCACCGTCAGCATCTGTGGCTGTGGTCCTAATGATCACTGAACCATTAAAATCTTCTTGCACAATGATGCGGTTGGTGGAAATGACCAGCACAGGTGGGTTGCTGGGCGTAGGAGCCACATTGACAGCGATCGTTTGAGTAACTTCTGAACTTGAACTGTCAATCGTTCTGACGGTTAAGGTGGTTTGACCTGCGACACCGTCTATGGCATTCAAAATAATGCTATTTGAAGATGTGGTTAGTCTAACCACATTAGTAGGGAATGCCGACACTGAAAAGGATAAAGTACTATCTTCAATATCACTTGCAGTGGTGTTAATGGTGATCGTCGAAAAACCAGAAATGGTTGAAATGCTGTTGGTTGAGACGCTCAGGGTCGGCGTGTCATTAACGGGTATTACTGTGACCACCACTTGAGCCGTGGTCGTTAAATCGCCATCACTGAGGCTAATGGTCAGTGTTGTGACGCCATTTATATTAGAAACAGTTGAACGTGATATATGGGCAGTTACAGGGACGGTGCTCACTCTGACAATCCCAGCGGGGGATTCAGTCACACTAAAAGTCAGCGGGTCGCCATCCCTATCTCCTCCTGAAGCAATCTGTATAGAATCCGTAAAATCCTCTAAAACCGTTATTGATTGCGACGTGATGGTTAGGGTCGGTGTGTCATTAACAGGTGTGAGATTGATCACCACTTGCCCCGTCACATTCTGCTTTCCATCAGAGACGGTAATCGTCATAATACTGCTACCTTCCTCATCTAGTAAGCTGGTGACAGACACTCCTGAGGCTGAGGTTGACACTGTGAATATAGTAGGGTTGGTTTGAGCCACGCTAATAGTGAGTGTATCACCATCGGCATCCATTGCAGTGGCAACTGTTACGATTTCATCAAAATCTTCCACCAGGGTTAAAATAGCAGATGGAATCGTTAGGGTTGGTGTATCTTCAACAGGCGTTACCACTACAACAATCTCAGTAGAATCAAATAGCAAACCGACATCTGTCGCAGATACAGTCAAGGTTGCCGTGCCATTTTCATTTTCAATCGCCGTTAAGGTGATGGTGCTGCTACCATTTATTGGTGCTGAAATAGCAACATCTACAAGGCGTGAGGATGAACTCACTGAAACGGTAATGGTACCCCCTTCAGCATCTGTGGCCATGGTTCTGATGACCACTGAGCCAGTCGTAAAATCTTCTGGCACAATGATACGGTTGGTGGAAACCACCAGCACAGGTGCGGTATTTGGCGTCCCAGTCACATTCACAGCGATGGTTTGAGTGACGGTTGTGCCTGAACTGTCAACCAGGCTGACGGTTAAGGTGGTTTGACCTGAAACACCCGTAATGGCATTCAGGAGGATGGTATTTGCTGAGGTCGTGAAAGTGACAACGCCAGCGTTAGAATCTTCCACTGAAAAAGACAAGGTACTATCCTCAACATCACCCAATGTGACATTTATGGTGATGGTTGAAAAGTCAACATTAATTGCAAGGTTGTTGATTGATACGCTTAGGGTGGGCGTGTCATTAACAGGCGTTACTGTTACGCTTATTTGGGTTGAGGTACTGGTTGTACCATCACTGAGGCTAATGGTGAGTGTTGTGACACCATTGGCATTGTTAATGCTTGTCACTTGGACGCCTGCATCTGTGGTTGTCACAGTGACCACCCCAGTCGCGGATTCAGACACAGTTAATGTCAAAGTATTGCTATCTATATCGCTTCTGCTTACAGTGATGATTTCAGTTGTTGAAAAATCTTCATTCAAAATCAAAGCGGTCGTTGAAACATTTAGGGCGGGCGGATCATTGACAGGGGTGACTGTGACCACCACTTGAGCCGTTGCCGTTAGATCGCCATCACTTAGGCTAAGGGTGAGCGTTGTGACACCATTGGCATTGTTAATGCTTGTCACTTGGACGCCTGCATCTGTGGTTGTCACAGTGACCACCCCAGTCGCGGATTCAGACACGGTAAATGTCAAAGTATTGCTATCTATATCGCTTTTGCTTACAGTGATGACTTCAGTTGTTGAAAAATCTTCATTCAAAGTCAAAGCGGTCGTTGAAACACTTAGGGTGGGCGGATCATTGACAGGGGTGACTGTGACCACCACTTGAGCGGTTGCCGTTAATTCGGAATCACTGAGGCTAAGAGTGAGCGTAGTAACACCATTTGTATCGGTAATGTTTGCCACTTGAACACCTGCGTCTGTGATTGTCACGCTGACGACCCCAGTCGTGGATTCAGCCACGGTTAAAGTCAAAGTATTGTTATCAATATCGCTTCTGGATGTGCCAATCAAAACCGTTGCAAAATCTTCAGCCAAGGTCAAGGCTCTGGTTGAAACACTTAGGGCGGGCGGATCATTGACAGGGGTGACTATGACCACCACTTGAGCGGTTGAACTCAATGTGCCATCACTGACATGAATGTTCAAAGTGGTGCTGCCATTCACATTGGCAATGGTTGCAACAGAAACACCTGAAGCTGAGGTCGTCACAGTGACCACCCCTGTGTTTGAATCAGTGACAGTCACTGTTAGGGCATCGCCCCGATCCACATCAGCAAATGTCGCCACAGTGTTGGCACCATTAAAATCTTCTAATACAGTTAAAGCCGAGGTTGAGACTGTTATGGTCGGCGTATCATTAACGATCGCTACCACGACAACAATTTCAGTAGATTGAGATTGCCCACCCGAATCGGACGCTAACACAGTCAAGGTTGCTGTACCATTGGCATTGCCAATCGCAGTCAAAGTGATGCTGTTGGTAACTGTGCTCTGACCATTGGTAGGTGTCGATATAACCGCAGTCACAATAGGCCTAGATGCACTGACTGAGACGGTTATGATATCACCGTCAGCATCGGTTGCTGTGGTTTGGATGATGACTGACGTTCCAAAGTCTTCTTGCACGCTAATCAAATTAGTAGAAACGGTTACCACAGGGGCGACACTGACCATAATGCTTACATTGACTGTGATGATTTCAGTAACCGTAGTCCCTGAGCTGTCAACCACCATAACAGTTAAAGTTGTTTGACCCGAAGCGCCAGAAATGGTATTTAACACAATGGCATTGGTTGATGTGGTTATTCTGACCACCCCTATGTCGGAATCGATCACGGTGAAAGATATATTGGCATCTTCTACATCACTCGCAATGGTGTTAATGGTGATGGGTGAAAAACCACCCACAGTGGATATGCTATTGCTAGAGACGGTTAAAGTCGGTGTATCATTAACGGCATTCACTGTGACCAGCACTTGGGTAGAAACACTGGTATTGCTATCACTCACCGTAATGGTTAAGGTGGTCTGACCATTGGCATTGGCAATCCTTACCACTTGGACTCCTGTAGAGGATGTGCTCACACTGACTATATCTGACATGGATTCAGTGACACTAAATGTCAATGTATCGTTCTCTATGTCGGAACGATTGACTGTGATTAGTTGAGTCGTTGCAAAATCTTCATTGAGCGTCAAGGCGATCGTTGAAACGCTTAAGGTCGGTGTGTCATTGACAGGTGTGACGTCGATCACCACTTGAGTGGTTGTACTCAATTGGCTATCACTGAGTGTTATGGTTAAAGTAGTTCTGCCACTCCTTTGGCCTATGCTGGATACAGAGACTCCTGAGGTTGATGTCTGCACTGTGACCACTCCAGTAGCAGATTCAGCCACAGTTAAAGTCAAAGTCGTGCTATCAATATCGGTTCTGGTTGTTGCGATTAAAAAAGCGCCAAAATCTTCAGCCAAGGTCAAGGCGCTGGTTGAAACACTTAGGGCGGGCGGATCATTGACAGGAGTGACTGTGACCACCACTTGAGCGGTGGAACTCAATGTGCCATCACTGACAAGAATGTTCAAAGTGGTACTGCCATTGACATTGGCAATGGTTGCAATAGAGACGCCTGAAGCTGAGGTGGTCACAGTGACCACCCCTGTGTTTGATTCAGTGACAGTCACTGTTAGAGCGTCGCCCATATCTACATCAGCAAATGTCGCCACAGTGCTGGAATCACCAAAATCTTCTAATACAGTTAAAGCGGGGGTTGAGACTGTTATGGTCGGCGTATCATTAACGATCGCTACCACGACAACAATTTCAGTAGATTGAGATTGCCCACCCGAATCGGACGCTAACACAGTCAAGGTCGTTGTACCATTGGCATTGCCAATCGCAGTCAAGGTGATGCTGTTGGTGATTGTGCTCTGACCATTGGTTGGTGTCGATATAATCGCGGTCACAATAGGCCTAGATGCACTGACTGAGACGGTTATGGTATTAGTAGCATCAGCATCGGTGGCTGTGGTTTGGATGATGACTGACGTTCCAAAGTCTTCTGGTACGCTAATCAAACTTGTAGAAACGGTCACCACCGGTGCGGCACTGGCCTTAATGGTTACATTGACTGTGATGGATTGAGTCACTGTTGTTCCCGAGCTGTCAACCACTCGGACGGTTAAGGTGGTTTGGCCCGAAGCACCAGGAATGGTATTCAACATAATGGCATTGGTAGATGTGGTTACTGTGACCACCCCTGCGCTGGCATCAATTACGGTAAAAGATATATTGGTATCTTCTACATCACTCGCTGTGGTGTTTATGGTAATCTGCGAAAAGCCACCCAAAGTTGAAATGCTGTTGCTAGAGACAGCTAAGGTTGGTGTGTCATTGACAGCGTTCACGATCACATTTACTTCAGTTGTAGCACTGAGCGAGCCACTGGTCGCCGTAATGGTTAAAGTGGTGCGCCCATTGGCATTAAGAATACTCAATACATTAACTTGTGCGTTTGCGGTCGTTACAGTGACCACCCCAGTATTGGATTGACTAACCGTAATTGCTGTGGCATTGGATACAGAGGCAACTAACTGAGACCCCGTAAAATCTTCATCAATACTAAGGTCACTGCTTGAAACTAAAAAAGTGGGGGTTGTGAGAGTTGTGGGGGTTGTTGTTGGATTATTAACAGCGTTCACGGTCACAGTCACTTGAGTTGTAGCACTGAGCGAGCCATTGGTCGCCGTAATGGTTAAGACGGTGCGCCCAGTGGCGTTAGCAATACTTGATACATTAACTTGTGTTAGTGAGTTCGTGACAGTGACCACCCCAGTATTGGACAGGCTAACCGTAATTGCTGTGGCATTGGATACAGAGGCGACAGTCCGAGATCCTGTAAAATTTTCATCAATACTAAAGTTACTGCTTGATACTGAAAAAGTGGGGGTTGTTGGGTTTGTAGGTGTTGGCGATGGCGCAGGTGTGTCGCTACTGCCACCGCCGCCGCAAGCAGACAATAATGCAGAAAGCACCAAGGTCGTGCCTATGGTACTCAACGCGCGTTGATTCACTGCCTTGAATGTACTCGTGAAAGCGAGTGCTGTTTGATTGGCAGCATTCACTTTAAGCGATAAAGGGGTTGTAACTTGTGTTAGAAATCTTAGGAATAATTTATACATCATGGCCATCTGAATTGTAAATATTAATAGTTTGAAAATCGACTTGAAAATCCGACGAATAATTATACATAAATTAATCAAATAAAATTTGTTTTCAAACTAACTTTCCATTTCTCCATGCTAAGTATTTACTCTGATAATGACAGGATAAATTTGTAAGCTTTAATTAAATTTAGGGTCTTTTAAGAAAGAATTAAACATGAGGCAAGGTCATGCCAACGCAATAAAAATGCCATTCTGCATTATTTACTTTCAATGGTCATCCATGGGTGCAATGGGATAAAATCTTCCTTTGGAAAGTATGATCATGCTTGTCCCGACACCCCTGTGAGGGAAAGAAATTCGCCCCATGACCTCACGTGCTGGCATGTTAGAATGGTCACTGATGCCCATGATATTTGATTGAAGCTTGTGTCGGCGTTTAGTTCGCTGATTTAATCAATATTTGATCGAACATAAACACAGTTGGTAGGTACATTGATATAGGTGTTCTAAAAATGATTTTTAAATGGCGTTATATCCCGTTCTTTTTGCTGTTGGTGCATTCCCTGTCCTATGCCAATAAAGTGCATTGGCATCCTTGGGATAAAAGCACCTTTGATAAAGCGAACAAAGAAAATAAGCTGATTTTGATCAATGTCGGCATGGAAGGCTGTGCTGCTTGCGCGCGTATGGATAAGTTCACTTACGATGACCAGCGCGTGGCGGATATCATCAATAAACACTTTATTGCAATTGCGGTGGACAGTGAGGCACGCCCAGATGTTGGGGAGCGTTATTCCGATTGGGCATGGCCTGCAACGGCCTTTATGACACCCCAAGCTGTACAGGTTTTTGCTATGGCGGGCAATCGTTTCCCGCGTAACTTTATCCCCATCCTCAACGACCTGATTGACAAACAAAAAAATGGCACGCTCAAGCCTGACCCCAACTCACCCTATGCCGCGCCACCCAAACCAGTAAAAACGGCATTGGATGATGTACGCAATCAAATACGCAACCAATTAGATAACAACCTTAATGAACAAAAGGGCGGCTGGAGTCGCAGCAGTGTTAATATGGAATACAGTGGCTCTCGATTGCGACATCTATTGTTCCGTGCCCATCTTTATAACCGAGCGGATTTGCAATCCATTGGCTTAAAAACCGTTAATCGCTACATTCATTCTATTGATCCTGTCTGGGGTGGTGCTTACGAAATCATTTTCCACAATGATGTCCAAGTACCACAGCGGTTTGCTCGTTTAGGTGCCATTCCAGAGAAACGCATTACTTCGCAAGCCAATGCTATTACTGGATTTGCATTGGCGTATCAACTAACCAAGGATGAAAAATACCGAATGGCCATGCAATCCATGTTGCCGTTTTTGAATAATTGGTTCACCTCATCAAAAGGGTTGTTTTACTCTAACCAAAAGTCTGAGCCTATTGATTTTCCCGATCACTTGGAGATGCAAGATTATTGGGTTAACGATACTGATGCCAAGCGGCGTGCACTGGGTGTTCCGCCCGTTGATCACGCCATTTACACCGATCAAAATGGCGAGATGATTTCTGCGCTGACATTGGCTTATGAAGCATTTGACCAGCCCTTGTATAAACAGATGGCCAAGCGTGCCGCAAACCAGTTGCTGCAAACACGCCTTCATCAAGATGGCTGGATCATTAATGCGGATCTGAACAGTCGGGTTGTTAAAGACAAGCGGATGCGCCCTTATGATACAGACCATCGCCCCTATCTCAGCACACAGGCTAAATTTGGTCAAGCGCTGTTGGATGTTTACCGTGTTGACGGCGACTCGCAGTGGTTGACAGCCGCCGCTGGTATTGGAGACGCCTTGCTCGAGCAATTAGAGGATAAACAATCAGGTGGTTTTTGGAGTGCACCACCGACCGAATTAGCGGCATTAGTGCCTCCGCGCAAACCGATAGAAGACAATGGCAGTGCCATTTATTTCTTATACGATTTATCGGTCTATACAAAGAATGAAAAATTTGAACTTGCAGCACGCCGAGCTGTGCCCGCCATAGCCGATCCCGCTATTTTGCGCCGTGAAGGGAAGATTACAGGTTATCTTGGCTTGGCCTTAGAAAAACTCAGCGCGGAATACGTTGAATTTTCCATTGTGGGAGATCAGGATGACCCAAATGCGCAAGCTTTGTTTAAAGCCGCCAAGCAGGTGTATCATCCGCGTAAAATCGTTCATTATGAAAAACCTGGGCGATACCCTAAAAAAGACTATGCAACGGCCTATATTTGCAATCCTAATCGTTGCTCACTGCCCTTAAAAACACAAGCTGAAATCTTTAAAGTCGCGCTGGATTACCGTCAAAATTGATATAAAACGGTCGTTTGTTGAGACTTTAACCATCTAAAAAAGCAATCTCTTAATTGTTGCTGATTTATGCCCTAGTTATGACAACTTTTAAGCTCGTCAAGCAATCGTCGAAGGTATTTCGTTTGATTTTATCAGGTGTTTAAGCGCTTCAATGGCCTGTCATTCATGGGGCGGTTTTTTAAAATGATTACGCACAATGGCGTTTGGCCAATCTATCCAATACCACTTGTTTGCCGAGGATTTCGGCAATGTGGCCAATGGACGGAGTGTTGCTTTGACCACAGAGTAAAATTCTTAAGGGCATACCCACTTGCCCGACTTTCAGTTGATGCTGTTTGGCAGTGGATTTGATTAAGTCAAAAATGCTTGTGGCTTGCCAATCATCTAAGGATTCAAGCGCTTGGCTTAGGTCGTCAAGCACCGTTTGAATCTTGTGATTAAGTTCGAGGTCTTGCCATGCATTCTCTGGGGCATGGAAAAAGTAGTGCGCATTTTCGGCCATGTCTGCCAGGGTGTCGTGGCGCTCCTTCAATAAGTGGCCAATGGGCGCTAAGTTGGCATCTGGTGTTGGCTCAATATTCAAGGCCTTTAGGTGTTGTTTTAATGGTTCAACAAGTGTGTGGTCCTGTGCTGATTTCAAATATTGCGCATTCATCCAATTGAGTTTTTGTGCATCAAATCGTGCAGGTGATTTGTTTAAGCCTTCTAAGCTGAAGTGCTGCACCATTTGCGCAAGACTGAATACTTCTTGGTCACCGTGTGACCAGCCCAAGCGCACGAGATAATTGAGCATGGCTTCGGGCAAATAACCTTGTTTTTGATATTGCATGACGCCCACAGCGCCATGTCTTTTAGACAAACGAGCACCATCATCCCCCAGAACCATAGGCACGTGTGTCATTTCTGGCACCGAGGCGCCCAATGCCTCATAGATATGGATTTGTTTGGGCGTGTTATTGAGGTGATCGTCACCACGAATGATGTGGCTGATGCCCATATCAATGTCATCGACGACCACACATAAATTGTAGGTGGGTGTGCCATCAGATCGGGCTATGATCAAATCATCAAGTTCTTCATTGGCAATTTCAATCGGGCCATAAACCCCATCATTAAAGACCATAGAACCGGTCAATGGCATTTTAAAACGAACAACGGGTGCGATATTCTTTGGTGGTGCGGCATGGCTGTCGCGCCAGCGACGGTCATAACGCGGTTTTAAATTGGCCGCCATTTGTTGTTCGCGCAAAGTGGCTAACTCCTCGGGTGTGGTGTAGCAGTGATAAGCATGACCTTTATTCAATAACTCGCCAATGACCGCTTGATAGCGCTCAAATCTTTGAGTTTGATAGCAAGGCTCATTATCATAATTCAAACCCAGCCAGTGCATGGCATCAAAAATGGCTTGGGTAGAAGCGGCAGTTGAGCGTTCTAAATCGGTGTCTTCAATTCTAATAACAAAATCGCCACCGTGATGGCGGGCAAAAAGCCAGTTGAATAAGGCAGTACGTGCACCACCCAAGTGCAAGTCACCTGTGGGTGAGGGGGGGAAGCGGGTGCGAATTTTTGGTTGATTAGAGGCTGATGTCATGAATAGGTCACCTGCAGAATCTCATATTCTTGATCTCCTGCAGGGGCGTTGACCACGATCACATCGCCCAGACTGTGTCCAATTAAAGAACGCGCTAAGGGTGAAGTCACTGAAATTTTATGGTTTTCAATGTCTGCTTCGTATTCGCCGACTATTTGATAGGTCACGCACTCCTCATTGTCCAAGTGCATTATCTCGACGGTTGCGCCAAATACCACCTTATCGCCCGCATCCAATGAGGCAACATCAATGACCAATGAAGCACCAATCACGCCTTCCAATTCTTTGATGCGACCTTCGATGAACCCTTGTTGTTCGCGGGCAGCATGGTACTCTGCATTCTCTTTTAGATCGCCGTGCGCACGCGCTTCAGCAATGGCTTCGATGACTTCGGGACGTTTATTCTTTTTCAGATCAGCCAGCTCTTCTCGCAGAGCGGTGAGGCCTTGTTTGGTAATGGGTATATTTTGCATAACTTTTTATGAAATATGGGTTGCGGTTTTACAGTGTCCGTTTTCACTGATGAAATGGCTTAATGTGTGGTTTATTATACTAGAAAGCGGAATTGAATAAGCGATAGGACTGAGTGATTTCTCATGGCAATAATGGAATGATATTGAGCTAAGGTCATCGTTTGGCGTTTTTATAATTATTGCTTTTTATGGTTTTCTGTGGATAATACCTTCTGCAAATTCGGAGTGAGATCTGAATACAATTTTTTCTGACCATTTAATAGAGGAGATTTATTATGGAAGAAGTCATGATGATGGCTCAAACGACGAACCGAATGTTCGCCGAAGCCTATTACTATTTAACCATCCCGCTGATGATGATCATTCATGCTGGATTTTTAGCCTATGAAATGGGCGCAACAAGGGTCAAAAACGTTTTGTCATCGGGCATTAAAAACCTGTTGGCATTTGCTTTTGTGATTGTGACCTTTTACTTTTTTGGTTGGTGGGTCTATTGGGCTTTCCCAACAGGGATTGACTTATCCGTCGGTCCTGCCGAGATTTCAGGATTGGAATACGCAAATGCCATTGCTTTAGCCTGGGGTGAATCAGCGCAATACATGGGTCCAAACATCGCAGACAACGCGTCTGGCGTTTTTTGGGGGGCTTTTGCCTTATTCGCCGCGACGACAGCTTCCATCATGTCTGGTGCCGTCATTGAACGCATCCAAACCGTTGGTTTTGTCATTTGTGCCATTGTTTTAGGATCATTTGCTTGGGTGCTTGCTGCCGCTTGGGGCTGGCACGCTGATGGCTGGTTGGTGACTAAATTCGGGGTTCATGATTTTGGTGCTGCTGGATTAGTGCACGCCGTTGCAGGCTTTTTTGCTTTAGGTGTGCTGATTAACTTAGGACCACGTGTGGGCAAATACAATGCAGATGGTTCAGCCAACGCCATTTCTGGGCATAATATGCCTTTTACTGTCACTGGATTGATGCTCATTATTGTGGGCTTTTTTGGCTTCTTAATGGCGTGTATCATCGTACCAGGCGAAGCTTGGAGCTGGTTCGCTGATAAAGGCGCAACCATCTACGGCACACCCATCACCCTATCGTCCTTAGCGTTTAACATCGTTATGGCAGTTTCTGGTGGCATCATTGGTGCTTGGGTATTGACCAAAGATCCATTCTGGATGATGTCTGGTGCTTTGGCTGGAATCATTTCGGTGGCTTCAGGTTTGGACATTTACTTCCCTTCACACGTTTTCATTATTTCGGTTGTTGCGGGATTGATTCTTAAACCTTGTGCTGATATGCTTGAACGGGTAGGCATAGACGATGCGGTCGGTGCTGTGACAGTCCATGGGACCATCGGTTTATTTGGTGTGGTTATGCTGGGTGTATTTGCCTCAGGCTATCCTGCACTACAAGGCGATGTCGGTGTTCCAACGATTAGTTTTGTTGGTCAGGTCATCGGCGCGGTTGTGTTTTTCTTGATTGGCTTTGTGCCAGGGTACATTACCTCGTGGATTGTCAACAAAGCGGGTATGTTGCGCGTTCCTGATGCGGCTCAAATCGCTGGACTTGACCCAGTTAAGGTACCTGCTTCAGCTTATCCTGAAGGCATGCCAATTTCACCCAAACCTCAAATTTAAAGGAGTAACATTATGGGATTTCCATTCGCAGAAGCAACGTGGAACGCTGTCACTGGCGCCATGTTCATTGGGGCCGGTGGTGTTGCACCAGGCGTTTATACATTCATAGGTGGTGTCATTTGCGTGGCCATCTTATGGTATGGTTATATTTATGAAAAAGGTCGTTACCAAGATCAATAAATAAAATCATAACATTGATTAAAAGCCCCTTGGAACGACTTTCAAGGGGCTTTTTTTATGTGAAAGGTTCAGCCAATTGGGTTGATTTGAGGCATAATTCGCCACCTTGATTTTTAGTCCTGTTTTATATCTTACAAATATCCTAACATCACCTCATGCCTGCAATCATTGAAGTTCAAAATCTCGTCAAAAAATTTGGTCAAATGCGTGCGGTTGATGGTATCAGCTTTGAGGTTGAGTCAGGCATCTGTGTGGGTTTGCTCGGTCCAAACGGCGCAGGTAAAACCACAACCGTCGAAATGATGGAAGGCATTCAATCCCCCACATCGGGGACGATCCTATATAAAGGTCAAACACTGGGCGCGGATTTTAAGCAACAAGCGGGCATCATGTTTCAAAGCACGGCATTGCAGGAATTCATTACGGTTGAAGAAACCATTAGATTGTTTCATCGCTTGTACGATAAAGTCATTCCATTAGCTGAATTGATTGAGAAATGTCACTTGCAGGACATTCTTAAACAAGACACCAAAAAACTGTCTGGTGGGCAAAAGCAAAGAGTGTTACTGGCATTGGCTTTGATCAATCAACCAGACATTGTATTTATGGACGAACCGACCACAGGTTTAGACCCACAAGCGCGGCGCAATGTATGGCGGGTCGTTGAAACGATAAAGGCACAGGGCACATCGATAATATTGACAACGCATTATATGGAAGAGGCTTATCAATTGTGCGATCAGGTGATCATCATTGATCATGGCAAAATCATCGCCCAGGGCACGCCAAATGCTTTATTGTCGGCGCATTTTGATGATTCAGTCATCCTATTGTCAAAATCTGCTGTCGGCGATCATGCAGAGGCATTGAACGCTGTATTGATGGGGGACGACATGCAAATCATCAGTAAGGATGTCAACCAGACCATTGCACTATTATTACAACTTAATATTCCCTTAGCCAGTCTGCGTATCCGTGAGCGTGGATTAGAGGATTTATTCATTGAACTGACGGGGCAAGACGTCCGACAATAGCCAATATTTTGAGACCATGTTAAAAAGAATCTACGCCATATTTGTGGCCCGAAATTTAGAATTTTATCGAGATAAATCCAGCTTCGGTTGGAACTTCGCATTCCCGATCATTATCATTATCGGATTGTCATTTGCCTTTGATGAAAACAACGCAGAATTTACCATTGGCGTGATTGGCTTGGAACAAGTCAGTAAAGATCATCCAATTCATGCGCTTAAATATGCAAAGTTGGTGCCACAGCAAGCGCAAAACCAAAGCCAATCGATTAGCAAAGTTGAACGCCATGGCTTAGATATGTTGATTGATCTGACCAATCAGACTTACTGGGTGAATGTATTTTCGTCCAAGGGTTATATGTTAGAAGGGCTTATTTCGGATTGGCGTTTTCGAAGGCAAGAAGTGTCGGGCGAGAGCGTGCGTTATATAGACTGGGTGATTCCTGGTGTTTTGGCGATGAACATGATGTTCAGTGCGCTGTGGGGCATTGGTTATGTGATTGTTCGATACCGTAAGAATGGCGTATTGAAACGATTGAAAGCCACACCCGTTGGTGCCTTAGATTTTCTATTGGCGCAACTAATATCAAGAGTGTGGTTGCTCATATTCACCAATGGCCTCATTTTTGTTGGTTTAAATTATTTTCTTAACTTCAAGATGCACGGCCAATATTTTGATTTGTTCATCATTTTTCTGCTCGGTGGTATGAGTTTGCTGAGCATGGGTTTGTTGGTTGCGGCGCGCATTAGAAGTGAAGAAGTCGCCGGTGGATTGCTCAATTTGGTCAGCTGGCCCATGATGATTTTATCGGGCATTTGGTTTTCTTTAGAAGGCGCAGGAATGTGGATGCAAAAGGCTGCCTTAGCATTTCCTTTGACCCATCTGACCACTGGGGCTCGCAAAATCATGTTGGATGGGGCAGGGCTTGGCGATCTCACCTTAGAATTGACGGTGTTATCCGTGTCTTCAGTGGTTTTGTTGCTCTTGGGCGGATTGATTTTTAAGTGGGAATAAAGCGCGACTTCTGCGGTTAATTGCCATAAATGACTTCAGGCAACCATGTGGCGATGGTGGGGACATACCAGAGAATGACCAACATCGCAATTTGAATAAAGACAAAAGGCATAACACCGCGGTAGATTTGTGTGGTTTTGACAACTGCGGGCGCAACGCCACGTAAATAAAACAAAGAGAATCCAAAAGGTGGGGTTAGAAACGAGGTCTGCAAATTGATGGCCATCATCACACCGAGCCAAACGGGATTTATGGCCACGCCTGGAGCCACTTCCATCGTCAGCAGTATGGGTGCCACTATGGGGACCACAATGAAGATGATCTCTAAAAAATCCAAGATAAACCCGAGCAAGAACATGGTCAGCATGACGACCAATAGCACCGTCAGCGTTCCACCAGGCAATTCAGCCAAAAAGGTTTCAACAATGATATCCCCGCCATAACCTCTAAAGACCAGTGAGAACATAGAGGCGCCAATCAGAATGGTAAAGACCATGGTTGCATAGGTGGTGGCTTCTCGAATAACGTAAACCAATAAGGGTTGACCATCAGTGACCTTTTCTTTAAAGCACTGCCAAATTGCAGTCAATATCCCCCAAATGACGATAAATGCACAAAGTATGGCAATGCCAATGATGAACCATTCTTTGGTGCTTATGATGTCTCTTTGCATGCGCAAATCAGCCACAGACGTTAAGAACAGCATCAAGCAAAAGGCAATTAATGCGAAAAGAATAGGGCGTTTAGTCGCTGGGTTGAGACGATAACCTGCCAACATCAGTGCGCCCATGGCACCGACTGAGGCCGATTCTGTGGGTGAGGCCAGACCGCCCAATATGGAACCGAGTACTGCCACAATCAGCAAAACAGGCGGGGCCAATGAGGACAGTATTTTTAGGTCAAATTTGGCAGCGGCTTCATCGCGTGGCAAAGGCGGCATTTTTTCTGGATTGCGCCAGCTTACGTACAAAAAGTACAGCATGTATAAGGCGACCAAGCAAAGGCCTGGGATCAATGCGCCAGCAAATAAGTCATTGACTGAGACGGTGCCGGGGGAAAAATTACCCATTTTGAATTGCGCTTGTTGATAGGCGGTTGATAATTGATCGCCCAACAAGACTAAGACAATCGAAGGCGGGATGACTTGCCCAAGGGTGCCCGATGCACAAATGCTACCACACGCCAGGGAGGGACTGTAACCGGTACGCAACATAACAGGTAATGACAACAAGCCCATGGTGACCACGGTTGCACCAACAATGCCCGTTGAAGCGGCTAATAAAGCACCGACCAAAAACACCGCATAGCCTAATCCACCGGGTAGTCGTCCAAATAGACGGCCGATGTCTGATAGTAAATCTTCTGCAATTTTTGAACGTTCTAAGGTGACGCCCATAAAAATAAACAAGGGTACAGCGATCAGTACATCGTTGCGAATGATCGAAAATATGCGTTGTGGAAAAGCGGAAATAAAAGAAAAATCAAAAACGTCGAAAAACACCCCGATGAAGGCGAACAACAAGGAACTGCCCGCTAAACTGAGTGAAACAGGGAAGCCAGCTAGCAGGAACAGGCCTGTGCCGACCACCATCATCAGTGATAAAAATTCTGGGGAGGCTAAAAATTCCATGCTCAGTGATTGGATAGGTTGTGACGAATTTGTTGCAAAATGACCATAGACTTCAACAGCAATGAAAGTCCTTGTATCAGCAATAACATCCCAAAAAACAAGATGCTGGTTTTGATCAAATAAACAAAGTGCAGCCCAGTCCCTTCGGTGGAACCTTCTTTGACTTCCCAAGCATTAGCCACATAAGGAAACGCAATTTCAAGCGTGATCCAGCAAGTGGGGATGATGAACAGGATAACCCCAATGATGTTGATCCAAGCCTTGGTCTTTTCACTGACCGAATTATAAAAAATATCGATGCGCACATGGCCTTCACGCAACAAGGTATAGCCCACAGCAAAAGTAAACACCAGGCCGTGCATATACCAAATCGACTCTTGCATTTGAACCGATCCCCAAGAAAAGACATATCGTAGCACAACCACTGAAAATTGCATGAGCACCATGCCTAATATCAGCCAAGCGACGACGCGACCAAAGGTGAGATTGATGGTATCAAAAATCAATGCGATCTTTTGTAATGGTTGAATGGATTTTGGGGCTTTGAGAATTTCAGCGTATTGATCTTTGACCCATTGTGGTAAGGTCGCTGACTCATGCTTAAAAAGAAGATATAAAGGAAAAATTGCCAGTGAAAAAATTAACAGCACAGTAAGGCATACAACAAGGACCATGAAGGGCAGTGGGAGCGAGTTAACGGCTGTCCAAAAATTTTCCATGGTTTAGCAGTTTTTATCCATCGAGTGGGCGTTGTTGTAAAAGCATGACTATATCACTTATAAAAACAGAGGTCATTGCTGGTGCAACAACCTCTGTTAAATTCCGACATTTAAATATCAAACAATGAACGTTTGTTTGTATAAGATTGGTCAGACAGTTTTGTCCAATTGCGAACATCTCTATGGAACTTAATGAAACTCTCATAGACTTTTTTCGAAATGGCATCTTTCTTGCCTGCATCGGCCAAAACATCTTTAGACGCTTTACCAATGGCTGTAAACACATCATCGGGCATTTCCACAACATTGACGCCATGCTTATTGACCAAAGTCTCTAAAGCACTACCATTGTTTGCCGTAAATTCAGCATAACCATAGTTATTCTCTGCCAAAGCACAGCTACGGAATAGCTCTTGATCCGCTTTGGAGAGCTTGTCCCAGAATTTTTTATTGATGCCCGCAGAAAGGGTTGTGCCTGGTTCGTGGAAGCCTGGGTACATGTAGTTTTTAACCACTTTATAAAATCCAAAAGCCAAGTCATTCCAAGGACCCACCCATTCGGTTGCATCAATGGTTCCAGCTTGTAAAGCAGGCATGATTTCTGAACCACCTAAGGTGATGGCATTGCCCCCCAAAGCGTTGATCACATCGCCACCCAAACCGGGCATACGAATCTTCAAGCCTTTGAGGTCGTTGACGCTTTTAATGGGCTCTTTAAACCAACCACCCATCTGTACGCCTGTGTTTGAACAGGGGAAGGGTTTGACACCAAAGTTGGCGCTCAACTCATCCCATAGTTGCTGTCCGCCACCGTGATGAATCCAAGCGTCCATTTCTGTGCCAGTAAAGCCAAATGGGACCGCTGAATAAAAAGCAAAAGCCGGGGTTTTGCCTTTGTAATAGTAATCAGCTGAGTGGTATAGGTCAGCCGTACCTTCTTGTACTGCATCTAAGCATTTGAGTGGGTGAACCAACTCATTACCACCATAGACTCTAATTTGATAACGTCCACCAGATGCAACTTCTATGCGCTTGGCAAATCGTGCAGCAGCTGTGCCCAAACCAGGAAAGTTTTTAGGCCATGAAGTAACCATTTTAAGTTTGGTCGTTTTTGCTGATGCAATGGCCGGGGCGAGTCCACCAGCGACAACTGCAGCAACCGCGCCAGTGCCTTGGATGAACGTTCTTCTGTTTATTTTGTTTGATTTTTTCTCTATCATAACTCTACTCCTTTTGAGAACTGAAAAATGTCTTGACGATCGAAAATCACTTCAAAGATTGATCCAGTCTAAATCTTATAAAAGCGATATAATTACTATACCACCGAATGGTTTATTTGTAAAATTTAATTCACTTTAACAATACTAGAATGGCGATCAATCAAGCGTAATCACATGAGCCATTTATCAACATTTGTAGAACCTAATTAACCGATGCGCCACTCCAATCAGCTTCGTTCAAACGATAGCCAAAATGGGCCGTTCGATCAATGGCTTATCGAGCAAAGTCAGTGTTTTCAAACCTATTTTGAACAAGTCTTGCCTCAAAGCGACACGGCACCCTCAAATTTACACGAAGTGATGCGTTACGCCGCCCTCAACGGTGGCAAACGGTTACGCCCTGCATTGATTTATGCTTGTGGCGAAACCTTATGCGATCCAAGGATATTGGATGAATTGGCTGTGGTGGTGGAAAGCGTTCACGTCTATTCATTGATTCATGATGACTTACCTTCTATGGATAACGACAGTTTGCGTCGCGGCAAACCCACATGTCATATAAATTTTGGTGAGGGCATGGCCATATTGGCGGGGGATGCTTTGCTTACTTGGGCATTTGAGCGGTTGTCACGACTGTCTGTAGCGCCAGAAAGATTGATGCACATAATACAAATCTTGGCCACAGCCATAGGCCCACAAGGGATGGCTGAGGGTCAGGCGATTGATATTTCTAGTTCAAATGATCGCGATTATGTATTGAGTGATTTAGAGACAATGCACTACAAAAAAACCGGATTGCTCATTCAATCGAGCTTGCTCATGCCTTTGTATGCCAGTGGCAAAGAACAATGGGTTGAGCCCATGAAATTGTTTGGCCAAGAGATTGGCATTGCATTTCAAATTCAAGATGACATTTTAGAGCAAACGGTTGACACTCAGCAGCTTGGAAAATCGGTCAACAGCGATACCAACAACAATAAATTAACCTACCCATCATTGCTCGGATTAGAAGCATCGTATGAACAAAGGGATTATTATCTCAACAGCGCTTTGGCTCGTTTAGACGGCATTAAATGGGATTATTCACGGCTGGCAGATTTGGCTCGATACATGGTGACAAGAACGTGTTAGATCACCCATTATTCTTAGTATTCGCGGGCATAATCGGCGTGGTATTTGGCAGCTTCATCAATATGTTGGCCCACCGCATTCCAATCATGCTCAATTGGGCCGAGGCGCCAGCCGAATACCAAACATACAACTTATTCGTTCCGCGCTCGCACTGTCCCCACTGTGCCAAAACCATACCTATCCAATACAACATCCCATTGCTTGGATATTTATGGCTCAGAGGGCGGTGTCATCATTGCAAACATTCAATCGCCCTTCGCTATTTACTCGTTGAACTTGTGTGTTTGGGGATTGGATTATGGTTGGCTTGGTACTGGCAAGGGCTGATCACCTTAATCTTGGTCATTCCATTATCCATTGCTGTACTCATCACGGTTATTGACAGTGAATATATGCACATTCCAGATGAATTGAGTTATATTTTATTGTGGAGCGGATTGCTGGTCAATGCCCTGCCTGATTTGGCTTTTGTTTCTTTGCACAATGCCGTTTTCGGGGCGATGGCTGGCTATTTGAGCCTGTGGTTCATTCATCACCTATTTAAGCTGGTTAGAGGCGTTGAAGGAATGGGTCATGGCGATTTCAAATGCTTTGCCGCATGGGGTGCTTGGTTAGGATGGATGTCATTGCCTGGGCTTATGATCATAGCCGCTGGTGGTGGTTTGATTTTTGTACTCCTCAATAAGCTCGTATCCAAAACATTTGATTGGAAAAAACCCATAGCCTTTGGTCCTTGGCTGTGTTTTGCTGGCAGTTCATTACTACTGTTGAGTTTGACATAAAACAACGCAATGAAAACTTCTTAAGGCATAGATGATAAACCAGAACGGCATTATTTTAAAGTCCAAAGCCGAGATAGAGAAAATGCGCACAGCAGGCAAAATTGCGGCTGAGCTGCTCGATTGGATTACCCCTAAAGTCGTTGAAGGCGTCTCAACCGAATGGCTCGATGCGGTTTTACACGATAGAATGGTCAAAGAATACCAAGTCATTCCCGCTCCGCTAAATTACAAAGGCTTTCCCAAGTCGGTCTGTATTTCAATCAACCATCAAGTGTGTCATGGCATTCCGAGTGCGCGTCTTCTAAAAAATGGTGACATCGTCAATATTGATCTGACGGTCATTAAAGACGGTTGGTACGGCGATACCAGTCGGATGTTTGAAGTCGGTGCGGTCAGCGTTGCAGCCAAGCGCTTATGTCAAGTCACCAAAGCGTGTTTGGATGAGAGCCTTGCTTTAATCAGACCCAACGTCACCTTGGGCGACTTGGGTGCCTATATTCAGAATAAGGCTGAAAGCCTGGGTTATTCGGTGGTGCGCGAATACTGTGGTCACGGTATTGGCCAATCGTTTCATGAGCCCTTACAAGTTCTGCACTATGGCCGACCCGGGGAAGGCGTGGTGTTACAGGAAGGCATGACATTCACCGTTGAACCTATGATTAATATTGGCAAGCGCCAGACCAAAGTACTGCCAGATGGGTGGACCGTCGTGACGCGCGATCGCTCATTATCGGCCCAATGGGAGCACACGATTGCTGTAACCAATCAGGGTTGTGACATTTTAACGCTTTGAGTCATGGTGACTGATTATGGAACATCTCTTTGCTGGCATTGATCAGATAAAACAAGCGTGGCGTTCGGGGAAAATGCCCATTGATTTAATACGACAGGCCATCAAAGTCATGAGTGATGAGCAGAAAGAAGTCTATCTCAGCGATCCCAGACAAGCCCCAGTCAAATCATTTATTCATCAAAGATCTTTGTTTTTTGATGAATTGTTGTCACTCATGTGGGAACGCCTTATTCAAAAGGACGTTTACAGCTTGATTGCCATTGGCGGCTATGGTCGGCGTGAACAATTTCCTTTTTCAGACATCGATGTGCTCATTCTGTGCCCGAACATTGAGGCGGCGGAACAAGATGAACATTTATCGCAATTTATCCGTCATCTGTGGGATTTGGGCATGACGGTCGGGAGCAGCGTTCGTGAAATTAAGCACTGTCAAGTTGATATCCAAAACGATATAAATTTTGCCACTGCAGTGCTTGAAATCCATCAAATTTGTGGCAGTGTTGCCTTGTTCGAGGCGTTTACCGAAGCGGTCAAACCGGGAGTGATGCTGACAACCGAGAAATATCTTCAATCGAAATTAGAAGAGCAACAAAAACGCTATTCTCAATACGAGGACACGGGTTACAGTGTAGAGCCCAATATCAAAGAGTGCCCAGGCGGATTGCGTGACATTCAGATGATCGTCTGGATTGCGAAATTTCATTTCTATCCTTTGGACAGCAAAGACCTCGTGGTCCAAGGTTATTTAACTGAAGATGAGTATAAATCACTCAATCGCGCGACCAAATTTTTATGGAATGTGCGCTTCGGATTACATCTGAACTGCGGTCGGGATGAAAATCGACTGTTGTTTGAGCATCAACGCGCCTTATCCAAAACATTGCATTATGAAGACACCAACACCCATCTTGGTGTGGAACATTTTATGCATCGGTGCTACAAGACCTTGCAAGAAGTGCAGCTGTTGAACGAGTTAATCGTTAAGTACTTCAGAGAGCGTTTACTCAGTGCCCAAAAAGAAACGCCAATTGAGCAACTAAATCGCCGATTTCAAATCAGTCGCAATCAAATAGAGACGCGAAACGACAAGGTTTTTCAGTATGCCCGCTTCGCCTTATTAGAAATATTTTTGCTGTTACAGAAAAATCCAAGTGTGGATGGTATCAGCGCCAAGACCATCCGTGAAATCAGACATTCATTGCATTTAATCGATGATGATTTTCGCAATGACACGCGTCATCGCAGTTTATTCATCGAGTTGCTTAGGCAGCCAAAAGCCATCACTCGGGTTTTTATGGAAATGAATAAATTAGGCGTGTTAGAAAGTTATATTCCCGCATTTGCCCAGATCAAAGGCTTGATGCAATTTGATTTATTTCATACATACACAGTCGATGCGCATACCATGTTGGTTTTGCGTAATGTGCGCCGAATGTTTTCGCTCAAGTATAAAAACGTCAACCCCACGGCGTACCAAGTGTCTCAAACCATCCCCAAACCAGAAGTGCTTTACATAGCGTGTCTCTTTCACGATATAGCCAAAGGTCGAGGCGGCAGACATGAAATATTGGGTGCCGACGATGTTGAAGCCTTTGCTCAACACCATTATTTAAGCAAACAAGATGTGTATTTATGCTCGTGGTTGGTGCGAAACCATCTGGTATTCTCCAGTACAGCCCAAAAGAAAGACATCAATGACCCCAGAGTCATTGAAGAGTTCAGTTTGATTATTCCCAACACCATCTTTTTAGACTCCTTGTTCCTACTGACTGTGGCCGATGTCCAAGCAACGTCTAAGTCATTGTGGAACAACTTTAAAAACACCTTATTCACCCAGTTATGGAAAAGCACGCGTCAGCGACTGCTGAGCAGCACCGACCAACCCATCAATGAAGATATTTTGTTGGAAAACGTCAAAGATGAAACCATCAGTAGTTTATTAGAATTCATGCCGTTTGATAGCATTCAAAAACTATGGCAACCTCTAACACCGCTGTATTTTTTGAGTCATCGCCCAGAACAACTGCTTTGGCATACTTTGACTTTGCACAACAACACGGATGACATCTGTATTGCCTTGCGCACCAATATGGACCAAACGGCTACGGAATTGATGATCTATACCAAAAGGCAGAAATACCAATTCAGTACCATCATTGCAGCGCTCGATGTATCAGAAAATAGCGTTGTACATTCAACGGTCATTCGCACCTTGGACCACCATGTTCTCCTAACATTCACCATACAATCCAAAAAAGAAAATCGCATCATCCATGAAAAAACGTACAAGGCATTGAGCCGTTTGCTACGTACTAATTTACAAGCGTTAAATGGTGAGGATATACCTGACTTGCCGCCAGCCAAACGTTTAGCCGATCGCAGATCGTTGTATTTAAACATTGAAACAAAAATTGTATTTAGCCAGGACGTCAAAAACAATGCCACAGTCATGATGATCAGTTGCAGAGATCGACCCAGTTTACTCAGTTTAATTACTCGGCAGTTTAATTTGAACAAAGTCTTGGTGGTTGGCGCACGTATCCAAACGTCTGGTGCGCGCGTTGATGATATTTTCACCATCACAGATGTGCATGGGCAGCCTATAAAAGATGCTCAGTTTCAGACTAAACTAAGGGATGCAATAAAAAATCAATTGGATCAGGAGTCGGCATGATTGTTATGTTGGATCGCGTGAAATCATTTCCGTTGTTATAAACTTGCTCGCGGTTATAATGAAAGACAAAATGTCTGCAAGGATAACAAATATGAATCAACGCGTCAATTCTCTCGCCGAACCAACGCCAAATATTGCGCCAATCATTGATCGCAGTAGCAAAGCCCATCTGATTAAAAAAGGGGTGTTTGCTTTGCTTTGGCTGTGTTTAACCAGCTCAGTCTATGCGACCAGTCTGTTCGATTTGCCCAGTTTATTCGGCAATAAAAAAACTGAATTACTGACACCAGAACAAGCTTATAGCGCTGAATTTCAACAGCAAACAGACGGCACAGGTGAATTATTTTTCACCGTTGCAGAAGGCTACTACCTTTATCAGGATAAATTCAAATTCACCTTAGACGATGTGCCAATTATGGTGCAATCGCCATTACCCAAAGCGACCATGAAAGACGATTTGACCTTTGGTCAAGTTGCTGTTTATGATCAGCCGGTGATTTTGAAATTGTCTGCACTGGATTTACAAAAAGGCGGGACGTTAATTGCACGTTTTCAAGGTTGTGCTGACCAAGGCGTGTGTTATCCGCCCCAAAAAGCCAGTTTTGAGGTAAAACCAAAGCAACTAAAACAATTGACACCACTGACCTCGAGCCAAGATATTCTGCCGGCAAATGAAGCGTTTAAGGTCAGCTTCATGCGCAATCCTGATGGTTCTGCCAGGGTTCTTTTTGACGTGGTTCCTGGTCATTATTTGTACAAAGATCAGTTCAGGGCCAAGTTGGATCTCCAAGCCATCCCCGTATCCTTGCCCCAAGGCACAATGAAAGACGACCCTTTGTTTGGCAAAGTGACCGTCTATACCCAACCAATGTCATTGCTATTAAAAGCAAAAGACCTTGCAAGCGGTGGCCTACTCAATGTTCGCTACCAAGGGTGCGCCGACATTGGCATCTGTTATCCACCACAGTCTTTCAAAATGCAATTAGAACCCCAGCAGGGTTCATCAATCGGTGCTCAAACACCGCAACCCACCAACGTCCAATCGGCCAACAAGGTGGCTGGTCAAATTGAATCTGAGCAGTCGTTGATTATAGAAACCTTGCAATCGGGTCAATTTTGGGGCATCTTACTATTGTTTTTTGTCTCTGGTCTATTGCTGGCATTTACCCCCTGCGTATTGCCCATGATTCCAATCCTATCGAGCATCATTATTGGTCAAAATCCTGACCAAAATTCAGCGCAAAAAACGAATACAAAAAATGCCTTCATCATCTCCTTGGTGTATGTGCTGGCCATGGCGTTTACTTACACAATCGCTGGTATATTGGCGGGTGTATTTGGCGAAAACCTGCAAGCGGCTTTGCAAAATGTTTGGGTGATTGCATCCATGTCTGGCATATTGTTATTGTTGGCCTTGTCGATGTTTGGGTTCTATGATTTACAAGTCCCAGCTTTTATTCAAACCCGCCTAACATTGTTGAGCAATAAGCAAAAAAACACCTCACTGCTCGGCGTAGCAACCATGGGCTTCATTTCAGCCTTAGTCGTGGGCCCTTGCGTGACGCCACCATTGACGGGTGCATTGATCTACATTGGCCAAACAGGCGATGCCGTTCTGGGTGGATTTTCACTTTTTGCTTTGAGTATGGGCATGGGTTTGCCCCTCATCATTTTTGGTACAACGGCGGGTAAATTCATGCCCAAAACTGGTGCATGGATGAATGTGGTCAAATTGGGATTTGGGGTGATGCTGATTGGATTGGCGATCTGGCTGCTCGATCGCATCGTCCCCGTTTGGGTCTCAATGATTCTATGGGGGGTATTGTTCATTGTTTGTGCCATTTATATGGGCGCCTTTGAACCCCTGGCAAAAAGAGGCTGGTCAGCCCTATGGAAAGGTCTGGCGTGGGTACTGCTCATCATGGGCGCCATTTTATTACTTGGGGTTGCCAGTGGTGGCAGAAGCCTGCTTCAGCCATTGGAAAATTTGGTCGCCACTGCTAATACTGCGACCGCTAAGCAACAAAATGTTGAGGCCTTTGTAACCATTAAATCGGGTACTGCGATTGAGGACGTGATTGCCAGCGCACGTGCACAACAACAACCCTTAGTGATGTATGTCACCGCTAAGTGGTGTGTGTCTTGCAAAGAATTGGCCGCCTTGACCTTTAGTGAGGCTGAAGTCGCTCAAAAACTCAATCAACTGGGTGCCATAAAAATTGATGTCACCGACAACACCGCAGATGACAAAGCATTCATGAAAAAATATGGCATCATTGGTCCGCCAGCGATCATTTTTATTGGCAAAAGCGGACAAGAATTGGAAAATCTAAAAACTGTCGGATTTGTCAGTGCTTCCGACTTACTTGATCGATTACATGAACTCTCTCTCTGACCATCGTTTTGACTATGCGACTGGACAACTGAATCGGGCAGATTTAGCGCCAGAACCTTTGGACTTTTTTCAGCAATGGTTAGACCAAGTCAAAGAAGTTAAGCTCGATTACAACGCCATGAGCGTAGCGACCGTTGACAAGCAAGGACAACCGTCATCACGCGTGGTGCTGTTAAGGGACATCCAGCCAAAGGGATTGGTTTTTTATACAGACAATCGCAGCAATAAAGCCCAAGACATTGAAGCCACTGGCTCGGTTGCCGCCTTATTTTATTGGCATGAATTTGAACGACAGGTGCGTATTCAAGGTCAAATCGAAGCACTTGATTTTGCCGTTGGGGATCGTTATTTTCAAACGCGGCCAAGAGAATCTCAACTGAGTGCCAGTGCTTCATTTCAGAGTAGTGTCATCGACAATCGGCAAACGCTTGAACAAGCAGTGGATCACTTGAGCGCACAATATCCAAAGACCGTCCCAACCCCCAAACATTGGCAAGGCTACCTCATCAAACCGCATTATTGGGAATTTTGGCAAGGCAGAATAGGGCGATTACACGATCGATTTTGCTATCAAAAACAGCAAGATCAATGGTGCATAGAACGTTTATCGCCGTAGATAATCGTATAATACGCCCTCATAATCAATCGTAGGTTTTATTCACTAAAATGATCCATTGGCAAGATAAATTTGAAGTCATTGTTATAGGCGCAGGTCATGCTGGCACAGAAGCGGCATTGGCGAGTGCACGTATGGGCGTCAAAACCTTACTATTGACGCATAATTTTGAAACATTAGGTCAGATGAGTTGTAATCCCTCAATTGGCGGCATTGGCAAAGGGCATTTGGTCAAAGAAATTGATGCATTGGGTGGGGCAATGGCAACCGCAGCAGACTGCTCTGGCATCCAATTTCGGACTTTGAATGCCTCAAAAGGGGCAGCCGTCAGAGCAACACGTGCGCAGGCGGATCGAAGTTTGTACCGACAAGCCATACGGCATCAATTAGAAAATGCTGAAAATTTACATATATTCCAACAAACCGTCGATGATTTGATTTTAGAACAAGGCAAGGTCGTCGGAGTGGTTACTCAGATTGGCGTAAGATTTGCGGCGCAATCGGTTATTCTGACAACGGGCACTTTTTTGGGCGGTAAAATTCACATTGGTTTAGAGCATTTTCAAGGGGGGCGTGCAGGCGACCCACCAGCGATCAGTCTGGCCAAACGGCTGCGCGAAATGGCATTGCCTGTCGGACGGTTGAAAACGGGCACCCCACCCAGAATTGACAAACGCACGGTTGATTTTTCAAATTTAGAAATCCAAGCGGGAGACAGCCCTGCACCCGTTTTTTCGTTTATAGGCTCGGTCGAACAGCACCCTCGGCAAGTTGCTTGCCACATTACCCATACCAACGAAAAAACCCATGAACTCATCGAACAAGCCCTGAGTCGTTCACCATTGTATGGTGGGGTCATTGATGGTATTGGTCCGAGATATTGCCCATCGATTGAAGACAAAGTGGTACGTTTTTCAGAGCGCACATCGCATCAGATTTTTATTGAGCCAGAAGGGTTAGACGCCATAGAGCTGTATCCCAATGGCATTTCAACGAGCTTACCTTTTGACGTTCAAGTGGCAATGGTTCAATCGATTAAGGGTTTTGAACAAGCCCACATCACCCGACCAGGTTATGCCATAGAGTACGATTTTTTTGACCCCAGACACTTGCGCGCCTCATTGGAGGTCAAATCAATAGATGGCTTATTTTTTGCTGGGCAAATCAACGGCACAACGGGTTATGAAGAAGCCGCGGCGCAAGGGCTGTTAGCAGGTGTCAATGCGGCGCGCCAAACGCAACAATTAGAGCCTTGGACACCAGGGCGAGATGAGGCTTATCTTGGTGTGTTGGTTGATGATTTAATCACTCAGGGCACAGAAGAGCCTTATAGGATGTTCACATCCCGCGCTGAATATCGTTTGATGTTACGCGAAGATAATGCCGATCAAAGACTCACCGCCAAGGGCTATGAGTTGGGCATTGTCAGCAGTCATCGTATGGCGGTTTTAGAAAAAAAATGGCACGCCATTGAACAAGAAGCCGCACGATTGCGCGCAACGCGTATTTTTCCTGATAAATTGAGCACGCAAGGCAAGCAGATGTTGGGAGAATCATTGACCAAAGACGCCACATGGGAAGCCTTATTGAAACGCCCAGCAAACACTTATAAAGCCTTGGCCACCTTGCCAGATTTTCAGGCGCCCGCCTTAGATCCAATTGTCATCGAACAAGTGGAATCACAAATCAAATATTCAGGTTATATAGAGCGGCAGAAATTAGAGGTTGAAAAACACAAACGCCTTTTTAAACAAAAAATCCCCGAATCATTGGATTTCAGCAAGGTCAAGGGACTGTCCAATGAGGTGCAACAAAAATTACAACACTTTCGGCCCGAAACGCTCGGACAAGCCAGCCGTATTTCTGGTGTTACGCCAGCTGCCATAAGCATCTTGATTGTGGCAATAAAGCAGCATTACGCGGCCGTAAAGCTGAAAGCATAAATCGTCAGACCACCGCTTTGTTGTACTGACATTGCGTATTAGCAGACTCCAATCATGCAAGAGGACCAACCAAATTTGCCCCATCTGCCACTGCAAGCGCTGTTAGACGCGCAAGCAATTGACCTGAGTGTCCAGCAAAGCAATGCATTGATTCTCTTAGTAGAAGAGCTGTTGAAATGGAATCAACAAATGAATTTAACGGGCATTCAGCAGTTTGATAAAGCGTTGACGCATCATATTATGGACAGTTTAAGCGTCTTGTCGTGGATAGATTCAAACGCCATACTGGATTTTGGCACTGGTGCAGGGTTTCCAGGTTTGCCATTGGCCATTGCTTTACCGCATTGTCAGGTGACATTGGTCGAATCAAATTCTAAAAAATGCCGTTTTATTCGGCATATAACACGATTATTGAAATTGGAAAATGTGGTGGTTAAGAATAGCCGTATGGAGCAAATCAAAGGGCGTTCATACGATCAAATTATCACCCGTGCTGTCACAGATTTATCACAAATTTGGTCTTTATGTCGTCCTGCTCTGACAGAAAAGGGTAAAATTATTGCCATGAAAAGCACGGTCAATTCGGATGAAATAGCGGCGTTAAAAACACAATTTGAGCTACAGGTGTCCGTGATTCAGTTAACCAAACTTGCAGGACTTGATCAACGCTGTTTAGTCATGATGAATCAATGTTCTGAACCAACCTAAGATGAAAATATTTTCAATCAGCAATCAAAAAGGGGGCGTGGGTAAAACAACCACAACGGTCAACTTGAGCGCGGCCGTCGCCACCATGGATAAAAAAATTCTGTTGGTTGACATGGACCCGCAAGGCAATGCGTCGTCAGGATGTGGATTGGAGAAACACAAATTGGGCCTGAGTGTCAATGAGGTGCTCATGGGGCGTTGCAAAATCACCCAAGCCATTGTGACCCCAGAAGCGGGCAAATTCGATGTCCTGCCTTCAGATGCCAGTCTGACCCAAGCCGAGTTGGCTTTGGTATCAGCCGATCAAAGGGAACGACGTTTGCGACTGGCGCTTGAGCAAATCCCTCAAGGCACTTATGATCTGGTGTTCATTGATACGCCGCCGACGCTGAATTTGTTGACGCTCAACGCGCTCACGGCGGCCCAAGGCTTGATTATTCCCGTTCAATGCGAATACTATTCCTTAGAGGGACTGAGTGCTCTGATGAAAACCATTGACATTGTCAATAGCAGTCATAATCCAAATTTAGAAATCAGTGCCATTGTTCGGACCATGTACGACAAACGTTCGCGCTTGTCGAGAGACGTGTCCAATCAGCTGTTAAAATATTTTTCTGGCAAGGTCATGAGTACCATCATTCCTCGCAACGTCCGCCTTGCTGAAGCACCCAGCTATGGCATGAGTGCCATAGAATATGATATGAATGCCTCAGGCTCAATCGCTTATATGGCTTTGGCTTCCGAGTTATTTAATAAACACATTCTTTGAGGATGAAAACATGAGTAAAACAGGTGGTCTGGGAAAAGGTTTGGACAGCTTGCTGAATTCGGTCCAACAATCGTATTTGAGTGAAGATGCGCAGAATACGACGCCTTCAAGCAATGCTGAAGAACATCAGAAACAATCGCAACAAGTCGCCTTAGACCGTTTGGTCGTCGGGGACAATCAGCCAAGAAAACATTTTGATAAAGAGTCACTGGAACAATTAGCCGCCTCCATAAAAGTGCAAGGCGTCATACAACCTGTGGTTGTGCGCACCAAGGGTACCCAATTTGAAATCATTGCAGGAGAGCGTCGTTGGCGTGGAGCAAAACTGGCCAATATTCCAACCATTCCAATCATCGTTAGAGACGATCTCAGCGAAGAAATGGTCTTGGCTGTGGCATTGATTGAAAACATGCAACGCGAAGACTTGAACGCCATTGAAGAGGCGCAAGCATTGGATAAATTGGTTCATAGCTATCATTTGACACACGAAGCCGTGGCGCAAGCTGTGGGGAAATCGCGCTCGGGTGTGACCAATGCCTTACGTTTGTTAGAATTATCTGAAAACGTTCAAGAGAAAGTGATGACGGGTCAATTGCGAATGGGTCATGTTCGACCATTATTGTCACTGGATAAATCAGCGCAGGATCATTTCGCAGATAAGATTATCGAAAATCAGTGGTCGGCGCGAAAAGTTGAGCAAGAGATCAAGCGAATGGATCCAACCGTTCAACAAATTCGGCATTCTGATCAAAAATCATTGCCAGAAAATCATCAAACCATCCAAAAGAAATTACGAAAAACAACCGCCCTTGAAATACGGATTCGGACCAAAGTGAACGGTAGTGGCGAAATCGTCATCCCCTTTGCCGATGAAGAATTTTTAGAAAACATCGTTGAACGCTGGTTTCCATCAGATTAATGCGCTGATGGGAAAGCGCCAGTTCAAAACATTTAACCGTTCACAATCGTAATGATTACCGTGAACAAGGAAAGGATTTAATATGTCATCAAATCATCCAGACGATAAAACACAGGTTCAAAAAACATTTATTAGCAGTGAAACTCTGCTCGATATTTCATTTAAAATGGCGATAAAAATTTTCAACAGTCCATTCAGTCCCGACTACATTGTTGGCATTTGGCGGGGTGGAACGCCTGTGGGCATTGCCGTACAAGAATTGCTCAGCTATTTGGGCACCAAAACCGATCACATTGCCATACGGACTTCGTCGTATAAAGGCATTGCTGAGCGCGATCGCAATATTCGAGTGCATGGCTTACACTACATCATTGAGAACATTGAAGACACGGATTCTTTGCTGATCGTGGATGATGTTTTTGATACGGGACTGAGCGTAGAACAGGTTATTAAGGACATCAAAAAACATTGCCGTAAAAACACCCCAACGATCAGGGTGGCGACCCCGTACTTCAAACCAAAGAATAACCAAACCGATATCGTGCCAGATTTTTACATTGAAGAAACGGCAGATTGGTTGGTCTTTCCCCATGAATTGATTGGACTGTCAGCAGAAGAATTGCGACAGAATAAAGGACTTCTAAGCCAGCACTTGGAACAGCAAAACCTGCTCAAATAACCACGCAAAGACCCATGGCAAAGCAGTCTGGAATGACAGTTGTTGCCATTCTATATTGGCGTGGCGCAATTAATTGAAAAATGTATAAAGGAATGATAACGAAAAATCATTTTGTCTTGTAGAATGTTGCCCCCCCGAATGGGTTTATAAAGACTTAATTTAATGAACGAATTTAGCGAGGAAACTTTATGAAAATCGGCATTCCAACGGAAATTAAAAATCATGAGTATCGGATTGGGCTAACTGCTGAATCAGTATTTCAATTGACCCAACAAGGGCATGAAGTGATGGTTCAAAGCGGCGCTGGACTCGGCATTGGCACTGAAGATTCGGTTTTTGAAGATTCAGGCGCAAGCATCGGAAAAGATGCTGAAACGGTTTTTGAATACGCCGATATGATCGTTAAGGTTAAAGAACCCTTAGCCCAGGAACGCAAATTACTGCGTAAAGATCAAATTTTATTTACCTATCTTCATCTCGCTGCAGATAAAACCTTGACCACTGAGTTGATGGACAGTCACGCCGTGTGCATAGCCTATGAAACCGTGACCGATCATGCAGGGCGATTGCCATTATTGGCACCAATGTCAAAAGTTGCTGGTCGCTTAGCGGCGCAAGCGGCCGCTTATTATTTGCAAAAGCCTTGCGGCGGTTCAGGCAAACTGATTGGCGGCGTTCCTGGCGTATTACCAGCCAAAGTGGTTGTGATTGGTGGCGGTGTTGTGGGTAGAAACAGTGCTCAAATTGCCCTTGGCATGGGCGCACAAGTCACCGTTTTAGAAAAGAACGCCAATGTTATGGACGAAATTAACGCCATATTTTCAGGTCAAATTCAAACACTTTATTCATCCGATGCCAATTTAGCCACCCAAGTCGCCGATTCTGATGTGGTGATTGGTGGTATTTTGATCCCTGGTTCTGTTGCCCCTAAAATTGTCACCGAAGCCATGATTCAATCGATGCGTCCGAAAAGTGTGATTGTTGATGTCGCCATTGACCAAGGCGGTTGCATTGAAACAGCAAAAGCCACAACCCATGCAGACCCCATTTATATGAAACACGATGTGATCCATTATTGTGTGGCAAACATGCCTGGTGCTGTGCCTCATACCTCCACTTATGCATTGAACAATGTCACCTTGCCCTTTGTTCAAGCCATTGCGAATAAAGGTTGGCAACAAGCGATAAAAGATGATCGGAATTTGAGAAATGGCTTGAGCGTGCTTGACGGTGGATTGACGTGTCAACATTCAGCTGTTTCATTGGACATAGATTACACCGACCCAAACATTTAAAACGCAAAGGCGTTGACTAAAGCCTGCGGCATTGTGCGCATTGATCAAGCACAGACTTAAATAGTCAAAACCATAAGGCATTGTTTGTAAGCGCATAAAATGTGTTGGAAAATGAATTTTCCTGCGTTATACCTGTGTATAGTCACAACCATTCTGCCAAAAACAACATGTTGCATCTGTGTTTGCTAACTTGAAGCACATTAGAAGTTTTGGAATGGCATTTTTTAGCTCTAAGAGCTGTGAAATTTGTCACAATATCGCCTGACATTAAAATGTATTGAAAATCACCATGCCAAAAAACATCAATATCATCGGTGCAGGCCAAGCGGGGCTACAAGTTGCTTTGAGTTTGCGCGATAAGGGTTGTACAGACAATCTCACCTTATTTGCTGGGGAACCCCATCAACCTTATCAACGTCCGCCGCTTTCTAAGGGCTACTTGCTCGGCACTCAAACGGAGCAATCGCTCTACTATAAACGACCCGAAACGCTTGACGCATTAAACATAAATGTGTGCTTTGAACGGGTAGAGTCTGTTGATTTGACTCTGAAAAAACTGACAACTTCGGCAAAGAATTATAAATGGTCACAATTGGTTTTTGCCGTCGGCGGGCAAGCCAGAAAACCGGCCTTGCCTGGCATTGACTTGGACGGGGTTTATGGGTTGAGATCATTGGCTGATGCCCAAGCCATCCGTGAGCAGTGCGAAAAAGTGACAGAGGTTGTTGTTATTGGCGGTGGCTTTATTGGTCTGGAAGTCGCTGCTACACTCAATAAACTCGGTAAAAAAGTGACGGTTATCGAACTGGCTGAGCGTTTATTAGAGCGTGTGGTTTGCCCTAAAATGAGCGACTTCTTTTACGATTTACACCAAAAACATGGCACCCAAATAAAACTCAAGTGTGGCATTAGTGCCCTCGAAGGGACAGAGGCGGTTGAATCGGTTGTGCTGAACGATGGGACGCGCATGCCTGCACAATTGGTGGTGTATGGCATTGGTCTCATGGTCGATGAAGCGTGGTTAAAGGGTTTAGGACTGGCTTGTCAAGGAGGCATATTGGTGGACGAGTATGGGCGCACCAATCATGCGCATGTTTTTGCAAGCGGTGATTGCACCGTCCAACCGCATTATCGTGATCAAACTCAAAAAATCCGCATCGAATCCGTGCAAAATGCCATTGATCAATCCAAAAAAGTGGCCTCAGCGATCATGGGTCAATCCCTTGAAAACACCAGTGTTGTTCCTTGGTTTTGGAGTGATCAGTACGATGTTAAATGGCAAATGGCTGGCTGGCCTGATGCCTATGACCAACGAATTGTACGGGGCGATGAAAACCAAAAATTTTCTTATTTTTATTATTTGGGACACCAGTTGCAAACGGTTATAAGCATCAACAAACCCGCGGATCATTTGGTCGCGAGAAAGTTACTCGTAGAACGAGAACCCGCTTTGACTTTTGCACAAGTCTCAAATGAAGATCATCCATTAAAAAATGGTTTGAAAGCAGGGTAATGGGCCATGTGTGAATTATTAGGGATGAGCGCCAACGTTCCCACAGACATTTGCTTCAGCCTCAAAGGTCTGGTCAGTCGAGGCGGAGAAAGCGGTCCGCATCGAGACGGCTGGGGCATGGTACTCTATGAAGCAGGCGGCATGCGTTGTTTCCATGACCCGTTACCGAGCATCAACTCAGAAATTGCCAATCTCATGCTGAATTACCCCATAAAAAGCCACGTGGTCATCAGCCACATAAGATTGGCCAATAGAGGTGCGGTTAATTTGAAAAATACCCATCCCTTCATCCGTGAATTATGGGGTTCACAGTGGTCTATGGCGCACAATGGGCAACTCAAGGGGATCAAAAAATGGCCTTTAGGACGATTTAAACCCATTGGCACCACCGACAGCGAACATGCATTTTGCTGGTTACTCGGGCAATTAGAACAACGATTTAACAAAGCGCCAAAGCAAGATAAAAAATTGGCTCAAACCTTGAATTTGCTCATTTCAGAGTTACATACCTTAGGTGTTTGCAATGTTTTGCTGAGCAATGGTAAATGCCTCTTTGCCTTCTGTAGTACAAAACTCGCTTGGATAACCAGACGAGCCCCTTTTGGTGAGGCCTTACTCAGTAATGCGGCGGTTGCTGTTGATTTCTCGACAGTAACGACCGAAAAAGATATTGTTACCGTTATTGCCACCAGCCCTTTAACTGATAATGAACACTGGCATGTCTTACAATCTGGCGATTTTGTTGTATTTAAAGACGGAGAACTGATTTAATTGACTTTTTATAGGAATATGGCGACTGTAGATTGACGGACATGAAAAGACAAACGAAGGTATATCTACAAATGCGTCTTTTGAGTGACGCAAAAGGGTTTGTAAGGAGTGAAACTAAAACTTTATGAGTATGACTAAAACATCAATAAAAACAGCGGTGAAGACACGGGTGAAAAAACCGCGAATGTTTAAAGTGGTTGTGATCAATGATGATTTCACAACCTTTGAATTTGTGGTTGAAGTGTTGCGTCAATTTTTTCATAAAAGTAAAGAAGAAGCCACACAACTGACCATAACCATTCATAATGAGGGTAGGGCGGTAGCCGGTATCTATTCTCGTGATTTGGCAGAAACAAAAGCACAGCAAGTCAGAACCCACGCTCGCCAGCATGGGCATCCACTAATGTGTGAGACGGAGCAAGCATAAATGTTGAACGAAAATTTACAAGCAACTTTGAATAAATCATTCGTGTTGGCGCATGAATACAATCATGAAATTGTCACACTTGAACATTTGTTTCGAGCCTTGTTGAGTGATAGCGAAGTGCTGACAGTACTGAAAAACTGTGACGCTGACTGTGATTTATTGGTTAAAGAAACCGAAGAATACTTGGCGCAAAACGTGCCACAAGTCAAAAATCAAAGCCCCACAGAAGAAACCAATGTGAAACCCAGCGCAGGCTTTCAAAGGGTCGTGCAACGGGCCATATACCAAGTACAAGGTAATGCTCAAGAAGAAGTAACCTCCGTACACATCTTGGTCAGTTTGTATAGCGAATCGGATTGTTTTGCCACGTATTTTTTAGAAAAACAAGGCATAGATCGTTTAGATGTGGTGTTTTGGGTGGCCCACGGTTCTTCTGAGGACACAGATGAACAGTCCTACAATGAACTTGATGAGCTCGAAAACAGCAAAACCTTATCCAAGTATGCCGTCAATCTAAATAATAAAGCCATATCAGGCAAGATTGATCCCCTGATTGGGCGAGACCTTGAAGTCACACGTTGCATGCAAATACTATGCAGAAGGCGCAAGAACAACCCAATTTTTGTGGGCGATGCTGGAGTCGGTAAAACGGCTATAGCAGAAGGTTTAGCCTATAAAATCGTGCAAGGCGATGTGCCAGAAACCCTGCTAACCGCCGAAGTATTCTCATTGGATTTGGGCGCTTGTATTGCTGGCACCAAGTATCGTGGCGATTTTGAAAAAAGGTTAAAAACGCTGCTCAATGAATTACAAAAGCATGGTCATGCCATTCTATTCATCGATGAGATTCATACCCTCATTGGCGCAGGCGCAACGGGTGGTGGCGCGATGGATGTCTCTAATTTGATCAAACCATTGTTAGGCTCTGGCGACTTGCGTTGTATAGGTTCAACCACTTACAAAGAGTATAGAGAGATATTCCAAAAAGACAGTGCATTGGCTCGTCGATTTCAAAAAATTGACGTTAATGAGCCCAGCTTCACCGAAACGGTGGATATATTAAAAGGGTTAAAAGGCCGTTTTGAGGATCACCACAGTGTGAAATACACAGCCAAAGCCATTGAAAAAGCGGTTGAGCTCTCATTTCGTTACATTAAAGACCGCAAAGCCCCAGACAAAGCCATCGATGTTATTGATGAAGCTGGTGCACGTTGCCAGTTGTTGTCTGAAGAGCGCAGTATTGGTATCAATGAAATTGAAAACATTGTGGCTCAAATGACCAAAATCCCAGTGGGTAAAATGTCGCAAAATGAAAACGCCAAGATTAAATCCTTAGAAAGCAATTTAAAGCAAGTGATCTTTGGCCAAGATGCTGCTATTCAGACCTTGAGTCGTTCCATAACGCTCTCCAAAGCAGGGCTTAATCCAGCTGATAAACCATTGGGTTCATTCCTATTTGTTGGACCCACAGGGGTGGGTAAAACCGAGTTGTGTCGCCAGTTGGGATTGCATCTGGGCATCGAATTCTTGCGCTATGACATGTCCGAGTACATGGAACGCCATGCTGTATCACGATTGATTGGCGCGCCTCCAGGTTATGTGGGACACGATAAGGGCGGGTTGCTGACTGAAGAAATCATGCGCTCCTCGCACGCCATTATTTTGTTTGATGAAATAGAGAAGGCGCACCCAGATTTATTCAATATTTTATTGCAGGTGATGGACTATGGCACCCTCACGGACAACAGTGGGCGTAAAGCAGATTTTACCAATGCCATCATCATCATGACGAGTAATGTAGGGTCCAGCACCCTGGATCGTTCAAGCATGGGTTTTGTTGAGCAAAATCATCAAGCCGATGTGCCAGCGGCCATCAAAGACGTGTTTTCACCAGAATTTAGAAATCGCTTGGACGCGACTGTAACCTTCAATCCTTTGGATGCAGAAAACATCATTCGAGTGGTGGACAAAAATCTATTTGAATTAGAACAAAGATTGGAACCCAAGAAAGTGACTTTGGATGTTAGCCTTAAAATGCGCCAGTGGTTAGCAAAAGAAGGCTATGATCCTAAATTAGGTGCTCGTCCCATGGCTCGGCTCATTCAAGAAAAAGTCGCCATGCCTTTGGCCAAGCACATGCTATTTGGTCAATTAAAACGGGGTGGCGTGGTCACAGTCGATGTGGTTTTGAATGCCAACAACGAAAGTGAGGTGTCGATTCAAACCCAGCCGTCTGTTTCTAAGAAAAAACGCCAAACAGCAAAAACTGGATGAGCGTGAAACAGCAACCCACGATTCAAGATTGGGTCGGGCAAACTCCTTTGGTACGATTGCAAAGGTTACAACCTGCGCAAGCCGCATCAGTTTATTTAAAATTGGAAGGCAATAATCCAGCGGGTTCAGTCAAAGACAGACCTGCAACCAATATGATTGAACAAGCCCAATTACGTGGTGACATTCAAAAAGGGGATTGTTTGATTGAAGCAACCAGTGGCAACACAGGCATTGCCTTAGCCATGGCGGCGGCAATCAAGGGCTACAAAATGATACTCATTATGCCTGAAAATTTGAGTATTGAACGCCGTCAAGCCATGACTGCTTATGGTGCTGAGTTGATTTTGGTGACCGAAGAGCAAGGCATGGAAGGCGCCAGAGATTTGGCACTGGCTATGGAAAAACAAGGCAAGGGCATGGTGCTCAACCAGTTTTCCAATAGAGACAATCCAGGCGCGCATTACGCCACAACTGGCCCCGAACTTTGGCAGCAAACCGAAGGCTCGATCACCCATTTTGTCAGTTCCATGGGCACCACTGGTACCATTATGGGCTGCTCTCGTTTTTTTAAAGAAAAGAATAAAGACATTCAGATAATCGGCGTACAACCAGATGATCACTCTCAAATCCCTGGCATACGGAAATGGCCTCCAGCCTATTTGCCTGATTTTTTTGAACGTCACAGGGTTGATCAAATTATGGAAATAACCACCCATCAAGCAGAACATATGACGAGAACACTGGCCAAAGAAGAAGGCATTTTTGCGGGTATATCTTCGGGCGGGGCTTTGCATAGCGCTTTAGAGTTGGCCAAGACATTGCCACCAGAGAAAGTCGTTGTCACCATTATTTGTGACCGTGGGGATCGTTACCTCTCCACTGGAGTCTTTCAATAAAATGAGTCATATTCGAGAAATCGAACGCAAATATTTGGTTCAAAATGACGACTGGAAAGCACACGCCTGTGCTTCCATAAAAATGATCCAAATGTATTTTGCTGATCAAAGTCAGCCATCGATTCGTATTCGCATAGAAGGATTAAAAGCCCGCATAAACATGAAATTTGTCACCGATCAAACTCGGCTGGACCAAAGAGAAGAATTTGAATACGAGTTGCCATTGGACGAGGCCAAGAAGATCATTGAATTGGCTCAACAACCTGTGGTTGAAAAAACTCGCTGGCCAGTGATGCACGCTGGAAAATTTTGGGAAGTCGATGTATTTACTGGTTCTAATGCTGGACTAGTCACAGCAGAAATCGAATTAAAAACGGCTGATGAATATTTTTTGAAACCCAGTTGGTTGGGAAAAGAAGTAACGCACGAAGTAAAATACTACAACACCCAGTTGGCTTATAAACCCTATGCAGGATGGACCTGATATGATTCAAAGCAAAGGAATGATCGTGACAATAGTGGCGGTGGCAATGTTGGCTATGACGCCAATGATTCAAGCCGAATCACTACAATCACTTTATACCAAAGCGCTCAACAACAACCCCACTTACGCGCGCTCAAAAACTCAAATTGATGTTGCCGAAAGTGTCAAAGATCAAGCTACAGCGTCGTTTTTACCCACCATCACCGCCGCGCGTTCTGTTAATCGTATTGTTTCAGTCAATAACAGCAGACTGACGGGTGATAATAATCAAAATATATTCACGATCAATCAAAATCTGTTTAATGCGCAGGTGTATTATCGCTACAAACAAGCCAATTTGAACATTGAACAACAAGAACTGTTAGAACAATTGGCACAACAAAGATTGATGATCGAACTATCGCAAAATTATATCAACGTGCTTTTTGCTAAAAAGCAATTAGAATTGGCGCAAGAAGAAGAAAAATCCAGCAGTAAACTGGCCGACCGATTGCAACAATTCTTGGAAGTGGGCACAGGCAGAAAAGTGGATTATCTGCAAGCCGATGCCAATTTGAAGTTGAACGAAAGCCGAACCATTTCAGCCAAATTTGACGTGGAATCCAATAAATCCGCATTGCAAGCAACGGTGGGAATGCCCATAGGGCAATTGGATGAAATTGATTTTTCTCTAAAGAAAATTATTCGAGAAAAAAATCAAATGAATCAAGTATTGAGTGAATTGAAAAATAATAATAAACAGTTGCTGGCCACCCAGAAAGCCACTCAAGCAGCAAAGCAGAACACCCATGCCGTTTCCTCTCAACAGTATCCAACGCTTGCGCTAAGTTTCAATAAAACCGATACCGACTATGTGACTCAATCGGCTGTATTACAGGACAGTGAAGTCGATAGAGTCTCTTTATCGATCAACTGGACGCTTTTTGACGGTCTCAGTAATTACGCCCGTATAGACGAAGCCAGTGCATTAGAACGGTCCAGTTATTTTCTGGAAAAAGAATTGGAAAGAGATTTGGTTAAACAAGCCGAACAAGTATTGATACGAATCAATTCGGGCATTGATCAACTGCCTGCACTAGAAGCTTTGCTCGAAGCAAGAGAAGCCGCCTTGGAAGCCACCCAAGAAAGTTTTAATGTTGGATTGACAGAATTTGTTGAAGTGGTTAATGCCCGCAGAGATATTGTTGCGTCCGCCACAAACTTGTATCAAGCCGAACTGCAATTGTGGTTAGATGTCATTCAATTGAAATTCATTAGTGGCCGTTTGAACGTTGATGATTTATAAGTGGTCACCGCATTATTCAGCGTGTCCATCTTGAATTTTGCTAAAATATAACCATAGATAAGACATCATTTAAGTTTTAAAAAATTATACATAGGAGCTGTATGTTAAGAATCGGATTATTTTTATTGGTCAACATTGCTGTTTTATTAGTTGCCAGCGTTGCACTGAGCGTGCTTGGTGTTGGCAGTTATCTTGAAGGCACGGGTTTAAATTACACCAGCCTGCTCATATTTTCAGCGGTTTTTGGCTTTGCTGGCGCATTTGTCTCACTATTTATGTCGCGTTGGATGGCAAAACGCGCCATGGGCGTACAACTGATTGAATCACCGAGTACGCAAAAAGAAAAATGGCTTTACGACACTGTAACGCGTCTTTGCCAAGAAAATAAATTGCCCATGCCCGAAGTGGGCATTTTCCCTTCCCCTGAGATCAACGCCTTTGCCACGGGTTACTCTAAAAAAGCATCCTTGGTCGCGGTCAGCTCAGGGCTTTTGCAAAACATGACAGCGGACGAGGCCGAAGCCGTGGTGGCGCATGAAGTTGCACACATTGCCAATGGCGATATGATCACCATGACCCTCATACAAGGCGTAGTCAATACTTTTGTCATCTTCCTCTCACGCATTGTTGGACATTTTGTCGATCGGGTTATTTTCAAAAATGAAGAAGGACACGGCATTGGATTCTTCATAACATCCATTGTGGCTCAGATCGTATTGGGTATATTAGCAAGCACTATCACCATGTGGTTTTCTCGTCATCGTGAATTTCATGCCGATGCCGATTCCGCTCGGATGGTCGGTAAAGAGAAAATGATTGCTGCCCTCAAACGGCTTCAACAAATGCACCCACAACCCTTACCTGATGAAATGATGGCATTCGGCGTCTCCGGTGGTGGTAGCCGATTTGGCAGACTATTCATGAGTCATCCTCCATTAGAAGAGCGAATTGATTCCTTGAAAGCATTGAAATAATTCATTCATTTTACGTATTTTTAATCCCGCCCTCGTGTCGACGGCGGGATTTTTTTTTGCCCAACGCACTGACTAGATCGCTGTGATGATTTCTAAACCTGATGCGCGACAACAGGGTCCATCAAAAAGGGTCCCTTATGGCACATCCAAATCTATACAATTCAGCTCGAAATGACAAGAACTTGAAATACCAACGGCTGGTTTGAATTTGCATTGAATATCGAAGAAATGGTATGGATACAGAAAAGGCTCAGGGTCTAATCAGTGCTTATTCTCTATAAGTTTTTAGCTATTTCAGCAGAGATCATGACAGGAGGCTTATACACTCAATACGCCTCACGTGTTAATTTTAATGGTGTAGAATATGAGTAATCAAATAACGGATACTTTGGATAATGCCAATGCTTTTCAGCAGGCAGGGTTTTCAAAGGAAAACGCAGACGCATTGGCGTCTATAAATGAGGATAGTATGCAAAGAGTACTCGATCGGATTGATCATCGGTTTGATCAAATCAATAAACGGTTTGATGTATTTCAAAGTGATGTTGATAAGCGGTTTGAACAGGTTGATAAACGGTTTGATACTTTTCAGAGCGATGTTGATAAGCGATTTGAACAGGTTGATAGACGATTTAATTCAATGCAGTGGACGATTGGCATCTCGGTTGCCGGTCTTGTGCTCATTAAATTCTTCAGCTAAGAGCGAATTAGTACCAATTGGACGTTTATCGGCTCTTTAAAATTCGGATCCTGAATCTACAATCCCTACAACCCATTCAAAATTTGCCTGATGTCAGGTGTGTGATTTCCTACTCAGCATCAATACAATTAAAACATGCTTAGTAAACGTAGTTGAGACTGCATACAGTTCATATCGTTTGTTGTTGTTCAAGACGTTCAACATGATCAAAAATCGAATGAGTAATTACCCCTGATTTTGAGCATGATTGCTTTGTCTCGGTGCTATAATAGACCGTCCAGTGTGATTGTTTATTTGAACGCTACTTTGCCATAAGCAACCGCATCCATTCAATATTTAGGATTAGTCATGTTATATGAATATCTGCCCATATTGGTTTTCATTGGCTTAGGCATTGTGTTTGGTGTTGCGCCCATTGTCATGGGTTACTTATTGGCTCCCAATCATCCAGACGCCGCAAAAGATTCTCCCTACGAATGTGGCTTCGAGGCTTTCGAAGATGCGCGCATGAAATTTGATGTGCGCTTTTACTTGGTGGCCATTCTGTTTATAATTTTTGATTTAGAAATCGCCTTTTTGTTTCCCTGGGCCGTTTCCTTAGACACAGTCGGTGCCTCTGCGTATATTGCTATGGCCATATTCTTAATCATCCTGACCATCGGATTTATTTATGAGTGGAAGAAAGGGGCATTGGAATGGGAATAGAAGGCGTATTTAAAGAAGGCGTTGTCACCACAACAGCCGATAAGCTCATCAACTGGGCGCGCACGGGTTCAATGTGGCCTATGTCTTTTGGTTTGGCCTGTTGCGCTGTAGAAATGATGCACGCTGCTGCCTCGCGTTACGACATTGACCGATTTGGCATTGTCTTTCGCCCAAGCCCAAGACAGTCTGATGTGATGATTGTCGCAGGGACGTTGTGCAATAAAATGGGTCCCGCTTTACGCAAAGTCTATGATCAAATGGCCGAGCCACGTTGGGTGATTTCTATGGGTTCTTGTGCCAATGGCGGCGGCTACTACCATTATTCCTACTCAGTGGTCAGAGGTTGCGATCGTATTGTGCCCGTTGATATTTATGTGCCGGGCTGTCCGCCGACTGCAGAAGCATTGCTGTTTGGCATTTTGCAATTACAAAGAAAAATCAAAGCCACCAACACCATTGCGCGTTGACTCTTATGCAAGCTTACCAAGTCGAATTAAATAACAAACTTGAGTCTGAACTCAGTGGCTTGTACCATTCATTGTCTTACGAGATTGATACGATTGTCGTTGAGGTCTTGCCCGACCATTTAGCTGAACTTTGCCAAAAATTACACGATGATTTTGGCTTTAAAACCCTCATTGATATTTGTGGTGTGGATTACGCCGCTTTTGGTGAAGAAAATTGGGCGACCGATTCCGCCACAGCCCAAGGCTTCAGTCGTGGGGTTTTTGATTTTGGCGAAACCGAAGGCGCACCTGGGATCAAGGTCGAATCTAAAATGGAAAAACGCTACTGTGCGGTCTATCAATTGTTGGATGTATTCGATAATCAGCGTTTGCGCGTTAAGTGTTATGCAACCGATGTCACCTTTCCCGTTATTCCCTCTGTGGTGCCTGTGTGGGCTTGTGCAGATTGGTTTGAAAGAGAAGCATTTGACATGCTCGGTATCGTGTTTTCAGGACACCCAGATTTGCGTCGCATATTGACTGACTACGGATTTGTGGGACATCCCTTGCGCAAAGATTTTCCTTTGACTGGCAAGGTTGAAATGTACTACGATGAAGCAGAAAAGCGTGTGTGTTATCGGCCGGTCACGCTTGAAAATCGCGTTAACATACCGCGCATTATCCGAACAAAAACACCCAAAACTGAATCTTAGTGCCATGGCAGAGATTAAGAACTACACATTGAATTTCGGCCCACAGCATCCAGCGGCGCATGGTGTTTTGCGCTTAGTGCTTGAAATGGATGGTGAAACCATCGTTCGAGCGGACCCGCACATTGGATTATTGCATAGAGGCACTGAAAAATTAGCCGAACACAAGCCGTTCAATCATTCAATTGGTTATATGGACCGTTTGGACTATGTTTCTATGATGTGCAATGAACACGGTTATGTGCTTGCCATTGAGAAACTATTACAAGTTGAAGTGCCAGAACGCGCGCAGTACATTCGGGTGCTTTTTTCAGAAATCACCCGCATTTTGAATCACCTCATGTGGTTAGGCTCACACGCCTTAGACGTGGGTGCCATGACCGTTTTTCTATACGCTTTCCGTGAGCGCGAAGATTTGTTGGATTGTTACGAAGCGGTGAGTGGTGCTCGCATGCACGCCACCTATTTTCGACCTGGTGGTGTTTACCGCGATCTGCCTCAGCGCATGACCCAGTACACGCACGAGCATAAAAAGAACGAAAAAACCATCAAGGCTTTGAACGTCAACCGCGAAGGTTCTTTGCTCGATTTTATAGAAGATTTTGCCCAACGCTTCCCCAAATTGATCGATGAGTATGAAACCTTATTAACCGACAACCGCATTTGGAAACAACGTTTGGTTGGCGTGGGTGTTGTGGACCCAGAACGGGCGCTACAGTTAGGATTTACGGGACCCATGCTTAGAGGTTCGGGTATTCGTTGGGATTTACGCAAAAAACAACCTTATGAAGTGTACGATAAATTAGATTTTTCCATTCCCATCGGCACGGAAGGCGATAGTTATGACCGCTATTTGGTTCGTATTCATGAAATGCGCGAATCGGTCAATATCATGCGCCAATGCGTCGATTGGTTGAAAGTCAATGACGGACCAGTTATCGCTGATGACCACAAAGTGACACCGCCAAAAAGAGCGAGCATGAAGACCAGCATGGAAGCGTTGATTCACCATTTTAAATTATTTACCGAAGGCTATTGTGTGCCAGCGGGAGAAGCCTACGCTGCAATCGAGCATCCCAAAGGGGAGTTTGGCGTATTTCTGGTATCCGATGGTGCGAATAAACCTTATAGAGTAAAGATACGTGCCCCAGGATTCGCCCACCTTCAAGCCATGGATGAAATGTCCAAAGGCCATTTGCTGGCAGACGTTGTGACCATCATTGGCACCCAAGACATCGTATTTGGAGAAATTGATCGATGACCAAACCCAATCCACTCATTGACCACACAGTTGATCATTCAGCGTCCTTTCCGCCGAAGGCTGAAAATGTTGCAACATTGAGTGATGCGGTCAAACAAGGCATTGAAGATCATTTGGCAAAATATCCCGATGATCAAAGAATTTCAGCGATTATGCCCGCATTAACTTTGGCGCAAAATGATAATGGCGGACACCTAACCCCCGAATTGATTCGTACGGTTGCCGACTATATTGGCATACCCAATGTGGCAGCAGAAGAAGTGGCGACCTTTTATTCAATGTATGAATTGGCCCCACAGGGCAAGCATAAAATCAGCATTTGCCAAAATATTTCCTGTATGTTACGAGGCTGTGATGCACTGATTGAGCACCTTGAGCAAAAACATCAAATCGTTGCGGGCAAAGTCTCTAAAGATCAAATGTTTTCCCTTAAAAAAGTCGAATGTTTGGGCGCATGTGGCGGAGCGCCAATGATGCAAATTGGCGATCAATACTACGAAAATTTGACGCCAGAAAAATTAGATGGCATTTTAAACGACCTGGCCGGGCAGTGATATGACAGAAATTATCCAAAACGAAGTTTGCTTTCGCTTAAATCACTTAGATACGCCATGGGATATCGAAACCTACAAGGCGCATGGCGGGTACAAAATGTGGCAGGACATTGTCAACAATAAAATCGCCCCAGACCAACTCATAGAAGATTTAAAACTGTCGAACTTGCGCGGTCGTGGTGGGGCAGGATTCCCTACTGGATTAAAGTTGACCTTTATGCCACGCGGATTGCCCATTCAAAAATACATTGTTTGTAATTCAGATGAAGGCGAACCAGGCACCTTTAAAGACCGAGACATTTTGCGCTACAACCCTCATCAATTGATTGAAGGCATGGCCATTGCGGGCTATGTATTGGGTGGTACAGTGGGTTATAACTACATTCGTGGCGAGTTTGTTGAATCCACCAATCGTTTCAACGAGGCCTTAAAACAAGCCTACGACAGTGGTTTGTTAGGCAAGAACATCTTAGGTTCTGAAATTGATTTTGATTTGTACTATCACTGCGGTGCAGGTGCCTACATCTGCGGCGAAGAAACGGCTTTGATCGAATCCTTGGAAGGCAAAAAAGGCCAACCACGCTTCAAACCACCCTATGCTTCAAGTTATGGGCTTTATGGCAAACCGACCATCGTCAGCAACACCGAAACCTATGCGTCCATCCCATTGATTGTGGAGAAGGGCGGACAATGGTTTCAAGACATTGGCGTCCCCAATTCTGGCGGAACCAAACTGTTTTCAGTGTCGGGGCATGTCAACAAACCTGGTAACTATGAAATCCGTATGGGCACGCCATTTGCCGATTTATTATCGCTCAGCGGTGGCATGTTAGAAGGCAGACGTTTAAAAGCGGTCATTCCTGGTGGGTCTTCAACGCCTGTTATTCCAGCAGATGCGGCCATGGATATGAACATGGATTTTGACTCAATCAGCAAAGCGGGTTCGATGTTAGGCGCCGGTTCTGTCATCATTATGGATGACTCAACAGATATGGTCAAAGCCTTGGAATGCTTGGCGCATTTTTATTTCGATGAATCCTGTGGTCAATGCACCCCTTGCCGAGAAGGCACGGGCTGGTTGTACAGAACTGTCAAGAAAATCCGCTGTGGTCAAGGCACATACGAAGATTTAGAATTGCTGGGCAATGTGGCCACCAATATAGTCGGCCATGTCATATGTGGATTAGGCGATGCGGCTGCAGTACCCGTCAAGAGCTTTATCAAACATTTTAGACCTGAGTTTGAGCATTATATTGAACACGGCACGAGTATGGTCAAGACCGATTAGGATACGGATTAAGAGTTATGGCAACGATCACGATTGATGGAAAACAAGTAAAGTCGCAAGAAGGGCAGATGCTAATCGATGTGGCAGATTCTGCTGGCGTTGAGATTCCTCGTTTTTGCTATCACCCCAAACTGAGCGTAGCGGCCAACTGTCGGATGTGCTTGGTTGAAGTCAAAGGCTCTCGTAAACCTGTACCTGCTTGTGCGACTTTGGTGACAGATGGCATGATCGTCCAAACGAGATCCGTTGGGGCAAAAAATGCGCAAAAATCGGTGATGGAGTTTTTGCTCATCAATCATCCCTTAGATTGTCCCATTTGTGACCAAGGCGGTGAATGCGAGTTGCAAGACGTCTCACTTGAGTTTGGCGCAGACATTTCGCGCTACACAGCCAATAAACGCGTGATTCGGGACAAAAACATTGGTCCCTTAATTCACACCGATTTAACACGGTGCATCCATTGCACGCGTTGCGTACGATTTGGTAAAGAAATTGCTGGCATTCAAGAATTGGGCATGATTGGACGCGGAGAATTCAGCGAAATCACGACCTCATTAGAAAAAAGTGTGGATTCAGAGTTGTCGGGCAATGTGATTGATCTGTGCCCTGTGGGTGCATTGACATCCAAACCCTTTAGATATTCGGCACGGCCTTGGGAGATTACTTCAAAAGAGGGCATTGCCGCGCACGACAGCAGTGGCTCAAATTTGAGTTATCACATCAAAAAAGATACTTTAAAACGCGTTGTGCCAAGAACCAACGAAGCCATCAATGAAGTTTGGTTGTCTGACAGAGACCGTTTTTCTTATGAAGGCGTGCAAACAGAAAAACGCTACTTGAGTCCGAAAATCAAAATTGACGGCGAATGGCAATCAACCGACTGGCAAACGGCATTGGACCATGCTCAAAAAATCATCAGCCAAGCATCGCCGCACATCTTATCGAGCGAATCGCAAACGGTTGAAGAATTGTATTTACTCAAGCGCATTGCAGAAAAAACCGAAGGCGCCATGGATACGCGTTTACGTTGTTCAGCCAAGGTCAAGGTGCCATTGCAAACCACACCTGAATTGCCCGTATTTGAATCGTTTGATACGGTGTTGTTGGTTGGCTCCGAATTGACCCACGAACACCCCATGGTTGCTCATAGAATCCGTAAGAGTCAAGCCAAAGTTCTTTGCTTGGATGCCAAAAAACATGTATTTAGAATGAATCAGATTGATTCTCAAGTGCTCAAGCCTTCTCAATGGATTGCGTTCTTGGCAAGCGCCACCAAAGCCTTATTAACAGCAGAAAACAACAGTGCAGCCATTAAAACCTTGGGTCTGACAGACTTGGCCGTTTCTGAAGCCGCGCAAAAGTGGGTTGAGCAATTAATGGCTTCAAACAATCCTGCCATTATCTTGGGCAACATCGCGCAACAAAGCGATGCGTTTTCAGACCTACAACAATGGGCTCAATTATTGGCCAAACATTGTCAAGGCAGCTGCATCGTCTTACCGATTGCAGCCAACTCTGTAGCGGCCGACCAACTCGGATGCGCCCCCCTTAAACACAGTGTGCATGAAATGTTCAGCGCATCTACAGAACATCCATTGGTCGTGGTCGGCATTGAACCAGAATACGACACCTTATTTGGTCAAGCCTTGGTTCAACGCATGGCACAAACCAAAGTGGTGGCCTTGAGTGCCTATCAATGCGATTCAATAGAGCAACATGCTGATGTCATATTGCCCATTGCAACTTACGCCGAAACTTCGGGGTCGTTTGTCAATATGGCCGGTCAACGACAATCTTTTGCAGCCATTGTTTCTGCCCTCAGTGATTCTAAGCCGTGTTGGAAAGTTTTACGCGTTTTGGCGAATTTATTAGACGTCGAAAACTCAGAATACGACAACTCAGCGGACGTGCTCAACGAAGCAATACAACAATTGACCGCAGCTATTCCAACAAATGAAGCAATGCCTGAGGCTTATCAACCCTCAAGCCAACAAGGTCTGGAAGGCATTGTTTACTGGCATGCATTCGCCGTGGACTCTGTGGTGCGCAATGCTCAGGCGTTACAGGACTCAAAATTAGCCCAACAAGGACGCTATTGTTTGCTAAGTGCTTCTGATTTTAAACAAGATGAACCTGTTGAATTCAACGTCGGCGATCAAACCATCGCGGCTCAAAGTCAACTCAGTGATGATGTGGCTCAAGGCGTTTGCTGGATACCCGCCATAGAAGTTGGCGCTTCATTAACTTCGGTCGGCGCTGTTTCCATTGGCAACAAGCCCATCACCGTAGAGCACCGCGCAGGGCAAGGCTAAAGTCTGATGTTTAATGAGCTCACGCTATTACTAAATTACCTTCTGCCATGGGAGCTGTCATTGGCGCTCACCTTTTTGGTGCAGTCGCTGGTTGTCATTTTGCCCGTGATGTTAGGCGTTGCCTATCTGACTTACGCTGAAAGAAAAATCATCGGCTATATGCAAGTGCGTTTAGGCCCCAATCGAGTGGGTCCCAAAGGTTGGTTGCAACCCATAGCCGATGCAGTGAAATTGATGTTTAAAGAGATCATCGTCCCAACAAAATCCAACGTTTGGCTTTTTTTGGTGGCACCCATGCTCTCCATTGCCCCTGCAGTGGCCGTTTGGGCAGTGGTTCCCTTTGGCGATGGTATGGTTGTGGCTGACATTGACATTGGTTTGCTTTACATACTTGCGGTCGGCTCGATTGGCGTTTATGGGGTCATTGTTGCGGGCTGGGCATCCAACTCCAAGTACGCCTTCTTAAGTGCTGTTCGCGCTTCGGCTCAAATCGTTTCTTATGAAATTGCCATGGGATTTGCCATGGTGACCGTGCTCATGGTTTCTAAATCGATGAATTTGACGACCATCGTTCTAGACCAATCCGGTGGTTTTTGGAATTGGTATTGGATCCCCTTGTTCCCCATGTTCATTGTCTATTTTATTTCTGGTGTGGCAGAAACCAACCGTGCACCCTTTGATGTGGCAGAAGGCGAGTCCGAGATCGTTGCTGGCTTCCACGTTGAATATTCTGGCATGACTTTTGCCGTATTTTTCTTGGCCGAATACGCCATGATGATCTTGATTGCGGTATTGACTTCAATATTGTTTTTGGGCGGCTGGCATTCGCCATTTGAAGGTATCCCATTGCTTGGCACGGTCTTCTCATTCATCCCCGGTACATTCTGGCTCATATTCAAAACGGCTACCATGTTGCTGTTCTTTTTATGGTTCAGAGCCACATTCCCCCGTTATCGTTACGATCAGATCATGCGTTTGGGCTGGAAAGTCTTTATTCCATTAACGTTATTCTGGGTTTTTGTTGTCGGGTTTTTGGATTACTTTTCAATCGGTCCTTGGTTTAAATAGTTATGTTGCAATTTATAAAACATCAGATTAAAAGTTTCACTTTGTGGGAATTATTACAAGGTATGGCCGTCACAGGTCGGTACTTGTTCAAAAGAAAGGTCACGGTGCAATTTCCTGAGGAAAGAACGCCTTTGTCGCCCCGTTTTAGAGGCAAACACGCCCTAAGAAGATACCCCAATGGCGAAGAGCGTTGCATTGCTTGTAAATTATGTGAGGCAGTCTGCCCAGCAAACGCCATCACCATCGAATCTGAAGAACGTGCCGATGGCACACGACGCACCATTCAGTACGATATTGACATGTTTAAATGTATTTATTGTGGTTTTTGTGAAGAAGCGTGCCCTGTGGACGCCATTGTTGAAACCCGTATATTTGATTATCATTATGAGTCGGCTCAGGACAAAGTGATGACCAAAGAAATGTTATTGGATATGGGCGATCGCCACGAACAACAAATCGCCGCAGATAGAAGCGTTGAATCGAATTATCGATAGGAAGTCATGTTTAGTTTTGAACAGTTTGTCTTTTATTTTTTAGCCTTGGTTTGCATCGTTGCTGCCATTAGGCTGATTACAGCGCGTAACCCTGTGCAAGCGGCCTTATTTCTGGTGCTGGCCTTTGTTTCATGCGCGGGCATCTGGATTTTATTACACGCCGAGTTTTTAGGCATTGCTCTGATACTGGTCTATGTTGGAGCCGTGATGGTCCTGTTCTTATTTGTGGTGATGATGTTGGACATCAACATGGCTGTCATTCAACAAGGCTTCACCAACTATCTGCCCATTGGCTCAATCATAGCTCTGATTGTTTTGGCTGAAATCATTCTGATAATCAATACCAATGTGTTTACCCAAACCTTAGACATTGATGCAGCAGGCGCCATCAGTACGGGTTCGAATACCAAATTACTGGGGTTTGAGCTCTACACCAAATACCTATACCCAGTGGAGTTGGCTGCGGTGCTACTGACCGTCGCCATCGTTGCGGCCATTGCCTTGACCTTGCGTAAGCGCACAGGTGAATCCAAGTACCAAAACATTGCCAAACAAGTTCAAGTGAAAGCCAAAGACCGTTTAAAAGTTGTTGAAGTAGAGAGTTGTGCAGATCGCCATCAACAAAGACCGCTTCAACCCACAGAAGACGATAACACCGATAAATAAGGGCCTATCTATGTTAGAACTCAGTGATTTTTTAGGATTTGCCGCCATTTTGTTTACCATCAGCTTTGCTGGCATTTTTCTCAATCGCAAGAACATCATTATGATATTGCTGTGCATTGAATTGATGTTGTTGGCTGTGAACACCAATTTGGTTGCCTTCTCATTCTACTTAAATGATTTAACGGGACAAGTCTTTGTCTTCTTTATCTTAACCGTTGCCGCAGCGGAAGCGGCCATTGGATTAGCCATATTAGTGATTCTCTTCCGTAATAAGAGAACCATTAATGTTGAAGATTTGAATCTACTGAAAGGATAATCAATGAGCGTTTACACCCTTAGTTTGATTGCATTGTTAGCACCCTTGGGTGCTTCCCTTGTTGCAGGATTCTTTGGCAAAGCCATTGGACGCAAAATGGCGCATCGCGTGGCCATATCGGGCGTTGGCCTGTCCACAATATTGTCGGCCATTGTTTTTTATAAAATTTGTGTGCTCGATGAACCCATATTGAACGTCAACCTCTATCAATGGCTGCAATTTGCTGATACGCAACTACACATTGGTTTGTTGATAGACAGCCTTTCGGCGACCATGATGTTGGTGGTCACATTTGTGTCCTTAATGGTACACATTTACACTATTGGTTATATGGACCATGACGAGGATTACGACCACGATAATCCCTATTACCAAAGATTTTTCTCCTATATTTCGTTATTCACCTTTGCTATGTTGACACTGGTGATGTCCAATAACTTCCTCCAGTTGTTTTTTGGTTGGGAAGCCGTGGGTTTGGTCTCCTATTTGCTCATTGGCTTTTATATGAAAAGACCCACAGCCATTGCGGCTAATCTCAAGGCATTTCTGGTCAATCGTGTTGGAGATTTTGGCTTTTTGCTCGGCATTGCGGGGGTGTTGATGTTTTTTGGCACCTTAGATTACGCTCAGTTCTTTGCCGCCTTACCCCAAGGGGCGCACCAAACCATCAACATTGTTGGTGGCTACGAATGGCAAGTGGTGACGGTCATTGGATTGCTCTTGTTTGTCGGAGCGATGGGCAAGTCTGCGCAAATGCCTTTGCACGTATGGTTACCCGAGTCTATGGAAGGTCCCACGCCCATTTCTGCTTTGATTCACGCAGCCACCATGGTGACAGCAGGTATTTACATGGTTGCGCGCCTATCGCCCTTATTTGAGCTATCTGAAGTCGCATCTTCGAGCATTTTAATCATTGGTGCGAGCACGGCACTGTTCATGGGATTTTTAGGCGTGGTTCAAAACGACATCAAACGTGTGGTGGCTTATTCCACCTTATCGCAATTGGGCTACATGGTTGCCGCCTTAGGGGTTTCAGCCTATTCAATCGGCTTCTTCCATGTCATGACTCATGCCTTTTTTAAAGCCTTGTTGTTCTTAGGCGCAGGTTCGGTAATCATTGGCATGCACCATAAACAAGACATTCGCGAAATGGGTGGACTCAAAAAATACATGCCCATCACTTGGATCTGTATGTTGATCGGCTCCCTGTCATTGATTGGCACGCCCGGCTTTTCAGGTTTTTTCTCAAAAGACTCGATCATCATTGCCGTTGAAAACACCGAGCGATTTGGCGCAACTTACGCCGAATTTGCGCTTTTGATTGGCGTGTTTTTCACCGCCCTCTATTCTTTTAGAATGTTCTTCATGGTGTTCCACGGCAAAGAAAGTGAATATGTTGTTGCTCATCCGCCGCATGAATCACCTAAGGTGGTGACTGTGCCGCTGATATTACTCGCCATACCTTCGGTTTTCATTGGCGGCATCGCCGTGAGCAGTTGGGTGTTTGGCGATTATTTTGCTGACAGTCTGTTCGTTGCAGAAGACCATACCACCTTGAAAATTATGGCCGAACAATATCACGGGGTATTTGCAATGATATTGCACAGCTTCGTCACCTTACCTTTCTATTTTGCCCTTGCTGGTGTAGCCGCCGCATGGTACCTGTATCTCAAACGCCCTGAACTGCCTGAAAAAATATCGATTCAGTTCAATGGTTTATACCGCTGGATGTTAGATGCTTACGGTTTTGACCGCTTTAACGAATGGGCTTTTGTCAAAAATACCCAACGCATCGGCACATTTTTCTGGTCCAAAGGCGACGTTGCCACCATTGACGATACCATAATTAATGGCGGGGCGGCGGGCATTGCTCGAATTGCCCAAAGTTTACGCCTGTGGCAGAGCGGCTACTTGTACCACTATGTTTTCGTCATCATCATAGGTTTGATGGGCTTATTAACTTGGCTAATCTTTGTTTAAGCCTTCATCTTATGAAAAAAATGTTACCAACTTTAAATAATAGACAAACACGATGATTCTTTCACTGCTCATTTGGATACCCATAGCGACTGGCGTTGCGTGTTTGTTGTTGGGCGATAAGCACGAGAAAATAGCGCGCTACCTCGCGGTCGGGGTCAGCCTTGCCGTGTTCTTCATGTCACTGATTTTGTATTTTGATTTTGACCCAACAACACCCGCTTTGCAGTTTGTGGAACGTCAGCCGTGGATTGGTTATTTCAACATTGATTACTATCTCGGCATCGATGGATTGTCCATGCCGCTGATCATCTTATCGACTTTCTCCTCATTCATTGCCATCCTGTCGGCGTGGGAGGCCATCAAAGACCGTTTCAGCCAATATTTGGCGGCATTCCTTATTTTAGAAGGGCTGATGGTTGGGGTATTCAGTGCCATGGATGCCATCTTATTCTACGTATTCTGGGAAGCCCTGCTGATTCCAATGTTCTTGATCATCGGCATTTGGGGTGGCGCCAGAAGGGTCTATGCCACGATTAAATTCTTTTTATATACCTTTCTGGGTTCGGTGTTCATGCTCGTTGGATTTATTTATCTATACGTTCAAACGGGCACTTTCGTCATCACCGATTTCCATCAGCAGCCCCTTGCCATGCTGCCACAAACCTTGCTGTTCTTTGCTTTCTTTGCCGCTTTTGCCGTCAAAATACCTATGGTCCCCGTACACACGTGGCTACCGGACGCACACGTAGAAGCACCCACCGCAGGTTCGGTCATATTGGCCGCTGTCTTATTGAAAATGGGCGGCTATGGTTTTGTTAGGTTCAGCTTGCCCATCGTACCCGACGCCGCTTTTGAATACGCCACCTTCATGATTGTGCTGTCTTTAATCGCCATTGTTTACATTGGTTTTATTGCCGTTGTGCAAAAAGATATGAAAAAATTGGTCGCTTATTCGTCCATATCGCACATGGGCTTTGTGACTTTGGGCTTGTTTTTGGCTTGGGACATCATCGCCAATACCCAATCGGCAGACGGTGCCGTATTGGCAATGGAAGGTGCAATGATGCAAATGATTTCTCACGGTTTTATCTCTGCTGCCATGTTCTTGGGCATTGGCGTGTTGTACGACCGCATGCACTCCAGAGCCATTGCCGATTATGGCGGTGTGGTTAATGTGATGCCCATTTTTGGGTTCTTTGCCGTCTTCTTTGCCATGGCCAATGCTGGCTTACCCGGCACCTCGGGCTTTGTCGGTGAGTTCATGGTTATATTGGCTGCGTTCCAAGGCAATTTCTGGTTTGGCTTCATTTCTGCCATCACCCTAATTTTGGGCGCCGCTTATACACTTTGGATGGTTAAACGGGTTATATTTGGGCAAATTGGCAACGATAAAGTCGCCCAATTGCTGGATTTAAATAAACGTGAAATTTCAATCATGAGTATACTGGCTGCCGCCACCCTTATTTTTGGATTATGGCCAGACCCCATCATTGCTGTGATGCAAACTTCGATTGAGCATTTACTTCAACAAGCCACCACCTCAAAACTATGACCATGGATTATTCTTTATTCATTCCTGAAATAGCCTTGCTGTTGGTGACTTTGACCATATTGATGGTTGAAGTCTATGTGGGTGAAAAAGCCCCAAGAGCCGGTTACTGGATGGCGCAGACAGCCCTGTTTGGTGTGGGCATGTACACCGTATTCACCTTTAGTCTTGGGGCAGAGGCCTCATTTAGCGGTGGTTATGTGCGCGACGTCTTTGGCGATGTGGTCAAACTGTTCATCTATCTCACGGGCTTCTTAACCTTGGTTTACTCCAAACGTTATGCGGCTGACCGCAAGATGTTACGCGGTGAATTTTATGCCATGATCTTGTTTGCCATTTTGGGCGCGCAAGTGTTGGTGTCTGCCTTTAATCTGCTCACCATTTATATGGGATTAGAGTTGATGTCATTATCGCTTTACACCTTAGTCACTTGGCGCAGAGATGATGTCAGAATCACTGAAGCTGCCATGAAATACTTTGTCTTGGGCTCATTGGCATCGGGCATATTGCTCTACGGTATGTCGATGATTTATGGTGCCACAGGACACATCCAAATCGATGAAATTGCCCGCGTGGTTGCCCAATCACCTGACAGTCAATTATTCAACTTCGGACTGGTATTTTTGGTTGTGGGTGTGGCCTTCAAATTAGGCGTTGTCCCGTTTCATATGTGGATGCCTGATGTCTATCATGGCTCGCCCACAGTGATTACCTTGTTTTTGGCAACGGTCTCTAAATTGGCCGCTTTTGCCATGCTTATTCGTCTGTGGGTCGATGCCTTATCCCCCAGCTTAGAAGCTATTCAACCCATGGTCATGATATTATGCGCCGCCTCCATCATCGTCGGTAATGTGGTCGCCATCGCGCAGTCCAACTTAAAACGGATGCTGGCCTATTCAGCCATCTCACACATGGGCTTTGTTTTGATGGGTATTGCTGCTGGCACCGACCAAGGCAATGCAGCCGCACTGTACTACATGATTGTTTATACTTTGACGGGCGCCGCAGGTTTTGGTCTAATCTTATTGCTGAGCACTGCCTCCAATGAATCGGATCAATTGGCTGATTTGAAAGGCTTGGCGAAACGCGCACCCAAATTAGCCTTGTTGTTATTGATTATCATGTTCTCAATGGCAGGCATTCCACCAACCATCGGTTTTTATGCCAAACTGTTGGTACTTGAAGCCGCCGTTGACGCAGACTTGGTCTGGCTGGCCGTGTTGGGTGTCTCCATGTCAGTTGTCGGAGCCTTTTATTATCTAAGAGTCATCAAACTGATGTATTTTGATGAGGCCGAAAACCCAGAAGCCGTTGCCAAACCAGATGCCGACAGCAACCTCATTCTAAACTTGAACGTCGGCAGTTTAATCGTGCTGGGTGTGTTTCCTGCGCCGCTCATTGCTTTGTGCTTTGCCATTTTCGGTTTATGAATGGATTCATCGCTGTTGGGTTGATCTTCGTATTCATCTTAGCCAATATTCCTTTCATCAGCAATACGTTTTTTTTTAATTTATTCAGAAGCAAGCAACCCGTCAATTGGCTTCTAAGGCTGCTACAATGGCTTTTTTATATGCTGGTGTCAATGCTGATTATGCTGGGCATTGAATATTATCTAACCGGTCAAAATCATCCCCAAGCGTGGGAGTTTTATTACACCAATTTATTTTTATTCACCATTTTTGCATTTCCAGGTTTTATTTGGCAACTATATTGCCACCAGCCAAAGTAAGATTCAATCTTTAAAGACCACGCCGTTTTTATGAAATATACCATTGGTCCCAAACAGTCATTCAAGGGGCAAATAACCCCGCCAGGGGACAAATCCATTTCGCATCGCGCCATCATATTTTCAGCGCTTGCCGAAGGCGTCAGTACCGTAGAAGGGCTTTTGATTGGAGAAGACGTGTTATGTACCATTGCCGCATTTGAGCAAATGGGGGTCAAGGTCGTCAGGAATCAAACGTCCGCCATCATCCATGGTGTTGGCAAATATGGGCTTCAAGCCCCCAAATCAGCCCTCAATGTTGGTAATTCGGGCACGGCCATGCGTTTGCTCATGGGTCTGCTTAGCGGACAAAGCTTTAGTTCCGAGCTCATTGGCGATGAATCACTGAGCAAACGCCCCATGCGCCGTATTTCAGACCCTTTAACCTTAATGGGTGCGCACATTGAAACAACGGCTAATGGTACGCCACCTGTCCACATCTTTCCCGCAACTCAATTGAAGGGCATAGACTATCGCTTACCAGTTGCCAGTGCGCAAATCAAATCGGCCTTGCTGTTCGCCGCACTCTATGCCAAAGGCACCATGCGTATTACTGAACCAGGTCCATCACGCGACCATACCGAAAGAATGCTCAGAGCCTATGGCGCGCATATTGAATCAGCACAGCAACAAATCACCTTCAAAGGCGGGCAATCCCTCAAAGCCTGCCATTTGGACGTGCCAGCAGATATTTCTTCGGCGGCCTTTTTTATGGTGGGCGCCAGCATCGCACAAAATGCCGATGTGACCATTAAAAATGTCGGCATGAACCCTACACGTACGGGCGTCATCAACATATTGCAAGCCATGGGCGCCGACCTACAAATATTCAATGAAGGCGTCAAAGGCGATGAACCCATTGCCGACATTCGAGTGCGCTCAGCTCAGCTACGTGGGATAAACATTGATCCCAAACTGGTGCCATTGGCTATAGACGAATTTCCCGTATTATTCATTGCCGCCGCTTGCGCTGAGGGCACAACCGTACTTACAGGTGCCGCCGAATTGCGCGTCAAAGAAAGTGATCGCATTGCTGTTATGGTGGATGCCATCAACCAAATGGGCGGAACCGCCCAAGCAACAGCCGATGGGGCGATCATTCAAGGCGGTCAATTGACTGGCGGCTGCACCTTACAAAGCCATCACGATCACCGCATTGGCATGGCTTGTACCATGGCAAGTTTGTGCTGCGAACAACCAATCAGCATCGAAGGCTGTGAAACCATCGCCACCTCATTTCCAAATTTTGTGGACCTCTCAGAGCAACTGGGGCTGCACATCACTACCGACGAATGATGACCCATGACTGACGCCTGCCACCAAGCCATTACCATTGACGGTCCCAGCGGAGTCGGCAAAGGCACCATTGCAGGCATCCTTGCCCAGCGATTGAATTGGCATTGGTTAGACAGTGGCTTGTTGTATAGAGCCTTTGCCCTGCACGCGCAAAACCATCCTGAGCAAGACACCCAAGCATTGATTGACTCGATGAAACTGCACCAAACCACCGATGATGTTTTTTTAAACGATGTTTGCGTGACCCACCTCATCAGGCAAGAGCAAACAGGCGCGCTCGCTTCTAAACTAGCAGCGAACCCCGAAGTGCGTCAAGCGCTTCTGGGTTGGCAAAGACACTTATTAGACACCGAATCGGTTGTGGCAGATGGCAGAGACATGGGCACGGTGGTCTTTCCTAATGCGGTCTTGAAAATATTCTTAACCGCCAGCACCAAAGTACGGGTGATGCGCCGAATCGCTCAAATGGAAGCCATGGGTGTTGAGGCAGATTACGACAGTATTCATGACTCGATGCAACAACGAGACGAGCAAGATAGAGCACGTAAAAATTCACCATTGGTGCCAGACAAAGCCGCCATCATCATCGATACAGACGAACTGTCGATTGAGCAAATCGTTGATAAAATAGCGTCTTTACTTAAAGACAAAGGGATTGTCATTGAATAACATTCATAAATCCACGTGGATTAAGGTGCCGTGCGCAACCATCTATCACATTGTCAATGATGTTGAACACTATCCAAAGTTCATTACATCGTGTAAAACCGCCACGGTGCTCTCAAGTTCTAAGACACAAAAAACCGCAAGATTGAAGTTAGCCAAAGGCATATTCGAGTATGATATTACCACGCAAAACACATTGGATGAACCCCATTCAATTACAATGGATTTGATAGAAGGCCCCTTGAGTTATTTAAAAGGTGCTTGGCGATTTACACCCGAAAACGGTGGCACAAAGATTGATTTTTCATTAGACTTTGAGATGAAAAATAGCCTAACCGCCAAAGTCTTAACTGGGCTCATGGTCAATCTTGCACAAAGCATGGTACAAAGATTTAGCCAACAAGCACTCAAGGTACACAGTCAAGATGAAAATTGAAATTGCTTATGCTTTACCGATGATTCAACACATTGAAGTGCTTGAATTGCCCGAAGGCTCAACCGTAGAGACAGCCTTAAGCACCATGCGCGAATTACCCGCATTATTTCCCAAGATGGTGGTTGATCCCACGGCGGTCGGATTGTTTGGAAAGCGCGTACCCGTACATACGGCATTGAAAGAGGGCGATCGAGTTGAAATCTACCGACCCTTGATTGTTGACCCCAAAGAAGCCCGCAGAAATCGTGTCAAAGCATCGGACCGCTCCGAAGACTGAACCTTCTAAAAAGCACTTTTACAGAATTCTTTCGCTTTTATTTTGGAATTGTGCGCCATTAACGTATAACTAAAGTGTACTTGACCAATCAATCTATTGACTCGGACATAAATTCTTATGCGTGCCCTAATACTTATACTTTTTCTCAGCCTCTCTCAAATCGCATCGGCTGATATTGATCTCGAATTTGAAGGCAATTTCAGCGCTTCAGAAAAAACGCTCGTTAAAGACTGGTTTGGCAGAACAGCGTCCAATATCGGCAGTTATGCAGGTGGCTACCCACCATTCGATATTAAGGTAACCTTTAAACGGCAAATCAGCAACCAACCCGTTCCGTGGGGACAAGTCAACCGCAAAAACAGAAGTGCCGAGTTAGAGTTACAGATTGACCCACGTTTTGGCATGGATTCCATGATTGAAGACTGGACATTGGCGCATGAAATCAGTCATTTGTACATCCCATATCCTGGTCATAATTTTCGTTGGTTCACCGAAGGTTTTGCCAGCTACTGGCAAGAATTAGGACGTTCGAGAAACATCCTCAGTGAAAAAGCGGTTTTTGAGAATTTATTTGCAGGCTTTAGGCGCGGGTACCGCAAGACCGAATTTGATAATCTAAGTATAGACGAAATCACCCCACACATGCGCGAACTGAGAGCCTTCCGTCGTGTCTATTGGGCTGGTGCGATCTACTTTATGTGGATTGACTTACACCTCATAGAGAAAAGCGGCGGTCAACAACGTTTAACCGATGTGATTTTATTGTTCAACGAAAACCATCGCAACAAACGCCAGATTGTTGACGGCAACGAACTGATCAATGCCTTGGACGAATTGGTTGATGGCAACCCATTTAGAGAACACAAAATTTGGCTCATCGACCGCGTAGGCTACCCCGACTTTGCTGGATTGGCCAAAGCCTTTGGCGTCATCATGGAAGGCGACAACATACGCTTCAACGATGATCCAATCGCCAAAAAAAGGCGCAAATACCTGTTAGAACAACGCTTCTAACCCTTTTCCTTCCGTACTTTTACCTAAACTTCTTCTCCATTTAGGAGAAACGTGCTGAGTACAGCAAAACGGAAGATGCCAACTCGCACACGCAATCTATCTATCTTTTTCCTTATACAATCTGAGTCAATCTGTGTGATCTGAAGATGGCAGGCAGCATGTCAGAACCGCGATTATAATTTCATCATTGATGTTGCCGTAAAATTTCGCACAACATACTTGAGGCAGACACCCAACTCCTCTTGTGGTACGACCAAGCAGTAACCCGATCTATTGATAAATCATGACAGAACAAGAATTTTTAAAGCGCCTCAGTCAGCATGAGTGGAAAGATATTGAGTTTAAGGAAGCAAAGGAGGCCGTGTCCAAAGAAGCATATAAAACTGTGTCGGCCTTTGCTAATACAGATGGCGGTTACCTTGTTTTTGGTGTTAAAAAAGATGACGCTGACTTTGAAATTGTTGGTGTTGCAAATGTCGATAAGATTCAAAATGAATTTTTATCGACTCTAAGACAAAAGGATAAATTCAGCACCATTATTGATGTTAAAGCAAATTTGCATACGGTAACAGGGAAAAGTGTGCTTGTTTTTTACGTCCCCGAAGTACTTCGTAAAGACAAACCCGTTTATCTGAATGGTAGTATCAAGAGAAGCTTTTTGCGTAAGGGTGCCTGCGATGTAGAATGTACTCAAAATGAATTAAATCGTTTTCTAACAGATGCTTCAATTGAGCGGTATGACAGCAGTACTCTTGATTTTGATATAGGCGAATGTTTCAATGAAAAAGACATTGTCTGGTATCGACAAAGGTATGAAAGCAAGGCTGACAATCGCAGTTATGCTGATTTGAGTAACGAAGATTTTCTCTTTCAGTTTGGTCTAATCAAAGACACATCATCAGGCAGAAAACCGACGGTAGCATCTATTCTGCTATTTGGGCAAGATGGGTCTTTGCATGGGATTCTCCCTCGCCCAATTATGGATTGTCAGCGTTACCTTTATAAATCTGAACATATTGGTGAAGGTAGATGGCACGACCGAACAGTTTGTGAATATAACTTAGTACAAGCATGGGTGTCAATTATGGAATGGTTTTATCGATTTGCAGAAATTCCATTTGAAATTGATCCCGAAACCTTGCAACGAAAAGATGAACCAGTGGGTTATGTGGCATTTCGTGAATCAATCATCAATACACTCATCCATCAGGATTATGCGGACCATTCACGTAAGCCAGTCATCCAACATTATGCAGATTTAACGCGATTCTGGAATCCTGGCGATGCTTTTGATACTGACAGTAATTTATTAACGCCAGGTGAAAAAGAGAACCGCAACCCCCTTATTGTTACTGCATTTCGTAGAATTGGTTTCAGTGAAAATGCTGGTTGGGGATTGCGTTCAGTGTACGAGTCTTGGCGACGTTTGGGGTATGTTCCACCAGAGGTAACCAATGACAAATCGAAAAAAGCATTTGAACTCATCCTCAAGAAGGACATCCTGCTCACTGATGATCAATTGAATTTCCAACAAACGATAGGCGTCCCTCTTTCTGAGGATGAGGCTGTTGTTTTTGCTTATGCTTGTAAAAAAAAGACGCCTCTCTCCCTAACTGATTTGGAGGGCGTTCTCATTCAGTCAAAAAGTAGATGTTTAGATCTTACCAAACAGTTGATTAAGAATGCCTTATTGATTCAAAATTTTGAAAACACTTTTGAATTAGCGCCTCGGATTAAAAAAATCTTACATAAGTGGGAGTATGATGTTGTGTATCATGAAGGTATCTATGAAAACCAAATGAAGGCTCAAGTTAAGTCACTTGGTCCAAGAAAGGCCCAAGAAAGGCCCAAGAAAGGCCCAAGAAAGGCCCAAGAAAGATTATTTATAGATGAAAAAATGAGTCAAGAAGCTCAGGTTAAGTTCGATTTTAATCTTACCCCTACAGAACAAAAGATATTGTCAGTCCTAAGAAAAGAACAAAAATCTGGGCAAGAATTGCTTCAAGCAACCGGCTATAAATCTAGAACAGGGAATTTCAAACGTAGCTTGGAAAAATTACTGAGCAACGAGTTTATTCAAATGACAATTCCGGAAAATCCCAAAGATAGAAATCAGAAGTATATCATTTCTGAACATGGTTCGAGGTTATTAGAAGCATGGGAAGCATCAAGTGACTAAGCCCTGTCCAAGATCCATGACTATATAGTCTCTCGTTTAAGGGAGCAGTATGGCGACAGAGAAACTGTGCGTAGAAATGCCCGCTATGTCATTCGATCTTTTATCGCATGGGGTGTGTTAAAGGATACCAAAATCAAGGGCTGTTATAAGCCAGGTAAACAGGTGGTAATCAGCAATCCAAATATTACAATGCTTCTATACGAAGCCGCTTTGAATACTGACAAAGAAGGGAAAGCAGTCTTAGAATTGCTGAAAAATAACCCAGCATTCTTCCCATTTCAATTGTCCTCTGTGACTGGTGACACTATCGCACGACAGAGTAACGCCATTCAAGTTGTCCGTAGCGGACTGGACGATGAGCTTCTGGCACTGGGAAATTTGTAAAAGGGAATAAAACACGAGTCTGAGAAAGTTTGTGAAGGGGAATCAAACTTGCCTCGCGACCTATTGACTTATAGATATTTTTCATCTTACTATGCTCTGTACGTCCTCGCAAGTGCAGGCGGAAATAAATTTTTGCAGGCAACATAATGAGGCAGGAAATGCTGGGTTATTAAACAATCGAAGGGGCTTTTGCGTTACAATCGCCTATTGAATTTAAGTCGTCCTTGCGACGGAATTATTGACCGCTATATCCCATTACTGAATACAGTCTCGCTATGTTTAAAGGATCCATTGTTGCACTCATTACGCCGTTTTTGCAAGACAGGCAAGTTGATTTTCCAGCTTTAGAGCGGTTGATCGATTGGCATATTGCGGAAGGCACAGATGGATTAGTGATCGTTGGTACGACGGGTGAGTCGGCCACTTTATCGGTGACTGAGCATCGTTCGGTCATTCGTCATGCCATCCAGTACATAAATAAACGCATTCCAGTCATTGCGGGCACGGGGGCAAATTCAACTCAGGAAGCCATTGAGCTGACTCAAAAAGCCACAGAAGATGGCGCAGACGCTTGTTTGCTGGTGGTGCCTTACTACAATAAACCACCCCAAGAAGGGTTGTATCAGCATTTTAAAACAATCGCAGAGGCGGTGGCCATTCCACAGTTTTTATACAATGTACCAGGTCGGACGGTAACGGACATTTTGCCTGAGACAGTGCAACGGTTAAGCCAGATTGACAATATCGTTGGCATTAAGGAAGCAACGGGTTCAATGGATCGATTACAGGCCTTACAGAGTCATATCAACCGTGAGGATTTCACTTATTTGACGGGCGATGACGGCACGGCGTATCAGTTTATGGAGTTGGGCGGTCATGGCGGCATTTCAGTTACAGGCAATGTAGCGCCCAAGTTAAATCACCAGTTATATGCGCTGGCTTTGGCAGGCGATTTGACTGGCGCCAAAGCGGTTGATGACCAGTTGCGAGGTTTACATGAGTTTTTATTTTGTGAACCCAATCCCATACCTGTTAAGTGGGCTTTGAGTCGAATGGGCCTGTGCGGTGCAACACTGCGCTTGCCTCTGGTTGACCTCGATGCCTCAAATTACACCAAGGTTGAGCAAGCGATGAACGATTCGGGGATCACATTATCATGAAATCATTGATGTCCTTATGTGTTAAAACCCTAACGGGTTTGACTGTGTTGCTTGTCCTGTCATCATGCAGCACCTTGGGTTTTGAAACCGAGTCGGCGCGAGACAATGAAATGCTGAAGGAATTAGCGATTCCGCCAGAAATTGAGGCGCCCATTAAATCTGAAGACAACAAAGCATCAGAGTAGCAATGGCATTGCTGGTTTTTCAAGGCAAGCCTTATTTTTCCCAACATCGCCAGCGGGCGATTACCCAACATTTACAATTTGCAGGTTTCGCTTGTGAAGCGATCCAATCAAATTGGTGTTATTTTGTTCAGTTAAAAGCTGAGCAGTCATTGAGCGCAACTCAAATAACTCAGTTGGGCATCTTATTGAATGCAACGCCAACGACTTTAGAATGGCCAGATCATTCCTTGCTTGTGACTCCTCGAATTGGGACGATCTCTCCATGGTCAACCAAGGCCACTCAGTTGGCGCAAATTGCGGGCTTTGGGCATATTGAACGCGTAGAGCAGGGCATCTGTGTGCAATCGACTGCTTTTGCTGATGCACAAGCGGTGCGTTGTATCAAGCCTTTGTTGCACGATAAGATGGTTCAAACGATTTGGCACCGTTCATTGATCCACCAACCCCACACCATTGAGCAGTTGTTTGCTCAGCATGCCCCCCAGAAATTGACGACCTATGACATAAAAACTCAAGGTATGGCGCCATTAAAGCACGCCAATGAAGCCTTAGGTTTGGCTCTGAATGCCATTGAACTGGACTATTTTTATGCCTTATTTGTTGAGTTAGAACGCAATCCAACCGATGCTGAGCTGATGATGTTTGCTCAGGTCAATTCGGAGCATTGTCGCCATAAAATATTCAATGCCCAGTGGAATATCGATGGCGTGGATCAATCCATGACTTTGTTTGATATGATTCGCAATACCCATCGCTCAAATCCAGAAGGGACCTTGTCAGCCTATGAGGATAATGCCGCTGTGATTGAAGGTGGTTCAGGTTCCAAGTGGGTGGTTGTTGATGGGGCATACGCTGCTCAAGAAGCGGTGATACATCATCAAATAAAGGTTGAAACCCACAATCATCCCACCGCCATTTCGCCTCGGCCTGGTGCGGCAACGGGGGCAGGGGGCGAAATTCGCGATGAGGCGGCCACTGGACGTGGTGGCCAACCCAAAGCAGGCTTAGTCGGTTACAGCGTCTCCCATTTAAATATTCCAAATCATCCCCAGCCTTGGGAAATGAATGTGGGTCAACCAGAACACATTGCCAGTGCCTATCAGATAATGATTGAAGCCCCAATTGGTGCAGCCAGTTATAACAATGAATTTGGGCGTCCTGTGATCAATGGCTATTTTCGCAGTTGGATGGCTGAGGATTTGGCAGCAACAGCGACCCAGGACGGTGCATGGTTGGGCTATCACAAGCCGATTATGCTCGCAGGGGGCATTGGGCAAATGGTTGGCTCCGTTGAGAAAGAATCCTTCAAGCATAAAACGGCTTTGATTGTTTTGGGCGGACCCGCTCAGCTCATTGGCTTAGGCGGCGGTGCAAGCTCAAGTCAAGACAATCGCTCGGAAAACAGTGCCTTAGATTTTGCCTCTGTTCAACGTGATAATCCTGAGATGCAACGGCGGTGCCAAGAGGTGATCAACCGTTGTGTGTGGCTGAACGAAGCCAACCCAATTACTTCCATTCACGATGTGGGGGCGGGTGGTATTTCAAATGCTTTGCCAGAATTATTGGCCGATGCCAAACAGGGTGGGCGCATTCAATTGCGCGATGTTTTAATCGATGAAGTCGGTATGAGTCCTGCAGAGATTTGGTGCAATGAATCACAGGAGCGTTATGTGATGGGCATTGCGGCTGAAAATCTACCCCAATTTTTGGCTTTGTGCCAGCGTGAGCGTTGCCCCGTTGCAGTGGTTGGTTATTCTGATGACGATCAGGTGTTGGTGATCGACGATGCCTTACACCAGCAAAGGGTGGTCGATTTACCCTTGAATAAGTTATTGGGTAAGCTACCCAATCCAAAGCGTTCGGTGAGTCGTCCCAAACCACATCATAAACCATTCAAACGTCCCAGTAAAGACTTAGAACAAAGTGCTTTAAAAATCCTATCGCACCCGACGGTGGGCGATAAATCCTATTTGATCACCATCGGTGATCGTTCTGTCGGGGGATTGATACACCGCGATCAGATGGTGGGCCCATGGCAAGTCCCAGTGGCAGATTGTGGTGTCTCATTAAGAGATTTTGACGGCTTTGCCGGCGAAGTCATTGCTGTGGGTGAGCGCACCCCCATTGCTGCATTGGATGCAGTGGCTTCTGCGCGAATGGGCGTGGCTGAAGCGGTGATGAATGCTTTGAGCGCGCCAATCAAGCGCCTATCAGACATCAAAATGTCTGCCAACTGGATGGTCGCCATGAATCACCCCAACGAGGGCGCGCATCTATACGATGCGGTGCAAGCCATTGGCATGGAACTGTGCCCACAGCTGGGCATCAGCATTCCAGTGGGTAAGGATTCCATGTCGATGCAAATGAGCTGGCAGGAAGGGACAGACAAAGTACAAGTCCGAGCGCCTGTGTCGGTCGTGCTTTCTGCTTTTGCCGTGGTGGATGATGTACGCGAAGCATTAACTCCACAGTGTTTGTTGACCGATAACGACAACGAGCTCTGGCTTATTGATTTAGGCGCTGGCAAAAACCGCTTGGGGGCATCCATTTATGCTGAGGTGTACCAACAACTGGGCGATGTTCCACCCAATTTAGACGACGCGCAACTTCTGATTCAATGGCATGAGGCCCTTAAGGCATTAAAACAACGCCACTGGATTTTTGCCTATCATGACCGTTCCGATGGTGGGCTGTTTACCTGCTTGGCCGAGATGGCTTTTGCCTCGCATCGTGGCATGACCATCGATTTAGATTCTTTGATGGGAGAGGGCGACGCCATTTTATTCAATGAAGAGTTGGGCGCAGTATTTCAAACGCCATTGAGCAAACACGCCGAAGTGATGCAGATATTAACAGCACATGGCTTAGACCACTGCTGTCATGCCATAGGGCAGATAACTGACAATCACCAGTTGGACATCGTCAAAGGTCAGCAAAACCTCATATCGATGTATTTGCAACAAGCGATGACGACATGGAGCAAAAACAGTTATCTGATGACTCAGGCGCGCGATGATGCTGAATGCGCACAAATGTGGTACCAAAATAGTTGTCAGCTTGAAAATTCTGGGATGAGTCCTGTACTTGGCGCAGATTTTGCCTTTAAGACACCAAATTCGAATTGGACGATCAATCGCAATGATGCGCCCAAAGTGGCCATTTTGAGAGAACAGGGGGTAAATGGTCAGAACGAGATGGCCGCCGCCTTTTATCAAGCTGGATTTAACCCCATTGATGTTCATGTGAACGATTTGCTTGAAGGGTCGGACATTTTGCAAACTTGCAATGGCTTGGCTGTCTGTGGTGGATTTTCTTACGGGGATGTACTGGGCGCAGGTCAAGGTTGGGCAAAATCAATTCTATTTAACCCAGCATTGCGGCAAAAATTTGAAGCGTTTTTTCAGCGACCAACGACTTTTACATTCGGCGCTTGTAATGGTTGTCAAATGTTGGCTTCTCTTAAATCAATCATACCAGGCTGTGAGCACTGGCCGACCTTTGTCGAAAACAACAGTCACCAATTTGAAGCTCGGCTGAGTATGGTAGAAATACCCGCCAATCCTTCGATCATGATGCGGGGCTTACACGGATCCCATTTGCCAGTGGTGGTGTCGCACGCCGAAGGGCGGGTTCTGTTTGATTCATCCGAAGCTTTTGATAAAACCCTTGAGTCAAACCTTGTTGCCATGCGCTATGTGGACCATGCAGGTCAAGTAACCGAGCAGTATCCTTTGAATCCTAATGGTTCACCCCAGGGCATCACGGCTTTAACCTCAGAGGATGGCAGGGTGACCATCAGTATGCCTCATGCCGAAAGATGTTTCCGTAAGGTACAATATTCTTGGTGTCCAGCGGATTGGCCAGAGCAGAGCCCGTGGATGCACTTGTTTTATAATGCTCGAACGTTTTTAGATTAGTTTGATAACAAAATGAACAAAAAACTCATAAATAGCCTTATTGGATTGCTGCTGCTTTTGCTGGCGAATGGGGTGATGGCACTGGAAACCTTGCCCGCCATTGGCCACGAAACCGTGGAAGAAGCTTATGAAGCACTGAAAAAAGACCCAAATGCCAAAGCATCAGAGTATGAAGGCTGGTATCTATTTACGACCAACCATGATGGGGTCTATACCATATGGTCTTTTACACCACCCGAACATCCGGCGCATCCGAGCGTCATCAAACGCGACATTGTCAAAAAAGACAAAAAACTGTACATCAACATGAACGCTTTATGCGAAGCGGTTGAGTTAAATTGCGATTTATTGATTGAATCGTTTAAGCAAATTAATGAGGAGATCAAAGCGCGGCATGAATCTTCTTAATTCGGTGGTAATCAACTAGGAGTTTTGTATGAAAATTAGTATTTTAGGGCTTTTTCTAAGCATGACATTGGCGTCAACCGCCTGGGCCATGGAAGATGGCGAAGATCGCCTAAACGGCGGAAAGGTTGAGGTTTATTCCGAACAAACAAAGCGTTGGATTGATCCTGATGCCTATTTTAGTCAGGAAATCAAACGCATTCAAAGCGAGAAGGGCTCAAAACATTATGGTGACATTCAAGGCGGTAAATACCCGCCTTATGATTCGGTGGGTGAATGGGATGTTTTGGTTGATATCCTACCCGACAATCGTCAATGTCCCATGGTGTTTTTTCACAACCGTTGGCGCCGATTACCTGATGTCTTGGCACTTTCAAGCCAAATGCGCAATTGGGGTGGTTGTCAGGATGTCTTTAAATATTGATTAGTCAATTGCGCTAAGCAATTGCCATTGAATTTTTTAAACAATAAACCATAACGTTCGCTAACAAGCGGCGCATTCATAATCTATGAGATAGGCAGCGAACTGTGCCCAATTATACTAAACCCGCTCTTCAGAAAAGAGCGGGCTAGTGCAGGAATCAGTCTTTAAGACGCCTTAACGTTCAGACCATACTTTTTGTTGACCGCATCAGCCACACCCGCACCATAGGCTGGGTCAGCTTTGCTGAAGTGAGCCAATTGACGCTCAATGATTTCGTTTGGAACACCATCCATAGCATCTGCAATGTTGGCATATAAACGTTGTTTTTGACCGTCATCAAACAATCTATAAAGATTGCCCGCTTGGGTGTAATCATCATTGTTAATGCGATGATCGTGCCGATCAACTGTGCCATTCACTGCCAATGGAGGCTCTGCATAGTCCGCATTTTCTTTGGGACCATCGAAACTGTTGGGTTCGTAATAAGCATCCCCACCTTTGGGGCTATCGAAACGCATACTGCCATCTAAATGATAGTGATTGGTCTCATTGATGGGACGATTGACTGGTAGGGATTCGTAATGCGTCCCAACTCTATAGCGGTGCGCATCGGCATAAGAGAATACCCGTGCAATAAGCATTTTATCAGGCGAAACCCCAATACCATTAACGACATTTGAAGGTGAAAATGATGATTGCTCAATTTCAGCAAAATAATTTTCAGGATTTTCATTTAAAGTCATGACACCAACGTCAATCAAAGGATAGTCGCTGTGCGGCCAGACTTTGGTTAAATCAAAGGGGTTGATGCCAGTACGGGCTTCGTAATCAGCCGCTTCGGCTTCAGGCATGGCTTGAATACAAAAACGCCATTGTGGGCAATTGCCTTGTTCAATGCTGTGGAACAGGTCGCGTTGAGCGCTTTCTCTGTCTTGTCCAACCAGTTCAGCACCTTCAGCGTTGGTGTAGTGTGCATGGCCTTGCATTGATTTAAAATGAAATTTGACCCAAAAGCGTTCATTTTTAGCATTGATGAGGCTGTAAGTATGGCTGCCGTAGCCATTGATTTGACGGTAATTTTTTGGCAGTCCGCGATCGCTCATTAAGATGGTGACTTGATGTAAGCTTTCGGGCGACAAAGACCAGAAATCCCATGCTGCTGTATTGCTACGCATATGCGTCTTAGGATGGCGTTTTTGGGTATGAATAAAATCAGGAAATTTGAGAGGATCGCGCACAAAAAATACAGGCGTGTTGTTACCGACCATATCCCAGTTACCTTCGTTGGTATAAAACTTCAGGGCAAATCCGCGCACATCGCGTTCTGCATCGGCTGCACCGCGTTCACCTGCAACGGTCGAAAAACGTGCTAAAACACGAGTTTTTTTGCCTTTTTGCAAGCAATCTGCTTTGCTGTATTGAGAGATGTCAGCGTTGACTTTTAAAGTCCCATAAGCGCCCGACCCTTTAGCATGAACCACGCGCTCTGGAATTCTTTCGCGATTTTGGTGTGCCAATTTTTCAATCAATTGGTAATCGTTGAGAGTGACTGGGCCACGATTGCCAGCGGTTAAACTGTTTTGATTATCTGCAACGGGATTGCCGCCAGTGGTTGTTAATTGCTTTGCCATTTATTGCTCCTTAATCAAGTCAATGATTGATGAAAAGATGATGAAATTATTCGGTTATAGTTAAGAATACGTATGAACGGATTTTACCCCACATTTGAATTGGTTTTCAATGAGTTGCAAGGTTTTATGTTTCATTGAGCGACGGCCAATCCTGTTAAGATGCAGTTCATTATTTTATCAGTTAGATGTGCGCGTACATTTCGACGGCACCTCCATCTAGTTGCGCGCTGGCATATTATCTGCATTATGCTCAATGACCTTTTCCACATCGTTGGCAACGTCTGTTAGCCCCAGTTCAAGGTAAGAATCTTTTAATAAATACAGGGCATAGCGAGCGTGAACGGTATCAGGATAAGTGTCGATGATATTTGTTGCGCGATTGATGGACGCCACCCACGCTTTTCTGTCGAAGTAGGTATTTGCCACGTACAACTCATGTCGCGCTAAACGATTTCGTAAAACAGGAATGCGCTGTTTGGCTGGTGCCACATAAGGGCTATCGGGATATTTTTCCAAAATAATTTTATAGCGTCTGAGCGCTTCTGCAACCGAGGACACATCGGTTCGGGCGGGATCATTTATGTATTCATTATTAATACTGAAATTACTCGCTTCCTGTAATAAAGCCAGTAGGAAATAAGCATAATCAGAGTGTTTATGACCGGGATAATTGCGTAAAAACTCGCGTAATTCAAGACTGGCTGTATCATTACGATCGAGCAAAAACCAAGCATAAGCTTTGTCTAACCATGCTTGCTCTGAAAAAACGCCGTAGGGAAATTTCGATTGGAGAAAATCATAGGCTTCAATCGCATCGCTGTAATCGCCCAATTCTAATTTTTCACGGGCATCTGTATAGAGTTCACCATCGGTGCCATCGTAATCAGGAATTGAAGTACAGCCATATAAAAATAGGCTAAATAGCAAGAAAAAACTGAATATTAAGGGGCGTTTCATGTGGCGTTATTATACACTTTGTAAAGGTTGGTGGATATAAGTTCACGCCGACAAGTTGACCCAGTTTGAGTCTTTTTAATAATAATATTCGCCGCCTATTCTAATGAATTAAAATAACACCATCAAAGGCTGTGGTGTCATAATGTCACACGCTTAATTTAACGATTTCTAACCAATAAAATGTATTATGTCAGTAAAAATCAGAAAAACCCTTTGTCACATTGAAGAAACGCACATAGAAGGCGGAAAATCTGCCAATCCGCCCCTCATACTCATTGCGGCTGTTGCTGTCATAGAGAATCCTTGGGCAGGGCGAGGATTTGTGGAGAATTTAAAACCAGAAATCCATGCAGTTGGACCAATATTGGGCGAAAAATTGACCCAAATGATTATTGATACGGCGGGTGGCGGCGATAAGGTTGAAGCCTATGGAAAGTCCGCGGTCGTTGGCTTAAATGGTGAAGTAGAACACGCCTCAGCGATCATTCATACCTTGCGCTTTGGCAATTTTTACCGTGAGGCCGTAGGCGCTAAATCGTATTTATCTTTCTGCAATACCCGAGGTGGTGCCAACGCGCCCATCATGATTCCATTAATGGATAAACATGATGCGGGTCGTCGTTCGCATTATTTAACCATTCAATTGTCCATACCCGATGCACCAGCGGCGGATGAACTGGTTGTGGCATTGGGGGCTTCTATTGGTGGACGGCCGCATCACCGTATCGGTGATCGCTATCAAGACATAGAGGATCTTAAAAAGGAGCGTGGTGAAGCAAAATTTGATGCAGACAACCCTGCCGCGCTATAAAACACCATTAGGTCTTGCCTACCACAACACAGGGGCTGGAGAGCCGATTGTATTGATCCATGGGGTGGGGCTAAGGCTCGAAGCATGGTTACCCCAAATAAATCTATTGGCTGAAACAAATAGTGTGTATGCTTTGGATATGCCAGGTCATGGGGATTCGGCACCACTAAATTGGCGGGCAGGGCAAATTTTATCGGTTAGTGATTACGTCGCGTGGTTGTCGCAGTGCATTGGTGAATTAGATCTGCCCAAATTTCATTTGGTCGGGCATTCGATGGGTGCACTGATCGCCCTGAGTTATGCAACCCAGTTTTCTGACAGATTATGGTCATTATCTGCTTTGAATGCGGTCTATTGTCGATCAAAAGCCGATCGTGCAGCTGTAGAGCAACGCGCTCAGCAATTGCGATCAAATGATTGGAACCCTAACGCGCCCCTTAAGCGATGGTTTGGTGAATGGTCAAGCTTAGATGTTTCAACTCGAGACATTTACAAAGCGGTTCAGTCGTGGCTCGAGGCCAATCAAAAAAGCGGCTATGCTATGGCTTATGAGGCTTTTGCCACAGGTGATGACGTCTATACGAGCGGTTTGAGCGCCATACAGTGTCCCAGCCTAATATTAACGGGCAGTGAAGATAAAAACTCAACACCCGCCATGGCACAAGCCATTGCTGGGGAAATACCACAGGGGCGAAGCGTCGAAGTTGTTGGCCACGGACATATGGTTCATTTAACGGCTGCCAATCGCGTTAACCATGCGCTTCAAACCATCACCAGGCGCAACAACGCCTTCAATAAAGTTTAAAATACCAAGATTATGACTAAGCAAAATCAACAAAATCCTTTTGCCGAATTGCGCAGCGCATTCTCCACCTTCATGACCGGCGTCACCATCGTGACCAGCGTCGATGACCAACAACAGCCCATTGGCTTTACCGCAAATTCATTCACCAGTGTGTCGCTGACACCGCCTTTAATACTCTATTGTGTCGATAAAAGCTCGATGCACCTCAAGCACTATACCGAAGGCAAACGATTTGCTATCAATATCCTATCAGAGCAACAACAAGATTTGGCGATCACTTTTTCGCGTTCTGTAGAAGCGCGTTTTGCAAATGTTGCTTGGTCATGGAGCGACTTAGGCTCGCCCATCATTGAGGGCAACAGTGCTTTTTTCGATTGTGAAATAAGCCAAGTGATAGAGGCGGGGGATCACTATATTGTGATTGGTAAGGTCGTTAATTTTACCTACAATGCGTTGCAAGGCTTGGGCTTTGCGCGAGGCAAATTCTTCACCTTAGGTATGAGTGAAGCCGCAGTTTCAGCCCTCACCTCAGGCATTAAAATCAAAATCACCGCTTTGATAGAAAGTCATGGTAAATTGCTGATGCAAAAAAACCAATCGTCCGATCAGCCGCCCTATTATGACTTACCCTCGTTTGATACCTTAGATGGTAAAAGAGCCATGGAATTGTTGAAGCAACTATTGGCTGATGTGTCAGAAAATGCAGAAATCGGATTCATTTATTCGGTTTACCACAATCATGCAGAGCGTTGCCAAGAGATATTTTATCGTTGTGCCGCACTTTCTACTCAAAGCCAATGGGGGGAATATATCGCCCTCGATGCTTTGCCGATAAAGCAGGTGCCAGACAAAGCCATTCAAAGCATCTTAAAACGCTATCAAGACGAGCATAAACTCCAAAATTATGGCGTTTATTTTGGCGATGAGTCCAAAGGGGAAGTACATTACAATCGATGAGAAAAATTCTATGAAATTATCATTATTCGTTCATATGGAGCGATTGTCTCCAGAAACGCCACAAGACCAGCTCTATCAAGAAATGGTTGAGTTATGCCAAATGGCAGACGATGCGGGCATGCACACGATTTGGACAGGTGAGCATCACGGCATGAATTTTACGATCACGCCGAACCCTTTTTTGAACATTGTCGATCTTGCCCATAGAACCAAACAGGTGCGCTTAGGCACAGGGACCATTGTGGCGCCATTTTGGCATCCGATTAAGTTGGCTGGCGAAGCAGCCATGTGCGATTTGATCACCCAAGGGCGATTGGAAATCGGTATTGCTCGGGGGGCTTATGCCTTTGAATATGAACGTCTGAAGCCAGGCTTGGATGCTTTTTCAGCGGGTCAATGCATGCGTGAAATGATTCCTGCCATCAAGCAATTGTGGGAAGGTGATTATGCCCATGAGGGTCAAACTTGGCAATTCCCCAAAACCACATCGTCACCCAAACCCTTACAGCAGCCCCATCCGCCTCTATGGGTGGCAGCCAGAGATCCCAACAGTCATGAATTTGCCATTGAGCAAGGTTGTAATGTCCAAGTCACGCCCCTATGGAATGGCGATGAAGAGGTCCAACTGCTGATGCGACATTTTGTCCAGGCCGTAGAGAAATTCCCCGCCATACCGCGCCCCAAAATCATGTTATTGCGCCATACCTATGTTTCAGAAGACGACAAAGATACGCAAGTGGCCGCGCAAGAAATCAATCGATTTTATAACTACTTTGGCGCATGGTTCTTAAACAAGCGACCCGTTAGTCAAGGGCTCATTCAACCTTTAAGCCAAGAAGAGATGGACCAGCACCCCATGTACAGTCCGGAGTTGATGTTAAAAAATCAAGTCATTGGTGATTCTGAGACAGTGATAAAGCGGTTGAAAGCTTGTCAAGACCTAGGTTATGATGAGTATGCTTACTGGGTTGACAGTAGTATGAGCTTTGCCCGTAAACGCGCTTCGCTCAAGCGCTTCATCGAACAAGTGATGCCTGCATTTACCGAGTGATCCGATCGTTTTAACCTTAAGCCAATCTCCTTACAACGCTATGACCCTACCGCTTTTTAAACAATACATCGATGGCCAATTTGAAACAGGCAGTCGCCAATTTGATAGCCTAAATCCTGCAACCGAACAAGTATGGGCACAAGTGGCTCAAGCGTCTCCAGCAGATGTTGATCGTGCCGTACGCGCCGCAGAGCAGGCTTTCAACAGTGCCCAATGGCGTGCCACTACGGCGACGGCACGCGGAAAATTACTGTATAAATTAGCCGATTTGCTGTTAGAGCGGTCAGAGGAAATCGCCGCCATAGAAACGCGAGATACGGGCAAAATCATCCGCGAGACCAGCAGTCAAATTGCCTACATTGCCGATTACTATCGCTATTTTGCTGGGCTTGCCGACAAAATAGAAGGCAAACACTTGCCCATTGATAAAGCTGATATGGAAGTCTGGCTCAAACAAGAACCCGTCGGTGTTGTGGCGGCCATCGTGCCCTGGAACAGCCAGTTGTTTTTGTCTGCCGTGAAGATTGCACCGGCCATTGCAGCAGGATGCACCATTGTTTTAAAGGCTTCTGAACAAGGACCAGCGGCGATGATGGCATTTGCAGAATTGGTTGATCAAGCGGGCATACCTAAAGGGGTGGTTAATATCATCTCAGGTTTTGCCGATTGTGGCGAGGCCTTAGTCAGTCACCCTATGGTTAATCACATTGCTTTTACTGGTGGTCCAGAGACAGCTCAGCACATCGTCAAAGCCAGCGCTAAAAATTTGGCAACTACCACCCTGGAATTGGGCGGTAAATCGCCATTTATCGTGTTTGATGATGCGGATTTGGACAGTGCAGCCAATGCCCAAGTCGCTGGGATATTTGCTGCCACGGGGCAAAGTTGTGTTGCCGGATCACGCTTGATTGTGCACGCCGACGTCAAAGAAAAACTGGTGGCCATACTCAAACAAAAAGCTGAGTCCATTCGTATTGGTTCGCCTGAAGACATGCAGACCGAAGTGGGTCCTTTATGCACATTGGCCCAGCGCCAAAAAATTGAAACATTATTAGCGCAATCGATTGATCAGGGGGCCGAAGTTGTTACAGGGGGAAGCGCTATAGAGGGGACGGGTTATTATTATCCACCAACGATTATTGATTGCTCAAACGCCCAACAGCCGACAAAAGTCCCTTGTGTTGCACAAGAATTGTTTGGTCCGGTGTTGTCAGTTTTAACTTTTCAAACCGAAGCTGAGGCCATAGCCTTAGCCAATGATTCAAATTATGGTATGGCGGCGGGTTTGTTCACTCAAAAATTATCCCGCGCCCATCGTTTGGTTAATCAAATTCGTTCAGGCATTGTTTGGATCAATACTTATAGAGCCATTTCACCCATGGCGCCGTTTGGGGGCTATGGATTATCAGGCAATAGTCGTGAGGGCGGCATCCAAGCGATGCAAGCCTATATGACCAATAAGGCCGTCTGGTTGCGTACATCGGATGATCCCATACCCGATCCATTCGTCATGCGTTGACACCCCCTTCTTTTAAGGCGAACCATCTGTGTTGCAAACAAATGCCATTTGAATAAAGTCACAGGTCGTATAATTTCAAACCAATACACAATCTATAAAGGCTCAGATGAAAATTATTTTTTTAGGTGCACCAGGTGCAGGCAAGGGGACACAAGCTCAACGTATTATTGAACAATACAATATTCCGCAAATATCAACGGGAGATATGCTGAGGGAGTCGGTCAAAGCTCAAGCAAAATTGGGTTTGGCTGCCAAAAAATACATGGACTCTGGAGGCTTAGTACCCGATGAAATCATCATTGGTTTGGTTAAAGAACGCATCGTTCAAAAAGACTGTGCATTGGGATATTTGTTGGATGGTTTCCCACGCACCATTGCCCAAGCACAATCCTTGGTGGAACAGAATATAACCATCGATGCCGTTATTGAATTGGTGGTGCCTGACGAAGATTTGGTCGCAAGATTGAGTGGCAGAAGGGTTCACCCAGCCTCAGGACGGACCTATCATATGATTTATAGCCCACCCAAAGTCGAGGGCAAAGATGATGTGACTGGCGAAGATTTGATTCAACGAGAAGATGACACAGCAGCCACGGTGTTATCGCGTCTTAAAGTGTATCATCAACAAACCAAGCCATTGAGTGCCTTTTATCAGCAACAGGCTCAGCAGGGGCAATGTCACTATATCGAAGCCAAAGGCGGCGGTGACATTGAGGCGATCAGCCAAACCATTCTAAAGAAATTGGCTGAATTAGCTTAATATTTCCTTGGCGTGCGCCAAGGTTTGGCGAGTGATGGTTATACCGCCAATCATGCGTGCGATTTCTTGGGTTTTTTGTTCACCCTGCAACACATCAACCGAAGTTGTTACGGTCCCTGCCAATTGAGATTTTGTGATTTTCAAGTGATGTTGCGCTTTGGCCGCAACTTGGGCTTGATGGGTGATGACAATGACTTGAGCATTCTGACTGAGGTCACACAGCAATGCCCCAACCACTTCTGAGATGGCGCCGCCAATACCCACATCGACTTCATCAAAGATAAGCGCGGGTTGCTGAGTGGTTTGTGCTGTGCTCACTGCGATGGCCAAACTGAGACGGGATAACTCGCCGCCAGAGGCGATTTTATTGAGCGCTTGAGGTTGAAGCCCAGCATTGGGTTGAAAATAAAAAGTAATTTGATCATTGCCGTAGGGGTTAGGCGCGCGATCGAGCGCTTGTTCAATACGGACTTCAAAACTCTGGGACAGCCCCAATTTTTTTAAATGGTGGTTGATCGACTGCTGCAATTGCTTGGCTGTTGCGACGCGTTGCTGATGAAGATCATTGGCGGTCACCTGATATTGCGCCAATAGACGCTGCTGATCATTCTTGAGTTTTGCCAGCGTGGATTGGAGGTTATTAAGCTGCTCGTATGAGCGTTGTAATTCTTGCCATTTCTCGACCAATAACTCAGGCATCACGTGAAGTTTGCGAGCCAAGTCGTACCAAGCGTCTATGCGTGCTTCTAATTGTGCCAATGCTTCTTCATCCAATTCTTGTTTTTGAATGAAATGCTGCAAGTCTGATCGTCCTTCGGATAATATGGACTGAGCCGAGTATAACATTTCATTTATTGACTGAATCTGTTCAAACGATTGCTCAAAGGCATTGAGCTCTTGAATACTGGCGTTTATCATCGAAATGGCCCCTTGTTCACCATCAATGTGCGCTTGCACCCGTTCAATCTTGTGTAACAGGTCAAACATCTGCGATTGCTGCTTACTTTTCTGTGAGAGCGATGCCCATTCATCTGCTTCGGGCGCTAAGGCTTCTAAGGATTTGAGATCGTTGTGCATGATTTCTAAAGCGTGTTCAGAATCATCGGAAACATTCAATTGATCGTATTGATCGCACAAGTCTTTGTAGGCGATTAATGCCTCGGTTAAGGGCGCCAAATCATGTTTGCCATAATCATCGAGAATGAGCCTATGTGCCGAGTGTTTCAGTAGATTTTGATGCGCATGCTGGCTATGGACTGTGACCAGATGTTGCGCCAATTGTTGCAGTTGTTGCAGCGAAACCAACACACCATTTATCCAGGCTTTGGAAGTGCCATTGACCAGCAAAGTGCGTCGTACGATACACTCATCGGTCGATAATTCTTGGTTTTCAAGGCATTGTTGGGCCAATTCATTGGCGCTGATGTCAAAACATACGGTCACTTCTGTTTTAGCGTTTTTATCACGCATCAGTGTGCTGTCAGCGCGTTGACCCAAGCAAAGGTTGAGCGCATCGATGAGAATGGATTTGCCCACACCAGTCTCCCCAGTTAAGGCACTCATACCAGCATCTAAGTCAATGTGTAAGGCATCCACAGTCGCAAGATTGCGGATGTCTAAGCTGGTAATCACAGCTGCGTTCCCCAGCCCAACTTGCGTCTAAGCACCTCGTAATAATCGTAGTTTTTAGGGTGTAGGATGAGGGCTTTTTTAACGTGTTGTTTGATGCGAATGTGGTCGCTTGGTGCCAGCTTGATGCCAAAATTGCCATCGTAATCAAACTGAGACTGTTCAAAGGTTTGTGGATTGCAGTATAGGTCTATGACGCTGTCTATGGGTAAAACAACGGGTCTTTGCGACATGGTATGTGGGCAAACCGATACGATGCTGAGCGCTTCTAACTGAGGCATCACGATCGGACCGCCTGCAGAAAGTGAGTAGGCGGTGGAACCGGTCGGCGTTGAGATGATGATGCCGTCTGAACGTTGCGAGGTTAAAAACTTATTGTTGACATAGCATTCAAACTCGATCATGCGTGACATGGCAGACTTGCACATAACAAAATCATTCAATGCGATGGTAGAAAAAATCACGTTTTTGTCTCTAATGACTTCAGCTTGAAGCAGCGTTCTTTGGTCCAAAGTATAGGCGCCTTGAATGATTTCAGTCAAATGGGTTTCAAGATGGCTTGTGTCGATGTCAACCAAGAATCCTAAGCGTCCCAGATTGATTCCGACAACGGGAATGGGATTGAACGCAATGTCTTTAACCACATTGAGTAGAGTGCCATCACCGCCGATGCAGACGATTAAATCTGCTTGATCGTACAGCGACTGTACGGGTTGGCAAGCAAACTCCGATCCAGGCGAACAGAAGGTTTCAATATCTTCTTCCAACAGCAGTTTACAATCCAATTTTTTTAGAATGGCAATGGTGGCTTCAACCGTTGGGCCAGTTTTTGGATCGGGTTTTTTGGCGATAATGCCAATGGTTTTAAATGCCATGGATGAGGATTTTTCCTAAGGGATAGCTACACAGAATGATCATTTCAAACAAGCGTATATTTTAATCGGTAGGGTGCCATAAGGGCATTATATTCTGTTATAAAATTTTTGACTGAGAAGGTGAAAATGAATATGCCCCTTTCGCATTAGACACGATTGCTAGTAGGTAAGGTAGGCCGCCATTCCAATGCAGCCATGACAAAGCTGGCGATCAGAAAAAATAAAGAGACAGTTCTATCAATAAAAAGTCATTGTCGCCATAAACGGGGCGGAAAATATCATCAATTACAAGTAAAATCCCATTTTGATCAGAGGCACAATCGGCAACCATGACTTATACCGCACCAAAACGAGGCTTTACCTCTACAGAATTTGAAAACCGAGTGGCATTGGCTCAGGTGAAATTAGCGCAATCAGGCATGGATGCGATGGTGTTGACCACGCCCACAAATTTTCAATATTTTTCAGGATTCAGTTCTGATTTTTGGGAAAGCCCCACTCGGCCCTGGTTTTTGATCGTCCCTCGAAGCGGTGATTTGACAGCGGTTGTTCCTGAAATTGGTGCGCCTGCTATGGCAGAGACGATCATCAAAAAGATTCACACATGGCCAGCACCTCGGCCAGAGGATGATGGTATTTCTTTACTCAATTCAGTTCTAGCCAATCTGTCTAAAAGACATGGCAATATTGGCTGGGAAATGGGTGCAGAGTCAACCATACGAATGCCAATTGTTGATTTTGATCGATTACGCAATAACTTATCTGTCTTCAGTTTTGTCGATGCTTCCAAGCTCATTTGGGGCATGCGCGCCATTAAGTCCGAAGCTGAGATTGCGCATATTGCCCACGCCTGCCGTATTGGTAGTATGTCCTTTAATGAAATGCCAGACGTTTTAAAATTAAATGACAGCGAAAACACCGCAAGCCGTAAGATGCGTTTAGCCTTGATCAAAAACGGTGCGGACAAAGTCCCATTTGTGTCAGCCTGTTCAGGACAGCAAGGTTATTACCAAATCATTGCAGGCAATGGTGATAAATTAATACAAGATCAAAGCATTTTATTTCTCGATACGGGTGCCGTTTGGGATGGTTACTTCTGCGATTTTGATCGCAATTTTGGTTTTGGCCACATTTGCGATGAAGCCAAATACGCCTATGAAATTGTAAATCGTGCCATAGATGAGGCTTTGAAGGCCATTCGCCCGAATATGAGCTGTCAAACATTGTGCCAAATCATCATGAAGTCACTGGACAATGGACAACCGCTTCAAGCGTCGAATGTTGGGCGATTGGGTCATGGCTTGGGCATGCAGTTGACTGAGCCGCCTTCGCTCTCTCTACAAGACGATACGCCGCTATTGCCTGGTATGGTCATGACCATCGAACCAGGGTTTGAGTACGCGCCCAATAAAATGATTGTGCTTGAAGAAAATATCGTCATTCGGGAATCAGGTTGTGAATTACTGACACAGCGAGCACCCGCAGCATTACCCATCATTCAATAAACCCATAATCGTTTAGAATAGCAACATGGCATTACCTTTTACAATTTCGACCACTGGTCACACAATGGGGCTGATTGTGCTGCAATCAGATGAAACCATTGAGAATGATTTTCGGTCTATTTTCGATCAACTGCCTGTCACGCTTCTGCACAGTCGTATTCCAAATTCAACCACAGTCAACGAGCAAACTTTAAAGGCCATGCACGCTCAAATGCCGAAGAGTGCTCAATTATTTCCAAGCAGTGCAGAAATCGAAGTCGTTGGTTACGCTTGCACTTCTGGTGCAACGATGATCGGATCTGATCGCGTTGAGCTTGCGATTCAATCGGTCTTGCCTCAGGTGCTAGTGACCGACCCATTGAAGGCAACGAAAAACGCCTTGAACGCTCTGGGTGCAAAAAAAATTGGCTTTGTGACGCCCTACATAGCCGATGTTTCTGCAGCAATGCGTCAAGCCTTGACCGACAACGGCCAAACGATCAGCGCATTTGCTTCCTTTGAGCAAATGGACGATTCTGTGGTGGCGCGCATTACGCCCGAAAGTATATTGCAAGGCATCTTGCACGTTGCCAAGCGTAGTGCTTGCGATGCGGTATTTGTGGCTTGCACAAATTTACAGGCTTTGAGCATTATTGCAGAAGCAGAACAACGTCTAAACATACCCGTGCTCAGCAGCAATCAAACCCTAGCTTGGGATATGATGCGCTCGGTCGGAATCAAACCCCATCCGAGTCAGACTCGTTTTGGACAAATCTTTAACCACTGAGCTAAAACATATTATGCAGTTATTAAAAAACCCTCATCGAAGCATGGGCATTACACCCTCTGAAGGCATGGCCGATAAACAACTGAGCGTCAATGCAGAGCGAGTACAGTCATTATTGCAACATTGTCCCGCGGCAAAACAAACACCGCTTTTGAATCATAGCCAAATGGCAACAGAATTGGGTGTGGCGAAATTATGGATTAAAGATGAGCGCGAGCGTATGGGACTTGGTAGTTTTAAAGCCACAGGGGCTGCGTATGTGATTGCAGTGCACGCCAGTGAGGCAATGGCTGACCAAAATATCAACTTAAAAGGTGCAACGCCTGAGCAATTAATACAAGCACTCAAAGGCGTGACTTACGTTTGTGCCAGTGCGGGCAATCATGGTCTGTCTGTGGCTGCAGGCGCACGGGTTTTTGGTGCAAATGCCATTATTTATCTCAGTCATCACGTGCCAGAAAGTTTTGCCGAACGCTTGAGAAGCTATGATGCACAAGTCATTCGAGTGGGTGACAACTATGCCATCGGCTTGGAAGCGGCAAAATCAGCGGCAGAGGAACACGGATGGATCTTATTGGCGGATACAACGTGGCCAGGTTATACCGATTTGCCTTTGCTGTTGATGGAGGGTTATTTGGCAGTGGCTGCTGAAATCGTCGCGCAATGTCCAGAAATACCCACCCATATCATATTGCACGCAGGGGTAGGTGGCATAGCGGGTGCCGTATGCGCTTATCTTAGAGCGCAATGGGGTGAGACACCAAATGTGATTATTGTGGAACCAGAATCTGCCCCAGCATTGATGGAAAGCATCCGTGTAGGCAAGCCCATTGTCACTGAAGGGCCCAGCTCAAATATGGGGCGTTTAGATTGTAAAGAACCTTCGCATGTCTCTCTTAAACAATTAGCCAAAGAGGCTGATTGGTTTGTCACCATCAGCGACAAACAAGCTCAGCAAACGGTTGATTGGCTCAAAGATTCGTATGATTTTTTGGCGACACCTTCTGCCGTCGCCAGTCTATCGGCTATGCATCACAGTCAAAATGGTGATGCGTTGCGTTCGTCCTTAGGCATTGATGCAAACAGTACGGTTTTGCACATTGTGACAGAGCAACAGGCTTAGTAAAAGTAGGTCAAGCGCAGTTGTAAGTAGTCTTGGTTGTTCAGACGTTGGGCGAGCGGGTCTTCGTTGGGTAAGGAAAAGAAAAAGCTTGAAACTTCGGCTTTCCAAGCATTGCCAAAACGTTTTGAACCTCGAATTGACCAAGATTGGCCAAAATTATTATTGTCAACGCTCACACCCATAGTAATATCACTGCCATCTACATCATTAAAGTCAAAGCGTGTGGCTAAGAAGGTATCGTTTTGCAAAATATCGTTACTCCGTTCACCGCGTTCATCCCAATTGACTTCTGCTAATAGGCCAATATCAATTTCATCGATGGCGCCGACCAAGGTATATTCAAAGCCGAACACTGAGGCAAAAAATTCGGTGTCGTCTGTGATCCTTTTATGGATGCCTTCAAACTTCCATAGCCAACCGTCAAGAGACAATTGGTATTCCAATCCGACCTGTTTGGCTTGGCGATAAAGCGCCGTTCCGACGCCATTCAGGAATAAGTAGGCGGGGATACGATCCGTGCCCTGAAAATAAGACACAGCGAACTCATGATCGTCGATGTAATTGGCATAACGGATGGCATAATCAACGTGATTGGCTTTGGCGCTGTCTTGGTACTGGGGCGTTGCATTAATATATCCTGGGTTTTTTTCACCCACTCGAGTTTGTTCTCTGAAGTAGGGCAGAATATAGGCGCTGATCACACCTGCCTCTTCTTGATCCCACGTCCCTTGGATCATCGGTTGTCCCAGACGATAGGATTTATCAAAACCATAGGCAATATCTTGCTGATTAATGATATTGACTAGATTCCTTGATTCAGCAACCCCCCAAAACACTTTGTTAATACCCACCAGAGCTTCCCATGTTTCTGCTTGGTAGAGCCAATAAAATTCGCGCACATCAAAATGGGTCCGACTTTGATCGACCGAATCGTACAGATAAAAGAATTCTGTGACAAATTGTTGTTCTTGCGACTCACTGATCCAGGCCCATTGAGGCTTAACGATCAATGCAGGGAATATGTTCTGTTGTGGCGACCGTATGCTGTCATCGGTATAGCTCAACAAATCAAAACCCAATTCATTGCCAAAGGTGCTTTCTGCAATCACCTTGGAAGCTGTGACCGAGCATAGACCGATTAGAACAAGCTGAACTAATTGACGTAATGGTTTAACAATCATGGCTTGAGTCATTGAACGATATAGACCTCAGGGCACCCCTACATTGCTTCTGTCGTATGGTGATTTTTGATGGTTTGCCATCAATTCTGTCGTTGACTATCGTAATGATTTCAACTTCCGCTTATTAAAGTCAGAGGATTTAAAACCCACGTCAAATTCAAAATCTTTAAAGGACAGCAATGTGCGACGCTTTTTCTGATGATTGATCATTTCCATGTTCAATGCCCGCCAAACACCCACGTCAAATTTGTTGTAATTGGAGAGAGTTAGGGTTTTTAACAAGGTGCCTTTGCGGTCATAAAACTCAGATTTCAGCGGTTGTAAATGCTTTTGAGAATACCAGGTGTAGAAGTATTTATAGCCAGAATATTTGTCTTGTGGCACAAGTTTGACTTTATCAGCGGCTTCACCATCGATATCTTCGGTCGTGAGATACTCATAGCTGTATTTGCTGAGCTCAAAAGAGCTGAGATCTTCAAAGGCAAATTCACTGCCCATAAATGGCCCTGATTTGTTTTTGGAAGAAATCCTTTTTACGCGCTTTAACGCGGGTAAGTAAAGCCATTGGTCATCGGACTTGTCAACGTGTGAAAAGGTCAGAAAAGCCGTGCCTTTTACATCGCGTGGGCTGTCAAAGATGCTCAATGATTTATCACCATCGCCTTGAACTTCCAAAGCCCGTGAACGCACTTGTCGCGTGCTTTTTTCACCATGGTTATTGATGAGTTCCATTTGCATTTTACTTTGACTGCTGACCCAATTCACATTCGAGTTTTTCGACTTTGTGGCGATGGCTAAGCCTTTTTTCTCAGCGTCTGTTTTTGCCTCCCACGCCGCATGGGCGGGCAGTGCAATAAAGCTGAGTAGTGAGAGAGTTAATAAAAGTTTTTTCATGAGGTTTTACTCCGTTCGTTACGATTGATAAGCATTAAAAGAGGGGGAAGTAGGAAGAAATCTACAAGCAGCGCAGCAATAATGGTGACACAAGTTAAGATGGCCATTTCACCATTAGGTAAATAGGTTGAAAACGACATGATGAGGAAACCACAAACCAAGGCGACGGTGGTGATCCACAAGGCACGTCCAACGCTTCTAAAGGCATAGCGAATGGCATCTTCGGTGAGCAGATTTTTGTGTCGTTTTGCATACAGATATTTGCTTAAAAAGTGGACGGTATCATCGACAATAATACCCAAACTTAAACTGACAACGATGGAGTTCGCAATGCCGACTTGGCCTCTGAGCAAATACCAAACACCAAAGGCAATACCGGCAGGTAATAAATTGGGAATAAAGCTCAATACGCCATATCGAATTGAGCGCAACGCCGCAATTAACACCAAGGAAATCAATACCAAAGCCAAACTGGCACTGATCAACGAGCTGTAAATATTCGTCTGCCCTATGTAAGAGAACATCAGCGTCGTACCCACAGGTTTTGACTCAAAGGTTGTGATATTGGCATCTAACCAATCTTGGATGCGTTTTTCAAATTTGATGTTGTCAATGCTGCTGAGGCTGATAATGGTTGCAACAATACGCGTTGCCGATTTATCAACGTTGATTTGATTGTTTAAATCCAGTCCGTAAGGCAAGGATAATTCATAGAGCAACAGATATTGCGCCGCCAACTCCTGATTTTCTGGAATGCGGTGGAATTCTGGATTGTTCTGATTCATGTTCTGATTCAAACGCTTCACAACGTCTGATAGACTGTTTATATTGCGCACTTCGGGTTGCGCTTTGAGCCATTCGGTCAGCTGGTCCATTTCCTTCAGGAACGCGGGATTATTGATGCCATTGGGCACTTTGGTGTTCAAAGACAATTCAAATACCCCATTACCACCGATTTCGCGATCTGAAAAATCTGTGGCTTGGCGAATGGACGTTGATTCATCAAAATATTTTGTGAATTCATCATTCAGAACGTTCAAGGGCAGAAGGGCGACAATGGCCAAAGAAAGGATGCTTGTGCCAATCAAAAGTTTTTTAGAGTTACCAATAACGAATTCCGCTAAGGTTTCCATAAAATCCGTTTTTTCTGTCACTTTGGGTTTGACTCGAACGGGTAAGATCATCATCATTGCGGGTAGGAGGGCAATAGAACAAATAAAAGCCCCAATCACACCAATGGCCACAACATTGCCAAGATCTCTGAATGGCCCAACATCACTGAAATTTAATGTCAAAAATCCAATGGCAGTGGTCAAACTCGTTAAGAATACTGGCATGAAATTGACTTTTAAGCTTTCATGCATGGCGGCTTTTTTGTCCAAGTTGTTTTGCCGCATTTCATAATAAAAACTCGATAACACGTGGACGCAATCGGCCACCGCCAAGGTGAGAATCATGTACAGTGCAATCATCACAGGACCAGATAAGTAGAGTCCAATCCAACCCGCACCACCATAGCCCATGAGGACGCTTAATATAACCACGACCATGGTGGCAAAAGCGCCACTGTATGTACCAACTAAGAGACCCATAATGATTAAAATCGTCAAAAATAGTAGCGGCATCAGATTGCCTAAGTCAGTCTTTGCCGACTCGGCAAAAGCGTTATTGAGCATAATCAAACCACTCAGGTGAACCTCAGCATCTGGGTAGCTCAGCTGATACTCTGCCATGGTTTTGTTAATGGCTTCAGCCACTGTGCCAACGCCGACTTGGGTATCTTCGTCAGGAATGTTTATGGTGATGTTGATGGCAGTGACCGCACTATTCAATGAAATCATACGACCAACTAAGGCAGGTTCATTCAAGGCAATGTCTTGTATGCGTTTTAAATCCTCATCGCTCAGTTCTAAGGCTTCCTCAACCAAATCGCCAACGAGGAGATCGTCATCTTCAACCTCGGTATGCTGATAATTGGTGAGCGAATCGACCCGATTAGAATATGGAATTTGCCAGAGTTCTTCAGTGAGTGTGACCAGAGAATCTAAAAACTTACGATCAAACACGCCTGATTTAGGTTTGATTGAAATAAAAACATTATCAACCTTGTTGTAAACGTCTTGAACTCTATCGTATTCAATCATTTGCGGGAAATCTGGGGAGAAGAAAATACGATAATCGTCGTTAAAATACAAAAAACGCACCCCTGAAGCAACAATCAAGGTCATTGCCGTTACGGATAACATGGTTAGCCATTTATGGTTTATTATTCGAGGGAAAAGTGCATTCATCGTGGAGTCCTTTTGCGATTATGAGATGAAAAAAGGGTGCTTAATAAATCGTTAATTCGTAGCACCACAGCAACCACATCAAAGCTCTGGAATGGGTATTCCTATGCTGACTGAGCTTTTAAATTTTGCGCTTAAAAACAAAATCTAAGGCGCTCAATTTTTAAGGTCGTTTACAGACCTCGTTTAAGAAGTCAGGCTGATGTGACTAAGTGATTGTTTTTGGCAATCAAATCAGCGTAAATTATAGTTTGTATGGACAATTTAGTCAATGAAAAAGTCAATAAAAACCTGATTATTCCTATCTTTTTCAGATTTAGCACAAGACATTTTTAATTATGCTCGGTTGCGCGTTTTGGTTTGATTTTTAGGCTGTCATTTTTAAAAACATAGGACCTTATCATCCATGAGTAAATGATTAAAAACTGCTGACGAAACGATGATGGCTATGGACTCAGTGCCATCGAAATGCTGGACTACAACTCAATGTTGAAAATTCTGTTTATGAAGAGCGGTCTCGCTCAGAATTTTCTGAACAATCGGGGAAGGATCAACCGAGATTGCAATGGTTTTTGATAAAGCAGCGAACTTGCAAACAACAGGCCTGCAAAGACCGCCATGGTTGCTGCGATAGAACCATCGATAAAACTGGAAACATAATAACCGCCAATGGCGCTCACAGCCGACAAGCCCAATCCGATTATAAACATACCGAGTAAAGACTTTGCTAATCGCTTGGCGGTATTTGGAATGATTGTCAGCATGGCCACGACCATAATGGCACCAACTGCATCAAAAGCTGAGACCGCACAAATGGCAACCAATGCCGTCAATAACCATTGCCACAAGCTGACGTTGATGCCGTTTGCCGTACTATGAATAGGGTCAAAACAAATGCTCTTTAAGCGATACCAGGCGCTGATAAAAAGCCCCAAGGTGATGATGAGCACAATGGTGAGCATCCACACCACTCGAGGGCCCGCATTTTGCCCGTTTATCTGAATAACGTCGATGGGGGTGAAGGCAATTTCTCCAAAAAGCACACAGCTTTGATCCAAATCGACGTGACCGGCATAATAAGTGATCAAAATGACGGCTACGGCAAAAAATGAGGTAAAAACGATTCCAATGCTGTCTTGTTGTTTGAGCTTAAAGACATTTTGCAGAAGTTGGGTGATCGCCGCCGCCGCCAGTCCAGAGGCCAAGGCGCCAACAAACAACCAAATAAGTGAGCGGTCATCAATGAGCAAATAGGCAAGGATAAGCCCCAATAAAACACTATGACTGATGGCATCGCCAAACATGGCTTGCTTTCTGAGCACCATAAAGTTGCCATTGAATGTGCAAACAATGGCCACCAAGAGGGCTGTGATGATTAACCAGAATTCGTGGGACATTATTTAGCGGGCAGGGTTGGAATGGTCTTACCGTGGGGGTCAAGTTTGATTTGATTGAGTTCGCTTTCAACCTCACGGGCCATGGTTGGAGTCAATATGTGTTCGACTTCTTCAGCAATTGGGTGGACCACATGTTTTTCTAAACCCACTTTTTTGGTCAGATAGGCTTCCCAAAGTCGATGGTTACGGGTTAATTCAATGGCCTTACGCGCGCCCGCCTCAGTCAATTGCAACAAATCGGGTTGATGATTAACAAATAATCCTTTTTTGAGCAAGCGTTTGGCGGTGGGCTCAATTAAATGGCTGGGAAATTCGCGCACACTGAGAATGTCGTTTAGGGTGAAACTTGGTTTATTAAAACGTTCTTGTAATAAAAAACAAGCGCGCAATACATTTTCTTCCAAGCGAATTTTTTTGCGTTTATGTTGTGTCCATAGTTGATGGATCACACCCCTATAGGGCGAGAATAGGGCGGCGACGATGAACAAAGTTGTCAGTGTGACAACAATCCAAGGACCCGTGGGAAATTTACTGTATTCGCTCGATAGGTACACCCCAACAACCACACTAACCATGCCACAAAAGATGGCAATGGCAAGTAATTTGCTCAGCAAATAGGTAAGCTGCCGAGCGATGAGCGCGGGAATCAAGAGCAGGGCGGACATTAGAATGACGCCCACCAATTGCAGTCCAATAACCACAACAATCACTAATAAACAACCAATGATCAAATCTAAATGCTTGGGTTTTAGGGTGGATAATTGCATAAATTTTCGATCAAAAGCGCAGCCTCTCAGTGCATGAAAAAACACAAATACGGTCGCACTGACGATCAACAAAATGATAAACAAGTAGATCACATCGACTTGAGTGAGTGAAGCGGCTTGACCAAAAAACAGCTTGTCTAATCCGCCTTTGCCTGGAATGGGCAGCCTTTGTATAATCGATAAGATCAATACGCCAATCGAAAAGAACAAAGACAAGACAATGGCTAAAGCCGAATCGGGGCTGATTTGTTTTTTATTGATGAGCCACTCAAGGGTGACATAGCCGAGAAAAGCCGAGGCGGTGCCACCAATTAAAGTGATGCCAGTGCTGTTGGTCTGTGCCAATAAAAATGCCATCAACACGCCAGGTAAGGCGCAGTGTGCCAAAGCATCACCAATCAACGAGCGTTTGTTTAAGTAAGCAAATGTGCCACTCAGTGCAGCGCTGATGCTTAACATGATGCCCCCGCTGAGCACCCAAAGAAAATTGGCATCAAAGCTCATCTTGAACTTCAACTTTTGCCAGCAATGAAAATGGATTGCTGTACGTTTTTTTAATGTATTGCTCGGTAAACACTTTGGCGACAGGACCTTGGGCAACCAGGTGTTTGTTGAGCAAAAAAAGGTAATCGAAATATTGTTCGACTGTATTTAAATCATGGTGCACACAGAGTAGGGTGGCGCCATTGTTTTGTAATAGCTTTAATTGCTGGTAGATGGCTTGCTCGCTGGCAATGTCAATGGCGGAAAAGGGCTCATCCAATAAGTACAAGGTTGCTTTTTGGGCTAGGGCGCGTGCAATAAAAACACGTTGTTGCTGACCGCCAGAGAGTTCACTAATGGCGTTATTAGCATAACTTTCCATATCCACTTGCTCTAAGGCCTGATGGGCCATTTTTTTATCGTTGTTATTGGGCCTTTGCCACCATTTTAAATGGGTTAAACGCCCCATAAGAACCACTTCAAAAACACTGATTGGAAAATCCCAGTCAACGTTCGCACGTTGGGGCACATAGGCAATGGTGGGTCGTTTTTCTGCCAATGAGCCAGAGAAATAGCGGAAGGTACCCGATTCAGATTTAATCAACTGTAAGGCGGCGTTTAACAGTGTGGTTTTACCTGCACCGTTGGGGCCAATGATGGCCGCAAATTTTTCTTGGGGCAGATCTAAATTGATCTCTTCTAAAACTTTTTTATTTTGATAGCGAACATTGAGTCCGCGAACGGATAAGGCGTTATAAGCGCTCATTGCAATGCTTTGACAATGACATCAACATTATGGGTAATCATGCCTATGTAGTCACCAGCCGGTTGACCGCTTAGATCAAGCGAGTCGGAGAACAATTTACCGCCAATATTGATGTGATGATTTTCCGCGGCCAAACCCTGCTGTAAGGATTGCATGAATTTAGGCGAGATGGTTGATTCTAAAAAGATGGCTTTGACGCGGTTTTTAATGATCTTCTGTTTTAATCTCTGAATGTCCTTTAAGCCAAATTCACTCACTGTGCTGATGCCTTGCAGTGCATCGACTTTGATTTTATAACGCCGCCCAAAATACGCAAAGGCATCGTGTGCTGTAATCAATAGCTTCTGGTCATCTGGAATTTGAGCAATCTTTATTAAATTTCTTTCGTGCAACTGACTCAATTGTCTTTGATAGATTTGTCCCATCCTGTTCAGATCAGCCACTCGATCAGGAAATAAAGCGCCCATCTCCTTGATTAAATTCAAGATGCCTTTGTGCCATATAACTGGGTCCATCCAGATGTGTGGATCGGGCAAATGACCTTCGTGGTAGAGCAATTCAGATTTTGCAATGCCATCGCTAAAATTGATGATCTTTTTGGAATGCTGTAACTTCTCAAAAATTTCTTGCATGCGACCTTCTAAATGCAAGCCGTTATAAATGATTAAATCCGCTTCTAACAGTCGTTTGATGTCACCTTGCGTTGGACGATATAGATGTGGATCAACGCCAGCCGCCATTAGGGTGGTGACCTGAACGTCATCGCCAACAAGGTTTTTGACCGTATCTGCCAGTATGTTTGTGGTAACGGTAATATTAAGTGCTTTAGCAACAACTGGGCCGGATAAGCACAAAGAAATTAATATTAACTTGAATAAATGTTTAAGTGCGGTTAAAATCATGTTTTAACATTATAAGATACAAATCAAAGTATGTCAAAAAAAAATCAAAGTGTTATTCAGGATTACCTAAAAACCATTTATAAAATCCATGTGGAATCCAATGTGCCTGTTTCCACCAGTCAAGTGGCCAGAAAACTCAATGTCACTGTGGCTGCCGTGACCCTCATGATTAAAAAACTGGCGAATCAAGGCTACGTCAACCATAAGCCCTATCATGGCTTTACTTTGTCTGAAAAGGGACAACGCATTGCCATTATGACCTTACGTAGGCACCGTATTATTGAACAATATTTGGTGGAAAAATTAAATTTGGGTTGGGACGAAGTTGATCAGGAGGCTGAAACACTCGAGCATAGCGTTTCTGATAAAGTGATTGAGCAAATGTGGCTTAAATTAGGCAAACCAACAACAGACCCGCACGGCTCACCCATACCCGACAGTGAAGGCGCCATATTGGAAGATTGTGCGGCTAAACCTTTGGGTGATTGGCAGGTCAGCAAGAAGCTGCAAGTGGTCAGAATCAAGAATAAGTCGCCAAAAGAATTGCGTTATTTAAAAAGTATTGGTTTAATTATCGGAAGCGAGTGTTGTATTCTCGATAAAACGCCATTTAATCGCTCCATTGTGGTTGAAACTTCGGTCAAACTCTTTGCTTTGGATGAGAGTTTCAGTCAATCAATTTATGGTATCGAAATAAACCACTGAACAGGATGGGTTTTTGACGATAGAATTAAAGGTTATAACTGCGGGTTAAATACGCTTATTGCGTTTATCTATAGCGAATACATCCGAATGAACCTATGAATAGGAGATCACATTGACCATTGAATCCATATTGGGTGCCGGTCTGGGCCTGCGCCAAGAATTATTAAGACCCTTACAAGAAAATATGCCAGAGGGCATTGGTTTCCTTGAAGTTGCACCAGAAAACTGGATGAACGTTGGCGGGGCACTCGGTAAAAGTTTTCGCTATTTTACAGAACGCTATCCTTTTGTCTGCCATGGTTTATCCATGTCTCTAGGCGGACCAAACCCTTTGGATGAAAAATTCATTGCAGATGTCGGTCGATTTTTGGATAAACATGATGTCGCTTTTTTCAGTGAGCATTTAAGTTTCTGTACGGATAATGCCCATTTGTATGATCTCATGCCCATCCCATTTACTGAAGAGGCTGCGCACCATGTGGCTCAACGTGTACGTCGGGCACAAGAAATTCTTGGTAGGCAAATTGCCATCGAAAATGTTTCCTATTATGCAGCGCCCGGTCAAAAGCTCAAAGAGATTGACTTCATCAACAAAGTTTTGGATGAAGCCGATTGTCAGATGTTGTTGGATGTGAATAACATCTATGTTAATTCGGTCAATCATTCTTACGACGCCAAAGAATTTTTATACGGCATCAATGGCGATCGCGTTGCTTATATTCACGTTGCCGGTCACTACCAAGAAGCGGAAGATTTAATCGTTGACACGCATGGTGCTGATGTCATTGATCCTGTATGGGCATTATTGGAAGCGGCTTATGAAAAATTTGGTATCCATCCAACTTTATTGGAGCGGGACTTCAACATACCCGAAGTTGACTATTTAATGAAAGAAGTCGCGATCATCAACGACTTGCAAAACAAATATCTTGGACGAGCGCCCTATGAAACAGAAAACCGACTATTTACAGCACCAGTATAACTTTGCTGCTCATATAAGAGACCCGTCAAACAATCCAGCCCCCGCCAATATTGAAGATAGGCGGATGGGCATTTATCGAGATTTGTTTTTTAACAATCAAGTCGGCTTTATTCTCAATACCTTTCCTGTGATGAGCGAGATCTTAGGCGAAGATCGTATTCGGTCATTGGTACGTGAGTTTTTTTCGACTTATCCAAATCATTCACCCTACTTTAGAGAGATCCCTCTATGCTTTCTAAAATTCTTTGAAGCGCGTGACAACGATACAGCTTATCCTTTTATCAAAGAATTGGCACGCTATGAATGGTTGGAATTGCATCTGATGGTGCATCCTGATCCCGAGTTGGGTGAATATCTGATTACCAAGGACGAGAATAAACTGCTTAATGACGCCATTCAAGTGAACCCCTTGTATTATGTTGAGCACTATAAATACCCTGTTCAGCATGCCACTCAAGAAAATGCCGGGGAACTGATAGAACGGGAAACCTTTTTGATTGTGTTTAGAGATGCAACCGATCGGGTTAGATTTATTGAAGTGAACGCGTTTACAGCGATCTTCTGGGAAATCTTAAAGTCCAATCCTGGCATCACCGTGCGGTCGGCCCTCGAAGCCTTAGCCGAAGCAAATTCAACTTCAGTTGAGCAATTAATTCAACAAATACTGCCAATAATTCATAAGGGTATGAGGGATGGCCTCATTTATGGCGTATTAACTGACGATAGCATGCATTAATTGGCATTTTATTTGATATAATCAACTCAATAAACTATTTTTCGAGATTTATAAGCACTTGGAGGTGTTAAACATGAAGAAAACAGCAGTAATTTCCTCTCTTTTAATGGCAGGTTCCTCACTGGCAACAATGGCAGTGGCTGAACAAGCAACGTTTCAAATGACCGAACTTTCTTCAGGCTATAAAGTAGCCATGGGCGAAGGCAAATGCGGTGAAGGCAAATGCGGTGGCGAGAAGAAGAAAAAATCTGGCGAAGGCAAGTGCGGTGAAGGCAAATGCGGCGGCGAGAAAAAATCGAGCGAAGGCAAATGCGGTGAAGGCAAGTGCGGTGGCGAGAAAAAATCGAGCGAAGGCAAGTGCGGTGAAGGCAAATGCGGCGGCGAGAAAAAGTCGAGCGAAGGCAAATGCGGTGAAGGCAAATGCGGCGGCGAGAAAAAATCGAGCGAAGGCAAATGCGGTGAAGGCAAATGCGGCGGCGAGAAAAAATCGAGCGAAGGCAAGTGCGGTGAAGGCAAATGCGGTGGCGAGAAAAAATCGAGCGAAGGCAAATGCGGTGAAGGCAAATGCGGCGGCGAGAAAAAAACGGACTAATCAATACCAGATTAATAATCTATTGATCAGTTTGATGAAAAGCACCTCCCCAAGAGGTGCTTTTTTTATTTATACATAGGATTTCACGTATAATAACGCCTAATCTATTCTTGATCTGAATCTATTGTTACTTTGTTTCGATGTCATTATCGGACTATCGTAATGAACCATCAGATTGACTCAGTAAACTAATTAGAGGATTAGTATGATTGACATTATTACTAGCTATACTTACGTCGCTTTAGATGTCCTTACAAAATTATTCATATTTTGCATAGGATTAGGCATTCTATTTATCGTTGTGGTCTTCATACGCGACGTGACTCAGACCAAACAGGCCATCCGCAGAAATTATCCCGTTGTTGCCCATTTCCGTTACTTTTTTGAGTCCTTAGGCAAATTTTTCCGACAATACTTTTTTTCGATGGATCGTGAGGAGATGCCTTTCAATCGAGCCCAAAGAACTTGGGTCTATCAAGCGTCAAAAAACATTGACACCACACAAGCATTCGGTTCGACCAGAAACATCACAGAAGAAAACGCCCTGCTTTTTGTCAACAGCCCTTATCCTTCACTGAATCCACATAGGCGAGCAGAGCCGATCATTATCGGTGAGGAATACTGCGACAAACCCTACAAAGCCCGTTCGGTATTTAACATTTCAGGTATGAGTTATGGTGCCTTGTCCAAACCGGCGGTACTGGCCTTGTCAAAGGGCGCTAAAATGGGCAGATGTTGGCAAAACACAGGTGAAGGCGGCCTCTCTCCCTACCATTTGGAAGGTGGCGCTGATTTGGTTTTTCAAATTGGTACGGCCAAATATGGCTGCCGAGATGACGACGGTAATTTGAGTGATCAAAAACTCAAAGAACTAGCGGCCCACGAACAAGTCAGAATGTTTGAAATCAAACTCAGTCAAGGCGCAAAACCAGGCAAAGGCGGCATCCTGCCCGCCATTAAAGTGACTCAAGAGATTTCAGAAATCAGAGGCATTCCCATACACACCGATTCTCTCAGTCCAAATCGCCATCTGGACATCCACTGTGTTGATGATCTCTTAGACATGATCTTACGCATACGTAAAGTGACTGGCAAACCAGTTGGTTTTAAAACAGTCATTGGCGACGATGCTTGGATTCGTGAGGTGTTTGACAAAATCAATGAAAGAGGGCCTGAATCTGCCCCAGATTTTATTACCATAGACAGCGCCGATGGTGGCACAGGCGCTGCTCCACTGAGTTTGATCGACTATGTGGGCATGCCCATATCAGACTCTCTGCCCATGGTCGTTGACATCTTGCATGAAACCGGGTTAAGAGATCGAATCAAAGTGGTTTGTTCAGGCAAGATGATCAACCCAGCCGAAGCGACGTGGGCGCTATGTGTGGGCGCTGATTTTGTTGTTTCTGCTCGAGGTTTTATGTTTGCATTAGGTTGCATTCAAGCGCTACATTGCAATAGAAACACTTGTCCAACAGGTATTACAACGCATAAAGCGCACCTTCAACGCGGCTTGGTCCCGAAAGAGAAGGCAGAACGAGTGGCGCATTATCTTAAGAATATGATTCATGAAATGGAAGTGATTGCACATTCTTGTGGCATAGATGATTTGAGAGATTTAGAACGGCATCACTGTCGTATTGTGCAGTCCAATGGTCGTTCGATAAGATTAGATAAGCTCTTAGGAGCAAAAGTCGGTTAAAGTTAATTTTTAATAAGGAGAATGTGATGAATTTTTTTATAGGTCTGCAAAATCTGATGGATAAAACCAAATTTTTCGAATTTATAGCACCTTTGTGTTTAAGACTGTATTTGGCACCGGTGTTTTGGTATGCTGGCACTAATAAATTATCAGGTTTTGATGGTGTGGTTGAATGGTTTGGCAATCCTGACGGGGGATTGGGCCTACCCTTTCCTTGGTTCATGGCGGTTATGGCCACAACAACTGAAATGATGGGTGCTGTTTTATTAATCGTTGGTTTGGGTACTCGATGGATCTCGGTTCCTTTGATGGTCACCATGCTTGTAGCCATTTTTTCCGTTCATCTATCTAATGGTTGGCAAGCCGTTTTAGATCCTATGTCACCATGGGCACCTGAACATGCAGCCGACGGCATTGAGCGACTTTCCCGTGCCAGAGACATTTTGCGTGAACACGGCAATTACGACTGGTTAACTGAACATGGCAGTTTTGTCATCTCGAATAACGGTGTTGAATGGGCTGTGACTTACTTGCTCATGCTACTTGCGATATTTTTCATGGGCGCAGGCAATCTAAGTATTGATAGATTATTGCGCAGCATATTTATGAAATAATTGCTAGACGCACAATCAGCATGAAAAATACCAGTGCAGATTTACTGCGCCATTTCGACGCAGTGCCTGATTTTCCTGAGAAGGGCATCCTGTTTCAAGATTTCTCCAGACTGCTTCGCGAACATTTGTCAGAGTGTGTTGATGCAATGGTGGATTGTTATCCCAAAGAAACGTGGGCAGATATTGACTATCTATTAGGCATTGAATCGCGCGGTTTCATCTTAGCGACCGCCTTGGCAACGCATTTGAATAAAGGACTGGTATTGGCTCGTAAAGCGGGGAAATTACCCAATGTTTCAGGCCAAGAAAGCTATGACTTGGAATATGGCACTGCAACATTGGAAATGCAATCAGGAACGGGCAAAGTCATGCTCGTAGATGATGTGTTGGCAACTGGGGGGACCTTGAGTGCCGCCTATAAATTATGCCAAAAAGTTGGTTACAAACCGCTTGGGGCACTGGTGCTTATGGATCTAAACCTAAACAAGCCAGCAACATTTAACGATCGCTATAGGGCGGTTATTGAACTTTAACGCAAAAATAGGACAAAATTATGCCATTATTGGACAGTTTTAAGGTCGATCACACTAAGATGCAAGCGCCAGCCGTGCGTTTGGCAAAATCCATGCATTCGGCAAAAGGCGAACCAATCAGTGTTTATGATCTGCGTTTCACCCGACCCAACCAAAAAATGTTGTCGATTTTGGGCATTCATACATTAGAGCATTTGTTTGCTAATTTTATGCGGGTGCATCTGAATGGCACCGCTTGTGAAATCATTGATTTATCACCCATGGGCTGTAGAACAGGATTCTATATGAGCATACTTGGCAACCCTTCAGAATCACAAGTGATAGAGGCTTGGATGGCTGCAATGAAAGATGTCTTGAAAGTTGAGAAACAAGAAGACATTCCTGAATTGAATGTTTATCAATGCGGCTCTTATAAAATGCATTCCCTTGATGATGCTAAAAAAATCGCTCAAGAAGTGATCGATCAAGGCATTGGCGTGAATGATAATCAAGCGTTGGCTTTGAGTGATGAACAATTGCGTGAATTAGGTAATAGTATATAAATGACCATTGCGATTATTGCTGCTTTAGAAGAAGAAACCGCTTATTTTTTACAAAAATTAGAACAGCCCGAAGCTTTTAAAATCCATGGTCAGCCTTGTTCCAAAGGACTTTTGAATAAACAGCCCGTTGTGATTGCCTTAAGTGGCATTGGCAAAGTGAATGCCGCTGCTATGACAGCGACTTTAATTGAACGGTTTTCACCCACCTGCATCATCAATTCAGGATGTGCAGGCGGGGTCAAGTCGTCGGTGAAAATCGGAGATGTGGTAATTGGCACCGATTTAATACAACATGATTTTGATTTGAGCGTGTTTGGCCATGACCTGGGTAAAGTACCCAATGTTGGCAAATCTATTGCTTCAGATCCTAAGGTGGTGTCGATTTTGGCCAACCAAGCACGTAATGTTTTTAATACGCACCTTGGTACCATTGCATCAGGCGATCAATTTATGACCGACAATGAACGCTTACCAGTCTTAGGGTCAGAAATATATGCGGTTGAAATGGAAGGAGCGGCGATTGCCCAAGTGGCTTTTTTAAACCACACGCCTTTTGCGGTCATTCGTGCGATTTCTGATCGCGCAGATTCTAAGGCCACCACTGATTTTCCGCAGTTTGTTGCGGCAGTGAGCATAAAATCAGCCCGTGTGATTGAAGCGACAATTTCTGATTTATCGAGCATATAGTCAACAGATTTAATAAAATATAGCGTATATAATTTATAAATAGAACTTTAGGTGTAAAAACCTTAACAGAATTTAAGGAAACCCAATCAACAGTTAGGTATAAGGATATAAAATGAGTAAACAAAAGCAAAGAAACAGACAGAAAAACAAACAAGCCCCCGAAGTTGAAAATAAGGTAGTCGCTTCAGAAGCATTACTTTTCAATCAACACATGCCTGCCATCAGTAAACTATGGCTTTATGGGTTAGCTTTTGCTTTATTTATTCCCACCTTGATCGCGCCCATGTTCACTCAGTATGGCTATTCGCCCGATCTGCACATGTCCTTCACCATTCAAGTGTGCATGTTGACTTTGCTGAGTTTATTTCTAATCAGCCACAGGAATAGAAAAGAAGTAGCATTGGTTAAAAATCCACTCATATTGCCCATTTTCCTATTCTATGGTTGGGCCTTTATTTCCATTTTCTGGGCGTATAATCGATTTGAAAGCATGATTTCACTGCTCGATTGGGGGGCTGGTATTATTACATTTTTACTGGTTTCCAACGCATTACGTAAACCGGAAGACACCAAACTGATCATTCATGCCATCTTTATGACGGGCATCCTCTTAGCATTCTTAGGTTGGAACCAGTATTTATTGGGTGTTGATTGGGTTCAACAGCATGCACCACCATCGGCCACATTTAATAATAAAAATATGGCGGCTCAATACGGTGTACTGGTCATGCCCTTAGGCATAGGATTGTTTTTAAGTGCGCAAAAACGCATTGAATACTGGCTCTATGCGCTGGGAACCGTGCTGATATTCGTGTTTGTGATGTACACTTTTACCAGAAACACCTATTTAAACTTCACCGGTATTCTTGCAGCATTGATCTTGTTATTGGTATTGAATCGGTTTTACGGGCATCGTTTGAATTTTCCTAAGGAGAAGGTTTTTGTGTTCTTCTTCGCCTGTTTCCTTGCCCTTTTTTCCTTGATGTGGAACAAAACAGGTTGGATTGGTTTAGAGTATTTTGATCACTTATTCGGTCGGTTTAACACCATTGGGACTGAAGCAAGATTAGATGGTAAAGGCATACCACGTGTTGCCATGTGGTTTAACTCATTAGAAATGATTAAGGATCATTTCATAACTGGCGTAGGCATAGGCAATTGGATGGTGTATTATCCTGTTTATCAAACTTCTGCCATCATTGATTTTGAAATGTCAGAATCGGTTCAGCACATCAACGCCCATAATGATTATGTTGAAATTCTTTCAGATTTGGGCATCATTGGCTTAGGGCTTTTGATGTTTTTGTGTTTCACATTATTCAGGACAGGTCTCAAAACATTTTTTGGTCATGTTGATAACCCCAATCGTTTCATTGTTCTTGGCGTCATGTTGGGTTGTGTGGGCATTGGCATCAATGCTTTTTTCAGCTTTCCATTTAAACAGCCCGCCCCCATCATGGTTTTCTGTGCGTACTTGGGCATCCTTGCCAATGAATATGCACGGGTAAACAACTCGAAATTGTGGCAGCTTCCAGGCGGTTCCAAGGCTTTAGCAACGGGACTGGTGACATCTGTGGTGATGGTGAGCGCTTTTGCCTTACATTACCAATGGAATCAATCAGAAATTCACTTTCGCAAAGCGACCATCTTATCTCGCAATGATAACCCTCACATGATGATTCAAGAAGGTCAGAAATCTTATGATGCGCTCCCTCTGCGCTCAAGAATGTTGAACTTTGTTGGGATGGGGCATCTGCGCACAGGCAATACCAAAGGGGCGGCAGAAGCGCTCGAATCGGTTAAAGCAGCCTATCCTAATCGCAATAATACCTTGCAAAACTTAGGTTTTATTTATATGGAGCTCGCCGAAGATGCCAGACGTAAAAATAATGTGGAAGAATACGCGCATTACTTGAATAAAGCCAAAGAAAACTTTGCCCATTTCGTTTCAATACGCCCTGATAGTCACAGAGGGCACAGAAACTTGGGTGTCGCTCATGCGCGCTTAAACGAATCGAAAGAAGCGCACATACATTTAGCAACATCGGTGGCGCTATTACAAGCAGATAATGGCACACCCGATCAGAGAATTCTTGATTTAATTAAACAATTGGAACAAAAAATTAAAGGATAATCCGACCAAAGGTTAATGCACCGTAGGGTAATTACGACTGATTAACAACCGCAAGTGAGGCGTATAGCCCTTTGCTTTTGATCAATTCAGCGTGTGTTCCAATCTCTTCTATTTGCCCCTGATTGAGCACAATGATTCGATCGGCCATCTCAATCGTGCTGAGTCGATGCGCGACAATGATGGTTGTTCGGTTATGGGTGATTTTTTGGATGGCTTGTTGAACCAATTTCTCTGAGGTATTGTCTAAAGCAGAAGAGGCCTCATCCAAAAGCAATATGGGCGCATCCTTTAAGAAAGCCCTTGCCAGCGCCAAACGTTGCCTTTGTCCACCCGACAGGCGTGAACCATTTTCACCAATATTGCTGTCGTATTTTTCGGGGAAACTCTCTATAAACTCATTGGCATGAGCATTGGTCGCAGCGGTCACAATCTCTTCCAAAGTTTTATGACGGTTGATGCCATAGGCTATGTTATCTCTGACCGAGGCATTTAAAAGAATGACTTGCTGACTGACCATGGCAATTTTTTCACGCAAGGAGTACAGATCATAGCGTTGGATATCACAACCGTCAATGCAAATGGTGCCTTGCTCTAGTTCATAAAATCGAGAAAGTAGCTGAATGAAGGTCGATTTACCACTGCCTGAGGGACCAACCAAGGCCACAGTTTCACCTTTCTGAATTGTCAAACTCAAATCTTTTAGCGCGTAAGTCTCAGCATTGGGATAACGGAAACTGACCTGTTTAAATTCAATGGCACCGTGAACATTTGCGGCAGAATCTGTGCCAATATTTTTCTCGTTTGGCTCATCTAATAGGGCAAAAATGCTTTGCGCTGCAGCCAAGCCTTTTTGAATCTCAGGATTAACGTGGGTTAATCGGCGTATGGGCTCAAATAATAAAGCCATTGCCGTGATGTAAGCCACAAAAGTGCCTGGCGTCAGTAAATTCTGATTGTTCATTTCAAAAGCCAAATACAAAACCAGCGACACCGAAGCGGCTGCAATGACCTGGACCAAGGGAACATTTAAAGCGGTGATGCGGATGATTTTTAGCAATTCGGTTTTAACTTCACTGTTGACCTTGGCAAAACGTTGAGCTTCCTGTTGTTGTGCGCCAAACATTTTAATCTCTTTGTGTCCTTCCAAATTTTCTTCCAATACATGGGTCATCTGCCCCATGACCGATTGGGCTTTGGCTGAGTGTTTGCGCATGGCGGTTGAGGCTTTGTTGATGATGAAGCCAGCAATGGGTGCGATGACGATCAATGTTAAAGAGAGTTGCCAAGACAGATACAACAAATAGCTGATCAATGCTATGACCACCAGCGAATCTCGAATCAGAACCACCCAAGAATTGCTCAGGGCATTGGCCATTTGATTGATATCAAAGGTAAACTTTGAAATCATCTCACCACTGGTGGTTTGATCAAATTTTGACAAGGGCAAGTAATTGATTTTTTCGTTCAATTCATTGCGGATTTGTTCAATACACAGTTGCGCCATTGATTCGGTGCTGATCCGATTGAAATAGTCTGTCACACCCCGTACCACAAATAAAGCCAGCATGGCCAATGGAATAAAGGTAATGGACGCTGAATCCTTGGCAATCAAACTGCTATCAACCAGTGGCTGCATCAATGCCGGCAATAAAGGCTCAGTGAGCGCGGCAATGAGCATGGTGGCCAATGCAATAATAACGTGCTTTCTAACGCCTTTTAAATAACCTAAAAGTCGTTTATAGAGTTGGATGGAATCAACGGGTTTCAAAATATTTTGAATGTTTGGGTGCGAGTAGGGGCTCCGAATTATATATCAACTTATTGTTTAGAGGCTTGTTGTTGCTTTTCTAATGCGGTTAGATATTTTTGAGCAATGGCTATATTCGTGCGTAAAGCGTCAATGGTAAGCTCATCAATTTCAACGGTTTGTTGTTGTGCTGCTCGACCAGTTAATTTGGATTTCTCAAAATTATTGAGCACAACAGCAATGAATAAATTGGCCACAATATAAGTCCCTAATAAGATAAAACTGACAAAATAAAAACCATAATAAGGTGAAAGTTCCATGGTTTTGTACATGATATCGGTCCAATCGTCTAAAGTCACCACATGGAATAGGCTGAGTATGGCATAGCTGAGATTTCGCCAGTGTTCTGGGTCGTGTTCATGAAAAAGGTTAAAACCAACGACAGCATATATAAAAAATAGCAGACCCATCAATAACAGCACATGAAACATTGAAGGGATAGAGCGTATGAGTGTTTCTGTGATCAATCGTAATTCAGGTATGATTAGAATCAGACGACGTACCCTTAGAACCCTCAAAATTCTACCAACTAAGGCTATGTTGCTCGCACTCGGGATGAAAGAGATAACAATCAAACCAACGTCAAAATAATTCCATTTTCTTTTGAAATAATGCCAAGGTTTGTCTTGTGCAGACATTTTTAAAAACACCTCTATAACAAAACAATATTTAATAACGGCGTAAGCTGTATCGAAGTGGTTTTGTAACTGCGGGGTCATACGCTCAGGGAACGATTCATAGCCAATCAATACGGCTGTAAGCAAGATGAGGAAGACAACAATGATTTCAAAAGGCTTTGACTGAACAATTTTTTGAGAAAAATGTTTCATATCGATGTGTTCTGGTTGGTGGTTTTGGCGGGAGATTGTATCAATCCATTCAAAGATCTACAAACGTTTGAGGGGAGAAGTAATCAATGCCCAGACAGTAACAATTCGCGCACATAATAGAGCGCAAACAACGAGCGCGCTTCAGTGACATCAGAACGTTGCACCAATGCAGCCAGATCGCTTAAGGGGTAATGAAAAACTTCGGGTTGTTCAGGTTCATCGCCGGGCAATGGCGCATGGTATAAGTCTTGCAATAACACTAAATGGGTCAGATGCGTCATATAACTGGGTGACAAACTCACGGATTTTAGGAAAGTCACTTTGTTGGCACCATATCCTGTCTCTTCGCGGCTTTCACGCACAGCGGCAACGGTTGCTTCCTCGCCTTCATTGATGTGACCTTTGGGCAGTGCCCATTCATAATTACCTTGCCCCGCACAATATTCTTTGATGAGCAAAGCTTCAAAATTTTCAGTGATTGGAATGGCAAGAACTGCGCCTTGTCCTTGACCAATGGTGCGTCTAAAAAGCCTTCGTTCGCCGTTGCTAAATAGCAGCTGCTGTTGCTCTAATTTGATGCCTTGATCATCAAGAAGTATTTCGCGCGCTTCAATGATGGGTAATTGTCTTTTACTGTCCACAGGTGGGTCATTATGGCAAAAGTACAGAGCTTGGTCAAGTTATAATCCGTGCCATATGAGAGTTTTAACCCTAAACTGTAACGGCATTCGTGCCGCTGAGCGCAAAGGCTTTTTTTCGTGGATCCAAACCACCGATAGCGACATCATTTGCTTGCAAGAAGTTCGCGCCGATGCAGACGTCTTAAAACAAGCCAAATTTGACATTGAGGGCTATCAGCGTTGGGACAGCATTGCCGAGAAGAAGGGCTACAGTGGCGTGAGTATTTATGCGCGCTTGCCAATTGATGCCGTCGCACTCCAATCCACCCATCCTGTGCTCGACAATGAAGGCCGATGGGTTCAAGTAGAAACGCAGGGCATCACAATCATTTCACTGTATCTGCCTTCGGGGACTTCAGGTGATGAGGCCCAGCAAAAAAAAGAAAACGTCATGGCATGGCTTATGCCGCGACTGATAACCATGGCAAACTCGGGCAAGGCTTTTATCGTTTGTGGGGACATCAACATTGCGCACACCAAAAAAGACATTAAAAATTGGCGTGGCAACCAAAAAAATTCTGGTTTTTTACCGCATGAACGAGCATGGATGACTGAGTGGTTTGCCAACGATTGGACCGATGTTTTCAGAAATTTGAATGATGAAGATGAGCAATATACCTGGTGGTCAAATCGAGGCAATGCCTGGGCCAATAACACGGGATGGCGCATCGACTATCAAATTGCCACAACCGATTTGGCTGCAACAGCCAGCAGTCCTCAAATCTATAAAGCTGAGCGTTTTTCGGATCATGCGCCACTCATCATAGATTATGCGCTTTAAATGAAGCATCTTGGCAAGACCGTTTCTATCCCATTGGGCAGGGATCCTTCTATTCTCCAACCCATCGAGAGAAATCTGCAAAGAAAGAACAATAATATCTCGGTCAATTTTTCTGGCTGTGATGTTTGGACGATCTGGGAGGCATACTGGCTGGTTGACAATATGCCAAAAACTGGCGTGCTTCGTATTTCAATCGATGCAGATTCACTGTACATCGTTGAATCAAAATCATTGAAACTGTACGTTCAAGGCCTTAATTTTGTTGACTATCCCAGTGTTGAAGTCTACCTTGAAACCTTGGCAACAGATTTAGGCGATTGCTTACAAGCTAAAATTGAAGTTCACTTGATCCAAGTGGATCATTTGAACAAACAACACATAATGGGCATTAACATCGATGGTAGCGAAATCACCAAACTGATTGATCAACCCGATCCATCTGTGCTTGTTAAAAGCAGTCCAGCATCTGAGGGCACTGCGCAAACGGCGATTTTTAATAGCCATCTATTCAGAAGCATGTGCCCCGTGACCCATCAACCCGACTACGCCAGCGTAATGATTGCCACAGTGGGTGATCTGCTGAACCCCACCAGCTTGTTGACCTATTTGTTAGGCTACAGAAAACATGCTGATTTTCATGAAAACTGTTGCGAACAAATATTCAACCACATATTTAATGCGGGGGATTTTCAAAAGCTTTCGGTTATTATGGCGTTTACCCGAAGAGGGGGCATAGACATTACCCCAATGCGCTGGCTCAAAGGCCAACCCAAACCTGAAATTGACAGTTTGATGCGGCAATAGGAATCAGTCAGCGACAAACTGCAGACCGACTAAATAGACTTCTTTGCTTTTTTTACGACTGGCTTCAGGCTTAAAAGTCTTAACCTGTTTGAAATTGGCGCGCATCGATTTAATCAGCACTTCAAAATCCGTCCCGTGAAATGATTTGATCACACAATGACCATTGGGTCGTAACAAGGGTGCACACAGTGCTAAGGTTAATTCGGCGAGATAGGCAGATTTTGGAATATCAATCACTTTATTGCCACTCATATTGGGCGCCATGTCAGATAAGATGACATCGGCTTTTTGTGGGGCAATTTTTGCCAAGATGGCATCGACTGTCTGTTGTTCGGTGAAGTCGCCTTGTATAAACTCGACCTTGGCCATGGCATCAACGGGTAATAAGTCGCAAGCCACGACTTGAGCCTGAGTGCGATTGACCACATACTGCGACCAGCTCCCTGGCGCAGCACCCAAATCAACCACCATACGTGCTTGTTTCAACAGGCCGTATTTTTGATCAATTTCTTCTAATTTGAACAGCGCCCGTGATCTATAGCCCAATTTCTGCGCTTGTTTGACATAAGGGTCAGCGTTTTGCCGATTGAGCCATCTTTTTGAACTGGCAGATTGTGCCATGACAATCAACCGCTCGGTAGAGCAATAACAGGCTTCTTAAGATTCCTTTTAAAAATAAGCAGGGTTTTACCGATGCTCTGAATGCTCTGCGCTTCTAATTGTTCAAGCAGTTCGTTAAACGCTTGTTTGCGTTGCTGTCTATCGTCTATGGCATATTTGATTTTTAAAAGCTCATGGCGATCGAGCATGTTTTTACTTTCTTCAAGAAATGCTTCACTCAAGCCGTTCTGGCTCACTTGCACCGTAGGCGCAAGCCCTTGGTGTGATAATTGCCTGAGATGGCGTTTTTGGGTCTTATTTAGCGTCATAATCCTTTACTGATGTCGTTGTAAATGTCGTCAACGTGTTCCAAGCCGACTGAGATTCGAATCAAGTTCTCAGAAATGCCTGTGGCCTTACGTTGGTCTTCTCCCATTCGCCAGTGGGTGGTCGTTGCTGGGTGGGTAATGGTACTCTTGGCATCACCTAAATTGGCGGTGATTGATAGTAATTGGCATTGATCAATCAATTTCCATGCGCTTTCCCGACCGCCTTTCACCTCAAATGACAGCACACCACCGCCTGCGCTTTGCTGGCGTTCTATGATGGCCCTTTGGGGGTGGGAGGCTAAGCCTGGATAATTGACCTTGACAATTTCAGGGTGTGCATCCAAACGCTCAGCCAATACTTGAGCATTGTGGCAATGTTTTTCGATACGCAACGCCAAGGTTTCCAAGCTTTTGCTTAAGGTCCAAGCATTAAAAGCACTCATCCCTATGCCCGTAGATCGAATCACCCCATAATGTAGCTTATGTAATGCCTCATCGTTACATACGAGGGCACCACCCAAGGTACGTCCTTGACCATCAATAAACTTGGTCGCAGAGTGCATAACGATGTCTGCACCGTGTTTGAGCGGTTGTTGGACACAACAGGTGCAAAAACAATTGTCAACGACCAACAAAGCATTGTGCTTATGCGCTATTTGAGATAAGGCTTGTAAATCAGCAATTTCAGTGGTGGGGTTCGCCGGCGTTTCGCAAAAAAACAGGCGAGTATTCGGTTTGACAGATCGTTCCCATGCATCATTGTCGCTCAATTTCACAAAGGTGACAGCGACGTCAAATTTGGCCATCAAATCTCTAAAAAAGCCAATGGTGGTGCCAAAGACACAATCGGCACAGAGCACGTGGTCGCCGGCTTTCAAATGCGCCAAGGTTGCAGTCAGAATGGCCGCCATGCCCGATGCTGTGGCAATGCCGTACTGGCCGCCTTCTAAACAGGCCAGCCTCTTGGCAAAAGTCTGGTCATTGGGGTTGGTAAAACGCCCATAAATATTGCCTTTCTTTTGCTCGCTGAACCTTAAAGCGGCTTGTTCTGCACTGGTAAAAGTAAAACTGGAAGTGAGATACAGCGCTTCGTTGTGCTCACCTTGGTCAGACCGCGGTGAAGCCGTGCGAATCATCGATGTGGTTGGATGCCAATTTTTTGAGTTTGTCATGAATATAACTGCTTAAATCCGTAGGGGCTCATTGTATCACTCAATACAATTTCCAAAGATTGTATGATACGGATTCTATAATCGTTTCAAAGAAGACTAATGAAGGTCTAACTCAATACCAGCCAAATGGCAATGGCAATCATCATAACACTGGCAAGGCGGTTGATGAGGCGAACATTGGCAGACTTGAGCAGCAGTGTCCGCAAAGCTTTACCCCCCAGCGCATAGACAAACATACACAGGGTTTCCAAGGTTAATATGATCATCAGCATAAAGGTGCCTTGCTGAGCAATAGGGCGGCTGATGTCAATAAATGGTGGCAGTAATGCAATGAAGAACACCCAGCCCTTGGGGTTTGAAACCGCTGTGATAAAGCCTTGAGACGCTAATGCAAACGGATGTACATTCATGGACGATGTATTGAAGTCCTGTAAGGCCATTTTGCCTTTGGAGCGCCACAGCTGAATGCCTAAGAAACTCAAATAAAGCGCACCGCCGATCTTAAGCCCCCAAAACAACTCAGGGTACTCCAGAATGAATAAGGCAACACCCGCCAAAGTTGCAATGACCACAAGCGATACCCCAATGAGCTCACCAACCATCATAAACATGGTTTTGCGCACACCAATGGTAATGCCCATCATGGTTGATAGCAACATGCACATACCGGGTGTGATGGACACCACAAAAAATGTGGTGATAAATAAAAAGAGGGTGGAACTATTACTCAGCATAGCAATGATTTAAATCGCATTATAAACGCTTTTTATTGAGTTCTTGCTGCCAAGCATCATCCTCAATATGTAAGTAACGCTGAGTAGTTTCAATGCTTTCATGGCGCGCCGTTGCTTTAAGAAATCGAAGGTCCACGCCATTATCAGCCAAATGCGTCAGTCCAGTGTGTCTAAACCAATGCGTAGAGGCTTGTACTAATTTGGTCGCTGCCGCTTCGTCTTGCTGCTTTAACACTTGCGCGGCATCGCTGACGACTTGTTTGACCAGTTTATAGATTGAATCGGTGCAAAGGAATTTCTCACCCGTTAAGGATGCAACCAGAGGTTCACTTGATGTGGGGGTCGGGTATGTCGATAAACCCCGTGACTGACGATAACGCCCCAAAGCCTCAATCATTTCATCGGAGCAGGGCACTTTTCGCGTTTTATTGCCTTTGCCCGTCATACGCCACCACCATTGGCCACGGTCTTTATAAATACTGTTCATGGCATGGCTGACCACTTCACTGGCACGAGGCACTTGTAAATACAACAAGGCAAAAATAAACCGAGTCCGCTCGTATTTGAGATGTTCCATAGTGGTTTTGGGCGTTTTGTCGGTGATGAAACCCCATAGGAACGTCCAAGTCTCTTGGGACAGATATCGTTCAATGCTGGCTCTTTTATCGACATTCTGATGACCCGACTTGCCCATCAATCGAATGGGATTGCCATTTAAGTAACCAGCATCCGTCAAAAAAGTAAAGCAACGACCAATGATTGTAAATGCTAGAGCAACACTGGATTTATTTAGTCCTTTGGTGAAAGGCTTCCAATGCTTGTGATTTCTTGGTCTTTTAGGCGCGCACCAAAGTTCTTTGGGCGTCGGGGCGGCTAAAAAACGGCGGTACTCCGTCATATCGCTAATGCTGAGACTAGAAAAGGGCTTTTGCTTGGCAATGATGGACCAGGCGTATAAACGTTCGATTTCTTTGATATAGCTGCGATACGTTTGCGGTGAATCATCGTACAAATCAAGCCAAATGAGAATGGCATGCAAATCATTGTTTGCTTTGATTAAATTCTCCCCAGATCGTCGATTGTTCCCCTGAGTGCCATCCAGAGCAACATCAGAAATTTGCTTGTGGTCCAGGGTTTTAATCAGAAAATCATCATGCATAATTGGTTTATCGTTGAGCATCAGTATGAATATTGACAACAAAACGCCATTTTAGATGAAAAAACCATTATTAGCAGAGTATTACAGTACTCCACTTGATAAACAGACAAAAAATTCAATTCATATCTTTTGATTAGGCTCTAATGTGCTCAATACCACATTTAATTTTGGCATCCTCAGAAACTCTGATTTTGTGTTCAATTTTGCGGTGGTTTTTTGCTGTTTTATACTGATAATAGGGCACTATCGGGCAAAGTGCTAAATAAGGGTTGCATCTGGGCTTTTTTAGGGTTATATTATGCCCCTTGAAAATAATCTGCACTCTGGGCCTTTTGGCTGCGATTTGAAAATCAGAGATCATTTAAAACACACCCTAAGGGTACATCGTTACCCGATAAAGGTGGCTCTGTATCTGAATGAACGTTAAGGAGGATATATGAGCGTTTCAAACCCGCTGCATTGTTGATGAATTGAGCAATCAAAGCATTAGCAATTAACAGCATTAGATTAGCAAAACCTTAGAATTGATGGGATTAAACCATTTTGGTGCTTATAAGTGCCTTTATGGAATGTCTAAAGCCTTGTGCTTGACATTGTTATTCCGCTGTTTTTGAGTATGAGTTAATCTTTATCAAAATCCGCCAATGGTTTTAAACCATTGGCTTTTTAACCCTTAAGGGAAATCATGTTTCCCTTTGGGTGATGTCGTGGTTTCTCTTTTTTTTGTATAAGGAGACTGTGATGTCGTTAAAACCTAAAATGCATTTTAAATTTGGAGGTCTATCAGTGAATGTTAGTCTTCAAAATCACAAAAATGCCATTAAAATCTATTTATTGATCACTTGTGGTCGAATTATTAAAATTTGCGTCAACGCATTTCTTTAGGATAAATAACAGAACAAATGTGTTACGTGTTGCTTCCCCCTTTCTCCCTAAATGGAGGGGGGAGCATTTTTTAACGGTCGCGTTCTGCAAGTCTATCTGGTTTCTAATCTGTCTTATAGTTCTATTCTTAACGGCTTATCATCTGAGCTATTCGTCGGCTCATTTCACATTGTTTAAATATTGTAATAACTCTTCGAGTGCAATTTGATAAATCGTTCAATCAATAGGGCGTATGCTTAGCTTGATGGGTAATACTAAGCGGTCGGTTGGCCCAGATTGTGGGAATTGTTTATATCTTTATGATGATTGAGGCGTGATAACTTAAAATACGCCCATTGTGGCATGATAAGAAGCTTTGTTGATAGGCATTCAAATCATGACGTTATACTGAACATTTTAATCAATTTATACAACACAGAGGAACAATGGACAGAATTAAAAACAAAGCATTATTCATAGAGCAGGGCTTCGTTGCCGGTGAATGGACAGGGCAATCGAACAGCAATCGTTTTGAAGTCTTTAATCCCGCAACTCTTACGGCATTGGGTTCTTTGCCAAATATGGGCGCGGATGAGACCAATGAGGCCATACTCAGTGCGCACCAAGCTTTTCAGACTTGGAAAAAATCGACTGCCAATGAACGTTATGCGATTCTCAATCGGTGGTATGAGTTGATCATGCAAAATACTGAAGACTTGGCGAGCCTCATGGTGTTAGAACAAGGGAAACCGCTGGCAGAAGCGCGGGGAGAGGTGGCTTATTCAGCAAAGTTTTCGCAATGGTTTTCTGAGCAAGCAAAACGCATTCACGGCTCTATCATGAGCAATTATTCAGACAGCGCCCAGTTGCAATTTACCAAAGAACCTGTTGGTGTGGTTGGTGTCATCACCCCTTGGAATTTTCCCTTGGCTATGATTACGCGCAAGGTGGCCCCTGCATTGGCAGCGGGTTGCTGTGTGGTGATCAAAGCTTCTGCTTCAACGCCATATTCTGCGCTGGCGTTGGTTAAGTTGTTAGAACAAGCTGGACTGCCTCAGAATGTGTGCCAAATTGTGACCTCAAATCAATCCAGTGTTATTGGTCAGACCATGAGCGCATCAGACTTAGTGCGTAAGATCAGTTTTACTGGGTCAACACGAGTCGGTAAAATATTGTTGGAACAAAGTGCTTCAACGGTAAAACGCATGTCGATGGAGTTGGGTGGCAATGCCCCATTCATCGTATTTGATGATGCAGATATGACCACAGCCATCAAAGCGGTGATCGCAACAAAATATAGAAACACAGGACAAACGTGCGTGTGCGCCAATCGAATATTTGTTCACAGCAAAATATATGATGAGTTTGCTGAACGACTACAACAAGAAGTTGGCAAATTTATTGTGGCCGATGGCTTTACTGAAGGGGTGAACCAAGGCCCACTGATTAACGATGCAGCCAGAGAGAAAGTAGAAGCGCACATCCAAAACAGTGTGGCTTCTGGTGCCGAAGTGTTAATGGGCGGCAAGCGTCATGAGCGCGGGGGTAATTTCTTTGAGCCAACCATCCTGGCGAATGTTGCTGCCGATGCCATTTTTTCTTGTGAAGAAACCTTTGGTCCTGTGGCGCCGCTCATTACATTTGATGATGAAGCACAGGTTATTGAGCAGGCCAACGCCACGGAATTTGGTTTGTCAGCTTATTTCTGTACGCAGGATTTCCGTCGCATCAAACGCGTCTTAGAAGGCTTAGAATCGGGCATGGTTGGCGTTAATGAAGGCATTTTATCGAATGAATTTGGACCCTTTGGCGGGGTTAAATCCTCTGGCATAGGCAGAGAAGGATCAATTTACGGCATTGATGAATATTTAGAGCATAAATATGCGCTGATCTCATACGCTTAAAATCGACGATTAGACCTTATTACATCAAGTGGTGGCTAACTGACGCAATACATATTGCAGAATGCCACCATTTTGATAATACTCCACCTCTTGCGGGGTATCAATGCGTACCAGCAGTTCAAATGTAATGCTAGGGCCTTCTTTGGGCGTGGCTTCAACTTGTACGGTTTTACTTTGACCGTCTTCAATGCCGCTGATTTTATAGGTTTCAAAGCCCGTCAACTTTAAACTTTCACGGCTATCGCCATCCTTAAATTGCAAAGGCAAGATGCCCATTCCCACCAAATTGGTTCGATGGATGCGCTCAAAGGATTCAGCGACGACGGCTTGTACACCAAGGAGTAGAGGACCTTTGGCGGCCCAGTCACGAGAAGAGCCTGTGCCGTATTCTTTGCCTGCAATAATCACACATGGTGTATTCGATACTTGATACGCCATGGCAGCATCGAAAATACTCATTTCCTTGCCACTGGGCACGTGTTTGGTGATGCCACCTTCGGTACCCTCGCACATTAAATTGCGAATGCGAATGTTGGCAAAGGTGCCGCGCATCATCACTTCGTGGTTACCGCGACGTGACCCATAGGAATTAAAGTCGCCACGACTCACACCATGTGCTTTTAGATATGCGCCAGCTGGGCTGTCTTCTTTGATCGAGCCCGCAGGCGAAATGTGGTCAGTGGTCACTGTGTCACCAAAAACCCCCAGAGCATGGGCGCCTTCAATTTCATTAACGGGTGCACGTTGTTCAGTGATTTTGTCAAAAAATGGCGGTTTTTGGACGTAGGTTGATTCTGGCCAATTGTATTTTGCTTCTGTGCTCGAATGCAGTTTTTGCCAATTGAGCTCACCGTCAAAAATGGTTTCATAGGTTCTTTGAAATTGCGCCTTGGTCACAGAGTCGGCCACAGTGTCTGCCAATTCTTTGTTTGTCGGCCAGATGTCTTTCAAATAAACGTCTTTGCCATCTGCCGTTTGTGCGAGTGGTTCGTTGTAGAGGTCAATGTCCATGCGACCAGCAATGGCATAAGCAACCACTAAGGGGGGTGAGGCGAGATAATTCATTCGGACTTCTGGATGAACCCGTCCCTCAAAGTTACGATTGCCTGACAATGCCGAGCAAACCGTTAATTCATTGTCGTTAATGGCTTTGGAAATAGCCTCAGGCAATGGACCAGAGTTGCCAATACAAGTGGTACAACCATAACCCACCACATTGAAGCCCATGGCTTCCAAATCATCCAAAAGCCCAGATTTGGTGAGATATTCTGTCACAACTTTGGATCCAGGTGCCAATGAAGTTTTGACCCACGGTTTGACGTGAAGCCCTAGTTCCCGTGCTTTTTTTGCGACCAGTCCAGAACCCAACATAACGGAAGGATTTGAAGTGTTGGTACACGAGGTAATCGCCGCAATGACCACAGCGCCATCGATCAGTTCAAATGATTGGCCATTTGATTGAACTGTGGCTTGTTTTTTGTCTTTGCCATAGGTGTCGGCATAAGACTTGTTAAAAGCTGTTTTTGACTCGCTTAAGGAAATTCTATCTTGCGGGCGTTTGGGGCCTGCAATGCTTGGGACGACCGTAGAAATATCTAATTCAATGGTTTCGTTATATTCAGATTCTACGCAGTCTTCGGTTAAAAACATCCCTTGTGCTTGGTAATAAGCTTTGGTCAAGGCGATGCTGTGATCTGAGCGATTGGACAAGCGCATGTAGTTCAAAGTTTCTTCATCTACTGGAAAGATGCCGCACGTTGCGCCGTATTCGGGTGCCATATTGCCAATGGTGGCACGATCTGCCAATGACAAATTGGCGATGCCCGTGCCATAAAATTCAACGAATTTTCCAACCACTCCGTGCTCACGCAGCATTTCGACCACGACCAAGACCAGATCGGTCGCTGTTGCGCCTTCGGCTAACTGCCCAGTGAGTTTAAATCCAACCACCTTGGGCACAAGCATTGAAATGGGTTGTCCTAACATGGCAGCTTCTGCCTCAATGCCGCCAACACCCCAGCCCAATACGCCTAAGCCATTGATCATGGTTGTGTGTGAGTCGGTGCCGACGACGGTATCGGGATAAAGCTCGTGCTGGTCGTTTTCAAAAACCACACGGGCCAAATATTCTAAATTGACTTGGTGGACAATGCCTGCACCGGGTGGCACCACTTTGAAGTTACTGAAAGCATTCTGTCCCCATTTTAAAAATTGGTAGCGTTCCTTATTTCGTAAATACTCTAACTTGGTGTTTAAATCTAAGGCGTTATTGCTGCCGAACTCGTCCACTTGCACAGAATGGTCAATCACCAATTCAGCAGGTTGAAGCGGGTTGATTTTTGAAGGGTCAGAGCCCAGTTCGATGATTGCGTCGCGCATTGAGGCCAAATCGACAATGGCGGGTACGCCCGTATAGTCTTGCAGTAACACGCGTGCAGGGCGGTAAGCAATTTCTTTGTTATCGGTGTTCTCTGGTGTCCAATTTTCGAACCATTCGATGTCTTTGCGACCAACGGTCTTACCATCTTCATTGCGGAGTAGGTTTTCTAAAATGATTTTCAAACAATAGGGCAGTTTCTGCGCATTTTTGAGCGCCTGAACGCTGTAATAATCGTGGTCTTTGCCGTTAACAGTTAAGGTTTTCTTTGCATTGTACGAATGGGTCATTGTTTCTCCGTAGGTAAGTGTGAGCTGTATTTTAACATTTCAAATTAGGATTTTGAACGTTCGGTAATAATGCCGCCACCCAAACAGCAATGATTGTCATAAATCACCAAAGATTGTCCAGGGGTAATGGCTTGTTGGCTTTGACTGAACTGAACATGGATGTCATCCGCACCCATGTGGGTAATCACACACGGTTGTGCGGCTTGTCGGTAACGAATCTTTGCTTGATAGGGTCGGTTGAGCACAGGCGGTTCATTGATCCAGTGGGTGTTTGTCGCCACGAGGTGATTGTGGAACAGTGCTGGATCGCCTTTTTGAGCAACGATCAGGGTATTGCTGGCCATGTCCTTATCGGCTACGTACCAAGGCATGGCCTCATAGGCTTTTAAACCGCCAATCTGTAAACCTTTTCTTTGGCCGATGGTGTGCAGGAACAGCCCTTGATGGGCACCGATTGTTTGTCCATCAACGGTTTTGATGGGGCCTGGTCGTTGATCGATGTATTTTTGAATGAAGATTTTAAACGATTTGGAACCAATAAAGCATATGCCCGTGCTGTCTTTTTTCAAATGGGTGTGAATGCCAGCATCCTTGGCATATTGTCTCAGGTCTTGTTTATCGATGTCTGCCAAGGGAAATAGGGCGTGTGCTAATTGATTTTGACTGAGGCGGTGTAGAAAATAGCTTTGATCTTTGTTGCCATCGCGCGCGCAATGCAGTTGGTACTGATCATCAGCGTGAACGATTTTGGCATAATGCCCCGTTGCAATTTTATCTGCCCCTAAGGCTAAGGCCTGTTGTAAGAATACAGCAAATTTTATGCGGCTATTACAAAACACATCGGGGTTGGGCGTTCGGCCCGCTTGGTATTCTATTAAAAAGTCATCAAACACATGCTTGCGATAATCTTCGGAGAAGTCTTCTATGTGCAGTGGAATGTCTAAATGTTCGCAAACGCGCATAACATCGCGTAAATCTTCAGCGACGGGACAGTCTTCGTCGTCCGACTGAGCCCAATTTTTCATGAACAGCCCTTCGACTGTGTACTTTTGTTGTTTTAACAGATAGGCTGTATAAGAGGAGTCAACACCGCCTGAGAGGCCAACGATTATTTTCACTGATTGCCTGAAGGCGTTTTAATGCATTGAGCGGAGTTGCCACCCATTATTATTGGACGTCAACAAAGCCAATGTTCGTTCTGAAAGCTCCATAATCCTTTCAATCCATGGGGCTTCAGGATTGTAATCAACCAATGGCATGCCATTAAAATCCTGATTAGCAATACTGTAATTGTCTCCAAACGCATCGATTAAGCCTAATTGTAGGGCTTCATTGCCACCCCAAATCAGACCATTAAATACTTCTGCATCTTCGGCTATTTTGTTGTTTCTGCCTGATTTCACCACGCTGATGAACTCTTGGTGAGTGGCATCAATGGTTTTTTGTAGATGTGCTTTAACTTCTTCTGGCAGAGGGGAAAGCGGATCGAGCAGTGCCTTATATTCGCCAGCGGTGAGCAAGCGTTGTTTAACACCAATTTTCTCAGCCAAACCTCTCAGGTCATAGCTCTCTAATCTGACACCAATGGATCCAACCAAGCTGACTGGGCTGGCAACGATGGTATCAACGTGCGCTATGGCGTAATAGCAAGCAGAAGCGCAAAGATCGGATATGATGGCATAAACGGGCTTTTTATACTGTGCTTTCAAGCGAATGATGGCATCGTTAATGGTGGCTGATTGTACGGGTGCACCGCCTGGAGAATTTGCTTGAATGAACACCGCTTTAGACATTGGTGCTTTGAATGCTTGTTCTAAGGCTGGTATGACTATGTCAGCACTTGCCGGTGAGCCTTCAAACATAGGACCCACCAAATCAACCTTAGAAATATGCGGTTTTTCTTCATCAAATGAGCCCCCTTGCATTGAAGACGCACTGGTCGCAATGGATGAAATACCCGAGAAAATCGAATAAAAAATCCCAACGATGATGAAAGCCCAAATCAGCTTGCTGAGTAATTGAAAGCGTCTTTGTTTTTTCTTGTCCTCTAATATTTCTTTAGCCAGGTCAAGGGCTTGCTGGTTGATTTGATGATTTAATGGATCCATAGATTTTTGTTGTTACCCTTTAAAGCGTGATGCAACATTATCCCAATTGACAACATTCCAAAAGTTCTTTAAATACTCAGGGCGTCTGTTACGATAATCAACATAATAGGCATGTTCCCAAACATCGACACCAAGTAAGGCTGTTTTGTTATGGCGTAAGGGGTTATCCGCATTAGGCGAACTCAACAAAGAAAGGCTGCCGTCTTCAGCTTGTGCTAACCAAGCCCAACCCGAACCAAAAGTAGTAATGCCTGTGGTTTCAAATTGAGATTTAAAGTTGTCAAAAGACTCAAATTGTTGGTCAATGGCTTTGGCTAATGCACCTGAAGGGGCATTAGCGCCACCTGGTGCGATCATTTCCCAAAATTGTGTATGATTCCAGTGTTGACCAGCATTGTTGAAAACGCCACCTGCAGGCGCTTTTACCACAATTTCAGCCAAAGTCATGCTTTCAAATTCTGTGCCAGCAATGAGTTTGTTTAGATTATCAACATAAGCTTGATGGTGTTTGCTGTGATGCAATTCCATGGTTTCTGCACCAATGTGGGGGGCTAATGCGTCATAAGCAAAATTAAGAGCGGGAAGCGTGTGTTTCATATAGGTACCTATGGGTTTAAAAGATTAAGTGTGTTGAGGTTTATCAGATCATTCAATTGTTTACAAAGCAATATCTAAAGTGTCAATTTCATATTTGCTTTGTAGGTATTCAAGAATGGCTATTCTATCATTATCTCGTTGAAATCCTAATAGCAGTTCTTGGAGTTCTTGTTGTTTATCTTCAAGGTCTTTGATATCTGCTGGTTTAGATGCGCGCAGAGCAACCATTAACACATCGCCTGTGCTAACTCTTCTGGCGAGATACAAGGGGGGGGTGTCGGCAAATGGACGAGGCAATTGAAAAATATTGTCAAAAATGACTTCTTCTAAATTACTTTGGGCATCATCGACACTTCTAAAAGCAAATTTAAGCGAGCCTGTTGAGATTTCAAAAGTCGTACTAACATCCGTCCACAACGCCTCATCACCCTGTAATTTATTAATCATTTCACTGGTTTTTTCTACGAGCAGATCGCTGCCTTTTTGTTTGATGAGTTCGCCGTTGATTTCTTGTTCAACGGTTTCAAAAGGTTTGACAAAAGCCGCTTCAGTGTCACTGACTCGAATCACCGCCACTCTGGTGGGCGAAAGTTCGATCAACTGGCTGTTATTTTCTTTGGCTTTGACTTCATCGCTAAAAGCGGCGTTGCGTATGTTCGAATTCTCTGCTAACTCAGTGCCTTCTTCACGCGTAAACCAATCCGTGGTTTGGATGGGTAATTGAACGATTTCAGCAATGGGCTCCAAAGATAAGGTGTTTTCAAACGCAGCAGTTGCCATTTGTTCTTGCAAAGTGAAGAAAGCCTCAAGCGCTTGATTTTTCTTGAACTCATCTTTAACTTCATCAACGACTTCGGCAAAGGACCGCTGTTCGCCTGCTTTGATGTCGTCCAATTGAATGATGTGGTAGCCAAATTGCGTTTCAACCAGCTCTGAAAGATCGCCAATTTCCATACCAAACACTTCCAAATCAAAACTGGGAACCATGATGCCGCGTTTAAAGAAGCCCAAATCTCCGCCCGATTCGGCAGAAGCGGCATCAATTGAATGCTGTTCGGCCAATTCACTGAAGTCTGCGCCAGCATTTAATGAAGCCAAAACTTCTTCGGCCAGCGCTTTGTCTTCTAATTCAAAAAGAATGTGGCGGGCTCTGCGCTCTTCAGCGGTTCTGAAACTTTCTTCATTATTAGCATAATATGCTTCAGCTTGTTCATCGCTGACTTCAATGGCGTCGGCCAAAGCATCGGCATCCAACTCAATGTAATCGATTTTGACTTTTTCAGGCACAGTGAATGCGGATTGGTTTTCTGAATAATAGGCCTGAGCTTCTTCAGGCTCTACAGAAACATTGGTCAATTCTTGGCGCCATGGTATGAGTACCCAAGCAAATTCTCTTTCATGCGAACTGATTTCATAAAACTGTTCTATTTCATAGTTGGTAATCAGATTACTGCCAATGAGAGACTCGCGAATTTGATTGCTTTTAAGATTCCAACGGATTTCTGATTCATAGACATTTGGTGAAAATCCATTGAGATTTAAGAAAGTTTTGTACTGTTCAAGATCAAACTGGCCGTCTGCGTCTTGAAAAACCGATTGTGATTTGATGTATTGCGCCAATTGGCCATCGTTTACAACATAGCCAAATTCTTCAGCCGCTGACTCAATCATGCCAGAGAGAATCAATCTTTGAAACACTTGTTGCTTCAAGGCTTCCTCATCAACACGGGTGTTGTATTCATCGGCATACTGCTCTTCTAACTGGCGTTTTTGTGCAATAAAATTGCGGCTGAAGTTCATTCGACTGATGTCTCTTTCGCCCACCGTGAATATCACTTCATCGGTATCGTCGGTTTGGAATCGTTCAATGCCCCAAAAGGCAAAAGGCACACTAATGATGACAACGATTAGCCAGGCCCAATTTTTGGATTTGTTTCGAATGGTTTGTAGCATAATTTTTTAAATATTAAGGGTTTTCTGAAGAGGTAAATTTTGGTTCAGCCCATTTCTTTTGACTGATTTGATTAACGGTGTCCAACTCATCAATTTTAGGTGCTGAGTGTTGTTCGGTTTGTGGCGCAGGTGTTTTAGCAGATTGCGGCGTTTGCTCATCGGGTAAGGTCAGTGGTTGGGTTAAGCCAATGAAGCGTAAGCGCGTGCCTTCGGATGAAACTTTGAGGGGGATGTCTTTGCGAACGTTTTTAAACTGATCTTGGGTTGCATACAATTGACCAATTGAAAGCGCTTCCGCCACTAATTGATTGGTATAAATCATGGCATCAGCATTATTGTTTATGCCCGCTAAAACACTGCCTTCACAAAGATCATGAATATAAACATCACCCGTGGCTGCGATGACGGCCCCTTTCTCAACGGGTGCCAACACAATGATGTCGCCATACTCATTACGAATGCGTTCGCCTTTCTTTAAGGGCTTGCGCACATAAACTGGTTCATTTTGATTGTTCGCAGCTGACTGCTGAGGTTTTGAGGTCGCTTGGCTGTCAAAACTGGGGGCTTGGTCGGTTGACAATGCTGGCATTTTCTCAAAATTGTCCGCTTTCAATGGTGACGCTTCAGGTTTTGGCGGTGCAATAATGGGTCTAGGCACAAAGGCGGCCGCCCCTGAGCCTGTAAAGGGTGTTGGTCTATGAACCGATGCATTCATTGGTGGATTGAGCGACGATAAATTGCTGAAACCGCGCACACCACTGAATTGCGCATACTCAAGAATTTTTTCATCAGAGCTGATAATGGCGGCTGGAAAGATTTTCGCTTCAACCAGGGTGTCTTTCAGCATGGCCATTTCAGGAATGCTCAAACGCACAGCATCAGGAATGTGCAAAATGATTAAATGCTGGGAAAAATCAAGTTTTTCCTCTAAACATTTTTCAATAAAAGGATCAAGTTGATCAATGTCATTTTTAGAAATGGTTAAAACCTTCGCTTGAATTTGCTGGTTCGTCATCGTGATGATTTCTTTCATGCTTAATTCAATAATCTTGGTTAAATATAAAAAATGACTAAAAGTTTTGTGTCAGGCACCGAGCAGTGTTTTAAATTGTCCGATTTTATGCTTGATGTCTATAAAAAATTCTCAATGAAATGACAGTAAAAACAGCATTAAATCGCGCTTGAACACTTTCAATTAGCGATAGACTTTATACTGCTTTGATTAGGGCGTTATTGTACCATTTTATTTTTTTGATATTAAATAAATACTTGCCTCCTGCTCCGACATTTTTCAACCTACAAAATTGAGTCAGCAAATGTATTGCATACGAGGTGGGTACGGGTTATAGTCAACCCCGTTGAATGGGTCAATTTTGTTTTCCCGAATATAGCGCTTGACAGTGTCGAGTGTGGGCAATAGAATGCCTCTTTTTTCAATCTTAATGGCGGGCGTAGCTCAGTTGGTAGAGCGCTGGATTGTGATTCCAGTGGTCGCGGGTTCAAGCCCCGTCGCTCGCCCCATAATCCTATTGGTGCATTTCAAACAAAAACCGTCCCCTATTTAAATGTCCAAAGCCGAACTGCACTCTAAAATACAACATTGGTTCAGTTCCGAAAGCCCCCTAACAAAACAGATTAAAGACTTCAGTTTTCGTGCCTCGCAATACCAAATGGCGAGCGCTTATTGTGATTCAATCGTCGCGCATAAAAACCTTGTGGTCGAAGCACCAACAGGCGTCGGCAAAACCTTGGCCTATTTGATTCCCATCCTGCTGTTAGACACCAAATCCGTGATCGTTACACGGACAAAAGTATTGCAAGATCAGTTGTTCAACAACGATCTGCCCAATTTGTTGATGCACTTTCCCGTGGGTAAGAAAATCGCTCTGTTGAAAGGTAAAGACAACTACGTGTCTAAAGCCCGTTTGCAGTCAACACGTCAGCTGTTGAAGGATTTAACAGCCGCTGAAGCGGCCGATTTTTTTAAGATAGAACAGTGGGCCAATACCACACAAACAGGTGACAAAGCCGATTGCCCAAGGGTTGCCCAAAACGCTTCCATCTGGCGTTATGTGACAGTCAAGCAAAGCGATGAAGTCGATTACAGTGAGTTTTATGCCAAAGCGCGCAAAAAAGCCATGGGCGCAGACATACTGGTGATCAATCAACATCTGCTGTGTGTGGACTTCAAGATGCGTGAAAAGACCGAAAATGGTTTGTTTAACCAATTCAATCAATTTGTGGTGGATGAAGCCCATGCACTGCCAGAAACCGCCGCCATGATCTTTGGTGAGCAAGTCAGTCATCGTCAATTATTGAACCTCCATGAAGATTGTTTGAAAATGATTCGCAATGAGATTCCAGATGCCTTGGATGCAGAAAAGCAAGCGGTTGAGTTAAAACAATTGGCAGACCAAGGTCAAAGCACACTCAAAAATAATGAAGGTCGATTTGCTTGGTCGCAAATCGTCGAGCAACAGCCCAGCATTAGCCAATGGGTCAAACAAGTCGATGAATGCTTAAGTGCATTAGAATCGCAATTGACCGAACATGAAGAGCGCAGCGATGGAATCCCAGCAGTGCTGATTGAAATACAGAGCATTCGAGTCAATTGGCAGAAATTGATCAATATGCAGGCATTAGAAGACAGTTTGGTGATCTGGTGTGACATTGATGTTTATGGGCATTTCCGCATTTACCTGACACCCATTGCCATTGGCAATCGAATCAAAGAAATGTTGCAGGTCTCACAATCGCATTGGTTGTTCACCTCAGCAACCTTGTCTGTTCGTGGCGATTTTTCGCTCTTTGAACAACGATTAGGACTTGAAGACAACCGCAATCTAAAGTTGGAAACGCCGTTTAACTATGAGCAACAAGCCGTGCTGTATATGCCGAGCTCTTTGCCCAACCCGAATGACGCACTGCATACCGCCAAACTGCTTGAACAAACCAGCCCCATATTCAAACTACTCAAAGGTCGCTCATTTCTACTGTTCACCAGCTTTAGATCATTGAATATGGCCACCGATTGGCTCAAACAAAACACTCAATTTAAGTTATTCATTCAAGGTGAAGAGGCGCCACAGCGTCTGCTTGAAGCGTTTAGAAAGTCCGACAATGCCATACTCTTGGCGACGTTCAGCTTTTGGGAAGGGGTGGACGTCAAAGGCGCCGCATTATCGTGCGTCATGATTGACAAAATCCCATTTGCCGTACCCAGTGATCCTTTGGTCAAAGCGCGCGAACGCTGGTATAAGAAGAACAATCGGAATCACTTCAAAGAAGATTATCTGCCGCGCGCCATCTTGCAATTACGCCAAGGCGTTGGTCGGCTCATTCGTGATGCCAATGATAAAGGCGTATTGATTTTGGGCGACCCCCGTTTGCAAACCCATGGTTATGGCAATAACATCTTAGACAGCATTCCAAATTTTAAACGTGCCAAGCATCTATCTGAAGTTGAAAGCTTCTGGGCATTACATCATGAATATCTTAACGATTAGCCTAAGTTCAGCCCAAGGGCTGGTGGGTGTTGCCAAAGATGGGGTGGTGTCTGAAATCATTTTAGATGGGGTGCAACAACATTCATCGAGTTTCTTTTCATCGTTAAAGGAACTGATGCAAACGACGCAATTAACCATGTCTGATGTTGATGCCATTGCTGTTGATATGGGTCCAGGCAGCTTTATTGGCGTGAGAAACGGCATTGCCATTGCTCAAGCCATGGCATTTAGTCAAAACATACTCATTGCAAATTTGAGCAGCTTGAGTATCATTGCCGAAGGGGTTGAAACAGAGCATGAATACATTTTTGTGGTGCAAGATGCTCGAATGCAAGAGTGTTATTATGGCCTCTGGCAAGTCAATGCCGAGCAAAAGACCATGGTTTTACCTATTCAACTGGGTCCCTTTGAACAAGCACAAAGCGCTGCCGAAAAAATCTGTGCAGGCAAAAGCTATGATACTGAAGGCAGTTACTGGCATCCAGATAAATCCTTGATCAGCGCAAAGAGCATGGTGGATTTGGCATTGAGACAACAGTCCGAATGGATTCAAGCCGAAGCCTTAGAACCCCTATATATTAGAAATAATGTCGCCCAAAAGCCCAGCACGCACAAGCAAGTTTAGCGCGCTTTATCTGATGTCAGGCATGTAGGACTGCGTCATCGAAAACAGCACCCCATCATTGACCCACATAGAGACTTGAATGTTGTTAGACATTTTGGTAATGGGTTGATTTTCCAAAGCTAATTTTTGCAAATTAGAATTTTGATATGGTGCTTGATAGAGCGTTTCAATGCGCCCAGATTCCTTATGCTTGAGTCTAATTTGTGCAGCCTTATTGCCTTGTAATGAGCAATACCGCCCACCCAAAACTTCCCATTTGGACAAATCCACTTGATTGAATGGTTTGAGGACAAAGCTCAGTTGATTAAAATGTTTCTTTAGCTGCGTCAATTGTCCACTTTCAATCTCCAAGGTTTTAGCATTGGTATGATTAACCACCACTTCTTGGGCAATGGCTTGGGAAGAGGGCTGTTGCGCCACAAACCAAAAACCCACAGCAAATACTAAGAATGACGCTGCAACTGCAATATAGGTCTTAGAACGCTGTTTCTTTTTCTGCATGGACAACAATTGCGCCAGTTCACTCGCCGAGAGTGTTGCATGCGCATGCCGTTCGCGAATACTGTCTTTCAAATGTTTCATAATATCACCTTTGTGGAAGCAATCAATGCGCCTTTTTGGCTCAACGCCTTTTTTCGAAGGCGGTGGATCCTTGATAATACTGTGCCGTGTGCCAAACCCAACTCAGAGGCAAGCTCAAGCGTCGTCATATCATCGACAGCCCAAAGCGTCAAGATGGTTTGATCAATGGCTTCCAATGATTGCCAAAAATACTCAAGCTCATCTTTGATGATGATCTCTGCCAACACATCCATCTCTGAAACCAAACCCATTGAGGCAACGTCATCCAATGCATAGAGCTTTCTGGCACAACGAATTTCATCAATACGTTTTCGACGGATGATCGTTTTGATGTAAGCCATTTTGGATTCTGATTTTTTCGGTGGTTTGACCAAATACGTTTCTACAGAGCTTTGCAATAAATCGTAGGCATCTGAATGTTGTTGGCTCAGTTGCAAACAATATCTGAATAAATGATTCAATTGCTGTTGATCAAACATCATCGGTATAAAGGTCAATGACCCAGTGATGTTGAAGCCAAGTGGGAAATAATCGGGTCATTTCAGGCACACGATTAAGCACGGTTTGTAAGGGTATTGCGTGCGCTGCCAAACGAAGGGCTTTTATACAAGCGGTTGATTGAGCAGATAAAACAACGCGACCTTCAACCACATGCACCACATACCAATCAGAGGCAATCTGCTCATCAATGGCAAGGTAGGGGTGTTTGTCACGAATTAAATTTAAATGCGCCTCGCTAAGATGAACGGTCACCAACTCAGGGTGTAACCGACATTTCACCGCACCTAAATCTTCGCCAAATTGCGTTAATTTATTGGCATCCAAAGGCGGATAATTTTCAGAAAAATAGTTTTTTTCAATGGCCAGTTCACATCGCGCCAAGGATATTAAATCGCGATCGTTTTGGATTTCTGGATACTGTTTTAAATAATCGATGAAATCATCGCCATAGTGGTTTAAGTTGGAAGAGGTCGCAGGTTCCTGCAAATAGTAATAATTGGCAATGCCGGTGAAAGTTCTGCCTAATAAGGCTTCACAACAAGGAAATCGACTTCTTAATGCGTCTGTGTGCGCCCGTTTGACGGTTTTTTGATAGATGTTATGCCGATTGTCTTTCTGCGCGCTCGGCGTCAGTCTGTTAACAAAATTGGCGTGTTCGGCTTGAGGCGTCCGAACCATGTTCCAAAAATCTGTTTGCAGTTTTTTGAGCGAAGCAGGGCATGTAACTACTGAGCTTGGCATAGCGATCGAGCATATTTTGCTTCGTTGAAAAGAATCTCAAACGAAGGGATGTCGTTATCCCACTCAATCAGCGTTGGAATGTAGTGGTTGGCTTGGATAAACTGGGCGTACATTTCCCAGACTTTGGGGTGTACGGGGTTATTATGCGCATCGATGAGGTATTCACCACAATCCTCAAACCCAGCCAAATGGATTTCTACAATACGCTCTGCTGGAATTTTTTTAAAATAATCGTCCACATCAGTGCCATTGTTGATGTGCGATACATAGACATTGTTGATGTCAAACAAAATGAAGCAGTCGGCCTCGTTGGCAACCGCTGCCACAAACTCGCCTTCGGTCATGGTTGAGTCTTTGAAATTAAGATAGGTCGAAACGTTCTCAATCGCCATTGGACGCTCAAAATAATCTTGAATTTGGCGTATGCGTTGACTGGCGTATTTAACGGTTTCTTCAGTATAAGGGAGGGGCAGTAAATCGTGTGCGTGTTGCCCATGAACGCTGGTCCAACACAAATGGTCGGACATGATCCAAGGATTGGTCAGATCAGCAATTTTCTTTAATTCAGCCATATAGGCTTTGTTTAATGGATCTGAGCTGCCAATGGACAGACCAACGGAATGTAAGCTAATGGGGAATTTTTCAGCAATGCTCTGTGCCTCGTACAGAGGTTTGCCACCCGAATTGATGTGGTTATCAGCCAATAACTCAAACCAATCTAAAGCAGGCGGGTGCTCCATCACTTCAGCAAAATGCTGAGAGCGCAGTCCTACGCCAATCGGCAAATAACCTGCCCCAGATTTAATTGGGGCAGGAGTGGATGGTTTTAAATCAACCATACCGGACAATCTTTAAGATTTTGCTGGCTTAACTGCGCCGGCAATACCACCAGTGATTTTGTCACAAGTGCCTTTTGGTAGATAAACCCATTCTTGGTCTGAGTTAGTGCTGGTTGCTTGACCTGCACAGCCGTGCTTGCCATCCAAAGCGCCACAATCGTTTTTGCCTGCTTTAGAAATACCTGCGCACTTTTCCCAATGCTTGGGTTGGCTAGGAACCGCCGCGTTTGCTGCTGTGGTTGCTAGAACGCCAGCTGCAAACATACCTGCTAAAGTTGCTTGTGCAATTTTTTTACTAGTCTTAGACATAATAATACCTTTAATTTTAAAATTAAAAAAAGTACAAAAAAGGAAATTTTTTCATACCACTATATAGTAAGACGTAGGAAATGCTGAAACTATTGCAATAAAGTGCAATTAATTCAAGAATTCAGGCATATATCGTATAAAAGGCAACAAATGGCACCTATGCCTTCAAAAACGCCTCAATCCGACCAATGGCTTGCTGGAGTGTTTCCAAAGAGGAAGCAAACGATAAGCGCATATAACCATCGAGCCCGAAACCACTGCCTGGCACAACGGCAACATTAGATTCCTCCAATAACACCCGTGCAAATTCCACATCATTGGCAAAGCCTTTATTGTTAATGGCACCTCTGATGTCGGCAAAACTGTAAAAAGCCCCTTCAGAATAGATACATTCAACACCTGGCAGGGCATTCAATGCTTGATAAACATAGGCGTGACGCTCCTTAAAAGCCGCGAGCATATCTTGAATGCACTGTTGATCGCCACTGAGCGCCGCAGTTGCAGCGGCTTGAGCAATGGCGCACGGGTTGGAAGTGCTTTGCCCTTGAATTTTGCGCATGGCTGCAATGATTTCAGCTGAGCCCGCCGCATAACCAATGCGCCAACCCGTCATAGCATAGGCTTTGGAAACACCGTTTAGAACGATGGTACGATCTTTCAACTCAGGCGCAACATTGGCAATGTTTAAAAACGTTTTGTCGTTCAAGATGATATGCTCATAAATGTCATCCGAAGCAATCAACACATCTGGCCATTTTTTCAGCACTGCCGCAATGTCCAACAACTCTTGTTCGGAATAAATCGCACCCGTTGGATTTGAGGGGCTATTCAAAAACAGCAACTTGGTTTTGGCACTCATCTGGGGCTCAAGCTGTTCAGCCGTTATCTTAAAGTTCTGCTCAATACCACAACTGATAATCTTAGGTTGCCCGCCAGCCAAAAGTACCATATCTGGGTATGACACCCAGTAGGGGGCAGGGATGATGGCTTCATCGCCCTCGTTGAGTACAGCTTGGCACAGGTTGTAGCAAGCCTGTTTTGCCCCAACCGATGCACAGATCTCATTCATTTCATACGTAAGCCCATTCTCCTGAAGTAACTTGTTCTGAATGGCTTCCTTCAATGCTGGGGTACCATCCACCGCCGTATATCTTGTTTGACCATCATCAATGGCTTGCTTACCCGCCTGCTTGATGTGCTCAGGCGTATCAAAATCAGGCTCACCCGCACTCAAAGCGATGATGTCCTTACCCGCCGCCTTAAGTTGTTTGGAAAGGGCAGTAATTTCTAAAGTAACAGATGGTTTTACCAACTTTAATTTTTCAGATAGAATCATTTGGATGTGCCTCAAATGTGAAAATGTTCTAAAACAATCGATCCTTCTTGTGAAAAGACCGCTATTTCTGTGTGGTTGTTGGACCAATCCCCCACGACAGAAATCAGCTTGTCATTATAACGATATTGTTGCGGTTGATGCGTATGTCCGTGAATTAATTCGTCCATATTATGGGTGTTCAACAATGCCACAAGCGCTTCCTCTGTCGGCTTTTGTAAGTCGGTCGCTTTATCCTGTGTGATGGTTTGGCTGTCCATTCTAAAAGCTTTGGCTTGCGCCAATCGTTGCTCAATGGTCATTTGCATGACCATCTGTTGCCATTCAGGATTGCGCATCTGCTGGCGAACGTCTTGATATTGGACATCTAAGGTACAAGCACTGTCCCCATGAATCAGACCGATTCTTTTGTCCTTGCCATCAGCCTTAAAACAAAGCATACAAGGATCATCTATCAGATGCGTATGCGTCTGTTCAGCAAAAGCCGCTCCTAATAGGAAATCACGATTGCCGTGCTGCACATAGACCGTGTGATTCTGAGCATAGCGCGCCAGCGCCTCAACCTCAGTTTGAAATAATGGCATGGCGTCATCGCCAATCCAATAATCAAACAAATCACCAATGATGAACAAAGTATCAAACTGTTGCGCTCTACCCTGCAAAAAAGATTGGAATAAATGCGTCAACTCTGGTCGCTCTGGATTTAAATGAACATCACCAATGATGCCAACTTTTGCAAAATCAATTACATCAACGTTTTTAATCATAACGCCTCCTTGATGGCCTTAAAATAAGCCGCAGCATCAAGACCATTGGCGGGCGATTGAACTGCCAAGGCCTTGGCCAAAGCCGCCATTAAAACGTGCTCAGCCTGATGCGCATCCTTTAAAGCCATATACTTTTCTTGATACAAGGTGCTAATGCCCACGGGCATATTACCCTGCACCTGCTCGCGCACCACCACATGCAAACTCAAATGCACAAAAGGGCTCTGCTGATTGGGCGGCGACTGATGGTTCAATGCCACTTCCAACGACTCAAAAAGCCCATGATGCTCAGGATGATCACGAATCACCTCCGCCACCAAACGCTGATTCTGTGTCAACGACAAACCCGCCTTATAGGCAGACCAAGCGTCCACATAAAACTTACGGTAGTCTTTGATGTCAGTGCTATACATATGCTATACTGAATTAAGGGTTGAGTCGCAAACTCACTATTAAAAACTAATAACAGGAGTCACCATGGACAAACAATTAGAACAGATCGCATTTTATCAACAATACCCACAATATATGCCGTTTATCGGAGAGAGTTTTTCCAAAACAGGCATTTTATTGTTGGGTGAGAGTCATTTCTTCGATGCAAAAAGCACCGCCAACCACGACCCGGAAGCCTGGTATAGAAACACGGATAAAGCCTTAGACGAAAAAGAAATAAAACGCACCAATACCAGACTTGTTGTGAATGAATTTAAAGAAACCAAAAGCCGGCGCGCCATGTTCGGCAGAATTGATAAAGCCCTGAAAGATTCCATAGATGTCAATGGCACAAACTACGATGGCATCCAAAATATTGCCTTCATGAATGCTTTTCAAAGACCTGCTGTTGGTAATGGCAAAAGCATCAAAGTATTCGACATAGACGTAGAACAATCTGCCCACGTGATCAACCAAGTTATTAGTATTATTAAACCCAAACATTTGTGTTTTGTTTCCAAAAAAGCCTATAAAAAATTATCAAAAGAAATCACTTTCGACAGCATCCATGTCGTCGTCCATCCCTGCAGTGCTTGGTGGTACAGAAAAACCAAAAAAGGCACCAACGGCAAAGAAGCATTCACCAAACTGCTTGCAAAAAAGGAAAACTCTTAACTTACACCTGGGAGAGTCTGGTACGGTACAGATAACCTTCATTAAAATGAGAAAAATGTAATTCAGGAGTAGTTATGGATAATAAATATGACAGAAAGTTAAAGAAGATTCAATTTTATAAACAATACGATCAATACTTACCTTTTATCGGTGATGATTATTCCAAAACAGGCATTTTATTGTTTGGCGAGAGTCATTTTTTTGTAAAAGATGAACGGCAAAAAACACGCCATGAAGAATGGTATAAAAACGATAAAACTGCCCTAGATGATGATCAAATCCGTTGGACTAATACTCGCCTGGTTGTGGAAAATTTTAAAGAAACAACAAGCAGACGTGCCATGTTCTATAAAATTGATACAGCACTGAGAGAGACTAATTATGATGATGGTATTCAAAACATCGCTTTTATGAACGCTTTTCAAAGACCCGCTAGTGGAAAGGGAGAAGGCATCGAAGCAGAGAGTGTTGACATTAAACAATCAGCAAAGGTAATCAACCAAGTTATTGGTATTATTAAACCCAAAATTCTGTGCTTTGTTTCAAGAAAAGCATATAAAAAACTATCAAAAAAACTCAATTTTGATCAAACACTGATCCATTCAGTCGTTCATCCCACTTGTTATTGGTGGCATAGAAAGACCTTAAAAGGAACCAATGGCAAAGAAGAATTTTTTAAAGTGCTTGAAGAGGCAAAAAACTTTTGAGCTTTTTCCTCCCTCGTTTACGAGAGAGTCCGAACGAAGTGGAATATGGTCACAACAATCAATTGGCATCCTCCAACCTGCAATTTTGCTTTGACAAGCTCAGTCGAAACTGTCACAATTAAATGTTGACTACATACACGGTCATTCATAACTGATGAAAACATTTGCTCTCAACGGCATTAAATGGAAAAGGGATCAAATTATGCAAGAAAAATCCAGATGGCAATATCGTTTTAATAATTACAAACGAGCATTTTCTTTACTGCGCGAAGCCATAGAATTAAAACAGGATAGACAACTTTCCGCCTTAGAAGAAGAAGGGGTCATTCAAAGATTTGAGTATGCTTGGCAATTGGCCTGGAAAACCCTAAAAGATTATCTTGAAAATGATGGCGTGGTTTTTGAATTAATTACACCTAAAGCCGTCATCATTGCAGCTATTGAAGCTAAGGTTATTACTCGCAGGGAAGATTGGATGAATGCTTTAGATGACCGAAATAAAATGAGCCATGTGTATAACAAGGCGTCTTTTATAAAAGTCATAGATAACATTGAACGTAGTCATTTGTCCTTATTTGATCAACTTTATGAAAGGCTACTTGATGAGTCAATCGAGAACGAACAATGAAAACAGCAACCTTTAAAGATCATGGTTTAAGTAGAAATGAAATACAGACCATTACCAAAGTCTTGATTCAATATTGGTCAAAGATTGAAAAAGTATGTCTTTTTGGTTCCAGAGCGTCTGGAGAATTCAAGGATTATTCGGATATAGATTTAGTCTTATACGGCAATATTGAAGAGGAAACAGTCGATAGAATCTACACGCTTTTTGATGAAAGTATGCTTGGAGTAAGTGTTGACGTACAAGCTTATGATCACATCAACTACCCACCTTTAAAAAGACACATAGAAAATATGGCAAAAATATTGTTTACTCAAAATGAATTAAAGATGAGTAGATAAAACATTCACGAGCATTCATGTACAAAGCCATAAAGAATATCCCTTTCTATCAACAATACCCTCAACACATGCCATTCATCGGCAGTGAGTACTCAAAAACCCGCGTTTTATTGTTAGGAGAGTGTCATTCATTTAGTAAGGAAAGCATCGCCAATCTAGACCCTGAAGCCTGGTATAACAACAATAACAGCGCGTTAAATGAAGATGAAATACGCCGTACCAACACCAGACTGGATGTCAATGATTTCATAAATGCTAAAAGCAAACGTGTCATGTTTGGCAGAATTGATAAAGCACTGAAAGACTCAAATTTTAGTGGCATCCAAAGCATCGCTTTTATGAACGCTTTCCAAAGACCCGCTATTGGCAATGGCAAAAGTCTCAAAATTCACGACATTGACATCGAACAATCAGCAAATGTAATCAACCAAGTGATTACAATCATTGAACCCAGACACCTCTGTTTCTTTTCTAAAAAAGCCCATAAAGCACTATCTGAAGCACTCAACTTTGACCAATCACGGATCCATGTCGTAGCCCATCCTTCCTGTGGTTGGTGGACTCACAAAACCAGCGAAGGCATCAATGGCAAAGAGGCATTTTCTAAGGTGCTGAGCGCAACTTAGCAACTACGCCTATACCCTCTACCCAACGAATCATCCAAGACAAATGTAATAGAATAGACAGAACCGTTTAGTAATATTTTTTAACTCTTTATTAGGAATATAAAATGACAATCAAACTATTATCAAATAAACACGAGGAAGTCTCAGTAAGACAGGTACGTTGGTTTAAAGACGAAAAGATCAAAGAATCAATAAAAACATTTCTACAAGGTGCTGTTTATGATTGGTCAAAAAACAATAGTGACGAATATTTTTCATTGAGTGATCTCATGGGTGGTAAAAACAAAGATTGGAAAGATACACCTCTTCAACATCTGTATGATTATCAGTCCAAAGTTTTGAATAAATCTAAAGGGAGTGCGAAAACAGTAGCAGGTCAAGCTGCAGGTCTATTGTTGAGAGAAATGCTGCATAAGGATGGACGAACTTATATTTCTAAAGTAAGGCGAGCTGCTTTGTACAAATGGGATGGTAAATAATTAACCTTGAGGAGTATCATCCTGATTCTTGCAAATGGATCCTGATGTTTTAGTTTTAAAACAATTTATCCTTTATTGAATTAGAATTATTATTAAATTTTGAAAACCAACCAAAAATTATATTTTCTTATGACTAAATTTATTGACGCGACTCCTAGTCTGCAGCTTTATGAGGTGCTTACACGCCATCCTTTTACAGAAGCAGCAGCTTTGGCTGAGTTTATAGACAATTCACTACAATCATATACTGAGCAGAAAACCCTCCGAGGTAAACATAAAGAACCTCTAATAATTAGTGTTGATATTTATTCGCAAGACAAGACAATCGTCATTAAAGACAATGCCAAAGGAATTAATAGAGTCCAATTAGATGCCGCTATTAAATATGCAAACAAAAGAAATTTAGATGAAAGTAGCAATTCTTTAGGCACATATGGCATTGGTATGAAAACAGCAGCTATTTGGTTTTCAAAAACTTGGTCATTAGAAACGACTTGTCGTGGTTCAAACCAGTGCTTCTCTTTGAATTTTGATGTCGATGAGATTGTAAATAACACCAATGGACAGGTTGAAGTTAAATCTAGGACAATTCATAAAGATTTACACTTCACTGAAATAACTATTAATAATACTGAAAAGAACTGTTCAGAAGAATATTTTAAATCAAATGTTGTACCCATTTTAGAGCAAACTTATTTTAAACATAAGGATTTAGAGCTTTCTATAAATCACGATGGTACAAAAGTTGAATCAGATCCCGATAAAAATTTCACAGAACCTAATGAAACTCTGGTTTCCCCTGAATTTGATTCTAAAAAAAAACTCAAATCAAATTCAATTAGTAGAAGTTGGGAAAGAAAAGTAGAACTGACTTTTAAGGATACAACAGTTCGGGGTTTTTTCAGAGTCATGAAACCTGGTTCAACAAAACAACCAGGATTAAGATTGTATAGACGAAATCGATTAATTTTAGGAAACTCTATTGATAAAAACCAACCTGGGAATATTTATAAGAACAATCTAGTTAAGAATAGGTTATATGGTGAACTCCATCTAGATGGTCTTGCCATAAATTCACAAAAAACTGGATTTACTGAAGTTTTGGAAATTTTGTATAAAAAACTTGAAGATCAAGAATGGATGAGTAGCTTTATACGTCAAGCCAAAAATTATCCTCAAAGCAAGAATGAGTTGAAATTGACTGGTGGTAATGCGGCTCAATCTAATAAAATTGAAAGATCAAAAGACATTGCAAATGCACTAAAGAGCTATGACAAATTAAAGAATTTATATGAATCGTTATGCAACACTTCTTTAAAAAAAAGATCGGCTTTGATGTACGCTGGTGCTTGGTCATTTTTTGAATGCCTATCTTATCTTGATTCAAATCGGAATCCTAACAACAAAAACAATAGTAACTTTTCATCATTTTACAAAGGCCTGTTAAACAATAAAAAAGTTGAGTTAAAGAGAAGCAATAAAAAAGAAGTTATAAGTGCTTTAGATGAAATTCATATGCGTGGTAATGCAGCGAAACATTCGCTTGATTCATACAGAGGTGATGCTACCCAATTAATAATTGATTTCAATGTTTTAGAGGATTTTATCATTACCTTTATTACTGTTTGTAGAGAAAAGAATGACTAAATCAATCTTGAATGTTCCATACTTGAACCATCAGTTGAGCAATACGTATTAATCTCATACAAGACAATATAGTGTTCCAACCTTTGCAATCATCCAACAACGCAACTTTGTATTAATATAATTTTCTATAAGTCGTATTATTTTTCGCCTAAGATTATTAGTGACCTTATAGAAATTTTTCATAAAGTAATATCAAATCCCTGAGACTTTGAAAGCATCAACTAATATGCTAAATTTAGCTAAAAGGAGCTAAGACATCGATGTTTTAGTTTTACAGCAATTTCGACGGGATTGAATTAGAATAATTTAGAAATTTCATCAATATACAAAATTTAAAACAACCATCAAATCCCCCATGACTGAAAATGTTAACATGAGTCTTGGTCTCAGACCGTATAAATTGCAAAGAGAACAAACATTTACTGTAGCTGCGGCCTTAGCTGAGTTTATAGATAATTCATTACAATCATATGGATGGCCAGCCAACCAAAAGAACCTAGAAAAACTACAAGTAGATATTCAAATCGATCCTGAAAAGAAGGATATCATCATTATGGACTATGCAAAAGGCATGGATATTGAAGCAATAATAAATGCCTTTAAATATGTAAATATACGAAGACCTTCAGAGCGTAAAAATTCATTAGGTACACATGGTATTGGTATGAAGCTTGCAGCAAATTGGTTGTCGAAAACATGGAAGTTAGAGACAACGTGTCGAGGCTCAAAAAAACTCTTAATTGTGAATTTTGATTTAGATAAATTTTTGAAAGATAATTCGGGAGAAATTCCCATTTCAACTGGTGAAGAAGATGAAAATGCACATTTTACTAAAATCAGTATTAAAAATACTGATAGAGATTGTTCAATAAATTATCTTGCATCAAAAGTCTTGCCCGTCTTGAAGCAGACTTATATGAAATGTAAATTTCTATCTTTAACTGTTATGTATAGAGAGAGAGATGAAGATAAAGATAAAGAACTCAAGTTAGACCCCGCTAATCATTTTTTACAACCTGAGAATGAGGAATCCCTTACTTTCAAAGAAATTGATTTTCAATTTGAAGATAAGAGGATCCAAAGTTTTTTCAGCGTTATGAAAAATGGTTCAACAACTCAGCCAGGAATAAGATTATTTAGATGTAATAGACTGATATTAGGCAATTCAATTGATAAAAATTTACCGAGAGAGATTTATACAAGTACAGGGAAGGAAAGACATAGATTATACGGCGAACTTCATCTGGATGATTTTAACATAAATGCAGAAAAAACTGGATTTTCTGCAAATTTGGAATCATTATATGTGCACCTAGCAGGTCAAAAGTGGATGAAAGATTTATTGACTCTTGCAAAACAAAAGAAAACCGTTGAGAGTTCGAACTTATCTAGTGGTAATGTAGGTGAAAACACAGATGAGGAAACGGACACAAGTAAAGATGAAAATATTGGTTCGCGTACACGGATCAACAAATCTAAGAGGATTATAAATGCACTAAATGGGTATGATAAATTAACTAAACTTTATAAATCATTGCGTGTCGTTTCTTTAAAACGACATCCTGTACTTATGTATGCTGGTGCTTGGTCATTTTTAGAATGCTTATCCTATTTAGATAAAAAACGCGATCCTAGTAGGAGTCAGAAAAATTTTGCAAATTATTACAAAGATCTTTTGAATGACAAAAGCAGTCCCCTAAATACTAACAAAACTGAGTTGAAGTATAAAATTGATAAAAAAGCAGTCACAATTTCTTTAGAGGACATTCATAAATATGGGAATGCAGCGAAACATTCACCCGAATTATACAAAGGTGATGGACTCCAATTAATAATTGATTTCAATAATTTAGAGGAATTTATCATTACCTTCATTACTGTTTATGGAAAAAAGAATGACTAAATCAATCTTGTATGTTCCAAACTTGAACCATCTGTTCAGCAATACGTCTTTGTCGCACATTGATGGATTGAGTATTCCAATCATTACTATCATCTAACAACGCAATGTTGAAATATTGTGAATTTTTAAAGTTCATTTTTTTTTCAACATAATATTTCTGAGTGTCTTCACTAGTATTATTCCCATCAAGAAGTATTAAATTCCCGAGGCGTTGAAAATAATTTTTATGTTGGTTCTCAGTAAATTCTCCCCATCCATTTTCTGGTAATTTTTTTGGCAGAATGTGTTCTATATGTATGTCCGAAGAAGGTTTTAATGTAACGTCATTAACCCCTTTAGAATAGTTGTAAAAAGCCCAAAAGATTTCTTTTGCTTTACCCTCATCAATGCTTGGTAGAGCAGACACCTGTTCAATAAACAATGGATCATCCATAATAAATTTTAAATTTGAGGCTTCTGGCCCATTATGAGTTCTTAATCTATTATTGACATAAGCCAGAGCATCTGATTCTTTAACAGCTTCATTATAAATTTGGGAGGCTATACTTGTCAGCAGTACCCCATATTTTTGAACAGGCAGTTTGCCCAGTATTAAAGTTCTTTTAATTAATGCTCTGACATTCTCCAATATTTTGATTACAGTTGGTGTGTCAAAATTTTTGTAAAACATAACATAACATAGAGGTTGAACTACTTTATAGCGTTTGACACAATCATTCATGACTAATTGTAATTGCGGCATTGAATTACGTAAATCTGATGAATTACGGGTCCTAATATAAGCGCTACTTGACTGGTCGGAGCAAGCTATATCAAGAAACTGTTTTGTACTGATCTCTTGCCCGTTAATGTAATCTTTCAATTCTGGAAACAAAGATTTTGTTTCCAGCCATTTATTTTTTATAAGATTGAGTTTTATGGCTAATAATTGTTGAATATGTTTATCAACATCTGTGTTATTTAATACGGACTTAAGGGTTTTGTATAGATCGTCCCATGCTTTATATGTTTGCTCTAAATTAGACGCGCTAAGGTTTGAAAAAAGATAGTTTCTTATCAAATCAACCGGTGACAGTTGCATGCCTCGATCGTTTAGGCTCTCAAAAATTTTATAGGATATATCTTCATTTTCACAAATAATAACAATAAAAATGACATGATTATGCAAATACTCTAAGAATTCTTCATATTGCGTGTCGTTGAAATCCTGAAATAGCTTCTTAATAGTTGTGTAGGCATCGGTCAGTTTTGTTTTGCTGTGTGTTGCTTCTATACCCATAATATCTAAATAAGTCGCTCGGTCGTCATCGCGTCTAAATTTAATGAGAGGTTTAGGGAGCTGGGGCTGTTTGGTTTTTTTTGAAAGAAAATACTCAATTAATGAAAGAGTTGTGAGCCTCTGTTGGCCGTCAATAACCTCATAGCTATGTTCAGAATTATTTTTTATTTGAAAAGTTACTGGTCCAATGAAAAATTCTTTGTCGTTGCACTCAATAGCTTCGTTTATATCCTCAATCAATTTTGATATGGGCTTTTTATCCCAAGAATACCCTCTTTGGTTTTGTGGGATATGTAAAGAGGTGGTTATGTCTTTGGTGATATTAGCAAAACTAAGGGTTTCCGCCCTGAAAGAAAAATGAGTCATTGTTAGTCTATAAAAGAATGTTATACAACAATGTATTCGGTTGGGTTTGATTGTGTCAGAGGAATTTTACACCCTTTATACATTTTCACAAGCATTTGATCTTCCGCCCAAATATTTTTAATGATTCTGATTTCGGTGGCAGTAATTAAGTTCATATTTGTTTCTTTTTGTACATTCAATAATGCGTTTAATATTTCATTTCTAAATTCAATTCTGTAAGGTCCAAAAGATAACTTACCATTGTTATATCTTGCCTGCCCTTTCCGATTAAAAGGGTAGCGATTGTCTTTATTGTTACGAGTTTGGACCAACCAGTTGCGAAAATCATATAATGCGGAAAGTTCATTATGTCCTGATTCAATCAAACCTTTCAAACTAGAATCATCTTTGACAAGCGTACACGTCCAACAACCAAATCTGGGTGAACGCTCGCCACAACTGGGTTGATTAAGTTGTGATTGATCTGTAATCACTGGACACTCACCTCCGTAGGCCTCTCTATAAAGGTTGATTAAATTCCTATAATCGCCACCCCATGGTGGTTCATTTGTTGATAAGTATTCCCAGACATGATCATCTGTTAAATACCTAATTGGCATAAATATTCTAAAATTTTCTTTTGTTGTGTGATTGGAGTAATAGTTCGTTTGTTCATGCTTGGCAATATTTATTTTTCTCGAGACGCTTTCAGATTCTCGAGTGCCCACAGTCATTAATACGTTTTTAGAACCAAGAGTCTCTTCTGTAAAGACCGTTGTTGGGTCAATTTTTAATCTGGAGGTGCACCACCTAAACATCTGATTGGGAGCAGGGTAACCCTTACCGATTAGATTAACCCAGAAACTATTATTTAATGGCGGTTCTGTTAAGTGTACTGAGGCATTCATACCCGTAGAATCTATGTGTTTTCGGATGATTGAATGCATGTCTTTAAGATGATTAATCACTAGTGGGCTTTCGATTCTTGTGTTATTAGAAACAACATAAATCTGAGGCCCATTTGGATGCGTTTTAGCCGCTTTTAGAACCAAATCAAGCACAATTGAACTGTCTTTGCCTCCTGAATAGGTCACAATCCAAGGAACTTTAGATTGTATGTAGGCATCCAAAACCACAGATTTTACATGCGGAATAATGTTTTCATATTGTTTGGAGTTTGGATCTGTCCAATCTATGGTTTGCAAAGTTTTTGTCATGATTGAGATCCGTTAGATGTCCTTAGAATGAGGCCCAGCAGTTATGCATATTTTAGCATATTCACAGTCAATGTAAGCCGTTGATCGGTATATTAAATGTAGCAGTACAATCAGTCAGTTTCCGAGTATTACTATCAAAAAACACCTTTCTCCTAATGGAGGGGAGAAGGTTTAGTTAAGGGATTTGTTGGTGTATTCGCAGTATGGTTCGACCATGCATTCTGTGCATTTGGGTTTGCGGGCAATGCAGGTGTAGCGCCCGTGGAGGATAAGGAGGTGGTGGACGTCAAGGAGGTGATGTTGGGGGACGACTTTGAGCAGTTTGAGTTCGACGGCAAGGGGTGTTTTGCCTGGGGCGATTTTGGTGCGGTTAGATACTCTGAATATGTGGGTATCGACGGCAATGGTCGGTTGCTTGAAGGCGGTGTTTAAGATGACGTTTGCGGTTTTTCTGCCAACGCCGGCTAGATTTTCTAAGGCTTCGCGGGAGTCGGGTACTTGTCCTTGGTGTTGATCGATGAGGATTTGTGAGGTGGCGATGACATTGGCAGCTTTGCTGTTGAATAGTCCAATGCTTTTGATGTATTGTTTGACGCCATCTTCACCGAGTTTTATCATTTGTTCAGGGGTGTTGGCGGCTTTAAACAAGGGTTTGGTTGCCAGATTGACGCTCACATCGGTTGCTTGTGCAGATAGCATGACGGCAATCAGCAGTTCATAAGTTGAGTTAAATTGTAGTTCAGTGGTGGGATTGGGAATACCTTGTGCTAATGTGTCAAAAAAGCGGGTGCGTTTATCCTGATTCATGTTGCACCTTGGCGCTGTATGTCGCTCTTTTGCTTTGTATGTAGTTATAGCCGGCAATGATGAAGCCCAGCAATAAAAAGGCGCCAGGGGGTAGGGCGAACAATAGGACACCAAAGCCGTCGATAAATTCAATGTGCCAGTCAACTGTGGGACCTAATAGGTAGTGCATATTGGCAAATATGCCACCCGTTGCTAAGAGTTCTCTGCTGATGCCGAGTAGTAGTAAGACGATTAAAAAGCCAAAGCCGACTGCCAGTCCATCGATGAGGCTGGGTATGACGCTGTTTTTGCTCGCAAAGGCTTCACCTCTGCCCAGAATGGCGCAGTTGGTGACGATGAGGGGGACGAAGATGCCTAGTGCGAGGTACAGGTCGTGCCAGAAGGCGTTGAGTAGCAATTCAATGATGGTCACGAGGGTGGCAATCACGGCGATGAAGGCGGGGATGCGCGTTTCTGGGGTAACGAAGTTGCGGATGGTTGAGATCAATACATTGGATGCACTAATGACGAATAGCGTTGCCAGTCCTAATGCCAAGGCATTAACGGTTGAGTTGCTGACGGCCAGTAGGGGGCATAGTCCCAATAAGGCGACGATGGCTTGATTGTTATCCCAAACGCCTTGCGTGATGATTTTTTGGTAATTATTCATGGCACACAAGTTTGGGCGGGGCGTTGTTCTGTTGTAAATGCTGGGACAATGCATTGACAATGGCTCTGGAGGTGACGGTCGCTGCCGTTAATTGGTCAAATTTTCCGCCATCTTTTCGTACGGCCCATTGTTGTTGTACGAAGGGTTGGGTCTTTTGTTTATCAAATTGATCGACCCAATCGCTTTTGCTTTTCTCTACTTTATCGCCCAATCCAGGTGTTTCTCGATGTTCAATGACGCGCAATGCTTTGATGTCGTTTGTCGGCCCAAAACCAACGACAAATGTGATGGCACCGCTGTAGCCGTCAGCTGTGCGGATTTTATCAACATAGCCCAATGCTTGGTTGTTTTTACAGATGATTTGCCTGTTTGCAGAGTGTTGAATGATTGAAATGGGCTTTGAAGTGGCAAATATCTCAATAATGAGGCGTTGTTCGTGCTGAATTAAGGCTTCATTGATTGCTGGTCTGGCGTTTTGTTCGGTCAATAACAGCAGTATGGCGCAAACGCTGATGATTGGTATCAGGCGGGCGTTTTTAATATAACGGGTTAGAGTATCGATCATGGCTTAAGTCCCATAAACCCTGTGGCGGGTGTAATGATCGATGAGGGGGACGCTCAGGTTGCCAATCAGCACGGCAAAGGCCACGGCATCTGGATAATTGCCCCATTCTCTGATGATGAAGATGAGCATGCCTACGAGGATGCCAAAGACCCATTTGCCTTTGGAGGAAGTGGCACAGCTGACGGGGTCGGTGGCGATGATAAATGCGCCGATCATGGTTGCACCATGGAATAAATGCCACCAGGGTGGGACGTGCTCTAATGGGTTGATCAGCCAAAACACGCCTGAAATGATGAGCAGGGTTAGTAATACGGCCGTGGGGATTTGCCAAGCAGCGATGCGTAAGGCCACCAGCACGATGCCAAAAACGGCAAATATCACATTGAACCAATGCCAAAATGACTGACCCCATTGGTTGAATGCGTGTTGATCAGCAAGGGCGTTGATGGGTTCTCGGCGATTGTGCATCAAATCGAGCGGTGAGGCGCTGGAAATGTTAATGGAAGATTGATGCTGGAATATGTAGTTCAAAGCCTGTTGGAGATCAACATGGTGCCCCCATTGGCTGAATTCTGGCCACAAGCTCAAAGCTGCTGGGTAGGAGATCAAAACGACGGCATAGCCGAACATGGCGGGGTTGAATGGGTTATAGCCCAAACCACCAAACAAGTGCTTGGCAATGACAACGGCAAAGAAGATGGCTGTGACGGCAACCCACCAAGGGGCATAGGGTGGGATGCAAAAGGCCAATGCTAATGCAGTAATTAAGACGCTGTAATCGGTTATGAACAGGCGAATAGGGCGATTGCGCAGGTTCAACATGAGTAATTCAAATAAATAGGCGAATCCGACTACCAGCAAGGTTTGAATGATGACGCCCACGCCAAAAACTATGTAATAAGCGAGCCACGCTGGTACCAATGCCAGAACAACCATCAACATGGTGCGTCTGACGGACGGCGCGTTATGAATGAATGGGGCGTGTTGGCTCATGGCTTGTTTTGGTTTTCACCATCGGTCTTTTGCGTTTTGCGTTGCTCTGCCAGTTGTTTGGCGCGTTGCTGGGCTTTTAAAACGGCTTGTTTTTTCAATGCTTTAAGGTCATCAGGGTTTTGTTCTTTGTTCTCATTCGCCAACATGGCTTTGGCCGCTTGCCTTTTGGCTTGCAAGCGTTGCTCGCGTTCTTGAATTTCTTGTTCAATGCGTGTTTCCCGCTGTTCATAGCGATTTTGGGTGTATTGCGCCAATGATGTGGTGTTGTTCGCGTCTCTGATGTGCTTCTTGGCTGATTTGTAATATTGCACCAATGGAATGTTGCTGGGGCAGACGTAGGCGCAACAGCCGCATTCTATGCAATCAAAGAGGTTGAGTTCGGCCATTTTCTTTTCATTCATTACTTGAGAAAAATAATATAACTCTTGTGGTAACAAATAGATAGGGCAAACTTCTTCGCAAGCACCACAGCGAATACAAGGGCTTTGTTCGGTGGATTTTTTGTGGCTAAATAGCATCAAACCGATGGTGGTTTGCTGGATTGGAGCACTGTGATCGTTCAATGGTTGCCCCATCATAGGTCCGCCTTCGACGATTGTGCTGTCTTTTTGGATGTCGTAGCCCAATTGTTGTAAGAGATTTTGAATGGGCGTGCCGATATAGACACGATAATTGTTAATTTGCATGCTATGTGCATCGAAAATGCTGATAACGCGTTGAGAGAGTATTTTATTTTGCCAAAGCGTTTCCCATACAGCAAAACACGTTGAAACATTGAACACAACCTTGTTAATATCGCTGATATAGTGCTTTGATGGGACTTCTAAATCGAATAATATTTGGCTGATGGTTTTTTCGCTGCCAGTGGGGTAAGTGACTGGAATTGCTTCAATTATTATTTCAATATCAATTTTATTGTTAAGTGTTTTGATGGCGTTTTTCAATTGCTCTATGCCATCTTCATAGGTTTGATTGATCAAAATAATCAGTCGATTGATGTCGCTACATTTTGCCAAGGCAAGTGCGCCTAAAAGGATTTCTGTCGAATGAGCCAATACCAAACTTTCATCGCAACGCACAAAGGGTTCGCATTCTGTTGCGTTGACCACGAGCGTATCAGCATTTTGCGCCAATTTCAGCTTCTTAACGGTCTGAAAGCCCGCACCACCTTGGCCAACCACACCTGCTTGCTCAATGGCTTGCAATAAGGCCTCTGGCGATAAGGTTAAGGGATCGCTTGAGGCAGGCTTGGGTGAGGGCGGTTGAGCTTGGGCGACTTTAATGCTGAGTACCCACTGCGCATTTTTTTGATAAATGGATTGAATCTGACCTGCAACAGGGCTTAATAAATTTGGGTGTTGCTCTAAAGCGTCTGATTGCAGCACTTGTCCGGGTTGAACGTGTTCGTCAACGGCCACATGCAGGGTAAACGAAGGGCCTACTTTAATGAAAAGTTCAATGTATTCAGGCATTGGCACTTGAATGATGTCCTTATTGGGACTCAATCGGGCCATGTTAAAGCCTTTTAAATGCTGATAATCAATTTTGTTTTGTTGAAATCCTTTATCAAATAGCAGGCGGGTGATGGGTGTTAGGAGGGCTTTCATTGTGCAGAACCCAGCATTTCAACGGGCTTATGGGTGACCATATAACGATCAACCAAGGTTTTGCGTTCTGCGACGGTAATAATGTCAATGCAGTCCACAGGGCATACGGGCACACACAAACGACAACCCGTACACTCAGATTCAATAACCGAGTGCATGAGTTTGGTTGCGCCGATTATGGCATCCACAGGGCAAGCTTTGATGCAGATCACACAGCCAATGCATCGTTCTTCATCAATGATGGCAACAACGGGCTCTTCATCGCCCTTATCAGCCAATTCTAAGGGTTCCCTGTTGAGTAAATCCGCTAAGGCAATGATGGTTTCAGTGCCGCCAGGCGGGCACAGGTTAATTTCTGCTTCACCATTGGCAATGGCTTTGGCATAGGGCTTACAGCCAGGGTAGCCACACTGTGCGCATTGCGTTTGGGGCAATAGTTCATTGATTTGATTGACCAAGGGGTCATCGTTGGATTTAAACTTGTAGGCGACAAAACTGAGCATGATGCCAATGATGATGGCGAGCAGGATCAAAAATAGGATGCTACTCATGCCAAGCCTGCAAAACCCATAAATGCGATGGCCATCATGCCTGCGGCGATGAAGGTTATGGCATTGCCTTTAAAGGGAGCGGGCACATCGGCGGCCTCAATGCGCTCGCGCATACCAGCAAATAACACCATGACCAAAGTAAATCCTATGGCAGCACCTAAGCCGTATAAAGCGGATTCAAGGATGCTTTCGGCTTTGTTGGCATTGAGTAAGGCCACGCCTAAGACAGCGCAGTTCGTGGTGATCAAAGGCAAATAAATGCCTAACATTTGATACAACACTGGGTTGCTTTTGTACATGATGATTTCAATGACGCTGACAGTTGCGGCAATGATGACAATAAAGCTGATGGTGCGTAAATAGGTGATTTCTAAAGGGATCAGCAAATACTGATAAACCACATAGCTGATGACCGCGGAGAGGGTGAGCACAAAGGTTGTTGCCAGCCCCATGCCAATGGCAGCTTCTGGTTTTTTTGAAACCCCCATAAAAGGGCACAATCCCAAAAATTGCGTGAGTACATAATTATTAACCAATACGGTACTCAGGAGTATGAGTGCAAATTCCAAAGCGATACTCTGTTTATTGAATTTTTAAGCCAGCGGCCACACCAGATTTTTGTTGATCAGGGGTGAGTATCCATAAGTCGTTGTCGTTTGAATCCGCCGCAGACAATACCATACCCTCAGAGATCCCAAATTTCATTTTACGCGGTTTTAAGTTGGCCACGTACATCACGTGCCTTCCAATCAGGTCTTTGGCTTGATAATGCTTCTGAATGCCTGAAAAAACAGTCTTTTGGCCTAATTCACCGACGGATAGCGTCAATTGTATTAATTTGTTTGAGCCTTCAATATTTTGTGCATCGAGGACTTCAGCGACCCTGAAGTCGCACTTGTCAAATTCATCAATGGTGATCTCATTGGTCTCAACAATAGGCGCTGCTTCCGCGGTTGATGCGTTCATCAGTTGCGATAATGTATTTGGTTCAATGCGCGCAGCCAAGGGTTTAAAAATGTTTATCACGTGACCTTCGGCGAGTGGTTTGTCAATGTCGGCAAAGCTTAGATTGTGGCAATTTAGAAATGTTTCGGCATCTTTGCTCAGTTGTGGCAACACTGGTTTTAGATAGATCACCAACAGGTAGAAGCAGTGAATGGCTTGGCTGGTGGTTTGATGCAGTTGTAGCGCCAACTTAGGGTCTTTCAGCATCGCCCAAGGTTTGTGTTGATCAATGTATTGATTGGCCAAATCCGCCAATTTCATGATGCGTCTAATAACATCGGCGGTATCGCATTGCTCATAAGACTGCAAAATCGCTGGTTTTTCATTGATAAAGGTCTGCATTAAGGCAGTTTCATGCGCTGGCAGTAGTTTGCCTTCGTTGTATTTGGTGATGAATTTGGCACTGCGACTGGCAATGTTGACGAATTTGCCAATGATGTCTGAGTTGATTTTCTGCATGAAATCATCCAAATTCAAATCCAAATCTTCAAATTTACCGCTTAATTTTGACGCAAAGTAATAACGCAGATAGTCGGATCTAAACTGCTTCAAATAGGTTTCTGCCTTAATGAAAGTGCCACGAGATTTGGACATTTTCTGACCGTTGATGGTTAGAAAGCCATGGGTATGAATCTTGGTCGGTAATCGATGCCCTGTGGCTTTTAAAATGGCGGGCCAAAATAGCGCGTGGAAGTTCACGATGTCTTTGCCAATGAAATGATGCAGTTCTGTTTGGCTGTCTGCTTGCCACCAAGCATCAAAGTCCATCCCGTTTTTATCGCAGAAATGCTTAAAGCTGGCCATATAGCCCACGGGCGCATCCAACCAAACATAGAAGTATTTTTTGCCATCGGTGCCGGGGATGGTAAAGCCAAAGTAGGGCGCATCTCGCGTAATGTCCCATTTTTTCAGGCCTGCATCGAACCATTCATTGAGTTTATTAGACATTTCTGCTCTGAGCACACCATCGGTGGTCCATTTTTTCAGAAAGGTTTCAAACTGTGGTAAATCGAAGAAGTAGTGCAGGGACGGCCGAAAAACTGGCTTGGTGCCTGAGATCACCGACACAGGATCAATCAATTCATTGGAGTCATAGGTGGCGCCACAGTTTTCACAATTATCGCCGTATTGATCGGCTGTTTGACACTTGGGGCAGGTACCTTTAATGTAGCGATCGGGTAAAAACAGTTTTTCTTGTTCATCGTAGGCCTGCTCGATGGACTCAGAGATGATGCAACCCGCCTTTTGAGTCGCCAAATAGAGCGATTCTGAATAGTATCGATTCTCTTCAGAATGGGTGCTGTGGTATTGGTCAAATTCAATGTCAAAAGCAGCAAAATCTCTTTCATGGGATTGCTTGACTTCTTCAATCAATTGTTCAGGTGTGATATTTAAATCCTTTGCTTTCAACATGATAGCTGTGCCGTGTGCATCATCAGCGCAAATATAATAACACTCATGGCCATTCATTTTTTGAGTTCGAACCCAGACGTCTGTTTGGATATATTCGACCATATGACCCAAGTGAAGTGGGCCATTGGCATAGGGCAGAGCACTGGTGACAAGAATTTTTCGTGACATACTTTTACACATTGATTTAATCGCTTTATTATAATTGATTTGACGTATTGTTTTCGCCTAGCAAGCAGGGATGGAAAAAGCGTCCCATATAGCACACTGTGTTCAATGATAGTATAATGCCATCCATCCCTACCATGACCTCAATACTTTACTATTTATTGCAGTTTATACTAACCATAGTCTATGGCACGCTTGCCATTTTCTTGGTTCCTTTGTCAGTATTTCGTCGATATCAAATCATTCGCAGTTGGGCACAAATCAATCTGTGGTTGCTCAAAAAACTTTGTGGCTTGGATTATCAAATTCGGGGATTAGAAAACCTGCCAAAAAGCCAAGGCTATATCATCGTCATCAATCACCAATCGGCCTGGGAAACCTTAATCTTACAGAAGATCTTTGATTGGATTGTTTTTGTCCTAAAGCGAGAGTTGTTATGGATACCCTTCTTCGGCTTTGGTATGGCGGTATGCTGGCCCATTGCCCTCAACCGCAAAGAGCGTAAGCAAGCGTTGAGGCATCTAAACAAACAAGGACGGTTGAGGTTAGAGGCGGGGGCGGATATTGTGATTTATCCAGAAGGCACGCGCCAACCCGTCGATAAAATGGGCAAATTCAATGTGGGTGCGGCGCATTTGGCGGTGAAAACCCAGACGCCCATCATTCCCATTGCGCATAATGCGGGCTTGTTTTGGCCCAAAAACAGCATCTTTAAAAAATCAGGATGCATTGAAGTGGTCATTGGCGCGCCCATCTATCCAGAAGATCTCAGTGTCAGAGCTTTGAATGAAAATGTAGAAAACTGGATCAAAGACACCTTACAAACCTTGCCCCCAAAACGGATTTAATTATGTCATTTGCAACCCTTTTCCTGCTGCTATTAATCGTCAAATCAGTGTTGCTGATCTATTTATCTTGGCGCCAAGAACGCTCGGCCATTGCGCATAAAAACACAGTGCCTGAGGCTTTTCAAGCGCAAATCTCCTTGGATGATCATCAAAAAGCGGCGGACTATACCGCGGCCAAACAGCAGTTAAGCCGCTTATCGATCGTGATCGACAGTGCCTTACTCTGCTTGTGGCTTATTGCAGGGGGCTTGGCGTGGTTAGATGCAACCTTGATGACTTATGTGGGCGATGCTGGCATGATTGTTAAGGGAGTGACGGTGATTGGCGTATTTGCCATCATCAACGCCATTTTGAGCTTGCCTTTGTCTTTGTACGTGACCTTCGTGCTCGAGGAACGATTCGGTTTTAATCGAACCACCTTCAAAATCTATCTCGTTGATTTGCTCAAATCCACCTTGCTTGGCACGATTTTAGGTGGCGGCATTTTGGTGCTGGTGTTGTGGCTGATGGCGCAGTTTCATGATACTTTGTGGTGGGTCTGGGTGTGGGGTGCCATGGTGCTCTTTAACCTCATTGTGATGGCTATCTATCCACGCTACTTGGCGCCCATTTTCAATAAATTCACGCCATTGGAGGCGGGTGAATTAAAAGACACAGTCGCCAACTTGCTCAAACGTTGTGGTTTTAATGCCGAAGCCGTATTCATCATGGACGGCTCTAAACGTTCTTCTCACGGCAATGCTTATTTCACAGGCTTGGGTGTCAATAAGCGCGTGGTGTTTTTTGACACCCTGATTGAAACCTTAAACAATCAGCAAATCGAAGCGGTATTAGCCCATGAATTAGGGCATGCTTCATTGAAACACATTCCCAAAATGATCATCGCCAGCCTGCTGAAGTTATTGGTCGGGCTGTGGGTGCTCAGTTTATTGCTGAACGCCACTTGGTTTTATGAAGCATTTGGTGTGGCACAAACGCATTACAACGCCTTGCTGTTGTTCATGTTGGTATTGCCTGTGTTCACCTTCTTTTTACAGCCTCTGAGCAATTTGACCAGCCGTAAGTATGAATTTGAAGCAGACGACTTTGCCAAAAAACACAGTAACTCCGATGATTTAGTCACGGCATTATTGGCCATGTATTCCGACAATGCTGCGACCTTAACCCCAGATAAATGGTATTCGGCGTGGCATGATTCACACCCGCCAGCCTCTGAACGCATTACCGCCTTACAGAAATGAGCGATTCAATCTTTTGGTATGATTTAGAAACCTTTGGTGCCCACACTATGAATGCGCGCATCGCTCAGATTGCGGGCATTCGCACCGATTTAGACCTCAATCCCATTGGCGAACCTATGAATGTGTTGGTGCGACTGGCCGATGATTGGTTGCCCGATCCTGGCTCTTGTGCCATCACCGGCATCACGCCGCAAGATTGCGCCGAAAAAGGCATATCAGAGGTTGAGGCATTGCAAATGTTGTATCAGGAGATGGCGCAACCCGGCACCATTGTGGCCGGTTATAACTCGAGCCATTTTGATGATCGGATTGTTTCGCTCAGCAATTATAGAAACGGTCTGAATCCCTATCCGATTTCATATCAAAACAAAAATAAACGCTTGGATTTGCTCAATGTGGTGCGATTGGTCTATGCCGTTCGTCCACAAGGCATGGAATGGCCGTTGAATGATAAGCAAGTGGTTAGTTTTACCTTGCAAAATTTGGCCAAAGCCAATGGCATTGCCCAAGACCAAGCGCACGACGCCTTATGGGACGTTAGAGCGACCATTGATTTGGCGAGAAAGATCAAGTCGGTTCAGCCGAAATTATTTGATTTTCTTGTTGAAAATGTGGACGAGTCTGCTTTAGCAAACAAATTGAATTTGAATTGGAAAAACGGTGATTTGGATGAGTCGCAAGAACCCATCATTTTGAGCAGCGGCAGAAGTTCTGCTGACAATAAACGGTGTTTTGTCACCTTGCCACTGTGTACGATCAATGGCAATAAGAAACAAATACTGAGTTGGCACTTGCGGCAAGACCCAGCAGAATTAAACGATCTCAGTGCTGAGCAAATCAAGATGCGCATGTTTTCAACCAATGAGGTTCTGGCAGAAAAGGGTTTGGAGCGCATTCAAGCCCCTGTGATTCGCTTAAATCAAGCCCCATCATTTGTGGCAGCCTTACCCCAGTTAGAAAATCCACAAATGGAGCAATGGTTAAATATCGAGCTTGATGATGTTTATGCGCGCATGGACGCGTGGGATAACAATCGTCATATATGGCTGCCTAAGTTGTTAACGGCCCTGATCAGAGACGAATCTTTCGACGCAGACCAAACCAAAGACGTTGATCTTCAAATTTATAGTGGCTTCATCAGTGATGTAGATAGAGCGACCTTTGAAAAGGCGCTCAATATGAGCTGGGAAGACAGCCAAAAACAAACTTTTGAATTTAGCGAAGATCGATTGTCGAGGATTTGGGCACGCATCAGAGCGAGAAACGCCTTTCATACCATGAGCGAAGCGGACCAAAGCAAGTGGAAAATCTTTGTTAAAAGGCAGCTTTTACAAACAGAAAAAGGTCGAACATCGTGGCACATGTACGATGCTCTGTGCGCACAAATCAGCAAAGATCATCCGCACCAGAAAGCGGTCATTGAACAGCTATTGGTACACGCGCAATATTTAAAAAACACTTACGATTTACCAGAATTTAACGCGCCAGTTGATTAGAAGTCAGTAAACCAGCGCTGAGTAAGCACGGTTTACAGTCCTGAAGCGCGTAATAGCTCAAGATGTAGGCGATACTTTGACTCCCAGTGCAGAATGTCATCAAACACGGCATTTGGGGGACTGAGCTGTTCTGAGCGCGCAACAAACTGCTCATCAGCATTCAAGCCATAACGCCGATTGAGGCCCAAAACTTGCTGTTCATTGGCATTTTCCAGCTGATCGGCAGAAGCGACGGTTGCAATGGCGCCCAAGGATAACAGCACAAACGGCAATTCAGTCGCCATCAATAGTCCACCACTGGTCAATCGACATTCATCACTGCTCAGACAAACCGTCAAATCGCCCTTAAGCGTGCTCAAGCCGCTCAATTGACTGATGCGCGCTGAATCAAACCAAATCCATTGGTCATAACTGCTGACGTGATAACGGATTGGCTGACCCCAAGCATCGAGTAGCAATCCGTCCTCGTTCACTCTGCCGGTCAATCCCAATGTTTGCATTGGAACAAAACCGTTCTTATTGCGGCATTGATTGTTCTGAAAAGCCTCAAGACCTGAACCATTGATGAGTGCAGGGCATGGCAGTCGTTTGTGGGTGGCAAAATAACTGACAATCAAATCACCAATGGACTCTAACTGTTTTTGAGTAACAGCTATTTTTTGTTGCTTGTGTTGTTGATAGATCGGAATGCCTACGCTCTGAAATAGAATGGCCATCACCACTAAGACAATGGCTAACTCAATGAGTGAAAAGCCTTGCTTTAACTTTTGTTGCACGACACGATATTCAGTTGTGCATCCATACAATAAGCACTGTCATTGCCTGTAGGTGCAAGTGGTTGACTGGTTGAAAATACACTGAGCCAAGGTGATTCGAGGTAATCAGCAAAGGCTTGACTGGGGCGGTTTTGGCGTGGGTGTTTTTTATCTGCAAACACCAGTATGGCTGCATAGAGCTGAGCACCATATTTGATGCAAGCGCCTTGTTGATGGCAGTTAGGTGCGACACGATAAAACCAATGATCCTTCCAATGTGTCCAAAACCGTCGATGCGCGCTTTCACTGGCCCAAGTGCCTTTGCTCAAGTCTATAGATTGGTTGCCCGTAGAAACGGATTGACAGGCGGCTGATATTTCTTGATTGTTCTCGTCTATGATGGGCAGCCTGCCCATGAGTGCGCCGTCGGACTTGTAGGTGCGTAAACGGTGCATTTGAGTGGTTGATTGTGTTTGGAATGCGGTGGGTAGGCTTTGATCTTTGCTGGTCTGTGTGTACAAAGCAAGGCATTTGAGCAGTGCTTGGGCAAATTCATCACGTAATTGTTTAAAATCGGGTTGCTGGTAAACGCCTTTGAATAGTGTTTCAGCGCGGATTAATCGAATTTCAGAGTTGATTGGACTCAAGTCAATAGGCGTTTGCGTGCTTTTAGGGATGGTGATGTTTGGCAGAAAATGACTGAGATCAAAATCTGCTCTACATCGATTTTTATTATTTTTCGCCAGTCGAGGTGCGCTTCCTTGCGTGGGGGCAATAACAGCTGCGACCCCAGACTGTCCTTTATAACTGAGATTGTTTGATGTGTCAGCATTGTGCATAATGTTGACGTAGGAGGTGTTCTTTTTGCTATGACCTGCAACCACATACCAATAACATTCGGCGTGGCGATTGAAGGTTTGTGGCATATTCAAGGAGTACCAAGGAATACGTCCAACATTCCATTGCGATGTTGAACCACAATTTTCAGAGCCATCTCGTAGTTTGTCGGAATTGTTCACACAAGGCAAAAAGCCATAAAGCCCCTGAAATGTATTGCTAGCATTTGAGCTTTGTTTATGATAGGTACGGGCATAAGCGATCATGTTATGTTGAATTTTGTTAAGCTGGGCGCGTTCATTGGCGCCGCCACTATGATCGACGAGCAATAGTGGTGAGGCGGCCAACAATGCGACGGCAATTATGGGTAAAAAGAAGCCTTTTTGATTCGTTTCTAAGCCTTTGTGCGATTGGATAGCAGGCATTAGGGTTTGGTTGTTTGCCATTGGTTTCCATCCCAGTACAAGGTTGTTCGGTTATTTTTAATCCATTGGGCACGTTGGCGTCTGTTGGAGGCTTTAGAAATTTTAGATTGAGTTGTTGGCGTAAGAGTTGGAGGTGTGTCATTCTGATTGTCAGGCGGAGCGTTTGGTGTTGCAATCTCAACCATGTCGGGTTGTGTCTCTGTGGGTGCGCTCATTTCTTCAGTCAGTTCAGATTCATCATTGTCAAAGATGAAATCGAGTGCCTGCGCTGGCTGACACAGCAAACAAAGTACGATCAAAGCAGGGCCGTATTGACTCAATTTGACAATGTACATTCTGCCTCCAATTGATTGCTCGATTGACTTTCTACACGCTCTATACGGCATTGCTTTAATTTCAGAGGGGCATTGATCGGGTTGCTTAAGCTGAATTGCTCCCAGGCTTGACGCCAATGTTTTTCATTGAATTGACTGAAGGTTAATTGCACGTTTTGGTTCTTTCTGTGAATGTCTGGATACATGTCGTATTGATTGAAGATGTCCATCAATCGGTCGAGTTGTTGTTGATCGTTTTCAATTTCGTGGGCATCATTAGACTGGTTCGTGTGACTTAATATTTTTTGTTTATTAGCTAAAGCAATCACTTGAGCATATAAAATTATTTCTTTGTTTATCAAAAAGATACAAACAGAAATGGTTAAAACAAAAATCAATAAATTTACGATCAAATACTTCATTGTTAATCGACATTTACAGCACTTTTAAGTCATTGCCTTAAAGCATATTGTGGTTGACCATTTGGCTGCAATTGAACGGCAAAGGTCTTTTTTGACGCCCATTTGCCTTTAAGTGGATTTTGAAGGACTTTTTGTGCAGCTGGTTTTGATAGCTGCCCTAGAAAATCTAACCATTCCAATTCAGCTTCGGCCATACTAAGCATATTGACTTGCCAATAGCCTTTGATGATCGTTTCATTGCGTGACCAATGAAACTGTGTCATCTCGATATTATCAAAATGCTTTATTGCACGTCCAATTTGGTTCATGCTGTGCAGGTAGTCGGCTGCAAAAACCTTGGGTGGCACGACTTGTATGGCTGATAACTGTTGATTGAAGTGTTGTTCAGCGTGCAGCTGTTTCTTGAACGCTTGAGTTTGGGCCATGGTTAAGCCTAAGCTGAAACAAAGCACCGTGCAATTGGTCATCAATGTTTTTATTTTGGAGCGTTTATAAGTCTTTATCGCCGGTTGTTGCGCTCTGCCATGATGATCGGAGACCATCTCGTTAAAATAGGCCGAGTGTAGCGTTGGATGGTTGATGGCAATCGGTGTTGAGCGAATGAGCGTATTATTTTCAAGTTGTACATGGTGCGCACAATCAAGACCGAATACACAACACTCTGCGCCATCAATAGCACAAGAGGCACCTAGAAGTGTGATGTCGGCGTTTTTGAATGGACGCAATCGTTGTTTGAGTGCATCGCTCATTTCTAATCCTCTTTGAGCATCGTAGCTGTAATCGTAACCAACCAAATGAATGTTCAATTTTTGCTCTGGGTTTTTGATGCTTTCGCATTTAATCCATTGCTTTTGCATGAAGCAAAATATTTCGTTATTTCCTATACTTATGTAATTATCCATACAGCATTTATGTTTTGGTTTGATCGCATTATTGATAGAGCGGTAAGATGAAAAACACGATAAAAAGGATGACGATACAGCCAGAAATCAGCGTCAAAATGGGTTGGATTAAAGGCTCGATTTGCTTGACTGAATGATCGGTTTGGGACTCAAAATATTGGGCTAATTTCTTCCAAACAAGATTCATGGCGTGTTGATTGTTTAAAGAATGGGTAAATTGACTGATGATGGGCGGAATATGGGGCATGTCTTGGATGGCATGATTCAAGGATTCACCCGTTAAGATCTTCTGCCGTACATTGATCCAATCGGTCTTTAATCCTGGCATTTGCAGCACTTGAATGGCGATTTGTAACTGCTTGTCAAAATGAATATGGCACGACTGTAACATATTCAAAATACAGAAGAAACGTGACATTTCCCAAGTGATTTGGAGGTTTCTAATCGGCTTGATTAACAGCATTTTTGTTTTAACAAAATTGAATAGGGGACGGCGCAACAACACAATCAAACAGCCTGTAACCAAAAGGGAAATCAATAAAGGCCAAGGGTTAACGAATAATAGCAATGCTTGTTTGGCGTACCAAGGGTAGGCGGGGTTATTTTGAGCAAATTGAATGAGGTTTGGCGCCAAAATCAACCCAGCAATGAACAGTGCGCTATTAATCAACAGCAGGGTGATGAGGGGATAGCTTAGCAATTTAACCCACCGTTTGCGCCATTGGTCCTGCCATTCGAGCCAGTGTGCCCATAGTTCAAAGGTTGATTGCAGTTGATTAAATTGCTCGCTGTGCTGAACAATTTTAACCAAAGAAGGGTTAAATGCTTGAGCGTTACTCTGCATGGCATTGCCTAAGGATTGACCAACAAAGACCTGAATCGACAATTGATTCAGTACCGCCTGCCATTGTTGAGATAATGCCGAAACACTCAATTCCTGTAAGGCTTGGGTTAATCTGAAGCCAGAATTGAGCAATAATGCCATTTCACGGCAAAAATAGGGCTCCAAGCCCTTTTTCAATCGTTTAGTCCGAAAATGATTCACCAAATACCCGCTCAATTTCTTGTTGGTCACACAATGCTTCATCAATGGCCACTTTCGCATAATGCTTTAATCGTTTTATGTGGGAGGGCACAATCATCTCATCATGATCCTTCCATTGGCAGACCAAGGTCTCCATGATGGCAAAACGCCCCGCATAGCCTGTATCATGACAGAGACCACATCCAACCCCTTGACAATTGGAACAACGATTACGTAATAGTCGCTGTGAAATAAGCCCTTGTAATTGCCGTTTAAGCAGAGTAGGGGAGATTTGCAAGTCCATCAGGCGGCTGAGGATCCCTTCCAAATCATTGGCGTGTACCGTTGCTAATACCAGGTGCCCCGTCATACTGGCTTTTATGGCCAAATCGGCAGTGATGGCATCACGGATTTCACCCACCAAAATGACATCGGGGTCTTGTCTTAACACCAGTTTGAGCGCTTTGTGAAAATCTAAACCAATGGCTTCATGAATTTCAATCTGGCGAATGCCATGCAATTGTTGCTCAACGGGGTCCTCCAAAGTAATGATGTTGAGGCGCTCGTGATTGAGCGATTTGAGCAAACTATAAAGCGTTGTGCTTTTGCCACTGCCCGTTGGACCGGCTATCACAATGAGTCCATGCGGCTGGTTCATCATAAATCGAAGGTTCTGTTGTATATCTTCAGGAATTCCAATGTCATATAATGTGTTGAACTGTTCTGATTTTTGAAACCTTAAGACAATATGCTCACCCCAAATGCCAGGCAAAATCGCCACTCGAATATTTAAATCCCCTTGCTTGTTGACCTTAAAACTGCCTTCTTGAGGGAGGCGATTTTCGGAAATGTCCAACTGCGCAAGAACTTTGATCCTTATCACAACAGCTTGCCATAAGTGACTGTGCAGCGTCAGCATATAAACCAAGATGCCATCAATCCTCATACGTACCACAGTTTGATATTGTTGAGGGTCAAAATGGATGTCTGAACAGCGCTTGCTATTGGCTTCTAATAAAATTTGTTCAACCAATAGCACCACCAAATGTTGTTTTTCTTCAATCGGCTGGCGCAATTGATGCGGGTCGTCGCAAATCTTCACAACAATGGATTCAGTGTGTGTGGTTGCCGGTAAATACTGCGCCATGGCTTCAAGAAAGACCGCATAACTGACCAGTTTCGGCACGATTTGGTATTTAAATTCGAACACGGCCGTTAACTCGGTCCAATTTTCTGGTACATAAGGCTCAACAATTGCGACTTCCAAGCACTGATCGTTTATTTGTACAGGTAACATCAACGCCTCTTTTACTTTGTGCGCCCCAATTATTTGCAATGACGTTATGTGCACGGTGATTTCAGGTCGCTCAAACAGCGCTATGCCCCATTTATTACTGGCAAATTGCAACCAGGATTCAGCACACAAGGCCTTCATTCGCATCAAATAGCCTAATGGACAAGTGTTTTTGAGTCGGTGCTCGTACAGCGCCATTTGCACTTGGTGCGCTTCAATGATGCCCTGTTCGAGCATTCTGTATAAAACAGGGACCAGATTGGTCGTGGCAGTTTGATCAGTCATGAAGCCCTCGCAGCCATTGTTGATAGACCCAATCACCGAGGAAAAAAGCCAACACACACAGCATACAAAGCAAAGAGATAACCTTCAGCCAATGAAGCCGACTTTGTTTGATTGTGGGTGGGAATAGAACGATGGGTTTCATGGCAATATGGTGGGGCGGATGAATAAAACCAGCTCTGTATTGCGCGCGGTATTCTGTTTGTAGCCTAAGGCACTGAGCCCAATCAAGCCATCGTTGCTAAAGCCGCGTCTTTTCTGAATGAGCCCACCAATCACGGCCAGTTCACCATTTTTAACGCGTAACACAGATTCCAGCTCTCTTTCTTGGATGATGGGGACTTGCGAAACCACCCCTTGTTGGGCAAGCACAGGGTGTGGATCTCGAACCATGCCTGAAACACTGGAGATGGTTGGTCTGAGATTCAGCAAAATCTCGCCATTTTGTTGGATATACGGCGTTAAGGCGAGGATCAATCCGACAGCCACACTGTTTAATTCGGTGTCAAAGTTTGTCACCGAACCGTTCTGATTGACAGCAGTGACTGATTCAATGGTGAAATAAACCGCGTTATCAACCACTTTGAGTAGGGCGGTATGGTTGTTTAATACTTGTATGCGCGGTGAAGAAATGACTTTTGAATCGCCAAATTGTTGGAGAAAACGTGCTGCGAGGCTACCAGAGTCCGCCCCTGAACCCGTAATAGAAATAACCCCATTTGGTGCGGTATTAATTCGATTATTGAGGACATTCTGAGCCAAGCTCAATTGCCCGCTCATCAAGCGCCAATCGATACCCTGTTGATGGCTTTTTGATAGTTCGACTTCGAGAATGGATACTTCGATAACCACTTGTTTTTGCTGATTATTTATAACCTCTTTAAGAAATTGTTTGATATTTTGTTGCTTGCTTTCATTGGCATAGGAACTGACGATGCCAGCCTCCTTGTTGATGACCAAATGATCGCTGTCTGTGCTCTCCAGTAGCTTTTGCAAATTGACGGTGAGGTTTTGCCAAAAATGGTGTTCAAACACATTATCAACTTGGGTGCCAATTTCGGCCAAGTCTTGTTTGCCGACATTTTGCGATAAAGACACTCGACTTTTACTGTCGCGCTGCATATTTAATTGTGGCACGCGATGGTTTTTCCAATAGGGACGATCTTGGGTGAAGCGCACGTGGTTCTCATCCCAATGGATTTTCGCCTCTCCTTGACGCGCCAAGCTTTCTAACAACAGATACAGTTTGACGTTTTTACCCATGTAGCGCACCTTAACGTCCATCGAATGGTCAATGGCATAATCAAAACCATTGAGTTGGCTCAAACCTTCAAGCGCATCGAGAAAGGGCATGCCGTCGAGTTGAACGCTGACGGTTTTTTGCCAGAGCGCATTGTTTTGATACGCCAATGTCTCATCATCGTGCTCGGACTGGTTGGTTTGTGAGGCCGTGGTTGTTGATGCGGTTAGGGTAGGTATGTCTAAGCTAATGGGTTCGTCTAATTCAGTCTTTTTTTCAGATAAGAGTTCACAACCAAACAGACTTAACGCCAATGTCGGCATTAATAACCAGCGAAGTCCTTGAATCTGCATCCTAAGTTATTTAATCCTTTGCCATAAAGTGCTTTCATGCATTTTGACAATACCTTCTAGCTCAAGTTGTATCAAACGATATTGCAGTTGCTCAATGGGGATGTTTGATTTTTCTGCCAGCGATTCTATACACCACAATTCAAAATCCATGAGCTTCAGCAAGGGGTCCGATGGATCAACCAAGGGTTTTTTGGGCGCTAAAACATCGCGGAACATCCCAATTTCACAAAGGATGTCATCGGCATGGGTGATCAGTTTAGCGCCCTGTTGAATTAACCAGTGACACCCTTCACTGGTCGAGGAATGGATGCTACCAGGTAAGGCAAACACCTCTCTGTTCTGTTCAATGGCTTGTCTTGCTGTGATCAGCGAACCGCTTTGTAAGGCCGCCTCAACGACCAATGTGGCCACGCTCATACCGCTAATGATGCGGTTTCTTGCTGGAAAATGATTCGCTCGGGCCGATGTTCCCAAAGGCATTTCGCTGATGATGGCTCCGTCAGCCTCAAGTATGTCGTCTGCTAAGGGCTGATGACGGGATGGATAGATGATATCAACGCCTGTACCAAGGACGGCAACGGTTTTTAATCCTGACTTCAACGCGGCATGGTGTGCGTGGCCATCAATGCCAAGCGCCAAGCCACTGCAAATGCCTAAGGCCTCATGTTGCAAATCCATGATGATTTTTTGAGTGGTTCTTTCGCCCACTGGTGTGGGCTTGCGCGTGCCAACAACCGCTATGAACAACCCTTTCAGGGCTTCTTTTGAGCCACGAACATACAGCACAATGGGTGGGTCGCTGATTTCTTTGAGCATGGGCGGGTAGTCATCATCGCAGTAAAACACCAGTTGAACCTTGGCTTTTGTACATTTTTTCAACACCTGTTCTGCTTTTTTTGCACTCGCCTGCCAAGAAGCTTCAAGCCCTGTCATCAGCGGCAGCACTTCTTGTTCAAACTGTTCTGAATGTAATGGCAATCCAGATTCGACGTATTGGCAAAATCGACGAATGCCGAGCCGTTCAGTTTGTATCCAGCGTAAACAAAATAATTGTGCTTGATTTAATGACATGTTTGCCCTCTATTTGGAAAATGAGCAGTATAAAAGCCTTAAAACAGACACAATGGCACTATAAATCGGGACAATGCGCATACAAAACTATAAAATACGCCCATGTCAAAAAAGATGACGTTCGAATATGAAGATTACACCAATAAATTTTTATTGGCAATGCCCATGCTTGATGGCACTTCTTTTGAGCGAAAATTGATCTTAATATTTGAGCATCAAGACCAAGGGACCTTTGGTCTGATCGTCAATCAACCCTTAGAAAAAACACAACTGCAAGATTTTGTGGTTGTCGCCAATGAATCCATTCACACCGAAGCCATTGAAAGTCGGATTTTTTGGGGTGGACCGGTGGATTCCAACAAAGGCTTCATTTTGCACCACGGGCGAAGCGAATGGGCGTCAACCATCCATATTAAAAATTCAGACATTTCACTCACGACCTCGCCAGATTTATTGACCAAAATCATTAAGGGCGAATGTTTGGAGAAACATTTGATTGCAGTTGGTTATTCTGGCTGGGATAAAGACCAGTTAGAGGCCGAAATAAAAGAAGGCGCTTGGTGGCCGTTACCAGCAAACAGCCCTTTGGTTTTTGATGTGCCGCACGCCCAAAGGTGGGCCATAGCTGCTGAACAAATCGGCTTCAACGCCACCAACATTGTCAACGAGCAAGGTCTTGCCTGAATTTACAGGAACCGCTTTGGGCTTTGATGTGGGTCATAAACGTACTGGTGTTGCTATAGGTCAAAGCATTACCAGAAACGCCTCACCTTTGACAATCATTGAAGATAATCAGATTTTCTGGGACAAGATCAAAGCGTTGCTTAAACAATACCAACCCACGGCTTTGGTCATTGGCTTGCCTTTGGACGTGAATGATCAAAAAATGTCCTCTGCTGTTGTGGTTGAGGCCTTCAAAGAAGCCTTAGAAAACATCAGCCAAGCGCCGATATATTGGATCAATGAACGATACAGCACGAAATTGGCCAAAGCATTCTGTCAAGAAAATGGCATAAAACGCAATAATCAACAGCTAGATGACATTGCAGCGACTATAATTCTTCAAACTTGGATTGACCAGAGTTCATAGATGCCAACGTCCCTACAAATCGATAACCAAGGCAACCTCAAACATTTGCTAACAATAGAGGGGCTTTCAAAAGAACAGATTCTCGATATTCTCGATGTTTCTGATGAATTCATGGATGAAAATCGTCATCCAATTAAAAAAACCGTCCTGCAAAATCTTTCAATCTTTAACTTATTCTTTGAGCCTAGTACTCGGACTCGAACCACCTTTGAAATTGCTGAAAAGAACCTGGGCGCTCGAATCATCAACTTGAACTTAGAAGCTTCAGCAACCAAAAAAGGCGAAACCTTATTAGACACCATCCATAATTTGGAAGCGATGGGTGCCAATATGTTTGTCATACGGCACAATGCCAGTGGCGCAGCCAACTTTTTTGCACAACACGTTGACTCAAATGTGGCCGTTATAAATGCGGGCGATGGTTGTCACGCGCATCCGACTCAAGCACTATTAGATATGGCGACCATTCGCCAACATAAAAAGCGCTTTGAACATTTGAAAGTGGCCATTGTGGGCGATATTCGTCACTCTCGCGTGGCGCGTTCGCAAATCCACGCTTTGAACATTCTCGAGGTCGAAGAAGTGCGCGTTATTGCGCCAAAAACGCTGATCCCACCAGGTGTTGAACAATTAGGCGTGAAAGTGCATCACGAGCTCAAAGAGGGCATTCGTGATGCGGATGTGGTGATTGGACTGCGCCTACAGAAAGAGCGCATGGAAAGCGCCTTTTTTCCAAGTGAGCGTGAATTTTATTATCGCTACGGCTTAACCAATGATGTGTTGAAATACGCCGACAAATCAGCCATTGTCATGCACCCAGGACCAGTGAATCGCGGTATTGAAATGGCTTTCTCATTGATCGACGGACCCGCTTCAGTCATCCTTCATCAAGTCACCGAAGGCATTGCGGTTCGAATGGCGATCATGAAAATTATTGCTAAAAATCGTTGGGGGACCTCATGAATTCGCTCCAAGATCATCGAATTCTGATTAAGAACGGTCATGTATTAGACTCAAGCAATCACCACGATTCAGTGCAAGATGTATTGATCGTGGGCAGAGAAATTGCTGAAATAAAACCTAATATGACCGTTGATGATGCGCAATTACTCGACGCCACTGGGCTAATTGTTTGCCCAGGTTTGGTTGATGCTCAAGCGAGAATGCGTGAGCCTGGACACGAATACATTGCCACCATTTTGTCAGAAACCAAAGCGGCGGTGGCCAACGGCTGTACCACCTTAATTACCCCACCTGATACAACACCGATCATCGACAGTGCAGCAGCAGCGGAGCTCATCGTCAACCGCGCAAAAACTGCCAACACGGCAAAAGTCTTTGCCAGTGGCGCTTTAACACATGGTTTAAGGGGCGAAACATTGGCTGAAATGGATTTGTTAAAACAGGCCGGTTGTGTGGCATTGAGCAACGCCGATGAACCGATCACCAATTCTAAAATCTTATTGCACGCTCTGCAGTACGCAGCAACCATCGATTTGCCCGTGGTCTTGCACCCAGTGGACCCTTGGCTGAATGTGGGCGTTGCCCATGATGGTGCCATTGCCACGCGATATGGTTTGCCGACGGTGGCCGAAGAATCTGAATTGATTGGTTTGTATCGATTGTTGGCCTTGGTTAAGAAATCGGAGGTTAAAGCCATCATAGGACCGCTGAGCAGTGCCAGATCTTTGAATCTGATCAAACAGGCAAAAGCCGAAGGCTTGCCTATAGATGTGATGACCACCATTCACCATTTGATGCTGACGGAAATCGATTGTGCCAACTTCAACAACAGCGGCAGAGTGATGCCCCCGCTTAGAACGCAGCAAGATAAAGACGCTTTGAGACAGGCGGTGAGGGAAGGGGTTATCAATATTATTTGTTCGGATCACCGACCTTGGCGCATCGATGATTACCTTTTGCCATTTGAGTTGGCGAAACACGGCAACAGCGGTGTTGATACCTTCTTAGGTGTCTGTTTGAAATTGGCCGATGAAATGGGCATGACCATCGCTCAGCTATTGCCACTGATTACCCATAATCCAGCAAATGCCTTCAATCTCAATGTGGGCTCATTGACCATTGGTCATAAAGCCGATCTTTGTTTGTTTGATGCAAAGCAAATGCGCCGTATTAAAGAAGATCAATTATTGAGCCAAGGCAAGAACAATGCATTCATTCACTGGGAACTGCCGGGTGTGGTTAAACACACCATAAAGTCTGGAGAAATCGTTTTTGGCTGAAATACGTCGTTTAGCTGAGGTCATTGAGGACATCTTTTCGGACTAAGGTATAAGTAGGGCAGTAGAACCAAAGCAGATTCTTCATAGGTAGAATCAAATCAGTTTATTCATTTTGGCTAAACGTTGTAATGAATATTTATAGAGCGAAACCAATATAAATTTAACTAAGTTATTGATAATAGAAAATATATAACATTCGTGATTATAAAGATAATCACGAATATAACGCTAATAATCAGCCCGAATCAAGCCAGATCTTTCATATCATTCACCCTAATCAAAGCCCGTCATCTAAACTGATTGTTGATTCATCGGTCGCAGAGTTTAACTATATTGGTTCATTACGTTGCTTCCCTATTCCATCTTGATCTTCATCATTGCATCTTGTTCTTCGTCATTCCATCTTCATCATTCCATCTTCATCATTATCTTGATCATTTTTTTTTCAACAAACGATGCGTTGCATTAAACCTAACACGCTCCCTGATTCTTGCTTGCAATAGGCCTTAAAAATGCAGCAGGAATAAATTTCGTCGTTTAAGTTAAAATATGACTTCTCTTTAAATTGAAACGAATTTTCACTTTACTATGGATAAAAAGCGCGCTTCAACCAAAGGTCGAGGTATTTACTTATTACCCAACATCTTAACCACTGCAGGTTTTATGTGTGGGTTTTACAGCATCATACTGGCCTTCTCTGGACGTTTTGAAGAAGCGGCCATTGCCGTTATTATTGCCACCGTGTTGGATGGCTTAGACGGACGCGTTGCACGTATGACCAATACCAGCACCGTTTTTGGCGCAGAATACGACAGTTTGGCTGATTTAACTTCCTTTGGCATTGCCCCCGCATTTCTGGCTTACACTTGGGGTTTGCACACTTGGAATCAGGAAGCCTGGCTCATTGCATTTTTATTCACTGTGGGTGCCGCATTGCGCTTGGCTCGATTCAACGCACAAATCAATGACCCCAAAACGCGAGGTTATTTCCAGGGCATGCCCAGTCCGGCAGCGGCAGGCACCTTAGTGACGTTCATTTGGACGTGTGAAAGCCTTTCGTGGCAGGATCCAATCATGCGTTGGCCCTTGTTTTTGTTGTGCTTGGTTTTGGCTGTGATGATGGTCAGTAATATGCGATTTTACAGTTTTAAAGAAGTAAATGGCAGTAAAGTCCCATTTATGGCGCTTTTTGGTGTGATAATTGCTGTTATGATTATTGCGACAAAATTCTCACTTATGTTATTCATCATTGGTATGCTCTATTTGAGTTCAGGTCCCCTCCTCACGCTGATACGACTGAGGAACAAGCGCTTAGAACGACGCTTAAAGCTCAATTCTTGAGCGCTTTTAAAAAAACGACCTTAAAAACTGACTCACTAAATACAAGGAATTACCATGTCTGATCATATTATTATTTTTGATACCACATTGCGCGACGGCGAACAAAGCCCTGGCGCATCAATGACTTTAGAAGAAAAAGTTCGCATTGCCAAGCAGCTTGAAAAGATGCGAGTTGATGTTATTGAAGCTGGCTTTGCCATTGCCAGTGAAGGCGATTTTAAAGCCGTTCAAGCGGTGGCCAATACCGTCACTGAATCAACGGTTTGCTCATTGTCTCGAGCCAATGAGCAAGACATTCAACGCGCCGCAGATGCGGTCAAACCAGCACCGCGCAAGCGCATTCATACCTTTATTGCGACCTCGCCGCTTCATATGTCGGTCAAATTAAACATGTCGCCCGATGCGGTATTGGACAGAGCCACGCAATCGGTGAAGTTTGCCAGGCAATTTACCGATGATGTCGAGTTCTCACCAGAGGATGCTGGGCGTTCAGACATAGACTTCTTATGTCGCATAGTTGAAGCCACCATTGACGCTGGCGCAACGACGATCAATATCCCAGACACTGTGGGCTACAACACCCCTGAACAATTTGGCCATTTGATCGAGCAATTAAGAACTCGGGTGCCCAATGCCCACAAGGCTATATTTTCAGCGCATTGCCACAATGATTTGGGTTTGGCGGTTGCCAATTCACTTTCGGCTGTACGAAATGGGGCACGGCAAATTGAGTGTACCATCAATGGTTTGGGCGAACGTGCGGGTAATACTTCCTTAGAAGAGGTGGTGATGGCGCTTAAAACCCGTCAAGATTTCTATCAGTTGGATTTGAACATCGACACCAAATTTTTGGTGCCTGCAAGCAAGTTGGTTGCTGGTATTACTGGATTTCCTGTACAGCCGAATAAAGCCATTGTTGGCGCAAATGCTTTTGCCCATGAGGCAGGCATCCATCAAGCGGGCGTTTTAAAACACCGCGAAACCTATGAAATCATGTTGGCAGAGGATGTGGGTTGGCATGCCAATCGCATGGTGTTGGGCAAACATTCGGGACGCAGTGCACTTCAGGCGCGATTAGAAGATTTAGGCGCGAATTTGAATGCAGAGGCCTTGAATAAAGTGTTTTTGAAATTCAAGCAGTTGGCTGACCAGAAACACGAGATTTTCGATGATGATTTGCAATCCTTAATTACCGATACTCACACCACCCAAAATAATGAGCTTATCTCGCTTGTTTCATTGGAGGTCGGTATTACGCCAAATGCCCACGCCAAATCGAACATAACGATTCAATATGGTGAAAAGACTTTAACGGCATCGGGTGAAGCCCCTGGTGTGGTCGATGCGACATTTAAGGGCATAGAATCATTGATCGACAGCAAATCACAATTGCTTTTGTATTCAGTCAATAATGTGACGGATGGGACCGATGCTCAAGGCGAAGTGATCGTTCGCTTGGAGTTAGAGGGTCGCATTGTCAATGGACATGGCTCTGACGTTGATATTGTGATTGCTTCAGCTAAGGCTTACATCAATGCCTTGAATCGATTGTTTTCTCAGACCAGAGAGCATCCACAAAGCAATATTTGAGTTTTTGGTCGAGTGATGTCTATGCAGTGGCGTGAATCTCAAAAACATTGCCTGAATGCCATGGGCATCACTTTGTGGCAAAGCAAGGAAGTCCTTGAACCCCTTGAGCACACTCAGGCTGAAGTTCTCCAATCGGATTCTGCTATTGAGACGGTTGTTGCCGAGCGCGATGCTGAACGGACCATTGCGTTGCAAGGCAAAGCTGAGCGTCCTTTTATGTGTTTGATTCTGCAAAGCCCCTCCCCTGCTAAAATCATGATTGGGCAGGATTTGCTCAAAGACACATTGCATTACTGTATGAAGTCTTTTGATGAGATTGCCTGGGTTGTCTATGATCCTGATCGATGCGCGCAGTTATCCGAATTGACGTGTCCCATTTGGCCTCAAACTGAAAAAATTGCTCGGCAGCTGCAATCATTGGGCATGCCACATTTGCCCTCTATGGCAATGTTGCTTAGCCATCCTGAAAACAAGAAAATTTTATGGCAGCAATTACGAAAATTCGTCCTTTAACTTCTGCGGATTTAAACGAACTAGCTGCCATTGAAAAATCCTGCCAACCCAATGCGTGGAATCGCACCGATTTTTATAATTGTTTAAAAACTGATTATCAAAATTGGGGGCTGTTTTCGTGCGACGATGCGGTTGAATTATTGGTAGGCTATTTGATTTTTTCTCATGTTTTCAACGAATCGCAAATTTTAAACCTCTGTATTCGTCCGACTTTCCAACGGCAAGGTCTTGCCAGCCAATTACTCAAAACCCTTAAGACGCATCTGACAGAGATGCATATTGATAAGCTGTATCTTGAAGTTCGGGAAAGTAACAAGGCTGCTCAAACATTGTATAAACAGTTCGGTTTCATGACCATAGGTCGGCGCAAAGCTTATTACCCCAAACCCGCCCCTGCTGAAGATGCCTTGCTGATGTTTACCAACTTATCTCAGCCCGAATCGGAAATGGCGCAAAATAATTGAGTCACTGCGTCAAGCGTGATTATTGCGAAAACTTTATTTCAACCATTAATGGGGGTGAACCGTTAAAATAAACCTTTTTAACCGAACCCTTTAGAAACTATGCCTGGATTTGAATTTTTTGATCACGTCGAAAAGCAGCACGTTGATGAAGTTATGGAGAAAGGTTTTACTTTTAGATATAACTTTGATGGCATGCGTCAAGGGGTTTGGAAAGCAAAACAATTGGAAACCATGATTCAGCAAACGCTGAATGTGAAATATGCCCACGTGTTATCGAGCGGTACAGCCGCCCTATCAACCGCATTGGCAGCCTCAGGCATAGGCGCTGGCGATGAGGTAATCGTGCCGCCCTTTACTTTTGTGGCTTCGGTTGAGGCGATTGTTTTGGCTGGTGCCATTCCAGTTTTTGCTGAAATTGATGAAACATTGACACTTTCAGCAGAAGGCATAAACAAAGTCATTAGCCCCAAAACACGGGCGGTGAATTTTGTCCATATGTGTGGTTCTATGGGCCATATGGATGAAGTAGTCCAGCTTTGTCGTGCCAAGGGTTTGATTTTGATTGAGGATGCTTGTCAAGCAACCGGTGGAACGTATAAAGGTCAGGCATTGGGCACCTTAGGTGATGTGGGCACCTTTTCTTTTGATTCGGTTAAAACCATTTCCTGTGGTGAAGGGGGCGCGGTGGTGACCAATGATTCAACCATTTATGAGAATGCGCATCAATATTCGGATCATGGCCATGATCACATTGGATCGGATCGGGGCGCTGAAGCGCATCCCATCATGGGTGCCAACTACCGTATTTCTGAAATGAACGCCGCCGTTGGCGTTGCCCAATGGAGCAAATTGGATCGCATTCTAAGCACTCAAAGAACCAATAAAAAACAATTAAAAGATCATTTAGCCCAGTATGCTGAAATCAAATTTAGGGAATTACCCGACCCTGCTGGCGACAATGCCAGTTTTTTAAGCATCATCTTACCCTCAGCACAAAGAACTCAACAAGTTTTTGAGCAACTGAGTACCCACAAAGTGCCAGGTGTGTTTTATTGGTATGTCAATAATTGGCACTATTTGAAAAATTGGGACCACATCAAAGACATGAAAAGTTCAGCAAAATTGCCAATCAATTTGATGAACGACTTGCCTGATTATCACGCAGACCTAACCCCGCTTTCGGATGACATTATGAGCCGAACCCTCTCTATTCTGATAAATCTTAGTTGGACACAAGCCGACATTGATGCCAGAATACAAGCCTTTTCAAAAACCTTCACCTGATATAACCATGACCCATAGAAATTTTAAAACGGTTCCAAAAATCATATTTGGCAGAGATTCATTCAATCAACTTGAACAAGTCATTCAGCCATTGCGCATCACCCAAGACGACTACGCGGTGTTTTTGGTTGATGCCATTCATCAAAACAAACCTTTGGCATCTCGGATTCCCAAACAATCTCAGGACTTGATAATTTGGCTTGATATTAGCGTAGAGCCCAAAACATCGTATGTGGATCAATTGACAGAAACCGTTCAAGCGCACCATTCAAAAAATCCTGTTTCTGTGGTGGGTATTGGTGGTGGGTCTTCCTTAGACATTGCCAAAGCTGTCTCCTTACTGCTGACCAACGAGGGTGGGTCTGAGAAGTATCAGGGCTGGGACCTCATTCAAAACCCAGCGGTTCATCACATAGGTATTCCAACGATTTCAGGCACTGGTGCAGAAGCTTCAAGAACGACGGTGCTGACAGGTTCAACCAAAAAACTTGGAATGAATTCGGATTACACGGTGTTTGATCAAATCATATTGGATGCCAACTTGCTCCAAGGCGTACCAAAAGATCAGTGGTTTTATACAGGGATGGATTGTTATATTCACAATGTTGAAGCGTTGAACGGTACCATGATCAATGAGTTTGCTCGTGCCTTTGGTGAGAAATCGCTGGAGTTGTGCCACCAGATATTTTTAGAGGATGTGGCAGACGCCGACGATAAATTATTGATGGCATCCTATATGGGTGGGCAATCCATTGCCTATAGCCAAGTTGGCGCTTGCCACGCTTTGTCCTATGGGCTGTCCTTTGTATTAGGTTATCATCATGGCATAGGCAATTGCATCGTATTCAATGCACTCGATGATTTTTATCCAGATGAGGTCAAAGTGTTCAGAACCATGCTGAAAAAACATGATATTCAACTGCCTCAAAATATCAGTGCCACCTTCACTGAACAAGATTTGGACCGAATGATTGCGGTGTCGATGAACTTGGCGCCCTTATGGGAAAATGTTTATGGCAAAGAGTGGACGCAAAAAGTAACCCCAGAATTAATCAAAAGCCTTTATATGAGAATGTAGGCATTCATGCGAATATTTGCTTTTATTCCTGCTCGTTACGGCTCTTCAAGATTCCCTGGGAAACCTTTACAGCCCATCGCAGGAAAACCCATGATCCAACACATCTATGAGCGCGTTCAACGCGTTTCAGGATTAGAGGGTCTGTACATTGCAACCGATGATGAGCGAATTAAGCGCGTTGCAAAATCATTTTGCCCCAATATTCTATTAACTGACTCAGCCGCCCTTTCTGGTAGCGATCGCATTGCTTTGGCTTGCCAAACATTGGATTTGAAAGACGACGATTTAATCATCAATATTCAAGGCGATCAACCTCTGATACATCCCGAATCAATCCAAGCCTTAATTGATGTGTTTCGTTCGGAGCAGACAGCGCCATTCGACATTGCAACCTTGGCTTATGAGATAACAGACCCTAAGGAAATCACCAATCCTAAAGACTGTAAGGTGGTATTTTCAGATGATTTTTTTGCCTTGTATTTTTCTCGAGCTGCCATTCCCTTCTCGCGCGATGACAGTGCTTATAAAAGCTATAAACATTTAGGCGTTTACGCCTACACTAAAAAAGTGGTCGATGCTTTTGTCCAATTACCAGAAGGCACTTTGGAGCAAGCGGAGAAATTGGAGCAGTTACGAGCATTAGAAAACGGCATGTCGATCAAAATCGTTTTAACGCCGTGGGATTCTTTAGAAGTTGACGAACCTGAAGACATACAGAAAATCGAACAAATCTTGCGCCAGACGAATTGAAGAATGTATCCGATTTTGATCGTCTTGGCAACGCCGTTGTTTTTATTATATAAGCTGTATCATGTGCTTTTGCGCAAAGCAGACGGCTTATTTTTGTTGCAGTTTATGGGGTTGTTCATACCGCATCAGCACAAAACGGTTTATTGGTTTCATTGCGCATCGATTGGTGAGATTCGCAGCATTGAGATGTTGGTCCATAAACTACCCAAAGATGAACCGGTCTTTATTACCACCACCACTTTTGCTGGCAAAACATATTTGGCCGATCACATGGCGCAATTAGGGCATATACAGTACAGCTATTTACCCATCGACTTAAAACCCGCCATTCGTCAATTATTAAAAAAAATTCAGCCGAAAATATTCATCGTTGTAGAAACAGAACTGTGGCCAAATTTGTTTCGCACCGTGCATCAAAGCGGTTTGCCGTTGATGCTCATCAATGCGCGCATTTCAAAAAGAACCAAAGATGCGCCTGAGTGGTTGAAAAAAGAATATCAAACCATATTACAACTGCCTAAAAGAATATTGGCCAAAAATCCACAAGAGAAAATCAACTTTATTGAGTGCGGCGCACCTGAGCAGAATATTCAAGTGGTCGGCAGTCTAAAGTACGCTTCATTTCAGCATTTAACGCGTGAAAATGCCTTTTCTGACCACCCCTTTATTAAAAACAATGATACGGTACTGCTCGCTTCCTCGCACGAGGATGAAGAGTTTCAGGTCGCACAACTGTTATTAGAACTCAACCGTCCTGAGCGACTACTCATCGTACCACGCCATCCAAAAAGGGGGCGTAAAATTCTCAATGCACTGTTGCCATTAACACCCAAAGTGGCGCTCCACAGTGAAACACCCACCTTAGACCCTGACACAAAAATTTATATTATTGATACAGTGGGCGCTTTGCATGCGCTTTATGCCCACGTCACCATTGTCATTATGGGAGGCAGTTTTGTTGATAAAGGCGGGCATAATCTGTTGGAAGCGGTTGCGGTTGGTGCAACGGTTTTAACGGGGCCCTACATGGATGATTTTTTGCAAGAAACTGCGCATTTATTGACCAGTAATGCCATCGTTCAATGCGATGATTATCAAGCCCTGAGCCAAGATTTGGCGCATTTATTGAACCATCCAGCCGATGCAAAAAAATTGGCAGACAATGCGCGAGCTTTTACCCAAAAGCATAGCACCATCGTCGAGCGCTATATTGACGCCATCAGCCAATGTATAAGCTAATCAGCCACCTTACTCGCAAAGGAAGGCGGCGCTGAAGTGAATTAGAAAGTATTATTGTGCGGGTGGGGTTTTAACGATGAGGCCATCCATGTCTTCAGTCACACGAATTTGGCAACTCAACCGAGAATTGGCTAAGCGTTCAGATTCGGTGCATTCCAGCATTTCTTCTTCAAGTTCATTAGGCTTGCCCACCGTAGAAAGCCATTGTGAATCAACATAAACATGGCAGGTTGCACAAGAGCAACTGCCGCCACATTCAGCAACAATGCCATCAATGCCGTTGCTGACGGCGCCTTCCATGACGCTTGATCCAACGTCAACTTCAACGTCGTGGCTTCCAGATTCATTTATATAAGTTATTTTTGGCATAGTTCTCCAATATTGGGTTCATTTGTCGGGTTGAAATTATACAGTTTAGTACCTTGGTCGGTATTTTATTGCATTGATTAAAGTCGATGTGACATAAAAAAGCCAGAAATGTTTAAACACTCCTGGCTTTTAAAATTGGTAAAAACGACCAATCTTAGTTCAAATCAATACCAGACTTAGTAACGAGGACGATCTTCTCTTGGTTTGGCTTGATTGACTTTGATGTTTCTTCCTTTTAAGTCACTTTCGTTCAGAGCTTTGATCGCTTCGTCTGCTTCTGAATTTTTAGGCATTTCTACAAAGCCAAAGCCTTTAGATTGCCCAGTTGCTCTGTCGCTAATAATTGTGACGTTAGAAACTTCGCCAAATTCACTAAAAACGTCTTGTAGTTCGTTTTGTGAAATACTGAATGGTAAATTACCTACATAAATGTTCATACATTGTCCTTCTTTGTACTGTGCAGTTAAATCAACTTATAAATATCACAGCACGGCTATTTACAAGCAAAACATAAGCAAATAAAAAACTAATCAAACCAATACAAAAACACATAGCGCATTGTTAAATGCACTTAAATAATGAACTTTTAGGGGAAATGATGAAAGATTATAATTGCCGACATTCGAAAAAAAAGTGATTATAACTTAAAACACTGTTTTACAAGGTAAAACTAACATTTAATTTGACTGGATGCGTGCGCTGTCGAAATAGGCAAGCGATAGGGTATTGTTAAACCAAATCTTTTAATATGGCAGATTGAGTTTTGTAAAAAGTAATGCGCTTGGCTGACCATCAACCTTCATGTTATTGGCTTTTTGAAACTTTCTAATCGCTCGACGGGTCAATGGCCCCATCAGGCCGTCCACGGGTCCTGCCTCAAACCCTCGTTGATTAAGGGCGGCTTGGCATTGTTTGATGCGTTCGCTATTCAGTTCAAACTTATGAGCACGTTGTGGTGGTTTTTCAATGGGGTCGATTGCAGTTGTCGCCCCTGCTGTTGTGGTATTCTGCGCTTGAATGGCATCGATCAATAATCCCGTCGCCAAAGCAAAGGGAATGGATTGTTTCCATTGAACAAGAGTGTAGAAATTATCATAAACTAAGAATGCACCGCTTTGATGTGGTTCTGCTACGAATAATGAAGCTTTGGCAAAACGGTGTGCTTCGCTGTGATAAACGGGTGTGTTATCGGGTTTACGAATGCCCCTCTTATGGAAATGGCTGATAGGCAGTGTGGTGTCCAAGCCTGAATCATCCAAATCATAATCCTTAGGGATAATTACTTGAACGCCCCAAGCATTGCCCTTCTGCCAGCCTTTTTTAGCCAAATGATTGGCAATGGAATGCAAGACATCGTCTGTCTCATGCCACAGATTGATCTTGCCGTTGTTATTGCCGTCAATGGCGTATTTCAAATATTCATCAGGTTTGAAATGGGTTTGACCCAGTTCGCCTTTCTCGTTGGCGGTCATAGCTTGCCAGTTAATGCCAACGCGGTCAATCAGTTTAAAGGCCGATTTGAGTTGATTTAAAGGGGTTTTATCGTTTTGCTGATGAAAAGCCAAGGTCATCCAGACATCAAAAGCATTAATACGATTTAATTGCTCGCCATATTGGCTTTCTAAGCCCCATATGGCAATGATGCTGCTGGGTGACACTTGATATTGGGCACTAATCTTTGCTAATTTATTGTGATGTTTTAAGAGACGTTGTTGCCCAGCTTCGATTTGACTTATATCGAAAGGCTTGGACAAATAATGACTGTGATTCAGCTCCTTTGCATGACTGACTCGTTTGGAATACTGTATGGCGGGTATGATGGTTTGAAGACGTTGAGCATCAACGCCTGATTGAATCAGCGCTTGCTGAATACGTTGTTTAAAGGCTTCAAATTCATTTTCAGTAGAGGCCAGCGCACCATTCCCCCACAGAATAACCATTGTGCATGCGTAAATCGCCCAAATCCGAAGGATCATGGTTGAATTAAATCTTTTATTTATGCCTCAATAATTGAGGATAGTCATGCTTCAGATGCGCGTATAAACTTTCTTTGGCGTGATTGTCCTTATCTTGTAACACATCCAATAGTAATGATAAAAACAGGGTCTCTTGATTGGACGCCATTTGTTGAACCTTTTGTCTTGATTCCTCCACTATGCCCCACATTTCTTCTTTGGCAGCAAGCACCGCAATGGTGATGTGAATGTCAATGTCCTCGTACTTGGTCGCCAGATTTTGCAAATATTGGAGGGCTTTATGAATGTCTTTAATCGGAATTTTACGAATGCTTTTCACTAAACGAACATCAAATTTCTTTTTCAGCGAGGTTGTGATTAAATGAAAGTAGTCGCCCTTCCAGTAATATTTAGAGCCATACTCACAAATGGCCTCAACCACAGTGGCTTCAAGCAACATGGGTTTTTCAAGTTTGGCCATCACTTTTTCAAAAGCCTTTAAGTCGGTCGTCTGTTTGATTTCCTGAGTATTGAGTAGCGCTTTCAATTGATGCCACTCTTCTTTAGGCAAAGTCGATTTTGATTGACCCAACAGATCACGCAATGCTTCCCAGCGATGACCGGCCAAGAGAATTTGACTCATTCTACGCCAGTGAGAAGTGGTATTGATACCACCTTCTAATAGGCTACGTAAAATTTGTAGTGCTGGCTCAATGTCCCCACTTTTTTGCAAACAAATCGTTTGAATCAACTGAATCGTCGCCCGATCATTGGGGAATTTTTGTAAGGCTTTTTGAATAAAGTCCTCTCGTTTTGAATATTGACCATTGGTCTGAGCCAACTGAGCGGACATGAGCAAAGCAGGCAATTGCAATTCCTGAGCGGTTATTTTCTGGTATGTTTTATAAGAATCTTCGTACTCGCCATTGATATATTGCACCAGTCCATTAGAAAAAAGGCTGATTTGCTGTTTCATCTTTTTACCATGCCATTCACGATTTAAACGGATTGGCCAAGTAATAATTTTATAGACAATTCTCAAAACAATCAATGCAGCCAAAAGCGCTGTTACTGCTATGACAACGGTCGTCTCAATTTTCCAAGATGCAATACGAATCTGTATAAAGCCACTATCATCCAATACAAACAAAGCACCAGCGAATAATATAACAAATAACGCTAAGACGATTCGAGTCATATCATTGACCTCCGGTTTGAATGGTTTGATCTAAGGACACGATGATTTTATACAGATCATTGTGCAATGGCTGAGGTTGTATGGTTTGTAACACCGACAAAATGGGGTTAAGCTTGGGTAATAAATCGGGTTGATTATCCTTCAGCCACAGACGCAGACTTTGTGCTTGGGCATTCACCCCTTGCCAATCGTACGACCATAGTTTTAAAGTCAAGGCCTCTAAATTAAGACGCAACCACTGCAGTCGCGCCTCGTGGTTAATCAGTGGTGATGCACTCGATTGATCTAATTTGGATATTTGAACCAATTGACTGAGTTTTGATTTGGTTCGCTCTAACAATGATTTTTGTTGATCAGCGCCCGCTTGGTTAACTGCCAATGATTCCTCATGGTCGTCCAACTCATTGATTTGGACGCGAATTTGTTGAACTAATCCAGCGACATCAATCTTAGGCTGTGCTGAAATGGTTTTTCTAAAATCGATGACATCCGTCAAAATCTTAGCCAATCGAGGGTCGTTGAGTTCTTGTAAGGTTTTCTGAACCACCAATAATTGTTGATCTATGTGATTTTTACTGTACTCAAAGTACAGTTGTTGATTGATGATGTTTAAATGGTTACGAACCAGCAACAGAATGTTGTCAGGGGGTAATTGCAAAGCATTAATGCGTGCTATGTCATCGCTTATTTGAGCGATGGCTAATTTGTTGGATGCTCGTTCTTGGGCATGCTCACTTTGTTGCGCTTTTAATGCCTGAACCACAGCCGCCTGTTCAGCAAGCTGAGCTTCTAATGCGGTGACTTTGGTTTGTAAATCTTTGTGTTTTTCAAATTCATTTGAAGCAATCCCTTGCCACAGGAAAGTCAGTTTTTCTTGGTATTTTAAATAACCTATCCCTGTGCCGGCAAAAAGCGCAACAAAAAGTATGAACCACAGCCAAAATTTAAATCGACTGGGCTTTTTGGCTTTAACTGCTTTTGGATTGTGGGGCAAAGGCGTCGAAGGGGCTTTGGTCACAGGTTTAGATGGATTGCTACTTTGCGAGGATGGGGAATTTGCCTTATTTGCTTGAGGTTTGGCTGTATCAGTTTTTGGCAGGGACAAATCTTTCGCTTCAGTCGATTTTTTGGTTGTTTGATTTTCCTTATTCATCGCAGTTATATATTATGAGGGCATCAGATTTGTTCCATTTGCCAATGTTTATGAATTATACCCTTTAGCGCGCCTTCACAGGCATCCGTCAGATAAGTAATATTTTGCCATAAATGTTGTTTGGCACTGAGAGACACTCTTTGGCTCATAGCCACGAGCACGGTTTGTGCTTTCAATTGTTCCAATAATGCGCCATCGGTGTTTTTTTCTAACAGCTCGATCACTTCTGAGCTGGCGGCGATAACGAGCCGAGGCGTCGCCATTTGTGCAAATTCTGATATTTGCTTGTGTGCAAGTTTTATGGGATTTCTTTCATACACCCATTGTTCTTCAACCACAGCCCCTCTTTCTGTCAACGCCTCTCGCAACAAGGGCCGACCGCCCTTTGCTTTAACAATTCGTATGAGCTTATCTTGTACATTCTGTGCCCACGCCATATTTAACAGGGCCTCAGAATTATAAGGTTTGAGTGGATGGTCTAAGATCTTGGCATTCATACTTTGCAATAGTTGCGTGGTTGCCGGACCAATGCCAATAGCGGGATAGGATTGATTGCTCGAAAAACCGTGTATGACGGCATTTTGACTGACGTAAATGACCACATCAGCGCGGGTTTGGTTGTCTTGCTCTAGACCCTTTATCGCAATCACTGGACAATGAAAGACATAAGCACCGGCTTGTTCTAATTGTTGGCTTAAAGATCGTGCCTGTGCCACAGGTCGGGTCATCAGTACGCTGATTTTTTTCATGCCCTGCTCATCATGCTTATTTTAAATATTGTTGAGCGCCCTTCTTAATCAATGCTTGGGCCACTTGTTCGCCTAATTCTGAGGCTTTGGTTATGGGGGCGGAAGCCTCATGTCGAATGATGTGACTGCCATCAGGCGCACCGACTAAGGCACGCAAGCGAAGCTGATCATCGGATTGCTGTGAAAAAATGCCAATGGGTGTGTCACAGCCGCCGTTTAAGGTTTTATTACATGCGCGTTCGCATTGAACGGTTATGGCAGTTGCTTGATGATTAAGACCTTTGAGCCATTGTTGAGTCTGTGGATCATTGTTTCTAATCTCAATGCCAATGACGCCTTGTGCTACTGCAGGCAACATGTCTTCAGCACTGAGAATGCATTGGATGCGTGCGTGCAAGCCAAGCCGTTCTAAGCCGGCTGCGGCCAATATGATCGCATCGTATTCACCGTCGTCCAAACGTTGTAATCGGGTGCCCACACTGCCTCGTAAATCCAAGCATTGTATATACGGGTATTGATGGCGTATCTGGCAAGCTCGGCGCAAACTTGAAGTGCCGATCTTCGCACCAGTAGGCAATTGATCGAGTGCTGTATAGCGGTTTGAAACCAAAGCATCATAGGGATTGCCCCGTTCAAGCACAGCACCAAAGGTAAAGGCCTCTGACAATTGGGCTGGCACGTCTTTCATCGAGTGTACAGCCATGTCTGCCTCATTGTCCAACAACGCTTGCTCTAAACGCTTTATAAAAAGACCTTTGCCCCCTATTTTACTCAGGCTTTTGTCCAATATTTCATCGCCTTTGGTGGAAAATTCAACCAATTCAATGTGTAAATGCGGGTGATGTTTATTCAGCAAAGACTGAACATGTTGTGCCTGCCATAATGCTAAAGGACTTTTTCGAGTGGCAATACGTAGGATGGGAACCATGAATTTGATGGTTGATGTAATATAATGAAGCCCCTATTTTACAGCGAAACCTGTTATGAACGTTAAGATACGGATGATTATTCAGCTATTAATCCTAATTTGGATCAGCCCTGTTGCACACGCTGCTGAAAATCATATGCCCCCCATTGCTAAAAACCTGCAATTTTATGGGCAGTTGTCCGATCATGAAAAATTACCTTTGCTGCTTTATTTTTCAGCAGAATGGTGCGCTTATTGTGACCTTTTAAATGAAGCGGTCATACAACCGACGATGTTAGGCGGTGGGCTTGAGAATGGCCTCATTCTAATGCTTAAATTAGATGATCACACGCCGTTGATTGACTTTGATGGTGCTGAGATTTCACCCCAAGATTTTGCCAGTAAATATGGTGTTGACGTGACGCCGACAATCTTGTATTTAAATGCAAGAGGCAAGGAGATGGCACCCAAACTTGTCGGTATTAGCAACATTGATTACTATTATTATGATTTGCACCAACATGCTGAAATTGCTAAAAATAAAATGAGGAATGAATGAATAAAAACAATGATAGAAGCGGTTTAATCCAAGGGGTGTTTAAGGAAAACCCTCATGATTTATTACACGCATTTAATGCCTCTGTGCATTTTGATAAACGGCTGTTTGAAGTGGACATTGAAGGCTCTCTGGCGCACGCTCGCATGTTGGCTAAAACAGGGGTCATCACCGATGCAGAATGTGCTGCGATTGAGCAAGGCCTGCATCAAATTGTTGATGAAATTAAAGCGGATAAAATGCAGTGGCAGGAATCCTTAGAAGATGTGCACATGAATATTGAACATCGTTTGATAGAGCTCATTGGCGAAGCGGGTAAAAAGTTACACACTGGACGTTCTCGCAACGATCAAGTGGCCACAGATATGAGACTGTGGCTGAGGGCAGAAAACCTCAAGATTATTGAAAAGATTAAACAGCTCAGATTGATACTAACGGATCAAGCGCAATTAAATGCCGCCGTTATCATGCCTGGCTATACCCATTTACAAGCCGCTCAACCCATTACATTTGGACACCATTTGATGGCGTGGCAGGAAATGCTCAAGCGCGATCAACAAAGGCTGAGCGATGCTCACGAGCGTATCAATCATTTGCCCTTGGGCAGTGCTGCTCTGGCAGGCACCACCTACCCCATTGATCGATCCTTTGTTGCACAACAATTGGATTTTGAACATCTGTGCGAGAATTCATTGGATGCCGTGTCGGATCGGGATTTCATTATTGAATTTTGCCAAAATAGCGCCCTGCTTATGATGCATTTTTCACGCATGTGCGAGGAGTTGATTTTGTGGAATTCAGCGCAATTTAATTTCATCAAGCTTTCGGACCAGTTCACCACAGGTTCTTCGATCATGCCGCAAAAGAAAAACCCCGATGTGGCGGAATTGATTAGAGGCAAGACGGCACGCGTCTATGGTCATTCACTAACCTTGTTGACGCTCATGAAAAATCAACCATTGGCCTACAACAAAGACAATCAAGAGGACAAAGAACCCTTATTTGATACAGTGGATACCGTTCAAAACTGCTTGTCTTTGTTTATGGAAATGGTTAAAAGTATGAAGTGTTGCGAATCATCGATGTATGCAGCGGCCAGTCAAGGTTTTACCTGTGCGACCGATTTTGCCGATTATTTGGTCAGAAAAAACGTGCCCTTTAGAGAGGCGCATGCCATTGTTGGGCAAGCTGTTCAGCTGGCACAAGCCGAATCCTGTGCGTTGAATGATTTGTCTTTATCGCAATTGCAGGATTTTTCTGAAAAAATTGATTCTGACGTTTACGACGTCCTGTCTTTAGAAGCTTGTGTGGCCAGTCGCAACCATATAGGTGGCACGGCACCCGATCAAGTGAAAGCAGCATGCAAGCGCGTCTATGATGAATTAAAAAATGCTTAAGCAGCGCTGTCTGAGCACTGTTTACGAGTTTTCTAAGCGCTTTTCCAAATGATGAATGTTCACCATGCCCCTTCTGAAGGCGGGGTCATTCATATTGTCTTTTTGCAAATCAATATTGGTCTGAATGCCATCAATAACGCTTTCTTCCAAGACTTGTTGCATTCTTTTAATGGCAATTTCTCGCGTATCTCCATGGGTAATGAATTTGGCAATCATTGAATCATAATGCGGTGGGATGGTGTATCCAGAATAGATATGAGTATCAATACGAACACCAGGGCCCCCTGATTGATGAAAAATGTTTATCTTGCCAGGGCTGGGCATAAAAGTGACTGAATCTTCAGCATTGATACGACATTCGACGGCATGACCTCTGATTTCAATATCATCTTGGGTGTAGTTAAGTTCGTTACCACTGGCAATGCTGATTTGTTCACGAACAATATCAACACCAGTAATCAGCTCGGTCACTGGATGTTCAACTTGTACCCGTGTGTTCATCTCAATGAAGTAAAACTCATCATTTTCGTATAAAAATTCAAATGTGCCTGCGCCTCTGTAGCCAATGTCCGTACACGCTTTGGCACAAATGCCGCCTATTTTGGCGCGTATTTCAGGGGTTATACCAGGTGCTGGTGCTTCTTCCACAACTTTTTGGTGTCTTCTTTGCATGGAGCAGTCGCGTTCGCCAAGATGAATGGCATGGCCTTGGCCATCGGATAACACTTGAATCTCTACGTGTCTGGGCTCGGTTAAGAACTTCTCCATATAGACTTCATCATTATTAAAGGCGACTTTGGCTTCAGTTTTGGTCAGCTCAATGGAGTCAATCAATCCTGATGCATCATGCACAACGCGCATGCCACGACCGCCGCCCCCACCCGAGGCCTTAATGATGACGGGATAGCCAATTTTTTCAGCCATGGCCAAATTCATTTGAGTGTCAGTGCCTAATGCCCCATCCGAACCTGGAACAGTCGGGACGCCGGCTTTTTTCATGGCTTCAATGGCGCAGACCTTGTCTCCCATAATGTTGACAGTGCTCGCTGTAGGTCCAATGAACTTGAATCCTGAAGATTCGACTTGCTCAATAAAGGCTGCGTTTTCTGACAAGAAACCATAGCCTGGATGAATGGCATCAACGCGACTGATTTCGGCGGCAGAAATGATGGCAGGAATGTGTAAATAACTTTGCGCTGAAGAAGGCGGACCAATACAAATGGCCTCGTCTGCCAATCGAACGTGCTTGAGGTCCTTGTCAGCCGAAGAGTAGATGGCCACCGTTTTAATGTCTAATTCTCGGCAAGCGCGAAGAATTCTAAGGGCTATTTCGCCTCTATTGGCGATTAATATTTTCTTAATCATTATTATTTAATAACAAATAGCGGTTGGTTAAATTCAACGGTTTCTGCGTTATCAACCAAGACGTCAACAATCTTTCCGCTTTTGGATGATGGGATTTGATTCATGATTTTCATGGCTTCAATGATACAAAGGATTTCCCCTTCTTTGACTGAATCACCAATCTTCTTGAATGGCGGGTTTTGCGGATTAGAAGACGCGTAAAAAGTACCGACCATTGGCGAACAAAAAGCATCTTTGAGGTCAATCGTGTCTGACGATTCGGCGGGCGCACTGGCTTCAACAGCCGCAGGTGCAGCCATAACAGGTGCTGGGGCCGCCTGTTGTACTAGGGGTGCCATTGTGGCTCTTGAGATGCGGATGGATTCATCACTGGTATTAATTTCTATTTCAGCGACGTCTGATTGTTCAATCAATTCAATGAGTTTTTTAACTTTTCTTATGTCCATAATGTACCTGTAAGATTTTGTGTATTAATGATGATATTTTTTAACAATGAATTCCAATGCACATTGATATCCATAAGCACCCATACCGCAAAGGACGGCTTGAGCTTGGTCAGACAACATGGATTGGTGGCGAAAGCTTTCTCGAGCGTAAACATTACTCAAGTGGACTTCTACATAGGGTAATTCGGAAAAAATCAAAGCATCTCGAATGCCTATACTTGTGTGGGTCAGTGAAGCGGCATTGATGATGATGGCTTGGTGATTATTCACTTTAGACTGCTGGATGGTGTCAATGATCTCGCCTTCCATGTTACTTTGGTAGGTTTCAACTTGAATATTATGGTCACGTCCATAATCTAGGAGCATGGCATCGATTTCCACCAGTGTTGTATGACCATACAATTCTGGTTCTCTCGTCCCTAACAGATTTAAATTCGGCCCGTTTATGACTAAAACTGAGAACATGAAATTCGATGAAATGTGATTAAAAGAGAATATTTTAATCTAAAATGACGATAAATGTTATTAAAATCGTCAAATGTGGCTCCCCATATTCAGCACCTTAGAAACTGATATACGAGTGGAAGTTATAGGTTTGATGTGTATATTTCGCAAATGCATCATGAAAAATAGCAATAACTGCCAGTTTGAGTCGTGTTTAGATCGTTAATTTGAATCCCTGAATAACATCATGAGAAGATCATTGCAATTATTATTAAAATTATACGATACTATGCCCTAGCCTACACTATTGTTTATTTGTATTGAAGACTTAGAGGTTTAGAAATTATAAAAATACAAAAATTTTAAGATTTATCCAAATTGTTTAGTATATACTCATTTCAAATGATATATATAAATGATAGATGATTAAGCTGTAAATAAAGTGGTTGAAGCTATCACAAAAATTTAAGGAAGAAATGAAATGAGTCGTTGGCTATTTGAAAATTTGAAAAAAACAGAGGAGTACTATCCAAACCCTATATACGCTTTTAATAGCACGGTTAATTGGATGAGGTCTATACAAATGGTTTGTGAAGATAGAATTAATGTTGAGTCCCTACATAATTTTTACCCCAAAGTAATGAAAAAAACAACGAACCCAGAGTACGTAGGCAAGTCAATGGCCTGTGTTTTTTCCTCTTTGAATTATCTTCAAGCACTCAGTTATTTAGCAAACAATGATGATAGATCGCAAAATGCCATCAACTCACATATTGCTATAGTGACTTGGTATTACTGTATTTACAATGCTGCGAAAGCAATGATCGCAATTTTTAATTCCTCGTATCAAGAAAACCATACCAAAACGGCAACAGCATTTCATGAACTAGTTGAAAATAGATGTTTGATAATGGAACCATTCAACTATTTTATTTCTGACATAACTGATAAAAACATTAAAGAACAAATCACATGCTTGAGAAATGGACTCAAAATAGGACGCTCACTAGAGAAAGATCATTACCCTCAAAATGATAATATTGCTCTCGACTGTATTTTTTCATATCTAAAAGGCACTGCAGAATATAAGCAGGATAATGTCAAAAAAGACTTAATTAAGACAGATGAATTCAAGAAGAACTTTAAAAGCTTTAGAACAAAAGATGCTAGAGAATTTAGGGATAAAAAATTTTCAAAACAAAAAGTGAACTTCCTTAATCAGGCTTTTAGATACCGTGGAAAGGCAAACTATAGAGACTGTATTTATCTTATGGAAAATCAGAGTGACATGAGATTGAATTTTTTCATTAACGATTTAGAGATTGTGGCTAATAAATTTTTTATGATGGCTTCATTTTACGTTTCAAAGCGTATTGATCAGAAAAAATGGAATGAGTTTGCTGAAAGCCTAGATTCAAATTCTAAGGCATATTTATCAAACTAATAAGAGGCAAGAAATGAAAGCGATAATATTCGCTCTTTTATCATCAATATACCAAGAGGAATACCACTCGCTGGACGCTTCGATTTGGGCATGATTTGAATTTGCCTTAAAAAAGCGGATTATCACTATTTTATTTCGGTACTTACTAATGAACTCCCATAAGCTAGGCCTATAAAAATAGCCGTTTGATGTGTTCGTGAATTTACCATTACGTTAAATGTGGCTCCGGATGCTGGGCTCGAACCAGCGACAAATAGATTAACAGTCTACTGCTCTACCAACTGAGCTAATCCGGAGTAATCTAGGGATGGATTTCAGTATGAACTGAAGGCGCGTATAATACAATGTAATGAAACATTTTCCAAGCATTTTTTTTAATATTTGCTTGTATTCGTACAAAATCACAATGAACGGCATTAGTTAGAGCACATACGCTGCACTTTGTTCCACATATCGCTTGTAAACCTGCATCAATAATGTCATTGTATGATGCGATCAAGTGCATCATACAACTGCGCTAATGAGCCATCGTTGATGATGACTTGATGCGCAATTTGTTGGCGTTCTACCGAATCGGCTTGGGCATCCATGATGGTTTGTATTTCCCTGTCTGAACGGCCATCTCGCTGTTGTATTCGTCGTTTACGTAAGCCTGCTGACGATTCAATGCTAATGATCAATTTAAAATCGGCGTAGGCATTTGGATTTCTTTGTAATGATTCAAACAGCATTGGGACTTCCACAACCACGCGTTCATGTTGATTGGCTTGCTCGTTGACGTGCGCTTGTACCATGGGATATAAAAAATCTTGGTATTGTTGTTTTTTGTCATGATCGGCAAAAAATCGTTGAATGAACAACGGTTTGTTCAAAACACCTGTTTGAAAAACATCTTGGCCGAATAATTCGCTCGCTTTGGTCTGCACGGCGGGGTGCTCCATAAGTAGTTTTTTAGCCAAGTCATCCGCTTGGATACAATGAAAACCTTTTTGTCTTAAATGTTCTATGGCCAGACTCTTGCCACTGCCCAAGGGTCCCGTTAAAAGGATTTTTTGGTGTGTGTTACGCGGTACTGATTTCATTAATTTGTGCTTATTTATGCAACACAAAGATTTTTTGTTATTTTGTTTAATGTCGAAATTGAAATTGCAGGAATAATCCACTACCGCTGACATAGCTACCATCATATCTGGGATTAGAACCAGTACTTCTCCAGGCAGCAGATAGGCGGTTGTTGCGGTCAAGGTGATAATGAAAACCCACTAATAGCTCATCAATGGAATCGGTTTGCCTGTCGCGAATGCTCTGATTGCGAATCAGTGCTTCCCACGAGCGACTGTATCGATAACTCGCTGATAAATTGGTCGCGCTCTCAGAATGATTTCGTATGCCCTGTATGTTATCGTACCAGATTAACTCAAACTCTAATTTAACTGAGGGGGTTGCATATCCCCAAATGCCGAAATCAAAGCCAATGGTATCGCTGTTTGATCGGTCTTTATACTGTTGTGTTGCGGCATTTAATTCCACATGAATGGCTTTGATATACTGATATTCGATTTTGGTGGTAATTAAAGGTGAATCACTTAATGTGCTTAAATTTTGCCGATTAACGAGTATGGAACGCTCAACATTGTTATAAACTGCAAATTGCCAGTTGAAACTTTGGGATAATCGCAAATCTAGATGAATACCTGTGGCGTGGTCAAATTGTAAAAGATCAAATCCCCCTCGATTGATCAAAAATTCGGTACCATCTGGGCGACTTGCTGACATGCCAAAATTCGTGGCTTGTAGCCCAGCCGTCAGCGTAAAGTAGGGTTTAAGACGATATTCAATATGGGCTTGTTCTAAAATGGGTGAAATGGTTGATTTGGGTGTTGTTTGATCGATCCGATTTAAGTTCAATTCTAAATCTAACGTTGCAAAATCTGTTCTTCCAACATAACCTAGCCTCGCATAGCGAAAATCTGATTGATTGTCTTTGACCGCTGTTAAATATTCAAAATTGACCAAAGCGCTGGTTTTGCTTTTAAGGACGGCTTGTACAGAGAAAGGGGCGAACCCCATAATTAAAGTTATAATGAAAGCGAATAATTGATAATTTCTACGCATTGAAAAAAAATCTCTAAAACGGGCGGATGACTGAATTCATGGGCATTGTAACAGATATTAAAAGCCTTAAAACTCCATTTATATCACGGCATATAAAAAAATTCTACGACAATGATTACCAAGCATTTGGTCAGTATGTGCAAACGCCCTATGCCCTTTCATATTATCATTTTTTAGACGATCAAATTTCGGCTAAAACACGGTCTGAAACTGAAGCAATTGCTGAACTTTGCCGTATCCGTCACCACATTGCTGCAAAAATTGCCGTTAGGGAGTTATTAGGCTTGGATGACATCCAATTTAGCTGTAAACAACTGTCTAATTTTGCTGAGGCCTGTGTCCAATGGACGACTGATTACTATTACGATCTGTTGGTTGAAAAACACGGTCAACCGATCTCAAAAATTGATCAAACGCCTCAACATTTAATCGTCCTCGCCATGGGCAAATTAGGTGGTGAAGAATTAAATTTTTCTTCTGACATTGATGTGATCTATGTTTACCCGCACGGTGGAGAGACAAATACCACACGTTCCAGTCGGGTGATCACTAATTCTGAATTTTTCATCCGCTTGGCTCAATCAATCACTCAAGCATTGTCTAAATTGACAGAGCATGGCTCGGCTTTTCGAGTCGATACACGTTTGCGACCCTTTGGTTCGGCCAGTGCCATGGCCAGCAGTTTTGCCAATTTAGAATACTACTACTTGGGGCATGCACGAGCTTGGGAACGTTTCGCGCTGAGTAAGGCCAGAGCCATTACCGGACAAACCTCAGATAAACAAATCTTAAAAAAATTGTTGCAAAGTTTTGTGTATCGCAAACACATTGATTTCACTTTTCTCGAAGATTTAAGAGAGACAAAAACATTGATTGCGCGCGGCTTGAATGATCGAAAAAAGGATGGATGGCATGTCAAATTAGGTCGTGGGGGTATCAGAGAATTTGAGTTTATGCTGCAAACCCTCCAACTGATTTATGGGGGCAGGAATCCCAACTTAAGAACACGTGGGGTCTTCAATAGCCTGCCTGTGCTCATCGAGGCGAAACTGTTAGACGTTGAAATCAACCCTCAACTTGAGCATGATTATTGCTTTTTACGGCAGGTTGAACAACGCCTGCAATATTGGAATGATGAACAAAGGCACCGCCTGCCTAGCAAAGGCATTGAACTTAAGTGGTTGGTGAAAAGTCTGGGCTTTAAAGACTTCGATGCATTCGATAACACATTGATTGAAGTGCGCAAGCGGGTTTCTGCTTTATTCGATGAGATTGTTGCTTTTGAACATCATCACGAAAATGTCCAGTACTGGTCGAACGCCGATGAATTAAAGGACGTTCAACAAATTTTTGATCGTTTAGATACACCCGTCCCGCCCAATGAAGACAGTGTAGAGCGTATTCATGAATTCATCAATAGCCGCCCTGTGCAACAAGCTTCAGAGCAAAGTCGCAAGCGCATCAATCATGTATTGACTGAGACTGTACTGCAAAAGAAGTTTTACCAACCAACCATTGCCAATACTTATTTGGAAATCCTCAAAGTCATTGTTAATCGTAGTGTTTATCTTGCGCTGTTGGCCGAGAACCCCAGAACCATAAAGCTTTTACTAAATCTCATCGAACAAAGCGATTATTTTAGCCGTCAAATCAAACAGCATCCATTCTTGCTCGACCTACTCCTCTCTGCCGAAGCATTGAATATTCCACCCAAAAAAGGCATGCTGCGCGTCAGATTAGATGCCTTTATTGAACAAACGCCCATGGAAAATACCGAACAACGAATCCATCGGTTAATTGAATTTAAATCCATCCAAACCTTTAAGGTTGCAAATGCCTATTTAAATAATTATATTGGCGTTGAACAAGTCACCAGTATTCTGTCTTGGTTGGCGACAGTTTGTATTCGCCACGCCATGCGCATAGCCCTATTCCAAGCTGGCAAAGGAGAAATGGACCTTGAGTTGGCCTATTCACCCGTGCTCGTAGTGGCTTATGGAAAATTGGGCAGTACTGAGTTGTCTTTATACTCAGATTTAGATTTGGTCATCTTGTACGATTTGAAAATGCTTGAACCGCCAATAAATTCTAATTGGCTGATTCGATTAACTCGAAAACTGCTTCAGATCCTATCATCGCGTACAGCACTTGGTTCTTTATATGAGATTGATACCAGATTGCGCCCAGAAGGTCAGAAAGGGACGGTGGTGGTTGACATCGAACAATTTGAGATTTATCAAAAAAATCGCGCCTTGGTCTGGGAGCATCAGGCCCTGGTCAAAGCGCGTCCTATTGCTGGCAACTTGGCCTTGGCTGAAAAATTCAGTCGAATAAGAAAATCCATTCTCAGCCAAAAACGCGATAGTGAGACTTTAAGAAAAGCTATTTTTGATATGCGCGTGCAAATGATCAATCAATTAGATAAGGGCAGTGCCACCCAATTTGATCTAAAACATGGCATTGGCGGACTCATTGACATTGAATTTATGACTCAACACTTGGTATTGAAATACACTAATGAGTATCCTACTTTGGCGCATTTGCGCTATGTCAACGTTCAACTAAAAGCCTTAGAAAACCTCATGCCAAAGCACGCCAAAATGTTCCAAGATTTGAAAGTGACTTACCACGAACTCCGCTCAATGATGTTGGACAATGAATTAAACAATCGACCACAATTGGTCGACCCTGAAATTTGTGCCAAGCAAAGTGCAGTGGTCCAGTATTACTGGAAAAAAATATTTCAAGACGCCCTTTATAAGTCATAATAAAGCCTCGTTCACTAAAATCCCCTCATATGACCGTATCATTGTTGACCCTGTTTCTCATTTTATTGTTATTGATTGTATTGTCTGCTTTTTTCTCAAGCTCTGAAACGGCGCTCATGTCCTTGGACAAGCATCGTTTAAACCATTTGTGTGAGCAAGGCAATAGAGGCGCTCTACGAGTATCAAAATTATTAGAAAACACCAATCATTTGATCGGTTTGATTCTTCTGGGCAATAATTTTGTCAACATTATGGCATCGGCATTGACAACAGTGATTGCATTGCGCTTAGGAGGCGAGTTGTACGTTGCCTTTGCAACGGGCATTTTGACCTTTGTTATTCTGGTATTTGCTGAAATAGCCCCCAAAACATTCGCGGTAAAAAATCCAGAAAAACTGGCTTTCCCTTTTTCATTGGTATTGTTGCCACTGCTTAAAGTGGCACTTCCCTTGGTGTTGTTCGTCAATAGCTTTGCCACATTGTTTTTATGGCTTATTGGTCAATCTAAAACGACATCAAATCATTCAATCGACACAAATACCCTTAAAACCATTGTGGAAAAATCAGGACAAGCTATCCCTAAAAATCATCAAGAAATGATTATCGGCATGTTGGAATTAAGCGATGTTCAGATTGAAGAGATTATGATTCCTAAAAACGACATTGTTGGTTTAGATATTCGCGATTCGCGTGAAAACTTGATCCTTTTGTTGACCAATCTCACCTATACGCGCTTACCCGTGTTTGATGGTCATATCAACCAAATTAGAGGGGTGTTGCACATGCGCGATGCTTTGCGTTTGATCAACAATGAAAATCTGAGCATCAATAAAATATTAGAGGCATCACAAGAACCTTACATTATTCCAGAAACCACAAGCCTTCTGTCGCAGTTGCAAAATTTTAGAGAACAAAAGCAACGACTGGCTTTTATTGTCGATGAATATGGCAATATTCGCGGGTTGACAACCTTAGATGATATTCTTGAAGAAATTGTGGGCGATTTCACCTCAGACATAGCTGATGTTTCACCAGGCATCATCAAAAAAGCGCCGAATCTATGGCAGATTGAAGCCACAGTGCCTTTGAGAGAAATTAATGAAGCGTGTGAAACGAATTTAGAAGCAGAGGATGCCACCACATTAAATGGCCTGATTTTGGAGATTTTAGGCGAGGTGCCCAATGCGCCTATGAGCATCCCCTTTCAAGAATGTTTCATTAATGTGCTAAAATTCAATGAAAACAGCATTCTCATGGCTGAATTGCACCACACTCAACCCCAAAGCGAAAAAGATGAATAAGACCAACTTAGAAGCCATAATCGACTCTATTATTGGCATTACTCATGAAACCCTCGCTAAATTTGAACAGACAAGGATTGTAACAACCAAATCTGATAACAGTTTTGTGACCGATGCCGACATTGAGTTGCAACGCGCCTTGATTGACTTTTTAAAAAACCAAGACTCAAACTATCAATTTATTGGGGAAGAAAGTTTGGTTGATGAAAGTGATGCCGCTTTGGGCAATCAACAAACCTGGGTCATTGACCCCATAGACGGCACGACCAATTTTGCCAATAAATTGCCGTTTTTTGCAACTTCATTGGTTTTACTTGAAAATAAATTACCCCAATGTGGCATTACTTATGACCCTTCGCGCAAAGAATGTTTCTATGCCATTCGAGGTCAAGGCGCGTGGATAAATGGGCAATCGATCAAGACCAACCAAGATCATCTTCAATTGTCAACAGCCACAGCGATCGTTGATTTGAAAACCTTGCCTGAACCCAAAAAATCAACCCTCATGTTCAATCAACCTTTTAAATCGCATCGTCATTTTGGTGCTACAACGCTTGAATGGTGCTGGGTTGCGTGTAATAGAGCTCAAATTTTCATGGCAGGTGAAAAAGCGCTTTGGGACAGCGGTGCTGGTCAGCTCATATTACAAGAGGCGGGCGGCTATTCTTCAGATTTGGACAATAACGCTTTCACACCTTGTTCAATAAGCAAAAAGACCATTCTGGCAACCGCAAACAAATCTTTGCATGATCAATTGCTCTCACACTTCAATTCAGACAAACGCCATTGAATTTATGCAACGCGCCTATGCGCTTGCTTGCGAGGCCCAATCAATGGGCGAAGTGCCCGTTGGCGCCATTGTGGTGAAAGATGGTGTGATCATCGGCGAAGGACATAATAAAGTCATTCAAAATAGCGATCCTACAGCGCATGCAGAAATTGTCGCTCTCAGGCAGGCCGCCAGCCACCAGGGAAATTATCGACTAAACGGTTGTGATCTATACGTCACCTTAGAGCCTTGTGCCATGTGCGCTTATGCCATGATTCATGCCCGAATCAATAAACTATTCTACGCGGCATCTGACCCTAAAACAGGCGCCATAGAAAGCGTTTATCAACTTTTAAGCGATAACAAAGCTAATCATCATATTGCCATTGAACAGGGCATTCTGGCTGAAGACTGCAGTGCGTTATTGAGTGGATTCTTTAGACAACGTCGAAAAAAATGTAATCATTGACCGTTCATCAGATGAAACAATTACTGATAAACTTCAACGGCATTGATGTGATAGTCTCTTGGAAGGCTGTCAAACATTTGAATCTGTACGTTCATAAAAAACCTTGCAAAGTCACCATGTCAGTGCCATACGGGACAAGTGTTCAAAAGATCAATGATTTTTTGAATTTGAGACATGACTGGATCCACAAAACCTACAAAGCGTTTCAGTTATGCTCACAAGCTGAGTCTTTGGAGGAAGGAACGCGCTTTCTTGGCACACTTTATCCAGTTGTGTGGCGTGATGAGCCCCAAAAACCTGCTGTGTATTTGGACAACCATCAAGTAGTGATCGCTCGCACAGAACAGTCTCAAAGTACGCTATTAAATATTTGGAAGCAGGAACAAATGAACCAATTGGTACCAGAATTGTTGGCCAAATGGGAAGCGATTACCCAAACAAAAAGCAATAGCTGGCATATACGATTGATGAAAAGTCGTTGGGGCACCTGCGCCATCCGTACCAAACGAATCACACTCAACCTTAAATTGATAGACTATCCTATTGAGTGCTTAGAATATGTCATCATGCACGAATTAACGCATCTGCATGAGAAAGGTCATAATAAGCGCTTCTATGCATTAATGACCCAGTTTATGCCAAACTGGAAACCGCATCATGATCTCTTAAGATCGGCAATTCTATAAAATTATATTCAGCTTTACATCAACTTGGGGATTGCATACGATACCGTATTCCTGCTCGAAAATGCGAAATATTGTTTTGTGCGGGTTGGTGTATGTTGCGGATAGACTAACAACCGTTTACACGATTGCGTCTCATCTTAACTAAAGAATTTAATGAGTACGAGAAGCGCAACAGAGATACCGATCATCCATTGCATTGAGTTGAATCGCTTATCGACTTGTTCAAAACGTCTTTCGGTTTGTTCAAAGCGTGCATCGACTTGCTCAAAACGTTTATCCATATCACTTTGAAAAGCATCAAATCGCCTATCAACATCATTTTGAAAGGCATCAATTCTTCTATTGATCTGTTCAAATTGGCTATCTATTCGATCAAATACTCTTTGCATACTGTCCTCATTTATAGACGCTAAGGCGTCTGCATTTTCCTTTGAAAAACCTGCCTGTTGAAACGCATTGGCATTATTCCAAGTATCCGTAATTTGATTTTTCATTCTACATTATTCAGATTGATCTGGGATGAATATTAACTTTTAACCACTCAATCAATAGGCACTTGTTCAAATTCACTAAAATATTGTAATGGCATTTGCAAAGATATTACATACTGGTCTAAGGCTGTATGAGTTGAACTGTATCATCCAGATTGTGTCCAAGCGTACCCTATTTAACGGGCGTTATGTCCCAATTGATCTGTGTTACTGTGATGACTTAAACTTCGCTGAGCGAAGCATGTTATTTTAGGAGGAGAAGATCAGGATAACCAAATGTGGTTTTGCAACAGCAATCTTATTTGACCGTTTTATTTAATTGAGTGCTTATTAGCTGAAGAATTTAATGAGTACAAGAAGCGCAACAGAGATACCGATCATCCATTGCATCGAGTTGAATCGTCTATCTACATCATTTTCAAAAGCATCAATTCTTCTATTGATCTGTTCAAACTGGCTGTCAATTCGATCAAGTACTCTTTGCATACTGTCCTCATTTATAGACGCTAAGGCGTCTGCATTTTTCTTTGAAAAACCCGCCTGCTGAAATGCATTGGCGTTATTCAAAGTATCCGTAATTTGGTTTTTCATTTTACATTATTCAGATTGATCTGGGATAAATATTCACTGTCATTTCTAGTACTGGTCTAAGGTTGAATGAGTTGAACTGTATCATCCAGATTGTGTCCATACCTACCCTATTTAACGGGCGTGCTGTCCCAACTGATCTGATGTTACTGTGATGACTTAAACTTCACTGGACGAAGCATGTTATTTTAGGAGGAGAAAATCAGGATAACCAAATGTGATTTTGCGACAGCGATCTTATCCGACCGCTTTATCTAACTGGGTGTTTATTAGCTGAAGAATTTTATGAGTACAAGCAGCGCAACAGAGACGCCAATCATCCATTGCATCGAGTTGAATCGCTTATCGACTTGTTCAAAACGTCTTTCGGTTTGCTCGAAGCGTTTATCTACATCGCTTTGAAAGGCATCAAAGCGTGCATCGACTTGCTCAAAACGTTTATCCATATCACTTTGAAAAGCATCAAATCGCCTATCAACATCATTTTGAAAGACATCAAATCGTTTATTAATCTGTTCAAATTGGCTATCAATTCGATCAAGCACTCTTTGCATACTGTCCTCATTTATAGACGCTAAGGCGTCTGCATTTTCCTTTGAAAACCCCGCTTGTTGAAAAGCATTGGCGTTATTCAAAGTATCCGTAATTTGATTTTTCATTTTACATTATTCAGATTGATCTGGGATAAAAATTCGCTGTCACTTCAAGTATTGGCCTATGGCTGTATGAGTTGAACTGTATCATCCAGTTTTTGTCCAAGCGTACCTTATTTAACGGGCGTGATGTCCCAAACAATCGCATCTTGGTTATACCCTCCCCTGCATTCACTCTGCTAAGGTGTTGAATGCTACAAAATAAGGTAGAATGTCATTCAAGAGCTGATTATGAGTGCTCTCCTTACCTTCAGCACCTCCTTCATAAACGAAGGCGTTGAATGATACTTTGACAATCCTTGAAAACCCTATGATTGAAGCTTTATCTGTCTTATTACTTCTTTGTTGTGTCATTATTTGGTGGTTTTCTTTGAAAAATCACCAATTAAAAACCGATGTTAAGGCCGCTCAACATTTGCTTAGACAACAATCCGAGCATTCAGAACATTTTGAGACACTGGCACAAAAAGTATTGCATGCCTCGCAACAGAAAATCGAAGGCGAAACGCAAAAAAATCTACAAAACGTCATAACCCCGTTAAAAGAAACGATGGTTGATATGCAAAAGCGCATGAATGCAATCAACGACCGTGAAAACATTCAATACGGCGAATTAAAAACCCAATTGAATCAGTTGTATCAGTTGAATAAACAATTAGGAGATGAAGCGAATAATTTGGCAAAGGCATTGAAGGGGGACGTAAAGAAACAAGGCTTATGGGGCGAGATGATTCTTGAGCGAGTTTTGGAGCTGGCAGGTTTGCGTAAGAACAGTGAGTATGTGACTCAAACAATGATTAAAGGTGATCAACTCGGTTCTATACCCGATACCATTGTCTATCTACCCAATAAAAGACACGTCATTATCGACGCCAAAGTCAGTTTAAAGGCATATGAGGCCTACGTCAACGCCCTCGATGATACATCGCAAGAAATGGCGGGACGGGATCATCTTAAATCCATTGAAAAACACATTAAAAATTTAGCTGAGAAGGATTATGCCGCAACAACTTCGTTAAACAGTTTGGATGCGGTCCTTATGTTCATCCCCATTGAAAGTGCTTGGCAACTGGCACAAAATATAGATCCGAGCATTTTGGATCTTTCACTGAAACATAAGGTTTTGGTGGTCACGCCCAGCAGCCTATTTACAATTATAAAAATCATTGCCCAGAATTGGGAATTGGATAAACGTGATAAAAATGCTCAAGAAATTGCCAGATTAGGCGGTTCACTCATTGATAAATTAGCCAACTATTCGTCCGATCTAGAAGACATTGAAAAGAGTTTACAAAGGGCCATGGCCTCTTACACCAAAGCGCAGTCTAAATTAACAACGGGTAAAGGCAATGCCTCAAGCATTGCTCGTCGTTTACAAACGATGGGGGTGAGTAGCAAAAAACAACTCTCTGAAATTCACGATGAGGAATAAGTGCATTGAATCTGACTGAGGATTGAATAATCAGTCAAAGATTTCTAATAGTCCTTGTATTCCTCCGCCTTCATCAATGGCCACTAACTGCTTCACTTTATGCTGACGCATCACTGTTTCAGCCTCACTCAACAAAGCATTCAGGGTAATGGTCACTGGATCATTGCTCATGAAGTTACGGACAGGTTGATTTAAAGCATCTGGTTGCTTTAGTAGGGCTCGACGTACGTCACCATCGGTGAGTATGCCCGCCAGTTTTTGATCTTTGAGCACCAAGCACAAGCCCATTCTGCCTTGGGTCATGATCAATAGCACCTCGTGCAAATTCATTTCTAAATCTGCAAAAGGCAGTTGGTCAGTGTGCATCACATCTTTAACTCGGGTGAGCAATTTTCGACCAAGATGCCCACCAGGATGAAACTTTGCAAAATCATCTGCTTGAAAGCCTCGGGCTTCTATCAACGCGACTGTTAAAGCATCCCCCATGGCGAGCGTTAATAGTGTAGAAGTTGTCGGCGCCAAATTATTCGGGCAAAACTCCATCTCATATTTAAGATATAAAACCACGTCCGATGCTTTGGCCAACTTTGACTCAATGTTGCTGACCATGCTGATGATTTTGTTATGTTGACCTTTAATGGCAGGTAGCAATGCCAGTATTTCGCTGGTTGCTCCACTGTTTGATATGAGCAGTAGCAAATCATCTTTGGTCACCATCCCCAAATCGCCGTGCAAGGCTTCGACTGGATGCATGAAAAAACTGGGGGTGCCTGTAGAGGATAAAGAAGCGGATATTTTTTGACCAATGAGACCAGACTTTCCGACGCCACAGACGATCAAATGGCCTTTGGTATTTAATATTAATTCTATAGCATCATCAAATGCTTGATGATTGTGCTCATCGATTTTCAATATAACATCAGAAAATTCCTTGGCCGCTTTGATAAGTGTTTTATGATGCATGCAAATGATCGTTTGTTATTCACTCGATACTTTGGTTAAGCGATTTTGAGCCAATGCTGATACGGTGGAATCGGGAAATTGATAAATGACTTGATTGAGCATTTTTTTGCCCTCTTCTATTCGACCCAACTCCAATAAGATGAGGCCTTTTTTTAACAAGCTGTCGGGGTATTTAAGCGTATCTGGATATTTTTCAACGACCAGTTCAAAACGATTGAGCGCCGTATTCAATTCATTCTGAACGTAATAAGCTTCAGCCAACCAATAAGCGACCAAAGGTGCTTGGGCACTGGCGGGATATTTTTCTAAGAAGTCTTCAAAATCAACAATGGCTTGGGTGTATTTCCTTTGTAATAACAACTCAAATGCCGATTCATACAGTGTTTCTAATTTTGCTTGGTGTTGAGCTTCAGCGAATTCCTTGGCAATGGCTGATTCCGTTGAGGTTGCAGTTTCAGTGGTCACCGTCTCAGCACCAGCAAAAGCATCCCCTGTTTGGGTTGTTGATTGAGCCGTTGGGTGTTCTGGGTTATTGGCGTTCTGAGCAGATTTTTCTAAAAGGCGTAATCGCGCTTCAAACTGTCTGTGCAGTTGGTTGTATTTCTTCTTCTGCTCACTCATCTCCTGATAGAGCTCTTCTATGCGTTCTAAAGTTTCGTTAATGCTAAGTTGCAATGTTTGAAATTGCTGATATATTACATTGACTGTTTTTGAGCTAACATCAGTCGTTTCAGCCTTTGCTTGAGAAAAGCCAAATACACAGAAAACCAAAATGAAATATTTCATATTAACGATAATAAATTTCTACTCTACGATTAAATTGCCAAGCGTTTTCGTCGTGCCCTTCCAGAATAGGACGTTCTTCACCATAAGTCAGAGCTTCAATTCGATCGGCTTCAAGACCAAAAGTAATCAAAAATTGACGCGTTCGTTCGGAACGTTTTTGCCCCAAGGACAAATTATATTCGCGCGTCCCTCTCTCGTCGGTGTGCCCTTCTAAAATAATTGTCAAATTGGGATTTTTTTGCAAGTGGGCGATGTGTGATTGTAAGCTCTTTTGCCCATCCTCTGTTAACTCATCCGAGTTATAACCAAAATAAAGCGTTGGATCTAAATTCAATAGGCGTATTTTCTCGCTATTGGATTCGCGCCCAGCATCTAATTCATCTTGAGTGGGTAGGTTTAGGTCGGAAGATATTTCATCGGCATTCTTGCCATCAGTTCGAGCATCCTCAATCTGGTCCTTGATGTTTTTTGGCCATTGACGTGAACTCAACTCCTTGATGGCCTCTTCCTCAGGCAATGCCTCACTGACAACTTGATCTTCAGTGCCCTCTGCGTCAGAATCAGTCGATTCTGATTTATCAGAACTCTTGGTGAGGCCACTCAAAGGGTCTTTTAAATCTGTTGACGCACAGCCAACGAGCAATAAAAAAGTTAAAAGTGTAATGATATTTTTCATGATGTTGCCTTATCTATGGATTAATTTTAGGACTCCAAGTGGGATCTCGCACGGTTCCTTTAGAAGAACTCAGGACATGTTTGAATTTGCCGTTGGTTGACATAAGCACTAATTCGCCCCTGCCGGTGATCCTATTAACTGAGGCGTAAGCAATGAGTTGCCCACTGGGCGAAAAAGAAGGTGATTCATCCAAAAATGTATTGCTGATTGGGGTAAGGGTGTTTGAATTTAAATCAAAAATAACCACATCAAATTGTCCGCTTTCACCATGAATAAAGACCAGTCTATCTCCTTCGCCATTGATGGATGGTTTGGCGTTGTAGCGCCCTTCTGAAGTGATCCGTTTGGTTTTTAAATTGCGCACATCTAAACGATAAATTTGGGGAGAACCTGAGCGATCTGAAGTGAAGTAAATGTGTTTCCCATCGCGACTGAATGTTGCTTCTGTATCAATTCTGGTGTGATAAGTTAATCGACGAAGTCGTTTGGTTTCTAAGGTTAACAGAAATAATTCTGGGTTGCCCTGTTGCGATGAAGTAAAGACAATTTGTCTGCCGTTGGGTGCCCAAGATGGGGCGCTGTTAATACCTTTGTAGCTTGCAACAAGTTTGCGTTTGCCCGTATAAACCGATTGAACGAATATTTCTGAATGATGGTTTTCAAAACTCACATAGGCAATACTTCTGGCATCGGGTGACCAAGCGGGAGATAAGATGGGTCGATCAGACATTAAAATGGTTTTTTCATTGAAACCATCTGAATCAGAAACCTGCAATTTATATATATTTCTGCCCGCAGCATTCTTTTCGACCAAAATATAGGCCAATTGGTTAGTGAAATCACCGGATATGCCGATAATTTCCTCAAAAATAAAATTGCTAATGATGTGTGCAATTTGTCTAAATTGCTTGGGAGATGCTTGCCAAGTGCGAGTCCAAAGCGGTTTTTTACGTAATGAATCGTGGAGGGTTACTTCAACTTCATAGGTCGTTGTGGTCTTTTTGACAATCTTTCCTGTAAGGATGTTTTCAATATCCAATAATCGATAGAATTGATAATTTGGTTTATTATTTAAGGTTTTGGGGGTGTTCAGGCTTGTATAGGAATCATTAAAATACCCGCTCCGAACCAAATCACTGCGAATGATTTGAGCAATGTCGTGCTCCAATACTTCAACGGGTTCTTGTTTAAAGTCAAAAATAGCAATTGGTAATTCGGCTTCATTTCCGCCAATTATTTCAACCTGTATTTCACTGTGCGCCGAGAAACTAAACAACAATAAAAAAGCGATTAATAACTGTTTCATAGCCTTCATGGACTGAATCGGAAGCGAATTTTATTTTCAAATATTCTTTTGTCTTTGGGTAGGGGGAGCGGGTCAGACCTAAACACCGCGCGTTCGACAGAATTGATGAATTTTTCATCGCCCGTACAGTTTTCAGTTTTGACATCGCCAACCTCGCCTTTGGCATTTTGCTCAACCAATACCTCACAACTCCATGCATTGTCATATTTGTTGGGTTTGCGCCAATTTTTACGCACCGTTTGTTCTATGCTGGCAATATAAAGTCGTTTAATTTCAGCCAGTCTTGATTGTTGTATTTGTTCTAATTTGGCATTTTCAGCTTCAGCTTGTAATTGCTGCTTCTTGGCATTCTCTTGCTGAAGTTGTTTTTCGAGTTGGAGTTCTTTTAATCTTTTTTGCTCATCTTGCGTCAATTTTGCTAAACGCTCGCGTTCCTTGGCGGCTTTTTCAGCCTCTAAAGCTTGTTGCTTTTTAATTTTGCTTAACTGTTCTTCATTCTTTTTGCGTTTCTCTTCAGCCAACTTGGCCTTTTTTTGAATGGCTTGCTGTTCTTTTAACAAATTCTTTTTCTTTTTTTCAGAAGCGGCCAATTCCTGTTTGGCTTTCTTAGCTTTTTCATTGGCGCGTTTTGCAGCCAATTCAGCTTGCTTCTTTTGTTTGGCAGTCTGTGCCTTGCTTTTCTTTAAATTTTGCTCTGCTTGGGCTATTTTCTTTAATCTGCGGTCTTGCTCTTTTTGTTCTTTGAGTTTGCGTTTTTCAATTTCGCCGATAAATTTTTGTACCAATGCTTCATCAACAACCGTTGTTTGAATGATTTCATTCTCCGCTTTCTGTACTTTGGCAATACGGGAGTCGGAAGCTGTAGGTGCAGGTTTGATGCGTTCACCCGGTGCAACATTGAGCACCAAAACTGCGATCAAACCAGCGTGTAGGGTTAGGGTTAAAAACAGCGCAATGGGATGTTTAAACAGTAAACTAATAAACGATTCGGATTGAGCGCTGTTGAAATTTCTCATGGACTGATATTTTGAGTCATAAGACCCACATTTTCGACTCGAGCTTGTTGCAGTACAACAAAAACATTGACTACATTGCCATAGGCAGAATCTTGTGCCCCGCGGATGAAAACAGGTAATTTGGGATTGACACGCCTGACCGCACTAACAAAGGCCAACATCTCAGCCGTACTGATGGGTTGATCAGGTTCATCAGCAAGGTTAATGTAATATAAACCAGATTTGTCCACTGTAATCACAATGGGTTCTTCATTCACGGTACTAATCTGATTGGCCAATGCTTTAGGCAGTTCAACTTCTACCCCTTGCTCAATCAAAGGTGCTGTGATCATAAAAACCAGCAACAAAACCAGAGAAACATCAACGTAGGGAACAACGTTTATTTCGTTAAATGCCCGTTTTTTTCTACTCAGGGTTCTCATTACTGCTCCGTTCTGGAATGCAATTGTTTTTCAAGCAAAGTTGTAAATTCCTCAATAAATAATTCCAATCTTTGGTTGATCAAATCCAGACGTTCGTTTAAGCGATTATAAAAAATCACAGCAGGAATAGCAACAAATAACCCCATTGCAGTAGCGATTAAGGCTTCTGAAATACCAGGTGCAATCAAGGTCAGGGTCGCATGTTTTACTTGTCCCAGTTCATTAAATGAATTCATAATGCCCCAAACCGTTCCTAATAATCCTATATAGGGGGCCGATGAGCCGATGGTGGCCAAAAGTCCCACTGACGATTCCAAATGGCTCATTGAATGCGTTAGTTGAATTTGCATCTTTTTGCGCACATGTTTGGCTAAAAGCTCAACGTGGGTTGAAAACTTTTCTCTGCGCACCAATTGACTGTATTCATCATAACCTTCGACAAAAATCCGTTCAAGTCCTATGTCAGAAGCATCGGGTTTTTCGGAGATTGATTTATACAACTCCGACAGATTGTTCGATTGCCAAAATGCACTTTCAAAATCAATGGCCGCTTTTTGGATTTGTTTGACCTGTTTGTACTTGACGAAAGTGATCAGCCAGACAACAATAGAGGCACAAAATAAAAATAGAATTACCAATTGCACGAATAAACTGGCTTCTGCAATCAATGTAATAGCATTAAAATTTGACATAAGTTTTTAGATGAAAATTCTACGAATATTTTCAGGCATCCGTTTGGGTTTAAAAGTTTTTCTGGTAATATATACCAATGTTATTTGAGCCTCTATTAGAAGCTGTTCATTATCCTTGTTAATAATTTTTTGGTCAAGGCAAACGGCTGACTTTCTTAATTCTTTGACTTGACTGCTCACCGTCAAGATTTCGTCTAATTTTGCCGGTTTCAAATAGGCAATATTGGCTTCTCTTACAACAAATAAGCCTCCAAATTCGGCCTCTAAAGTTGACTGGTTGATGCCATGACTGCGTAACCATTCGGTTCGGCATCGTTCTAAAAAAGCGAGATATTCACTGTGATAGACCACCCCACCCGCATCGGTATTTTCCCAATAAATTCGCACATCCCAATCAAATGTCATAACATTTTTCCAGATGAAAGACCCAGATGGGTATAAGCATGTTCCGTGGCCAATCGTCCGCGAGGCGTTCGCATGAGAAAACCTTGTTGTACAAGAAATGGCTCTATCACATCTTCCAAAGTGCCCTTTTCTTCTCCCAAGGCTGTGGTTAATGTGTCCAAACCCACAGGTCCACCATTGAATTTTTCAATCAAGGTTTTTAATAATTGAATGTCCATTTTATCAAGCCCACGTTGATCGACTTCTAATTCAATTAAAGCTTGAGCCGCAACCGATTCGGTGATGATGCCGTCCCCCAACACTTGGGCATAATCGCGCACTCGGCGCAATAAGCGATTGGCAATCCGTGGTGTGCCTCTTGAGCGCATGGCAATTTCTAACACACCCTTAGCTTCGCACTCCAACTCCAATATTTGGGCTGATCGTTTGACAATTTGTACCAGATCTTCGACCAAATAATACTCTAATCTTTGCACAATGCCAAAACGTGCTCGCAACGGTGAGGTCAGCAACCCCGCTCGTGTGGTGGCACCAATCAATGTAAAAGGCGCTAACTCAATATTAACCGATTGCGCTGCGGGGCCTTCGCCAATCATAATATCCAATTTGTAATCTTCTAAGGCAGGATAGAGCACCTCTTCCATAATAGGTGAAAGGCGATGTATTTCATCAATGAATAACACATCTCCCTTGTCTAATTTTGTTAGCAATGCAGCCAAATCCCCTGCTTTTTCAATCACAGGCCCTGATGTGGCGTGCATTTTGGCGCCCATTTCATTGGCCACAATGTGCGATAGAGTGGTTTTTCCAAGCCCTGGTGGACCAAATAGCAACACATGATCCAAGGCTTCAGAGCGATTTTTGGCAGCCGTTAGAAAAACACGCATTTGTTCGCGAACTTTGGTCTGACCAATATACTCTTCTAAGGTTTCAGGGCGCAGGCTTACTACTGGCTCTAATGGGTCATGATAGGTGGGTGAGATGAATCGATTGTCTGACATGATCAATGCGATTTAAGAATGTATCGGATTTTTTCAGCCACAGGCGCATGATTGAGTTCGCTGGGCAGTGTCTGCAACATTTTTTCTGCCTCAGATGATTTGTAACCCAGTTTTTCCAATGCTTGTATGACTTGAAGATTGTTGTTATCCACTGGCGATGTTGTTTGGGCAATGTTGTTGCCTAATTTGTCTTTTAATTCTAATAGCAGTCTTTCTGCTGTTTTTTTGCCAATCCCTGGAATGGAAACCAGTCTTTGGCTGTTTTTTTCTTGAACGATTTGAATCAATTCTTGGGCGGACAAACCCGACAAAATGGTCAAAGCAAGTTTTGCGCCAACGCCGTTTATCTTCAGTAGCGATAGAAACAAGGCGCGTTCTTCAGTATCCGCAAAACCATAAAGCAACAGCGCGTCCTCACGAACTAAAGTATGTATGTGCAATGCCATGCGCTCTCCCAAGCTTGGAATCATCGCATAGGTCACATAAGAGGTTTCAACGTCATAGCCGACGCCATTGACATTTAGAACAACGCTGGGTGGCGTTTTTGCAACAACTATGCCTTCTAACCATGCAATCATATCAACGCCTACTTTTTAAATCTTGGGTGCCAAGGTGATAAGCCAAACAGATGGCTGCAGATAATCCATCAGCGCTGTCTTCTTGAAGCTCTTGAGAGATTTTTAACAAGTTTTTTACCATGAATTGCATTTGATTTTTATCAGCATGTCCATAACCGACGACGGCTTTTTTGATTTCATTGGCTGAAAACTCGTGAACATTGAGTTGTCCTGTATGGGCCGCACAAATGGCTGCGCCCCTAGCTTGGCCTAATTTTAAAGCCGAATCAGCATTGCGGTGCATAAAAACCTTCTCAATGGCCATTTTATTTGGTTCAAACTGCCGTATGACATCAGCCAATGTTTGAAAAATTTCTGCCAATCGTTCTGGTATCGCCTCGCTTTTAACGCGAATACAGCCCGCTTCAACAAACTTTAGCGTTCTGTATTCAACATCAATAATGCCATACCCAGTGATTCGTGATCCTGGATCAATGCCAATGATACGGTACAAAACGAATATCCACCAATTTATTGAATTTCCATGTTGGTATAAACCATCTGAACATCATCCAAATCTTCTAATGTGTCAATCAGTTTAATGACTTTTTCAGCCTGTTCTTCACTCAATGTGGACGGCACACTCGCTTTCCAGATCAGTTCAGCGTATTCAGGTTCATAACCTTGGGCAATGAGCGCTTCTTTGAGGCTCAAATAATTTTGTGGTTCGGTAATGATGTCAAATCCATCTTCGTCTAAATCACTAATGTCACTCGCATCATGGTCCAGCGCAAAATCTAAAATGGCTTCTTCGTTTGCCCGATCGCTAAAATGGATAATGCCCTGATGCTCAAAAAGATAGGCAACCGAGCCTGCTGTGCCCAGATTACCGCCGTGTTTGCTGAATGTGTGACGCACATCTGAAACCGTTCGCTGCTTATTGTCGGTTAAGCAATCCACCAGTATGGCGACACCATCAATGCCATAGCCTTCGTAGCGAATTTCTTCATAATTGACGCCTTCTAATTGCCCTGTGCCTCTGGCAATGGCCTTATCAATCGTATCCCTTTTCATATTATTTGATAGGGCTTTATCGATCGCCGTTCTTAATCGTGAATTGGCTGATAAATCCGCCCCGCCACTTTTGGCAGCAACGGTCAGCTCTCTAATCAATTTGGTAAAGATTTTGCCACGTTTGGCATCTTGATTGGCTTTGCGATGCTTAATGTTCGCCCACTTACTATGACCCGCCATGAATCCTCACTTGTAATTTAAGCATGTTAAGCATCACCGATTGCATGAATGGCCAGCCCTTGAGATTTAGAAAAGTCCAACATCCGTTTAATGGGTTGTAATGCCTTTTTTTGAATGGCGCGATCGATGGTGATTTCATTGCTTTGATCGCGCAAGCAGTTTCTCAGTCCTTGCAAATCGTTTAAGGCCATCCAAGGACAACTGCCACAGGAGGTACAAGTCGCGCCCTTTCCGCCCGTGGGTGCCAATAAAAATGTTTTTTGTGGTTGCGATTGACGCATTTTATAAAATATACCTTCATCAGTCGCAACAATGAACTTTTGAGCCGATGATTTTGAAACCGTTTCAATCAACACCTTGGTTGAGCCAATGACTTCAGCATGGTCCAAGACTTCAAAGGGGGATTCTGGATGGGCAATAACCACAGCATCTGGGTGCAGCGCCATCAGGTGATTCAACTGTGTAGATTTGAATTCATCGTGCACCACACAATGTCCTTGCCAGCATAACATATCAGCGTTTGTTTGGGTTTGAATCCAATTGCCGAGATGTCGATCGGGTGCCCAGAGAATTTTCTCCCCACGTTCATGCAAATGATTAACAATTTGTATGGCGTTGCCCGAAGTAACCACCCAATCAGACTCGGCTTTAACCTCAGCACTGGTATTGGCATAGACGACAACGGTACGATCAGGATGATTGGCTTTAAACGCCCTAAACAGATCTATGGGACAACCTAAATCTAATGAACAAGTCGCTTCCAATGAAGGCATTAACACGGTTTTAGCGGGGGTGAGTATTTTGGCGGTCTCTCCCATAAAGCGCACCCCACATACCGCCAATGTTGTTGCTGGGTGATCATTGCCAAAATAAGCCATATCAAGTGAGTCTGAAACCAACCCACCCGTGGCTTCTGCCAAAGCCTGTAACTGTTCATCGACGTAAAAATGGGCGACCAGAACGGCATTCCGCGCCTTAAGCAATGCTTTGATTTCCGCTGTTAAAGCTTCGACGTTCTGCGGTGCTGGAGGTGCTATAGCCCGTGCTCGAAGGCTCTCTTCGTTGATGCGATCAAACAACACTTTGGGCGCTTGAATATTTTGATTTATACGGTACATATAAATAAACTATGAATTGGGTTCAACGGAGCAATGTTTGACTGGATCTGCCATTTGATTGATTTGATGAAGTCTTAATTTTACCATTATTAAAGCGCTCGGTTGTCAATCTTTAGGGCTTTTTCCAGAGATGGGTTGCCAGTCCAAGATAGGTGTTTTTAAGGCGCACATAATTGGTTGCGCCATAGAGTAATTGCTTTTTTTCATCTTCGGTTAATTCGCGTATGGCTTTTGCTGGCGAGCCCATGTACATCCAGCCAGAATTGAGTGTTTTTCTTTGCGGCACTAAGGATCCTGCCGCAAGAATCACATCGTCTTCAATCACCGCTTGATCTAATACAATGCTGCCAATGCCAATCAAAACTCGATTGTGTATGGTACAGCCATGGAGTACGGCTGAGTGTCCAATGGTGACATCATCGCCAATGGTCAAAGCATGACCCTTAGGGTTATATTGGCTGGCATGGGTGATGTGGAGGCAGGAATTGTCTTGGACATTGGTACGTTGACCAATTCTGATGCGATGCATATCGCCACGAATCGTCGCATTGGGCCAAACTGAACAATCCGCGCCGAGGTGCACATCGCCAATGACCACTGCACGCTCATCAATGAACACATCTTCACCAATGGTTGGGTTTATGGATTGATAAGATCGCTTTGACATAAGATTAAAGCCAAGGTTTTTATTTAGAAACCATTTTGAGACGCTCAGCTGTGTTCAGTAGCACTTCGTCTTTAGGAAAGGCTTTATTGGCTTTTTGCCATAGTTCAAAGGCTTGGTCTCTGTTATTGTTTTTCCATAGAACTTCGATCAGATGTGCCGCGACAACAGGATCAAATTCCAATTCAATCGATCGATTTAGGTATTCAATGGCTTCATCGAGCCGATTTAATCGATACAAGGTCCAGCCTAAGCTGTCTAAAATATAATATTTATAGGGTTCAAGCTCATAAGCAACTTTGAGTAATTCTAAGGCTTCTTCAGCGCGCTCCAATTTATTAGCGAGCACGTAACCAAGGTTGTTATAGGCTTCCGCATCTTTTGGATCTAAGCGAATAATCGTTCGCATATCTTGTTCAAATTGCTTAAAAAGATCTAGTTTGTAATAATGCAAAGCACGCTTATGATATGCATTGGCAGAGGGATATTTCTCTATAAATTCATCCAATAATTCGATGGCTGCGGTTGTATTACCTGCATTAAACATGACTTGAGATAACAAAATGACCTGCGCTTCTGTTTGTTGAAGGTTTATTGATTGAATCGTTGTCAATACGTTTACGGCTTTTTGATACGAACTTAGTGCTAAATAATTACGCCCCAATTCGAATTTTTTTTTAAAATCGAATGAAGCATCATTTAGGGCATTCAAATGATTGATGGCAACCTCATGTTTTTTTTGTTTATAAAAGAACAAAGCCAATTGATAATTAGCCTCAGAGACAAATTCTGGGTCTTTTTTGAGTGCTTGCAAAAGATCTTCAATCCCTTGCCAATCCTCAAGATTGTATTGGGCTTGCGCTTTTAGCAGTAAATATTCTGATGTTTCGGGCAGATCATAGCTATCCATTAGATCCAATGTTTTTTGGTACGCGCCCAGTGCAAATGTTATCTCAAGGTGTAAATATTTCAATTGCTCACTATGGGGATATTTTTCATCAGCCATGAGCCATGCCGCTTCTGCCCTTTGCTGTTTATCTCTTCTAATGAGTGCATGAATCCATAAAACATAAAAATCTAAATCCCCAGAGACAGTGGCTTGATTTTGCAAATAGGCTAATACATCCGGATCATAACTGTGACCTTTAATATTATAAGCATCTGCATCTGCAAAAACAGTTGCAAAGGCCGCAAAATCCATTTTTGTTTGAATGGTCTCCACAAAATTGCTTAAAAGTTCTTCGTCTTTTAATTGCAATGCGAGTTTTAACAGTTGAACCACTTGGATATGCGCCAATTCCATTTTGTCAGTTTTATAGCGCAACAATGCCCGTTTGAAATTGATTGTTACCAAATCCATTCTGCCGGCCATTGAAGCATAATTTATGGCATACAAATGCGCATGTCTGGAGGCTGGGTATTCTTCAGCGATTTGGTCATAGACCTTCGCCGCATAAATATAATTTTTATTCCTCACTGCCACTTCAGCAGACAAAATCTTGGTCAGCATTTCGCCATCAAAAGGTCGATTTTCGCTATGCTCATTGATTTTGTCTGGTTCAGTTTGCGCTGCAACGACGTTTTTATTAGACACGCCACCACAAGCACTTAGGGCGACGTGCATGAACCCAATTGCTAAAACCATTTTTAAGATTTTTTTACCCATGCGTACCTGAAATCAATTATTCAGTCATTATGCCACCATAAAAAAACCGGTGACCATTTATCACAAAATAATTCAATGAAAGCCTCCTCGATCATAGACAACAAACCGTTTTAGGACTGATAGAAGTCCCAGATATAATGAACAACAATTAGGATACTATATCATTGTTTAAACCTCTGTCAAACGAATCAAATTCTACCACACCCCTATTTCTCTCAAGCTATGACGATGTAATACAGTAGAATACTGGCGACTGACATCTAAGACCTATTGATAACCTCTGACATCACAAAAATTGAACCCATCATTACCAGCTAATACGGCTAAAAACACCAATCGCCCCCATATAAAGTCCGAAGCGGACATGATTGCTTTTTTTGAGCAAATATTCAGCGCATCAAATCTAACGATGGATGCCACCCAAGTCGATGCCGTCAAAAATTTTTACCTGTTGCATGAGCGTATCCACAAGCATTATTTCTTTTCTCAACCTGAAAAAATGGGTTTGTATTTGTGGGGCGGTGTTGGGCGCGGTAAAACCATAATGATGGATGCTTTTTTTCAGTTGGTTGCAAAACCCAAAGTGCGCTTGCATTATCACGAACTGCTCCAACAGCTACTCAATCAGCTTAAACAACATGAGAACAAAGACAATCCCATGCAAAGTGTGATCGATGAAATGGCGCAATCAGCTCAAGTTATTTTTTTTGATGATTTACACCTGCATGACATTGCCGACGGTACGCTTTGGCAAGGCGTATTCAACAATGCCCTTAAAAACAATATTTTTCTGGTGATTACTTCCAATTATCATCCTGATACATTGTTGAATATTCCAGGCTATCAATTCAAAATTCGTCCCGTATTGGAATCCATGAAACAAAAGATGGACATCTTCCAATTAGACCACGGAGAAGATTACCGCTATAGACAATTAAATAGCGACAATGAAGCGTGTAGAAACCTGACTGAACAAGCACTGGCAACCCTCTTTCAACAATTAAACTTACTCAATAAAGCTGTTAAACTCAATGGTCAATTAACCATTCAGAAACGCCCCATCCACTATTTAAAACAGTGGGATAAAGGGTTATGGTTTGATTTTGAAGCCATTTGTGGCACCAACCGCTCGTATCGAGATTATCTCGACCTGTGCCTTGTTTACGATTGTTTTTTTATTTCCAATATAAGTGCTGATATTGTTGAGGAACGGATGTGGATTCAACGCTTTGTCTGGCTGATCGATGTGCTTTATGATAAAAATAAAACACTGTACATTGCTTCTGATGAACCTTTGTTAGAGCTCTTAGAACAAGTGCCAAAATCACTGGATTTACCACGGACCAAGAGCCGTCTCACTCAAATGTTATTTATCAAGTGAATTTGACTGTCACTCGTTGATCAAAGACCCAAACCTATTGCCACAAGCAAGCTGAGCGATCGTTGAATCAAGCACAAAGCACCCTGTATTGGTGTTTTTGGCAAAGCTCGGTCAGCGCTTCAGCGGGTAAATTCCAAACCAACACCATCCCCCCAGATGTCCCGCGAGAGGCGCCAGCGCCGCTGATTTTTGCAGCCCCGCCTTGTTGTTCAATACGCTCAATAAATTGAGCCACAGGCTCTGGTACAACGCCCAAGTGCACAAGGTGTTGGTGTAGCATTTTGATCAGGCTCTGAAAAGCCACAACATCTTGTGCTTTAAGTGCAGCCAACAAACGGGTCAAGCACGATTGAAATTGAGGCAACAAGCGATACAAGTTTGCTTGAACATCGAGTATGCATTGTGCGGTCGAAACCATGGGCTTGCCAGTATGGACCACTTGAAAAGGTGGGACAGGAAATCCTGCAGAAAATTGCATAACGCCCTCTATTTGTTCAACCAATGTGGCTTGGTTAAACCAGCAAACCCAAGCGTCCAGACCGCTGGAATGACCATGTCTGATTGATTCGCTTTTGGCGATCAAATCATAGCCCGAACTGGGTTGATTAAAATAGGACTCACAAGCACGAATGATCGCGCAAGAAACTGCGGCAGAAGAGCCCATGCCGCATCCTTGAGGGATGTCGCTTTCAATCTTGAATTTAAAATTTGGCTGCACAACAGGCTCAACTTCATCGAGATAGGATTGCACAACGGTGGCTATAAAATCTTCTGCTGAGGGACAGATTTCAGTAACGGGCAGTTGCTTTTTTAGAAATTTTTGATGGTTTTCTTGAACGCGACGACTGATTGAACAAAGTTCAGCAGAAGTAAGGTTTTTTTCTGCAATAACAATGCCTGCAGCCAAATTATGTTCTATGGTGCAACAACATTGAAACTCAGTGTTCACAGCAAAAGCAGGCGCGCCTTCTAATACAACGTGCTCTCCGAAAATGATCAGTTTTCCGTGTGCAAGACCTTTATGTTGCATGCTTTTTGAGCCATTGATGTGGTGCTGTTCTTAGGAAAATACTCGGATCAATAAGGCGGGGCTTGAGTGATTAATTTGCTGTGACATCTCTTCAAGCGCAGCTTTAATGTTTTTCTCCATGACCATATTAGTCAACAAAACAATGGTTGCCTCATGTTTGGAATGTTCGGGCTGTTCTTGGTGGACGACTTCAATGCTCACTGAGTGTTTGGCCATGGACTCGCTGATGGATTTGAGTACACCTGGCTCATCGGGCACTTTTAGTCGAACATAGTAGCTGCTTTGTATTTCAGAAATGTCTTTGTATTCAACTTGATTGGTGCCATTTAGGCTGAAATTGGCTGGCTGAACGCCTTGGTGTAAGCAACGCCCTATTTCACAAAGATCAGCCACCACTGCTGATGCGGTCGGGAGTCTGCCAGCACCAGCACCGTAATACATGCTTTCACCCAATGCATCACCTTCAACCCACACGGCATTCATGACGCCATCGACACCCGATAATAATTTTGAATCGGCCACCAATGCCGGGTGTACGCGCATTTCAACCTGCCCCGAATTGATTTGAGCAATGCCCAGGTGTTTAATCTGATAGCCCATTTTATTGGCTTGAACGATGTCTTCAACGGTGATTTGTGTAATCCCTTCGGTGTAAACCTTTTTAAACTGTGGGGCGCAGCCGGTTGCCAAAGCGCATAAGATGGTTAATTTATGGCCTGCATCAATGCCTTCAATGTCAAAGGTTGGGTCCGCTTCTGCATAGCCTAACTGTTGCGCATCTGCCAACACGGCTTGGAAATCGATTTTTTCATCGCGCATCCGAGAAAGTATGTAGTTGCAGGTGCCATTTATAATACCAGCAACGGTGGTGATTTTGTTTGCATCCATTGCTTCACGAAGGACTTTGATAATTGGAATACCGCCGGCAACTGAGGCCTCGTATAGCAAAGGGACTTGCATGGATTCTGCCAATTCAAAAAGCGCTTGACCATGCATGGCTATCAACTCTTTATTCGCCGTGATGACGGCTTTTTTCGCTTGTAGTGCTTGGCTGACCGCTTGGTATGCTTCATCAACACCGCCGATCAATTCAACAATAATGTCGATTTCAGGATGGTTGATAACAGTGGCAATATCATCGGTCAACACAGCTGAATCGATGGCGCAATCACGTTTTTTAGTCAAATTTTTGACAGCAATGCCTTTAATGCAAAAGTCAGACTGTGCTTTGATTGCAATGTGATTTGCATGCTCGCCTGATAAAATATCGATCACACCAGAACCTACAGTGCCTAATCCAAGTAGCCCAACCCCTAATTTTATTTGTTCTTTCTTTTTACTCATTTTTAATTAAAATACCCTTATGCAATTTCACGAGCAACAAAGTCCCAATACAAACCTCATCACGCGCATTGAAGATCAAACCATTTGGCTCGGACAGACCAAAGTTGATAAAAGCAGTTGGATCACTGCTGAAAATATCACCCTATGGCACGAATCCGAATCTGCTGATCAGATCACCTTCGACTTTTTACAACCGCTGATCGACGATAAACCCGAGTTGATCATTATCGGTTTATCAAACCCCAACCCTTTTGCCCTCATCAAAGAACAAGACTTGATCGCTGTACAACGACAAGGAATTGGTATTGAAATCATGCAGCTACAATCTGCTTGTCATACCTATAATTTGTTGGTCAATGAAGGTCGTAGAACCATCTTAGCCGTTTTGTTGAAAGAAGATTAGAGGTAATTTTTAGCAAATACTTCTGCAATTTGCACCGTATTCGTCGCTGCGCCTTTGCGCAAATTATCGCTAACCACCCACATATTCAAACCCAATGGATCTGACAGGTCCTTACGTACCCTACCCACATAGACCATGTCGTTGTCAATGCAATCATAGACCGTTGGATAATCATTTGGGTCGTCAAAGACAACCACACTTTCCATTTCATGCAGTAAACCCAAGGCTTTTTCAAGGCTGATCTCATCCCGAGTTTTTACATAAATGGATTCACTATGGCCAGAATAGACGGGGATTCTGACGGTTGTTGGATTCACTTCGATGCTGTCGTCTGAAAATATTTTTCGAGTTTCATTTACCATCTTCATTTCTTCTTTGGTATAGCCGTTATCAGTAAAGACATCGACCTGAGGGATGGCATTAAATGCGATCGCTTTTGGATAGACGCTGTACGCCAAAGTTTCGTTGGCTTGCCATTGTTTGATCTGATTGCTTAATTCCTCAATGGCTTTGTTGCCAGAGCCAGACACGGCTTGATAGGTTGAAACATCAATGCGACGAATGCCTACGGCATCGTAAATGGGTTTTAAGGCCACTAACATTTGGATGGTTGAGCAATTGGGATTGGCAATGATGCCATGGTTGACATAGTCGGCAACCGCTTCAGGATTAACTTCTGGCACGACCAATGGGATGTTATCGTGCATTCTAAAATGAGAGGAATTGTCCACAACCACACAACCGCTTTTCCAAGCTTTTGGCGCATAAATTTCTGAGACAGCGCCACCACAAGAAAACAAAGCCACATCCGCTTTTGAAAAATCAAATGTTGCCATATCTAAGACTTCAATCACGGTCCCTTTAAAAGGCAGTGTGGAACCCGCAGATTTTTCTGAGGCTAATAAATAAAGTGTTTCAATGGGAAACTGTCGCTCTTCCAAAACTTTTAGAAAAGTTCTCCCAACCGCACCGGTTGCACCAGCAACACAAACTCGAACGTTTTTCATGAATTGTATGACCTGTAGATTGAATGATTTACTTTATGGGGATTATTTACAAACTGTCAATGCATTGATTGATGTTTATTGCAATGCTAAGTCGTCGCTCTTTGAACATGCAGGGTGATTATGAATCTTTTTTCTCGGAAGCAACCGATTTTTGTACCGTTGATGAAGGTTCTGCAATGTCGCGTCGAAACGCGCTCAATTCGACTAAAGAGCTCCATGGAACATATCGCACTTGGTTGAAAATTTGATCATAGTTGGTCAAACTCCATTTGACAAAATACTTAGGATCCAGGTGTTTTTGAACATAAATTACTTCATAGTGTAGATGAGGCCCAGTTGAGATGCCAGAATTCCCCGATTTGGCAATGGCTTGACCTTTCTTAACAACGGCGCCGTTTCGAACCAGATATGAACTCAAATGGGCATAAACTGTTTTAAATCCAGTCGCATGATTGAGCATCACCAATTTGCCATAACCCCTCGAAACTGTGCCCGCGAATTCTACCACACCGTCCGCTGTGGCGTAAACTGGGGTGCCAATTTTTGCCCTAAAATCAATGCCTGTATGTCTTTGTTTTTTATGGGTTTGAGGGTGATGACGCAAACCATAGTGGCTGGTGATTCTTTGATTATCTTTCAATGGATAACCATTTGGAATGGCGTTGAGCATCAACACTTTTTCTGTGGCCGTTTGTTCAGCAATCTGAACGCGTTGTTGCAGTGTGCTGTTATCAGTAGATTCGCCTTCAACACCGATTAAATTTTCTATGCGCTCTAATGCGGTGTCTAAATAGTCAACCTTGTTTTGTTCTTGGCGCAAAATTTCATACAATATTTGTTGTTCACTCAAGGTGCCTTGAAACAAGTTTTCCTGTTCTTTTAACTTTAAAGCGTGCGCTTGTTGCTGGTTTTGAATAAAGGTTTCATATTTTGCAATGGCTTCGCTGGTCTGCCCTTCTATGTCTTGTATTTCCGAATGCAACCAAAAAATCAACCCCACGCTGCTGATGACCAAAACCATCAAGGACACAAAACCATATCTGAGAATTTTGCGAAATAATTTACTCAGCGCATAGTTGTTGAAACCTTTATCGTTGGTGATGTCTTTCATCGTCAATCAGATTGGTTCAACAAATTCTTTTGAACATAACTGCCCATGGCTTCTGTGCCAATAAGCTTGGTATTCTGGGCGGCAATGTCTGGCGTTCTGTATCCGTCATCCAATGCCTTTTTCACCGCTTGCTCAATCTTATCTGCCCAAACAGGTTCATTAAATGAATAACGTAACATCATGGCCAATGACAAAATGGTCGCCAAGGGGTTGGCACTGTCTTGCCCTGCGATGTCAGGGGCAGAGCCGTGTACAGGCTCATACAAGCCAAACTGTTTGCTATTTAAAGAAGCCGAAGGCAGCATGCCTATTGAGCCAGTCAGCATGGCTGCGGCATCGGAGAGTATGTCACCAAACATATTGCCCGTGAGTATGACATCAAAAGCTTTGGGCGCGCGAATCAACTGCATACAGGCATTGTCCACATACATGTGTGACAGGGAGACTTCTGGGTAGTTTTTAGATTCATCTGTGACGATTTCGCGCCAAAATTCGGTTGCTTCTAATACATTGGCCTTGTCAACAGAACAAATTTTCTTGTTGCGTTTCATCGCCAACTCAAAAGCCACGCGGGCAATTCGACGAATTTCAGATTCTTTATAAATATAAGTATTGAAACCGCATTTTTCACCATCACGCACCTCAATGCCTCGAGGTTGTCCAAAATATATCCCCCCCGTTAGTTCGCGGACGATGAGGATGTCTAAATCTTTGACAACCTCAGCTTTCAATGTGGACGCATCGGCCAGTTGCGGATAAAGCAAAGCGGGTCTTAGGTTGGCAAACAGTTCAAAATGCTTGCGCAGTCCGAGCAAACCTTTTTCAGGTCGATTGGCAATGGGCAAGGATTCCCACTTAGGCCCGCCCACTGCGCCCAATAACAGCGCATCAGACTGTTCTGCTTGGTCGATGGTTTGTTGCGGTAAGGGTGACCCCAGTTTATCAATGGCCGATCCACCGATCAAACCGTAGTCAAATTCAATCGATACGTTCATCTGTTGCAGAGCGCTCAAAATTTTAACCGCTTGCTCAACGATCTCCTGTCCTATGCCATCACCGGGCAGTAATAATATTTTCATGCGCTCATCCTATCTATTCGTTTGTTCTGCTCATCTGTTTTTTTGTTTCATCCAAGCGTCGCGTGCCGTCTTAGCCTCATTCATAAATTCAAACAAGGCATCAGCGTCCTCATTGTCAATGTTCGCCTGTAAGAGCTTAAGTCGATCTATATATTCACTCAAAGCCTTGTTGATGGGTTCTTTATTGGCGAGTGCAATGTCGCGCCACATGGCGGGACTGCTTGAAGCAGTGCGCGAAAAATCGCCAAAACCACCGGCTGCAAGATCAAAACACGCCACTTTATACTCAGAATGAATAATAAAATCAACCATGGCAAAGGCAAGCATGTGCGGCATATGACTGACCTGAGCCAAGATTTTATCGTGGTCATTAATATCGATGTGTTGGATCAAAGCGCCGCAATCTTGCCACATTTGCACAGTGGTTTCATAAGCAGAAGCGGAATGGTTGGTGTGTGGACACAGAACCACAGTTGCATCGTTAAACAAGGTGGCAACGGCTGAATCTACACCAATTTGTTCTTTGCCAGCAATGGGGTGGGCAAAAATAAAATTTGACGGAATTTGACCAAATACCGAAATAAGGTCTTGTTCAACCGAATTTTTGGTGCTACCCACGTCCATGACAACCCAGTCATCTTGCCAAATGGGTTTTAAGGATTGCAAAATGGCTTTGAATGCCCCGACTGGTGTGGCTAAAACAATGATTTGACAGTCATCAACGGCTTGTTCGAGATGATCACTGCCCTCATCAATGGCGCCCTTTTGTATGGCTTTTTCGAGTGTTGACTGACGACCATAACCTTTCACTTTATAGCCTTTGGTCGCTTTTAACGCCAAACCCAATGACCCTCCAATCAATCCAACTCCAAGTATGGCGACGTTTTGCATATCAGTGGCTTACAACAGCGATTTTAAGGTGCTGACAAAAGTTTGATTTTCTTGTTCTGTACCAATGGAGACGCGCAAATGCTCTGGCAGTCCATAAGCTTCAAGCCCTCGAACAATGATCCCTCTTTTGAGCAATTGTTGCTCAAGTTCAAAGGCGTTTTCACCAAAATGTACTGTTAGAAAATTGGCTTGTGAAGGCATCCAATCGAGATTCAAGTTTTTGAGGGCGTTTTCGAGATTGCGCTTGCATTGATGATGCTTAGCGATGCATGATTGTATCCAAGCTTGATCAGCAAGGGCAATTTCGGCACATTCCAAAGCCAAGGCATTGACATTAAAAGGATGACGAATGCGGTTGAGCAGATCGGTTATAGCCGTAGAAGCCAAAGCATAGCCCACGCGTAAACCCGCCAAAGCATAAGCTTTTGAAAAGGTTCGAGTAATGATTAAATTCGGAAATTGGTCCAACCACGGCACGCTGTCGTAGGCACGGGCTTGTTCAATGTACTCGGAATAGGCCTCGTCTAAAACCACAAAGGTGGTTTTGGGGACTTGCTCGAGAAAATTGAATAAATCATCTTGATCAATGAATGAACCCGTGGGGTTGTTAGGGTTGGCTATGAATATTACGCCAGTCTGTTCATTGATGGCATTCAAACTGGCTTGTAAATCAAAACCATAATTTTTTGAATCGATGATTTGCAAAGGGGCATTGACACTTTTGGCGGCGATGAAATAGACTACAAAAGCAAATTGTGAGAATAATGCACTTCTGCTCGTTTGTAAAAACACCCGAGCCACCATATCAAGAATGTCATTGGAGCCATTGCCCAATGTGATTTGATTGGTTTGAACGCCGTGATGGCTGGCCAAAGCCTGTTTTAACTTAAAACCATTGCCATCGGGGTAACGCAATACTTTTTCAGGCAAATGATTTAAGGCTTCGTTGAGCAAAGGCGTGGGACCAAAGGCATTCTCATTAGACGCCAGTTTGATCACGTTTTGTACACCGTATAAGCGAACCACTTCTTCTATGGGCTTACCCGGCTCATAAGGACTCAGAGACTGAATGCCTTTGTGCGTATGCGAGGCGATCATGCGTCTTGACTTTGCGGGAAAGAACCCAACACACGCAACCAATTTGTATGTTTGAGCAAGGTTTTTAAGACATCTTTAAGTGGGGGTTCATCATGGTGACCCTCGACTTCAATATAAAAAATATAATCCCACAAGGTTTTGTGAGAAGGTCTGGATTGGATAAGACTTAAGCTTAGTTGAGCTTCACTGAAGGCCGCCAGAATTTTGTGTAAAGCCCCTGTTTCATTCTTGATCGCTAAGGCCAATAAGGTTTTGTCTTTGCCACTGGGTCGCGTTTTATTTTTACTGATCACAATAAAGCGCGTCTGATTGTCAAAACTGTTTTGCGTGTTCGATTTAAGGATTTCCAAGCCATAAATTTGGGCCGCTGTTTTGGACGCAATGGCAGCATAGCCAATCCCATTGTCTTTGGCCATCTGAGCGGCTTGCGCATTCGAGGCCACAGGCACCAACTGGTCTGCTTTAAAACAGCTTAACCAATTGTGGCACTGTTTAAAGCTTTGCTGATGGGCATATATTTTCTCAATGTTTTTAAGCGTTGTCCCAGCACCAGCAATCAAATTATGTTGCACCAAAAGTTTGATTTCCAAACAAGCGGAAAGTTCTGTGTCGGCAATCAATCCGTCTATGGACTCGCTGACCACCCCGCCAAAAGAGTTTTCAAGCGGTATGACGCCGTATTGAGAATGCCCTTGACAAACATCGTTGAAAACAGCTTGAGTGCTTGGTTGGGGCGAAAAAACGGCCGCATGTCCAAAATGACCAAGCGCTGCCTCATGACTGAAAGTGCCTTCAGGACCCAAATAGGATATGGTTTGCACCTGTTCTTGCGCCAAGCAGGCAGACATTATTTCACGAAAAATACTTTGGACTGAGGCGTCTGAAAAAGTCGGATAAACCGTTTCTTTGAGCTTTAATAAGCGACGCATGATTTGCGCTTCTCTTTCAGGCCTAAAGAAGGTGGTTGATTGTTGCTGCTGCGTCTGTGCCTTCAAATTGCCGATTTTACGCGCCAACTGCGCCCTTTCGAGCAAGGTTTTTAACAAGGCATCGTCCGCCTTATCTATGGCACTGCGTAGGCGATTCAATTCATCCATGGAGGTTACACTTGGCTCAACAGCAAATTCTTGCTGATCGTATGCCTTCTATTTGTTTGAGTTGAACCACGATGTCTTCTTCCACTGTGCCGCCAACTTCTATCAGAGTATGGGCGATGTCATCGCGTGATTTATTCAACATGTCTTTGATGTTTAAGTCATTTTTTGCCAAAACCCGACTGATTTGTTCAATCATACCCGTTGAGTTATCGTTGGTAATCGATAAACGGGTACCCGTGGATTCGCCCATCGTGGTTTCGGGGTAGTTGACAGAATTGACGATGTTACCATTTCTAATAAAATCATTCACTTGATTGACCACCATAATGGCGCAATTTTCTTCCGCTTCCGTGGTCGAGGCGCCCAAATGTGGCAAGCTGATCACTTTGGGATGATTGAGCAAGTCAACGTTTGGAAAATCCGTGATATAGGTCGCCACCTTGCCATTCGCAAAACCTTTTAACATGGCAGAGTCATCGACAATCCCTTGTCTTGAAAAATTCAGCACTACGGTATTGTCCCGCATTGAATTAAGATTGTTGACGTTGAGCATGTGCTCAGTGGCAGGCACTAATGGCACGTGCATTGAAACCACATCTGCCTTGCGTAACAGATCATCCAAATTCAAAGCGCGTTCAATATCGGCTTCCAATTTCCAAGCGTTTTTAATCGTCACTTTGGGGTCAAATCCAATCACGTGCATGCCCAGAGAAGACGCTACATTGGCCACTTCAACGCCCACGGCGCCCAAACCAACAACGCCTAACACTCTGCTACTGAGTTCATAACCTGAGAATTGTTTTTTACCCGCTTCAACGGCTTTGTTTAGTGCATCGCCAGACAAATCCAATTTGTTGGTGTAGTCGATGGCATGATGGATGTTGCGCGCAGCCAGCAACATGCCTGCTACCACCAATTCTTTGACTGCATTAGCATTAGCACCAGGCGCATTAAAGACGGGAATGCCCCATTCTGTCATGCGATCAAGCGGGATGTTATTGACACCAGCCCCAGCACGCGCCACAGCTTTGAGATTGGCATTGATGGGAAAATCATGCATTGAAGCGGATCGAACGAGCACGATGTCTGGCTCTGCCTCATCTTTAGAGAGTTTAAAACGCGCGCGATTGAATTGTTCAAGGCCTTTGTTAGAGATGTTATTCAATAACAAAACTTTGTATGTCAAATCATTCATTGTTTGCGCTCAAACTCCGTCATAAATGCAATCAAAGCATCGATGCCAGCCATGGGCATCGCATTGTAAATACTGGCGCGCATGCCACCAATCACGCGATGGCCTCTTAAATTAGCCAAACCATTTGCTTCGGCTTGCGTTAAAAATTGTTCGTCTAAGCTGTCATCGGCCAAGGTAAACGGCACATTCATCCATGAACGTGAGGCCGTTTCAACTGGATTGTTATAGAAACTGGAAGAATCAATGTAGGCATATAACTTGTCAGACTTGGCTTTGTTAATTTGCCCCATGGCTTTAACGCCGCCCTTGCCTTTCAACCATTTTAAACACAAATTCGCCAAGTACCAAGTGTAAGTAATGGGGGTATTCAAGCACGACTGGTTTTCTAATTGGCTTTTCCAATCAAAGACCATTGGCACACCAGCATCTCGGTCGCCCAACAAATCTTTTTGGACAATAACAACGGTCAAGCCTGCGGCGCCTAAATTCTTCTGAGAGCCGGCATAAACAACGCCATATTTTGACACATCGAGTGGACGCGATAAAATAGAGGAGGTGAAGTCACCGACCAATGGCACGCCGTTGGTGTCAGGAATGTCATGAAATTCTACGCCGACAATGGTTTCATTCGGTGTGAAATGCACATAACTTGCATTTTTGTTGAAATTTAATTCGGAGTTTTTGGGGATTCTAAAAACATCTGAGGTGTCAGCTGGGATAGACACATCCATGAATCGTTTTGCTTCATGCATGGCCTTTTCACCCCACTGACCCGTCAAAACATAGTCAGCCTGTGGGCCCAAATGTCTCAAATTCATTGGGATGGCAGTAAATTGACAACAGGCACCGCCAGGTAAAAACAGCACATGATAATCATCGGGAATGCTCAGCAATTCGCGAAGCAGCGCCTCGCTTTGGAGCACCACATCATTGAACGCCTTACCACGATGGCTGACTTCCATAGCGGACATGCCAGTACCACACCAATCAAGCATTTCTTGTTGTGCTTGCTGTAAAACCTCCAAAGGCAACATTGAAGGACCGGGACTAAAATTAAATGCTCTTTTCATAATATGCTCTGTTGCTTAAAAATTGTCAGCCATTGTGTGCAATTAGACAGAATTTGTTCACAAAATGGCATCCTTGGTTAAAATCATAAGTTATGATTTTATAACACCTGTATCAAAAGCGGGTCAAGTTTATGAAACTAAGCTTCTATTTATGCTTCGGGCTCTGTTTGATTTGAGTCATCCGATGATGAATCTTGGTCTGCCGCATTCTCTGTTTCAAGGCCTTCAGTCTCATCTAAAGGCGATTCATCCGCCTCTTCGTCCTCATCTTTTTCAATTCGGGCTACACTGACCAATGATTCGTTTTTGGTTAAGCGAATCAAGCGAACGCCTTGGGTATTTCGGCTGGTGGAGGAGACTTGATTAACAGCGATACGCACCATGGTTCCGCCATCAGAAATCAGCATCACTTCATCCTCTTCTGACACCATAATGGCTGCAGATACCAATCCGTTTCGTTCACTGGTTTTAATCGAAATGACCCCTTTTCCGCCTCGGCCTTTAATCGGATATTCTTTAATTTCTGTTCGTTTGCCATAACCCAATTCAGTTGCAGTCAGCACTTGAGCATCACTTTCACCTGTCATCATGGCAATGATGGCATCGTCTTTGTCTGACATGCGCATGCCGATCACGCCTTTGGCTGTCCGCCCCACCGTTCGTATGCTGGTCTCTTTAAAATGCACCGATTTACCATGGCGCGAAAATAACAGGATGCTTTGATTACCATCGGTCAACATCGCACCAATCATCCGATCATCTTCGTTTAATCCCAAAGCAATGATGCCATTAACCCGAGGTCTGGAATAGCTGGTTAAGCGTGTTTTCTTAATAATACCCTTGCGTGTGACCATGAGTATGTACTGGTCTTCATGGTATTCTTGTATGGGCAAGATGGCGGTGATTACTTCATTCTCTTGCAAAGATAATAAATTGACGATGGGCTTGCCCCGTGCTTGGCGTGACGCAATGGGAATTTCATAAACTTTTTTCCAATAGACCTTACCCGTTGAAGAAAAACACAGCAAAGTATCGTGCGAGTTTGCCACAAACATGCGATTAACCATGTCTTCTTGTTTGGTGGCGGCCGCCATACGGCCTTTGCCTCCGCGCCCTTGGGTTTGATATTCGGTCAAAGGCTGGGTTTTCACATAGCCCATGTACGACATGGTGACTACGCGCTGTTCTCGTGGAATTAAGTCCTCTATGCCTAAATTTTGGAAATCCGCTGTGATGCGCGTCAAACGTGGACTGTTGTAGCGCTCTTTGATGTCCTCCAATTCGGCTCGAATGACTTCTAATAATTTGTGCGAATTCCTTAAAATTTCCAACAATTCAGCAATGGAAGACAACAACACTTGGAATTCATCATGAATTTTGTCTTGTTCCAAACCCGTTAAGCGATGCAGTCTGAGATCTAAGATGGCTTGGGCTTGTAACTCACTTAATTGATAAACGCCTTTGTCAGTTAAGCCCACATTCTTGGGCAGATTCTGAGGCCGACTTTGCTCAAAACCTTCGGCACTGATCATTTGTTTAACAATTTCAGCTGGCCAAGCCTTGGCCAATAACATGCTTTTGGCTTCTGCAGGTGAGGCTGATGATCGGATGATTGAGATCATGTCATCAATGTTGGCCAAAGCAATGGCTAAGCCTTCTAATATGTGTGTTCTTGAGCGCGCCTTCGCCAATTCAAATAATGACCGTCGAGTAACGACTTCACCACGATGCGCCAAAAAGGCTTCTAAAATCTGTTTTAAATTGAGCAAGCACGGTTTGCCGTCTGACAAGGCGACCATGTTGAAGCTGAATGTGCTTTGGATGGCCGTCATTTTATACAACTGATTCAAAACGATTTCAGGCACATCTCCACGCTTTAATTCGATGACAATGCGCATGCCTTGTTTGTCAGATTCATCTCTTAAGGCGCTGATGGATTCGATTTTCTTTTCTTTAACCAGCTCAGCAATGCGTTCAATCAAACGCGCTTTATTTGTGGCATAGGGCAATTCAGTGATGATGATCGCTTTGCGATCACTGCTCACCTCTTCAAAATGCGATTTTGCGCGCAAATGAAGGCGTCCTCGCCCTGTGTGATAGGCTTCTCTTACCCCTGCAACGCCGTTGATTTCACCCGCTGTGGGAAAGTCAGGGCCAGGCACGTGGGTGATCAATTCATCAATACTGATGTCTGGATTGTGCGACAACGCCAAAGTGGCATCAATGATCTCGCCCAAATTATGCGGTGGAATATTGGTTGCCATGCCCACGGCAATACCGCTGGAACCGTTGATCAGTAAATTGGGGACACGGGTTGGTAAGACCAGCGGTTCTGATTCTGACTCGTCGTAGTTGGGCATGAAGTCAACGGTATTTTTATCAATGTCCGCTAACATTTCATGTGAAATACGCGCCATGCGGATTTCGGTATAACGCATGGCAGCCGCTGCATCGCCATCGACTGAACCAAAATTGCCCTGCCCATCTATGAGCACATTGCGCATAGAAAAGGTTTGTGCCATACGCACAATGGCATCATAAACGGCCGTATCGCCATGGGGGTGATACTTACCAATGACATCACCGACAATTCTTGCCGATTTTTTATGCGCGCCATTGTAGCCATTGCCTAACTCATTCATAGCAAACAACACACGGCGGTGGACGGGTTTTAGACCATCACGAACATCGGGCAAAGCACGCCCAACGATCACACTCATGGCATAGTCAAGATAGGAGGTTTTCATCTCATCTTCTAAGGAAGTCAGATGGATATTGTCAGAGATAATTGTTGGGTCTGTCATAAGCTGAATTTGGCGGCAAAATTGAAAAAGAAATTATACCTTAAAATGGTGTTTTAAACTGCTCAAACCGTGCAAAAGCGGTGTGATTTTTCACCCAAAACATGTTGGAAAATCTCATCATTTGCAAGATCGGGCAAAGCCCGTGAATTTTTCGGAATTTCTGCTACAAAAAAGCCTCGCTCAGGCGGTAATAACACCAGAGGCGAAAGGCATTAGAAAGACTTAAGGTTTACGAGCGATGAAGCGCAAGCGCACATAATCCGCCGTCCATCCTTGTTCAGCAGAATATCGTTTGGATTTAAGTTGATCTGTGACTTGTTGGTAAAACGAAAGCTTTTGCGACTCGCTTAAGGATTGGGTGATCGCTGAGGTGAATACTTTCAACCATTCGGTCATGCCAGAATCCAAAGGTGTCATACGTTCAACCAACTCAATGTTATCCACTACAAAACCCGCGTCTTCTAACGCTTGACTGTACAAGTCAGCGGACGGAAAAAACCACGGATTATTGAATGACCCATATTCAGGATTGGCTGCAAATACCTGATCTATGGCTTGAACCAAGCTGGCAATATTACCATCACCGCCCATTTCTGCGACAAAGCGCCCTTTTGGTTTGAGAGATTTATAGACATTTGTAATGACTGCTTGATAGGATTTCATCCAGTGCAGTGCCGCATTTGAGAATATTGCATCAAAACGCGCTTCAAATGACAAGTTGGTCGCATCCATCACTTGTGCTTCTAATCCTTTATCCTGAGTGCTTGCAACCATGCTGTGGCTAGAATCAACCCCCAAGACCTGAGCGCCAGACTGCGCTATTTTAAAAGTTAAGCTGCCATCACCGCAGCCCAAATCTAAAATGGATTCATTGGCAGTTGGAGCCAACCACGTGTATATGGTTGAACCTAATTCGGCAACAAAGGCGGTCTTATCAGCATATTTTTTAGAGTGCCAATGATCATCCCTATCAGATTGAGACATAGCGTTAATAAAGGTGATTAAATGAGGATGGTGCCGCGCATATAGAGCACGGCTTGACCAGCAATTTTAATGCGATCACCGCGGAGCGCACATCGAACAATGCCTCCGCGTTGTGACACTTGCTTTGCAACAAAGGTATTTTTGTTCAACACATCGGCCCAGTACGGCACCAATTTTGTAAATGCTGAACCAGTGACTGGGTCTTCGTCAATGCCAAAATTGGGCACAAAAAAACGATTAACAAAATCAAACCTTTCAGAAGGCGCTGTAATGATCACCCCTCGTGCATCAATGCCGCGTAGTTTTAAAACATCTACCTCAGCTTCGATGACGTGTGCCTCGTGTTCAAAGATGACCAAATAATCCTCAGACTTTAAACAAGCAATGGGCTCTATACTAAAAGCGGTTCTTATTGCTTCAGGTATTTCGCACGGCTGACACGGTTGCGCGGGAAAGTCCAATTCCAACCAGTCCTGCTGGCGTTCAACCGTCAACAGACCACTTTTGCTGTGGAAGCGAATCATCTCGTGCGGAAAATTTAAGTGTTCAAACAAAACAAAAGCACTGGCTAAGGTTGCATGACCACATAAATCGATTTCTCGTGTGGGGGTAAACCAACGCAAATCAAAATCGGTACCATTATCCTGTGCAACAAAGAATGCCGTTTCAGCCAAATTGTTTTCAGAGGCAATGGCTTGCATGGTTGAATCTGGTAACCAGGCTTCTAAAGGACAAATCGCTGCGGGATTGCCCGCAAATAATTGGTCAGTAAAAGCATCCACTTGATACAGTGTTAAAGGCATGATGTTACGGAATTTAATGGTGTTTTATAAACCCAAGTCACTCAAACCTGGATGTTCATCTGGGCGTATGCCTGGTGTCCAAAAGAACTTTCGATCCGCTTCGGCGATGCGAAGATCATTGATACTGGCATGACGTCGTCTCATATAACCTTGCTCATCAAATTCCCAATTTTCATTGCCATAGGACCTATACCACTGACCTTGATCATCGTGCCATTCGTAAGCAAATCGCGCGGCAATTTGATTGCCCTCAAAAGCCCATAACTCTTTGATCAAACGATAAGACAATTCTTTTGCCCATTTTCGTTGCAGAAAAGCCACAATTTCATCACGCCCCTGTAGAAATTCGGAGCGGTTGCGCCAGACACTATCGGGCGTATAAGCCATGGAGACTTTTACGGGGTCTTTTCCGTTCCATGCGTTTTCTGCCAAGCGGGTTTTTTGCGTAGCCGTTTCAAAATCAAATGGCGGTACTGGCGGGCGAGGTTGTTCAGAATGGGTCATGAGGCTGTCTCCTTATTTAAGCTATGAAATGAATTGCCACCTAAGATTTCCATTTTAGGCCACAAAATCGACACTGGTGTAATTCTTTTCTCAATGGGAAAATCACCCCACAAATGCCTAAGGTCATAGCCACCAGCAATAGTAGATGATTGGGAAAATGACTGTCAAAATCTTTACTTTGACATTGTGGGCACTGATTGTCTTCTATGGCCGGTTGTTCGGCTTTTAGCGCTGTTTCATAAGCGCCATCTTCAAGCGTTTGCAATATCGCTTGGGCACGCACGACATCAGCCTCAGCCACTTGCACTTGGACCCCACCAACGGCATTGGAGAACGACCAATCGGCCCACACCACGTGTTCATTCGCCAATTGCACAGTAATGCCTTCTGATTCTAATAAACCTTTGGTGATGTGCGCCTCCCACGGACTGGTGTGGGAAGTAACCGTTATGTAAGTTGTCATAATCTTTATTATAACACCAGCAAAAACGCGTTTTGAGTGCGCATCTGCTGTTAAACCTTAGGCGCCAAAATAGCCGATGGACTCTGCCTCAATACAATGACGATAAGGCCTGCTATTTTCTGCGGTTTTGTAGTTTTTCTTTGTGTTTGATGATTTGTGTATCAAGTTTTGTGACCATGTGATCAATGGCCACATACATGTCCAAATCCGATGAATGGGCAAATAAATCATTACCTGAAACGTGGACCTTGCCCTCCGCTATTTGATTGTCTTTTTCAATTTTGAGTATGACGTGGGCATTGGTGACGTGATCAAAATGTTTTTCGATTTTTTTAATTTTTTGTTGTACATGGGTTTTAAGCGCTGGTGAGACATCCATATGTTGTCCAGTAATATTTAATTGCATATTAAGCTCCTTTTATGTGCTTGTTATTCTGATAAAAACAGCGAATTGTAAAGATAAAGACCAATCTATAAGAACGCTACGCAGTTTTTATCGTAGGGGTTTATTATAGAGACAGGAAGTTGATCTGCTTATGTTTTTATGTGGTTATTTTTTGTTGAGCACGAAAACAAGCGACCAAATCCAGCCATAGTGCTGGATTGCTACAACCCAACTTCTTCGTACTGAATCATCTCTTGCTCATGCGTGGCTTCGGTCAGCCAATGTTGCATTTGCGGTGATTCTATAAGCGTCTGCATATATTGTTGAGCATTGGTTTGCACGCCATAGGTGGCAAAGCGCATAACAATGGGTGCATACATGCAGTCAACCACTGAAAATTTGCCAAATAACCAATCGCCTTCTGCTTTGTTCTCGGCTCGGCATTGAGTCCAAATGGCATCAATGCGATCTATATCGGCTTTGAGCTCAGGTGTGATTTCAACCGAACGGTTTTTCGCTCGGCAGTTCATAGGCATCGCTTGACGCAAGGCAGTAAATCCTGAATGCATTTCAGCGGCAAAAGCCCGTGCTTGGGCGCGTTTTGCCATAGGCTCAGGCCAACCCTTGCCGTCTAAATAACGTTCAGAAACATACTCACAAATGGCCAAAGAATCCCAAACAGTTAAATCCCCATCAATCAAAACAGGAACTTGTCTGGTCGGGCCGTACTGGTCAATTTGTGACTCAAAATCATCGGTGTCTAAAGCCAATGGAATTTCAGTAAATGCCAATCCATAATGGCTTAACATCAGCCATGCTCTCAAAGACCAAGACGAATAATTCTTATTGCCAATAACCAGTTGTAGTGCCATATAAACCTTTTTTATGCTTTGCTCAGCGCTTGTTCAACATCGGCAATGATGTCGTCAATGTGCTCAATACCTACAGATATACGCACCAAGTCTTCAGAAACCCCCGAAAGACTCAATTCTTCTGGGTTGAGTTGACGATGGGTGGTTGATGCAGGATGGCAAGCCAAGGATTTGGCATCGCCGATATTGACCAATCGTAAAATCATTTCTAAAGCATCTATGAATTTGCCACCTGATTCGCTGCCACCTTTAAGACCAAAACTTAAAATGCCCGATGCTTTACCTTTGGTTATTTTGTTACACAAGTCATGGTACTTATCATTGGACAGTCCAGCGTATTTAACCCAAGCAACTTTGGGATGCTTTTGCAAATAAGCCGATAATTTTTCAGCATTCTCACAATGACGATCTATGCGCAACCCCAGTGTTTCCAAGCCTTGCAAAATCTGGAAAGCGTTAAATGGCGAGATCGCAGCCCCTGTATTGCGTAGCGGCACCACACGACAGCGTCCAATATAAGCGGCAGGTCCTAATGCTTCGGTATAAATCACCCCATGATAGGAAGGGTCAGGTTCATTGAGCATGGGGAAACGCTTTTTGTGCTTGACCCAATCAAATTGACCAGAATCAACGATGATGCCACCGATTGAAGTGCCATGTCCACCCATATACTTGGTCAAAGAATGAATGACTATGCTGGCGCCCAACTCAAAAGGGCGGCATAAATACGGTGTTGCAACCGTATTATCGACAATCAATGGAATGCCGTGATCGTCGGCTATCTTGCCCAATTGAATCAAATCAACCACATTCCCTGCTGGGTTACCAATGGATTCACAGAAAATCAATTTTGTATTGGCATCGATGGCATTGGCAAATCCTTCAAAATCATCGGCATCAATCAAGCGCGCTTCAATGCCGAGTTTGGGCAATGTATGAGCGAAGAGATTGTAAGTGCCGCCGTATAACTGGCTGGTGCTGATGATGTTATCGCCTGCTTCACAAATACATTGAACCGCATAAGTGATGGCCGACATGCCTGAGGCAACGGCCAAACTGGCAATGCCACCTTCCATCTCAGCCACGCGTTGTTCAAGCACAGCCGCTGTGGGATTCATAATACGAGTGTAGATATTGCCTTCAACTTTTAAGTCAAACAAATCAGCGCCGTGCTGAGTGTTGTCAAAAGTGTAGGAAGTCGTCTGATAAATGGGTACAGCCGCCGCTTTGGTTGTTGCTTCTGACTCATAACCGTGATGCAGTGCAATGGATTCAAGTTTCATAGTTAGACCCTCTGTTGTATAGATTAGATAAAGTTACTGGGCTTTCATCATCGCTACGGTGGTATCGACCATGCGACAAGAATAGCCCCATTCGTTGTCATAATAAGCATTCACATTGACCAATGTGTCATTGACTTTGGTCAATGAAGGGTCAAATATACAGCTTACTGGGTTGTGATTAAAATCGGTTGACACTAAGGGCGCATCAACCACGCTGATGACGTGATCGTCGGCGGCCGCTTGCATCATCGCATTGACTTCAGCAACGGTGGTTGAACGACCTGCATCAAAAGTTAGATTGACCAATGAAACATTGATCGTGGGCACCCGAATGGAGAAGCCATCCAATTTACCCACCAATTGAGGTAAGACCAAGCCTACACCAACGGTTGCGCCAGTTTTGGTTGGGATCATCGAATTGACCGCTGAACGAGCGCGACGCAAATCTTTGTGATACACATCAATGAGGACTTGGTCGTTGGTGAAAGCATGAATGGTCATCATGTTGCCACGTTCAATGCCCACGCCTTCGTCCATGACTTTGGCCAAGGGGGCCAAGCAATTCGTTGTACAAGAAGCGTTTGAAACGATTTGGTCTGATGCGGATAACAAGCCTTCATTCACGCCATAGACAATGGTTTTTTCAACTTCTGTTGCGGGCGCAGAGATCAATACTTTTTTGGCGCCAGCTTGAATGTGCGGCAGACAGGCTGGGCCTTTGGTGAACGCCCCTGTGCACTCGTGAACCACATCCACACCCAATGCACCCCAAGGTAGATTAGCGGGGTTGCGATCAGAATACACTTTTATTCGATCGCCATTGATCATCAAATCATCACCATCAACAGCCACCTTTGCGAAAAATTTTCCATGCGTCGAATCGTACTGCGTTAAATGGGCGTTTACATCCAAACTGCCCATGGCATTGATGGCAACGACTTGAATGTCATTTTGCTCCATTTCATAAATGGCTCTCAAAGTATTACGACCGATGCGGCCGTATCCATTAATGGCTACTTTTATTGTCACGTGTATATACTCCTTTCAAAAATAATAACAAATAAATAATGAAGATGAATGCTCAGCTGAGTGGCGGTTTAGATTTTCTTGCGCGCGATCATGCAGGGTTTAATTATAGTTAAAAACCCTTCTTTATTCCGCTGTTTAACCCCTACCCTGTGCGCAATCGTTAAATCACAACTTAGCTTTGATCTGATCAACCAAGTGTTGTGCGGTCAGCCCATAATGCTCATAAAGCGCTTCAATTGAGCCTGAGGCGCCGAATTGATCGATGCCAACGGTCACTTGCGGTCTTTCTGCCAATGCTCGCCAAGATAGGGTTGAGCCTGCTTCAATCGAGGCCAACACACAATAATCACCGAGCACATCAGCTCGTTCTGAAGCATCCAATTGGCTAAAACGCGATAAACACGGGGTTGAAATAACGCGACAGCCAAAGCCCTGTGCTTCTAAGGTTTGTTGTGCTGCGACCGCAATGGCAACTTCCGAGCCTGTGGCCATGATGCTCACTTGTAAATCTTTGGATTCTAAAACCAAAGGATATGCGCCCTGCTTCGACTTGTTTTCACTGCAATGCGTTTGGCGTAACAAAGGCAAGCCTTGTCGAGATAATGCAATGACGGTCGGCTGGTTATTTTCTAAAGCCAATTGCCAACACTCAGCGGTCTCAACCGTATCACAAGGGCGAAGCACCATCAAATTTGGAATGGCGCGCAGTGCATTGATGGTTTCAACGGGCTGATGGGTGGGACCGTCTTCGCCCAAACCAATCGAGTCATGGGTCATGATATAAATCACCTTGATGCCCATCAAAGCGGCCAATCGAATCGATGGGCGACAATAATCGGTAAACACCAAAAATGTCCCACCATAAGGAATCAAACCGCCGTGCAAAGCGATGCCGTTCATGGTGCCCGCCATGCCGTGTTCGCGAATGCCGTAATAAACATAACGCCCTTGGCGATTATCAGCATTGAAAATGGCTTGGTCGTTACCCTTGGTCAGATTAGAACCCGTCAAATCAGCTGACCCGCCGAGTAATTCTGGCACGGCTTCTAATATATCGTTTAGCACAATTTGCGCCGATTGGCGTGTGGCAAATGCTTTGTCATTTTGACTGTATTGCTGTTTCAGCGTTTCAAATACCTGGTCTAAATCATTGGGCAGTGCACCTTGCATACGGCGCTGAAATTCTGTTTTATCTGGGTGTTGTGCCAAGCGTGATTGCCAGTCTTGATAGGATGCTTTTGAAGCCTCAGCGGATGCTTCCCAAGCCTGTTTGATTTCCGCTGGAATGACGAACGGCGCATGATGCCAGTTCAATTGTTCGCGTACCAAAGCGACTTCTGCTTCGCCAAGCACGGCGCCGTGTGATTTTTCACTGCCTTGTTTGTTGGGTGAGCCTTTGCCAATAATGGTTTTGCAAGAAATCAGCACAGGCTTATCGCTGGATTTACGCGCTTCTGCTATGGCCAGCTCAATGTCGGCAAAATTATGACCGTCGCAGCTCAGCGTGTGCCACCCAGCCGCTTGGAAGCGTTTGAGTTGATCTTCTGAGCTCGACATGCTCACCTTGCCATCGATGGTGATGCCGTTGTCGTCCCACAAAACAATCAACTTGTTCAGTTTTAAATGGCCTGCCAAAGCGGCGGCCTCGTAGCTGATGCCTTCCATTAAGCAACCATCGCCGGCAATCACATAGGTGTAGTGATCAACCAGGTCTTTGCCAAATTTGGCTTGCAAATGCATTTCAGCCAACGCCATGCCCACACCATTAGAAAAGCCCTGTCCCAAAGGACCGGTCGTCGTCTCAATGCCTTGACCGTGACCATATTCTGGATGACCCGCGGTACGTGCATGCAAAGTGCGGAATTTTTTCAATTCTTCAATGGGAAAATCCTCATAGCCAGTCAAATGCAATAAGGAATAAAGGAGCATTGACCCATGCCCTGCGGATAGAACAAAACGGTCTCTGTCAGCCCAAGCTGGATCATTAGGGCAATGTTTTAGAAATTTTGTGTAGAGCACGGTGGCGACATCGGCCATGCCCATAGGCATACCTGGATGCCCGCAATTGGCTTGTTGTACCGCATCCATCGATAAGGCGCGAATGCTGTTGGCTAAAGGTTGAAGAGACATGTATCTATTCCTATGGGTTATCTGCTGATGTTAAGTTAGTGGTTTAAGACGAGACTTTCATCAATACACTTTGTCGTCACTGCGTCGTCAAATGCTCTGTTTTTAATGAAAACAGAATGCATTTGAAGGGGCGCTTATTATCGGTCAAAATGCGTGGCAATTTTGGGGATTTTTAACCCGCTTCAGTCATCAGCGATGTCGTTCAACGGTTCATCACCGAGTTATCCAGCCGAATGCGCATTCAACGCATCGTGCTCAGGCCAATTGCGCCGAGAGAATGCGGTATTTACTTTTGAATTCCGTGCGATCCACATAACAACCGCGCAAATGTCTGGCGCCCGTTTGTGGGTCAAATTCGGCCCGACCATGCAACACGCGCCGATTATCAAACACCACCATTTGATGGCTGTCCAACTTGAATTCAATGAGGAAACGCGGGTCATTTAACAATCGAATCAGGGCGCGGTAGGCCAGGTAAAAATCTTGAACAATGTCTAGGGCTAGGTTGAATGTATCGGCAATGTGCGCATTAAAAATGATTTCATTGACCTCGCCATCAACGACTGAAATAATCGGTTGCATGGCTCGAATGTCACAGGTGTCGTCATGAAACCTGAATGGGATTTTATGCGTACTCAACAGTTCAAAATAATAGGGATTGTCTTGTTTGAGCTGGCGCGTTGCTGAAAAACCATCCACAAAAACCGATTCGCCCCCTTGGGATTCATTATTCAAACAATGCAAAAACTGATAACCAGGTGGTATTTCTTGATTGGGTAAGTCGGTGTGCAATGGCAAACGTTCTGCCGTATAAGCTTGATTGATGGGGTTGGGTTTGGAACGCACATTAAAAATGATGCCAAAATTGGTGCGTCTTAAATGGCCAAGCCGTTCAGCTACTTGCTCCATGGCATTGTCCTCATCAGACATATTATTAACCAAGCTCAATCCATAACGAGCCATGGTGCCTAACCATTCATACAAGGCTTTGTCATCCTTAATCAAATCCTCATATTGCGCTGTCGGCACTGTAATACTGCTGTCCCATAGTTGAGGCTCTGGCATCATTAAAAATGCATCAAATGAATCGGTGTAGTGGTGCTGCTCTAACCACGTTAAATCATAGACAGAGCGATGATCGTGTTCGGACCAAACAATCTCTAATTGGTCATCATTAAAAGTGCACTCAGACGGTCTTACATTGTCGCTGACGCTCAGCAAATCGAAGGTGCGTTCCTTGGTGATGGGATGAAAAGCCGTTGAACAATTATCACGCAACCACAAGTAGTTATATTCCAACGCTTTACCATCAACGCAGTTTAAAATTAAACTGGTTTCATTTAACTGAATATTTTTAATTTTCATACCGATATAATGACCCTCTTATTAGAAATTAATCATGTGGCAATAATACCATGACAACAATGAATAACAGCAATAATTTTTACCTAAATGGCGCCTGGATTATGCCCCATGGCAAAACGCAAATGGCGGTCATCAATCCAGCCACAGAACAGTGCATAGATCATATCACTTTGGGTGATGAAACCGATGTCAATCTTGCTGTTGAAGCGGCCAATCAAGCTTTTGAATCCTATGCCGACTATTCGGTGGAACAACGCGTGCAATTGTTGCAAGCAATCTTAGCTGGACTCAAAGCACGAAGTCAAGAACTGGCACAAGCCATGACCTTAGAAATGGGCGCACCCTGTACTTTCTCTATAGAGCAACAAGTGGCGTCGGGCATTGAACATTGTGAAGTCATGATCGACTGCCTCCAATCTTTTGAGTTTTCAGAACAACGCCAAAATGGCTTGGTTCGGCTTGAACCGATTGGGGTTTGTGGTTTGATCACCCCTTGGAACTGGCCACTCAACCAAATTGCCTGCAAGGTGTTTCCCGCGCTTGCCGCAGGTTGCACCATGGTTTTAAAACCCAGTGAAATTGCGCCTTTGAGCGCCATTTGCTTTGCTGAAATACTGCACCAAGCCAAGGTGCCAGCCGGTGTGTTTAACTTGGTTCATGGCACAGGCGAAGTTGTTGGCAATGCATTATCGAGCCATCCCGATGTTCACATGATGTCTATCACCGGCTCGACCCGCGCAGGCATTGCAGTCGCCAAAGCCAGCGCTGATACGGTAAAACGGGTGCATCAAGAACTCGGCGGCAACTGCCCCAATCTCATTCTAAGCGATGCCCCTTTAGAAAAAGCGGTCACCGATGGACTGCTCAGTGTGTTCTCAAACAGCGGACAAACTTGTGACTCACCGCAACGCATGCTTGTACCTGAAGATCAGTTAGAACAAGCCATAGACATTGCACAACGCGTGGCTGCTAGCATCCGCATTGGCTCGGTGGACGACCCCACCACTGATTTAGGGCCATTGGTCAGCCTACAACATTGGCAAAAGGTGCAATCACTGATTCAACTGGCACTAGATGAAGGCGCAACAGCGGTCGCTGGTGGATTGGGAAAGCCTGAGCACTGCCCTGTGGGTTATTATTGCAAACCCACCGTTATTGCAAATATTCCAGAACATGCGACCATAACCCAACAAGAAATATTTGGTCCTGTGGTGCTATTGATTGGGTATAAAGATGAAGCACACGGCATTGCCATGGCCAATGATACCGTCTATGGCTTAGGTGCCCATATTCAATCGAGCGATTTGGCGAAAGCACAAACCATAGCGACAAAATTACGCGCAGGCACAGTCCAGATCAATTACCCTGAATACAATCTACGCGTGCCCTTTGGCGGTTTTAAACAGTCGGGTAATGGTCGAGAATACGCTGATTTTGGATTGCACGACTACTTGGAATACAAATCCATTATCAGCTAAGTATCTATTGTTTGATGTAATTGGCATCGTCGTATTGAAAAATCCAACGATCTTGTCCATCACGGGCAATCATAATGGTTGCCGTTGTTTCTCTTTGATGTCTATACAAATGCTCAGACACAGGGATTAAGGCAAAAGTTCTGCCATTCTGGCTATAGAACAACTTTTTACCGCGCGCAAACAACTCAATGCGCTCATTGCTCGGCCTAAATCGATAGGTTGCTGAAACATAAGTGCCTGATAGAGCTTGAATGGTGCCCTTATCTAAGGTCGGTTTATAAGGCGGTGGCGGTTGGCTTCTTGGCACCCCCTCAATCAAATAATCCTCCAACACCTGGCGCACGGCATTGAGCTTGTCCTTACGAAACACATTGATGACCACATAAAAACCGCGTTGACTTTCTGGCGAAAAACCTAAAAATGACAAATAACCATCGCCATCGCCCCCATGGCCATACAACAGTCGCCCCTTGTTATAAAAAGGATACAAACCCAGACCATAACCATAAGCCATACCATCGCGTGCCGATAAGGTCGTTCTGGGTTGCGTTAAATCCGCCATTAACGCTTTGGGGAAAACGCGTTTGCCTTTCACCCTGCCCTCACTTACGAGCAACTCCAACAAAGCCGCCATATCGCTCAAACGCACATTCAACGCACCAAAACTTTTAAACGACATTTGCCAATAAGGAATCACACTTTGACCATCGCTGTCATAACCGGTGGCAAGCCCTTTTAACACTGCATCACTCGCCAATAAATCAGCCGATTGCATGCCAGTGGGTTGCAATACCTGTTGTTGTAAAAACTGGTGGAATGGGGTTTTTGTTGCTTGTTCAATCGCATGTTCAACAAAACCATAGCCTGCATTCGAATAAGAATGGAATAGTCCGGGTTCCCATAAAACCTTGCGATGCGGAATACCATTTTTCAATGCTTGCTCTAATGAATAAGGCGCATTGTCAAACATTTCTTGTGATGACAAATCAGTCAGACCTGCACTGTGTTCGAGCAACATCCTCAGCGTTATCGCTGTTTTATAAGGATTGTCCCAATGGTTTGGTGAAAGGTATTTTGTTAAGGGATCGTTTAATGACAAAGTCGTTTGCTGCTCAGCCACCTTGGCCGCCAATCCCGTCATGAGTTTTGTTATAGAACCAATCCGAAAATAATGGTCTGGCGTCAGTGGTGTACGATTGGCTATATTTGCCAAGCCTAATGTGCCACTGTCGATTAATTTCTCTGACTGGGATAAATCCAACAGCACAAAGCCCAGACCGGGGATATCCAAGCGTTTATGTATGGCCGATAATCGTTGAACCACTTGGTTATGGGATGGGGAACGCTTACTGTTCATCGCTTCATCTGCTGCTTGTGCGACTGAGCCAGTTAAGGTGAAACTCGTGCCTATGCAAAGGCAGACAATCAAATGGTTTCTTAATAAATAAAAGCAAAGTTTCATTGAGCAAATGACTGGTGATACGCTTTAAACGTTGACTCTTCGTTGATCACACGACCAAAGAGAATGGTTCATACGCTTAAATCTGCCATTGCACTGACTCTGAGCACATAAAAATCACGCTCTTTGATATAAAACAGTCTCACCTCGTCTGCCGTCCGCCAACAACACTTCTTCGAAATCCTCAATGACCGCTCGTTTGGTCATGGGCAACTCACAAAGCTTCTTTTGCCAAGCATCTATAACAGGCAAGCCTTCGTATAATCCAACGTTGAAATGTTTCTCAAAGAACTGCTGACGCCAAAATATGGTGGCAAATGCAATGTCTGGCATACTGATTTTTTCACCACCAAAGTACGGGCCTTTGACAAAATCACTGGCAAAGGTCAACCGCCCTTTCAAATAATCAAGATTAGATTGATAAGTGTGTTTGGTTTTTGCCATTGAAAGACCATATTGGGCAGACAATAAATCTGAGGCAAACTCATTCCACGCCCGTTGCGCCGCTTTTTCCAAAGGATCCGTTGCATAAAGCGGCAAACTCAACTCATCAGCCAACCAATCTGCAATGATCTGCGATTCAAATAAAACCGTTTTGCCTGACTCGGTTTCAACCACCAACAAAGGCACCTTGCCCAAAGGCGATATATCCTTGAACCATTGAGGCGGATCTGATAACTGAATAAATTCGATGTCATAAGGCTGTTCAGCCAACTCTAATACCATCGCGGCACGCTGAACAAATGGGCACAAATTAAAACTAATGAGGGTCAATTTCATAAATACTCCGTGTATGTCATTGCTGTTTTGTTGGCGATTATCATACCACGAATAACCCCAAGGGTTGTTTGTTCCTTCGCCACTGCCCCAATACAGGTTAGATTGACTTTGGTTATAGCTAAAGGTGTTTATAATAGGACACATTGACCCACCAAATCATTGAAAAATCCCTTATGCCATTCCATCGATTACACTTTTTTAGCCTTATATTCAGCGTTGGCATGATGTCAACAATGTCCGCTCAAGCAGAATCTTTATTGCTTCACAATGCGCGCATTTATCTGTCTCAACCTAATCAATTTGCTTCAGCCGTTCTTATTGATGATGGCAAAATTGTGGCGCTCGGCAGTGATAAAGCCTTGCAAAAATATCAAACACAGGCCGATGAGATCATCGATTTGCAAGGCAAATTGGTATTACCAGGATTTCATGATGTCCACACCCACATTCTTGAAGCCAATGCACCGATGAGTGGCACCTGCATCGTTCAATTTGGCGCTACCCCGCGCGACTCATTAGCACACTTAAAAGCTTGCTCATCTAAACAAATTGGCACCGATTGGGTTCTAGGCTGGGGTTGGGACATAGAAACCTTTCTCTCATCGGGGCAAAACCCTCGAGCGGTACTCGATGAAGCCATCCCAAACCGCCCTGCTGCCATCATGGAGCAAACCTCACACGCCGTCTGGGCCAACTCAAAAGCACTACAACTATTAGGCATTGATCGGCATTCGCCCCACCCTGTCGGTGGCATCATCGCTAAAACCAAAGACGGCACACCCAATGGATTGCTGATTGATAATGCCGGTGAACTGGCTTTTGAATTGGCTTTAAAACCGAACAAAGGTTTAGATGAACTCCACTATCAAGGCCTGCTGAATGGCTTGGACCAATTGGCTGAAAATGGCATCACGTCATTTATCGATGCACGCGCATACTGGACTCGAAATTATCACATCCTCTATGACCGTGCCAATTCTGAAAGCTTGGTTGATGCGCACGCCATTCTGAGCCTTTGGGCTTACCCACAGATGGACGATGACAACCAACTCAAGCGTTTGAAACAGCTGTATCGCTATGACCCAAATGCCCTAATCAATCGCAATCAAATCAAGCTTTATGTGGATGGCATAACCCACAATACCACCGCCATTCCCTCGCACCCTTACAAGGTGGATTCGCATTTTGAAACGCCCATGGGGATAAATTACTTCACAGAACAGCGTTTGGCGAGGTATTTGATTGAATTAGAACGCACAGGCTATGATTTTCATATTCATGCCATTGGTTCAGGCGGTGTCCATCAAGCCCTAAATGCTATTGAGATGGCGCGTGCAGCAAACCCAACACTCAATCCACGCCACCGCATCACACATGTTGAGCACGTTGAACGTCAGGACATTAAACGTTTTGCTCAACTGGGTGTGATTGCCGACTTCCAGTTTGCAGGGGCATTTACTGAACCTGAAATATTCAATGAATTCAGCCACCATTATCTGGGTGACAACGACCAAGTTCTACCCTTGCCTGTGCGTGTATTATTAGACGCCTCAGCAACCATCACCTTAAGCAGTGATTTTGATGTCAGCCCCTTAAATCCTTTTATCGGCATTCATCGCATCGTGAATCGCAGCGAAGGGTCACTCAGCCTGACCGAAGCCATTGATGCATACACCATAAACTCAGCGTATTTGATGCGCCAAGAAAATCGAGTTGGTTCAATTGCCTTAGGCAAACAAGCCGATATGATTGTCTTAAGTCAGGATATATTTACAATACCAAAACACAAAATAAACCAAACCAAAGTCTTAATGACCTTTTTTGCTGGGAAACAAATCTACTGATGATCTAAACACCCTAAGCATAATGAAAAACGCACACAGACAGTCACCTCATAATTAGGCGAAACACAAACTAACGTACCTTTTAAGGTCGTTTCATTTCACAAGGAGCACCATGAATACAATGAAACCAACCATTGACCCATATCTATTTGAAAAACAGTTTGGCGCATTCAAAAAATTCATTGAAGAACAATCCAAAGTTTCTTTTGTGTCTTTTGCATCCAACCCATACACAGATGATCAAGAAGGTTACAAATCTGATATCTATAGAGAGGCTAGGGGCAAACTGGTTTTTCAGGCATGGAAAGAATCAGACATTGGAAGTGGCGATATTATTGCATCAACCATTGAATCAATAGAAATCCCCAATAATAATTTAGTCCCATGGCAGAGCCGCTATGGCGATGACAATCGCCCCCATCAACAACTATATGAAGCAAAACAAAATCCTAAACAAATAAAAGCAGTAGAACAATGCCTTTTCAATCTTTTCCACAAGACAGAAGTTGAAGCATCATTTAACAGTTTGATTGAAATTTTTGGAAAGAAATACGCCCTTATTGCTTATTTATTATTCCTGAAAGATCGTTCCAAATATTTACCCATTGCTACAACATATTTCGATAAATCTTTTGAATTATTAGGCTCAAACTTCAAAACAAGAGCGCAATGCTCCTGGGAAAACTATAGCCAATATCTCGATTTAATCAGTCAGCTTAAAACAATGCTATCTGAGGCTTTATCAACTGAGGCGTCATCAATTGATGTTTCAATGTTAGATGCTCACTCATTTGCTTGGATGCTCTCGTCTCAAATGAATGAGGACAATTTAGCAGATGTGAAAGAATATTTGAGCCTAACTGACACAGAGCGCGAGGCAATAGTAAAAGCTCGTAAAGGTCAAGGGCCATTCAGAGACCGCCTTATCAAATATTGGGCATCGTGTGCTGTAACCGGATGCCAAAAGCACACTCTACTGATTGTGTCACATATTAAACCTTGGTCAAAGTCAGATAACACAGCAGAGCGTTTGGATCTTTATAATGGCTTGTTACTGTCACCAAATTTAGATGCCTGTTTTGATTCAGGCTTTATAAGCTTTGATGATTCGGGCAAGATTTTACTATCAAATGAATTGACTGAAAAAGACATGCATGACCTGGGTATAAACAAGGATATGAAATTGTCTCGTATTGAACCTGAGCACCAAAAATATCTTGCCTATCATCGAAAAAACATATTCAAAAGCTAATAATTCCACACACAACTAATTAGACAACCATATTTTACTAAGCTACAATCATCCTACAGTAAGCTAAGGCTATATACGCAAGATCACGTACATTTTAAAGTCATTTGCATTTCACAAGGAGCATCATGAACACATCAAAACCAATCATTGATCCATATCTATTTGAACAACAGTTAAGCGCATTCAAGAAATTCATTGAAGAAGAATCTAAAGTTTCTTTTGAGTCTTTTTCATCCAACCCATACTTAGATGATCAAGTTAAACTCAAAATCAAAATCTACGGAGAGGGCAGGAAAAAATTAAATTTTCAGGATTGGAATTCATCTGAAATTGGCAGTGGAAAAATTATTGCATCAACGATCGAGTCAATAAATGTTGGTGATTATTTAGTCGCATGGAGTAGCCGTAATGCAATTAACGATATTCTTTCGTCTTTTGACACAATAGAACAAGATCATAAAAAAGCAATAGAACAATGCGTATTCAATCTTTTCCACAAGAATGAAGATGAAACAACATTTGACGAATTGATTCGATTGTTTGGACAAAAGTACCCTGTTGTAGCTTATTTATTTTTCTTAAAAGATCGTTCCAAATATTTACCCATCTCTACAACATCTTTTGATAAATCATTTAATTTATTAGGAGCAACGTTCTCAACATTCAAAAGATGCTCTTGGGAAAACTATACTCAATATCTCGACTTAATCAGTCAACTTCAAATTATGTTATCTGAGATTTTACCGTCTAAGGTTGAATGGATAGAAGCTCATACATTTGCTTGGACGCTCGGGTATGATATGAAGGAAGAAAATTTAGCAGATGTAAAGGAATATTTAAGCCTAACTGACACAGAGCGCGAGGCAATTGTAAACGCACGTATAGGTCAAGGGTTATTCAGAGAGCACCTTATCAATTATTGGAAATCGTGTGCTGTTACTGGATGCCAAGAGCACGCTCTACTAATAGCATCACATATTAAACCTTGGGCAAAGTCGGATAACACCCATGAGCGTTTGGATCTTTATAATGGTTTGTTACTGTCACCAAACTTAGACGCTTGTTTTGATTCAGGATTTATAAGTTTTGATGATTCTGGCAGGATTTTGGTGTCAACAAAATTGAAAGAAAAAGACATGCGTCTGTTGGGCATAAACAAGGACATGAAATTGTCTCGCATAGACCCTAAACACCATAAATACCTTGCCTATCATCGAGAAAACATATTCAGAAGCTAATAATCACGCACACTGACAGCAAAAAACTGTCACTTGTTACTGACTAAGCCTTCTGCAAACCGTTCCGCAAAATTAATCGTTTCTAAAGGCATTCTATAGGCTCATTCTAAACTGCCCCTTCAAGGTGCTACCCTTCTCTCTTTCTTCTTTCTTGCATTCTGCCCGCCTTGGTAAACGAGAGCGTAGGAAACCATGCCCTGCAAGTTCAGGTATTCGCACTACCCCTCTTTTGAAATTTAAGCGGGTTTAAAGTATCAGCGTTATATATAATGTATTTTTTACCAATATTATCTTTAGGAGATTTTAAGATGAAAGTATTAACTTATATGAAGCTGGTTGCGCTCAGCACGATCATTACGGTTGGCATGGGTTATGGTACGGCTTACGCGTCCTGTGATGCTGGCGAGACTGTGATCAAATTTTCCCATGTAACCAATACCGATAAACATCCAAAAGGGATTGCTGCCACTTTGCTCGCTAAGCGGGTTAATGCGGAAATGAACGGCGTTGCTTGTATGGAAGTGTATCCTAACTCCACACTTTATAACGATAATAAAGTTTTGGAAGCTTTGTTAAATGGTGATGTGCAAATGGCTGCACCATCCTTATCAAAATTTGAAAAATTTACTAAGAAATTCCGCATCTTTGATTTGCCTTTTATGTTTGAAAACATAGAAGCTGTTGATCGTTTTCAAAATTCGGCTGCTGGAGAACAACTTAAAAAATCCATGCAAAGAAGAGGACTGCTGGGACTGACTTTTTGGCACAATGGCATGAAACAAATGTCAGCCAATCGCCCACTTATCAATCCTTCAGATGCAAAAGGGCTTAAATTTCGTGTGCAAAGCTCAGAAGTTTTGGTTGACCAATTTAAACAGTTGGGCGCAAATCCACAGAAAATGTCTTTTAAAGAGGTTTATGGTGGATTACAAAACAAAGTGGTCGATGGACAAGAAAACACTTGGTCTAACATCTACGGCAAAAAATTCTTTGAAGTTCAAGATGGCATTACAGAAACCAATCACGGCATTTTAGATTACCTCGTTGTGACTTCTGATGAATGGTGGTCAGGTCTGCCCGCTAAAGTTAGAAATCAATTATCTAAAATATTAACTGAAGTGACTGAATCCAGAAACGCGGCTTCCGAATCAGTGAATCAGCAAAACAGGCAAAACATTATCAAAGCGGGGGCGACCGTACGTCAATTGACCGATGCACAGCGTCAGGCGTGGGTGAAAGCGTTAAAACCTGTGTGGGATAAGTATAAAGGTGACATTGGTGAGGACTTAATTAAAGCGGCTCAAGCAGCCAATAAATAATTAAGAACGCCCTAATGAAGTAAAGATACAAATGTTGACTGGTTGATATAAAAAGCCCCATAAATGTCTAAGCATTCGTGGGGCAGTTACAGTGTCATAATGTGACTACCTTTGCTCTATTAGCGGATCCAGATATACGGCATTCAGATGATGATTGGTGCGACTATAAACCCAACCATTAATCAATAATGTATGCCTTTCAAATGATTAGAATATGAGGGGGCATCGAGCTTCCTCATATTTGACAAGTCTGAACAAATCACTCTTTAAATAGCCATTAGAACAATCAGCCAAATGCCATTATTTCAGAGAATAGAAGAAAACATCATGGCCGTAATATTGGGTTTAATGACCCTGATTACGTTTTCTAATGTCGTCGCCCGCTATTTATTCAATGATAATATTTTGTGGGCACTTGAGGCGACTGTTTTTTTGTTTGCATGGCTGGTGTTATTAGGGGCTTCGTACGGTGTCAAACATAATCTACACATAGGCGTTGACTTCATCGTTGCTAAGTTCCCAGAACACCTCAAAAAAGCCATGGCGTTATTCGCAGTAGCCATCTGTCTGATCTTCACCCTACTCTTATTAAAAGGCTCTTTCGATTATTGGTATCCATTTGTCACAAAGCGAGCATGGTTGGAAGTGCAAGACATTCCCATGCCACAAGCATTCAGTTTTATACAAGATATTTTTAATGAAGGCGAGGCCTATGAAAAAATACCGCGATTTATCCCCTACTTCATTCTGCCATTATCCATGTCATTATTGCTTTATCGTTTTGTAGAAGCCTTTATACAGATCGCCAAAAATCAAAGACAACACATTATTGCTTCTCATGAAGCGGAAATCGACAAGATCGAAGATACAACCACTGAAAATCACGATCGCAAAAATTAACAATGGATATTGCATTACTATTTATAGTCATTATTGCGCTTATGCTGACAGGCGTGCCCGTCGCCGTATGCCTCGGTATATCCAGTATTGGTTTTTTGCTGATCCATTCTGACACTTCTCTGGCCTCAGTCGCTCAGACCCTTTTTAGTGCCTTTGAGGGGCACTACACCATGTTGGCCATTCCATTTTTCATCTTGGCTTCCAGTTTCATGTCAACCGGTGGCGTCGCCAAACGTATCATAAGATTTGCCATCTCTATCGTTGGCTCATTTAGAGGCGGCTTAGCGCTTGCTTCAGTCTTTGCCTGCATGATGTTTGCGGCATTATCAGGCTCATCTCCAGCAACGGTCGTTGCCATCGGCTCGATTGTCATAGCAGGCATGCGCCAAATTGGATATTCAAAAGAATTTTCAGCAGGGATTATTTGTAATGCAGGCACCCTCGGCATACTCATTCCGCCTTCTATTGTTATGGTGGTCTATGCGGCCGCAACGGATGTTTCAGTCGGTCGTATGTTTCTGGCTGGCGTTGTACCTGGCTTAGTGGCCTGCTTGATGCTCATGTTTGCCATTTTTGTTTACGCTCAATATAAAGGACTGCCAAAACAACCATTCAAAGGCTTCAAAGAAATTTTCGACTCCTTCAGAGATGCCTTTTGGGGACTCATGTTGATTGTCATTGTTCTCGGAGGCATTTATGGTGGACTGTTCACACCAACAGAAGCCGCAGCGGTTTCCGCTGTCTATGCTTTTATCGTCGCCAATTTCATCTATAGAGATATGGGGCCACTGAAACGGCAAGATGGCACAATTGAGGTAAGCAGAAACTCCTTTAGTCAAGTCGTATTCAAAAGCCTCATGGTGTTTACCCACTCAGACACCAAAAAAACCTTAGTTGACTCAGCCAAGCTAACCATCATGCTGATGTTCATCATAGCCAATGCCTTAATCTTAAAGCACGTATTAACTGAAGAACAGATCCCACAAGAAATAGCCAATGCACTGCTTAGTTTTGGCTTAGGACCCATTATGTTCCTGGTCATCGTCAATATTATTTTATTGATTGGCGGCCAATTTATGGAACCCTCAGGATTGCTGATCATCGTTGCACCATTGGTTTTCCCCATCGCCCTTAAATTAGGCATAGACCCCATTCATCTGGGGATAATCATGGTCGTTAATATGGAAATAGGCATGATAACGCCACCAGTGGGGTTGAACTTATTTGTCACAGCAGGCATCGCCAAAATGTCTATGCTACAAATCATCAAAGCCGCCCTGCCCTGGGTTTCTGTTATGTTCATATTTCTCATAATGGTCACCTACATTCCCCAACTCTCAACCTGGTTACCCACCCTAGTCATGGGACCTGAGTTGATCTTGCAATAATCAGCTGATGAATATGTTCGCGCTGATCTGCCACACTGCCTTTGACCAACCGCCTCTCACACGCACTGAGAGGGCCTAAACCGTCAATTAACGCGAATAACTTTACCTAAAAGGCAAACAGGCCGCCAAGTATTGGAAGCCCTGTTCGACAAATACGCCGACGAAGGCAATGTGACCACCGAAGATATGAATAGACTGCAAATCAACCCGCTCAATCATTTTATCTCACCGCTGGAAATCATAGAACTGTTAGGCGGTAAGGTAAAATACCAACTGGCATTGGCAGAACTTGAAAAAGAAATTTATAAAGGAGTAACATAATGACTGATTATAAAATCAAAAAATTAAATATATCTGAAATTGATTTGGATGAAAAAAATCCGAGACTTGAGCCCACAAATTCACAACGAGAAGCCATAAATATGCTCATGGCTGACCAAAAAGATAAGCTAATGAAGTTAATAAATCATATTTCAATAAACGGATTAAATCCAACAGCAAGAATTTTAGTTTTCAAAGAACATGGGAAAATAATAGATGGTGATGGCAATAGAAGAGTAGCAGCAATTAAAATTGCTCACACACCAGAAATATTAGATGATCAAGGATTAATAAAGACTGTAAAATCAATAAATATTCAAAATTTTCCGTATGAAATTGATTGCGTGATTTTTGAAAGTAGAAAGGATGCCGAGATTTGGATTAAACTCAACCATAATGGGCAGGGTGGTGGTGAGGGAACAATTCCATGGAGTTCTAAAGCAAAGGATAGATTCAACAATGAAAAAAGCATTGGGACACAGCTTATTGAGCAGTACGTAGAGAAAATTGACCAATCGTCATATCAGAAAACAACGATGGATAGGTTTTTTGGGAATAAATTTATAAAGAAAAAATTAAATCTAAAAATAACAGATGGGAAAGTTGATTTTGATGTAGTCAACGTTAGAATAGCAAAAATTTTAATTGAAAATCTAAAAAACGTTAAAGTATCAGAAGTTTATGATAATGAGAAAATTAAAATTTTCTATCATGATAATTTGAATAACTTGGATGAACTGGACGAGGGTAAAAAAAATAATGTTAATGAAAATCCGCCTGTTAAGTCAAGACCAACGACTAAATCGAGAAATGGAGTTGTAGCAAAAGATTTTAAACTGATGATTCATTGTGAGAAGACAAATAATATATTAAATGAGTTGAAAGTATTAGATGTTAGTAATTTCCCTAATGCATCAGCTTGTCTTTTGAGGGTTTTTTTGGAGCTATCAACTGACTATTATCTCTGCAAAGAAAAGATAGATTTTAATAAAGAAATGAAGCTCTCAGGACGAATAAAATTAGTCTTGGATAAAATCAATCTATCCAAAGATGAAAAAAAAGTATTAAGCTCTATAATTTCCAATAAGGACAACCCTGTAAATACAAATATTTTAAATTCTTATGTTCATAACAGACATCATCATCCTGAAGCAAGCAGTTTGAAAACTGGCTTTGATAACTTGAAACCTCTTTTTATAAAAATATACGACAAATGACCTTTTATTCTCCATTAAGGTATCCTGGAGGTAAGACTCGATTGTCCCCTTTTATCAAGCAAATTATCAAAAACAATGATTTGTTGGGGATTAGTTATATTGAACCTTATGCTGGCGGAGCTGGTGTTGCACTGCAACTCTTATTTGAAGAGTATGTGTCTGAAATTACAATCAATGATTATGATCCGTCCATCTATTCTTTTTGGTATAGCATAGTTAATAATACAGAAGCTTTTTGCAAAAAAATCAATGAAACTCCAATCGATATGGATTCTTGGTTTAAACAAAAGGAAATTCAAAAAATTGGTTTAAACAAAACTAACTTTTTTGAATTTGGTTTTTCAACATTTTTTCTTAACAGGACAAATATTTCTGGTGTCATAAAAGGTGGGGTGATTGGTGGCAAGAGCCAAAATGGTAAATACAAAATTGATGCTAGATTTAATAAAAAGAAGCTGATTGAAAGAATACAAAGAATAGGTAGGTATAGAAATAAAATTCATGTGATAAACGAGGATGCAAAAAATATCCTACAAAAGCGAATGGATGGTTTTTTTATTTATATTGATCCGCCATATGTATCGAAAGGGAGAGATTTATATATGAACTTTTATCAAGAAAATGATCATAGAGAAGTATCAGAAGCCCTTTTGGAAAATAACTCGAATTGTTTTTGGGTTCTATCGTACGATACAAATGATTTAATTCAAGATTTATACGCCAACTGTGAGAATAAAATTTCTTGGAATTTAAGTTATGGAACTTCAAATCGCAAGGGAAAAGAAAACATTTATCTGCATCCAAAATTAGAATTCAAGAAAGCTATGATTGCACTATGATTTTGATCTATTCCATTGTTACTTAGGTGCGAAAGGATCATGCGTTAGGATTTTAGCACGGGCAGTGATGAGTTGCGTATTTTGCAGTGGGGTTGGATGCGGTTTATAAAATATTCAGCAACAAGGAAAAAGAGCTGGAACTCCACAGGACGATTTGGTGTTCATTAATCATTGTTTTCCCCATCAAGTGTATCTATTTCTGAGGATCAATTCTTAAACAGAATCTCTCATTGACTGCTACATTTATACAATCATTTCGCTTCCTTGCGACTGGTACACTTTATACAAATTAAAAAATTGGAGATTAGAAATGAAACAAGACTTAGAGTTGAATAAAAAAAATGCAATCGCATTTTATCGTACTGCTTATATGGGCGATCCTGCTAGTGCAGTTGAGCAGTACGTTGGAGAGCAATATATACAACATAATCCAGCCGTTGCAGATAGTAAGCAAGGGTTTATCGACTATTTTGATAGAATGGCTCGAGAGTATCCTTGTAAAAGCATCGAATTTGTAAGGGCCATTGCTGAAGGTAATTTAGTGGCACTTCATACACACCAGATATGGCCAGATAATGATCAGTACGTAACAATGGATTTCTTCCGTTTTGATGACAAGGGTAAAATTGTTGAACATTGGGATTCTATACAAGGTGTACCAAGTGAAACAGCAAATGGAAATCTAATGTACTAGACCCTAAGTTGTCTTGAGTTTTATACGTGTCACAGAGTAGCTAAATTTCTTAGGTACTCTCGTTAGTCATTTTAAACGAAGCTTTGTTCCACTTGGATCCGAGCCATATTATAAAAAATTGAGTTCAGCTATAGGGACCATCAGATTTATTATGAGACACAATTCTTCCAGCAGTGCGATCAATTTTTACATAACGTCCCGATCTGCGGTTTCTAACTTGCACGACATCTCTTTTGGTTGTTGATATAAATTTACCTCTAATTCCATTGATATTTAACGGCTGAATTAGCTGGTGAAAGACACGTTAGCACAGTGTGTCTGGTTGAATGGCCGTTCGCCAATGATTGATCATACTCGGTAAGTATGTTTTGGAAATATTACATAAGTGTGTCAATTAAAGGATTCTTCACTTTTAAAGGGACGCACCACCGAATGTAGGGAGGAGATAAATAATCAATACGCGATGAGCAAAGATGCTTCGTAGGCAAAGAACGCTTATTTGATCGCTTGACAAAGAGAAGCACTGAGTTTTTTCGGACGTAAAAAATCACTCTCGCGAGCGAATTTAAGGGTTTTTTAGAGTGTTGTGGTATTGATTATTCAATGCCGCGCAATCGATTGTTGCGGCGACGAATGAATTCTAAGAATACTAAGAGGCTGACTGAGATGAGGAAGAACAAGGTGGCAACCGCAAGGATGACTGGGTTGATTTGTTCGCGCAAGCCTGACCACATTTGGACTGTGACGGTGGTTTGCTCAAATCCGCCTAAGAACAAAATTATGACCACTTCATCGAATGAGGCGATGAAGGCAAATAGGCCACCAGAAATGATGCCTGGTGCAACAATGGGGGCAATCACACGGAAAAATATGGTTGTGCCAGAGGCGCCTAAGTTTTGAGCGGCTCGAACCAAGTTATAGTCAAATCCGCTTAGGGTTGCTGTGACGGTGATCACCACAAAGGGTGTGCCAATGACGGCGTGCGCCAGTATGACACCTATGAAAGTTTTTGCCAGTCCCAATTTAACGAAGAAAAAGAACATGCCTACAGCAGAAATGATGATGGGTACGATCAATGGTGAAATGAGTATGGTCATGATCAGCCCTTTATAAGGCATGTAGGACCTTGAGAGTCCCAAGGCGGCGACGGTGCCTAAAAAGGTGGCAATGATAGTGGCAAATATGGCGATGACAAAACTGTTGCGAATGGATCTCATCCAATCTTCGGAGGCAAACAGCTCTTGATACCAGCGTATGGAGTAGCCTGCAGGGTCTAATGCCAACATTTCAGGGGTAAAGGTGAAGTAAGCGGTCGCGTTAAATGACAGCGGTATGATCACCAAGATGGGGAATATCAAAAATAGAAAGATGAGCCCACAAACCCCGTAAAAGGTGTATTCACCGAGAAGTTGCCAAAAAGTTTTATAGGGGTGTTTAATTCTGATCATAACCTTGCTCTTAGAAACTAATCCTGTCAATGCCGAATAATTTGTTGTATAACCAATATAAAATCAAAACAATGGCCAATAGCATGCCACTGAGTGCTGCTGCCAGACCCCAGTTGAGTGAGTTCTGCATGTGATAGGCAATGAGATTTGAGATCAGTTGTCCAGTGCTACCACCCACCAATGCAGGAGTAATGTAATAGCCAATTGCGAGAATAAAGACCAATAGTCCCCCTGCCCCGATGCCTGGTATGGTCAATGGAATGTAAACACGACGGAATGCATACCACCAGCCTGCACCCAATGAAATGGCGGCACGCATGTAGGTTGGTGGAATGTTCTTCATAACGCTGTAAACAGGCAGAATCATGAATGGCAATAAGATGTGGGTCATGGCGACCAGAGTGCCCGCCATGTTGTAAATCATTCGGACGCGCTCAGTGTCGCCCACAAAGCCGAGCAATACCAGCAGGTCGTTCAAGGGTCCATGCGTTTGCAGTAACACAATCCATGAGGTGGTTCGCACCAATAAGGATGTCCAGAACGGCAATAGCACCATAATCATCATCAAATTGGCGATTTTATCGGGTAAGGTGGAAAGCAGATAGGCCACAGGGAAGCCCAAAACCACACAGAACAGGGTGATTAAAATACCCACGACCAATGTTCGTACAAATAAGGAAACATAAATCGCTCTGTGCTCTTCGCGCGCTACGATGTCGCCTTCTGTGTCGTATTCTTTATCGAACGCTGCGACGTAATAAGAAATGGTAAATGGCGATATTTCACGGCCAATGATGCGCCACACGTGTGGATCACCCCAGCGTTTGTCTATTTTTATGACCGCTTCTTTAAACGGTGCTTCAAGATTTTTTGCACGGCGTGATGTCTTTTTAATTAAGGTTCTTAGGCCGGCTTGTTCATAATTCAGTCTTGTCGCGATTTTGCCATCGTCTTTAACGGCTTTAGTGGCGACTAAATCCATAACCAGTGCTTCGTAAACGGGTTCGGGTGGGGTTTGAGTAGTATCTTGCCATTGTTCAATCACATTGGCTGTATTGGGCATGTATTTATTCAAAGTATCGTCATAAAATGAATTGACCAAGATCAATCCAATGGGAACGATGAAGGCGATCACAATGAACGATAACAGGGGCGATACCAGTAAAAATGCACGCCAACGCAATCTTCTTTGCGCTTTATCGTATTGTTGCCTTAAATGATTAGCAACGTCTTTGTCGAAGCCTGACGAGGTTTGTTGCATTGTAATATCCTATTATTAAAAGTATGGTGACCGAAGTCACCATACTTAATAATTTATGCTTATTTCGCCAACCAAGCGTTGAAACGCTCTGTTAGAGACTCTTTGTTGTCTGTCCAAAATTGAGCATTTTTGAAGTAAACATCAACCATGTTTCCAGGTGCTGTAGGCATATGAGGTGCCATGTCAACACCATTCACTGATTTACCCACTAAAGCCGCTGATGATTTACGCATAGGACCATAAGAGATCCATTTTGCTTGATCAGCCAAACGTTGTGAATCAGTTGCGAAGTAAAGATACTTCTTAACTGTATCAGTCAATTTGCCTTGAGGGATAACCCAGCCGTCTAACTCAAGTGCTTGACCAGCCCATAGAATTTCAATGGGTTGTTTTTCATTCACTTGGGCGTCAAAGAAACGACCGTTAAAACCACTTGAAATAGAAACTTCTTTGTCTGCTAGAAGCTGAGGTCCTTGAGAACCCGCAGTCCACCAAACAACATGGTCTTTAATGGTGTCTAATTTCTTGAATGCACGGTCAACACCTTTTTTGGTGCTAAGAACGTCATAAAGATCATTAATAGCTACGCCGTCAGCAATCAATGCCCATTCAAGGTTCAGATACGCTGCTTTTTCAAGAGCACGTTTGCCTGGGAATTTCTTAAGATCAAAGACGTCTTTGATTGATTTAGGACCGTCTTTGAGCATTTCTGAATTATAGGCAAACAATGTTGAATAAACGATTGTTGGAATAAAACAGCCATTTAAGCCGCCGAGAAAGTCATCTGAGGGTAAAGAACCATCATTGCCTTTGGCCAAAATTTTATCGTAATCGATTTCTTCTACCAAACCTTCATCACAAAGCAATGCAGCATCTGATTCAATGACATCGACAACGTCCCAAGTTACATTTCCTGCTTGAACTTGAGCACGAATCCCTGCGGGTGCCGCGCTGCCTTTATCAACGTTATTGACTTTGATGCCATATTTTTTGGTAAAAGGCTTGTGATAGGCTTCGTTTTGACTTTTGGTATAAGCTCCGCCCCATGATACAGCGGTCAATGTTTCTTCTGCTGCGGCCATCACTGGCAAACACAAAGCAACGACGCAAAGACCTCTACGTATGTTCTTACTATTCATAAAAAACTCCAGAATTTACAAATGGTTAATTAAAATACAATCATTGTCATACCTGACATTGATTGCTATGCATCCAAAACACAGCAGTGCTGTGTATTCCAACTCAACTTCAACGTATCTCCTGCATGGTAATGCGTTTTCAACTGATTATTGAGAATTTTGACAATGAATTCATCATTTCCGAGTACGTTGATTCGTAGTCTCGTATGATCACCCATATAAATCGCTTCTTCGACCACGCCTTGTATGTTATTGTTATTGGCTTGGTCGTTTTCTGAATCAATCACCACTTTTTCAGGACGTATAGAGATGATGACAGATTTGCCTTCTCCGACAGTGGATGTACAGTTGCCCGTTAAAAGCGTGTCTTTGACGAGGACTGTGGCCATGTCGCCTTCTCTGCCTTTAAGCTCGCCCATGATATTGTTGTTTTCACCAATAAAGTTGGCAACGAAGATGTTTTCAGGTTTTTCGTACAGTACTTCTGGTGAGGAATGTTGTTGGATTTTGCCATCATTGAACACGGCAACGCGATCTGACATGGTTATGGCTTCACTTTGATCGTGCGTTACATAAACGATGGTAATGCCTAAACGTTCGTGCAAATGTTTGATTTCAAATTGCATTTCTTCACGTAAGTTTTTATCCAAAGCACCTAAGGGTTCGTCCATCAATACGATTTGTGGTTCAAAGGTGATGGCTCGAGCCACGGCAACACGCTGTTGTTGACCACCAGAGAGCTGAGAAATGCGTCGAGAAGCAAAGGCTTCTAAGCGCACGATGGATAGAATTTTTTCAACTTGTTGTTTGATGGCATCTTTGGGCATTTTCCGAATTTCTAAGGGAAAAGCCAAGTTTTCAAATACCGTCATGTGTGGGAAGAGCGCATAGTTTTGGAAAACCATGCCAATGTTGCGTTTGTTTGGGGGAATGTTTTGAACAGGTGTGTTATCAATCATGATGTCACCGCTGGTGACCGTTTCAAACCCAGCGAGCATCATCAAACAGGTGGTTTTGCCTGAACCTGATGGACCGAGCAAAGATAAGAATTCACCCTTTTTAACTTCCAAATTCAAGTCATCGACAATAATGGTTTTGCCATCATAGCTCTTTCGTACGTCTTTAAATACAATGTGAGAAATGTCTGAAATCATAATCGAGGCTCTTTTTGATAATCTTTGTAATCTTATTGAAGCGTATTAAATGAACAGACTTGTAACTGATTTAAGTTCATGCCCACTACGTTCAATTTTTCGTTTTCTATGTCAATACGTCAGCTTCACGTAAATTTTGAAGGTGCTATTAAACTAGAATTAATCTATTTTATCAAGTCCGAATTTGCATAATTCAATACAAAAATTCTTATGATAACAAATTAAATTCAGAATAAACAACGGTTTATATAACACCACTTAATTTTATACTTAAGTAATGACATTATGAGCAGGACCATAGGGGAAGTGAGAAATATTCCTGCTGCCCTCTGCAGTCACAACCAATATGTCGTGCTCTCTATAGCCACCAGCCCCAGGTTGACCCTCTGGAATTGTAATCATGGGTTCCATTGAAACGACCATGTTTTCTTGAATAACTGTGTCTATGTCTTCACGAAGTTCGACCAAAGCTTCACGCCCATAATAGTGCGATAACACACCAAATGAATGACCATAACCAAAACCTCTGTATTCGAGCAGTCCATAGTCCGAATAGATTTCATTCAATGTTTTAGCAATTTCGCCACAAGTAATACCTGGTTTAATGAGTTTGAGTCCTTCTTCGTGTACTTGGACATTTATGTCCCATAAACGCATAGATGCCTCATCACAATGGTCGTAAAACAAGGTTCTTTCCAAGGCGACATAGTAGCCTGAAGCCATGGAGAAGCAGTTTAAGCTCAAGATGTCGCCTTTTTGAACGCGTCTTGTTGTGACGGGATTATGTGCACCATCGGTGTTGATCCCAGACTGAAACCATGTCCATGTGTCCATCAATTCAGAATGTGGGAAGCGCTTGGCAATCTCACGTACCATCGCTTGAGTGGAATGAAGCGCCACTTCATATTCAGGCACATTGTCTGACACCGCTTCAACCAAAGCGGCAGCGCCTATGTCACAAATTTGTGCACCTTGGGTAATGAAAGCAATTTCTTCTGCTGATTTGATGATGCGCATCTTCATACAATCTAAAGCAATATCAACAAGTTGTGCCTCTGGAAAAGCGGCCTGCATTTTCTCCAAACGTTCTTTGGTGATGTGATCAAATTCAATGCCAATCTTGCCTTTTTTGGCTGAAATTAATTGCATCAACGCATAATAATAATTGTCTTTTTGCCAATCAGTGAATATGACATTATCACCAAAAGTCCGACGCCAAGGTTGTCCGCCATCGATGTTGGCTGACACGGTTGTTGCTTTATCCTGAGTGACAACCAAGCCATAGGGACGACCAAAGGCACAGTATAAAAAGTCGGAATAATAATTGATGTTATGAATGGAGGTAAATACCACAGAATCAATGTTATTTGCCGCCATAAACTGTCGCAGTTTTGCCTGTCTATTTTGGTATTCTGCATCGCTAAATGTATGCTTAACTTTTTCGCCGTTGGGAATATATTTAAGTCTTTCCATGGTCATAACATCACTCCATTATTGATTGTTGAACTGTTTAATTCTGAAGGTATTATATACGCTTCTTTTTCGTTTACGAAGGCGTTGTTGACCAATCGCGGATTCATCAATTCAAACGCGCCATTAACGCCTTTTTCCAGTCCGTTGAGCCTGACCATGTAAGATTACAGCCCCACTGATAATTGCCCCGCCAACGATGGTTATTAGTGTGGGGATTTCTTCAATGCCAAACAAAGGAATAGCGCTCCAAATAATGCCGCAAACCACCTCCATTAATGACAACAACGCCAATTCGGCCGCGGGCAAATATTTTGCCCCCATACTAAATAAAATCAACCCAGAACCAAAAACCACGCCGTGCGCCAAACTGAGAAATATATTGATGGTCGGCATTGCCAAAGGCTGTTGCTGAAACCACAGAACGCCCAAAGCAATGATGGTAATGGCAATGCCAGCAAATGCCACCGTGGTAAATTGGGGCGTCTCTTTACGCATTCGCAGTGTGATGGTAAATACGGCAAATGATAGCGCGGCCATAAAGCCCATCACGACGCCCCAGCCTGTTCTAATACGAATGTCGCTATATGCCATCAAGGAAACGCCCACCAATGCCAACAACATGGCTATCAAGGTTGATCGACTCAATCGTTCTTTGAGGATGTAATAGCCCAAGGCTGCAGCAAGAAATGGGCCAGAAGCGAGCATAAAAAGCGTGACAGCAACAGAGGTCTGGGTGATGGATAAGACATAGAACATGATGGAAAAGGCCAAACTAAAGCCACCCAAGGTGCCAGACCATCCTAATTTAAACAAATTTTTATAGAACGACTGCCCTTCCCGCCAAGCCAGATAAAGCACCAGCAAAATGGCCATGCCTATGCCACGATAAACCAAATATTGATATTGGTGCTGAATGCTGTCTTCCATGTGGCGGACCAACACCACCCCAAAACTCCAGATAAATCCAGCGAATACCACCAGCAAAAAGCCTCTAAGATATAGTAATTCGGGTTTTTCCATTTATCAAATATCTTTTTTCACAGGTTTAAGACTGTATTTATGAATTTGGCTATGGCAATGGCGGACGTTCAGTACGACGTATTGCAATGCCATGAAATATCACTGCCCCACAGATGATTGAACCTCCAATGATCGTGGTCAGCGTTGGCAATTCTTCGATGCCAAACAAAGGAATAGCAACCCAAATAATGCCGCCAACCACCTCCATTAAAGATAATAGCGTTAATTCAGCGGCGGGTAAATATTTTGCACCCGTACTATATAGAATCAATCCAAATCCAATAATGAACCCATGGGCTAAACTGAGATAAAAGTTAAGGGTTGGCATGACCAAAGTTTGATTTTGTAGCCACAGGGCGCTGATGGAAATGATGGTACATAAAATGCCAGCAAATACCACAGTGGTAAAACGCGGCGTCTCGACCCTAATGCGCAAAGTTACAGTAAATATTGAAAATGCAAATGCTGCCAAAAACCCCATTAATGCACCCAAGCCCGTTCCAATAAGCAAATCACTGTACGCCATAATTGAAACACCGACAAAAGCCAGAATCATCGCATAGATCGCTGAACGGCTCAATCGTTCATTCAGAATAAAATAACCCAAGATGGCTGTAAAAAATGGCATAGACGCAAGCATAAACAAGGTGATCGCCACCGACGTTTGGGTAATAGATAACACAAAAAACATCATGGCCAAGGCCAGACAAAAACCTCCGATAATGCCTGACCAGCCCAACCTAAATAAGTTTTTATAAAACGACAATCCCTCACGCCAAATGAGATAAACCATGAGAATGGCGGCCACACCAAGACCTCTATAAAATAGATACTGGAACTGGTATAGATGGCCATCCTCCATGTGACGGACCAGCACCACCCCAAAACTCCAGATGAACCCTGTGAAAAATACCAGCAGAAAACCTCTAAGGTAGAGTGAGATAGGCTTATTCATAGGCTTGGGATTGATTAGGAAGTCGGTTGGCTCAATGTAAAAGCATTATAAAATCAAACTGATTCAACTTTTGGCAATCGGGGCAATAAAGCGTTGAATTTCATTCTGCAAACGTCGGTAGAAATTGGTTGTTTTGGCCGAATAGGTGATTATGAAAGGCGGAGTCTCACGAAATGCTAATACAGGTAAACCGCGCCACGCGTATTTATTTCACGTGAAGTTATGGCAAGCGTTCCACCATCAGCGCTTAAACTCAATGCACCACCAAATGCAGCATTAGGTAAAGGATTGCTTGATTTAATATAAGTTTTTTGATTCCAAATGCCATTGCGAAGTTCAATTAAATAAGCTGCTCCAGCATCATTAGTGCGATTATCATCGTCCCCGCCAATGCCCTTTGAAGTGCCATCTTCGGCAAATGCGCCCACTGCAAGCAAATTACCGTCTCTACTTAGACTAACGGATTGACCAAAATTATCATCGGCCTCAGCATTTGAGGCTTTAATGTATGCTTGCTGTGACCAAACACCATTGATTATGCGGAATACATACACGGCCCCTGTATTGGCCGTGTTGTCATTCTGCACGGCATTGATTTGAGTAGATGAGCCATCTTCATTTGGTGCCCCCGTTGAAAGCAAATTACCATCACCGCTCAAGCTGACAGATAAACCAAAACGATCGTTTTGGCTTGGATTTGACGGTTTAATGTATGCCTGTTGTGACCATTTATTATTAGTCAGGCGGAATACATACACCGCGCCTGTTTCGGGAGCGTTATCATTTTGTAATCCATTAACGCCAGCAGATGAGCCATCTTCATTAGGCGCTCCTACTGCAAGGGTCTCACCATTGTCGCTCAAAGCGATAGAGTCGCCAAATCGATCGTTCTGCCCTGTATTTGAAGCTTTGATGTATGAATGAAGTTCCCAGCGATTTTGACCACTAACATTGCGGAATTGAAATACAAACACGGCGCCTGATTCAGGCGCGTTATCATTATGCGCGGCATTGACGCCTGTCGATGAGCCATCTTCTAGTGGTACGCCCACTGCCAGAGTTCTACCATCTTTGCTAAGAACGACTTTATGACCAAATTGATCGCCTCTCGATTGATTTGTTTCTTTGATGTAATAATCTGAAACCCAATTGCTGGTGCTCCTGCTGAATAGATATACTGCGCCTGTGTTTTCAAAGGCTACGCCAGACACAATAGCCCCACTAACAGATCTATCCTCTCCATTTGCCGACACCGCAAGAATATTGCCATCACCACTCAAGCTCAATGACCAGCCAAATTGGTCACCATTTGTTGTATTATTAAAAGCTTTAAGGTACGCTTCTTGTACCCAAAAACCACCATTCCGTCGGAAAACATATGCTGCGCCTGAATTCGCTCGGCGGTCATCTACTTGTCCATTGATACCCTGAGATGAGCCATCCTCGGTTGGCGCACCAACCGCAAGTACGTTGCCATCATCACTTAGGCTAATCGACGTGCCAAATCGATCATCATTATCAATATTATTCGACTGTATGCGACCAATCAGGCTGTTCAACTCCAAATTGGTCAATATGACCGGTCTCTGGCTGAATGAGGACCCACATGAGGTATCATCGCAAGAAATCACTCCAAACTGCGGGCTGTTTACTCTCGGAATGTACTGGTGTAAAGGCACCAAAGCTTGTGCACTCGTCTGACGAATGTTTGTGCTATTAGGGCTTACGATGACGCCAGCTGTGCTTAGATCCACAAAACCTGATTGGTTTTTAACATTAGTTTGCAACTGATAGTAGGTCGCAGAAGGGATTTGGCCCCAAACAAAATCAAGGGTCTTAATGCCTGTTGTTACAACCAAAAATGATGGTATGAACAGGTCTATAACCGTTGAAGTAGATATGTTATTGGTGTCGGTGGCAACAAGAGTCAACAAAACCCGAGCTTCAGGTGAATCTAACCTCTGACTCAATCGAGATATGGCGATGCTTGTGGTCGTGATTGCCGTGTTAACGATACCTTGTCCAGTTGAGACACTAAAGGGCAGAATACCATCCTCAATGTCAGTGGCTAACACACTTAGAGTATAGGTGTTATTGATTGAATCTACTGATAATGTTGGCGTAACGATGATGGTTGGCTCATCGTTGATAGATGCCACAATAACGACAATTTCTGTCGAGGCGAATAATCTACCAGTATCAATAGCATAAACTGTTACAGTGGCGGTGCCGAAGAAATTAGGCACACCACTCAAAATAATCTCTCGATTAGAGACCACAGCATTAATTGAACGGGTTGATGTACCCACTGTAATGAGCAGTGGTCCTGGATCGATATCCGTCGCAGTGGTTCTAACAATAAAGCCCCTAAAATCCTCTTGTACTTTTATCAGATTAGTGGACACTGTCAACACGGGTGTTGAGCTCAAACTCGCCGTCACATTAATAATGATGTTTTCAATCACCACGGCATTTGCGCTGTCTCTTAATCTGACGGACAAGACGGATTGACCCGATGCACCTGCAATGGGAGTTAATAAGATGCCATCAACTGTCGTGGTAATGCCAAGTAAGCCTGGATTTGAATTTTGCAATAGAAGTGGCAGGGGACCATCCTCAATATCAATGGCTGTTACGTCAATTGGAAATGGGCTAAATCCGCCTAAGAGCGAAACATTATTGGTTGAAACAATTAAAGTTGGATTATCATTTGTCCCTTGAATATTGACAACAATCAATGATGAAACCGTTTGTAAGGCTGAATCAGTTGCCTGAACGGTCAAGGTCACTGTGCCGAAACGATTGAGGACGGAGGATAGTTGAATGCTATTGGCTGAGGTGGTTATGGTGACAATGTCAGTAGAGGGCATTTGCACCGTAAATGGTAAGGTTTTATTATCCCTTAGATCCGTCACTGTCGTGGCTATGACAAAACTGTTGAATTCTTCGTTTAGCACTATGGTACGAGTTGACAAGGCTATGATAGGCTCGCCATCGACAATAAAAGGAATGGTCGTTGAGGTGCTTAAAACACCCACCTGAAGGTTAACCACAACGGTTGTTTGACCATCAAAACTTCCTAAAGGCGTGTAAACCATATCTACCGTTTGCGCACCAGATCTTTGCAAAACACTGGTAAATCTCGCTGTGCCACCATTGGGATCAATAAATGACCAATTTGCTGTACTAATTGCATCACCATTCAAATCGTAACCTCTTAATTGAACAGTAATACTTGAGGTAACAGATCTGGTTGGTGCCGCATAAGATGATGTTATGCCGTTAGGAAATTCATAAAGTGCCACACGATTTGATAATGATTCACCATCATCGCCTGATAATAAATAACTACCATTAGTATCATAAGTTACCCAATGAAAAATGGCAAAGAATGCGTTAGCATCAAAAGAATCGACGCTTTGATTCCAGCTTAAGACATGATGGCCTGGATAAACTCGAATATTAGTATAGCCATTGGCGGATGAAAATGCATAGGGTATGATTCTGTTGTTAGTAGATTCCAGAAAAAGCTCACCAGGAAAGCTTACTTGACGTAAAGCCAGTCCAATCCAAGCAAAGCTCGTATTTAATCCACTGTTGTGTTGCATCCATTGATCTTCTTCGACTGTGTTTAGGGCGATCAAATGACCACCACCTAATGCTCTTATTTCTGCCAAAAACGGGTCAATTGCATTGTTCCTTACTACTGAATTGGCATAAAGATGACCGCCAAACACAACAATATTATGAATGTTAGCATTTTCTGGAACGAATGCCGGCGGCACATCATCCATAGGATTGACTTGAACCACTAAGGTTCTTTGAACGACTTCAGAATTAGCCAGATTGGTGAGGTTGACAGTGAGTGTTCCCGTACCCGTTCGATCGGGAGTAATTGTGAAATACAGCTGTGCCGTTCGAGCAGTTGCATCTATGGTTGTCGAAATAATAACGTTAGTGGTTGAAAAACTTGCTATAGGACTTGGACTAGCGGTAAAAATAGCATCGCCACTTTGCGTCACACTAAATTGCATATTTGCAGTAAATGATGTCCCAAGCACCCCTGGGATACGGATGTCACTAATAAATTGCCTATTGCGAATAGTTTGATCGCTGTTCTCGGACAAGACAATTGAATTCGATTCTAAGCTAAAAGTCGCCCCTGCCACAAAAAATGGCAATACGGTTGAGGTGCTTAAGCCATTCACTTGTAGAGCAACGACAACCGTTGTTTGACCTGCATAATTTATTGGCGCGGTGTACACTAAATCCGCCATTTGAATCCCTGTACTTTGAGAAACAAAGTTAAGGGTTGCCGTACCCATTGATGCAGACACAGTCCAGTTTGAGGTGCTTATTGCATCACCGTTTAAATCAAAACCGACCAATCTCAAGGTAAAATTTGAGCCAGGACTTACGAGTGTTTGATTGTTAGAAAGGGGCGGTAAACCTTGAGGAAATTCATAAAGCCCATGACGAGCAGTTGGATCACCTTGATCTTCTAATAGGTAATATGTCTGTCGCCCTTGATCAAAAAACGTCCAATTGAAAACTGTTTTGGCTTTTGTTCTTCTATGGGCAACCAGTCCATCGCCAGGATTCCAGGTTAAGGGGTAATGGCCAGGATAAATGTTGAAATTCGGAATCCCATTTGCGCCGCCATAACCATAGGAAACGGTGCTATTATTCGTCACCCAAAACAGCTCGCCCGGAAAGGCTTGTTGTGGTAAGACTAACCCAATCCAGGACTGATTAAACATTAATGGGTTTAAGGGTGAATTGACAAAATTGAACTCTTCAACGGTATTAATGTTAATCAAATGCCCACCCAAATTACTGGCTTGCGCCAGAAGCGGCGCCGCCTCTCTTGCTGTGATCACTGAATTTGCGTAAAGACGGCCGCCAGAAATCATAATATTTTGAAGACCATCAGCACGGGAAATTCCCGGGGCAGTATCCATTGAAACCACATGGACAATAACGGTTTGACTGGTCACTTCTGAACGCGTTAAATTTGACAACTGTAGGGTTAGTGTACCGGAACCTGTACTGTTTGGCGCAATTGTAAAATACAGTTGAGCTGTCTGCGTGGCTGATGTCAGTGTACTCACTGTCGATAAGACATTGGTGGTAAAGCTCACTACCGGTGCTGGATTGTGGGAAAAAATAGGATCCCCGCTACTTGTCACTTGCCATTGAATATTCATGGGCTGAATATCTGGATTGTTGATGTTGATGATTTGTACATTTCGGTCTAGCTGACCACCTGGGGTAAATAAGTTGATGATAGGGTTCGATGCGGTAAATGATACTGGGTCATCATTGACGGGTGTGATCATCAGGGTAATCTGTTCAGATACAGAAACACCACCAGGGTCGGTCGCTACAATGGTCAAGGTTGCTGAGCCATGAAAATTTGCAATGGGTGATAATGTTATGGAAACCTGATTTTTATCTAACGCAGTTAAAGCCACACGGAAGAAGTTGTTCGAATCAGCGGTATTCACAAATATAGTCAGTGTACCACCGTCTGAGTCTGTGGCACTGGCATTGATGACCACAGGCGTTCTAAAATCTTCAAGCACACTGATAAAATTGGTGGAGACTGTCAGGGTTGGCGTCGCACTGTGTAAAATGGTTATATTGACTGCAATGGTTTGCAAAGCTACCAACCCATCAGTGTCGATTGTACGGACAGTTAAGGTGGTTTGACCTGAAATATTTGGAATGGCATTCAAAACAATGGCATTTGTTGAGGTGGTGACTCTAAGCACCCCTGTGTTAGAAATTTGCACATCAAAGGGCAATATGCCATCTTCCGAATCACTTGCTGTTGTGTGAATTGTAATGGGGCTAAAACCGCCTAAAAGTGAGAGTCTGCTGGTTGAGACGGTTAAGGTTGGCGGATCATTGACACTTGTGACGAAGATCACCACTTGGGCTAAGTTATTGTCTGTACCATCATTGACCGTGATAGTTAAGGTGGTTTGCCCAAAACCATTGGGTCTGCTAATAATACGAACACCCAAAACTGAAGTTGTCACAGTGACAACGCCGGTCGTGGATTCAGTCACACTAAATGTCAATGGGTCGCCCTCAATATCAATTGCAGTTGCAATTGTGCTGTGGCCCATAAAATCCTCAATCACGTATAAAGTGGTACTTGGGATGGTGATTGATGCAGGGTCATTGACAGCTTTCACTATGACGACGACTTGTGTTGAAACATTGATTGTGCCGTCAAATAGATTAATCGTTAAGGTGGTTTGCCCACTGATATGAGCTTTGCTGGATAATCGAATAGCTGATACTGAGGTTGTCGCCATGACCACCCCTGTTGAATCTTCCGTCACACTCAAAGTCAGGGTGTCGCCGTCAATGTCCGATTGTGTGACTAAAATCAGATCACCCGATATAAAGTCCTCGTCAAGCGTTAAGTGGGTGGTTGAAACACTTAAGGTTGGGGTGTCATTGACAGGTGTTACTGTGATTGCCACTTGGGTTGAAGCTCTGAGCCTGCCATCAAAGACAGTAATGGTTAAGGTTGTTTGACCAACGGCATCGAGTAAGCTAGATAAACGAACACCTGAGGTCGAAGTCGTTATGGTAATCAATCCTGAGGTGGATTCCGTCACGCTTAAAGTCAGCGTGTCACCATCTACATCGTCAAGGATGGCAGGGATTTGAATGAATGATTCAAAATCTTCATTGAGCGTTAAGGCGTCGGTAGAGAGGCTTATGGTTGGTGTGTCATTGATCGCATTCACAATTACCGCTACTTGGGTAGTCATATTTAATTCGCCATCACTGACAAAAATGCTTAAGGTGGTCTGCCCATAAGCCTCAGCAATGCTAGATACACTAACATCTGAGGTTGAGAATGTGAACGTGACGATTCTTGTGTTGAGATTGGCGACAATTAAAGACAGTGTGTCACCATCTATATCTGAGGCAGTGGCAATCGAGATAGCGCTCGCAAAATCCTCGTCTAGAATGACAGGATTTGCTATAACTGAGAAAGTTGGCGGATCATTGATTTGATTGATTGTCACGACCACTTGCGTTGAGTCACTGAATATGCCATCACTGACTTGAATGGTTAAGGTGGTTTGACCATTCGCATTAAGTGCACTCGCCACGCGGACGCCTGCAGCTGAAGTTGATACCGCGACCACCCCCAAAGGAGATTGAACCACGCTAAACGTCAGAGCATCTCCATCCACATTAGTTGCCGTGGCAATTGTGATAAATCCCGTAAAATCCTCATCTGTGATAAAAGTTGCGGTGGGAATATTGAGCGTCGGCGGGTCATTGACAGCCACTACGGTTACCAGAACCTCAGTCGTAGCCGTTTGCCCACCATTATCTGATGCCAGGACGGTCAAGGTCGCTGTGCCATTCGCATTGGCAATCGCGCTTAAGGTGATGCGGTTAGTGAGCGGGCCCACGCCACTGCTTGGTGCGGATATATTAGCACTTATAAGACGATTAGAGAGACTCACTGAAAGCATTAAAGTATCACTACTGTCAGCATCAGTGATGGTGGTTCTGAAAAACAAGGCTGTGTTAAAGTCTTCAGTCACAATAATGCGGTCGGTGGAAACCATCAGCACGGGTTGGGCACTGGTCGAAATGGTCACATTGATAGAAATAGTTTGAGTCAGCGTGATGCCAGAATTATCAATCGTCGTAACGGTTAGGGTCGTTCGACCATTCCTATTAGGAATGGCATTCAAAACAATTGCATAGGTCGATGTCGTTATATTGACCACGCCAGTTGTAGATACTTGTACAGCAAATGATAAAACGCCCTCATCTGCATCATTTGCTGTTGTTCTAATGGTGATGGGCGAAAAACCACCTGCCGTTACAATGCGATTGGTTGAGACAGTTAAGGTCGGTGGATCGATGACTGCATTTACCGTCACTGCCACGTGCGTTGAGGCAATGAGTCTGCCATCGCTGACGCTTATGGTTAGGGTGGTTTGCCCATTCGCATTTAAGATGCTCGCTATTCGGACACTGGAAACGGTTGTGGTGATGGCGATCAGAGTGGATTCAGTCACACTGATTGTCAGGGTGTCGCCGTCTATATCGGCACTTGATACATTGATTATAGAAGTCAATGAAAAGTCCTCAAGGAATGTCAATGACGTGGTTGAGACACTAAGGGTCGGCGTATCATTGACGGGCGTCACCGCCACTGCTACTTGAGTGGTTGAAGTGAGCCTGCCATCACTGACCTGAATGGTTAAGGTGGTTTGACCATTGGCATTGAGCATGCTTGTTAATTGGATGCCAGAACTTGATGTTGAGACCGTGACCACGCCATTGGCGGATTGAGTCACAGTTAATATCAGGGCATTACCATCCACATCAACCGCTGTGGCAAGAGTGCTCACACCAGCAAAATCTTCTAATAATGTGAAAGTGCCTGTTGGGATTGTGAGCGTCGGAGTATCATTAACATTCGTCACTGTGACCGCCACTTGGGTTGAAGTATTGGTTGTGCCATCGTTGACACTAATGGTTAAGGTGGTTTGACCAAAAGCGTTCAGTCTGCTTGCTACTCGAACACCAGCGTCTGTGGTGGTGACAGTGACCAGGCCAGAAGTTGATGCAGTCACGCTTAAAGTCAAGGCATCGCCGTCTATGTCGGTTCTCGTAGAACGGATTAAAACACTGCCTTCAAAATCTTCTAGTAAGTTTAAAGCGGTGGTTGAAACGGTTAATGTTGGCGGGTCATTGACCGCTTCAACGCGCACCACCACTTGAGCGGTTGAGCTGAGGAAACCGTCACTGACGGTCATGTTTAGGGTGGTTTGACCATTGACATTGGCGATGCTTGATATTCGAACATTTGAATTTTGCGTTGAGACTGTGACCACGCCGTTGGTCGATTGAGTCACGGTTAAAGTCAGGGTGTTACCATCCACATCAACAGCTGTGGCAACCGTTGTGGTGTTCATAAAATCTTCTGCAACGATCAAAATGGCCGTTGGGATGGTTAGGGTTGGCGTATCATTGACGCCCATCACCACCACCACAAGCTCAGTTGAAATTGATTCTCCCCCTATATCGGTCGCTCTAATGGTCAAGGTCGCTGTGCCATTGGCATTGGCTACCGCGGTTAAGGTAATCATATTTGTGAGCGTGCTCATACCACTAACTGGTGTGGATATCACCGCATCCACAAGGCTCGTTGTTGAACTGACTGAGAGGGTTATGGTATCGCCATCAGAGTCTGTGGCCGTGGTTCTTAAAACCAATGAAGCGCTAAAGTCTTCTTGCACACGGATCAGGTCAGTAGAAATGACTAGCACGGGTACAGCACTGGGCACAATGTTTATGGTAATAGCGATGGTCTGGGTAACTGTTATGCCTGAACTGTTAGCGGCAATGACCGTTAAGGTGGTTACACCCGAAACACCCGAAATGGTATCCACCATAATGGTATTTGTTGATGTGGTCACATTGACCACGCCGTTGGTGGATTGAGTCACGGTGAAAGATAAATCGCCTTCTTCAACATCATTTGCTGTGGTATTGATGATGATGGGTGCACCCCCCCCTAAAGTAGTGATACTGTTGGTTGAGACACTGAGGGTTGGTGGGTCATTGACGGCTGTTACGGTCACGGCCACTTGGATTGAAGTGCTGGTGCTATGATCACTTGCGGTAATGGTTAAGGTTGTTTTGCCATGGGCATTGGCTATGCTTGATATGTTGATGCCTGAGGTTGTGGTCCTGACTGAGGCAATGCTCGGATTGGACTGTGTTACAGTCAAAGTAAGCGTATCGCCTTCCACATCGCTTCTTGTTAAAGTGATTAAAACAGAGGCAAAATCTTCGAGCAATGTTAATGCGGTGGTTGAGAGCATGAGGGTTGGCGGATCATTGATGGGCCTGACATCAACCACCATCACTTGAGAGGATGAACCTAAGGAACCATTCAGAGCCGTCATGGTTAGGGTGGTTCGTCCACTGGCATTAAGAATGCTCGATACGTTCACTGAATTTGCAGTTGCGTCCACTGAGACGACCCCTGTGGTGGACTCGCTGAACGATATACTGGTTGCATTGGTGGCTGTAGCCACCAACTGCGCTGTTGTAAAGTCTTCGTTAACATTCAAAACGCTTACTAGCACCGATAGTGTGGGAGTCGTTGTTAAATTAGGCGTTGTCGTGTCGCCGCCACCATCGGTACTACCACCGCCACCATCAACGGAACTTCCGCCGCCGCCATTGGTACTACCACCGCCACCATCAACGGAACTTCCGCCGCCTCCGCCACCACAAGCAGACAATAATGCAAAGAGCACCAAGGTTGTACTCATGGTGCTTAATGTGCGCTGATTTACGTTCTTGAAGGTGTTGGAGATGCCCTTAGGCAAAACACGAAATAATGGATTGTCAGAAATTCGTGTTAAAAATTTTGAAAACATTTTAGACATAGTCATCATTTGAATTGGTTGATAAAAATGAGCATGGGTATTATTTGGTTTCATAAATTGGATGGCTGAATGAATTTAATTTTCATAAAAATATCTTGCACCGTAGAACGCTTCTGGTGTATGCCATAAATCAAATGCCTTGGATTTTATAATTTGATAATCTCGTGGGCAGTTAAGGCATTTTAGTATAGGTAAACTTCACCTTCTCCAATGGAAATGCCCGAGGCAGGGGCTTGTGTTTCACCAACAGCAAGCACACTGCCATCACGACTTAAACTCACTGAATAACCAAAAGTCTGCCCGTGAAGAGTCGCTGGTGATTTGACATAGGCTTGTTGCAACCAAACGCCATTGCCAAATTCAAACACATAAGCTGCACCAGCATCTTGAATGCCATCATTTTGGCCTCCTTTGACACCTGAAGCTGAACCATCCTCCAGATGCGACCCTACAGCAAGTGTACTGCCATCGCCACTTAAACTGATAGAGCGGCCAAATTGATCATCCACCCCGATATTTGAAGCTTTGATGTACGCTTGTTGTGACCACACACCATTAAATTGGTACACATACACCGCCCCTGAATTCCGAAGACTGTTGGCCAATCCATCCTCAAGAGGTGCGCCCACCGCAAGCGTATTGCCAATAACACTCAGACTAACAGAACGACCAAAACGATCACCCCCTTGTGAATTTGAGGCTTTGATGTATGCTTGTTGTGACCACGCACCACCACTTAAACGGTACACATACACCGCTCCTGATCCCACAGCGCGGTTATCATTTTGCGCGCCATTAACGCCCGTAGATGCACTAGCCTCATCAGGTGCACCTACTGCAAGCGTATTACCGTTAGCGTTTAGACTCACAGATTCGCCAAAGAGATCGCCCTGCCCAGTATTTGATGCTTTAATGTATGCTTGTTGTGCCCAAACGCCGCTACCAAATTGGAACATATACACTGCCCCTGAATCCGGCGTATTTGTATCTTGTATCCCGTTAACACCTGTCGCTGAACCATCCTCACCACGTGCACCGACCGCAAGTGTATTGCCGTCAGCACTCAGACTAAAAGCATAGCCAAATGCGCCATCCGTCTGTGGATTTGATGCTTTGATATACGCTTGTTGAGACCAAAAACCCCCACTGAAACGGAATATGTACACCGCACCTGAATTAGTAATACCATTCGCTTGAGAATTATTGACACCTGATGATACACCATCTTCTGAAGATGCGCCCACTGCAAGGGTATTACCATCAAGACTTAAACGCACAATCGAACCAAATTGATCTCCCGCTTGTAAATTTGATGCTTTGATGTATGCTTGTCGTGTCCACAGACTGCCATTGCGTCGGAATAAAAACACCGCTCCTGAATTCGGAGCTCTGTTATCTAACTGTCCATTGATTCCAGGGAAGGATCCATCCTCTAAAGGTGCACCAACTGCTAATGTATTACCGTCATCGCTTATACTCACCGATTCACCAAATCTCGCACCGAGTCCATGGTTAATAACATTACCACCTTCACCAAATTCCTCCACAAACCCTCCTTTAATGCGACCGATCAAGCTTTGTAATTGCCCATTATTTAAAGAAACCTCTGGATGCCTGAAGCCGGTATCACAGAATGCTGCATTACAGGTATTCACAGCATACATTGGATCGGGCAAGGATGGAAAAATGTAGCGGTGTAAACTTACCAACGCTTGCGCCGTGGTCTGTCTGATGTCCGTACTATTCGGTGTGATCACAATGCCTGTGGTACTGATATCCACATAACCTGCACTGCCATTTGGATTGCTTTGCAAGCGATAATGGGTTGCCGTCGTGATCCGAGACCAAGCAAAATCGATGGTTTTAATGCCTAAGGTTAAAATAAACACAGGTGGTACCTCAACAGTCACCCTGGTTGACACAATACCGCCATCAGAATCAGTCGCTGTGACGGTCAACACGACTATAGGACCATTGTCACCCAAACCGCGTCGGGCAATACTTAAACTGGTGTTGGTCAGTGTTGTATTAATAACGCCCTGCCCCGTCGAGGCAGTGATCGTTAAAGTAGCATCCTCCACGTCAGCAGCTGAGACGGTCAACACAACTGGCGCAACATTGACAGCCGAAGCCAGAACGATTGATTGCGATGAAATGCTTATGGTTGGCGTGTCATTGACTGATTCGACAACAACGACAATCTCTGTTGAATCGAACATACCGCCCACATCCGTTGCACGAACGGTCAATGTGGTCGTGCCAAATAGATTAGTGGCCGCACTCAATGATATACCTTGTGTAGAAAAGGCTGCATCGACTAATCGTGTAAATGAACTGACTGTGACAACCAAAGCACTCTCATCCGTGGCTGTGGTTCGGATGAATATCGCTTGGGTAAAGTCCTCTAATACATTGATGCGGTTGGTTGAAACCGTCAGTACAGGTGTGGTGCTTGGAGTCACTATAACATTCACAATGATGGTTTCAATCCCCACGGTATTTGAGCTGTCAACCGCTGTTATTGTCAGAGTGACTTGACCTGATCCAGTCTCAATGGGCGACAACACGAACGCATCGTCAAAGATGTTTACAGCAACCACACCAGGGGTAGAAGCCTGCACTGTAAATGGTATAGTGCCATCCTCAATATCAGTGACTATGGTTTGGATGGTGATGGGGAAAAAACCACCCAAAGTTGTGATGTTGTCGCTTGAAACCATTATTGTTGGGGTATCACTCACGGGTCGTATGTTCACCACGATAAGAGCTGAGGTGGTGAGCGAGATTGAATCTGCCGCTTGAACGGTTAGAGTTACCCGGCCATTGGCATTGAGTACAGACGATAATCGAATGGTATTGGCTGATGTAGAAATAGTCACCATGCCCGTTGCGGAGGCTAGTATCGAAAATGGCAAATTGTTGCCCTCAACCCTATCTGTAATGGTCGTACCAATGACAATGGCGGGGAAATCTTCGTCTAAGGTAATGGCATGACTTGAGAGTGCGATGTTTGGTGGTCCATTTACAATAAATGGAACGGCAGTGGTTGTACTTAATCCACCCACTTGGAGCGTGACCACGACCGTTGTTAGACCGTCGAAATCTGTTGGAGCGGTATAAGTCATATTCACTGTATGAACTCCTGCGCTTTGATAAACACCTCCAAATCTCACTGTGCCACCATTAGGATCTGTTCCAGACCAATTTGCTGTGTTTATGACATCACCATTCAGATCATATCCAGTAAAGGACAATGTCGCATTAGCACCGCCATTTACAGATACCAGTGCCGTAGGTGATGATACTCGTATGCCTTGAGGGAACTCATAAAAGCCATGGCGGGCTCTGGTGTCACCCCTATCTCCTAATAAAGAATAATAGTTGCTCAAGATGTCGGCAAAATACACCCAATTGAAAACTGACGGGCGTGATTCGGGTTTATTAGCAATAACGCCAGTAGTAATATCCCATAACAACCTGTATTGACCAGGATAGGTTGTGAGATTGGAGATACCATCGCCAATTGCAAAACCATAAGCTATGGTACTATCATTGGTCACCCATGAAAGTTCTCCGGGAAAGGATTGTTGCGGTAATACCAAACCATGCCAACTATAGTCAATTGCAGAAATACCGCCTCTAATCAGTGAAAGAAAATAATTAAATTCTTCAGAAGAATTGGTGTTGGCCAAATGCCCACCATAAGCCCTTGCTTCAGCCAAAAACGGCGCAATTGCTTGTGATCTTGTCAGCGAATGGGCGTAGAGATGACCACCATAAAGGCGAATATTTGCAAAGTTGGGGTTGGTTGGAACGATCACAGGCGGTTCATTAATCATTGGATTAACTTGGACAACCATGGTTTGTGATGACCTTAACCCAAGTTCGGCATTTGACAGCTCTAAGGTTAATGTGGCTATACCTGTTCGGTCAGGTGCAACTGTAAAATACAATTGAGCCGTCCGTGCAGTTGTGCTGAGGTTTACATTGGTCACATTGGCATTGGTAGAGAAGCTGACGACAGGTGCGGGCCTAGTCGGGAATATGGCATTGCCACTATTTGTCACAGTCCATTGCACGTTTAAATTTCTTGTTGTCCCAGCAAGACCCGCAATCTCGATATTGCTGATTTGTTGTGTGTTGCGGATAGTCTGTGAGCTATTTGCTGTCAAAACAATTAAGTTTGAGGGCAAGGTAAATGTCGGCACGCTCGGAACAAATGACAATTCGGTCGAGGTGCTAGATCCATTCACTTGGAGGCTGACCACAACCGTAGATTGACTGACAAAATTGGCAGGCGCAGTGTAAACCATTTCGATTGTCCGAAGTCCCGTACTTTGTGAAATATTGCCAATGCTTACCGTCCCGGACGTAGCTATGGCGCTCAAGTTTGATAAATTGATCGCATCGCCATTCAAATCAAAGACAGTCAACCGCACAGTTACACTTGAGCTGGTCAGCACAGGGATTGATTTAGGTGACGCCAATCCTTGAGGAAATTCATAAAGCCCATGACGATAGGTTGCATCACCTCTATCGCCTATTAAAACAAAACTTGTTAGAGGAGCGGCATAATGGATCCAATTAAATACGGAGGGGCGTGATGACCCTCTATTAGCAAACAAACTAAACCAGGGTAGATTGTAATGCCCTGGATAGACGTTAATGTTGTCATTGCCATCGGAGTGTGAAAAACCATAAGCAATGGTGCTGTCATTAGTCACCCAAAACAGTTCTCCTGGAAATTCTAACTGCGGTAAACTCAGACCAAACCAAGCATTTTGAGTTATTAATCCATTTTGAGATGAACGTATAAATTCGAACTCTTCAATTGTATTAATATTAGCCAGATGCCCACCCAATCCCCTTGCTTCCTCTAAAAATGGATTGACTGATCGGGCCGTTTTCACAGAATTGGCATAAAGCCGACCACCACGAAGAATGAGATTTTGCAGATCTGTGCTAACACCAAAGCCAATCGGCACATCGTTCATTGGATTAACTTGTACCACAATGGTTTGTTCTGAAATTTCTGCTGGTTTGGTTACGCTGGAAAGATGTACTGTCAGGGTCGCCCTGCCTTTGCGATCGGGTGCGATAGAAAAATACAGATGCGCCGTCCGCGCGGTTGAACTCAATTGCCCCCTGGTCGTTAAAACATTGGTCGAAAAACTGACCACAGGAGCGGGTTTGTTAGAAAAAATAGTATCACCGCTTTGCGACACACTCCATTGATACTCTAAACTACTGGTTGTCCCTGAATAAGCTGGTATCTCAATGTTGCTGATAAACTGCTGGTTGCGAATGGTCTGAGAGCTATTCTCCACCAAGATGATTGCGGATGACGTCAAGGTGAAACTCGGCACAATTGGGAAAAATGACAGGGCCGTGGTGGAGATTAAACCATTCACTGTCAAAGTGACTACAACCGTTGTATGATCGTTAAAGTTAGCTGGCGCAGTGTAAATCATATCGACTGTCTGAACGCCTGTACTTTGAGAAACTTGAGAAAAACGTACTGTACCTCCGTTGGGATCTGTTCCTGACCAATTTGATACATTTATGGCATCACCATTTAAATCAAAACCTGTCAAGCGAACGGTAGCAGATAAACCGTCCCTTCTTATAGGCCTTGGCATGATAGTAGTTGGTGCCAAGCCTTGAGGAAATTCATAGAGCGCTCGACGAGATGCCCCATCACCCCTATCCCCTATTAAGAAAAAACTATCACCGATTCTGGAATAGTTCGCCCAATTGAACACAGAGGGGCGTGAAGAGCCTCTATTGGCAAAAAGCCCAGTGTGAAGTTGCCACCTTAGGGCTAGATGACCTGGATAGACCCTAAGGTTGTCTCTGCCATCGGTGCTGGCATGACCATAGACAATGGTACTGTCATGCGTGACCCAAGACAGCTCCCCTGGAAATTCTAACTGCGGTAAAACCATACCAATCCAAGCGTTATGTGAGATTAGACCACCTGCCATTGAGCGCATAAAAGTATGTTCTTCAGTGGTATTGATGTTGATCAGATGTCCACCTAATGCCTTAGCTTCGCTCAAAAACGTCGTGACCCCTGTTGCTGTGTTTATTGAATTGGCATAAAGACGGCCACCATTAACAATAAAATTTTCAATCCTTGTGCTGGTTTGGATGATCATCGGTGCGACATCTGTAGGATTGACCTGCACCACCAGCGTTTGTTGTGACATTTCTGCTGTGGTCAAATTGGTCAATTGGGCGGTTAAAGTGGCTGTGCCTACTCGATTGGGGGCGATGGAAAAATACAGTTGCGCCGTTTCAGCGATCGTTGTGATGGTGGTTTCATTGGTTAAGCTATTGGTGGTAAAGCTCAGTACAGGTGTTGGGTTGATTGAAAATATGGGGTCACCACTACTCGTCAATTGCCATTGAGCCCTGAGAGTTTCACGCTCTGGATTGAGGATATTGATCCTTTGAATGTTGCGATCAAGCTGGTTACCAGTCAAGTTGACAACAGGGGTTGAGAAGGCGAATGATACGGGGTCTCTAACAGAATTGACAATGACAACAATTTGCTCAGACGCGGAAAGTCCACCTGAATCAAACACATCAACGGTTATAGTGGTCGTGCCATGAAGATTGGTCATGGGCGTTAAAGTAATAGAAAACTGATCATTCACTAAGCCAGATTCTGCCACATTGACAAGATTGGTGGAGGACCGTACAAAAATGGTTAAGGTACCACCGTCTGCATCTGTTGCCGTGGATTGGATAACCACAGAGGGTGTAAAATCTTCTTGTACACGAATGAGATTGGTTGAAACCACGAGCACAGGTGGCGTGCTCTGCACAATGGCGACATCGACAGCAATTGCGCGTAAAGATGTCTGCCCACTACTGTCGGTTGCAAGGACCGTCAATGTGGTTCGACCGGAGCCACCGACAATGGGCGTCAACACAATAGCATTGGTCGCTGTCGTCACAGTGACTATATTTGTGGTCGATAATTGCACTGCAAACGGCAAGGTGACGTCCTCAACATCCGTGGCTGTGGTGCCAATGATAATGGACCCAAAACCACCAACAGTCGAGATGTTGTCTGTTGATACGTCTATTATCGGAGGATCATTCACAGCTTTAACTGTGACCACGACCAATGTTGACACGGTTTGTGGGGCGCTATCGGTTGCTGAAACCGTCAATATGACCTGACCACTTGCATTTTCCACAGCCGACAATCGAATCCCATAACCCAAGTTTGACACATTGACAATCCCTGACGTGGATGCCCGCACTGTAAATGGCAAGTTGCCAAAATCGATCTGATCAGTAACGGTAGTACCGATGACCATAGTAGAGAAATCTTCAGCGAGTGTAAGGGCCTGAGTTGACAAGGCAATATTTGGTGGTCTATCAGGTGTGAACAAAATGGCTCTGGTCGTCGTTAATCCATTCACTTGGAGGGTGGCAACAACGGTTGTGTCACTGTTGAAATTAGCTGGAGCAGTGTAAACCATATCGACCACCTGAACGCCAGTGTTTTGAGAAATGTTGCTAAAGCGCGTTACGCCACCATTGGGATCTACTGCAGTCCAATTGGTTGTACTTATGGCATCACCATTCAAATCAAAACCCGTTAATCGAACGGTTGCACTCAATCTCGCTGCCACAATGACAGGTGAGCGCATAGATAATAGGAGAGATGTGGGGGATATGCCTTGTGGTAATTCATAGAGTGCCAGACGCGAATTATTTGTATCACCCACATCGTTTAATAAGAAATATCCAAAACTATCAGCATAGATGGTCCAATTGAATACAGTGGCAGAGTTGTTTACTCTACTGGCAATCAGTCCTCTCGCACTATGCCAATTCAGGATGAAATGACCCGGATAGACTGTAATATCGCCAGTGGTATTGTTACTGGTGCTGACAAAACCATAGCCGATGGTACTGTCATGCGTCACCCAAGAGAGTTCACCAGGGAAGGATTCTTGTGGTAAAACCAAGCCATACCAGGACTCATCAAGGATTAAGCCACTGGCCGCTGAGTTCAAAAATGTCAATTCTTCTATGGTATTGATGTTTAGCAAATGCCCACCAAAAGATCTAGAGTCGGCAACAAAAGATACGATCCTCCGTCCGAATGTCCTTGAATTAGCATAAAGACGACCGGCGTTCACGACTAGGTTATCAATACTCGAATTAATTGGGACAATCGTCGGAGGCACATTACTCATTGGATTGACTTGAACCACCAATGTTTGTTGTGACATCACAGACGTAGCCAGATTAGTGAGCTGTATTGTTAAGGTCGCGGTACCTGTACGGTCAGGGGCGATTGTAAAGTACAACTGTGCTGTTTGAGTCGTTGCACCCAATGAGCCAGTTGTCGTGAGGACATTGGTGGTGAAACTCACCACAGGCGTGGGATTGGTGGAAAAGATGGCATCACCACTGTGGGTTACACGCCACTGCACATCTGATAAACTCGACTGTCCATCGTAGGCTGAGATCCTGACACTGTTGATTGGCTGCTGATTGCGAATAGTCTGAGCACTGTTTTGGGTCAAAACAAGTGTGCTTGAAGGCACGGTGAAGGTCGGTGTCGCTGGACTCACTGCAAATGACAACGATGCAGTTGTCCTTAAACCATCCACTAGTAACGAGAGGTCAACGCTTGTTAGGCCTGAAAAGTTTGAAGGTGGGATATAGACTAAATCCATCGTGTGAACACCAGAGTTTTGAGCAATATTATTCAAACGTACAGAGCCCGATGTTGCCACCGCACGCCAATTTGCCGCGCTTATTGCATCACCATTTAGGTCAAATCCCGTTAAGCGCACTGTGGTCGTTGAGCCAACATTGATAGGAATAATCCTATTAGAAATAGGTGCTAAACCCTGAGGAAACTCATAAAGCGCATGACGAGCTGTGCCATTGCCGCTTTCGTCTAATAAGAAATACCGATCAATATTCCTGGAATAAATCGTCCAATTGAATAGGGTGGAGGCAATGGTCTGCCTATTTGAAACCAATCCGCTGGTAATTTCCCAGTTCAGAGGATAATAACCTGGATAAACTGTGATAACGCCTGTGCTATTGTTATTGGTGCTGACAAAGCCATAGGCAATGGTACTGTCATGCGTTATCCAAGAGAGTTCACCTGGAAAACTTCGTTGCGGTAAAACCAAACCGTACCAGGACTCTTGAGAGATTAGACCACTGGCGGTTGTATAGACAAATGCGTGTTCTTCAACTGTATTAATATTGATCAAATGGCCACCCAATGTTCTGGCTTCGGTCAAAAATGGCGTAACCGTAGGATCTGTTAACACTGAATTAGCATAGAGATGACCACCGTGAACAATAAGATTTTGCAGATTTGGACTGGCTTGGGCAATCACAGGCGCGACATTCATTGGATTAACTTGCACCACTAAGGTTTGCGATGACCTTGCATTTGTTGTCAGATCGGTAAGTTGCACGGTTAAGGTGGCGGTGCCTGCCTGATTGGGTGCGATTGAAAAATACAGTTGTGCTGTATGCGTGGTTGAAGTCAGCATGGATTCTATCGATAACACATTGGTCGTAAAACTCACTATGGGCGCTGGATTGGCTGAAATGATTGGATCCCCACGGCTGGTCACCTGCCACTGCGCCCTTAGGGTGCGACTGTCTATATTACTGATATTGATGCCGTGTACCTTGCGTTCAAGCTGATTATCAAGAGCAGATAGGGTAACCATTGAAGTTGACAAGGCAAATGATATGGGGTCGATATTATCGTTAGCGACCACCACCACGATCTCAGTAGAAGCCGATTGTCCACTTACATCGGTCGCATGGATGGTCAGGGTTGTAGTGCCATTAAGGTCACCAACGGATGTTAAAGTGATTAAATTGGTTATGGTACCAGTACCACTTGAAAGAAAGATGAGTTGAGCATCAACAAGATGTGTAGATGAACTCAATGAGAAAAATATATCATCACCGTCAGCATCTGTGGCTGAGGTTTGGATGAGGACGGGCGTGACAAAATCTTCAGTCTCATTAATGAGATTTCTATCCACATTCACCACTGGAGCAGTACTGGATGTAATGCTTACACTGAATGAAATTGGTCGTGTAATCGTCTGCCCACCACTGTCGGTTGCACTGACCGTTATTGTCGTTTGACCCGATCCACCCAAAATTGGCCTCAATACAATGGTATTGGAAGTGGTCGAGACTCTGACCACACCTGTGCTTGACAATTGCACTGAAAGAGGTAAGTTGCCATCCTCGACATCTGTGGCTGTGCTGTCTATGATGATGGATGTATATCGACCAGCAATTGAAATATTTTGCGTTGAAAGGCTTAATGTTGGCGGGTCATTGACCGCTTGTACAGTTACCACAACGCGTGTTGAAACAGTTTGCCCCGCAGAATCGGTCGCTTGAACCGTCAAAGTGACCGTGCCGTTAGCATGAGGCAGAGCCGATAATTGAATGGCGTTGGCTGAGGTGGAGATGTTCGCAACTTCTGTGGAAGAAGTTTGAACCCTAAATGATATAGCACTGCCATCGGCTTGGTCGGTCACAGAAACACCAATATCAAACGGTGTGTTGAAATCTTCTGCAAGCGTTATAGCATACGTTGAAAGCGTTATGCTGGGCTGTCCATCCACTGAGAATGATATGTTCCTGGTGGTACTTAAACCATTCACTTGAAGGGTCGCCACAACCGTTGTTAAACCATGAAAATCAGCCTGAGGCTTATAAATCATATCGACCACCTGAACGCCAGTGTTTTGTGAAACGTGGCTAAAGCTAACGACGCCACCATTTGGATCTACCGCAGTCCAATTGGTTGTACTTATGGCATCACCTTTCAAATTAAAACCTGTTAAACGAACGAATGCGCTCGAACTCGCTGTCATAGGTACAGGTGGGCGCATAGATAATAGAAAAGATGTGGGAGTTATGCCTTGTGGTAATTCATAGAGTGCCAGACGTGATCTCGAATCACCACCATCGTCTAATAAGAAATATCCCAAACCATCAGCATAGATGGTCCAATTGAATACAGAGTTGCCTTCTCTACTGGCAATCAGTCCTCTCGCACTATTCCAATTAAGGATGAAATGACCTGGATAGACTGTAATATCGCCAGTGGAATTGTTATTGGTGCTGACAAAACCATAGCCGATGGTACTGTCATGCGTCACCCAAGAGAGCTCACCCGGGAAGACTCGTTGTGGTAAAACCAAGCCATACCAGGACTCATTAAGGATTAAGCCACTGGCCGCTGAGTTTAAAAATGTCAATTCTTCTATGGTATTGATGTTTAGCAAATGCCCACCAAAGGACCTAGATTCGGCGACAAAAGATACGATCCTCCGTCCTTGAGTAAATGAATTAGCGTAAAGACGACCGCCGTTCACGACTAGGTTATCAATACTCGTATTAAGTGGGACAATCGTCGGGGGCATAGGACTCATTGGATTGACTTGGACCACCAATGTTTGCTGTGACATGCCTGATGTGATTTGATTAGAAAGTTGTACGGTCAAGGTCGCGGTGCCGACGCGGTCAGGGGCGATTGTAAAATACAACTGCGCGGTTTGCGCCGTTGAGCCAATGCGGTCTGTGGTCGTTAAAACATGCGTGGTAAAACTTACCACAGGGGCAGGATTAGCAGAAAATATGGCATCGCCACTGTGCGTCACACGCCATTGCACATCTAATGTGCCTGTCAGTCCATCGAAAGCTGGAATCCTGGCATTGCTGATTGGTTGTTGATTGCGTATGGTCTTTGCACTGTTTTGGGTCAAAACAATGGTGCTTGATGCCAGAGTGAAGGTCGGTGTCGCTGAACCCACATAAAATGACAATGACTTGGTCGTCATTAGACCATTCACTTGTAGGACCACATCAGCCCTTATAAGACCGTTATAATTGATTGAAGGCGTATAAATCAGATCCACAGTCTGAACGCCTGAACTTTGAGCAACATTGGCAAAACTGAACGAGCCAGTCGTAGCGACCGCGCTCCAATTTGCAATGCTTATCGCATCACCATTCAAATCAGCACCCGTTAAGCGCACAGTGGCACTTGAGCCAGCTCTGACAGGAATTGTATTGATAGAAGTCTGCGCTAATCCTTGGGGGAATTCATACAGTGCAGAACGACGAATGATTGCATCTCCCCCATCATCTACTAAGTAATACTCGCTTGATCTATTGTCATAAATTGTCCAATTGAAAACAGTGGACGGACGCCCAACACTATTGGCAACAAGCCCACTTAAAGCGTTCCAATTTAAGGCGTAATGGCCCGGATAGACCGTGAGATTAGTTACGCCATTGGTCGTGGCAAAACCATAGGCAATGGTGCTATCATGTGTAACCCAAGACAATTCGCCAGGAAAGGTTCGCCTTGGCAGAACCATGCCAATCCAAGCATCATGAGATTCTAAGCCAGTATTGGTTGAACGCACAAAATTTATTTCTTCAATGGTATTGATGTTGATCAAATGGCCACCTAAAGATCGAGCCTCGGTCAAAAATTGTGAGACGCTAAGAGTCGTTGATGCCACTGAATTGGCATAAAGATGACCGCCATGTACAATTAAATTTCGAAGATTTGGATTGGCCTGGGTAATCATAGGCGGACGATCCACTGAATTTACCTGTACTGTCAGGGTTTGTTGTGACATTTCTGAACGGGTCAGATCAGTCAGCTGTAAGGTAATAAATCCAGTGCCCGTTTGATTGGGCGCGATCGAAAAATACAACTGCGCGGTTTGCTGGGCTGCAGTTAAGGTGGCTGTGGTCGCTATAGCATTGGTGGTGAAACTCACCACAGGGAATGGATTGGCTGAAAATATCGGATCCCCACTAAGCGTAAGCTGCCATTGAGCCCTTCTATTTGCCGTATCTGGATTGTTAATACTGATGCTTTGAATGTTGCGTTCAAGCTGATTGCCAGGCGCAGACAAGGTGACAACTGAGTTTGATAAAGCAAACGAGATGGGGTCATTATTAATCCCATTAACGACCACCAACACCTCAGTAGAAGTTATTTGCCCACCAACATCTGTTGCATGAACGGTCAAGGTCGCCGTACCAAAAGCATTGGCTACCGACGTTAAGGTAATGGTGCTCACGCCACCTGTTCTTGTGGACAATACCGCATCAAATAGGCGCTCAGATGAACTCAACGAGAAGACGACTGCATCCCCATCTGCATCAGTCGCTGTGGTAAAGAACGTCACGGCTGTGGTGAAATCTTCTTGCACACGAATGAGGCTTGTAGAAACAGAGATTACTGGTGTGGTTGCACTGCCCACAATGGCTACATTGACAGTAATTAATTGCACGTCAGTCTGTCCCTGTCTATCGGCTGTACGGACAATCAAGGTGGTTTGACCTACTCTGCCCACAATAGGGTTTATGATAATGGCATTGGCTGTGGTCGTCACACTGATCACGTTTGTGGTCTGCAATTGCACGGTAAAAGTTAGGAGGCCATCCTCAACATCCGTAGCGGTTGTATCGATAATGAGGGAGGAAAACCCAGCTGAGGTGGTTATGTTATCGCTTGAGACGACTATTGTCGGTGGATCATTCACTGCTTCCACCGTGACCACGATAATTTCTGAAGCCCTTTGTGAGGCAGAATCTGTTGATTGAACCGTCAAGGTGACCGTGCCATTAACATTGAGCAGAGACGACAATCGAATCGCATTGGCTGAGGTGGTTATGGTCACAACGTCAGTGGTGGACGTTAAAACCGTAAAGGGTAAGGTGCCACTGACGCCCAGGTCAGTCACAGTGGTGCCAATGACATAGCTGCCAAAATCTTCAGCAAGCGTAATGGCCTGAGTTGACAAGGCTATGTTTGGCGGTCCATCTACAATAATTGAAATAACCGTCGTGGAACTCTTACCATTCACTTGCAAAGAGATTGCTGCCGTTGTTTGACCACTATAATTTGCTGGAGCGGTGTAAACCATGTCCACTGTCTGATGACCAAGATTTTGAGTAACACCGTTAAAGCTTATAGCGCCAGCTGATGCGACCCCAGACCAATTTGCTAAGCCTACCGAATCACCATTCAAAACAAAACCCGTTAAACGAACAGTCGCACTGGTGGCAGAAACCACAGGCACTGACATGATTGAAGCTGGTGCCAATCCTTGGGGGAATTCGTATAGTGCATAACGCGCTAAGCGATCACCAGAATCGTTTAATAAGAAATACCGATCTGTACTCCTTAAATAATAAGCCCAATTGCTAAGAGTCGCACGTCCAGTGGTTCTATTGGCAATCAGCCCATTGGTACTGTGCCAGGTCAGGTCATAATGACCCGGATAAACATTGAGATTGGTCACACCATTGGTGCTGGCGTAACCATAAGCAATGGTGCTGTCATTTGTGATCCAAGACAGTTCACCTGGGAAAGAGACCTGCGGTAAAGTCATGCCAATCCAGGCATTCTCGGTGAGAAGATTGGCACCAGATGAACGTATAAAAACCAGCTCTTCAACCGTATTGATGTTCAGCAAATGCCCACCCAAAGCCCTGGCTTCTGCCGCAAACGACGTAACGGCTTGAGCCGTTGACACTGAATTGGCATAAAGACGACCACCCTGAACGATAAGATTTTGAATGCTTGAGCTGGCTTGGGCAATGACTGGAGCCACGTCAGCCATTGGCTGGACTTGTACCAAAATGGTTTGTTGATTCAAAATCAAATTATTTAAATCAGTCAGTTGCAATGTTAGGGTGGCCGTACCTGTACGATCAGGGGCAATTGAAAAGTATAAGTCTGCCGTTTTTGGCGTGACACTAATAGGGTTCGTCGTTGTGATGGTATTTGTAGAAAAACTGACCACAGGGGCGGGTTGGGCGGAAAAAACAAGATCACCACTTTGCCTGACTTGCCATTGCACATCCAATGTATGTGTGGTCCCCATAAAAGCTGGGATGTTAATATTGCTGATAAGTTGGTTGTTGCGTAAGGTATCGGTACTGTTTTCAGTCAAAACGATAGAATTTGAAGCCAAGGTATAAGAGGGCACAGCCACAATAAATGGCACTGAAATAACGGTACCTGAACCATTGGTGTTTAGGAATACCTCAACGGCCAATGGGCCGCTGAATCCGCGAGGCGGCGTGAAAACCATATCAACGGTCTGAAACCCTGAATTACGAGCAACATTGGCAAAGCTGACCGAGCCGCCTCTTTGAGATCTAAAAGACCAATTTACTGTACCAATCGCATCACCGTTCAAATCAAAACCCGATAACCGAACGGTGACATTTGAACCAGAGACGACAGGTATTGGATCCATTAAAGTTGAGGATAAACCTTGAGGAAATTCGTAAATGGCATGGCGAGACTGGGTGCTGCCTATATCGTCAAACAAAACAAATTGACTCGAATCCATGGAATAAGCCGCCCAATTGAATACGGTCGTGGGTCTTGCCGATCGATTGGCAGTCAATCCATTGCTGCTGTCCCAATTTAAGCCAAAATGACCTGGATAAACATTGAGGTTGGTTGCACCATTGGTGCTGGCAAATCCATAAGCTATGGTGCTATTATTGGTCACCCAAGAAAGTTCACCAGGGAATATTTGCTGAGGTAATACCATGCCAAACCAAGCATCATTTGACACTAACCCACTTGCGCTTGAGCGCACAAAATTAGATTCTTCCTGTGTATTGACATTAAGCAAATGCCCGCCCAATGCTCTGGCTTCTGCCAGAAACGACGTCACTGCTTGTGCCGTGGTCACTGAATTGGCATAAAGATGGCCACCGTTAACAACCAGGTTTTGAAGATTGGAATTGACTGGGAGTATCACAGGCGGACGGTTAAATGGATTGACTTGCACCACGAGCGTTTGTTGAGACATTTCTGAACGAGTCAAATTGGTGAGTTGTACCGTCAAAGTCGCCACACCTGTTTGATTTGGTGTGATTGAAAAGTACAACTGCGCCGTATCGGCAACAGAAGTTAGTGTGGTCTCAGTCGTTAAGGCATTTGTGGTGAAACTGACCACTGGGGTTGGATTGGCAGAAAAGATGCGAGTGCCACTACTGGTCACCAGCCATTGAAGTCTTTGCGGTTGATTATCTGGATTGCTGATACTGATTTTTTGAATGTTGCGGTCAAGCTGATTGCCAAGGGCAGACAAGGTGACAACAGAAGTCGAAAAGGTAAAGCTTACAGGGTCGTCGTTAATCCCATTGACCACCACCACAATTTGTTGAGAAACGAATAAACCACCCGAATCAACCGCATTGACGGTCAGGGTCGCCGTGCCATTAAGATTGGCAATCGCTGAGAGCGTGATGGTACTCATGCCATTCGTTAAGGTGGACATAACAGCATTCACAAGGCGTGAGGATGAACTTAAGGAGAGCATTATGGCATCACCATCAGCATCGGTGGCATTGGCACTAATGACCACAGGGGTTGAAAAATCTTCTTGTACACGAATGAGGTTTGTCGAAACATTCAAAACTGGTGCATTACCGGCCGCAATGACGACATCGACAATAATGGTCTGCACCGCTGTCAGCCGACCCTGGTCAATCGTACGGACGGTTAAGACGGTTTGACCCGTTCTACCCAATATAGGGCTCAATTCTATGGCATTGGCAGAAGTGGTTATGGAAACCAAGCCTGTGATTGAAGCTTGTACTGAAAAAGGCAAGGCGCCGTCCTCAATATCCGTGGCGGTGGTGCCGATGGTGTACGATAAAATACCGCCTAAAATGGTAACACGGCTGCTTGAAATGTCGATTGTTGGCGGGTCATTGACGGGTTCAACTGTGACGAAGACCCTTGTTGAAACATTTTGCAATGCAGAATCCACTGTTTGAATGGTCAATATCGCCTGTCCACTGGCATTGCCTATAGATGATAATCGAATGGCATTGGCTGAGGTGGTAATGGCCACAAGCCCAGAAGGCGGGAAAACTTGCACTGAAAAGGGTAAGCTACCACTAATGCCTTCATCGGTGGCAGTCGTGCCAATAACAAAGGAAGAGAAATCTTCGTCAAGCGTGATGTCATTGGTTGACAAGGCTATGGTGGGCGGTGCATCCACTACAAATGAAACCACCCTCTCGGCGATAAATCCGTTTACTTGAAGCGTTACCATGACCGTCGATGGACCACTGAACCCTGTTGGAGGCGTGTAAACCAAATCCATCGTCTGAACCCCTGTACTTAGCGCAACAGAGTTAAGGCTTGCCGTGCCGTTCATAGGTGTCGCAGACCAATTTGATGTGCTTATTGCATCACCATTCAAATCATAACCGAACAACCGTACAGTGGCTCTCGAGTTGGCAATAAGGGGCACAGGTTTTATAGAATTTGATGCTATGCCTTGGGGAAATTCATACAGTGCTTGACGATTGGTAATAAAACCGCCATCATCTAATAAGAAAAATCGATTAACATCGGGAGAATAAACTGTCCAATTGAAAACCGTGGATGCCCTACTGTGTCTATGAGCAATGAGGCCACTTGATTCACCCCAAATTAGGTTGTAATAGCCTGGATAGACAGTAAGGTTGGTGGCGCCATTCGTCGAGGCAATACCATAGGCAATGGTGCTATCGTGCGTCACCCAAAACAGCTCACCGGGAAAGGTTTGTTGCGGTAAAGTTAAGCCATACCAAACTTCTCGAGTGACTAATCCACTTGCGGCTGAACGTAAATAATTAAATTCTTCAATCGTATTGAGGTTGACTAAATGTCCGCCCAGAGCTCTGGCATCGGTCAAATATGACGTAACTGTTGGTGTCGCTAAGCGGAGTGCTGAATTTGCATATAGACGACCACCATGTACAATCGCGTTTTCAATAATTGTGCCGACTTGGGCAATCATCGGAGGCACATTCACTGAATGAACGTGCACCACCATGGTTTGTTGCGTCGATTCTGAAGTCGTTAGATTATTGAGTTGTAAAGTAAGTGTGGCTGTACCTGTACGATCAGGAATGATTGAAAAATATAGTTGTGCCGTATGTGCCGCTGCAGTTAGAGTGGATTGAGTCGTTAATCTATTGGTGGTATAACTCACTACAGGCGCAGGATTGGTTGATAAAATGGCATCCCCACTATTGGTCACTTGCCACTGAGTTCTAAAAGTTTGGCTATCTATATTGCTGACTGTGATGCTTTGCACGTTGCGGTTGAGCTGATTACCCAGTGCGCTCAAAGAGACCACAGAAGTTGCGACGGAGAACGATAGCGGGTCGATTACGGCATTCACAACCACAACAACTTCAACAGAAGTCGATTCCCCACCCGCATCGGATGCTTGAATGGTTAAAGTCGCTGTACCATTCAAATCAGCAATTGCAGTCAAAGTGATGGTGTTGGTGATGGTGCTTATGCCTCTGATGGGTGTTGATATGACGGCATCCACCAGACGCCTAGATGAATTCACTGAAAGGGTAATTGGGTCGCCGTCAACGTCTGTGGCTGTGGTTTGAATGACCAGCGGGCTGGTAAATTCTTCAACGACAATAATACGGTCTGTGGAAACCATTAGCATAGGTTCGATGCTTTGAAGAATGCGCACACTGACAGAGATTGTTTGAGTCGCTGATAAACCAAATTGATCAACCGTTACGACGGTTAAGGTGGTATCACCCGAAACACCAGCCATGGCAGTTAAAACAATGGCGTTCACTGAAGTCGTTACTCCGACAATGCCTGTGGTTGAGACTTGCACAGCAAAACCAATATCACGCTCTTCTGAATCACTTGCCGTTGTGCCAATCGTGATAGGCGAAAATCCGCCACTCGTTGAAATAAGATTGGTTGAAACAGTTAAGGCTGGCGGATCATTAACGGCATTTACCACCACGATTATTTGCTTAGAATCTGAGAGACCACCAGGATCAGTGGCTCGAACCGTCAAGGTCGCTGTACCATTACGGTCGGAAATCGGAATAAGGGTGATATCTGTCACACCATTGCCGAGTGGAGATATAACATGATTGACAAGGCTCATGGACGCATTCACAGAAATGATGATTGGGTCGCCATCAACATCTGTGGCCGTTGCACTAATAACCACAGGTGTCCTAAAATCTTCTTGCACTGTGATAAGATTTGTTGAGACAGTCAGCACAGGTGAAGTGGTAACGACTGCAATAACATTGACAAAAATGGTTTGCATCGCTGTAAGTCCAAATCTGTCTGCGGTTTGGATTGTCAGATTGGTTTGTCCGGTTATACCAGGAATGGCCGTTAGAACAATGGTATCAGCCGATGTACTTACACTGACCACCCCAGTGTTGCTTTCTTGCACCGCAAAGGGTAAAGCACCCTCTTCAGGATCACGCACCGTCGCGTTTATGGTAATAGGCGAAAATCCAGCATTGACTATAATATTGTTCGTTGAGAGTACGATCGTTGGACTTCTGTTAATAGCCCTTACCTGAATCACCACTTGGGCCGTTGAAGTCAATGTGTCGTCACTGACAGAAATCGTTAGTGTGGTTTGACCACTGACGCTGGCAATGCTGGATAAAGTTATTTCGGTAAGGGATCTTGCAACAGTGACCACACCAGTGGTTGATTCAATAACACTTAAGGTTAATGTGTCGCCATCTATATCACGACTGGTTACTGTGATTGAAACAGGCGAGGCAAAATTCTCAGTGAGCGTTAAAGCGGTGGTTGACAGGGTAAATGTGGGCGTGTCATTGACTGCCAAAACTGTCACGGCAACTTGGGTTGTGACACTATTAACGCTATCGCTAACACCAATGGTTAAGGTGGTGCGGCCATTGGCATTGGCAATGCTCGAAACGGAGACAGCCGTCGCAGAAGTTGTCACAGTGACCACGCCTGTGGTTGATTCAGTGACGCTTACAGTTTGTGTATCCCCATCCACATTGGTTATTGTGGCGACTGATTGTGCGACTAAAAAATCCTCAGAGAGCATCAAGTTCGTCGTTGAAACAGTTAACATTGGTGGATCATTGACCGCTGCTACCGATACGATTATCTCAACAGAAGTTGATTGGCCACCAATATCTGCCACCTGAACCGTCAGAGTTGTTATGCCATTGGCATTGTCAACTGCGGTTAAAGAGATGAGATTGGTTATGATGCTTAAGCCACTGACTGGATTTTGAATAACTGCGTTTACAAGATGTGAGGATGAGCTGACTGAGAGCATTATAGATTGGCCGTCAGAATCCGTGGCCGTGGTTCGGATGACCAGCGCTGTCGTAAAATCTTCTTGCAAGCTGATGCGATTGGTGGAAACCTCCAATATAGGTACAGCACTGTCAACAATGCGTACATTGACAACGATTGTTTGGGTCACCGTAGTCCCTGAACTGTCAACCGCTCTGACGGTTAAGGTGGTTTGACCCGAAGCACCAGGAATGTTGTTTAAAGTGATGGCGTTTGTTGTTGTATTCACTCTAACCACCGATGGGCTTGATTCAGTCACGGAGATATTTAAAATACCATTTTCAATATCGCTTGCTGTGGTGAAAATGGTGATGGGCGTAAAACCACCAATTGTAGAAATGACGTTGCTTGAGACGCTCAATGTCGGTGTATCATTAATGGCAGATACGATCACAACCACTTGGGTTGAAGCAGTCAATGTGCCATTGGTGGCCGTTATGTTGAAGGTGGTTTGCCCATAAGCATTGGCGATGCTCGAAACAAAGACTCCGCTAACTGAGGTTGTCACCGTGACCACGCCTGGATTGGATTGATCAACCATTATTCCTGTTGCACTGCTTACAGAGGCAACTGTTCTCATCCCCGTAAAATCCTCAACAACAGTCAAAGGATTATTTGACACCGCGAATGTGGGCGTTGTGTTAAGGACTGGTATTGCGCCGCCATCCCCATTTCCACCGCCATCTCCATTTCCACCGCCATCCCCATTTCCACCGCCAGAGCCATTTCCGTCGCCAGAACCATTTCCGTCGCCGCCATCCACAATAGTACTTCCGCCGCCGCCATCCCCATTACCGCCATCCACAGTCGTACTTCCGCCGCCTCCGCCGCCACAAGCCGACAACAATACTGAAAGCATCATGATTGTGCCCACTGTGCTCAGTGCGCGTCGATGCACAGTCTGAGATAGACAGGTTATACTGTTAAAATAAGTGCGGCTTAATTGCCAGAAGATACGAAAAAATGGGTAGTCAGAAACACGGTGTAAATGGCTTGAGAATAAATTAATTATTGGGGTCATATTGCCTTTATAAAGTGTTTATTTTGTCCTGACACAATTAGAAATAAAAGTTAAAAACCTATGATTGATTATCAATGATTTTATGGGCACACAGTATCGGCTTCATTGTATAACACCCTATCAATTAAGTTCGTTCAACAAGCTGAATCATGGTTTGAGTTCTAACAAATACAGCGTTTTTAATATAGGTAAACTCGACCAATAGATAGGATAAATTCAGATTGGCCTATGGCAAGCTCATTACCATCTTGGCTCAGACTTAGGGATCGACCAAACCCTGCATCGATGTTTGGACGCAGTGATTTAATATAACGTTGAAGCGTCGTAGCACCATTAATAAATTCATATATATAAACTGCGCCCGCATTAGACACGTTATCATTGAAGCCGCCACCCACACCTATGGTGGAGCCATCCTCAAATATCGCCCCCACTGCGAGTAAACTGCCATTTCCATTAAAATCGATTGATGAGCCAAAATGATCGTTTGACCCCGGATTTGGTGATTTTATGTATGCTTGCTGAGACCAGACGCCACCACTAAAGCGGTACAAATAAACTGCACCTGAGTCACTTAAACTATTATTTTGTACGCCATTGAGACCAACAGCTGAGCCATCCTCTAATCTTGCACCTACGGCAAGGGTATTGCCATCATCAGTTAGATTCACAGCAGTACCAAATTCATCACCCGCACCAGTATTTGATGCTTTGATGTACGCTTGTTGTGACCAAACGCCCCCATTAAAGCGATACAAGTACACTGCGCCCGAATCAAAAGAGTTATTATTCTGCACGCCATTAATGCCAGTCACTGAGGCATCCTCATATCTTGCCCCGACTGCAAGGGTATTGCCATCCGCGTTTAGATGCACAGACTCACCAAAGAAATCACCCTGCTCTGTATTTGATGCTTTGATGTAGGCTTGCTGTGTCCAAACGCCTCGAACTAAGCGATATAAATACACAGCCCCTGAATCCTTAGCGCTATTGTTCAGCGGGCCATTGACGCCTGTAGATGAACCATCCTCAGCGCGCGCGCTCACAGCAAGGGTGTTACCATCAGAATTTAAACTGAGGGCATATCCAAAGAAACCGTCTGTCTGTGGGTTAGATGGTTTGATGTAGGCTTCCTGCACCCAAACGCCCGTTGCTTGAGTAAATCGGAAAAGATAAGCCGCACCTGCATTACCTGTGACATTATTTTCTATTCCATTGATACCCGTAGCGGAACCATCTTCGTTAGGGCTACCCACAACAAGCGTATTGCCATCATGACTTAAACTGACAACTGTACCAAAAGCATCACCCGGTCCAGGAACGGTTGCTTTAATATAGGCTTGTTGACTCCATACATTGCCAGTGCGACGGAAAATATAGGCCGCACCTGATCGTTCAAACGAATTGCTAAATTTAACCCTATTATTGATTCCAACTGATGGGTTACTCTCCAAATATGCACCTACTGCTAAGGTATTTCCATCGCCGCTTATACTGACAGACCAGCCAAATTGATGAGCGACACCACTTGGATCCATACCACCTAAATCTACAGTTTCAAAATCTTCTTCAAAATACGCGTTAATTCGGGCAATCATACGATTTAAGTCTGCATTGGTGAAATCAACTGTATTGTGCTGGAAAGAGGACCCACACGGTGTTGCAGCGCAGGTGCCCAAACCAAATCGTGGATTGGCCACTCTTGGGATATAAAGATGGGTGGCCACCTGACCCTGTGCAGTGGTTTGCCTGATATTCGTTGAATTCGGGCTAACCACAATGCCTGTGGTACTTATATCCGTAAAACCTGAGACACCATCGGGGTTGCTTTGTAACTGATAGTGTGTCGCATTTGCGATTGAGCTCCAACTAAAATTGAGAGACTTAGTCGTTATGGTTGCAAATAACACTGGTGGCACCACGACATTTACATCGGTTGAAACCATTGCGCCTTCAGTATCAGACGATGTAAAAGTCAACACAACCAACGGGCCATTGTGGCCTAATCCTCGTCGAGCAATGCTCAGGCTTGTGTTGGTCAATGTGGTGTCTATGACGCCCTGCACCGTGGACACAGTAAAAGTTAATGTGCCATCTTCTACATCAGATGCTGAGACGTTCAGTACAAAAGGAGGAGCATCCAATGCCAAAGCCAAAATGACCCTGTTTGTTGAGATGGTAAAGGTTGGCGTGTCATTAACAGATTGCACTATGACGACAATCTCTGCTGAGTCAAATAACCCGCCCGCATCGGTTGCGCGAACGGTCAAGGTCGTGGCGCCAAAAAGATTAGCTATTGCACTCAGAGTAATGCCTTGTGATGAAACCACGGCATCCACCACATTCGTAAATGAACTCACAGTGACAACCAAAGTGCCCGTATCGACGTCCGTGGCGGTGGTTGCAATGAAAATGTCGGGGGTAAAATCCTCTAACACATAGATCGCGTTGCTGGAAACCGTCAATACAGGTGTTGTACTTGGCGTCACTAAGACATTGACGGTAATGATTTGAACGGCTGTCGAATTGACGCTATCTGTTGCTGTGAAGGTTAAAGTCGTTCGACCCGAACCAGTTTCAACTGGAGACAAGACAATGGCATTATCAAAAATATTGACAAAAACCACACCAGGGCTAGAAGCTTGCACTGTAACAGGCACCATACCATCCTCAACATCCGTGGCTGTGGAAGCTATGGTGATGGGGAAAAACCCACCCAGAGTGGTGATGCTATTGCTTGAAACAGATAATGTTGGAGGATCATTCACGCCTTCTACAGTGACCACGACCTGTGTTGAAAAGGTCTGCGGTGCAGAATCTGTTGCTTGAACCGTTAGAGTGAACACACCGTTGAAATTGAGTGCGCCAGAAAATTGCAATGAATTTGCTGTGGTGGTTATGTTTACAACCCCTGTGGAAGAAGTCATTACTGTAATTGGTAAGGCGCCGTCAATTGAATCTGTCACAGTCGTGTGGATAACAAAATTGACAAAATCTTCGGTAATCATAACAGCATTGGTTGACAAGGCAATAGATGGCAGTCCATCCACTGCAAATGCAATATCGGTGGTAGTGTTTTGACCATTCGCTTGTAAGGTGACCATGACGGTTGTTCGACCTTCATAATTTATAAGAGGGGTGTACACCATTTCCACCGTTTGAACGCCTGAGCTTTGAGAAACACTCCTGAAACTGACAGAGCCACCATTGGGATCAGTACCTGACCAACTTGCTGTACTTATGGTATCACTATTCAAATCAAAACCTGTCAAAAGTAGGGTGGCACTTGAGGAAGCAGCTACGGTTCGTAGATTGATTGAAGCCGGTGCTAAGCCTTGAGGAAATTCATAGAGTGCAAATCGACTTGTGGGCGCATCTCCGCCATCGTCAACTAAGAAATAGGTATTTGCATTGTTGGAATATATCAACCAATTGGAAACGGTGGAAGGGCGCCCTACTCTATTAGCAATTAGTCCATTACCAGGATTCCAATTCAGGGCGAAGTGGCCTGGATAGATTGACAAGTTGTTGATACCATTAGCACTGGCAGAGCCATAGGTTACGGTGCTATCATTTGTTATCCAAGATAACTCACCAGGAAAATTTTTCCGCGGCAAAACCATACCAAACCAAGCTTCATGAGGGTTTAAGCCACTCGTGGTTGAACGCACAAAATTTATTTCTTCAATGGTATTAATATTAATCAAATGACCGCCCAAAGCCCTTGCTTGCGCCAAAAACATTGAAACGCCTTGATCCGTTGATAAGATTGAGTTGGCATAGAGACGTCCGCCATGAACAATGAGATTTGTAATGCTTGTGCTGGCTTGAGCTATCACCGGAGGGACATTCTCAGGTTTGACTTGAACGACCAGAAGTTGTTGCGTCACAACTGAATCCATCAGATCGGTCAGTTGTACTGTCAGAGTCGCCGTCCCCGTTTGGTTAGGCGCGATTGTGAAATACAATCTCGCCGTTTGTGCGGTTGAGCCAATGCTGGTATTTGTGACTAAAGCATTGGGGGAAACGCTCACTACAGGTGTTGGATTGGCGGAAAATATCGCATCACCACTGTGGGTCACACGCCATTTAAAATCTAAGTTATTGTTCCCATCAATAAAGCCTCGGAGTTTAACATTAGTGATCAGCTGTTGGTTGCGGATAGTCTGACGACTGTTCTCGGTCAAGACAATCCGATTTGTGGGCATAATAAATGTTGGTTCAGTTGGAAGAAGGGTTAAGACTGTCGAAGTGCTTAAACCATTCACTTGGTAGCTGACCACAATCGTCGTTTGACTGGTAATACCTGCTGGATTGTTGTAAGTCATATCGAATGTCAAAAGTCCAGTGCTCTGTGTCGTATTGCCAATGCTAGCCGTACCAATCGTTGCCACTGCGTTCAAGTTTGATAGATTTATCGCATCTCCATTCAAATCAAAAACAGTCAAACGTACAGTCACACTAGAAGTGGTCAGCAGATGAATGGGTTTAGGTGAGGCTAAACCTTGAGGGAATTCATAAAGCACAGGTCGATCTTTGCCATCTCCCCCATTGTCTATTAAGAAATAACCGTTTACGTTTCTCGAATAAGCGGTCCCATTGAAATGGGTGAAGGGGTTTGCTCTCCTATGAGCAATCAGTCCAAATGTCGCCGGCCAATTAAGGGCGAAATGACCCGGATAGACTGTGAGATTGCTTACATCATTGGCGCTGGCAAAACCATAGGCAATGGTGCTGTCATTTGTCAACCATGCCAACTCACCTGGGAATGACACCTGTGGCAAGACCAATCCAAACCAGGCTTCATGAGTGACTAGGCTATTGTCTGTTGAACGCATGAAATTAATTTCTTCAATTGTATTGATATTGATCAAATGACCGCCCAATGCTCGGGCTTCCGCCATATAAACAGTGACTGCTTGTGCCGTTGTCACTGAATTGGCATAGAGATGACCGCCATGAATAATGAGATTTTGAAGATTTGTACTATCACCAATGCCAAATGGCACATCGATCATTGGATTGACTTGTACAACAATGGTCTGTTGTGACATGACACGCGAATTAGCCAATTCGGAGAGCTGAATGAGTAAGGTTGCTCTGCCTGTTTGATCCGGTGCAATTGTAAAATACAACTGCGCTGTTTGTGTTGAGGCCGACATTGGACCAATACGGCTTGTCGTCGTTAAGACGTGCGTCGTAAAACTCACCACAGGCGCTGGATTGGTGGAAAAGATGGGATCGCCAATATGTGTCACACGCCATATAGCATCTAAAGCTCTTGTCGTCCCGACAAAGGCCGGCACTTGGATATTGCTGATGAGCTGTTGGTTGCGCACACTCTGAGTGCTGTTTTCGGTCAGCACAATGGATGTTGTTGACAAAGTAAATGTCGGGACAATTGGAACAAATGAAAAGGCTGTGGTGGATGTTAAACCATTCACATTCAAAGAAACAACAACCGTTGTTGGAACGCTCAGATTAGCTGGCGTAGCATAATTCATGAGCACTGTCTGAACGCCAGTATTATTAGATACTTGAGTAAAACTTGCCGCACGTCCACTGGTATCGATGCCTGACCAATTTGCTGTATTTATCGCATCACCATTCAAATCATAACCTGTTAAGGGCACGGTGATAACTGTGCCAGGAACGATTAACCGAGTCTCGATAGTGGCAGGTGCCAAACCTTGAGGGAATTCATAAAGCGCATGACGACCTGTGCCATTGCCGCCATCGTCTAATAAGAAATACCGATCAATATTCCTGGAATAAATCGTCCAATTGAATGAGGCAATAGTCTGCCTATTTGAAACCAATCCGCTGGTAATTTCCCAGTTCAGAGGATAATAACCTGGATAGACTGTGATATCGCCTGTGCTATTGTTATTGGTGCTGACAAAGCCATAGGCAATGGTACTGTCATGCGTTATCCAAGAGAGTTCACCTGGAAAACTTCGTTGCGGTAATACCAAACCATACCAAGACTCTTGAGAGATTAGCCTACTGGCGGTTGAATAGACAAATGCGTGTTCTTCAACTGTATTGATATTGATTAAATGGCCACCCAATGTTCTGGCTTCGGTCAAAAATGGCGTAACCGTTGGATCTGTTAACACTGAATTAGCATAGAGATGACCACCATGAACAACAAGGTTTTGCAGATTTGTGCTGGCTTGAGTAATCACGGGTGCAACATTCATTGGATTAACATGCACCACTAAAGTTTGCGTTGATATTTGATTTGCTGTCAGATCGGTGAGTTGCACAGTTAAGGTGGCTGTACCTGTCCGATCGGGCGCGATTGTAAAATACAGCTGTGCTGTGTGCGTGGTCGAAGTCAGCGTGGACACGGTTGTTAAGACATGGGTTGTAAAACTCACTATGGGCGCTGGATTGACTGAAATGATTGGATCCCCACTACTGGTCACCTGCCACTGCGCCCTTAGAGTGCGACTGTCTATATTGCTGATATTGATGCCGTGTACCTTGCGTTCACGCTGATTTCCAATAGCAGATAAGGTGACGACAGATGTTGACAATGCAAATGATATAGGATCATTATTATCCTCATTGACTATGATCAATATCTCAGTAGAACTCGTTAGTCCACCGGCATCGGTCGCATGGACGGTCAGTGTGGTTCTGCCATTGAGATTTGCAATGGATGTTAAGGTAATAAAGTTCGTTATGGATCTTATACCATTCGTTGGTGAGGATAGAGCCGCATTGACAAGATGCGTGGATGAACTCAATGAGATAAATATTGCATCATCGTCTGCATCCGTGGCTGAGGTTATGATGCCCACAGGCAGAGGGAAATCCTCGTTCACACGTATGAAGTTAGGCGTAACATTCAACACTGGAGCTGTACTGGATGAAAGACGCACACTGACTGAAATTGGTCGTGTCGTCGTCAATCCATCACTATCGGTTGCACTGACTGTTATAGTCGTTAGACCCGATCCACCCAAAATTGACGTCAATACGATGGCATTGGAAGCGGTCGAGACTGTGACTACCCCTGTGCTTGACAATTGCACTGAAAAAGGTATGTTGCCATCCTCAATATCTGTGGCTGAGCTGTCTATGGTAATGGGTGAAAAACGACCCAAAACTGAAACACCGTCGTTTGAAAGGTTGATGACAGGCGGGTCATTCACTGCTTGTACAGTTACCACAACAAGTGTTGAAGCAGTTAGCCCAGCAGAATCGGTTGCTTGCACTGTCAATGTAACCGTGCCGTTAGCATTGGGCAGGTTCGATAATTGAATGGCGTTGGCTGAAGTGGATATGTTCACAACCCCTGAGGGGGACGCTAGCACTGAAAATGGCAAAATGCCACTAACACCTTGATCGGTCACTGTGGTGCCGATGACAAATGGCGTAATGAAATCTTCAGCAAGCGTTATAGCATGCGTTGACAACGCTATGTTGGGCTGTGCATTCACTGAGAATGATATGCCCGTGGTGGTACTTAAACCATTCACTTGCAGGGTAACCACAACCGTTGTTAAACCATGAAAGTCTGGCAGAGGAGTGTAAGTCAGACTAACTGACAATACCCCTGATTTTTGAGAAAGTTGTCTAAAGCTCACATGACCACCATTTGGATCAACGCCGTTCCAATCACTCAGGTTAATAGTATCTCCATTTAAATCATATCCATTTAAACTGACCATTGCATTTGAATTGACTGGGATGGGCATTGGTCTCGTTGGTATGATCGCGGCTGTATTTACCCCTTGTGGAAATTCAAAAACCGCCTCATAAGGAAACCCATTGTCCTGACCAGGCGTTCCATCCCCGAATTCTTCTAATAATGAAAATGGTCGTGCTACAAATGCATAGAAAACCAACCAATTGAAATTGGTGGAGGGACTTCCTGATCTATTGGCAACCGGTTCAATGTTGGCCCAATTAAGGGTGTAATGTCCTGGATAAACATTGAGATTTGTTGCGCCATTAGTGCTGGCAAAACCATAGGCAATGGTGCTGTCATGCGTTATCCAAGAGAGTTCACCAGGGAAGGAGCTTTGTGGTAATGCTAGACCAGCCCAAGCACCAATCCAATTTAGCGTATTAAAACCACTTGGTCCTGAATAAACGAAATTAAACTCTTCAACCGAATTGATGTTAATCAAGTGCCCACCCAAAGCCGTAGCAGCCGCCAAATGTGGGGTAACCGCTGCAGTTGAAAGCGCTGTATCGGCATATAGACGACCACCATGAACGGCAAGAGAAGAAAATGCTGTAGTAATAGGAATAATTGTCGGTGGCACGTCATTCATTGGATTGACTTGAACCACCAACGTTTGCTGTGACGCACCTGATATGTACAAATTAGAAAGATGAACGGTCAAGGTCGCGGTACCTGTACGGTCAGGAGCGATTGTAAAATACAACTGAGCTGTTTGCGACGTTGAACCAATGCGGTCTGTGGTCGTTTCGACATGCGTTGTAAAACTTACCACGGGGGTGGGATTGGCAGAAAATATGGCATCACCACTGTGCGTCACACGCCATTGCACATCTGATGTGTCTATCAGTCCATCGAAAGCTGGAATCCTGGCATTGCTAATGGGTCGTTGATAGCGAATACTTTGAGCACTGTTCTCAGTCAAGACAATAGTGCTCGAGGCCATGGTGAAGGTCGGAGTTGCTGGACCCACAAAAAATGACAATGATCTGGTTGTTCTTAGCCCATTCACTTGTAGAGACACATCAACCGTTGTAGGGCCACTATAATTTACAGACGGCGTATAGACCAATGCTACCGACTGTACTCCTGAACTTTGAGCAACTTGGGAAAAACGCACTGTGCCCCCGTTGGGATCTGTTCCTGACCAATTTGCTATGGTTATAGCATCACCGTTCAAATCAAAACCCGTTAAGCTTACTGTGGCGCTTGATCCAATGCTTATAAATATTCGATCAAAAGAAGCAGGTGCTAAGCCTTGAGGGAATTCATAAAGTGCATGACGATCTCTGCCATCACCACCCTCGTCTAATAAGAAATACCGATCAATATTCCTGGAATAAATCGTCCAATTGAATAGGGTGGAGGCATTGGTCTGCCTATTTGAAACCAATCCGCTGGTAATTTCCCAGTTCAGAGGATAATAACCTGGATAGACTGTGATTTCGCCTGTGCTATTGCCATTGGTGCTGACAAAGCCATAGGCAATGGTACTGTCATGCGTTATCCAAGAGAGTTCACCTGGAAACAATCGCTGCGGTAAGACCAAACCGTACCAGGACTCTTGAGAGATTAGCCTACTGGCGGTTGAATAGGCAAATGCCTGTTCTTCAACTGTATTGATATTGATCAAATGGCCACCCAATGTTCTGGCTTCGGTCAAAAATGGCGTAACCGCTGTCGCTGTTGACACTGAATTGGCATAGAGATGACCGCCGTGAACGATCAGATTTTGTAAGTTTGTACTGGTTTGGGCAATCACAGGAGAGACATCCACTGGAATAACTTGTACCGTCAAAATTTGTGTGGTTGTTACTGAACGAGTTAAATTGTTCAGGTGAACCGTTAGAGTAGCCGTGCCTGTTTGATTATCCGCGATTGTAAAATACAGCTGTGCTGTATGTGCGGCCGAAGTCAGCGTGGTTTCATTGGTCAAGCGATTGGTGGTAAAACTCACCACAGGTGTTGGGTTGGTAGAGAATATGGGGTCACCATTGCTTGTAACAAACCATGATGAATTTAGGTTGGCCCTGTCTGGATTGCTAATATTGATATTTTGCACATTGCGCTCAAGTTGATTGCTTGGCGCAGACAAGGTGATCCTTGATGTCGAGAAATTGAAAGATATGGGGTCGTTATTAACCGCATTGATAACCACCATCACTTCAGTAGAAGTTGATTGCCCACCGACATCAATCGCATGAACGGTCAAGGTTGCCGTACCAAAAGCATTGGCAACCGACGTTAGGCTAATGGTGCTCACGCCACCTGTTCGTGTGGATAGTACTGCATCGAATAGACGCTCTGATGAACTTAATGAGAAGACGACTGCATCACCATCTGCATCAGTCGCTGTGGTGATGAACGTCACGGCTGCGGTGAAATCTTCTTGCACACGAATGAGGCTTGTAGAAACAGAGATCATTGGTATGGTTATACTGACCGCGGTCGTCACATTCACAGAGATTATTTGAACGGCTGATTGTCCACCACTGTCGGCTGTACGAACCGTTAAGGTAGTTTGACCTGATCCACCAACAATTGGCGTCAATTCAATGGCATTAGCAGAGGTCGCCACACTGACCACATTTGTACTCGACAATTGCACGGTAAACGTCAAGTCACCATCCTCAACATCGGTGGCTGTGGTGTCAATGACTATAGGGCCAAAACCGGCTAAGGTCGAAATGTTATTGCTTGAAACAGTTAATACAGGAGGATCATTCACTGCGCGCACTGTGACCACAACATTTGTTGATGCAGTTTGATCGGCGGAAACAGATGTTTGAATTGTCAAAGTCACTTTACCACTGGCATTTTGTATGGCAGATAATTGAATGGCATGGGTTGAGGGCGTTACAGCCACAACACCTGTGGAGGATAAACTAACCATAAATGGCAATTGGTTAGAAGTCGTTGGATGGTTTGCAAGGACATGAATGACTGAAGGAGTGGTGAAATCCTCATCGAGTGTAATGTCAATCGTTGACACAGCGACGGTTGGCAGAGCGCCCACCAGAAATGCGACAGAGTGGGTGCTTGATCTTAATCCATTGACTCGGAGTGACGTGACAACTGTTGTTGGACCATCAAAATCAACTGGAGGGGTGTATGTCATCTCCACGACCTGAACACCTGGATTTTGACGTGTATTGCTAAAAGTTACTGTACCGCCATTTGGATCCACACCCGTCCAAAATCCTGCGTTTATGGGATCACCGTTTAAATCAAAACCCGTTAGTAGAACATTTGCGCGAGTAACAACGCGCGTTTGCGGCACCGAAGGGAGCACAGCCGCTGGATTTAAACCTTGTGGAAATTCATACAGCGCATGACGGGGACTCGTATCGCCTATATCATCTACTAAGAAATGCCGAGAAACACCACCAGAAAATATTGTCCAATTGAACACAGTGGCGGATTGGCCTGTTCTATTGGCTATCAGTCCAATACTTCCCCAATCAAAGGAGACATGGCCTGGATAGATCGTAAAATTGCTTAGACCATTTGCATCAGCATATCCATAAGCAAGGGTGCTATCATTCGTCACCCAAGCCAATTCACCAGGGAATTTTTGCCGAGGTAGAGCCAACCCAAACCAAGACTCATTAGTGAGAATACCATTGGCGATAGAATAAATATAGTTGCGTTCTTCTATTGAATTAATGTTGAGCAAATGGCCACCCAAATCCTTAGCTTCAGCTAAAAAAGATGTGACTGCTGGTGCCGTATTCACCGAATTGGCATAAAGTCTGCCACCGTGCACTATTAAGTTCTCAATTCTCGAGTTAACTGGGACAATCACAGGCGGGTGATCATTCATTGGATTGACTTGAACCACCAGGGTTTGTTGCGACATGACTGATGAAGCCAGATTTGATAGTTGTAATGTCAGAGTGGCCTTTCCAATACGATCAGGCGCGATTGTAAAATATAACTGTGCTGTTTGCGTCGTTGCCCCTATTCTGCCAATTGTTGTAAGCGCATTAGTGGAGAAGCTCACCACAGGTGTTGGAAAAGTAGAAAAGATCGCATCGCCACTGTGTGTCACTCGCCATTGTGCATCTATGGTCGCTGTGGTACCTGTTAGCCCAACAAAATCAGGGATGCTAATCGGACTGATTAATTGTTGATTACGAATGGTCTGAGTGCTGTTTTGGGTCAAAACAAGTGTGCTTGAAGCCATGGTGAAGGTCGGTGTCGCATTACCTATAAAAAATGACAAAGCAGTGGTTGTTCTGTGATTATTAACCAGTAGGGCCACTTCAACCGTTGTATGACCACTAAAATGCGCTGAAGGGGTGTAAACCAGATCCACAATCTGAACCCCTGCTCTTGCGCTAACATTGACAAAATTTACTGTGCCCGTTGCTGCCACCGCACTCCAATTTGTTGTATTTATCGCATCACCATTTAAATCAATACCCGTTAAGCGTACTGTGGCACTCGAGCCAGAAATGATCGGGACTATACTGAAAGAAGCAGGTGCTAAACCTTGAGGAAATTCATAAATCGCACGACGAGCTAGGGCATCACCTATATCGTCTATTAAGAAATACTCTTCTGAGTGCCGGGTATAGTACGTCCAATTGAATACAGTAAGTGGACTCCCAGATCTATGCGCATTCAGTCCGCTAACAATTCCCCAAAATAGCGTGTAATGCCCAGGATAAACATTGAGACTGCTTGCGCCATTGCGACTGGCAAAACCATAGGCAATGGTGCTGTCATGCGTCACCCAAGACAGTTCACCCGGAAAAGATTGCTGCGGTAAAACCAAACCATACCAGGAGAATCGAGACACTAAGATGCTGGCGGGTGAATGCACAAATGTGTGTTCTTCAACTGAATTTATGTTGATCAAATGGCCACCCAATCTCCTGGCCTCCGCCAAAAAGGGTTTTACTGCTCGATTCGTCATGACTGAATTGGCATAGAGACGGCCACCGTTAACCATCAGGTTATCAAGAATTTGACTGGTTTGGGCAATCACAGGGGGAACATTTATTGGATTAACTTGCACCACTATGGTTTGCGATGACATTTCATTTGCCGTTAAATCAGTGAGTTGGAGGGTTAGAGTCGCCCTGCCTGTTTGATTGGGCGCGATCGTGAAATACAACTGCGCCGTGTGCGAAGTTGAATTCAGTGTGGACACAGTTGTTATGACATTGGTCGTAAAGCTCACTAAAGGTGGCGGGTGGACAGAAAAAAGCGAAGATCCGCTAGTCGTAATTTGCCATTGAGCTCTTAGGGGTTGACCATCAACATTGCTGATGTTAATGTTATGAACGTTGCGATCAAGTTGACTGCCAATAGCAGATAAGGTGACCGCAGAAGTTGATACAGTAAACGATAGAGGATCATTATTATCCTCAGTGACCACCACCACAATCTCAGTTGAAGTCGTTTTGCCACCAACATCAGTCACATGGATGGTCAGTGTCGCTGTGCCATTGAGATTTGAAATGGATGTTAGGGTAATGAAGTTCGTTATAGCACTTATACCGCTCGTTGGTGAGGATAGAGCAGCATTGACAAGATGCGTGGATGAACTCAACGAAAAGAATAATGCATCCCCGTCTGCATCCGTGGCTGAGGATATGACAATAATGGCAGGCGTAAAATCTTCGATCACACGTATAAGATTCGTTGTAACACCCAACACAGGTGTACTGGTGGTTGCAATGTTCACATTGATTGCAATCGTTTGTGAAGTCATCAGCCCACCACCATCGCTTGCAAGAACTGTTAGAGTGGTTTGACCTGATCCACCCAAAATCGGCATTAATTCAATGGCATTTGAAGTGGTCGTGACTCTAACCACATTAGTACTCGACAATTGCACTGAAAAAGGCAAGGCGCCATCCTCAACGTCTGTGGCTGTCGTGTCAATGATGATAGATGTAAATCGACCAAATGTTGAAATATTATCGGTTGATAGGGTTAATGTTGGAGGATCGTTCACCCCTTGCAAAGTCACCACAACGAGGGTTGAAACTGTTTGCCCAGCAGAATCGGTTGCTTGCACCGTTAATGTGAAGGTGCCATTGCTATTAAGTACGGCCGATAGTTGAATGGTGTTGGCTGAAGTGGATATATTCACAACCCCTGAGGAGGACGCTTGCACTGAAAATGGCAAAATGCCACTAACACCTTGATCGGTCACAGTGGTGCCGATGACAAATGGCGTAGTGAAATCTTCTACAAGCGTTATAGCATGCGTTGACAGCGCTATGCTGGGCGGTTCATCCACTGAGAATGATATGCCCGTGGTGGTACTTATACCATTCACTTGAAGGCTGACCACCACCGTTGTTAAACCATAAAAACCAACTAGTGGGGTATAAGTCATATTGACCACCTGAACCCCTGAACTTTGAGAAACGTTGCTAAAGCGCGCTACGCCACCATTTGGATCCACCGCAGTCCAATTGACTGTACTTATGGCATCACCATTCAAATCATATCCAATTAAATTGACCACTGCCGTTGTAATGACTGTGATTGGCATGGTTCTCGCTGGTATGATTGCAGCTGTATTTAAGCCTTGTGGAAATTCATAAAGCGCCCGAAGAGGCGTTCCATCACCGATATCTTCTATTAATATAAATCTATGTCCGAAAAATGAAGAAGAGAAAGTTGCCCAATTGGAATTGGCAGGTCTTGCTGTTCCATTGGCAATCAGTCCAATAGTGGCGTCCCAATTCAGGTTGAAATGTCCTGGATAAACATTCAGATTTGTTACGCCATTGGCGCTGGCAAATCCATAGGCAATGGTGCTGTCATGCGTTATCCAAGAGAGTTCACCAGGGAAGGATTCTTGTGGTAATGTTATGCCAACCCAGGTATTTTGAGTATTTAAACCACTTAATCCTGAATAAATGAAATTAAACTCTTCAACCGAATTTATGTTAATCAAGTGTCCACCCAAAGTCTTGGCATCCCTCAAAAATGACGTGATCTCAATAAATGACAACAATGATTCGGCATATAGACGACCGCCATGAACGGTCAAGGAAGATACTGCTGTATTACGAGGAAAAATAGTTGGAGGCACGTCATTCATTGGATTGACTTGGACCACCAACGTTTGCTGTGACATGCCTGATGTGGCTTGATTAGAAAGTTGTACGGTCAAGGTCGCAGTGCCGACACGGTCAGGGGCGATTGTAAAATACAACTGCGCGGTTTGCGCCGTTGAGCCAATGCGGTCTGTGGTCGTTAAGACTTGCGTGGTAAAACTTACCACAGGGATGGGATTGGCAGAAAAAATGGCATCACCACTGTGCGTCACACGCCATTGCACATCTAATGTGTCTGTTAGTCCGTCGTAGGCTGGTATCCTGACATTACTGATGGGTTGTTGATTGCGTATGGTCTGTGCACTGTTTTGGGTCAAAACAATGGTACTTGAGGCCATGGTGAATGTTGGTGTCGCTGAACCCACATAAAATGACAATGACATGGTCGTCATTAGACCATTCACTTGTAAGGCCACCTCAGCCCCTATTTGACCATTAAAATCAACTGAAGGGGTGTAAATCAGATCCACAGTTTGAACGCCTGAACTTTGAGCAACATTGGCAAAATTAAACGAGCCAGTTGTAGCGACCGCGCTCCAATTTGTAGTGCTAATGGTATCACCGTTCAAATCAATACCCGTTAAGCGCACAGTGGCATTTGAGCCAGCTCTGACAGGAATTATATTGATAGAAGTCTGCTGTGCTAAACCTTGGGGGAATTCATAAAGCGCAAATCGACCCACCCTGTCACCGACATCATCAACTAAATAATACCTCGATTCTGCGTTGGAGTAAACCGTCCAATTGAAAGCAGTGAAAGCATGCCCTTCTCTATTGGCAATCAGACCTGTCCTATTATGCCAAGTCAAGGTGTAATGTCCAGGATAGACTGTGATGTCGCCAGTGGTATTGACATTGGTGCTGACAAAGCCATAGGCAATGGTGCTATCATTCGTCACCCAAGACAGTTCGCCAGGGAAAGTTCGCCTTGGTAAAACCATGCCAAACCAAGCGGCCTCTGACATTAAACCACTTATTGTTGAACGCACAAAATTGATTTCTTCAATCGTGTTGATGTTGATCAAATGCCCACCTAAAGCGCTTGCTGTGGCCAAATATGCTGAGACACCTTGGGTTGATGATGTCACTGAGTTAGCATAAAGATGACCGCCATGAACAGTCAAATTTTGTAAATTTGGAACCTGTGTAATCGTAGGCGGGCGATCCATTGAATTTACTTGCACCGTTAGGGTTTGCTGTGACATTTCTGAACGGGTTAGATCAGTTAGTTGTAGGGTTATAAAGCCAGTGCCCGTTCGATTGGGCGCGATTGTAAAATACAATTGCGCGGTTTGCTGGGCTGCAGTTAAGGTGGCTGTGGTCGCTAAAGCATTGGTAGTGAAACTCACCACAGGGAATGGATTGGCTGAAAATATCGGATCTCCACTTATTGTAATCAGCCCTTGAACCCTTCGGTTTACATTATCTAAATTGTTAATACTGATACTTTGAATGTTACGATCAAGTTGATTGCCAGGCGCAGACAAGGTGATCATTGATGTCGAAAATCTGAAAGACAAGGGATCATCATTAACCGCATTAATAACCACCAACACCTCAGTAGAAGTTAATTGGCCACCAACATCTGTCGCATGAACAGTCAAGGTCGCCGTACCAAAAGCATTGGCAACCGACGTTAAGGTAATGGTGCTCACGCCACCTGTTCGTGTGGATAATACTGCATCAAATAGGCGCTCAGATGAACTGATTAAGAAGATTACTGCATCCCCATCCCCATCAGTCGCTGTGGTGATGAACGTCACGGCTGTGGTGAAATCTTCTTGTACACGAATGAGGCTTGTAGAAACAGAGATCGTTGGTGTGGTCGCACTGGCCGCGGTCGTCACATTCACAGTAATGCGTTGAGCAGCTGATAGTCCACCACTGTCGGTTGTACCAACCGTTAAGGTGGTTTGACCCGATCCACCTACAGCAGGCGTCAGTGTAATGCCATTGGCTGAAGTCGTCACTCTGACGACGCCTGTGGTCGAAAATTGCGCGACTAGGGGCAAGGCACCATCCTCAATATCCGTCGCTGTGGTGTCAATGGTGATAAAGGCAAACCCAGCTGAGGTTGTTATGTTATTGCTAGAGACGACTATTGTCGGAGGATCATTCACTGCATCCACCGTGACCACGATAATTTCTGAAGCCCTTTGTGAGGCAGAATCTGTTGATTGAACCGTCAAGGTGACCGTGCCATTGGCATTAAGCAGAGCCGATAATCGAATGGCATTGACAGAGGTGGTTATGGTCACAACATCAGTGGCGGACGCTAAAACCGTAAAGGGTAAGGTGCCACTGATTCCCAGGTCAGTCACAGTGGTGCCAATGACATAGCTGCCGAAATCTTCAGCAAGCGTAATGGCCTGAGTTGACAAGGCTATGTTTGGCGGTCCATCTACAATAAATGAAATAACAGTCGTGGAACTCTTACCATTCACTTGGAAAGAGATTGCTGCCGTTGTTTGACCACTATAATTTGCTGGAGCAGTGTAAACCACGTCCACTGTCTGATTACCTATATCTTGTGTAGCAATGTTAAAACTTATAGCGCCCGCTGATGCGATCCCAGACCAACTTGCAGGGCCTATCACATCACCATTCAAATCAAAACCCGTTAAACGAACAGTCACGCTGGTGGCAGAAACCACAGGCACTGACATGATTGAAGCTGGTGCCAAACCTTGAGGGAATTCGTATATAGCATAACGCGCTAAGCGATCACCAGAATCGTTTAATAAGAAATACCGATCTGTACTCCTTAAATAATACGCCCAATTGCTAAGGGTCGCACGTCCAGTTGTTCTATTGGCAATCAGCCCATTGGTACCGTGCCAGGTCAGATCATAATGACCCGGATAAACATTGAGATTGGTCACACCATTGGTGCTGGCGTAACCATAAGCAATGGTGCTGTCATTTGTGATCCAAGACAGTTCACCAGGGAAAGAGACCTGCGGTAATGCCATGCCAATCCAGGCATTCTCAGTGAGAAGACCGATGCCACGTATAAGAACAATCTCTTCAACCGTATTAATGTTCAGAAGATGCCCACCCAAAGCCCTGGCATCTGCTGCAAATGACGTAACCGCTTGAGCCGATGACACTGAATTGGCATAAAGACGACCATGTTGAACAATCAGATTTTGAAGGTTTGTGCTGGTTTGGGCAATGACTGGAGCCACATCTCCCATTGGCTGGACTTGTACCAAAATGGTTTGTTGAGATGTGACTAAATTCCTTAGATCAGAGAGCTGAACGGTCAAGGTGCCAGTACCAGTTCGACCAGGGGCAATTGAAAAGTATAAATCTGCCGTTTGTGCCACACCACCAATAGTGCCTGTGGTTGCTATGGCATTAGTAGAAAAACTGACCATAGGTTCTGGTTTGGCAGAAAAAATAGGATCGCCACTTTCTCTGACGCGCCACTGCACACCTAATGTATGAGTCGTCCCAACAAATAAAGGAACATTAACATTGGTAATCGATTGTTGATTACGAATTGTTTGTGAGCTGTTCTCGGTCAAAACAATAGAATTTGAAGCCAAAGCAAATGCGGGTGATACCACAAGAAATGGCAAGGGAATGATGGTCGGTAAACCACCCGTATTTAAGTGAAGCTCGAACAATGCTTGACCTATGAAACCAGACGGAGGTGTGTACGTTATATCCACAGTCTGCACCCCTGAACTTCGAGCAACATTGACCGTATTTAACGTACCGCTGCCTCTTAGGAATCTACCACCCCAATTTGCTGTGGTTATGGCATCACCATTCAAATCATAGCCAGTTACGCGAATGGTGACATTTGAGCCTGCGGTGACAGGAATTGGGTCGAAAGAAGCCTCTGCAAAGCCTTGAGGAAATTCGTAGATGGCATGACGAGGCTGGGTGCTGCCCGTATCGTCTAATAAAATAGTTTGACTCGAATCCATGGAATAAGCCGCCCAATTGAATAGGGTCGTGGGACTTGTCGATCTGTTGGCAATCAATCCATTGGTACTGTCCCAACTTAGGGCAAAATGACCTGGATAAACGTTGAGATTGCTTACGCCATTGGCACTGGCAAAACCGTATGCAATGGTGCTGTCATGCGTCACCCAAGACAGTTCACCAGGGAAAGTTTGCTGAGGCAAGACCAGACCAAACCAAGCATCATTTGACACTAAACCACTTGCGCTTGAGCGCACAAAATCAAATTCTTCCATGGTATTAATATTGAGTAGATGCCCACCCAAAGTTCTGGCTTCTGTCAAAAACGGCGTGATAGCTTGCGCCGTTGTGACTGAATTGCCATAAAGACGACCACCATTAACGATAAGATTTTGAATATTCGGGTTGAAATGCGTAATCACAGGTATCTCATTCACAGAATTGACTTGTAACACCAGGGTTTGTTGCGACATTTCTGAACGAGTCAAATTAGTGAGTTGTACCGTCAAAGTCGTCACACCTGTTTGGTTTGGCGCAATTGAAAAATACAACTGCGCTGTATGTGCGGCAGAAGTTAGTGTGGTCTCAGTCGTTAAGGCATTGGTGGTGAAACTGACCACTGGGGTTGGGTTGGCAGAAAAGATGAGACTGCCGCTACTGGTAACCAGCCATTGAAGTCTCTGGGCTTGAATATCTGGATTGTTGATATTGATGCTGTGAACATTTCGGTCAAGCTGATTACCAGTCGCGGACAAGGTGACAGCAGAAGTTGATATGGTAAAGGTGACAGGGTCGTTATTAACTGCATCAACCACCACCACAATCTGTTGAGTAACGAATAAACCACCCGCATCAACCGCATTGATGGTCAAGGTCGCTGTGCCATTAAGATTGGCAATCGCAGAAAGCGTGATGGTGCTCATGCCATTCGTTAAGGTGGTCATGGCGGCATGCACAAGATAGGTGGATGAACTTATGGATAGGACAATTGCATCACCGTCAGTATCTGTGGTATTGGCTGTAAAGACAACAGGGGTAGAAAAATCTTCTTGTACACGAATGACATTTGTCGAAACATTCAAAACTGGCGCATTGCCGGCCGCAATGACGACATTGACAACAATGGTCTGCACCGCTGTCAGCTGACCTTGGTCAATCGTTCGGACGGTTAAGATGGTTGAACCTGCCCCCCCCAATATAGAGGTCAAGACAATGGCATTGGCAGAGGTGGTTATGGAAACCACCCCTGTGGTTGAAGCTTGTACTGAATATGACAAGACGCCATCCTCAATATCCGTGGCGGTGGTGTCAATGGTGATCGCAGAAAATCCGCCCAAAGTTGAGATATTATCAGTTGAAACGGCTAAGCTTGGCGGATCATTCACAGCCTGAACTTCAACCACGGCAATAGCTACGGCGTCTAATAAGACTGAATCTCTCGCCCTAACCGTCAACGAAACTATGCCACTGGCATTAGGTACAGATGATAATTGAATAGTATTGGCAGAGGTGGTTATGTTTACTACCCCCAATCTGGACGCTTGTACTGAAAATGGCAAGACGCCATCCACTGTATCCGTGGCGGTGGTGCCAATGACAAAGGAAGAAAAATCTTCGTCAAGCACAATGGCATTGGTCGATAAGATAATATTGGGCAATCCATCCACTATGAATGTAACGGCTGCAGTGGTTGTGATACCCTCCACAGTTAAGCTCACCACAACCGTTGTTTGACCATCTAAATCCGCAGGTGATATGTAATGCATGTCCACGACACTGACGCCTGACCTTTGATGGGTGCTGGTAAAGGTCAATCGACCGCCTGCTGGATCCACAGCAGACCAATTTGCAGGGGTTATCAAATCTCGATTCTTATCAAAACCAGTCAGGCTTACAGACGTACTGATACCAGCAACTGCGGTTGTTGTGAAAGAGCCAGGGGCGATTGGTGCTAAACCTTCGGGAAATTCATAGACTGCATGCCGAGCCAGACTATTACCCCCATCGCCTAATAGGTAATATTGCACTATAAACTCGTCTCCATCATAAACCATCCAATTGAAAACACTGGGAATTGGTGCTTGTCTATTGGCAATCAACCCATCATTATTTCGCCAGTTTATAACATAATGACCTGGATAGACAGTGAGATTGGAAACGCCATTAGTGCTGGCAAAACCATAAGCAATCGTGCTGTCATGCGTCACCCAAGACAATTCACCAGGAAATGTCAGTCTCGGTAAAACCAGACCATGCCATGACTGATGCGACACTAAACTACTTAATGTATCGACTCTGTTGAGAAACCTTAGAATGATTGAACGGACAAAGGTGAACTCCTCAGCTGAATTGATGTTGACTAAATGTCCACCTAATGCCCTAGCTTCTACCAAAAACGGGGCCACAGATTGTGAAGTTCTTACTGAATTTGCATAGAATTGACCGCCATACACAATCGGGTTAGCAAGATTTGGGCTGGTTTTCGCAATCACTGGTGGGGTATTTTCTCTATAGACTTGCACCACCATGGTTTGTTGAGTCGTTACCCCCTGCCCGACAACAGACAGGCCTATTGTTAAGGTGGCTGTACCGACTCGATCGGGCCGCGAAGTTAAATACAAATTCATTGTTTGAGCGGCTGAACCAAGTTGGGTCCTAATCACTGAGCTAATAGTAGAAAATGTCAGTTGCGGTGGCGGACTGGTGGTTAAAAAAGTATCGCCTGAAACAGCCAGACTTAATTGCACTTCTATTGTTGCTGGAGACCCCTCAAGTTTTGGCATTCTAACATTGCTGATTAACTGATGATTTCGAATGGTCTGAGAACTGTTCTGAATTAAGACGAGTTTGGTTGTAGGTAGGCTGAATGTCGGCACACCTCCAAAAAATGATAACCCAGTTGTGGTGCTTTGACCATTCACCTGCAAAGTGACCACGACCGTTGTCAGACCTTCAAAATTGGCTGGAGCGGTGTAAACAACATCGACTGTTTGAACCCCAGTATTTTGAGTAACATTGATAAAACGCACTGTACCGCTACTTGAATCCACGGCAGACCAATTTGATGTGTTTATTGCACCACCATTCAAATTATAACCAGTCAATCGCGTGGCTAAACTAGCACCAGACCTTATGTACCTTGGAGTGACAAATGATGGTGCCAAACCTTGAGGGAATTCATAAATCGCAGTTCGGGGTGTGCTATTCCCGCCATCGTCTATTAAGAAAAATCTATCTTCGGTTTTGCTATAAGTTGCCCAATTGAATACAGTGGAAGCACGCCCTGATCTATGAGCATTCAACCCACTGCCGGAGTGCCAATTCAAGTTAAAGTGGCCAGGATAGACTGAGAGGTTGTTGACGCCATTGGCACTGGCATAGCCATAGACAGTGGTGCTATTATTGGTTATCCAAGATAAGGCGCCAGGAAAGGTTTGTTGTGGCAGAACCATGCCTAACCAAGCCTGATTTGACACTAAACCACTCGCTGTTGAACGCATAAAATTGAATTCTTCAATGGTGTTAATGTTAATCAAGTGACCACCCAAAGCCCTTGCTTCCGTCAAAAATGCATTGACCGCTAGAGTCGTATTGACTGAATTGACATAAAGACGTCCATCATGAACGACATGATTTCGCACACGCGCATTTGAGGTAATACCCAATGGTAAATCCACAGCATTTACGTAAACCACCAGCGTTTGCTCTGTGACTGCCGACCGAGTCAAATCGTTGAGTCGTAGGGTTAAGGTGGACGTGCCTGTTTGATTAGGTGCGATTGAAAAATACAATTGCGCGGTATATGCGATTGATGTCAATGTGGTAACTGTGGTTAAAGTATTGGTGGTAAAGCTCACCATTGGGGCTGGGTTGGTTGAGAAAATGGGGTCTCCACTCTGGACAATCTGCCATTGAGCGCTCAATTCGAGTTCATCAGGATTGTTGATATTTATGTTATGCACGATGCGGCTGAGTTGATTACCCTGGGCATTCAACCGAACAACAGAAGTCGATACGGTGAACGATAGTGGGTCATTCTTAATCGGAATGACCACGACGACAATCTCCGTAGAAGCAGAAACACCACCTGGATCGACTGCTGTGACGGTTAGCGTTGTCCTACCACTGAGATTTGCAATAGATGTTAGGCTAATCGAAACACTATTTCTAACTTGAGGTGATAAGGCCACATTAACAATGTTGGTGGAAGCATTCACTAATATCACTACTGCATCACCAGCGGGATCCAAGGCGGTTGTTTGAATGAACACAGCCGCGGTAAAATCCTCTATCACTTGGATTAGATTGGTGGAAACCGTTAGCACAGGTGTCGCGCTGACTAAAATGGCGACATTCACTGCAATTGTTTGCATGGCTGTTAATCCAGCACTGTCGGTCGTACGTACAGTTAAGGTGGTTTGACCAGAAGCACCAAATATGGAATCTAACACAATGGCATTCGCCGATGTACTCACTCTTACCACACCCAGGTTGGACTCTTCCACCACAAAGGATAATGCACCATCTTCAGCATCTTGTACGGTTACGCCAATTGAGATCGTTGAAAATCCATAATTGGCTGTAACAGAATTCGTCGCTAAAGTAATCGTCGGTCTGTCTTCAACGGCTATAACCTGAACCACTACTTGAGTTGAGGCATTAAGCGTGGCGTCGTTGACACTAATGGTTAAGGTGGTTTGACCACTGGCATCAGCAACGCCCCTTAGGGAAACGCTTGAAGTTGAAGGTGTTGCAATGACGACCCCCGAGGAAGAATTGGTGACGCTAATGGTTAATAAATCATTGTCAATATCTATTCCAGCTACTGTAATAGAAACGGTGGTTGCAAAATCTTCGGTCAAGGTCAAGTTTGTGGTAGAGACGGTTATGGTTGGTGTATCATTGACCGGACGCACGATCACAACCACTTGGGTTGAGGCGCTGCTATTGCCATCATTGGCGCTAATAGTTAAAGTCGTCTGGCCATTGGCATTGAGTATGCTCGATATTCGGACACTTGAAACTGAGGTTGTGACAGTGATCAATCCAGTCGAGGCCTCTGTCACGCTCATTGTCAGTGTATTCCCTTCCACATCAACTGCTGTGACAACCGTTGTCGTATCTGAAAAATCCTCGTTTACAGTGAAAGGCGCAGCTGCAATTGTAAAAATTGGCGGGTCATCAATCTCTGTAATTGTTACAACGACTTGAGTCGTCACACTGACGAAATTATCACTGACTGTCATAGTGAGCGTTGTGATTCCACTCACATTGGCTAAGCTGCTTATGCGGACGCCTGTGGCAGAGGTTGTGACAGTGACTACCCCTGTATTGGATTCAGTCACATTGAGAGTCAATGTCGTGTCATCAATATCAATGACAGTGGCAATCGTGCTGGCAACAGAAAAATCCTCGACTAAAACCAAATTGGTTGTCGGAACAATAAATTCAGGTGGATCGTTGATGGCATTGACTGTCACCATCACCTGGGTTGAGTCGATCAGGTTATCATCAGTGACCGTTATGGTTAAGGTTGTCCGCCCATTGGCATGGGTTATATTAGACACACGAACGCCCGCCGCTGAAGTTGTCACACTGACGACCCCGGTGATGGATTCAGTCACGGCAAAAGTCAAGCCATCGCCATCCAAATCAATTGCAGTCGCAACCGTGGTGGCACTTGAAAAATCCTCAGCCAAAATTAAACTGACCGTTGGGATAATGAGCTCAGGCGGATCATTGATAGGATTGATGGTCACGACCACTTGAGTTGAAGCATTGAGCTGATTATCACTGACCATAATGGTTAAGGTGGTTTGACCATGGGCATTGAGTAAGCTGGAAACACTGACACCTGAAGCGGATGTTGTGACACTGATGAGCCCTGTGGTGGATTCGATCACGCTTAAAGTGAGGGTGTCGCCTTCCACATCATCTGTTATGACGCCAATTGTAGCGGTTGTTGCAAAATCCTCATCAAGCAACAAGCCAATCACAGTGACACTTAAAGTTGGCGGATCATTGATAGGATTGACGGTCACGACCACTTGGGTTGAATCATTGAGCAGACCATCACTGACGTTAATGGTTAGGGTGGTTTGACCATGGGCATTGAGTAAGCTGGATAATTGGACGCCTGCAGCTGAGGTTGTCACATTGACCAAGCCTGTTGTGGATTCAATCACGCTTAAAGTTAGGGTATTGCCATCTACATCACTTATTATTACTGGAATGGGAATGATTGTTGAAAAATCTTCATTAAGCGTCAATGCGGTGGTCGTAACACTTAAGGATGGCGGGTCATTGATGGCTGCCACTGTAATTGCAACAACGACTGAGGTGCTGAGCGTGCCATCGTCGAGAATGAGGGTTAATGTTGTTTGACCAAAAGCATTGGCTATGTTCGATATACGGACACCCGCAGCTGAAGATAACACACTGACCACATTTGGGTTGGATTCAGCAATGATGAAGTTTAAGGAGTCACCGTCCACATCGCTTCTCGTTGTGGCAATTAAAACGGATGATGCAAAATCTTCAGTTAAATTGATAACATTGGTCGAAACACTCAGTGTGGGCGTATCATTGACAGGGGTCACTTCTACAACAACTTGGTTTGAAGTGCTGAGTTCGCCATCGGTGACCGTAATGGTTAAGGTCGTACGACCATTGGCATTGGCGATGCTCGATATTTGGACGCTTGAAGCCGATGTTGTCACTGTAACGAGCCCAGTTGTGGATTCAATGACGCTCAAAATCGGCGTTTGACCATCTATATCAGAGGCGGTTGCAACTGACTGAGTGTTCTCAAATTCTTCTGCGACGATTATGGTGGCCGTTGCAATGGTTAAGGTTGGTGTATCATTGACGGCCGTAATGGCAACAACGATCTCAGTAAAAGTCGATTGACCACCTGAATCAGTCGCTAAGACAGTCAAGGTTGTTGTGCCATTGCGATTGGCAATCGCCGATAAGGTGATGGTGCTCAAGTCGTTTATTAGGTTGGATACGACCGTATTAACTAAGCGTAAAGATTGACTCACAGTGACTGTTATGGTATCACTATCATCATCTGTGGCCGTTACTCTAAAATCCACTTGATTTCTAAAATCTTCTTGTACTTCAATTGAATTGGTTGAAACCGTTAACTTTGGTGGTACACTGGGTCTAAGAGTCACATTAATGGCAATGGTCTGAGTAACCGTCGTACCTGCGCTGTCCACCACTCTGACGGTTAAAGTGGTTTGACCTGAGGCACTGGGAATGGCATTTAAGACGATGGCCATTGCTGAGGTGGTCACTTTCACCACGCCTGGGTTGGCATCGATCACGGCGAAAGATAAAACGCCATCATCGATATCATTCGCAGTGGTATTAATCGTAATGGGTGAGAAACCACCCAATGTTGAAATGTTGTTAGAAGAGACGCTTAAGGTTGGTGTGTCATTGACCGCTAAGACGGTTACAACCACGCGAGTTGAAGCATCTAAAATACCATCATTGACGGTCACGGTTAAGGTTGTTTGTCCATTGGCATGAGCAATGTTTGACACAAGGAGTCCTGAAGCTGAAGTTGTGACATTGACCACCCCAGTGCTCGAAGCTCTGACACTTAAAGTCAGTGGGTTTCCATCCACATCGTCACGCATGACTGCAATTGGAACAGCCGATTCAAAATCCTCGGAGAGCACTAAAGAAGCGGTTGAGACGCTAATAGTTGGTGTGTCATTGACCGCGAGTACTGTCACAGTCACTTGAGTTGAAACAGTGTCATTGCCGTCATTGACCGAAATGGTTAAGCGTGTTTGGCCATTCGCATGGGCAATGCTCGATATCTGAACATTTGCGGCTGAAGTTGTCACAGAGACCACATTGATGCGTGACTCAATAATGGTAAAAGTCAGGGTATCGCCGTCCACATCCGTTGCTGTCGCAATTGTCTGAGCAATAGAAAAATCCTCTGATAGTGTCAAGGCATTGTCTGTAATTGTTAATGATGGCGGGTCATTGAGCTGGGTTATTGTGACGACCACTTGAGATAATACTGTGACAGAGCCGTCATTGACCGATATGGTTAGGGTCGTTTGACCATTGGCATTGCGAATGCTCGATACTTGGACATTTGAGGCGGAGGTTGAAATAGAAACCACGCCAGTCGTCGTTTCAATGACGCTAAATGTCAGGGTGCTGCCTTCCACATCCGTTGCTGTGGCAACCGTAATAAAATCACTAAAATCCTCTGGTTGAATTAATTGGGCTGTTGGGATTGTGAGTGTTGGCGTGTCATTGACCGCTGTCACGGTCACCAATACTTCGGTTGAGGCACTGACTAAGTTATCAGTAACGGTAATGGTTAAGGTGGTCGGACCATTCGCATTCGCAATCCTCGATACTTGAACATCTGAAGCAGAAGTTGTGACAGTAACAATCCCTGTGTTAGACTCAATCACGGTGATTGTCAAGGCATTGCCATCCACATCATTCGCAGAGGCAATCGTAATGAAGCCACCAAAATCCTCCATGAGCGTTAATTGGCCAGTTGGGACTGTTAGTGTTGGTGTGTCATTGTCAGCTGTGACTATAACCACCACTTGCCCAGTCGAACGCTTAGACCCATCACTGACAGAAATGGTTAGGGTTGTTTGCCCATTGGCATTGGCTATGCTCGATACTTGCACATTTGAGGCGGAGGTTGTAATAGAAACCACGCCGGTCGCCGCTTCAAAGACGCTAAATATCAGTGAAGCAGTTTCCACATCAACTGCTGTGGCAATCGTCATGGTCGTAGCAAAATCCTCAGTGACAGTTAATGTAGCGCTTGGGATTGTTATGGTCGGTGTGTCATTGACCGCTGTCACAGAGATCACCACTTGGGCTGTGGTATCAAAGATGCCATCATTGACGGTTATGGTTAAGGTGGTGCGACCAGTGGCATTGAGGATGCTTGATACAGAAACACCTGTGACTGACGTTGAGACATTAACCACACCAGTGCGCGATTCAATCACACTGAATGTCAAAGCATCGCTATCCGCATCATTGCCTGTGGCCACTAATTGAGCGCTTATAAAATCCTCTGCCACAACCAATGTCGGTGTTGTCATGAGTGTTGGCGGGTCATTGACCGCTGTTACCACGACCACAATCTCAGTCTCTGTCGATTGCCCACCAGAATCCGACGCAAGTACGGTCAAGGTTGCCGTGCCATTGAGATGAGCAATTGAAGTTAGGGTGATGGTGCTTAAGCCGTTGGACAGTGTTGATAGCACAACATCAATCAGTTGCATCGATGGATTCACAGAGAGCGTTATGGTATCGTTGTCAGCATCTGTGGCAGTGGTTCTGATAACCACCTGCCCTCTAAAATCTTCTTGTAGCGTGATAGCGTCGGTGGAAACAATCAACTCTGGGGCAACACTGGGTGTGATCGTCACATTAACAGCAATTGTCTGCGTAACCGTTGTGCCAGAACGATCAGCCGTTCTGACGGTTAAAGTTGTTTGACCAGAACCATTCGGTATGGCATTCAAAATGATGGCATTGGTTAATGTAGTCACTCTCACCACACCTGGGTTGGAATCGATCACGGCAAAAGATAAAAGGCCCTCATCGATATCATTCGCTGTGGTATTTATCGTTATGGGCGAAAAGCCCCCTATGGTTGTAATGCTGTTGGTTGAAACGCTCAAAGTTGGGGTGTCATTGACGGGTGTTATTGTGACCACCACTTCGGTTGAAGCATCGACTGTGCCGTCATTGACCGTAATCGTTAAAATGGTGCGACCATTGGCATTGCTTATGCGGGCCAAATTGACGCCAAGGCTTGAGGTTGTTGCAGTGACGACGCTTGGGGTGGATTCAGTCACGGTTAATGTTAATGAATTACCATCCACATCGCCGCGTGTTACATTGATTGGAACGATCGTTGAAAAATCCTCAGCAAGTGATAATGCTGTTGTTGAGACGCTGATGGTGGGTGGATCATTGACCGGTGTTACCATGACCACCACTTGAGTTGAAACAGTGACAACACCATCATTAACACCAATGGTCAAAGTGGTTTGACCATGGACATTGAGGATGCTGGACACATTAACACCTGTGCCTGAGGTCGTGACCGTGATGAGCCCTGAGGTAGATTCAGTCACAGTAAAAGTCAGAGCGTCGCCATCAACATCCATGGCTGTCGCAATCGTGCTAAAACCCGAAAAGTCCTCTGATTCGGTCAATATGGCCGTTGGGATGCTTAAGACTGGCGGGTCATTGACCGCTGTTACGTTTACGACGACTTCGGTTGAGGTGCTGGCTGAGTCATCAGAAACGGTCATGGTTAAGGTGATGCGCCCACTGGCATTGGCTATGCTCGATAAACGGACACTGCCACTGGAAGTCGTGACTGTAACCACGCCCGTTGTGGATTCAGTCACAGTCAATATCAAGGTGTCGCCATCGATATCACGCCCTGTTACGATGATTGAAACGGTCGTTGGAAAATCCTCTAAAACCGTTAAAGAATCAGTTGAGACGCTTATGGTTGGTGTGTCATTGGCGGGTGTTACAGTTACAGCGACTGCGGTTGAATCACTGAGAAAGCCATCACTGACGGTCATGTTTAGGGTGGTTTGACCCGTGGCATTCCGTATGCTCAATACGTACACCCCTGTGGCTGAGGTCGTCACCGTGACCACACCTGTGGCAGATTCAGTTGCACTAAAAATCAGTGCATCACCGTCCACATCAATAGCGGTCGCAAGTGTGCTCGCAGATGCAAAATCTTCAATGAAGGTTAAGGCCGTGTTTGAAATAATGATGGTTGGCGGGTCATTGACCGCTGTCACAGTGATCACCACTTGGGCTGTGGTATCAACCGTGCCATCATTGACCGTAATTGTTAAGGTGGTGCGACCAGTGGCATTAAGGGTGCTTGATACAGAAACCCCTGTGACTGAGGTTGAGACATTAACCACCCCAGTGCGCGATTCAATCACACTGAATGTCAAAGCATCGCTATCCGCATCATTGCCCGTGGCCACTAATTGAGCGCTTAAAAAATCCTCTGCCACAACCAATGTTGGTGTTGAGTTGAGTGTTGGCGGGTCATTGACCGCTGTTACCACCACCACAATCTCCGTCTCTGTCGATTGCCCACCAGAATCCGACGCAAGTACGGTCAAAGTTGCCGTGCCATTAAGATGCGCAATTGAAGTTAAGGTGATGGTGCTTAGGCTGTTGGAAAGTGTTGATAAAACAGCGTTTACCAGTTGCATTGATGGACTCACAGAGAGCGTTATAGAATCACCGTCAGCATCTGTGGCAGTAGTTCTGATAACCACCTGTCCTGTAAAATCTTCTTGTAGCGTGATGGCGTCGGTAGAAACTGCCAACTCTGGTGCGCGACTGATTGTAATGTTAACCGTTATAGCAATAGTTTGAGTCACTGTTGTGCCCGAACGGTCCGCCGTTCTGACGGTTAAAATCGTTTGACCAGAACCATTCGGTATGGCATTCAAAATGATGGCATTGGTTAATGTGGTTACTCTCACCACGCCTGGATTGGAATCGATCACGGCGAAAGATAAAACACCCTCATCGGCATCATTCGCTGTGGTATTTATCGTTATGGGTGAAAAGCCCCCGACAGTTGTGATGTTGTTGGTTGAGACCGTTAAGGTCGGTGTATCTTCAATCGCTACCACGGTCACGTTTACTTCAATTGAGGCATCAACTGTGCCGTCATTGACCGTGATCGTTAAAATGGTGCGTCCATTGGCATCGCTTATGCTGGTTAAATTGACCCCAACGCTTGAGGTCGTCGCAGTGACTATGCCTGGTGTGGACGCAGACACGGTTAAAGTTAATGTATCATTATCAATATCGTTTGAAGTCACTCTGATTGGAACGATTGAGGTAAAGTCTTCGTTTAGCGTAATCGAAGGTGCTACAACACTTAAGGTTGGCGTGTCATTGACGGGTGTTACGATCACCATCACTTGAGTTGAAACAGTGTTTGCACCATCATTGACACTAATATTCAAGGTGGTTTGGCCATTGATATTGAGGAGGCTTAGTACACGAACCTCTGCAGCTGTTGTTAATACGCTAACCACACCATCGTTTGATGCAACCACAGTAAAAGTTAGAGCATCGCCATCAATGTCCATGGCTGTTGCAACCGTGTGGAAACTAAAAAAGTCCTCTGGTACGGTCAAAATAGCTGTTGGGATGCTTAAGACTGGTGGGTCATTGACGGCAGTCACGGTCACCACTACTTCGGTTGAGGTGCTGGCTGAGTCATCAGAAACGGTCATGGTTAAAGTCGTACGACCACTGGCATCAGCTATGTTCGATAAACGGACACCGTCACTGGAAGTCGTGACTGTTACCACCCCTGTGGTGGATTCAGTGACAGTCAAGGTCAATGTGTCCCCATCTATATCATTCGTCGTTACGATGATTGGAACGATGGATGAAAAATTCTCAATAAGTGTTATGGCGGCCGTTGAAACGGTGAACGTTGGTGTATCATTAACGGGCGTTACAGTTACAGCGACTGCGGTTGAATCACTGAGAAAGCCATCACTGACGGTCATGTTCAGGGTGGTTTGACCCGTGGCATTCCTTATGCTCAATACGTACACCCCTGCGGCTGAGGTCGTGACCGTGACCACACCTGTGGCAGATTCAGTTGCACTAAAAATCAGTGCATCACCGTCCACATCAATAGCGGTCGCAAGTGTGCTCGCAACTGCAAAATCTTCAATGAAGGTTAAAGCCGTATTTGAAATAATGAAGGTTGGTGGGTCATTGACCGCTGTCACAGTGATCACCACTTGGGCAGTGGTATCAAAGATGCCATCATTGACGGTTATGGTTAAGGTGGTGCGACCAGTGGCATTGAGGATGCTTGATACAGAAACACCTGTGACTGAGGTTGAAACATTAACCACACCAGTGCGCGATTCAATCACACTGAATGTCAAAGCATCGCTATCCGCATCATTGCCTGTGGCCACTAATTGAGCGCTTATAAAATCCTCTGCCACAACCAATGTCGGTGTTGTGATGAGTGTTGGCGGGTCATCGACCGCTGTTACTACGACCACAATCTCCGTCTCTGTCGATTGCCCACCAGAATCCGACGCAAGTACAGTCAAGGTTGCCGTGCCATTGAGATGAGCAATTGAAGTTAAGGTGATGCTGCTTAGACTGTTAGATAGTGTTGATAGCACAGCGTTTACCAGTCGCATCGATGGACTCACAGAGAGCGTTATGGTATCACCGTCAGCATCTGTGGCAGTAGCTCTGATAACCACCTGCCCTCTAAAATCTTCTTGTAGCGTGATAGTGTCGGTAGAAACAATCAACTCTGGGGCAACACTGGGTGTGATCGTCACATTGACAGCAATTGTCTGCGTAACCGTTGAACCCGAACGATCCACCGTTCTGACGGTTAAAGTCGTTTGACCAGAACCATTCGGTATGGCATTCAAAATGATGGCATTGGTTAATGTGGTCACTCTCACCACACCTGGATTGGAATCGATCACGGCAAAAGATAAAACACCCTCATCGATATCATTCGCTGTGGTATTTATCGTTATGGGCGAAAAGCCCCCTATGGTTGTAATGCTGTTGGTTGAAACGCTCAAAGTTGGGGTGTCATTGACGGGTGTTATTGTGACCACCACTTCGGTTGAAGCATCGACTGTGCCGTCATTGACCGTAATCGTTAAAATGGTGCGACCATTGGCATTGCTTATGCGGGCCAAATTGACGCCAAGGCTTGAGGTTGTTGCAGTGACGACGCCTGGTGTGGATTCAGTCACGGTTAAAGTTAATGAATTACCATCCACATCGCCGCTTGTTACATTGATTGGAACGATCGTTGAAAAATCCTCAGCAAGTGACAATGCCGTCGTTGAGACGCTGATGGTGGGCGGATCATTGACCGGTATTACCATGACCACCACTTGAGTTGAAACAGTGACAACACCATCATTAACACCAATGGTCAAAGTGGTTTGACCATTGGCATTGAGGATGCTGGACACATTAACACCTGTGCCTGAGGTCGTGACCGTGATGACCCCTGTGGTAGATTCAGTCACAGTAAAAGTCAGAGCGTCGCCATCAACATCCATGGCTGTCGCAACCGTGCTAAAACCCGAAAAGTCCTCTGATTCGGTCAATATGGCCGTTGGGATGCTTAAGACTGAAGGGTCATTGACCGCTGTCACAGTGATCACCACTTGGGCTGTGGTATCAAAGATGCCATCATTGGCGGTAATGGTTAAGGTGGTGCGACCAGTGGCATTGAGGATGCTTGATATAGAAACACCTGTGACTGACGTTGAAACATTAACCACACCAGTGCGCGATTCAATCACACTGAATGTCAAAGCATCGCTATCCGCATCATTGCCTGTGGCCACTAATTGAGCGCTTATAAAATCCTCTGCCACAACCAATGTCGGTGTTGTGTTGAGTGTTGGCGGGTCATTGACCGCTGTTACCACCACCACAATCTCCGTCTCTGTCGATTGCCCACCAGAATCCGACGCAAGTACGGTCAAGGTTGCCGTGCCATTAAGATGAGCAATTGAAGTTAAGGTGATGGTGCTTAGGCTGTTAGATAGTGTTGATAACACAGCATTTACCAGTGGCATCGATGGACTCACAGAGAGCGTTATGGTATCACCGTCAGCATCTGTGGCAGTGGTTCTGATAACCACCTGCCCTCTAAAATCTTCTTGTAGCGTGATGGCGTCGGTAGAAACTGTCAGCTCTGGTGCGCGACTGATTGTAATGTTAACCGTTATAGCAATGGTCTGAGTAATCGTTGTGCCCGAACGATCAGCCGTTCTGACGGTTAAAGTCGTTTGACCAGAACCACCTGGTATGGCATTCAAGATGATGGCATTGGTTAATGTGGTCACTCTCACCACGCCTGGATTGGAATCGATCACAGCAAAAGATAAAACGCCCTCATCGGCATCATTCGCTGTGGTATTTATCGTTATGGGCGAAAAGCCCCCTATGGTTACAATGCTGTTGGTTGAAACGCTCAAAGTTGGTGTGTCATTGACGGGTGTTATTGTGACCACCACTTCGGTTGAAGCATCGACTGTGCCGTCATTGACCGTAATCGTTAAAATGGTGCGACCATTGGCATTGCTTATGCGGGCCAAATTGACGCCAAGGCTTGAGGTTGTTGCAGTGACGACGCCTGGTGTGGATTCAGTCACGGTTAAAGTTAATGAATTACCATCCACATCGCCGCTTGTTACATTGATTGGAACGATCGTTGAAAAATCCTCAGCAAGTGACAATGCCGTCGTTGAGACGCTGATGGTGGGCGGGTCATTGACCGGTGTTACGATGACCACCACTTGAGTTGAAACTGTGTCTGCACCATCATTAACACCAATGGTCAAAGTGGTTTGACCATGGACATTGAGGATGCTGGATACATTAACACCTGAGACTGGGGTCGTGACCGTGATGACCCCTGTGGTAGATTCAGTCACAGTAAAAGTCAGAGCGTCGCCATCAACATCCATGGCTGTCGCAACCGTGCTAAAACCAGAAAAATCCTCTGATTCGGTCAAAATAGCCGTTGGAATGCTTAAAACTGGTGGGTCATTGATCGCTGTCACAGAGACCACCACTTGGGCAGTGGTATCAACCGTGCCATCATTGACCGTCATGGTTAAGGTGGTGCGTCCATTGGCATTGAGGATGCTTGATATAGAAACACCTGTGACTGAAGTTGCGACATTAACCACCCCAGCGCTCGATTCAATCACACTAATTGTCAGTGTGTTGTTGTCCGCATCACTGGCTGTGGCCAAGGTGGATGTGCCATTAAAATCCTCTGCTAAGGTTAAGGTGGCGGTCGTAAGTGTTAGCATAGGCGGGTCATTGACACTCAATACAGCAAGCACGACTTCTGAAACAGTAGATTGCCCACCCGCATCTGTCGCTCGAACGGTCAATGTCGATGTGCCATTAAGATTGGCCAGTGCCGTTAATGTAATAGTACTCATACCGTTGGTTAAAGTTGACACTGCAGCGTTAACAAGGCTTAATGACTGACTGACTGAAAGCGTTATGGTATCGTTGTCAGCATCTGTGGCCGTGATTCTGAAAACCAACGGTGTTCTAAAATCTTCTTGCACACTGATGAAATCGGTGGAAACCGTCAATACAGGTATGACACTGGGTCTAATCATCACATTGACAGCAATGATTTGTATGGCTGACAATCCAGAACGATCTGTTGTACGAACCGTTAAGGTGGTTTGACCTGAAATGTTAGAAATTGCATTCAAGATAATGGCATTGGCTGTTGTACTGACTCTGACTATCCCAGTGACAGATTCTTCTACAACAAAAGTTAAAATACCTTGATCAACATCATTCGCTGTTGTGTTTATGGTAATAGGCGAAAACCCACCAAAGGTTGAAATGCTGGTCGTTGAAACACTCAATGTTGGCGTGTCATTGACAGGTGTTACTGTGACCACGACTTTGGTGGAAGCATCAACAGTGCCATCATTGACGGTAATGGTTAAGGTGGTTCGCCCATTGCCGTTAAGTATGCTCGATACGTTAATCACATTTGTTGCGGCCACTGCCGTAACGACCCCTGTCGTCGATTGAGTAATACTCAAAACCAAAGCATCACCATCTAAATCGGCACTTGTAACGGTGATTGGAACAATCGTTGCAAAATCCTCAGTAAGCGTCAAAGCGTCTGTAGATACACTGATGGTTGGCGTGTTATTGATCGATGATACTGTCACAATCACTTCAGCAGTCGCACTAAGGTTGCTATCATTGACCGTTATGGTTAAGGTGGCTCGACCAGTGGCGTTAAGTATGCTCGATAGGTTAACCACATTTGACGAGACTCCAACACTAACAACGTCAGTCGAGGAAACCGTTGCATTGATTGTCAGTGAGTCACCATCAACATCTTGGCCCGTTACTGTAATTGGAAAGGACGTTGCAAAGTTTTCTAAGAGCGTTACAGCGGTCGTTGAAACGGTTAAAGTTGGGGTGTCATTAACAGCTGTTACCGTCACGGACACTTCTGTTGAATCACTGAGCGTGCCATTACTGATCTGAATGGTTAAGGTTGTTTGTCCATTGGCATTGGCTATGCTGGAAACAGAAACACTGCTACGAGATGTGGATACACTGACAACCCCTGTTCTGGATTGGCTGACTGTTATTTCAGTCGCATTGGTTACTGTGGCAATCGATCTTGCCGTTGCAAAGTCCTCAACAAATCTCAATTGATTGTTCGAAATTGAAATGGTTGGCGTGTTATTGCGTGATGATATTGTCACAATCACTTCAGCAGTCGCACTGAGGTTGCCATCATTGACTGAAATGGTTAAGGTGGTTCGTCCATTGGCGTTAAGTATACTCGATAGGTTAACCACATTTGATGAGACGCCAACACTAACAACGTCAGTCGAGGAAACCGTTGCATTGATTGTCAGTGAGTCACCATCAACATCTTGGCCCGTTACTGTAATTGGAAAGGACGTTGCAAAGTTTTCTAAGAGCGTTACAGCGGTCGTTGAAACGGTTAAAGTTGGGGGATCATTCACAGCTGTTACCGTCACGGACACTTCTGTTGAATCACTGAGTGTGCCATTACTAACCTGAATGGTTAATGTTGTTTGGCCGTTGGCATTGGCTAGGCTTGAAACAGAAACACTGCTACTGGATGTGGATACACTAACCACCCCTGTTCTGGATTGGCTGACTGTTATTTCGGTCGCATTGGTTACTGTGGCAATCGATCTTGCCGTTGCAAAGTCTTCTACAAATCTTAATTGATTATTCGAAATTGAAATGGTCGGCGTCGTGCCAACATTTGGCGCTGGTGTGGCCCCTCCGCCATCGCCGCCACCGGTGCTGCCACCGCCACCGCCGCCACCACCACTACAGGCAGACAGTAAGGCGGATAACATTAAAGTTACACCAAATTTGCTCAGTGTGCGCCGACTTGATTTTTTGGCTATCGCATTGAATTTTCTAGAAAAAACAAGCAATATTAGATTATTTATAGCCCTCTGCATAAATAAAACAGCTGAGGCTTGGATTTTATACTTTATGAATATTCTATGCATATTAGTCAATTAAATATGATTTTCTAATTTTAAAAACTTATGGATGATTGTATTAGATAATGAATAAAAAAGGCATTTTTATGACCATTAAATGATAAGATAATTTGACATTCTTAGACTTAATCTGTGTTTAACTATGCAATTATTCTTGACAAAATTCTGGCAATATTATGATAACACGCACGGGCTATTTGCAGTTTATATGCTATTGATTGACGTTTTTGTCATCACCTGAGACTGGAGCATCGGCGATAGAAACACTTGGCTAAAAGTCATGTGACTGATAACAGGCACATCTGATTAAGCGCGCTTGATTAGGACCTGCGCAGAATTTGAAACTGATTAAATGGCTGTGAATAATTAATACAAATAGACAGCGCCTTCAGAGACACGACCCCCTGAGCCACCAACGACAAGCGTCTGCCCATCATTGCTCAAATGCACTGAACTACCAAAAAAAGCACCAGCTACATTGGGATTCGATTTTATATAGGCCTGTTGAGCCCAAGTGTTGTTCCTAAATTCAAACACATAGACTGCGCCTGAATGAATAGAACTATCGTTATTTTCTGCACCTCCAACGCCTGAAGCCGAACTATCTTCTAAATTTGCCCCTACAGCCAGGGTATTGCCATCAGCGCTGAGACTCACATCTCGGCCAAAGCGATCACGATCCCCTGTATTGGATGCTTTGATGTACGCTTGTTGCGACCAAGCGCCGCCACTAAAACGAAATAAATAAGCCGCGCCTGCTTGCACGGCACCACCACTTTGTAACCCATTCACACCCGTTGAGGGGCCATCCTCATTTAATGCCGAAACAACCAAGGTATTGCCATTGCTGCTTAGACTCAAAGCTTGGCCAAATCTATCACCTGCCTGTGTATTAGAAGCTTTGATATAGGCTTGTTGTGCCCAAGCGTTGCCGCTGAAGCGAAATAAATAAACCGCGCCTGCTCCAGGGGCAACATTACTGCTCTGTACCCCATCAATGCCCGTTGAGGCACCAGCCTCAGCAGGTGCTGCGACCGCCAGGGTATTGCCATCCGAGCTGAGACTCACAACCTCGCCAAAATTATCGGATCGACCTGTATTGGATGCTTTGATGAACGCTTGTTGTGACCAAACACCCTCACTAAAACGGAATACATAAGCTGCCCCTGAATTTACTTCAGAAACGACCGATCGAAAGTCATTGACCCCAGTCTGACCCGAATCATTCAAATATTCTCCCACAGCAAGGGTATTGCCATCACCGCTTAAACTGACAAAGATGCCAAAGTAAACACCGCCTTGTGAAATGGGGGCTTTGATGTACGCTTGTTGGGACCAAACGCCACCACTGAAACGGAATACATAGGCAGCTCCTGAATTTGTTGCATTATTTAAATCTTGTGCGCCATTGATTCCAGTGGATCCGCCGCTTTCGCCAAATGCGCCCACGGCAAGGATATTGCCATCATCGCTTAGATCTATAGAGGCGCCAAAGTTATCACTATTATCCGCATATAATGCTTTGATGTACGCTTGTTGGGACCAATCGCTGCCATTGCGACGGAATATGTACACTGCCCCGACAAAGTGCGTGCCATTATTATTTTGCACCCCATTAACACCGGTCGATAAACTGAGTTCACCAGTCGCTGCAACCACCAGGGTATTACCATCACCGCTTATGCGCACTGATGCACCGAAAGAATCACCAATCTCACCATTATTTGCCTGGAGGCGACCAATCAAGCTATTCAATTGCGCATTGGTCAAAGCCACCGAATTATGCTGAAATGAAGACCCACACGGCGTTGTGGTGCAAATATTCACCGCATATTGCGGACCATTCACCTTAGGAATATAGCGGTGTAAGCCCACTCGCGCTTGTGCGGTGGTCTGCCTAATTATCGTGCTATTCGGACTGACCACCACACCAGTCGTGGTCAAGTCCACAAACCCCGACTTGCCATCGGGATTACTTCGCAATTGATAATGGGTTGCATTGGACAACGCACTCCACGCAAAATCTAAGGTTTTAATACCCGTGGTTACAGTAAAAGTAAAAAATGGTGCTAGGGTGACGACTATTTGGGTTGAGGTTGTTACCCCAGCCGTATCGGTGGTACTAAGGGTCAGGGTGATTGTTGAGGCCCGCGACTCTAAACGGCTTAGGGTTAAGTTTGTGGTGGCGACGGTTGTGCGAACTAAGTTTTGACCCGATGAGACGCTGAAGGGCAAGATGCCATCATCCACATCGGAGGCTGATACGTTCAGTACAATTGGAACTGAACCCAAAGCCACTGTGTGCATTGAGACGGTTAAGGTTGGCGTATCATTGACTGGCGTCACGACCACGACGATCTCCGTTGAATCGAATAATCCACCTGTATCGGCCGCGCGCACGGTTAAGGTGGCGGTGCCATGACGATTGCTCATCGGACTCAAAGTGATGCCTTGGACAGAGACCACAGTATTGACCAATGGCGTCGATGCAGTGACTGTGGCCGTCAACCGCCCTTGTTCAGCATCGGTGGCCGTGACGCCGATAAAAACAGCGGTTGTAAAATCTTCTTGTACGTAAATGCGGTTGGTCGAAACACTGAGCACGGGCGTTGTACTTGTGCTCACTATCACATTGACAGCAATGGTTCTAACCACAGTTGTATTTGATGTGTCAATCGCACTGACGGTTAAGGTGGTTTGACCCGAACGCCCTAAAAGCGGACTCAATGTAATGGTATTGACCGAAGTGCTAATGCCAACGATGCCTGTGGTTGAGACTTGCACTGAAAAAGACAATGGGCCGTCTTCAACATCCGTGGCGGTCGTGTTAATGACGATGGGAACAAATCCACCGACGGTTGAAATACGATCGCTTGAAATTGATAGGGTTGGGGGATCATTCACTGCCCTTACTGTCACCACAACCTCAGTTGATACAGTTTGTTGCGTAGAATCTGTTGCTTGAACCGTCAATGTCACACTGCCGCTGACATGGGCTATGGGTGTTAGACGAATGGCATTGGTTGAGGTGGTTATGGTCAACACGGCAGAAGTCGAGGCTTGAAATGTATAGGACAAGCCTATAGGACCATCGGTCACGGTGGTGCCTATAACAAAGGGCGTAAAATCTTCGTTGAGGACGATGGTGTTCGTTGATAAAAGCAGAGTGGGTGGCGCATCCACTGTCAATGAAATACCCGCAGTGGTGCTTAAACCATTCACTTGTAAGGTGACCACAACCGTTGTTGGTCCATCAAAATTTGGATCAGGGGTGTAAACCATCTCAACGGTTTGAACCCCAGAGCCTTGATAAGTTGCGTTAAATCGCACAGTGCCCCCACCTGGATCCGTTGCGGACCAATGCGCTGTGTTTATCGCATCCCCGTTCAAGTCAAAACCAGTCAAGTTCACGGTGGAAGATGAGCTGCTCAATAGAACAATGGACGGCCTCGGCATCATAGAAACCGGATTTAGGCCTTGAGGAAATTCATAAAGTGCATGACGAGAGTGCTGGTCACCAGAATCATTTACCAGGTAAAACCTCTGTGCCCCTTGAGCATAAATCGTCCAATTAAATACGGAGCGGCGGGATGAATCTCTATTGGCAATCAGCCCTGAACCAGAATGCCAATTCAAATTGTAATGACCTGGATAGACCGTGATACTGCCCGTGGTATTGACAGTGGTACTCACAAAACCATAGGCGACGGTGCTGTTATTCGCCACCCAAGACAGCTCACCCGGAAGAGCTAATTTTGGTAAAACCAATCCAAGCCAAGACTCATTAATAATTATTGGATTTGTGAGTGCATTGACAAAATTGAACTCTTCAACCGTATTTATGTTGATCAAATGACCACCCAAAGCCTTAGCCTCTGGCAAAAACGTCGTAATCGCTTGGGCGGTCCTCACTGAATTGGCGTAAAGGTGACCCCCATACACGCTTAGGTTTGCTATATTTGTGCTGGTATAAGCAATGACTGGAGGTTTAGCCACTGGATTGACTTGAACCACAATGGTTTGTTGCGACGTGCTAAAACGACTGAGGTCAGACAGCTGCAGAGTCAGGGTGGCGGTGCCTGAACGGCCTGGGAAAATGGTAAAATACAACTGCGCTGTTTGCGGGGTTGAACCAATGCTGTCTGTGGTCATAACGACATTGGTGCTAAAGCTGACCACGGGGGCGGGATTGGTGGAAAATATTGGGTCGCCACTGTGCGTCACACGCCATTGTAAGTCGTTCGTATCAGTCGTCCCAACAAGGTCTTGAGCGATAATGTTGCTAATTCTCAGTTGATGACGGATGGTCTGTGAACTATTCTGAGTCAAGACGACTGTACTTGTAGGCAAAGTAAACCTTGGTGCCGACGAGATAAATCTAATCTTTGTCGGGGTGGCTGATACACTATTTACTGTCAGCTGTACAAAAACATCTGTAAATCCACTGGCATCAGAAGGCAGGGTAAACATCAGATTCCTCCTATGAATCCCTGGTCTAAGCGTGCGGCTAGGATCATCCAAACTAGCCGTACCTGAGCCAATTTGCGATAAGGACCAATCTGATGGAAATATATTTTGACCATTCAAATCATAACCAACCAAGGGGATGCTGACACGTTCACCTGGACTTAAATACACAGTCTCCGGAGGCGGTGCAATACCTTGGGGAAATTCATAAAGTGCAGGACGACTTGTTTGGTCTCCCACATCCCCTAATAAGGAAAAAAGCTCGGTTGGAGGACCGGAATAGTACGTCCAATTAAATACGGAGGGGCGGGATGCTTGCCTGTTGGCAATCAACCCGTCTGAGTCCCAACTTAGGGGATAGTGGCCTGGATAGACCGTGACACTGCCAGTGGTATTGACAGTGGTACTCACAAAACCATAGGCGACGGTGCTGTTGTTCGTCACCCAAGAAAGCGCACCAGGGAAGGATTGTTGCGGTAAAACCAAGCCAAACCAAGCAGTGTTAGTGACCAAGCCACTGCCGACTGAACGCACAAAATTGAATTCTTCTATTGAATTGATATTGATTAAATGTCCACCCAAAGTTCTTGCTTGTGACAAAAATGAATCAATTGATCGTGCTGTTGTCGATGAATTGGCGTACAAACGACCACCATGGTAAGCAATGTTCTGAATATTTGGGCTATGGTGACCAATGCCAACGGGTACATTTTCAGCGGTGACGCGAACCTCTAGTGTTTGTTGGGACAAAACTATTGCCGCCTGATTCGTGAGTTGTACCGTCAAGGTGGACGTACCTGTGCGATCAGGGGCAATTGTAAAATACAATTGCGCTGTTTGGGCAATAGCATTCAACGTGGTTTCAGTCACGACTGCTGTGGTGGAAAAACTGACTAAGGGTGCTGGATTAGCTGAAAAAAGAGCGTCCCCACTCAGGGTAACAACGAATTGAGCTCTGATGTTTTCATTGCCTGGATTGCTGATGCTCACATTTTGTACATTACGATTGAGTTGATTTCCAAAGGCGGATAAGCTGACGACAGAGGTCGATAAGGTCAATGATATGGGGTTGAAAACGGAATTGACCACAACCACAATCTCGGTAGAATCAAATTGGCCACCCCCATCGCTTGCACGGACGGTCAATGTGGTCGTGCCATTAAGGTTGGTAATGGCCGTTAAAGTGATGTTGCTTTGACCATTGCTCAGTGGGGATATAGCAACATCCACCAGATGTGAAGCCGAACTAACAAAGAGATTTACTCGATCACCATCAGCATCTGTGGCTGTGATTGCAATGACCACAGGCGTTGTAAAACTTTCTTGTACGATGATGTGATTGGTTGAAACAGTCAACACAGGTGTCGAGCTACTGGACAAAATTGACACATTAACAGCAATGGTTTGGCTAGCTGACAAGCCATCACGGTCTGTTGTACGGACCGTTAGAATGGTTTGACCTGAACCACCAGATATTGCATTCAAAACAATGCTATTGGCTGATGTCGTCACCCTGACCACACCCAAGGTTGAGGCTTCCACAATAAAGGTCAAGGCGCCTTGCTCAACATCGTTGGCTGTCACACCAATGGTGACGGCCGAAAATCCAGCATTGGTTGAAATATTGTTAGTCGTAACGGTGATTGTTGGGGGGTCATTCACTGCAGCGACCTGCACCACCACTTGAGTTGAGGCGCTGACCATACCGTCATTAACTGAGATGGTTAAAGTGGTTTGGCCATTGGCATGAGCGATTCTTGAGACAAGAACACTTGAAGCTAAGGTTGTGACAGAGACGACCCCAGTTCTGGATTCACTCACGCTGATTGTCAGTGTATCACCATCGATATCACGCCCAATGACTACAATTGAAAAGGGGGTGGCAAAATCCTCTGAGAGCATTAAGGATGTGGTTGTAATGGCGACAATGGTGGGGGGGTCATTGACCATGAGCACCGTCACGGCAACTTGGGTTGTGACAGTGAGTGAACTATCACTCACAGCAATGGTTAAGGTAGTTTGACCGTTGGCATTGGCAATGCTCGAAACAAAGACGCCTGTCACTGAAGTCGTTACATTGACCACCCTTGAGTTGGATTGAGTCACGTTTATAACTTGTGCATCTCCATCGACATTCATCACTGTAACAACGGATTGAGTGCTTGCAAAATCCTCATTAAGTACTAAGGCATGGGTTGAAACAGTTAAGACGGGTGGATCATTGACCGCCATGATCACCACAACTAGCTCAACAGCCGTCGATTGCCCACCCACATCAGTTGCGCGCACAGTCAAGGTGGTAATGCCATTGAGATTGTTCACCGATGATAATGTAATGCTGCCCCTATTGTTGGCAACAACTGATGAAATCGCATTCACAAGATGTGTGGTTGAACTGATTGAAAGGATGATTGCATCACCGTCAGTATCGGTCGCCGTGGCTGTGACCACCACAGAGGAGGTGAAATCTTCTTGCACAATGATACGGCTGGTTGAAATCATCAACTGAGGGGGGTCACTGAGGACAATGGTCACATCAACAACGATTGTTTGGGTGACAGTGACCCCCGCATTATCAGAAACCCTGACGGTTAAGGTGGTTTGACCTGACACACCCGCAATGGCATCCAACAGAATGGCATTGGCCGATGTCGTCACGCTAATCACACCTAAGGTTGATGCAACCACAGTAAAGGTCAAAGTGCCTTGCTCAACATCTTGGGCTGAAACACCAATGTTAATCTGAGAAAATCCACCCAGGGTTGAGATGCTGTTCGTTGTGACTGTTAAAGTGGGCGTATCGTTAATCGCATTCACCGTCACAACCACCTGAGTTGAGGCTCTAATATTACCATTGCTGGCGGAAATGGTTAAGGTGGTTCGACCAAAAGCATTGGCTATGTTCGATATAGAGACACCATTCACTGAAGTGGTTATGCTGACCACGCCTGTAGAGGATTGATTGACTGTTAGCGATGACGCATTACTGACAGTGGCAATCGACTGGGGTGAGGCAAAATCTTCATTGAATGTTAAACGGCTACTCATAACCGAAAAAGTGGGCGTTGTGTTCGCGATAATCGGTGGAGTCGTTCCAGTGGGCGTTGTGTTCTCATTAATCGGTGGAGTCGTTCCAGTGGGCGTTGTGTTCGCGTTAATTGGTGAAGTCGTTCCAGTGCCGCCTCCGCCACCACCACAAGCAGACAGAAATACCGATAATATGATGGTCGTAGTGATTACTGAGAGTGCTCGACGATTTGTCTTAATGATTGCGTCTTTAATAGGATTCATTGCCACGAGTTTAAAATATTTAACAGCGTGCTTTTGCAAAATTGCTTTACAGCGGGTTGAGCGTATAACAGTATGTTCTTTTCAATCATTTTGAACCTGTGATTTTTAAATCTGGGACATTAACAGAATGCCTCTGAGTTTAGATGATTGTACTAAATTAGGAATGAGAAAAGCAATAATCTTAATGACATTGTCAGAATGTTGCTGTTGACCCATTGTTTTTTTCTGGGGTGTCAGGCTCTACAGGACTATAAGGGCATCTAACAGCGCAATGAAAGCTTTGGGTTTTTCTGCATGAACCCAGTGACCTGTGTAAAATCTGAAACTGATTAAATGGCTGAGAATATTTAATACAAATAGACGGCGCCTATTGAACTGTTTTCCCTTTGTGCACCAACGACAAGCGTCTGTCCATCATTGCTAAAGCCTAGTGAATTGCCAAAACTCGCTGAGGCCACATTGGGATTCGATTTTATATAAGCTTGTTGAGTCCAAGTGCCGTTACTAAATTCAAACACATAGACTGCGCCTGAATCATTAGAACCGTTACTTTCAGCGCCTCCAACGCCTGAAGCCGAACTATCTTCTGAATCTGCCCCAACAGCCAGGGTATTGCCATCAGCGCTGATACGCACAGCTACGCCAAAAAAATCACCATCCCCTGTGTTGGATGCTTTGATGTACGCTTCTTGAGTCCAATCACTACCGCTGAAGCGGAATATATACGCTGCCCCTGTGTTAGAGAGAACATTATTCTGCAACCCATTAACACCTGTTGCGGTGCTATCCTCTAATCTTGACCCAACAGCCAAAGTATTACCATTGCTGCTGAGACTCACAACTTCACCAAAGCGGTCTCTATCCCCTGTATTGGATGGTTTGATGTACGCTTCTTGGGTCCAATCGCTACCGCTGAAGCGGAATACATACGCTGCCCCTGCATCAGTGAGACCATTGTCCTGCAACCCATTAACACCCATTGAGGGGCCATCCTCCCGTCTTGCCCCAACAGCCAAAGTATTACCATTGCTGCTTAAACTCACAGAATAGCCAAAATTATCACTTCGATCTGGATTGGAGGCTTTGATATACGCTTGTTGGGTCCAATCACTACCGCCGAAACGGAATACATAAGCTGCCCCTGAAAAAGTAATATTTGTTTGAGAGCTAAGGTCATTGACTCCAGTATGACCTCTAGAATTGTTAGGTTCTCCCACAGCAAGGGTGTTGCCATCACCGCTTAAACTCACAGAGTTGCCAAATTGTGCGCTACTCTGTGCTATTGGTGCTTTGATGTACGCTTGTTGGGTCCAAACGCCACCACTGAAACGGAATACATAGGCCGCTCCAGATACTGTTGATACACTAGTTCCATTTAGTGGATCATTGATGCCTGAGGACCCACCGTTTTCGCGAGTTGCACCCACGGCAAGGGTATTGCCATCATCGCTTAGATACACAGAATGGCCAAAGTAATCATTATTCTTTGAATTGGATGCTTTGATATACGCTTGTTGAGACCAATCACTGCCATTGCGACGGAATATATATACAGCCCCTACATTAGAGCCACTATTATCATTTTGTGCCCCATTGACACCGGTCGCTAAACTTCGCTCCCTACTAGCCCCCACCGCCAGGGTATTACCATCACCGCTTAAGCTCACTGATACGCCGAATAAATCAGAAAGCCCAGTATTACTTGCCTGGAGGCGGCCTATTAGACTGTTCAATTGCACATTGGATAAAGCCACCGCATTATAAGGAGATGATGACCCACACGGCGTTGTGGTGCAAAAATTCACATCGTATTGCGGATTACTCACCCTCGGAATATAGTGGCGTAAGCTCACCAGCGCTTGTGCGGTGGTCTGCCTAATCATCGTGCTATTCGGACTGACCACCAAACCAGTCGTGGTCAAGTCCACAAACCCTGAATTACTATCGGGATTACTACGCAATTGATAATGGTTCGCATTGGACTGCGCACTCCAAGCAAAATCTAAGGTTTTAATACCCGTGGTTACAGTAAAAGTATAAAATCGTGATAGGGTGACGGCTATAAGGGTTGTCGTAGTTACCTCATTCGCATCGGTTGTTCTAAGGGTCAGCATGGTTGAAGAGGCCCGCGAGTATAAACGACTTATGATTAAGCTTGTGGTGGTAACGGTTGCGCGAACTAAGTTTTGACCCGATGAGGCGCTGAAAGTTAAGATGCCATCCTCCAAATCGGAGGCTGATACGTTCAGTACGATCGAAGCTGTAGTCAAAGTCACAGTGGGCGAGACGGTTATGCTTGGCGTATCATTGACTGGCGTCACGATCACGACGATCTCCGTTGAATCGAATAATCCACCTGTATCGGCCGCGCGCACGGTTAAGGTGGCGGTACCATGACGATTGCTCATCGGACTCAAAGTGATGCCTTGGACAGAGACCACAGTATTGACCAATGGCGTCGATGCAGTGACTGTGGGCGTCAACCGCCCTTGTTCAGCATCAGTGGCCGTGACGCCGATAAAAAAAGCGGTTGTAAAATCTTCTTGTATATAAATGCGGTTGGTCGATACACTGAGCACGGGCGTTGTGCTTGTGCTCACTATCACATTGACAGCGATGGTTCTAACCACAGTTGTATTTGATGTGTCAATCGCACTGACGGTTAAGGTGGTTTGACCCGAACGCCCTAAAAGCGGACTCAATGTAATGGTATTGACCGAAGTGCTAATGCCAACGATGCCTGTGGTTGAGACTTGCACTGAAAAAGACAAGGGGCCGTCTTCAACATCCATGGCGGTCGTGTTAATGGCGAAGGGAGCAAATCCACCAGAAATTGAAATGTTATCGCTTGAGACCGATAGGGTTGGGGGATCATTCACCGCCCTTACTGTCACAACAACCTCAGTTGATACAGATTGTTGTGCAGCATCTATTGCCTGAACCGTCAGTGTCACACTGCCACTGACATGAGCTATTGGCGTTAATTGAATGGCATTGATTGAGGTGGTTATGGTCACTACGCCAGAAGAAGAGGCTTGCACTGTATAGGGCAAGCGACTAAGTCCCTCTGTCACGGTGGTGCCTATATCAAAAGGCGTAAAATCTTCATTCAGGACAATGGTGTTCGTTGACAAGGCCACAATGGGTGGCGCATCCACAGTAAATGAAATGCCCGCAGTCGTGCTTAAACCATTCACTTGTAAGGTGACCACAACCGTTGTTGGTCCATCAAAATTTTGATCAGGCGTGTAAACCATATCAACGGTTTGAACGCCAGAGCCTTGATAAGTTGAGATAAATTGCCCAGTGCCCCCAGCTGGATCCCTTGCTGACCAATTCGCTGCGTTTATCGCATCGCCGTTCATATCAAAACCGATCAAGCTGACAGTGGCAGATGAGCTACCCAATAGAGCGATGGACGGCCTCGGCATCATAGAAACGGGCGTTAGGCCTTGAGGAAATTCATAAAGCCCACGACGTGCAGGATGATTTGTATCACCAGCATCATTTAACAGGTAAAAACGCTGTTCCCCTTGAGCATAAATAACCCAATTAAATACGGAGGGAGGGCTGGATGGATCTCTATTGGCAATTAGCCCAGTAGCAGAATTCCAATTCAAATTGTAATGACCTGGATAGACAGTGACCCTACCAACATTACTAACAGTGGTACTAACAAAGCCATAAGCAATGGTGCTGTTATCCGTCACCCAAGACAGCTCACCTGGAAGAGCTAATTGTGGTAAAACCATTCCAATCCAAGACTCATTAATAATTATTGGATTTGTGAGTACATTGACAAAATTGAACTCTTCAACCGTATTTATGTTGATCAAATGACCACCCAAAGCCTGAGCCTCTGTCAAAAACGACGTGATCGCTTGGGCGGTACTCACTGAATTGGCGTAAAGGTGACCCCCATGCACGCCTAAGTTTGCGATACTTGAGTTGGTATAAGCGATGACTGGAGTTTTAGCCACTGGATTGACTTGAACCACCATGGTTTGCTGCGACGTGCTAAAACGACTCAGATCAATCAGCTGTATAGTCAGAGTGGCCGTACCTGTGCGATCAGGGGCAATGGTGAAATACAATTGCGCCGTTTGGGCAATAGCATTCAACGTGGTTTCAGTCACGACTGCAGTGGTGGAAAAACTGACTAAGGGTGTTGGATTAGCTGAAAATATAGAGTCTCCACCAATGGAGACAGCAAATTGAGCCCTGATGTTTTCATTGCCTGGATTGCTGATGCTCACATTTTGTACATTACGATTGAGTTGATTTCCAAAGGCCGATAAGCTGACGACAGAGGTTGATAAGGTCAATGATATGGGGTTGAAAACGGAATTGACCACAACCACAATCTCAGTAGAATCAAATTGGCCACCCCCATCGCTTGCACGGACGGTCAATGTGGTCGTGCCATTGAGGTTGGTAATGGCCGTTAAAGTGATGTTGCTTTGACCATTGCTCAGTGGGGATATAGCGACATCCACCAGATGTGAAGACGAACTAACAGAAAGATTTACTGGATCACCATCAGTATCTGTGGCTGTGATTGCAATGACCACAGGGGTTGTAAAACTTTCTTGTACGATGATGTGATTGGTCGAAACAGTCAACACAGGTGACGAACTACTGGACAAAACTGACACATTAACAGCAATGATTTGGCTAATTGACAAGCCATCACGGTCTGTTGTACGGACCGTTAAAATGGTTTGACCTGAACCACCAGATATTGCATTCAAAACAATGCTATTGGCTGATGTCGTCACCCTGACCACACCCATGATTGAGGCTTCCACAGTAAAGGTCAACGGGCCTTGCTCAACATCGTTGGCTGTCACACCGATGGTGATGGCTGAAAATCCAGCAATGGTTGATATATTGTTAGTCGTAACGGTGATTGTTGGGGGGTCATTCACTGCAACGACCTGGACCACCACTTGAGTTGAGGCGCTGACCATACCGTCATTAACTGAGATGGTTAAAGTGGTTTGGCCATTGGCATGAGCGATTCTCGAGACACGAACACTTGAAGCGACGGTTGTGACAGAGACGACCCCCCTTCTGGATTCACTCACGCTTATAGTCAGTGTGTCACCATCGAAATCATGCCCAAACACTGCAATTGAAAAGGTCGTGATAAAATCCTCTGAGAGCGTTAAGGAAGTGGTTGTAATGGCGGTTATAGTGGGCGGGTCATTGACCATGAGCACCGTCACGGCAACTTGGGTTGTGACAGTGAGTTGAGCATCACTCACAGCAATGGTTAAGGTGGTTTGACCAGAAGCATTGGCAGTGCTCGAAACAAAGACGCCCGACACTGAAGTCGTTACATTAACCACCCCAGAGTTGGATTCAGTCACATTTATAACTTGTGCATCTCCATCGACATTCATCACTGTAACAACGGATTGAGTGCTTGCAAAATCCTCATTGAGTACCAAGGCATGGGTTGAGACAATTAAGATGGGTGGATCATTGACCGCCATGATAACAACAACCAGCTCAACAGCCGTCGATTGCCCACCTGCATCGGTCGCGCGTACAGTTAAGGTGGTGGTGCCATTGAGATTGTTCACCGATGATAATGTAATGCTGCTCATAGTGTTGGCAACAACCGATGAAACCGCATTCACAAGATGGGTGGTTGAACTGATTGAAAGAGTGATTGCATCTCCGTCAGCATCGGTGACCGTGGCTGTAACCACCACAGAGGTGGTGAAATCTTCTTGCACAATGATACGATTAGTCGAAATCATCAACTGAGGTGGGTTGCTGAGGACAATGCTCACATTAACAGCAATTGTTTGGGTGACAGTGACCCCCGCATTATCAGAAACCCTAACAGTTAAGGTGGTTTGACCTGAGGCACCCGCAATGGCATCCAACAAAATGGCATTGGTCGATGTCGTCACGCTAACCACACCTAAGGATGAGGCAACCACAGTAAAGGTCAAAGTACCTTGCTCAACATCGTAGGCTGTGACACCAATGCTAATCTGAGCAAATCCACCCAGGGTTGAAATACTGTTCGTTGTTACTGTTAAAGTGGGCGTATCATTGACCGCCATAATAACCACGACCACCTCAACAGATGTCGAATCTCCACCCGCATCGGTTGCATGTACAGTTAAGGTTGTAGTCCCATTGCGATTGCTCACCGCTGATAATGTAATGCTGCCCCTATTGTTTGCAACAACCGATGAAACCGCATTCACACGATGTGTGGTTGAACTGATTGAGAGGGTTATTGCTTCATTCTCAGCATCGGTGGCCGTAGCAGTGATCACCACAGAGGAGGTAAAGTCCTCTAGTACAATGATACGGTTGGTTGAAATCATCAGCTGAGGTGGGGTGCTGGAGCGAATGGTCACATCAACAGCGATTATTTGCGTGACAATGATCCCCGCATTATCAGAAATCCTGACGGTTAAGGTGGTTTGACCTGAGGCACCCGCAATGGCATCCAAGAAAATGGCATTGGCCGATGTCGTCACCCTGACCAAAGTTGAGGTATCCACAGTAAAGGGTAAAGTGCCTTGCTCAACATCTTGGGCTGTGACACCAATGGTAATCTGAGCAAATCCACCCAGGGTTGAGATACTGTTCGTTGTGACTGTTAAAGTTGGCGTATCGTTGATCGCATTTACCGTCACAACCACCTGAGTTGAAGCCCTAAGATTACCATTGCTGGCGGTAATGGTCAAAGTGGTTTGACCAAAAGCATTGGCTATGTTCGATATAGAAACACCATTCACTGAAGTGGTTATGCTGACCACGCCTGTAGAGGATTGATTGACCGCGAGTGATGTCGCATTACTCACAGTGGCAATCGACTGGGGTGAGGCAAAATCTTCATTGAAAGTCAAACGACCACTCGTAATCGAAAAAGTGGGTGTTGTGTTCGCATTAATCGGTGGAGTCGTTCCAGTAGGCGTTGTGTTCGAGTTAATTGGTGTAGTCGTACCAGTGCCGCCTCCGCCGCCACCACCACAAGCGGACAGAAATACCGATAGCATGATGGTCGTACTGATTGCATAGAGTGCTCGGCGATTTATCTTAGATATTGCGTCTTTTATAGGATTCATCATCACGAGTTCAAACAAATTAACAGCGTGCTTTTGCAAAAATTGCTTTACAGTGGATTGAGAGGATAACAGTGGACTTGTTTTTATCATTTTGAACCTGCAAATTATAAGTATTGGACATTTAGCAAAATGCCCCTACGGTGACTATTCGTAATTCATTACGAATGAGAAATGCAGTTATCTAAATGATATTGTCGGATTATGGTTGTTGGCACATTATTATTTTAAATATTGGACATTTACAAAATGTCCCTGCGCGGGTGATTGTACTTAATTATGAAGAAGAAATGTCGTTATCTACATAATCTTGTCTGAATGTGGCTGTTGACCCATTTTCGTTTTTAACTGGATGTCAGGCGTTACGAGGCTAAAAGGGCATCTAACAGCTCAATGAAGGCTTTGGGTTTTTCTGCATGAACCCAGTGACCTGCGCCTTCTACGGTGTGTACAGTGGCTTTGGGGAAATGCTTTTCAATGATTGCGATATCTTGGTCACGAACATAGTCCGATAAGGCACCACGAATAAAATCACTCCGCCCAGAAAATTGATCGTTTGGCTCAATCCCTGGTTCTAGCCAGTCCTTGTTATGGTTGTTGATGGCTTGTAAGTTAAAGCGCCAAGCCCATTGCTCAGCCCCGCTTGCATCAATCGTTTGATGAAGACTTTTCATCAAAAACTGACGGATTGAGTTTTCCTTAATGTATGGTTCTAATGCGGCTCCAATTGTTTTTCGATTAAGCTGTTGTTTCAAATCAACGGCAACCAACCCTTTTAAAAGATCATCAAATCGCCCATCGTTCAACCGTGGCGCAATGTCTATAACGATAAGATGTGAGACTTGCTCTGCGTGTTTGCAAGCCATGCGCATCGCTGTTTTTCCGCCTAAGGAATGACCAATTAAGGTCACTGGCTCACCCAAGTTTGCGATATAAGCGGCAACTTGTTCAGCAAAAAATGGGAAATCCATAGCATCGTAGCGCAGCGATTCGCCATGATTCGGCAAATCAAGTCGATGGACGGTAAATCGGTCGGAGAATTGCCGAGCGATGAGTTTTAAATTGTCTTTGTCACCAAAAAGGCCGTGCAAAACTACCATTGGTGGGCCCTGCCCTGTGCAATCAGCCGCCAACAATGTCATTTCAGATCATTCCGTTTCTCGAAGCGGTTTTACACTGACCAATTGAATTCTGCGTTCGTCGATTTGCAACACCCGAAAACTGTAGCCATCTATATGAATCTTCTCGCCTTTTTCTGGCAAGTGTTCAAACCGTTCTAATAACAAACCAGCCAATGTATCCGAATCTGATTCAAAGGGCACCTTGAATCGCTCGCGCATGTCGGTTAAGGGCGTCAATCCTTTGATGCTGTATTGCTTACCATGATTGATAATGAACATCTCGCCCAGTGCGTCGTGTTCATCGTTGATCTCACCGACGATTTGCTCTAAAACGTCCTCAATGGTAATAAGGCCGACCAATTCTGAGTGTTCATCGAGCACGATGGCCATATGCTGACGCGAATCTCTAAAATCTTTCAGTAGAAAATTTAAGCGCTGGCTTTCTGGCACTGAACGTATGGTTCGTACCACTTTTTTCATGTTCCATTCTTTGGGTTTGGCGTACAAGTTTGGCAATAAATCTTTGGCAAATAAAACACCAACGGGTTCATCTCCTTCAAGAACAGGATAACGTGAATGCTGTTTTTCTTCAATGATTTCCAGAATGTGCTCAAGCGAGGCATGCACATCAACCGTATTCATTTCTGGTCTGGGTATCATGATGTCTTTGACCCTTAACTCATTGACTTTTAGAATGCCTTCAATCATTTGCAAGGCTTCAGAATTCAAAACCCCCTCGCGCGTTGCCTCACCTAACTGTTCTCTGAGCATCTCAATGCCCTCAGGCTTATCCTTATTAAGCATCAAGCTACTCAACCACGTGAATAACGAAGTATTTTTGTTCAATTCATCATTCATCTTCATTGCGCCATGGATCTGGATAATTTAAACTGAGCATGATTTGCGATTCCATTGCTTCCATCTTTTGCCTTTCTTCATCGTTCATATGATCAAAATCGAGCAAATGAAGCGTGCCATGAATGACGATATGCGCTAATCGGTGTTGATATTCAATGCCCATTGCATCGGCTTCTTGGCGGACAATGCTTGGACAGACCATAATATCGCCCAAATGTCGGGGTTCACCGACTTTTTTAAACCAATCTTGTTGCTTTTCACTGATGGAAAAAGATAGCACATTGGTTGGGTAATCTATGCCTCGAAATTCTAGATTACTCGCTTGTATTTCAGACGCCGTACAATAGCGCACATTCATTTGCGCTGGGCTCTCTGAAACGGCTTGATGGAATGTTTGTGCCACCCAGATCTGAGTGACGCTTATCGACGGGGGTTCTTCAATTTCCGTAGAAATTGAAACGAAAATTTCTGATTTATCCATAATTTTTCATCTTAGTGGTTTTGTTTGATTGTTCCCTTTGGTTATCATTATACTGATCAAATGCATTGATGATGTCCTTGACCAAACTATGTCGCATCACATTGTCTGGGGTAAAGACATTAAAACCTATATCGGGCACTTTGCCTAATATATCTGGCATTTTTATCAATCCAGATTGTTGGTGATGAGGCAAATCAATTTGAGATTCATCGCCCGCTACAACGGCTTTTGAATTGAATCCAATGCGGGTTAAAAACATTTTCATTTGTAAGATCGTGGTGTTCTGCGCTTCATCTAAAATCATAAAACTGTCGTTTAGAGTACGACCACGCATATAAGCCAATGGCGCTACTTCAATCACATTCGTTTGCAAATGTTTTTCAACCTGCTCAGCGCCCAACATATCAGTCAATGCATCCAATAAGGGGCGGAGGTATGGATCGGCTTTTTGGGTTAAGTCGCCAGGTAAAAAGCCTAACTTCTCACCAGCTTCAACCGCTGGTCGAGTCAAAACAATGCGTTTTACTTCATCTTTTTCTAATGCTTCGACCGCTGCGGCAACCGCCAAATAGGTTTTGCCTGTGCCCGCTGAACCTATGGCAAAATTAAGCGGTAATGTCCGTAGGTTATAAATGTATCGCAGTTGGTTTTTACCGTAAGTCTTAATGCGCTTACGTCCTACTTTTAGTATTTCAAAAGCATTGAGCTCGTTGGTTTCACTATCAGTTTGATGCTTATCACATACAGCGAGCATGGCTGCCACGTCTTCGGCGTGTATTTCACGCTCATTGGCTTCGTTAAACAGTGTTTTAATTATTTGACTGGCAATTTTCACCGAGTATTCATTGCCTTCAAATTGGAAATCAAATCCACGCTGGTTGATGCAGACGTTGAAATGGCGCTCAATGGATTTGATGTGTTCGTTCAAATGACCGCACAGTCTGGTTAAGAATAAATTGTTTTTTGGGCTCAGTTGCAGTGCAGTCATAAATCAATAGAAAGGGGTTTTCTGTCCATAAGCATAGAGCATATCTTCATTTTGCGCCATAGAAATTGGACAACAAAGACGCAGCCAATGCGTTGCATAAAGGCTTGAGTCTGTTGCCAGATTAACAATTGAGTAGAAGCTATTGGTTGAAGTTTTGTGTTCAGATCGGTGCTGAGTGATTAGATAATTTAAATTTATTATAGCAAGATTGGCGATGATTTCAATAAAAACCGTCGTTTTTTAGCTTGCTTAGAGCATTATTTTCTGTTTGCGCGTCGATTTTTGTTCTCTAGCTGCCTTGCTAAGATGTTTGAGCCTTCTGGATCTGCGCCCTCTTTCTCAGCTGGCATCATGAGCTCTTTGTTTATGCCCAAGGCAATCGCCGTCGTCGATGCAACATAAATGGATGAATAGGTACCGATGACCACGCCGATGATCAATGCAGAAGAAAAATTATGAATGATCTCTCCGCCAACGATAAACAGGGCAAATAAAACCATCAAAGTGGTGATAGAGGTCATCAACGTTCTGGCTAACATGTCGTTGAGTGATTGGTTGACCACTTCTAAGGGTGTGCCTTTACGTAGATTGATGAAGTTTTCACGAATGCGGTCAAACACAACGATGGTATCATTCAAAGAATAACCAATGATGGCGAGAATGGCGGCCAGCACAGTTAGATCGAAAGATAAACCCAACAATGAAAACAAGCCTAAGGTGATGATGACATCGTGAACCAAGGCCGCAACCGAACCCACAGCAAAGCGCCATTCAAATCGGAATGCCACATAGATCAAAATGCCAATCAAAGCATAAAGCATGGCCAAACCACCGTCTGTGGTCAGTTCTTCACCGACCTTTGGACCCACAAATTCTACACGACGCAAGGCCACATCAGCATCCAGTCCGCGCACAACCTCTAATACTTTCTCGCTTAATTGGGCATTGCTCAAGGTTTCTTGTGGGGCAATGCGTACCAAGACGTCACGGTCTGAACCAAAGAAAGTGACTTCAAAATCGCTCAAGCCTTGTGTGCTTAAAGCCTCACGAATTTTTGTGGTATTGGCAGGGGTTGGGTAACCAATCTCAACCAATGTTCCCCCAGTAAAGTCAATTCCAAACTCTAAGCCTCTAAATGCCAAGGACGCGATGGAGCCGACGATCATGGTCAATGAAAATATCACGGCGAGTTTGCGCCATTTGGTAAAAGGAATTTTTCCGTAAACTGGTGTCATATGGGTAATTTCTTCAAGTTGAGTTTCTTACCATAAATGCTATTGACGATCACGCGAGTCATAAGAATGGCTGTGAACATAGAGCTTAATATACCGATTGAAAGGGTGACGGCAAAACCTTTAATCGGACCTGTGCCAAATCCAAAAAGCACCAATGCAGCGATCAATGTCGTCACGTTTGCATCGGCAATGGTTATAAACGCCCTTTCGTATCCCGCCGAAATCGCCAATTGAATGGCTTGACCTTTCCTAAGTTCTTCTCTGATGCGCTCGAATATCAGCACATTAGCATCCACTGCCATACCAACGGTCAATACGATGCCAGCGATGCCGGGCAAGGTTAATGTGGCTTGGAGCAGTGACAATACTGAGACGATTAACACCAGATTCATACACAAAGCCATGTTGGCAATGAGACCAAAAACCTTGTAACGCACAATCATGAAAATCAAAACCAATGCCAATCCAAGCACGACCGATAAAAAGCCTTGATTGATGTTGTCTGCGCCCAAACTGGGGCCAATGGTACGTTCCTCAACGATGTCCATAGGGGCGGCTAATGCGCCTGCTCTGAGCAATAATGCCAAATCTCGCGCCTCTGTTGGTGAATCCAGGCCTGTGGTTTGAAAACGATTGGCAAACTGACCTCTGATGGTTGCCGCATTGATCACCGATTCATAAGTGCTCCGCTTACGCACTTTTTCGCCGTTTTCTTCAACAGTCTCAGAGCGTGTTTCGATGAATACCACCGCCATCCTTTTGTTGATGTTTTGTTTGGTCGTTGCCAACATACGTGAACCACCGGCAGAATCCAAGGTCACGGAAACCATGGGCGTACCCGAATCACCGTCAATGCCCGATTGCGCATTGACCACGCTGTCACCGGTCACAATCACAGAACGCTTTAATAAAATAGGCGTGCCATCACGGAAATAATACAGTTTGGTCCCAGGTGGTGCAAAGCCCACCCGAGCAGCATTTCTGGCATTTTTGGTGTCATCGACCAAGCGGTATTCCAAGGTGGCTGTGGCGCCTAATATTTGTTTGGCTCGTGCTGTATCTTGTACCCCAGGCAATTGAACAATGATTCTGTTGGCGCCTTGCTGTTGAATGATGGGCTCAGCCACCCCCAGTTCATTGACACGATTGCGCAAGGTGGTGATGTTTTGTTTGACTGCAAATCGACGAATATCTTGTATGGCCGATTCGGTTAATTTAATAATGATGGTTCCCGCTTCATTGGCCACTTCATCAACGTGACTATCGGTAAAATCGCGCTCCAATGTCTCAATGGCTTTGTCACTTTCTTGCGCTTGAACCAATTTAATGCGTACGCCAAAGTCACCTTCGCGCTTGATGGCAACATAGCGTAATCGCGCTTCTCTTAATGTGCGTCTGACTTCATCAACCCGACGTTCTGCGGTATTATTCAGTGCGGCTTTAACATCAACCTCCATCAGGAAATAGACCCCGCCACGCAAATCTAGACCAAGATACATGGGTTGTGCATTCAAATCGCTGAGCCACATGGGTGTGGCTGGCGCCAAATTAAGGGCAATGATGTGACCACGACCCAAAGTTTCATCGGCAATGGCTTTGGCTTTTAACTGGTCAGCTGACGAGTTAAAGCGTAGCACATATTTATCGGCTTCAGACACGGCACTTTTGACTGTGATGCCCGATTTTTCGATGGTGTTTTGTAAACGCTCTAATTTGCTTAAGGTCAGATTAACGCCGCGTTGGGCAGAAATCTGAATGGCAGGGTCTTCACCAAATAAATTGGGCAAAGCATACAAACTGCTGGCACCAATGACCAGTATGATGATTAGAATTCGCCATAAAGCATTCCGATTGAGGGGAACCACCTCAACAGCCCCTTTATTTTTTAACATGGCGGTTTATAGCAGAATGTTGCGAATGTTGTATGCGTGGAATTGGGCGTTTCAAACGATTAAGATTCCGACCCAAATGTCGATCTATAAGTGCCTTTGGGCATTAATGAAGAAACCCCCGCGCGTTGAACTTTCAAATGGACATTTTCAGCAACTTCAATGAGCACAAAATTTTCATCAGTCTCAACGACGCGACCCAAAACCCCACCATAGGTGAGCAATTCATCGCCTTTGGACAGTTTGCCGATCATTTCCTTGTGCGCTTTGGCTTTCTTTTGCTGTGGCCGAATGAGTATAAAGTAAAAGACCACAAAAAGTAAAATGAGTGGCGCTATGCTTAAGATGCTACTTTCCGTGCTACTTTCAGCCAATGCCATTGTTGGAAGCATCAAGCCTCCAGTAAAAACAAAAATTTTATTCAGTGTATTTATCATGCTATCCTCGCTTAGTTGATTATAGATTTATGGCTTTCAATGAAGCCTTACTCTTGTATGCCTTGTTTTTCGCGTTTCTCCATCCGAGTTTTGGCTTCTATACTCAGGTCAGCGGTTGGACGCGCATCCAAACGACCCACGCCGATTTTCTCGCCACTTTCTTTGCAGAAGCCATAGTCCCCACGGTCGATGCGTAATATCGCATCTTCAATTTTGCGAATCAATTTGCTTTCGCGCTCACGCGTGCGTAACTCTAAGCGAAATTCTTCTTCTTTGGACGCTCGATCTAGTTCATCCGCCATGTTTTCTGTATCATTGCGCATGTTATTGATGGTTTCATCCGCCTCTGCTAATAGCATTTTTTTCCAGGTGGACAATTTTTCTCTAAAATGTTTCAGTTGACGGGGATTCATGTATTTTTCCCCTTCCTCTACCTCGTAATTGGGTAGATTTTCAAGATAACGAAACTCACTCATAACGAAACCTATAAAAAATATTTGGTTGAAATTTTGAGCGCTGAATTATACACCTTAATCCTGCTTTTTTCATAGAAACCCCGCACCCAATTATGAAGATTTTGGGTTTTTATGATTGCAAGGCTTATTGATTAAGTCTGGTCGTTTTTTTGCCGTCGCTTTAAGCGCTTGTTGCGCTCGCCAGCGCGCAATGGCTTGATGATCGCCAGAGACTAAGGTCTCTGGCACCGCCATACCATCAATCATTTGTGGCCGTGTATAGTGCGGTGCTTCTAAACAATTCGGCTGACTAAATGATTCATACAAGGCCGATTCTGCTGAACCTAAGGCGGTGGGTAATAATCGAATACAAGCATCAATCACACACATGGCCGGCAACTCTCCACCACTGACGATAAAATCACCCAGACTGATCTCCGCCTCTACATGTCGTTCGATGATCCGTTCATCAATGCCCTCATAGCGACCACACAACAAGGCAAAATGCGATTGTTCCTTCAAAACATTGGCTGTAGCTTGGTTGAATGCCGCCCCTTGCGGAGATAAATAATAGAGCGGCACCTTGCCCACTTTTTGGTACATATCAACAATGCATCGATTGAGGGGTTCATACATCATGACCATGCCAGCACCCCCACCATAGGGTTTGTCATCGACTTTTTTGTAATCATCTGCCACATAGTCGCGTGGATTCCAAAAATGCAATGTACAAAGTTGTTGTTTAATTGCGCGCGCGATCACACCCTCTTGGCTTAACGCTGAAAACATATTAGGAAATAAGGTGATGATCTCTATACGCATGGTTCAAATTCGGTCATTTTGACACATTATTTCTTGCATCATGTCCAATCAACTTCCCAATTGACATGGATTTTATTATGCTCAATGGCAGTTACAATGATTGGTTTGCGATAAGGAATCAAATATTTTTGCGCGCCTTGTACGACCAGCACATCATTGGCACCCGTTTCCATCAGTTTAACCACCTCACCCAAGTGCACGCCATGCTGATTGATGACGCTCATGCCAATCAATTCATGCCAATAATAGTCCCCAGTATCGAGTTTGGTAAAATCTTGTTCGGGCAAATAAATTTCAACGCCTGAGTACAACAATCCAGCCTCTGGCGTCTCCACATTTTTTAATTTCAGCAGCACCGATGCACCGTTCCTGTGAGACTGAACACTTTCAATGTCTGCAAGGGTATAGGCGTCATTGCGTTTTAAATACCAATTAGGCCAGTTGAGGATCTCAGTTCGAGGCTGAGTATAAGAATAAACCTTTAAAAAGCCTTTAACGCCATAAACCCCGTCGATTTTCCCGATTAAGACAAATGAATCCGCTGACATGCGCTCAAATCAGAGGGGTTTTAGGCGACTTTTGATTGAATGAAATTTATGGGAATGTCTTGTTCACGATCAAATGTCACAGTCGTCCAAGCCGAAGTTTCTTTGATCATTTCACACAGCAATTTATTATTCAGTGCATGGCCGGATTTATGCGCTGAATAAGAGCCGATGATGTATTGTCCAAACACATACAAATCGCCCACAGCATCCAAAAGTTTGTGTTTTACCGGTTCTTCATTGATGCGGAAGCCGTCTTTGTTGACAGGTCCTGATTCATCGAGAACGATGGCATTATTGACGCTGCCGCCCAATGCCATATTATTTCTATGGAGCATTTCCACGTCTTTTTGAAATCCGAAGGTCCGAGCTCTGGATAATTCTTTAAGATAAGAAGTTTGAGAGAAATCAATGGTACACACGCTGTCTTTATCTTGAAAAGAAGGATGATTGAAATCAAGGGAGAAGCTTAATTTAAAGCCTTTATAGGGTTCAATTTGGGCCCAGCCACCCTTTTTATCATAGACTTTGATGGGCTCTAAAATGCGCACGAAGCGTTTTTTCTCAGTTTGTAATTGTATGCCGACCGACTGGAGGATAAAAATAAATTCAGAAGCACTGCCGTCTAATATGGGCACCTCTGGGGCGTTGATGTCAATCAATATGTTGTCAATGCCCAAGCCATATAGAGCAGACATTAAGTGCTCAATGGTGGCAACTTTATGACCGTTCAATACCAATGTCGTGCATAAGGTGGTTTCTTTGACCAATTCTGGTGACACTTTAAATTCCAAAGGCTCATCTAGATCAATTCGACGGAAAATCACGCCACTATTGACATTTGCTGGGCGCAGAACGATGTCAACGGACTTGCCGTTATGCAGGCCCACACCCGAAACTCGAATGGGATATTTGATGGTTGCTTGTTGTATCATATGTTGTTGATTGATGGTCGGTTAAAAATTATTGGTAATCCAGGCTTTGGTTTGTTTAAAAATGCCGTTTTTTCTTGGTTTGGCTGGCTTTTTATCTTGATTTTTGGATTCATTTAAATAATTTTTTCCATGAATGAGCAATCCAATACAAGTGGCGTATTGCGGGTCATATATCTCAGGAATGACCGAATCAAAACCGTGGGGTTCGCCTATTCTGGTGGGCATTTCCATAACTTGTTCGGCCAATTCAACCAGACCTTGAATTTTAGATCCACCTCCAGTGATGACAATGCCAGCACGCAACATTTCCAAATAACCCGATCGTGTGATGTGCTCTTGCACGAGCTTTAGAATTTCTTCATAGCGCATCTCAACCGCAGGCACCAATGTTTCCAAAGTCAACTCCCGCGGCGCCCTGCCACCAACACTGGTAACTTGGATAACATCGTTGATATCAACCAATTCGCTATAAGCATAAGCATGTTCTAATTTTATATTTTCAGCGTCATGCCGAGGGGTTCTTAGCAACATGGCAATGTCACGCGTCACTTGGTGGCCTGCAATTGGCACAGTACTCACATGACACAATGCGCCTTCGACAAATATGGTCATATCCGTTTTGCCTGCACCAATGTTAATCACGCAAACGCCCAACTCTCGCTCATCATCGGTTAAAACCGCATGACTGGCGGCCAAAGATTCTAAAGCAATGCCTGCTATACCTAAATTGCATTGTTGTATGCATTTGGTTAAGTTCTGCAATGCGCTGGAGGCGCAAGTGATCATGTGTACTTTCACTTCCAAGCGGACGCCGGACATACCGACTGGTTCGGCAATCCCTGCTTGATGATCAATGATGTATTCTTGTGGGACTACATGCAGCATGCGCTGATCAGCGGTCAATGCAATGGTGCTCGCACTGTCTAAGACTCTTTGAACGTCGGCCAAACTCACTTCATTGTTTGTTATGGCGACCATTCCTGTGGTATCTCTTGAGGCGATGTGATTGCCCGAAATACTTGCCCAAACATGCTCGATCTTACAATCGGCCATTAATTCAACTTGATTGACTGCTTCTCGAATGGCATGAACGGTGGTTTCAATATTGACGACCACACCTTGCTTCAGTCCTTGCGAAGGATGCGAGGCTGTGCCAATAACTTCAAATCGCCCATCGGCCAATATTTCAGCGACAACAACGGTGACTTTAGAGCTGCCTACATCGAGTCCAGTGATTAAAGTTCTATTGATTGAGTCTTGTGCCATGCGTGCTCCGACGATCGTGTCAAAAGTATTGTCTGTCTATGCGCAACAAACGCTTAATTAAGCGTCTTTATAGCACTGATTGTTGGCTATTCCAAATCATTCAATGCAAAGCCGTTATTGTACCTTAAATCAAATTGCTTTTTCCCAACCATACGAACATAATGTTCAGACTGAATAAACTTTGCTATCTGCTTTATTTTCTTAGGAATAGCTTGTTCGTCAAACACCAATATCAAACCATCGTGCAGTTCGATTTGCCAGCTACCCCAAGGTGTGATTTGAATGATTTGTATGGGATTACCTGCATCATGAAAAGTCGTCCACAGAGTTGACCAATATTTTGAAACAACCTGGATATTGGCCGTACTGGCCTTTAACAAGGGCAAGTTCTTAACATCCTCAGAGTCCTGTTCTGTGACATAAAACCACTGACCATTATCGGTCAAAATTTTATCGTCTTGCCACTTTAGTTTGGGACGATGCTCCGTCAAAGTGATGCTGATAACAGCTGGCCAAAGCTTTTTGATTTCGACCTGCTTGATCCAGGCAAATTCACTCAATTGTTCTTCAATGGCTTCGTGGTCAATCGTCCACCAATTTTTGGTTCTGATCGGCTCAAGAACCACGCGTAATCCATTGAGCGACACGTGAGGATGATGTCCACTCACCTCAATTTTTCGGACATTTATTTGACTGATGCTGACACAGACTAAGACCACAATGATGCCCGCAATGACAGAAATAATCTGTGTTTGATGAGCCTTTAACATGTTTCATCTATGCCTTGAACCAACAAAGCGCATACATCAGCAAAAGACAATCCTGCCTGTTTTGCTGCCATTGGCACCAGACTGTGGTCTGTCATTCCTGGGATGAGATTAACTTCAATCAACCAATCTTGACCTTGGGCGTCTTGCATAAAATCCACCCTGCCCCATTGTTCGCAATCAAAGGCATTGAAAGCGTGCAGAGCTGTTGCTTTTAACCGTTCATGTCGCTCTTCACTCAACCATGGCGGAGGCGTGATGAATTGGGTATCATCAGCAATGTATTTGGCATGATAATCATAAACACCACTGGCGGATTTGATTTCAATGGCGGGTAAGGCTTCGCCATCCAAAATGCCGACGGTTAATTCTACGCCTTCAACCAAATCTTCTACCATCATAGGCTGGCTAAAATCAATTTGTGGTAAGACCGCTTCCAATTCAGATTGTAAACGAATCAAGTGTAAACCAATGCTCGAGCCTTCAGCAACGGGCTTAATGACGATGGGGTGTTGCCATTTTATATCTGCAACACAGTGGGCATAATAGGCATGGGGTGTGATTAATCCCTGTTCACGCCAAATCATTTTAGAAACCATCTTGTCCATGGCGAGCAAACAACTCCGACCCTGACTGCCGGCATAAGGGATGCCCATGGCGCTGAGTAAATATTGCATCTGGCCGTCTTCGCCACCGGCCCCATGGAGCAGGTTTAACACTTTATCAGGCTGGTCTTTAAGTATTCTGCTCGGCACTTCCGACCATTTGTCAATGACAAAGTCAATGACCTCTGCGCCGTTTTTGCGCAAAGCTTCATAAACAAAATGACCACTGGCCAATGACACTTCACGTTCGCCCGACTCGCCGCCTCTAAGCACCATTATTTTGCCTTGTTGTGGTAGGGCATTCAGTGCTTTTTGCGCGCGCGCTTTGAGGCGAGCATAATCACTCATGACGTGGCCTCAAAAATATTTTTAACCCACATAGAGATACTGCCTGCGCCCATACTAATAACCACATCGTCCTCTTTAACAATTCGGCTAAGTGTTTCTTGCAATGCGTGTTCATCTTTGACACCCACCACATTATTCACAGCCAATGTCCGAAGCGCCGTCCCCAAGGCTTGTGAATCAGCACCCTCTATGTGTTTTTCGCCTGCTTCATAAACATCCATGAGCAATAAAATATCTGGTGTTACCTGACTGAGGGCTTGAACAAATTCGTCAAACAAATGCTGTACCCTTGAGTAGCGATGCGGTTGGACGATCAATAATATTCTACGGTTTGGCCAGCATCCTTTGGCGGCATGCCAGGTGACAATCATTTCTTTGGGATGATGCGCATAATCATCCATCCACGTTAAATTTTTACTTTGCCATTGAACCGAATGGGTTTCGAATCGGCGCCCTACACCTGAAAATTCTGCCAATGCATCACGAATAGCACGCATGCCCACATTTAAATCATCAATGACCGTCAAGGTCACAGCAATGGCTGCCATGGCATTGAGCACATTGTGTTCTCCAGGTAAATTGAGGCAGATTTCCCCGTGTGACACTTCTTTGATCACCAACTGAAAAAACATCTGAGCGCCCGCTTGGCGAACGTTTGTTGCGCGAAAATCGGCGTGATCTGAAAAGCCAAAGCTGGTGATTTTACGCGATACATGCGGTAAGATTTTTGTGATGCCTGGGTCGTCAGCGCACAATACCGCCACGCCCCAAAAAGGCAGATGGTGTAAAAATTCAGCAAAGGCATCGTGCAGTTTTTGACTGCTGTTGTCATAAGTCTGCATGTGGTCTTCATCGATGTTTGTGACCACAGCAACCACGGGTTGCAGCTGTAAAAATGAGGCATCGCTTTCATCGGCTTCTGCTACCAAATATTCGCCTTGCCCTAATTTGGCATTGGCCGAAATCGCATTCAAGCGCCCACCAATGACGTAAGTTGGATCCAAATCAGCCTTCGCCAATATGGAAGCAATCATTGAGGTGGTGGTGGTTTTGCCATGGGTCCCAGCGACCGCAACCCCGCGTTTGAAACGCATCAGTTCACCCAGCATTTCAGCCCTCGAAATGATTGGGATGCGCGCTGTCTGGGCCATTTTTATTTCAACATTTTCAGAGCTGATGGCCGATGACACAACCACGACGTCTGCGCCCTTGATCGCTTCTGATTTATGACCAATATTGATGGTCGCACCCAAGGATTTCAACCGCTTAACGGTACCCGTTTGAGCAATATCCGATCCACTAACCTTATATCCAACCGCCAACAGTAATTCGGCAATGCCAGACATGCCTGTGCCGCCAATACCGACCATGTGAATGTTCTGTGAATTGTTTTTCATGTTGATTGTCTCTGCAAGGTTTTGCCACACAACGCCAATACTTTTTCGGTGGCATCAGCTTGGGGCTCAAAAGTCGTCTTGGCCAATAATGTGGGGTCTTGATAAATGTCTTTAATTTTATCCGCCAATGTGGCTTCGCTTAGAACATTCTGTTTAAGCATCCAAGCGCCCCCTTGTTTGGTCATGTGATTGGCATTCAGCGTTTGATGATCGTGGGTTGCTTTGGGTAATGGAATCAAAATGGCGGGCTTTTTCATCACAATCAATTCACTTATGGTTAATGCGCCAGAACGACAAACGACCAGATCGCTCCATTGGTATAGACTTGGCATGTCCTCAATAAAATCATGGGCTTGAGCACGCACCCCCAATTGTTGCATGCTTTTTTGCACTGCTTTTGCCCGATTCTTGCCACATTGTATTTGGCAATCAACGTAGTAGCCTTCAGATTGTAAACACAATAAACACGCTGGCACAACTTCATTAAATTTAATCGCACCCAAACTGCCACCAAAGACTAATAACCGTAAAGGCCTATGTGCATCAAACTGAGTGGGTACAAGACGCTCAGACGAGTCAGGCGGTGCTTGTGCCACAATGCTTTGTCGTAGTGGATTGCCTGTCAAATGGCGCTTTTTAGATGCTGGAAAAGCGCTAGAAAAAGCCACACAGATGATTGTAGCAAAGCGTACATTTAAACGATTAGCCATACCAGCATAAGCGTTCTGCTCGTGGACCACAATCGGAATTTTCAAGCCATAGGCGGCCAAGACCACCGGCACACTGACGTAGCCGCCCATGGCCAACAACACCACTTCTGATTGATTTTTTAAAATTTTTCGCGCTTGAAAAATAGCGCGTAACAAATACCAAGGCAAAAGCAACCAACGGCTCAGGCTTTTGCCAAAGAAACCCACGAATTGAATGTGTTTCAGTTCAAACTGGGGGGATTTAACGGCTTGGCTTAACAGATCGTTTTCCATGCCAGCTGCGGTACCGATCCAAACAATTTTCGCCCCGTGTTCTTGCGCTTTTTGTGCCACCGCTAATGCAGGGAATATATGACCACCTGTTCCAGCGGCGGCCACACACAAGGTCTTGTTGTGCCAATCCATATCAAGGGCTGACCGAATATGAGGGACTGTGGGCCGTATTTTGACGCCTTCTCAGCTCAATATCGGCGCGCAAAATAAGACCAAATGAGACGCACATCATTAGTAGATTGGTCCCACCATAACTAATGAACGGCAAAATCAACCCTTTGGGCGGTAATAATCCAAAAGCCGTGCCAAGATTGACCATTATTTGAAAAACAACCCACAGTCCCACACCTAATGGCAGCGAACCCAGAAATAAATGTCCTTGTTTCCACGCTTGAGTACTCAAGATGAACATTCGCCAAAGTAAGACGCCGTATAGAAGCAATAGAAACAACAAGCCAAAAAAACCTGTTTCTTCAATGATGACGGCGATGATAAAATCAGAGTATTCATCGGGTAAAAAGCCCGTTTTCTGAACAGAATTGCCTAATCCTACGCCGAACAGTCCCCCTTGAGTGATCGCCATAATCGAATGCGTCACTTGGTAACCGTCACCGAGGTAGTGCTGTAGGGGATCCCAAAATGTTAAAAATCGAGTCAGCCTATATTCCTCGAACACCACCAATCCGACAAATAAGCACAGAATTAATGCGACCAAGACCAAATAACCCAATAAATGTGCCCCAGCAAAAAACATCATGCCCATGATGATGAATACAACACCCGCAATAGCGCCACCATCTTTTTCAAAAAATAATAGCAGCAATACAATAGCCAGTGGAAAAAATACAATTTTGATGGCATTGAACCGCTCCTCTCTGAGCGGGATGGCAAATTTTTCAATATATCCTGCCATAAAGACAATAAAAGCGAATTTCATGTATTCAGAAGGCTGAAAAGAAAATCCTAACACGTTTATCCAGCGACGGGCGCCTTTGATTTCAACGCCTATACCAGAGATTAACACCACCCCCAATAGCACCAGTCCAAATAAAAACAACAACCAGCGTATTTTTCGCCAAAATAACAAGGGGATTTTACTGATAAACCACAATACCAACAGCCCCACAAACAGGATGGTCCATTGGCGTAGCGCCATGGTGTAAAACGAGCCAAAATGATCTTGGCTAAAATAAAGCGTTGCTGACAGGACCATAACAGCGCCATAGGCCAACAACATGGAGAACGACCCCCAAAGTAAATAATCCCTATCTGCGGTTTTAAGTTGATGCGATATATCAGAAAAAGACATAACAACATTGTACCGCATCAAGATTTTAAAATAGCCATTGTAAAAGAATAAATTACGATTAATCAATGCCTTTGGTGCTTTATTGAAAGTTATTTATAACGCTTTTCACTGGGCACAAAAAGCGCGAAATTACACTCAGAATAATTAAATTTATAAGGTATAATTTCGCCTCATATAACCGATGCCCAATCTCATTCTTTTTGGGGCAATAATCGGCTCATAAACCAAGATTCGTTCTAAAATTTATAGGAATATGTGTGCCAAAAAGTGCATTGTTGATACTGGCTGACGGCCAACAATTTGAAGGATGTACACTCGGCGCCACGGGTCATTGTGTGGGTGAAGTTATTTTCAATACCAGCATGACCGGTTATCAAGAAATATTAACCGACCCTTCGTACGCTCAACAAATCATCACCTTAACGCATCCGCATATTGGCAATGTGGGCGTCAATCGTGAAGACAATGAATCGTTAAAAATCTTTGCCAGTGGCCTGATCGTTCGCGACTATCCCGAACACTACCACAATTGGCGAGGTGAGCAAAATCTACACCAGTGGATGGTCGAAAATCAATGTGTGGGCATTTCACAAATTGATACCCGTGCCTTAACCAACCATTTGCGCCAAAGTGGCTCTCAAGCCGCTTGCATTGTCAGTGGTCTTGATTTAGACGCCGACAGCGCCCACCAAAAAGCTTTGGCATTTGGCAGCCTCAAAAACATGGATTTGGCGCAAGTTGTTTCTTGCACCACACCCTATGAATGGCACGACCACAGTTGGCAAGTGGATCAAGCGGACAAGCCCACCGATGAATTTCATGTGGTTGTCTATGATTTCGGCGCCAAACACAATATTCTAAGACTGCTCAGAGACCGTGGTTGTCGTTTGACCATTGTCCCTGCAACTACGACGGCAGAGGCAGTGCGCGCGCTCAAGCCCGATGGCATCATGCTTTCCAATGGCCCAGGCGATCCCGAACCCTGTACTTATGCCATCGAAGCCATCCAACACTTATTAACCACTGGCATACCTATATTTGGCATTTGTTTGGGGCATCAATTGCTGGCATTGGCGTGTGGCGCCTCGACTGAAAAAATGAAATTTGGCCATCACGGCGCCAATCATCCCGTTAAAGATTTACGCACCAATCACGTGATGATCACCAGCCAAAATCACGGCTTTGCTGTGGCAAATGATCCCTTACCAGACACCATTGAAATCACCCATCGATCTTTATTTGACCAAACCATCCAAGGCATTCGTCACAAAACGCTGCCCGCTTTTAGTTTTCAAGGACACCCTGAGGCCAGCCCAGGTCCACACGATGTTCGGGGCTTATTTGATGAATTTATCCAACTTATGACACGCCCCGCTTAACCATGCCTAAACGTACAGACATTCACACCATTCTTATTATTGGCGCTGGCCCCATCGTCATTGGTCAAGCTTGCGAATTTGACTATTCAGGCGCCCAAGCATGTAAAAGCCTACGCGAAGAAGGCTATAAGGTTGTTCTCATTAACTCAAACCCTGCCACCATCATGACCGACCCAGAAGTCGCTGATGTCACTTATATCGAACCCATTCACTGGCAAGCGGTTGAGAAAATCATTGAAAAAGAACGCCCCGAAGCCCTACTGCCAACCATGGGCGGACAAACCGCATTAAACTGCGCTTTGGATTTATTTCATCATGGCGTGCTCGAAAAATACAACTGCGAATTAATAGGGGCCAATCAAAATGCCATCGATAAGGCCGAAGATCGCCAACGATTCAAAGAATCCATGGATAAAATCGGACTCGAATCAGCGCGGGCATCGATCGCGCACAGCCTTGAAGAAGCTTGGAGCGTACAAACGCAAATCGGCTTCCCAACAATCATCCGCCCTTCTTTCACCTTAGGCGGCTCGGGCGGGGGCATTGCTTATAATCAAGAAGAATTTGAACAAATTTGCCAGCACGGCTTCGATTTATCGCCAACCAATGAACTGCTCATTGAAGAATCATTGCTCGGTTGGAAAGAATACGAAATGGAAGTGGTTCGCGATCAAGCGGACAACTGCATCATCGTCTGTTCGATTGAAAATTTTGACCCCATGGGTGTGCATACAGGTGATTCCATCACAGTGGCACCAGCGCAAACGCTCACCGACAAAGAATACCAACAGTTACGCAATGCTTCCATTGCCATCCTCAGAGAAATAGGCGTTGACACGGGTGGTTCAAACGTCCAGTTTGCCATCAACCCTGAAAATGGTCGCATCATCGTCATAGAAATGAATCCGCGTGTGTCACGTTCCTCTGCATTGGCGTCTAAAGCCACAGGCTTTCCCATTGCGAAAATTGCCGCCAAACTCTCGGTTGGTTATACCTTAGACGAGCTAAAAAACGACATTACTTCAGGACTGACACCCGCCTCATTTGAGCCCAGTATCGATTACATTGTCACTAAAATTCCGCGATTTACCTTTGAAAAATTCCCATCAGCCAATGACCGCCTGACCACGCAGATGAAGTCGGTGGGTGAAACCATGGCCATTGGCAGAACCTTTCAAGAATCACTGCAAAAAGCCTTGCGCGGCTTAGAAACAGACCGAACCGGTTTGGATGAATTCATCGAAGCCTCTGAAAATACCAAAGAGGATCAAGCCAAATGCTTACGCGAATTGCGTGAACCTGGTCCCAATCGTATTTGGTATCTTGCTGATGCCTTCCGCCTAAATCTGTCCTTTGAAAGAATCTTTGAATCCTGCCGCATTGACCCTTGGTTTTTACACCAAGTCAAGCACTTGGTTGATACAGAACAAACCATTCGCGAACATAACCTACAATCCATTCAAGCCGATGATATGTATCAATGGAAACGCCAAGGTTTTTCTGATGCACGCATGGCACATTTATTGAGTACCGATGAAGCCGCCATTCGAGCCTTACGCATCAACATGGGCATTCGCGCCGTGTTTAAACGCGTTGACACCTGTGCTGCTGAATTTGCGACGGATACCGCCTACCTGTATTCCACCTATGAAGCAACTTGTGAAGCCCGTCCGAGCAAGCGCAAAAAAATCATCATCTTAGGTGGCGGACCGAACCGCATTGGACAAGGCATTGAATTTGATTATTGCTGCGTCCACGCCGCCTTGGCCTTACGCGATGCAGGTTGGGAAACCATCATGATCAATTGCAATCCTGAAACGGTTTCAACCGACTACGACATATCGGATCGACTTTATTTTGAGTCACTCACCTTAGAAGATGTGATGAACGTCGTTGACATTGAACAACCTCATGGCATGATTGTCCATTACGGCGGTCAAACGCCTTTGAAATTGGCTAACCAATTGCATAATCTGGGCGTGAACATCATTGGCACCTCGCCCAATTCCATCGACCAAGCGGAAGACCGACAACATTTTCAAAAATTATTACAGCAGGCCCAGCTTAGGCAACCTGCCAATGCAACAGCCAGCGATATAGAAAGTGCCCAAAAACTCGCCAGCACCATTGGTTATCCACTGGTGGTGCGCCCTTCTTATGTACTCGGTGGGCGCGCCATGAAAATCATTTATGAGCCGTCCGAATTACAACAATACATGACTTCTGCCGTGCAAGTCTCCAACGATTCCCCCGTCTTGCTCGATCGGTTTTTGGACGATGCTGTTGAATTGGACGTGGATGCCATCAGTGATGGCGAACAAGTCATCGTTGCCGGCATTATGGAACACATTGAACAAGCGGGCATACACTCTGGTGATTCGGCTTGTTGTTTGCCCCCTTACCGCATGGCACAATCTGTGATCGATGAGATCCATAGACAAACCATCGTCTTGGCAAAAGCGCTTAAAGTCATTGGCTTGATGAATGTTCAATTTGCCGTACAAGGCGATAAGATATACGTGTTGGAAGTCAATCCAAGGGCTTCAAGAACCGTGCCTTTTGTCTCCAAAGCAACTGGGCAACCGTGGGCGAAAATTGCCGCGCTGTGCATGGCGGGTCATAGTTTGGCTCAACAAAAGGTCAAAGCACCAGAAAAGACCAAGCATTTTGCCGTCAAAGAATCGGTTTTTCCTTTCATCAAATTCACCGGCGTTGACCCCATACTTGGCCCTGAAATGCGCTCAACGGGCGAAGTCATGGGCATTGGTTATACCTTTGCTGAAGCCTTTGCCAAAGCCACAGCGGGCGCCAACTGCACCATTCCACTCAAAGGCACTGTATTCCTTAGCTTGCGTAAACGCGACCAACATCAAGGCATTGAGTTGGCCACAGCACTACAACAAAAACAATTCAAAATTATCGCCACTCGCGGGACGGCCCGTTATTTGACCGAGGCGGGTATTTCAGACATTGAAACCATCAACAAGGTTTATGAGGGCCGCCCCCACATCGTCGATGCTTTGAAAAACAAAGAGGTGGACCTCATTGTCAATACTTCCGAGGGCACGCAAGCCGTCATCGATTCTTATGAAATCCGACGCGCCGCATTGATGAATAAAATCACTTATGCCACCACCATTCGCAGCGCCGTTGCCATGACCTTGGCTATGCCCTACGATCCCTATGAATTGGTCCATTCCGTGCAAACATTATTCGAATAATCGCGGACCTAATGCTTCGATTAAACATTCATCCCGATTCACCACAAACCCGCCTCATAAACCGCGTTTGCACCATTCTCGAACAAGATTCCGTCATTGTCATACCCACAGATTCGTGCTATGCATTAGCCACAGCCTTGGGCAATAAATCGGCGTTTAAACGCATTCAAAACATCCGTCAATTAGAACAAGAACATCTGTTTAGTCTGCTTTGCAAAGACGTTTCTAATCTATCGACCTTTGCCAAGATCAACAACAGCCAATACCGCACGCTGAAACGCTGTACCCCTGGGCCATATACATTCATTCTAAAAGCCACGCGCGATGCACCCAAATTGGTCATGCAAGAAAAACGCAACGAAATTGGCATTCGCATTCCTGACAACAAGGTCTTGCAAGCCATTTTAGAAGATTGGGATGCGCCCTTGTTGAGTACCACCTTAAGACTGCCCGAATCATCCGATCTGACTACTGAAGCTGACATCATTGAGTCGTTGCTGTCAAAGCACATTGATTTGTTGGTCAATGGCGGCAACAGCGGACTTGAACCCACCACCATCATAAATATGATCGATGAGCCCCCGACCTTGGTGCGCTTAGGCAAGGGTTCGGCGGACTTTTTAGACGTATAATCAATCACCATGGATTTAAGCCTCATTCAAAAAATCTCAATTTTCGCACTCCCAGTGATTTTTGCCATCACAGTACACGAGTATGCCCATGGTTGGGTAGCGCACAAACTTGGTGATAACACCGCTAAAAGCTTGGGCAGATTAACGCTAAATCCGATTAAGCACGTAGATATTCTTGGGACCGTGATCGTCCCTGCTGCACTGTTGATGCTGGGTGGATTTTTGTTCGGTTGGGCAAAACCCGTACCCGTTGACATGCGTTACTTCAAAAACCCGCGTCAAGATATGGCATGGGTGGCTGTGGCGGGCCCCTTCTCTAATCTCATCATGGCCTGGCTATGGGCGTTGTTGATCCCAATAGGCAAAGCCTTGTATGCAACAGCGCCAGACGTTGGCTTGTTTTTAATTTACAGTGCCCAAGCGGGTGTGGTGATCAATATCGCCTTGATGGTACTGAACCTATTGCCCATTCCACCGCTCGATGGCAGTCGTATTCTCTCAGCCTTTTTGCCCGCCCACATCAGTTATCAATTTAATCGGTTGGAACAATACGGCTTCATCATCCTAATTATTCTCTTGGCCTCTGGGCTATTGGCTCAATTCATTGGTCCAATCATCCATTATTTGCAAAATTGGATTTTAGGATTCTGAGAATCATCCATGCGTATTCATAAATGGTTGGCCGAATCTGGAATTGCTTCTCGTCGCGGGAGTGAAAAACTCATCCAAGAAGGACGGGTGACCGTCAACCATCAAGTGGCGAGTATTGGGCAAATCATTGATCCTGAAAAAGACCGCATTCAAGTCGATCGTAAAACCCTAAAAACCCTGGCGAGCTTCACCACAGAGGTGTTGCTTTACAACAAGCCCAGTGGCGAAATTGTCAGTCGCCATGACCCAGAAAAACGGCGCAGCGTTTTCCAAGCGCTGCCGCGGGCGAAAAATGGACGATGGATCAGCATTGGTCGCCTAGATTTTAATACTTCAGGCCTTTTGTTATTCACCAATAATGGCACCTTAGCCAATCAGTTGATGCACCCAAGCTCTGGGGTCGAGAAAGAATATGCCGTTAGAATCCGAGGTGAATTATCGGCTGAAGACATCACAACCTTCAAGACGGGCATTGCCTTAGAAGATGGTATGGCTCAGTGTGTAAACATAGAAGAACGTGGCGGTGAAGGTCATAACCGCTGGTATCACCTCACCATGATTGAAGGGCGCAATCGCATCATTCGTCGAATGATGGCCGCCAAAGACAAACAAGTATCTAGGCTGATTCGTGTACGCTATGCCCATCTCACCTTGCCAGCATGGCTCAGTCATGGCAAAGTACTGCCATTAGAAACACAAGACATTGACCGCTTACAAACATTGGTCAAAAATGACGACTCAAATCAGTCCGCTCAATAGAAATCAACCGTTAAAGACGGTTTGCTGAAACAGACGCTACGACTGTAGCAACACCCAAGGCTTTTGGCGAATGACAGAACGCGCAGCCATTTGTACAATAAAGATACAAATAAACGTAATCAGCGCCGATGTCCCCATCAGTTGAAGTGCGTCGATCGGCCAAATGTTTTGAAACAGCTGATAGGATAACACCCAAGTAAAGACGATGCTGACCAGCCCGCCGATGAGCGCTGCAGTGAACGATAATAAGCCAAATTCAATGGATAACATGGTGCGAATGTGCCCCGCCTTGCTCCCCAATACTTTGAGCAAATTAATTTCCCAGAGTCGATTGTGCGCTTCTGTACGGGCAATGGCATAAATAACAGCCAAGCCTGCCAATAACGACAAAACCGCCATGAATAACATGGCGATTACCACTTGATCGGCCAATTTGATGATTCGTTGCACTACCATTTTGACATCAATCAAAGACACATTCGGGAATTCTTTAACCAATTCCCGGCGTAGTGTGGCTTTTTCGGCGTCTTTGATTTGCGAAATGCTCCCAAGAAACGATTTGGGTGCGTCTTCCAATACACCAGTTTGCACCAAAATAAAGAAGTTGGGCTGAAAACTGTTCCACTGAACTTTTCGTAAGTTTTTGACAATGGTTGTCAGAGGCACACCGAGCACATCAAACACAATGGTGTCGCCGACTTCAAACTCATAACGACGAGCAAAATTTTCGTCCATTGAAATTTCAATCACAGCATCGCTTTGCGCATCGTATTGAGACACAATGGGCTCGCCTTCAACAATGCGTTCCGAGCTATACAATGACTCACGAAATGAGAGGTTAAAACCTCTGCGCCTAAAGGTTTGGTCATCGGTTTGATCATTGCCTTCGGCTTGCGCTTGTTTTTGTTGTAGGCGCTCATTAAAGGGTTGACCATTCACCGACTTTATCCGACCTCGAACATTGGGCGAAAGATAATCGAGCGATACTTGCCGTTGTTGTAAGAATGTGGTCAATTCGTCCACCTGTTCTTCTTGAATGTCAAATAAGAAGTAATCGGGCAAAACAAAAGATTTGGGTGAGGCGATCTCTTGTTTAATGCCTTGATAGAGTTGGGGCGATATGTTGAGTAAAAAAGCGCCTAAGGCAATGGCCAAAAACACCGATAAACTGCTTGGTCTGCGTCTATAGATATTTCTAAATGCCATCATGATAATTACTTGGTCTTGACCTGAATAGCGTTTGATCAAGGCAAACAATCCCCATGCCATCAGGGCAAACAACCCAACCGACAACACCAATCCGCCAATAAACAAACTGCCAATGAGCCAGGACGATTGGACAATCGCCAATCCCCAAAATAACAGCAACATGGGAGCATAGCTGAGTAATTGTTGGGCATTCAAGCGTGTGGGTTGGCGAATCAATTGTTCTGAAAAAACATCGTTGGGGCGAATATTTCGATGACTGATCATGACCGGTAAGCAGAAAAACAAACTACTCAACACACCAACCACCATGGCCATCACAATAATCGGGTATTCCAATGTCAAATTGACCGTTTCAAAGACCGTTTGTTGCAACAACTGTTCAATCAAAGGCATCAATACCGCCACCAAAATAATCGACACAGAAGCGGCCAAAAACCCTAAGATGAGCACTTGGGCAATCAGTACAGAATAAGCATTTCTAAAAGTGGCGCCCAAACTTTGTAAAATCGCCATTTGCATCAACCTTTGGTTGAAATAATGTCTAAACAAATAAGCACTGCCTGTCGCTGAAATGAACAAGGCAATGAGTCCGACCAAACTCAAAAAGCCGCCAATATATTGCAATAGATCGACTATGCGCGCATTGGCATTGTTATAACTTAACACGCGAAAAGGCGTCAAATCGGGGTTGACATTAAAAGCTTGATTGAAAGCGTTTTCAAGCAGTTTGATGTCCATGTCATCGGGGACTTTCAGCAAATAATAATAGTTAACCCGACTGCCTAACTGGATCAACTGGGTTTTGGGCAACCAATTAATGCCCACGTAAATTTTGGGCGCAATGCCTGAGCGACCGACCACGCCTGGTGTGTCTTCAGCCACGCGGTCTTGAACACGAAAGGTCTGCTGCCCAATTTGAATGTCATCCCCACTTTTAACGTTCAAAAACGCGCGAGCGTGTTCATCCATCCAAGCAATGGGTCTATTGATCAAACGTTCTGTAATCAGGGTTTCGCTGGCATCTATTGATGCGGCGTTTGAATCGGCGCTCTCGTCGGCGATCCTAAACGACCCGTACAGTGGATATTGTTGATCAATGCCTGTGACTTGCATCAAAGCAGTATTATTGGGCGCAGCCACCATCGAGAAGAAGGTGGTCATAAAAGCTTGCTCCGAATTTTCAGGCGTTTGAGCCGACAAAGTTTCGAGCGATTTTTCGGTATAAGGGATGCGTGAGGAAACGACCAAATCAGCGGTTAAGATGTTTTTTAGATTGGCTTGTAAATATTGCGTAATCGACGCTTTGAAGGTTGCGACAACGAGCAACCCAACCAAGCCTAAAGATAGACTAAAAATAAAAAATAAGGAGAAAGCGCGATTATTAATCAGCTCTTTCCAACCCAGTTTCAGCCACAGCATTATTGCAATTTTCCTGCAAATACGTGCACTGAACGATCGCAACGTTTGGCCAATTCCAAGTTGTGCGTGACCATCAGCATGCTCATGCCTTTTTGCTTGACCAAATCAAAAAATAGGTTGGCGACGTGCGTCCCTGTTTCAAAATCCAAATTGCCCGTGGGCTCATCGGCTAAGAGTATGGCTGGATTGGTCACAAAGGCTCTGGCAATCGCCACCCGCTGACACTCACCGCCACTCAACTGATTGGGGAAATGTTCGGCACGGGCGCTTAATTGCACTTGATCTAAGGCCGCTAAGGCCTTGTTTTTGACGTCGCTCTCGCGCAATATTTCCAATGGCAGACTGACATTTTCCAAGGCGGTTAAATGGGGCATCAGATGGAATTTCTGAAAAACCATCCCAATGTGTTGCGAGCGGTACCGAGTCAAATCTTCTTCGGACATCTGAGAAATCGTTTCTCCAGCGAGGACGACTTGACCCGAAGTGGGACGATCCAATCCTGCCAACAAGGCTAAAAGCGTGGTTTTGCCACTGCCTGACTGCCCAGTGATGGCAAGCGATTCATTGGATTGAAGACTCAACTCAATCCCTTTCAAAACCTCTAAGGGTTTTTGGTCAGGGCTGATAAAAGATTTATGAATGTTTTGAGCGTGGAGTAATGTGGTGTTTTGCGTGGATTGTTCTGTCATTTTTTAAATTTTTGCAGTTGTTGTTCAAAATGCGGCAATAAAAGGGTGGCAATGATTTCATGGCCTTGAGGATTGGGATGAATGCCATCGGGCAAGTTATGTTCGGGTTGGGCGGCCACCCCAGCTAATAAAAATGGCACCAAAGGCACATTTTCTTGTTTGGCAATCTCGGCAAAACTGGCATCGAATTGCTTGGCGTATTCTATGCCGTAATTGGGTGGGACGCGCATGCCCGCTAAAAGCACTTGGGCGTTTTGTGCTTTGACCAATCGAATGGCGTCTTGTAAGTGCCCTCTCATGGCTTGTACTGATAAACCGCGTAGGCCATCATTGGCGCCCAAAGCAATCATCACCATATCTGGTTTGGTTCTGAGATGCCAACGTAATCGCTTGGGTGCGCTGGCTGAGACTGAGCCACTGATGCCACCATTTTGAATGGTGACGTCAAAACCTTTTGCGCGTAATTTTTGTTGCAATAAGGTCGGAAAAGCTTGTTCGGGCGCAACACCAAAGCCTGCGGTTAATGAATCACCCAAGATGAGTATATTGGCCGACTCAGCATAAGCGATTGGACTGCCAAATAACAAAGCCGTGACTATGAGCAGTCGCTGATTAAATGACTTGAAGTTCATAAATGGCTGATGGACTGTCTGATGACTACGATTGAAGGCTTTCCACCAATGAAATATAGTAATTCATTTCACGATTAAAGCGTACTTTTTGAGGTTTGGACAGGCTTTGGGATAATGCCACATAAAATTGCTTCACTGAGGCAATGCGCGTGCGATAAGCGGCTCTATAAGCATCTGTATAAACAACATCACCGTCTTTCAACCATTCAATGGGTCCCGCAATGACCTCATCGTAAGTCGGATTGTTTTGTAAGAAGGTAATAAAACGCTGTTGATTTAATTGCCTTTGATCATTTCTATATTGCCAAAAATCCAATGACCCTTCGCTCGCTTCTCGAATGAGCCTTTTTTGAGTGATGCTCAACTGTCCCAAGGTATCTTCAAAAAATTCAACCCATTTTTCCTGATATTTTTCTCGATATTCTGAATCTTCTAATTGCTCTGCTTTCTCTTCGTTATACTCTGCGAAAGCTTCTTGCATTTCCTCAAGTTGCTCAGGTTCTATGGTGATCATAAATTGTGCCATCACATCTTGAAACAACACCACATGACGTTTTCTGATTGTCATAAAGTCATCAAAAAGCGCATCGGTCTGTTCTGGAGTCATATTAGACGTAAATTGATTTTTAAAATTTTTCATTAAATCAATGATTGGCTTGAGTTCTTGTTGTTGATGACGCTTTAAAACAATAGGCAACTCTGCTTCAAGGTAGTTCTCTTGCGCCGAATTTAAATCAACATAATCGTCAACCTTGGCTATGATCAACCAGTCAAGATTAAAGTATATACGTTTGGCAATAAATTGCGTACAACCCGTCAAGAGGGCAAAACACATTAAGCAAAGCGTTGCTCGTTTCAATAGCATGGGGGATTAAAAGAGGTTTTGGTTTGTTTCATAGGGTTATACGACGACAATGGCTAAATCCTTGCTGAAATTTGAAAAATAGCTCTATGAATTTCAAGCTCAAGCAGAATTATACAATTCTATATTTTCCTTCTGCTCGGACGGTTTTTTATGAGCCGATTTATCGCGCTCAGTCATTAAGGTTTTCAGGTACGCTTCTGTCACAGTGCCCGTAGTATAACAACCGTCAAAACACGAAGCATCCAAACCGTCCAATTGAGGATTCAAGGCATTTATACCCTCAATCAATTCGTCCAAATTTTGATAAAACAGCTCATCTGCGCCGATGAATTGCTTGATTTCTGGAATCGTTCGGTTGTAGCCGATCAATTCGTGTGGACATGGCATGTCTATGCCATACACATATTGATGTCTAACCGGTGGAGAAGCAGAAGCAAAATAAACTTTTTTGGCACCCGCCAACTTGGCTGATTTGACGATTTTTTGTGAGGTGGTACCTCGCACAATTGAATCATCAACAATGAGCACTTTTTTGTTTTTAAACACCGAATCAATGGTATTTAACTTTTGCCGCACAGAATTCTTTCGATGTTTTTGTCCAGGCATGATGAATGTGCGACCGATATAGCGGTTTTTGATGAAACCTTCACTATAACTAACACCCAGTCCGTTAGCTAGTTCCAAGGCCGCTGTACGTGAGGTATCAGGCACGGGCATGACCACATCAATTTCCAAGTCAGGCCACTTTTCGCGAATCTGTTTGGCCAATAAAGCCCCCATAACGATTCGCGCTTGATACACTGAAATACCATCCATAATAGAATCGGGTCGGGCAAAGTAAACGTATTCAAATATACAAGGTTTGTACGTTTGAACTTGGACCATTTTATGCGATTGTAAATGCCCTTCTAAGTCAATGAATAGGGCTTCACCTGGTTCAACATCGCGGACCAACTCAAAGCCAGACACATCCAAAGCCACGCTTTCTGATGCCACCATCCATTGGTCGGATTTGCCACCATTTTTACGTTTGCCCAGCACTAAGGGGCGCAAACCATTGGGGTCGCGAAAGGCAAACAGACCATAGTTGGCAATCATGCCCACCACCGCATAAGCCCCTTCAGATCGTTTACAAGTGTTTGAAATGGCTTTAAATAATGATTCAACTGATAAGAGGCCATGACGACTTAATTCATCCGCCAAGACGTTCAATAGAACTTCTGAATCCGATTTTGTGTTGATGTGGCGACGTTCTTTGACAAAGAGTTGTTGTGATAATTGCTTGGCGTTGGTCAAGTTGCCGTTATGCCCCAAAATAATACCGTGGGGTGAATTGACATAAAAGGGTTGCGCTTCTGCTGATGAATCCGTTCCAGCCGTCGGATAACGAACGTGTCCTATACCACTTTTACCGTTCAAAGATTTAATGTGTTGTTCACGGAATACATCGCGTACCAAGCCCTTGCCTTTGCGCAGATTAAATTGCCCTTGCTCACTCCAAGTCACAATGCCCGCAGCATCCTGCCCCCTATGCTGTAGCATGGTTAAACCATCATAAAGCATCTGAGTCACATTTTTATTGCCAACAATTCCAATCACGCCACACATAGATTCCTCTGTTTTGTTCTGAGCCTACATTAAAATTTAACTTTATAAATGACTGTATTCAATCGCAGTCTTCTTTTCAGTTCATCAGCCATTTCTTCTGCTTTTTTACGCTGGATAAAAGGCCCCATACGAAGTAGATAAAGGGGTTTGCCATTTTGAACTTTGGTCAATTGGTACACAGGGTATTGTGCCCCGCTTAATTTATTTTCTAGAGCATCTGCCAGATTTTGATTTGAAAAAGCCGCAATTTGTAAGATCCAAGAAAATTCTGGGGTTTTAATCGTGACGCCTTGTGCGGGTGCATCGTTAGTTTGAGCAGTTGTGCTTTGCGGCGTCACAAAGATGATTGAGGCCACACCATCCTCAATCGGGGGCTCAATCACAAGGTATTTTTCGTCATTGGCCACCCAGGTTGACAACTGTAATATGACCAACGATGGAATGACCCAAACCAGCGCACCAATCACCATTTCAGTTTTGTTCATGATCGCTCATCCATGATCAACCAATGCTAAGGCATCTGAAACCACAAAAAAAGACCCATAAGCGAATACAAACCCAGGTGTTTGGCCTTTGATCTTTTTAATGGCGTCGGCAAAATCCTGCACCACTTGATAATGATTGATGCCCGTTTCGTTCAAGGCTTTTTCGATGGTGGCTAAGTCTGCCTGACGGTGATTGGCGTGCTCCGACGAAATGGGATAAATAAACCAATCAGTGACCAAAGATCTAAAGGGTTGTATGCACGCGTGCACGTCTTTATCCTTCAAAGCAGAATAAATGGCATAAATGGGTGTTTTCTTAGCCTGAGTGTGGACGGTTTGGTACAAATTGCCAACCGCTTGAGCATTATGTGCCACGTCGATCATCACTGGTTGTTCGTCTATTTTAATGGTTTGTGTGCGCCCTAATAACTGAGTTTGGGTCATCGCTTGGGCGATTTTATCGTTCGAAAGCGGCAATAATAACCCCATGGCGGTAATGGCACACGCGGCATTACTTAATTGAAACGCGCCTGTTAAAGTCGGTTTGGGTAAGACCTGCGTTTGCTTATGCACATCGGTTAAGGTCCATGTCTGGGCATCTGACCCGCTAAATGCTTGATCATCAGCGCTGTGGGCTGCTTGCTGCTCCGCTACGATGCACCCCGAATCATTCAATGCAACAAAGTAGGCTTTGCTGTTTTTAGGACGCAATGGCGCCACCCGAGGTTCGATATTTGCGCCAACCACTAAGGGCTTTCCTGCACGTGCGACGCCCATTTTTTCAAACAAAATGGCTTCTAAAGTATGTCCGAGGTAGTCGCAATGGTCCAAACCAATCGAAGTGATGATGGCACAATCGTTATCGACAATATTGACTGCGTCCAATCGCCCACCCAAGCCAACTTCTAGTATGGCAATGTCCAACTGTGCTTGATGAAATATCACCAATGCCACCAAGGTGGTGTATTCAAAATAAGTCAGCTTAACGGCTTGTTTGGCTTGTTCAACCCGTTCAAAAGCCGCGACAATTTGGTCATCGTCCACAGATTGACCGTCAATGCGAATGCGTTCATTGAACTTTTGAATGTGGGGAGAGCTATAAACCGCTGACTTATACTGATGCTGAATCGCCAACTGCTCTAAAAAATGACAACAAGAACCTTTGCCGTTGGTGCCGGCAACGGTGATGACTTTTTTGGCGATGGGAAAGACGTCTAATCTTTGAGCAACGGCTAGAATGTGTTGTAGATCTAATTTTATGTGCGATGGGTCGTCAATGGAACTCAACCAGTCAGATAAGGTTTTCCGCGGCTTGGTCACAAGTGATTACCTATTAGATTGTTTTTCTACCAGAACCCAATAAGGAGACCAATGCATGAATTTTCTCACGCATCTCGTTGCGTGGCACAATCATGTCAATACTGCCATGCTCCAATAAAAACTCACTGGTTTGAAAACCCTCTGGTAATTTTTCTCTAACGGTCTGTTCAATCACCCGCTTACCCGCAAATCCAATGACTGCTTTGGGTTCGGCAATGATCACATCACCCAACATGGAAAGGCTGGCAGAAACACCCCCCAATGTAGGATTGGCTAAAACTGAAATATAAGGACACTGTTTTTTCTGTAAGCGTTTGATCACTGCGCTGGTTTTAGCCATTTGAGTCAATGAATGCATCGATTCTTGCATGCGCGCACCACCACTGCTTGAAAAGCATATAAAGGGTGATTTGATCGCCATGGCTCGGTTCACTGCACGGACAAATTTTTCACCCACCACAGACCCCATAGATCCACCCATAAAATTAAAATCAAAGGCACAAGCGACGATGGGCATCCCTAATAAACGCCCTTCCATAACCAGCAGTGCGTCCTTTTCGCCGGTGCTCTTACGAGCTATGGTCAATCGTTCGGTATAGCGCTTGGAGTCTTTAAATTTGAGTGGGTCTTTTGATTCTATGTTGCTAAATAATTCTTCTCTGCCTTCTTCGTCAAGAAAGGATTCCAAACGTTTTCGTGAAGAAACGCGCATGTGATAGCCACATTTTGTACAAACATATTTTCGTTTTTCCACATCTGCGTGATACAAGGTCGAATGGCATTCATTGCATTTGAGCCAAAGCCCATCAGCGACACTGCTTTTCTCTTTATTACCGACATTTCTCGAAGGGATTAATTTTTCAAACCAACTCATAGCAACTCTCTTTTTATCAGATTCATATAATCGAATACACCGTCAATCGCCTTCGCAACCTTCTGGTACATTGACATTCAATGATTGTGGGGTTTCAACGCCATTGATGGCATCCATGCTTGCGCGCATCGCGCTCAATAATTCTAAAGTTTTTTGACTGCCAACGGTGGCATCATCATGTCCTAATAAGGTAATCAAAGTGCTTCCCACAATGACGGCATCGGCAAATTCGGCGATTTTGGCCGCATCTTGAGCAGTGCGAACACCAAATCCAACACCAACGGGTAAATCGGTTTTCTCGCGTAGCATGGCGACGCGTTTTTGCACGATTTCAACGTCTAATTCACTTGATCCAGTCACGCCTTTTAAGGAAACATAGTAGATGAAGCCCGAGCCACTTTGACCGACCATGGCCATTCTATCTAATGGCGTTGTGGGCGCGACCAACAGGATCATATCAATACCCGCTTGTTGCGCCATTTGCCTATATTGATGATTCTCTTCAGGCGGACAGTCCACCATCACAATCCCATCAACCCCAATGGCTTTGGCTTTATCGAAAAAAGCTTGGAAACCGTAGCATTCAATGGGATTGGTATAGCCCATCAAAATAATCGGAGTGACTTCATTTTTGCGGCGAAATTTTTCGACCATATCAAATATGGTGGGCAAGTTCATGCCTTGCGCCAAAGCTTGATCGTTGGCTGCCTGAATCACTGTACCATCGGCAATGGGGTCAGAAAATGGCATGCCCAATTCAATCATATCGGCGCCAGCTTTGACAAAATCGTGCAAAATGTCAGGAAATTGTGCTTTGTTGGGGTATCCTGCGGTGATGAAAGGCACCAATGCTGTGCTTTGTCGCGCTTTTAAATCTTGCAAAGTCTGCTCGATTCGGCTCATGATTGACTCCGCCGTTCATCCGCTTGCATCACCGACTGTAAATCCTTATCACCTCGCCCTGAAAGAGAGATCACAATGTTTTGATCTTTGCGCATTTTGGCGGCCAATTTTTTAGCATAAGCTAGGGCATGCGCACTTTCTAAGGCAGGAATGATGCCTTCGACTAAAGTCAGTTCATGGAAAGCATCTAATGTTTCATCGTCATCGACAGCGACGTATTCAACCCGACCTTGGTCTTTGAGAAAGGCGTGCTCTGGCCCCACCCCTGGGTAATCTAAGCCTGCTGAAATCGAATGTGTGCCCGAGATTTGTCCATCATCATCCATCATTAAATAGGTGCGGTTGCCGTGCAAAACACCAGGTTTTCCAACATTCAAAGGCGCGGCGTGCTGGCCCGTAGCCAATCCTATGCCCCCTGCTTCCACACCGTACATGGCAACCCCAGTATCCTGGATGAACGGATAAAATAGACCAATGGCGTTAGACCCGCCACCCACACAGGCGACCAAAGCATCGGGCAATTGATTCAATTGCGCTTGGCATTGTTTTTTCACTTCTTCGCCAATGATCTTTTGAAAATCACGCACCATGGTTGGGTAAGGGTGTGGCCCTGCGACTGTGCCAATCACGTAAAAGGTATTGTCAACGTTTTGCACCCAATCGCGCAGCGCATCGTTGAGCGCATCTTTGAGCGTTTGGGTGCCAGAATGCACTTCAACAACACTGGCGCCGAGCATTTTCATGCGATAAACATTGGTTTGTTGCCGAACCGTATCGACGGCGCCCATGTAAACAACGCACTCTAAGCCCATCTTAGCCGCCACTGTGGCCGATGCCACCCCGTGTTGTCCAGCGCCTGTTTCAGCAATCAAACGCGTTTTGCCCATGCGTTTGGCCAATAAGATTTGACCCACCGTATTATTGATCTTATGCGCACCTGTGTGGTTTAAGTCTTCGCGTTTTAAAAAGATTTTGGCGCCACCAATTTTCTTCGTCCAACCTTCGGCAAAATAGAGCGGTGAGGGTCTGCCCACATATTGCGCCAGCAAATGGCTTAAGGTTTTTTGAAAGGTGGCATCTTGGCTCGCTTCACTGTAGGCTTTTTCTAATTCAACCAAGGGTTGAATCAGCGTCTCAGCAACAAATGATCCGCCATAGTTACCAAAATATCCCGTGCGTTGGTCGTCGTCCATATTATGTTCGCTCCAATAATTCGATTTCGTAACCATCAGGGTCTTGGATGAATGCCAAGATGGTGGTGCCCGCGTTCATTGGACCGGGTTCTCTTGAAATGATTGCGCCAAAATTTCGTGCCAATTGACACGTCTGTTCGATGCTTTGTACACCAATGGCCAAATGACCAAAAGCATCGCCCTGGTTATATTGTGCATGACCCCAGTTATAGGTCAATTCAATGACCGTTGAATCGGCCTCATTGCCGTAACCAAGAAAAGCTAAGGTGAATTTGCCTGAGGGATAGTCTTGCTGACGCAATAATCTCATGCCGAGCACTTGGGTATAAAAATCAATCGATTTTTGCAAATTTTCGACGCGTAGCATGGTATGTAGTAGTCGCATTGTATTCGTTCTTCAATTGAAAGTATGGCGATAGCCTTTTACTTGAATTAAGTCATTGTCTAAATAGATGCCAGTCTGCCTCGTGATTGTGCCAACAATCTGGCAATATCCGTTCGTTGATTGTACCAGTTTTTTGAACGCAATAAGGCGCTGTTGCGGAACAGTCATGCACAATTTATAGTCATCGCCACCAAACAATATCCAATCCCAAGCATTTTGCTTTGATTGGTCGGCGAACCTTTGTAAGTCGGCGTATTCGACAAAGGCTTGTCGCTCTAAGCGCGCACCCAATGTTTGCGGTATGGCGGAATGTCGGTCGGTCTGATCAGTCACCGCCTGTGCCGCGTTTAACAAATGATTCAAGTCTTGGATAAACCCGTCTGAGACATCTATACAAGCACTGGCATAAGATTGAACCCATTGTTGCCAACGCAACTCGGGCTGAGGTTGCCAATAAGCCTCATAACCTTTTTCGTCTTGAACGTTCTTTAAAGCCCCCTGTTGAATCGCCCACAAACCCGCAGCAGCCCAGCCTAAAGCGCCAGTGACCACAATGGCATCACCCACTTGCGCACCAGATCGCTTAACCACCGCGTCGGCATCACCGAGCATGGTCAAAGTTAAAACATCCTCGCCGCGTGTGGTGTCTCCACCAATCAAGCCAATGCCATAGTCTTTACAAGCTTGTTTGACCCCTTGAGCAAAGACCGGAAACTCAAAATCGGCTTGGACGGACAAAGACAGCAAAGCCCAGCGCGGCAATGCGCCCATTGACAAGGTGTCACTGACATTGACAGCGACCAACTTGTAGCCTAAGCAAAAATATTCAATGTGGGTGGTGGGAAAATGTACCCCTTTGACCATCGTATCGGTGCATAGCGTTTGCAGTCGATCGCCTGAGCGAATCACCGCACAATCATCGCCCGAACCAAGATACAGTGTCTTGTCTAAAGCGTGAGGATCAACCCCTAAGTCAGAAAAATGCTTTTGAATGACCTCAAATTCATCCATTTTGCACTGGATCGGGCAGAGGTTCTGTCTTTGGTTTTCTGCTAAACAAGCGCCCAAGCATCTCTGCCGATTCCTCGTACAACGATAATAGCACAGGCACCACTGCCAGAATGAGAATGGTGGCCACAGCCAAACCAAAGGCGATGGTCGCCGCCATGGGGATGAGAAATTGGGCTTGTAAGGACGTCTCAAACAACAAGGGCACCAGACCGCCAATGGTCGTCAACGATGTTAATAAAACCGCCCTTAAACGCGATTTGGATGCTTCTACAAGCGCTTCATTGATGGGCATACCCGCTTCCCTCAGTTTTCGGTAAGCCGTCACCAGAACGATCGAATCGTTGATCACAATGCCCGATAATCCGAATAAGCCAAACAAAGACAGTATGGACATGTTCAAACCCAAAACCAAGTGTCCCAAGACCGTGCCAATCAAGCCGAAGGGGATCGCCAATATAATCAATAGCGGCCAGCCCCAAGAAGCAAAAACCCAAGCCAAAACGATGTAAATGATGACCAGTCCGACGACAGCACCCGTTCGCATATCGGCAAACGTCTCTTTTTGACTTTCAACACGCCCTGAGGGGGCCCAATTGATGCCATAAGTATTGACAATTTCAGGCAGTATGTCCTTTTCCATGGTCGCTTCAATCACATCGAGTGAGCTCAACGAAGTATCCAAATCTGCATTGATTTCTACAGCGACCTGTGCGTTGTAATGGCGAATGGTTTCAAAACCTTGTCTCGAAGACCAAGTCACCAGATTGGCCAATGGTATTTGACGGCCATTGGGCAACTGGAAGCTGAGCCCATCTAAGGCAGACAATTGATTTGTTTGCTCTGATTCCAGTTGAATACGAACTTCAACTTCATCTTTGCCATTGGTATAAATCTGCACCAGACGCGAAGCAAATATATTGCGCAATTGAGCGCTGATGTTTTCAACGCTGAGCCCCAAAGCGTGTGCTTGTTCGGACAATGTGAAAATGAATTGATCCCGCCCATAAGGTTGATCATCGGTGACATTGCTGATACCACTGAGCTGATTTAAGGCGTATTTCAGCGCTTCTGCTGCTTGTTTGGCTTGTTCACTGTTGTCGGCAACAATACGGTAAGACACATCGCTTCCTGGCGGCCCTGCTCGCGATTGGGTGATCGTAAGATTTTCTAAATCCGCAACCGTGGGTAAATTCTTTCGCCACGCTCTGATCAAATCAAGATTACGAATGTTTCGAGTATCGGGGTCTTTTAATTCAAGAAATATTGAGCCCACATTTTCACCCAAATATGATCCTCGATTACCACCACCCAGTCCCAATCGTTGCATGCGCACATCGATGATGTTTTCGCCCAATTGCGCCACCGTATCGTCCAAAGCATCGTTGGCCAATCTCAAATAATCTTCCACCACATTTTTCGGCGTACCTGAAATAAAGGAGGCTTGTAGAAATACCTTACGCCCTTCGGGTGAAGGCAGAAAATCAAATTTAACCAAACCGGCTCTAATGATACCGACCGAGAGAATCAAAGCCGAAAAAACCAAGGACAGCACGATCAATCGATGGCGCAAACACAGGGCCACAAATTTGGCAAAAATACCTTGCCTCACCGCGTTAAATCCACGGTCAAAATGGATGCGCCAACTGCTCCAACCATTGGGGTCAATTTTGCGATTCATTTTGGCAAAGGAATGATTTAAATGGCCAGGCAGCACCAAAAAGCTCTCGATCAAAGAGGCAATGATCACACAAATAACCACAATGGGCAGGGCAATCAAAAATTTACCAATGAAGCCTGAAACCAGCAACAGCGGTAGGAAGGCGGCAATGGTCGTTGCCGAAGAGGCAAACACTGGTGGCAACATTCTATGAGCGCCTGACATGGCGGCTTGCAGAGGCGGCTGGCCATCTTCAAAACGCTGTAGGGCGTGCTCGCCCACCACAATGGCATCGTCAACGATGATCCCCAGAGCCATAATGAGGGCAAATACGCTGAGCATGTTAATCGAGCCACCCAACCAATAAAGCAGCATCAATGTAAACATAAACGACGTTGGAATACCAATCGTGACCCACATGGCCACCCGCGTATTCATAAACACATAGAGAATAAGAATGACCAGCAACAGCCCACTCAGCCCATTTTTCAACAATACGCCAATGCGCTGTTCCAATGCGATCCAATATCGATCGAATATGACCACATCCATGCGCTCACGCAAAGATGTACCATGCAGTCTTTCCCATTCTAATAGCTTTTCTGCTGCGGCCAATGTATCGCCACCATCCACTCTTTGAACCGCCAACTCTATGCCACGCTTATTGCCTGAATAAAGCAAAACCTGTTCATCTTTGGGGATCAATTCAATGGTGGAAACATCGCCCAAACGGATCACCTCGCTGGCATTGGAGCGCAACACAATTTCGGAGAAGTCTTCCACACTGCGTCCCTGTGCCAAAACCCTTAAGTCCCGCGTGATGTCTTGCTCACCAATCGAACCTACTGGGACATCTCTGCTCGAACGGTTGATGATTTGAGCGATTTCAGCCAGTGTCATGCCCAAGGTTTGTAAGCGGGCTTCATCCATGCTGATGCGCATTTGAAGCTCGGGCAATCCTGTGAAGCTGACTTTGTCAATGCCCAAGTCCAACAATTGATTTTCAATTTGATAGGCTGTCAGGCGCAATTCACTTAAGTCTGTTGCCTCAGCTGTGAGTAAAATTCGCCCAACGCTCTCGTAACGTACCAATCTTTGAATAACAGGCTCCTCTGCATCTTGAGGCAGGTTGCGCAATTCAGACACCCGCTGTTTGACCCGATCCAATGATTCAATCATTTCTGTGCCTTCAACAAACTCAATGGTGATTGCAGCCACCCCGGAGGCAGAGGTCGAGGTTACTTTTTTGATGTTATCGACCGACCGAATGGCTTCTTCAATTGGGTTGGTGATGGATTTTTCAACGTCTTCGGGGTTAGAGCCTGGCCAAACGACTCGAATGGAAATGTTTTCTAATTCAAACGAGGGGAAGAATTGTCTATTAAGTTTACTGAGGGCATAGAATCCAGAACCGAGCATGATCAGCATCAGCACATGGGCCGCCAATTTGTGTTTGGCAAAAGCCCCCAGAATGCCGTATTGATTTGACTCGGTCGTCGTCTGATCAGTTTGCATATTATTGAACACTCACAGGTAGCCCATCGACTGCATTGGGCAAATGGGTAATCATGATGCTGGTATCATTCAAAATTTTCTCAGATCGAATCAAAGCCCAAGCATTTTCTGATTTTTGGCGATACGCCAAAGGCGGGTCAATTTTGCCAATATAGTTCACTTGCACAGCGCGTAACCGCCCTTCTTCAATTTTATAAATCCGATTCCGACCATAAAGCGCAGAGAATGGCACAGCAACCGCATTTTGTTCAATGGGTCTATACAGCTTCATTCTCATGGAAACACCAGGTCTAATATTGGTTGTCAATGCCAGTGCTTCATTCACCGGGCTGAACACACCCATTAAACTGCCATCCGAGGCATCGCCTTCAACACTGGACAATTCATACAATAAATTATTATCAAAGTAGGACACTTCGGCCTTAATGCCACTTTCCGAATTTAGCTCATCCAAAAAAGACAGCGCTTGATTGTTAATCAATGCCGCTTCAATGTTAAATTTCGTTTTAGGTAGCAATCGAATTAAAGCTTTGCCAGCGCTCATCGTTTCTCCTTCATTGACCAACACTTCAACGATTAAGGCATCTTCAGTCGCTTTTCGTATGCTTCTTTGCTGCGCCAGCAGGGCTTTGTCCATATTGGATTGGGCGCGATCCGCTTGTACTTTTAAACGGCTTTCACGCACCTTAAGCGTGTTCAATTGGTCTTGTACCCCATCAACCACAAGGGCTTGTACTAAATAGGTTTGTTCAGCATTGTCCACAGTTTGTTGGGTGGCAAATTCTTTCTTAAACAAGGTTTTTTGTCTTTTTAACTGGCGATTTCTTAAAGCCAGTAGTTGTTTTTGATTTTCCAGCTGATTTTGCAGACTTTTTGTGTCTAATTTCAGTTGCCTTAACTCAATCTGAGCCTCGTCAATACTCGCTTGGGCCAATTCGACCTGTAACACAAAATCCGATGCATCCATATGAATCAAATCATCACCAACTTTCACTTCTTGACCGGATTCCACAAAAATTTTATCGACCTCCCCATTGGCGGGTGCTGACAAGGTTTGAATGTTTTTTTCTCTCAAGGTGCCATAAAGAAATTGAATGGGTGTATGCGCTTGCGGGGAAACTTTGAGCTGATTGACCGTGTAAATGGTCTGCCTGGCCTCAACTTTCTGCTCTGTTTTAAATATTTTTTGCAGCTGAATAAAGCCAAAAACTGCCAATGCCAGTATGGCAAAGAACATAACAATAGGCAATACAAATTTGAATAATGATTTCATTGGTTTATTGAATTTGAATGGTGGTCTTTTGCTGGTTTAAATGACGATTTTTTAAGATTTTTTTGAGCTTAGCTATTGGCAATTTTTACAACATTGCATTATACAGCTTATGCTTAATTTGAACAAATTTTATAAGGGCTTAAGCAAGGTGATACGCATTGATTTCTATTATCCGCCATGTTTTTTCAATTATTTTTAATCCGCGTTTTTTAAAGTGTGCCAATGGCAAGAATTGGCATCAATCATTCATGCGCTGAACCATCTCTGTGCCCTTTTTACGATAGGTGATTTCTTGCCAATGACTCATAATTTCCTGCGCGCGATAGGAACCCAGCATTTGAGTGAGATATTCAAGCACTTCGGCAGAAGAATTGAAGTCATCTTCGATGTTTGCCTTGCTGTTATTCAGAGCCAAATGAATAACGCCTGCTTCGAAAGTCAAGGTGATTTGTATGTCGGCGCTGTCGTAATGAAGCCGAGCGATATACCATGTATCATCTAAGGCTTTAATGTCCATCTTTGACTTTTAAGGCGTGCAAAATGCTTAATACGTAGCGCCACATCGACCATAATGCCATTCCGACCGCAACGAGCAGCAATCCATTGCCAATCAGTTGGGTGTCGATGCCAAGCACCGGCTCACGCAAAATCAAAAATGAAAAGGCAATGAATTGAATCAATGTTTTTAATTTACCCCAAATCGAGACGTGCAGCGATTCTGAAATTTGTTTCAAGCTGGCCCATTCTCTTAAGGCTGAGACGATCATGTCTCTGCCAATCAAGACGAAGGCGGCAACCACGTAACCCCAATGCGGAAATTCACTGGCAATGGCAATGGCGACAGCAGTCACGATCAATTTATCGGCAACTGGGTCTAGAAACCGCCCCAAATCCGAAGTGACATGCCATCTTCTCGCAACATAGCCATCGACCCCATCGCTAATCGCGGCAATGACAAAAATGCACAGGCTGACCCAATTGGCGTATTTAAAATCCGCATAAAAGAACAGCAAAAACAGCGGGATAAGCGCGATTCTAAATAAGGTGATGGTGTTGGGTACGTGGCGAATCATGTTTTTAGACTTGTAAATAAGCTATGTCTGCCACACTTAAGAAAGCATTTCTAAGGCGTTGCAACAAAGCCAAACGATTATGCTTGACGGACTCATCATCGGTCATCACCATCACCCGATCAAAAAATGCATCGATGGCATCATTGAGCGTCAGCAGAGCTTCTAAACGGTCATGATAGTTTTGATAAACCCCGAGATGGTGTTGTTCGAGCTGTTGGTGCAAAGACTTTTCTTCGGCAAGCTCAAGCTTTTTGGGATCAAACTTGAACCCAGATTTTGGTGGGTTTTTCTTTAAAATATTGGCAATCCGTTTATTCGCACCACTCAATTGCTCAGCAAGCGCATGGTTTGAAAATGCCTTGATGGCTTGCATCCTAAGGTCAAAGTCTAGTGGCACTGTAATTCCTAATACCTTGACTGATTGAATGATTTGAGGCCTATAGCCCAATTCGTCATAATACGCCGTTAAGCGATCCAACATAAAATGCAAAATGGCTGTTGCCAATGCTTGTTCATAACGTTTGTGCACTTTCAAACTGTGCTCAATCATAGCTGCCAAATCAAAGTTAAGACTGCCTTCGATTAAAATCCTTAACACGCCCAAGGTACTGCGCCTTAAAGCATAGGGGTCACTGGTGCCCGTTGGCTGTTTGCCAATGGCAAATATGCCACAAATGGTGTCCATTTTATCGGCCAATGCCACCAACTGACCCAATGTATTTTGCGGAATGTTGTCACCCGCAAATCGGGGTTGGTAATGCTCATCTATGGCAAGACTGACAGCTGGCGGATGCCCTTCTTTGGTCGCATAATATCTGCCCATAATGCCTTGCAGCGATGGAAATTCCGTCACCATAGCGCTCAACAAATCACATTTGCTCAGACGCACAGCGGTCTCGGTTTGTGCCACATCTGCATCCACTTGTTCTGCCCATGACTTGGCCAGTTTCGCCATGCGTTCGACCTTATCCAAAACCGTGCCCAATTGTTTTTCAAACACCATGGTGCTGAGCTTGTCATAATTGGCCATGAGTGGCTGTTGCTGGTCATTGTTGTAGAAAAATTCAGCGTCTTGTAACCTGGGTACAATCACTCTTTCATTGCCTTGTTTGATGCACGCTGGATCAGAACTTTCCAGATTGGCAATGGTGATGAATTTCGCCATCAATTGGCCAGAATGGTCCTCAACATGGAAGTATTTTTGATTGCCAGACATGGTGGTGATGAGGCATTCCTTGGGCATGGACAAAAAACGCTCAGGGAAATCGCCCACAATAATGACCGGCCATTCAACCAGGGCATTGACCTCATCCAATAACGCTGAATCGACGACCACATTGGCATCGAGTTGTTTGGCGACCTTGGCAAGCTGTCCTTGAATGGTGTGTTTACGTTGGGCACTATTGGCAATGACAAATGCCGATTTCAGAACGTTTTCATAGTTTTCTGCACGATCAATGACCAAGCCCTGGTCTGTACCCTGATGAAAGCGATGCCCCCAAGTTTTATTAGCACTTTGAATGCCGAATAGTTCTGCGGGTATGACCACATCATCGAGCAACAACACCACCCATCGAACAGGACGTGAAAACAAAAAGGCGCTATCACCCCAACGCATGTTTTTAGGGATGGGCAGGCTTTGTAATGCCTGATTGATGCACTCAATAATCGCCGATTTGATGTGCGTGCCTTTAACGCTTTGTTGAAAAACATAATGCGATTGACCGTTGATAGAATCAATCTTTAAATCTTCGATTTTTTGCTGATGCTTGTTGGCAAATCCCTTGATGGCCGCTTCTGGCGCATTGGTTTTTGGGCCTTTGACAGATGATTGTTTGTCGGGTTGCTGAACTTCGATTTGGTCGATGAGGAAAGCCAAACGTCTGGGTGTTGCAAAAGTTGTGAGCGAGTCAAATTCAAAGCCTTGATTCTTTAGAAATTTATCAACACTGGCATAGAGACTTTGCTCCATTTTTTGCAAGGCAACCGCTGGTAGCTCTTCAACCCCTAATTCAAATAATAAATTTTGTTTGTTCATGGCTCAATAATGGGTTATTTGCACAACGGAAAGCCTAGGGATTCACGGGTGTTGTAGTAAGTCTGAGCGACTTGAAGCGCCATTTCTCTGACGCGTATGATGTATCGTTGTCGTTCAGTCACACTGATGACCTTGCGCGCATCCAATAAGTTAAAGGTGTGCGAGGCTTTGAGCACTTGCTCATACGCGGGTAACGACAAACCGGCCTCAATTAGCTGAGCGTTCATCGCCTCAGCCCGATCAAATTGTTTAAGCAAAAACTCAACGTCAGCGTGTTCAAAATTATAGGCCGATTGCTCAACCTCGTTTTGATGGAATACATCGCCATAAGTCACCCGCCCATGGTCATTTTCGGTCCAAATCAAATCATAAACATTATCGACGTCTTGCACATACATCGCCAATCGCTCAATACCATAAGTCAGCTCACCACTCACTGGTTTACACTCCAGCCCACCCACTTGTTGAAAATAGGTAAATTGGGTGATTTCCATACCGTTCAACCACACTTCCCAACCCAAGCCCCATGCGCCTAAAGTCGGTGATTCCCAGTTATCCTCAACAAAACGAATGTCGTGCTTTTGTGGGTCAATGCCAATGTGCGATAGCGATGCCAAATACAAGTCTTGCATATGGTCTGGCGAAGGTTTTAGAATGGTTTGAAATTGATAGTAGTGCTGCAAACGATTGGGATTATCGCCATAGCGACCATCGGTCGGTCTGCGCGAGGGTTGGACATAGGCGGCCCGCCAAGGTTCAGGACCTATGGCACGTAAAAAGGTTGCTGGATGAAAAGTCCCCGCGCCAACTTCCATATCGTATGGTTGCAGGATGACACAGCCTTGATCACGCCAAAAAGCGAGTAAGCGGTCAATCAATTGGTGGAAGCTAAGTTTCATTGGTCTTGTGCCGTCGTGTTTGTTTGCCAATGAAACCGTATTTAGAGGTTTGACGCGTGGTGTTTGCAACACTCGCGCAGTCTGAGCCTGGTGGCATAATGAGCCAAGGCGCACATCGGTCAATTATTCGAAATGGTCTCCAATTTTTTGATGATCAGATTCATGCGTTTTATCACCGAACTGACTGAAGAAAAAATGGCAGACTGAGTGGCAAATTGTTCGTCCCCTTCACGCGATTTCTTTTTCTGCGTTGAAAGATGTTCGCGCGCACCTTTTAAGGTGAATTTTCTTTCATAAATTAAGTGTTGTATTTGCGCAATGAACTCAACTTCTTCGTGTTTGTAGTAACGCCTTTTATTGCGTTTCATCGGTTTGAGTTGCGGAAACTCTTCTTCCCAATAGCGCAAAACATAAGGTTTTATGCCACAAGCCTCGCTGACCTCGCCAATGCTGAAATAATGCTTATTCGGCAATGAGGTCAAAATCTCCTGAACGTTCTTGACTTTTCCTTTCATTGATTTGACTCCTTAATTTATTGCCCGCTCTGAATCGTACAACGGTTCGAGGCTCAATCATGACGATTTCTCCAGTTTTCAGATTACGTCCTGGACGTTCGCGTTTACGGCGTAAATTAAACACCCCAAAACCCGATAATTTAACAGGCTCGCCATTCTCAAGTGATTCTGAAACCTCATCGAAAAAACCATCGATAATTTGCTTGGCATCGGTCCGACTCAAGCCTAATTTCGTTCTAAGCATGTCCACCAAATCTGTACGAGTTACCGTCATCCTTTCTCCATAATACTGATTTGCTACCTCTACCGTAATACTATCTTAAATTGATCCACCAACAAGCGAACAATGGTGTTCATTTTATCGTCAATCTGTTCGTCTGTGGGTGTAATCAAGTCAGCTTGCCAGATAAAACGCAAACAAAGACTTTTTTTATCGGGCTCAATACCAGACCCTGAATAGAGGTCGTACACCACGATGTCGTTCAACCATTCAATCTGCTCAGCCTTTATTTGGTCAATGATGGCAGCACTCGATTGGACACTGTCGATTAAAAATGAAAGGTCTCTTTTGATTTTAGGCATGTTTGAAGTCGGTTGCCACTGTGGCGTTGGCACGCTCAGTAAGGCATCCAATGCAAGTTCAGCCACCACACCAGGCATGGTGAGTTCAAAGGCTTGGGCGATTTTGGGGTGTAAGACGGCAACAATGCCCTTTGCTTCCCCATTGACTTCAATAATCGCACTTTGTCCAGGATGCGCCCACGATGGCAGCCCAGAGGACTGCCATTGAACGACGTGTTCGGTTTTTGCGAGTAATTGCTCTACCACACCCTTGAGCGTGTAAAAATTGACTGGTTGATTTTTAGCTTGCCAATGGTTGGGCTGTTTTTCACCAAAGAGTGCCAGAGCCAAAGTCGGTGATTGCGCCACCCCAGCAAAACCTTGGTCTTTATCGGTGACTTTAAAGGTCAAACCTTGTTCAAAAATGGCAATTTTCTCTTCTTGACGGTTTTGATTTTTTTGCACGGTTTGTAATAAACCCGTCAACAAGGACAAACGCATGACGCCTAAATCTTGGGAGATGGGATTGACCAATGGAATGCTTGGCGTGTCCGGATACAGTTGGTCTTGTTGTTTCTTATCGACGAAACTATAGCAAATAACTTCTTGAAAGCCTAAATTGACCAGCGTTTGCGCCACCTCATCGGGCGATCGTTGCGCTTCAGAATGCGCTTCAATGCGAATTTGACCACTGGTTCTAAATTGCGCCAACTTATCATAACCAATAAAGCGCGCGACCTCTTCGATGAGGTCTTCCTCAATGGCAATGTCATAGCGCCAAGTGGGACCCCAGACCAACCAATCTTTGGTGCGTGTTTCAATCTTGAAACCGCTGCTTTCAAACCAATTCAAAGCCGCCTTCATGTCAATTTGCTGACCCAAATAAGCGCTGAGTTTTTCATGGGTTAATGTCACAGGCTTCTGCGTCGGCAAGGCCTCGCTTTTGCTTTCAGCGATGGGACCAGCTTGGGCACCACAAATTTGCTGTAACAACACCACCGCCCTATTCATCGCCTCAACTTGCCGTTCAAAATCAACGCCTCTTTCAAAGCGCAGTGAGGCATCGGTATGCAATCCATAACGGCGCGCAAGACCAGCGAGGTGCACGGGGGTAAACCAAGCGACTTCCAGAATAACTTCTGTGGTTGAATCGCTCACGGCTGATGACATTCCGCCCATCACCCCAGCCAATCCTAAGGCTTGTTCATCATCGGCGATGACCAGCGTGCGCTCGTCCAAATGAATGGTTTGTCCATCCAACAGCTCCAGAGATTCTTTTTCCTTCGCCCAACGCGCACCCAAATGGCCACTGATTTTTTTGGCATCGTAAGCGTGTAAGGGTTGCCCCCCTTCCAACATCACATAGTTGGTGACATCAACCACTGGGTGGATCGCGCGCAATCCAGCGCGGCGCAATTTTTCAACCATCCAAAACGGCGATTGCGCCGTAGGATTAATGTTCTGCAAAACGCAAGTTAAAAAACGCCCACAAGCCTCTGGGGCAATAATTTGGGGCGGGTGTGTTTGATCGTGTTGGCTTTCAGCAATGGTTGGTGAAGCCAATAAGGGTTGATCGTAATAAGCGGCGAGCTCTCTTGCCACACCAAGCTGGCTGAAGCAATCACCGCGGTTGGGTGTTAGATCAATGTTGATGATTTTATCGTCGAGTTTTAAATAGGTATAAACCGCTTGGCCGATGGGCGCATCCTCGGGCAATACAAAAATGCCTGAGCTGGCCGTCGCCATGCCCAATTCTTTTTCCGAGCACAGCATGCCTTGAGATTGCACACCCCTGAGTTCGGTTTCAGCAATGTTTAAATCACCCACTTGGGCACCAACCAAAGCACAAGCCACTTTGAGATTTGCGCGAACATTGGCAGCACCACAAACGATGTTAAGCGCCTTTGCCGCCCCCACATCGACTTGACAAACTTTCAGTCTATCGGCTTGAGGGTGAGCTTCCACACTCAACACCTGCCCGACCACCACTTGACTAAATGAACCACAAACCGTTTGGATGCCATCGACTTCCAAACCGAGCAGAGTTAATTTTTCCGCGGCTTCTTCAAGACCCACAGACATGGAGGTCATTTCGTTCAACCATTGCCAGCTAATCAGCATAAGACCGTCTCAAAATTGCCGTAAAAACGACAGGTTATTGTCAAAAAACAGACGCAAATCAGTCACGCCGTAGCGCAACATTGCCATCCTTTCAACACCCAAGCCAAATGCATAACCGCGCCATTCATCAGGGTCTAAGCCCATATGACGAATCACATTGGGATGCACCATGCCGCAACCGAGAATCTCCAACCATTGATCGTTTTTGGCACCAGGCATTTGAATATCGACTTCAGCAGAAGGTTCAGTGAAAGGAAAATAAGACGGTCTAAAACGAATTTTCAGCGAATCATCTTCAAACAAAGCATGGATAAAATCAATCAACAAGGTTCTTAATTCAATGAAATTGGTGTTCTTGTCAATGACCAAGCCTTCCACTTGATGAAACATGGGGGTGTGGGTTTGGTCTGAATCACAGCGATAAACCCGACCTGGGGCAATCATCCGTATGGGCGGTTCGATGTTCTCCATGGCGCGTATTTGCACTGGAGAGGTGTGGGTACGCAACAGCGTGCCATCGCCGAAATAAAAAGTATCGTGCATGGCGCGTGCAGGATGGTGTTCGGGCATATTCAATGCGGTGAAATTATGATAATCATCTTCCAACTCAGGACCCATTTTGACCTGAAAGCCCGCTTGTGAGAATAACTTGTGTATGCGCTGTAACATCCGAGTCACAGGATGAAAATGCCCCATGGGCAATCCTTCACCTGCGAGCGTTACATCGATTTGATTTTCAGCGAGTTGTTGCGCCAAAGCCGCTTCAACCACACTTTCTTGCTTGCTCTGAATGGCCTCTAGGATTTTGTTTTTTAAGACATTGGCCGATTGGGCCGCTTGTTTGCGTTCATCGGGTGGTAAGCCACCAACGCTTTTAAGCAAAGCGGTAATGGTGCCCTTTTTGCCCAAAAACGCAACGCGTATCTGCTCTAAGGCTTCACTATCAGAAGCCTTAGAAATCTGATCTAATGCATTGTCTTCTATTGCTTGAATGCTGGTCGGCACGCTCAGGCTCAAAGACGTTTAAGCCAATGCTGCTTTCGCTTGCGAAACCAATGCAGAAAAAGCTTCAGAATCGTGTACCGCAATGTCAGCCAACACCTTGCGATCCATGTCAACGCCTGCTTTTGACAAGCCGTTCATGAATACGCTATAAGTCATACCATGACTGCGCGTTGCTGCATTAATTCGAGTAATCCACAATGCCCGAAATTGACGCTTCCTTTGACGACGGTCTCTGTATGCGTACTGTCCAGCTTTAATGACCGCTTGTTTTGCAACCTTGAAGGTTCTCGAACGCGCGCCGTAATAGCCCTTTGCTTGATCTAATATTTTTTTGTGCGCTTTTCTTGCGGATGCGCCACCTTTAACTCTTGCCATTTAAGCCTCCTAAAGGTACGGGTTCATGCGTTTTACAGATGCAACATCTACAGCTGAAACGGTTGTCATTTCACGCAAGTGACGTTTGCGTTTGGGTGCTTTCTTCGTGAGAATATGGCGCTTGTTTGCATGTGCCCGTTTCAACCTTCCAGAACCTGTGGCCTTAAAACGTTTTACAGCAGACTTGACCGATTTGATTTTCGGCATGGGTTTACCTCATTTTTATTCAGCATCGTTTGTATTTTAGTGACTGTCCCCATCAGGTACGATGCTTACCCAATGGAAAAGAGGCGCGCATTATACCTGAAAACCGCGTGCAATACCAAGCATTTACGCGCCTTTTATCGTCATTTTGCGAGCCAGATTTTTTTACCCTTTGGCTTCTATGAGTAATGGCGCTTCAGATGACAAACTAGAAGGCTTTTCCCTCTTGTCTTCAGGCGACTACTGGTGTTCAGTCCCAGTCTGTTTAAATCAACGCCTATGGGACGTAAAGGGAGATGCTTTTAAGAGTGGCTGTGAACGTCGGCGCTGTAGCGCTCGCTGCGCAAAGGTCTGACAAAACGCACGGACTGCTCATAAATGGGATGGTCTTTGTAGCGTTGCAAGTGTGCTTCGTCAGCAAATTCCGCATAAACCACCAATTCGATGCTGTTATCGAATAAGTCTTTTTTAATGTTGACGCTGACTTCAAAAACCAAATGCTCACCAATCTCAGCCAGCTTTTCTAATGCTTGTTTGACTTGTTCCAATGATTGCTTGTCTTTTAATCCAAAGAATACGATGTGTCGAATCATAATTTACAGAGCTCTAATATGGTTATGGGTCATTCGGCGCAAGTTTTTACATAAAACCAGAGTAAATTATTATACCAAGCCCAGCAATTGAGCATTGACAATACCTCGCCAATGCACAAAAATTGCTCAAAAATGTAGCAGACCACAGCCATATGGGTATAAAATCCATTTAAATTAAGTTTCACAACTCAAACTCAGACTCAAATTATGAATATTACAAGCACACCCCTTCGTAAATTATTATTGCTTACACTCGCTTCAGCTTCTTTGCTGTTGGGACATACAGCCCCTGCACAAGCCAACATCTTCTCCTCTGTCGAGGGTGTTTGGGGACTTGGCGCTGGTTACAGAGATTCCAATTACCTTAATGCCCAAGGCAGAGTATCGCCATTGGTGCTTGTTTTTGGTAGCTGGGGACCTATTTTTATTGATGGCAACCGTTTTGGATACCATTTTTATGAAGGTCGGACATGGTTTGCCGATGTTGCGGTCAATCTACGACCACAGCAATTTAGGATTGAATCAGAAAGCCCTGATTTGGCAGGCACCAGCGCGCGCGAGCCTGCATTGGAGTTAGGTTTCCAGTTTGGTGCCCATCTTGGTGGGGGGATTAAAGCTCAACTTGCTGCCTTTCACGACGTATCGGGTCGCCATAATTCACAAGAATTTGAATTGGCTTTTTACCGTCTGACAAAATTTGACAACGATGCTCAATTAAAAACATTCATTGCAGCGCAATACCAGACCGCTGAATTGGTCGATTATTATTTTGGTCAGCCCAGTGATGGACCGCGTGGTGGTTATGTCGGCAAAGCAACCAATGCTTTTGAATTAGAAGTGATCTACATTTATCCCATTCACAGCATCAGCATCATTACTGGTACGCGTCTATTTCAGTACGGTTCAGCGGTTACGGACAGCCCCATTACAGATGGCGCCCTCAACCAGCAATACTTTCTCGGTGTGGGTTACAACTTCTAAGGATGATCGTTCAGATCGATTGAACCCCTAACAACCAGCTATTCAGGGCTGGTGTTTTTAAGCAACCAATCGACCAATCTAAACAACTGTGCATTGCCACCTGCATCGGATACCGATGTCAGATATTTGCCGTTGACAATAATTGAAGGAACGCCTGTAATGCCCGTTTCAGAACTGATGTCTCGTGCGTATTCAACTTGACTCTTAACGCTGAATCCTGAAAAGGTTTGTTCAAATTTTTTCTGGGAAATCCCAACAGTTTTGAATAAGCGTGCCATATCGTTGACCGAACGTAAACCAGAACCTTCATGTATTTCATAAAATATTTTATCGTGCATTTTATCGAGCACACCCAATGCTTTTGCGGTGTAGAACAATTGCGCACTCCAATCCCAACGCCCATTGCCAAAGGTGGCAGGTACAGGATAAAAAGCCACATCGGACGGTTTGCGTTTTAACCACAATTTCAAATAGGGCTCCAAACGATGGCAATGGGGACAGCCATAATAGAAGTATTCGGCCACTTCTTTGCCTGATTTCTTGCCGGCATACACTGGAAAATCAATTTCCGTATAATGCTTGCCTTCAACCCATTCAGCGGCCCAGCCGTTCAGCGGTACAAAAATCAAAACCATCAACAGTGAAAAAACTCTAATCATCATAATTCTCCATAAGAATGTAAGCCCGATAAAAACATATTAACGCCCAGAAATGCAAAAAGCGTCACAAATAATCCAATAATGGCCCACCATGCCATGGCATGGCCGCGCCAACCTTTGCTCAGTCTGAGGTGTAACCACGCCGCATAATTGAGCCAAACAATGAGTGCCCAAGTTTCTTTGGGGTCCCAAGACCAGTACCCACCCCAAGCTTCGGCAGCCCACATCGCCCCCAAAACGGTGGCTAAGGTAAAAAAGGCAAAGCCCAAAGCGATGGATTTATAAATCACATCATCCATCAAATCCAATGTGGGTAGTTTCTTTAACCAATGGCTTTGTGGGTTGATGCGTTTGATTCTAGCAACAATGAGCCAAGCAACGCTGACCATTGCCGCCAAAGCAAAGGTGCCATAACCTATGAAATTTGCGGGCACATGAATTTTCATCCAATAAGAATTGAGTGCTGGCACCAATGGTTGGATTTTATCGGCCTCCCGTTCAAAGGTGTACCACAGCAAAAAAGCCACTGCAGCGGCAATCACCAAGGACACAAAAAAGCCCAAACGCGCAGTTTGATATTTCTTCTGATAATGCAAATAAATCAACGTCGTGATTAAGCAAAACAGAATAAAAACTTCATACAAATTACTGATGGGGATGTGGCCAATCTGAGGATCGATCAAATACGATTCGTGCCACCGTACAATCAAGCCGACCAAAGCCATGGTGGCCGCGCACCACATCATTGCGGTTGCCGTTTTATCCATAAATTTGGAGTCGCGAACCAAGCCCAGCGCATAACAAGGGCAAGCAAAAACCAACAGCACACTCATCCACATAATCGCCGATTGACTGGCGAGAAAATATTTTAAAAAGAAGCGATTTTCGCCCTGCGCTAATTGCCCCTCGTACAGCATCAATGCAGCGAGTGATAGCAAAGCACAAATGGTGATATACAGCGCCAGATTGTTCTGTTTCCACCCCAATACGCCCAGAACCAGCGCCGTGCCTATCAATATGCCCATATCGTAGCCGTCCATCACCGCTGAATACGTTTGGATCAAGCTGAACAAAGCAAAAGCCACGACAACCAGCCACAGGAATTTGTGCCAAGGGATGGGGTTCTTTCTTTCAACCAGTGTATTCATGAATGACTTTTGTTCAACGATTTTTTACTAAAGGGACATTTAGGCGGAATTATACCAACCTTTGACTTTTTCTAACATGGTATCTCGATCCAAGGGGTTTTTGATGCCCTCAATCGCCACCAATGATTTTTGCTCAGACCAATACAGCCAAATACGCACTCGACGCATATAAAACAGGATGAAGACGCCGATAATAAGCATCACACACCCTAAATATACGATGAATTGCCCAGGTGCCCTCGTCATTTGCAAACCTGATGATTGAATCTGTTTGAACGTTTTTAGCTGAAAAAACAGGGGCGAGGTGTATTGAGGCATGGCCGCAATGGCAAACACCGCATCATCAAAAAACAGCGAATCTTTTTCGCTGAGTAAGTCAGGGGCAATGCCTTCTTCACGCTCGAGCTGATTGATATAAATTGTACTCAGCCCAAATTTCAAAAAATCTAAAACCACTTCCTCAAAATCCCCCTGTTTATTTTCTTTGATGGTGTCAATGTAGGCGGTGATACCAACAAAGCCTCTTTGGCGGAAAATTTTAATGAGATTGACGATAAACACGCGTTGTTTTCTGATGGTTTCATCTGTAATGGTCGGATCCAGAAGCAATCCAGCCAAGTGCGCATCATCGTTGATCAAGGCCAAAAACCGCATGAATCTTTGCGGTGAGGCTTTGGCATCGGCTGGCATATACCAATACTGAAAAGCCTCTGCCACCGAAGCGCGGATACCGCTCAAGAAAAAATAGCGCCCATCGCGGTTGATCGGCAACATATAGTTTTCAAATTCCTTGGCTTGGCCGTCAGCATCGCGCAGTTTGAATATCATACTGGGGCCATTGTTCGTGGCTTCCGTGCCATCGGTCCCGCCTTGGATATTGAACACTCTGAAATCGTCCATTTCTAAAGTTTGTTGGGATTGGACCAAGCTCAGTGAACGCCCGACTTCAACATCGATGGTCTGGGTGCTAAAATCTGTCAACGACCACGCTTGCAACTGCAACAGTGACCCACCATCGGCAAAACTGGATTGATAAATCGTCACCCCATCTACGGTGAGCGGGTGATTCACCCGAATGGTCTCGGTGGTGCGCAATTGACCGTCCAAGTCAAATATCTCCAATTGGCTTTTGAACGCCTTGGGTTGTCCTGTGGCATAGTGCTCGACGGTAAAGTCCTTCACTTTGACGACAAAGGGCAGTTTCTGCACAAAATAACCGTCTTTGAACGGCAGGAATAAAATATCCGATGACTTCCCTTCTGGGATGTTGACAAAGCCTCTAAACGCTCGATGATCGTTTTCTAACCAGGCCGTTTCAGGGATTTGCGATAAAGGTACCGATCGCGTTTCAATCACCGCCTGCCCCGTTAAATGGCGCCATTTGAGGATCATAGAACTGTCCCACAGCGCACCCACGCAAATGATAATCACCCCCAAATGGGTTAACAGATAACCCACTCGGTTATAACGCCCCTTGTTCGCATTCAACAGCGTTCCGTCATCCTTTGCTTGCGCTCGCACCTTAAAGCCTTCGGCCTGCAAACGTTCTTTAAAATACTCGAGCGAGTGTTTGGGCGGACCTTTGCATTCATAACGGCATTTAAACAACCGCAGTTGGTCAACGGCATGGTTAAAATATTTTGTGCGCATCTCCTTTATAAACGTTGGGGCATTGCGCCAAACGCACAGCGAGGTAGAGAACAACAGGAAAATCAAAACCAGCAAAAACCACGGCGCGCTGTAAACGTCGTAAATGCTTAATTGTTCATAAACGCGAAACCAGAAAGGTCCAAATTTCAGCTCATAGTCTGACCAAGCTTCGTTTTGCTTGACCATGGTACCAATCACAGACGCCAACGCCAGCATGACCAGCAAGGTGATGGCCAAATCCATTGAACCTAAAAATCTGATAATCTTTTTATTCATTGCCACTTTACTGAGGTCAAAAAGCTGACTCAGACCGCCAAGTTATCGATTAAACGTGTCTCGTCCAAAAATACTGCCACAAACAAACGAAGGGGACGCGAAACATCGTGCGCCACCGATAAATCGTCTGCATGACGAAATTCAAAGTAATCAATGACAAAACCCCTATCTTGTAGCGCTTTTTGGTGTTTTTGCCCTATCTCAAGCAATGATACGCCGCTGTGGGCTTCAGCACACGCCTCTACCATGACTTTATAAATGCCGCTGGCGGTTTGGCGTTGCGTCGCATCCAAGTAACGATTACGCGAACTCATGGCCAATCCATCGGGCTCGCGTTGCGTTGGTACGCCGTGTATGGTTATGTCTATGGGCAGACCTTGTGCCACTTTCTTAATGATGAGCAGTTGTTGATAGTCTTTCTCGCCAAAAAATGCATGCTTGGCTGGGACGGCATCAAACAATTTATGAATGACTGTGACCACCCCAGTAAAAAAATGGGGTCGCGATTTGGCACAAAGTTGCTGATTTAAATAGGCAGGTGGGTCTATTTTTACAACATTGGCTTTGCCTTCAGGATAAAGCGTCGCTTCAGTGGGTAAAAACACCGCATCACACGCTTGTTGTTGTAAGCGTTGCAAATCTTGGTCGAGTATGCGCGGATAGCGCGAAAAATCTTCCATCGGCGAAAACTGCAGGGGATTGACAAAAATACTGACAATGACTTTATCGGCGTGTTGTTTGGCTGCCTCAATTAAAGTCAAATGCCCAGCGTGCAAATCACCCATGGTTGGCACAAAGGCCGTGGTCAATCCTTGTTCGTGGCATTGGTGTATCCACGATTGCACGTCTTCAATACGTTTAAACTGCTTCATCAATGGCTTATTCGGGAAAGGTTCTCTGCTTGACCGCTGTCACATAGGCTTGAAAAGCCGCTTCAATGTCTGCTGTGTCTGCCAGAAAATTTTTGGCAAATTTAGGCACGTAGGACGACAAACCCAAAACATCGTAGGCGACGAGCACTTGCCCGTGACAACGGTTGCCAGCACCAATGCCGATCACCACGCCGTGCTCGCGCCAATCGTCGCTTATACGCTCGGCAAGGTCTGCTGGCACGCATTCTAATACCAACATTTGTGCGCCCGCTTGGCGCAACGCTTGGGCATTGTTAAATATGGCAGTGGCTTCAGCGGCTTCAACGCCCATCATTTTAAACCCACCTAAGCGTTTGACTGACTGCGGTTGCAAACCCAAGTGTCCACAAATTGGCACATCAGCGCGCGTTAAGGTTTGAATCATTGCCAGGGTATTCTCTTCGGCGCCTTCGATTTTAATCATATCGGCGTGCCCTTGTTGCATCAGTTTTTGTGCGCCATCGATGCCTCGCTCAACCGTCACGGTGCTCATAAACGGCATATCGGCAATGACAAAGGTTTGAGGCGCGCCGCGTTTGACATTTGCTGTATGATAGACCATATCATCCAATGTCACGGGCAAAGTGTCGGCATGGCCTTGAATCACCATACCCAAAGAATCACCAACCAAAATGGCATCTACTTTGGTGCGTTGTTGCACGGCTGCCATTGAAGCGTCGTAAGCTGTCAACACGGCAACCGCTTCCCCATCACTCACCATTTTCTTTAACACTTTTATATTATTCATTTGGTATTGCTCCAATAATAAAGGGATCGCAAAGTGTCAATCTCTCAATGAGTTTTTTTCCATCGCAGACATAATCTGCGCCCAGTACATCCATCAATGGACGAATGACAAAGTCTCTGTGTAACATTTCAGGGTGTGGAATTTGTAGCCGAGGCCTCGTCAATCGACGATCGCCGTAAAACAACAAATCAGCATCCAAAGTCCGCTCCCCCCAATGCCTGCCTTTTTTTCGTCCATGTTGTCGTTCTAACCATTGTAACAAATCCAGCATTAGTAAGGGGCTTAGACTAGAGGTTAAAATGACCACCGCATTGACAAATTGTGGTTGATCTTGTGGACCTAAGGGACGTGTGCGATAGAGTTTTGAGCACCCTGTCAGATGCAAGCTGGGATGGTTTTGTAGCGTTTGAATGGCGCGCCTTACTTGCGCCTCAGGATGGTTCAAGTTACTCCCCAGTGCAACCGCTATGGTCTGCGCCTCCATACCTTCAGTCAGTCTTGGTTTTGGATTTTTTGGGTTGTTTTTTTTGCGGCAATATTGACGCTAAGGTCTCAGTTGGGTCTTGCTTATAGCGCGTCCAAAAATCAACCGTATCAGCCAATGCCTCATCCTTATCACATGCAGCACGTAGCAATAAAAAATCATAGAATAATTTGAATTTTGGATGCGCGGCAACACTTCGAATAACCCGCGCTTTCATGCGTTGCATGCGTAATTGAGCAATCCAAATTTCACGCATCACCGCCGTCAACCGATGGGGGATGTTCATGACGCCGTTTTGTTTGGTAATAATCATCGTTGAAACGCGTTGTGCTTTCACCATCACTGAATTTTCTGTGGATTGGTCAAAACTTTTGCACCATTCGGGCCACAACATGACCGCAAATATAAATGCGGAATTGAGTGATTTGTCTTCAGCCACCCTCAGATCAGCTTTGTGCAAGCAAGTTTCAAGCAATTGCCTATGCTCAGGCGACCAGTCCTGAACGGATTGCGCCGACAGAAAAAGATAGCCAAACAAACCCGATTGCTTGAGTGCATTGAAACTGCGCACAGCATGACCTGTTTGAAAAAATTTAATCGTCTCATCCATCAAGCGAGCGCCAGGTAAACTTAGAATCAGCGCGTGGTTTCTGGCAATTTCTTGTTGCAAGTCATCGTCCAATTGAATGCCCAGTTTTGCGCTAAAACGAACCGCTCGCAACATCCTCATCGGATCTTCCCGCAAACGTTGTTCTGGATCACCAATGAGCCGTATGGTCTGGTTTTTCAGATCATCCAAGCCACCCACATAATCGATGAGACTATTGTCTGAAAACCGATAATACATGGCATTGATGGAAAAATCTCGGCGCCACACATCCTCTTCCAAGTTGGTGCCATAGACATTGTCTGCACAGATGCGCCCACTTTCGTCAATGATCCGATCTTGGTCAAATCGCCCTTGCTCAGATGCACGCAAAGTTGAAACCTCAACCAAACCATCCTGCGTATAAACGTGTGCCAATCTAAAGCGCCGTCCAATGAGGCGACACCGTCTTTTGAATATTTTTTTGACCGCTTCGGGCGTTGCATCGGTGACAACGTCAAAATCCTTGGGTTCAATACCCAAAATGGCGTCGCGCAAACAACCGCCGACCAACCATGCAGAATGGCCTGCTTTTTCAATTTTCTTAACCAATATTGACAATTCAGCTGGAAATGTTTTATTAGTCAATCCAATTGATTTTGCTGAAATGATCGGATTTGATGTTTTTTGCGACAAAGGCATTAAGATGCCCGCATTATTGACGATGATACATGAATTATTAGACCTTTTTATGATTCATTCCAACAACCCTTGCAGTTGGTTATGTGTGCCATCACGGCACTTTTTTAGGTGCTCGTATTTTACCCACTTATGGCGCTTTAAGTGGCATTAATGTTGTGCTCTGCTCTATGGCACCTTCTATTTTGCCTCTCTCACTCGCTTAGGAGATTCTCAGATGAATAAGATGGCAACGTTTTTCCATGCCCATGCGCGCCATAAATGACGAATTTATTTGGAATCGAGCGCTAACCTATGAGAAAATCCAAGCCATTCCAAATACAACACCAACCCTTTAATTTTAATGACCCATCCTAAACTTGTGACCCCTCCAAAACGTGCGCTGATCAGTGTTTCTGATAAAAGCCACCTGCTTGAATTTGCCCAAGCGCTGATCCATGCGGATTATGAGCTCCTGTCCACAGGCGGTACGGCAAAATTTTTGCGCGATCATCAATGCTCGGTCATCGATGTGTCTGAATACACAGGCTTTCCTGAGATCATGGATGGGCGAGTCAAAAGCCTACACCCCAAAATCCATGGCGCCATTCTGGGCAGAAAAGGCACGGATGATCATATTATTGCCGAACAGAACATCGTCTATATTGATCTGGTTGTGGTCAATCTTTATCCATTTAAAGCCGTCACCAACCAAGCCGACTGCAGTGAAAGCACCGCGATTGAACACATTGACATTGGCGGACCATCTATGATTCGAGCGGCGGCCAAAAACCATCAACGCGTCACCGTCGTCGTTGACCCTGAAGACTACGCACGATTAACACCTTGCCTAAAAGCAGGCATTGACCTTACCACGCGTCAACAACTGGCCGCCAAAGCCTTTGCCCACACCGCAGATTACGACCACCACATTGCCCAATACTTCAATCAACACTTTCAGCCAGAGACTTTCCCAGAAACCCTCCGCCTTAGCGCCACGCGCAAGCAAATTTTACGTTACGGCGAAAACCCCCACCAACAAGCAGCAAGCTATGTTTTACAAGAGAGCACTGAAGCCAGCGTGATAAACGCCACCCAACACCAAGGCAAAGCCCTGTCGTATAACAACATTGCCGATTCTGATGCGGCGCTCAACTGCGTCAAAGCTTTTGAAAGTCCCACTTGCGTGATTGTCAAACACGCCAATCCCTGTGGGGTGGCCTCTGCCTCAGATTTGATCGAGGCCTACAACAAAGCTTTTGCCACCGACCCAACCTCTGCTTTTGGTGGTATCTTGGCCTTCAATCACTGTGTTGATGGCGAGCTAGCCAGCACCATCGTCAACAAACAATTTGTCGAAGTCATTGTCGCCCCAGAATTTAGCCCACAAGCCTTACAAGCCTTTGCTCAAAAGCCCAACGTTCGCCTATTGTCTTGTGCCAAGCAATGGGTCAACCAAAAAGGCTATCATCTGCAACAGATTACCGATGGCTTGCTCTATCAATCAGCCGACCACGCCGACCACCAAGATTGGACCGTGGTCACTCAAACCCAACCCACAGCACAGGCTATGAACGATCTAAAATTTGCTTGGAAGGTCGCAAAATACGTTAAATCCAACGCCATTGTTTACGCCAGAGACCAACAAACCGTTGGCATTGGCGCAGGGCAAATGAGTCGCATTTATTCAGCGCGCATTGCCCACCTAAAAGCCACCGATGAAGGATTGACGGTTGCTGGCTCAGTGATGGCGTCAGATGCTTTTTTTCCATTCAGCGATGCCATTGACGAAGCGCATAAGGTTGGCATACAAGCGATTGTGCAACCAGGGGGTTCTCGCCAAGACGAGGCGGTGATTCGCGCGGCCGACGACTATGGCATTGCCATGGCATTCACCCACATGCGTCATTTCAAACATTGATCACCACAGACTCCTTATGATTGCCAACCACACGCCCATGATGCAGCAATATTTGAGCATCAAAAAGCAATATCCTGACATGCTGCTGTTTTTTCGCATGGGCGACTTTTATGAAATGTTTTTTGACGATGCCCACAGCGCCTGCGCCCTGTTAGACATCACCCTCACCTACAGAGGCAAATCAAATGGCACCCCCATTCCTATGGCAGGCGTGCCCTATCACAGCGTCGAAGGCTACTTGAGCAAGCTCATTGAAAAAGGCGAGTCTGTGGTGATGTGCGAACAGATTGGTGAAGTCACAGGCAAAGGACCCGTTGAACGAGAAGTCAGTCGCATCATAACGCCTGGCACCTTGATGGACGACTCCTTGTTACATTCACATCAAGCCAACTACTTGTTCAGCGCTTACTACCAAAAACCTGACTGGGGCTGTGCTTGGTTGGATCTATCCAGCGGTGAGTTTCGCGCCAAACACGTAGTCAGCATAGACCAGCTCGAAGCGGAAATCGAACGCATACACCCCAAAGAAATCCTCATTGCCGAACACCAACAAGACCTACTGCCCAACCTCACCTTGCACAGCATGCCCGATTGGTGGTTTGACAGCAACAGCTGTACCACCCTACTCCAGCAACAGTTTAACAGCCATGATTTATCAGGCTATGGCATCACCGAGTACCCCTTGGCGTTGATTGCCGCCGGTGCCGCGCTGACCTATGCCAATGAAATGCACAAGAACACCCTCAACCACATCACCGGCATTGCCGTCGAGACCAGTGATGAGTTGGTCTATTTGGATGCCATTTGTCGGCGCAATTTAGAGATTGAATACAACCTCCAAGGCGGACAATCCCATACCTTAATGGCGGTCATCGACGCCACCCAAACACCCATGGGCAGTCGCTTGATGCGCCAATGGATTAACGCCCCCTTACAAGACCATCGTCCCTTAGAAGAACGGCTGAACGCCATAGAACAATTCATGGCTTTTAACGAGATGCAGACCATTCAAACCATCTTAAAATCCATTGGCGACGTCACCCGCATCACTTCGCGCATTGCCGTACAAACTGCGCGCCCGCGTGACTTAGGGCAGCTGCGCATCGCCTTACAAAAAACCCCTGAGTTGAATGCCATTTTAAGCCCTATCGAACAACACGTGCCAAGGTTGATTGAACTGCCCGAATGCTTGACCTTATTAGAGCAAGCGATCGTTGAATCACCACCAGCACTTGCCCGCGATGGTGGCGTGATTGCCAGCGGTTTTGATGCCGATCTGGATGAGTACCGCAACCTCAAGCAAAATGCCGCCGAAGTATTATTGGAAATTGAAGGGCGTGAACGCAGCCGAACCAATAATCAAAATCTCAAAGTCAGCTATAACCGAGTGCACGGCTACTACATTGAAATATCACGCGCTTATCGTGGCGAAATCCCCGCCGATTATCAACGACGCCAAACCTTAAAGAACGTCGAGCGTTACATCACGCCTGAATTAAAGGTATTTGAAGACAAAATCCTCAGCGCTAACGAACGCGCCCTCGCCATAGAAAAAGCGCTGTTTATCCAAGTGCAAGATCAAATCAATGAGCACATGATCCCCTTGCAAAAATTAGCGCATCAGCTGGCATTGTTAGACATTTATACCACCTTGGCAGAACGCGCAAAAACATTGAACTGGGTTCGCCCTGAATACAGCGATGACGTGGTTTTAGACATTGAACAAGGTCGTCATCCTGTGGTTGAAGCCACCATGCAAAGCCATTTCATTGCCAATGATCTAATGCTCAATGCCAATGCAAGCATGGCGCTCATCACGGGACCCAATATGGGTGGTAAATCGACCTTCATGCGCCAGAATGCGCTCATCGCCCTCTTGGGCAAATGTGGCAGTTTTGTGCCAGCAAAAAAAGCCCACATTGGCAATATAGACCGCATCTTTACCCGTATTGGCGCCGCCGACGACCTGGCGTCAAACCGCTCCACCTTCATGGTTGAAATGACCGAAACCGCCAACATCTTAAACAATGCCACCCATCGATCACTGATTCTGATGGATGAAATCGGCAGAGGCACCTCGACTTTTGACGGTTTATCGCTCGCTTGGGCCAGCGCCCTCGCCCTCAGCGACAAGCAAAGCTTGTGTTTATTCGCCACCCATTATTTTGAGCTGACCGTGCTTGAAGAACAACAACAAAACATCATCAACTTACACTTAAAAGCCAAAGAATTTAAAAATGAAATTCGCTTTTTGTATCAAGTCGAATTAGGCGCCACCAACCAATCCTATGGCTTACAAGTTGCACAATTGGCAGGTGTGCCACCCAAGGTCATTAAATTGGCCAAACACAAACTGCACGCCTTAGAAAACCAAACCTTGCAAAGCAATCCATTAAACAAAAATCAACCCGACTTATTCGCCTCAGCTGCTGAACCTTTATCGCATGACTTGGATGAAAATAATCAAAACAATGCCATCATTGATGAACTGAGCGAATGCCAAGTCGAAGCGCTGACCCCCTTGCAAGCATTAAATTTTCTAGCCGAGCTTAAATCTCGGTTAAAATAATTGCGTTCATTCCTAACCCTTCCCCAACACACAGAGAATTATGCAAAAAAATCCCCTTGGAAAAACTGATCTACACGTTTCTAAAATCTGCCTCGGCACCATGACTTGGGGCGAACAAAACACGGTTAAAGATGCCTTTGAGCAAATGGATTACGCCTTAGATCATGGCGTCAACTTCATTGATACCGCTGAAATGTACGCCGTTCCCCCGCGTGAGCCCACATGCGGATTAACGGAAACCTACCTCGGACAATGGTTGGCTGAAACCAAACGCCGAGACGACATCGTCCTCGCAACCAAAATGGCCGGACCTGGACTGCCTTGGATACGCGAAGCACGCGGATTGGTTGGCGATGACATAGAAAGCGCCATTGACGGCTCATTAAAACGACTACAAACCGATGTCATCGACTTGTATCAAATCCATTGGCCACAAAGAACAGTGCAACTGTGGGGCAGACAGAACTATCATGAATCCATGGTCGCACCCCAAGCTGCTGAGCAATTAGAACAGTTTTATCGCGCCTTAGCACGCATTCAAAAGAGCGGCAAAGTCCGCCATTTTGGCTTGTCAAACGAATCCCCTTGGGGCGTCATGAAATACCAACAGCTCGCTGAAAAACATCAGCTACCCGCCATGGTATCCATTCAAAACGCCTACTCCATCTTAAGACGCGATTTTGAAGTGGGTTTGAGTGAAATTGCTTTGTATGAAAAGATTGGGCTATTGGCTTACTCACCCCTTTGCGGTGGTGTGATGAGTGGCAAATACTTAGACAACCAAATGCCCGAAGGCTCGCGCTTTAAATTGTTCCCAGATTTGATGGGTTATTACAAAAATGATCGCACCACCGAGGCGCTCAAGCTGTATTTGGCATTGGCTGAGGAATTGAACATCAGCCTCACCCAATTGGCATTGGCCTACGTCAACGACAGACCCTTTATGACCTCAAACATCATCGGTGCCACAACGCTTGATCAACTTGAAGAAAATATCAGCTCAGCCGACATCAGCCTCAGTGAAGAATCATTGAAAAGAATTGATGAGATCTTTACCCAATGGCCCAATCCAGGTAATTATTAAGCACTGGCTTGCATAAAAAAGGCTTCTAAAACGAATGACCGCTTTAGAAGCCCTGACAAGTTTATTTGGTCGGGACGGCAAGATTTGAACTTGCGACCCCCACAACCCCATTGTGGTGCGCTACCAAGCTGCGCTACGCCCCGTCTTTCAATGCGTGGTATTGTAATCTTTATTGCCCGCAATCGGGCTGTTATTTAGTCACCAAGCAGAGACTTGTTTATCATCGTCAATGCCGATCAATCCCAAAATGCAACAGAATCAATCCTTCTTTGGTGGCACAGGGTCATAACCAAAACCACCCCAAGGATGACAACGCAACAATCTGCGCCCGCCCAAGTACAAACCCTTGAACACCCCGTGAACCTCAAGAGACTCAATCATATACGCCGAACAAGTGGGCTCAAATCGACAATTTGAGCGAAAGATCGGGCTGATCACCCATTGATAACCCTTAACCAAAATAATGAGAATCTGCCTCATAACCAAAGGCGAATTGATGGCTGAATAGCTGTCAGACTAATCCCTTAGAGCCACACCACGCATCAATCTATTCAGCCTGATTGAGGTGCTGTTGATGCCAGCGCATGTGCTCACCAATGAAAGTTGCAATGAAATGATAACTGTGGTCATAACCTTCTTGAAAGCGTACTTCCACCGCCACATCTTTTTCCTGCGCCACCTTCATTAAATCCTCGCTCAGCAACTCATGCGGATAAAACTCATCGTCCAATCCCTGATCAATCAACAATGCAGGGTGTTTTGCACCCGCCTCAATCAATGCACAAGCATCATACTGACTCCACTGCGCTTGATCAACGCCCAAATAACCAGTAAAAGCCTTGATGCCCCAAGGGCTAACCATAGGATGACAAATGGGTGAAAAAGCCGACACCGAAGTAAATAGGTCTGGATTTTTCAAACCAATGGTCAAAGCCCCGTGTCCACCCATTGAATGGCCACTAATCGACTGCTTCCCAGTCAATGGCAAATTCAACGCTTGCAACACCTGTGGCAACTCCTGCGTGATGTAATCGTACATCTGAAAATGGGTATCCCACGGCGATTGCGTCGCATTGAGATAAAACCCAGCGGCTTGACCAAAATCATAGTTCTCATCATCGGGCACGGCATCACCGCGCGGACTGGTATCAGGAATGATCAACGCTAATCCCAACTCAGCCGCATATCTTTGCGCCCCTGCTTTGGTCCGAAAATTGTCATCGCTACAAGTCAAACCCGACAGCCAATACAAGGCATGAACTGGCGCACTACTTGCCTGATTAGGCAAATACACGCTGAACTGCATCGAACACTGACAGACTAGAGAATCGTGCTGATAACGCGTTAAAAAACCGTCAAACTCTTTGACCGACTCAACGGCCTTAGTATTAAATTGACTCATCGTTAAAAAATGATCACAGAACGAATGCTTTTGCCTTCGTGCATCAAATCAAAGGCTCGATTGATGTCCTCCAAAGGCATCTCGTGCGTCACCATTGGATCAATTTGAATCTCGCCTTCCATATACTTATCGACATAACCAGGCAACTGCGTGCGACCTTTAACGCCACCAAAAGCCGTCCCCTTCCAAGTCCGACCAGTCACCAACTGAAATGGCCGAGTGCTGATCTCCTGACCTTCCCCTGCCACACCGATGACCGTAGAAACGCCCCAACCCATGTGGGTACATTCCAACGCTGCACGCATCACATTAACATTACCAATACACTCAAAAGAATAATCCGCACCCCCATTAGTCAACTCAACAATGACCTCCTGAATAGGCACACTGTGATCCAAAGGATTGATGCAATCGGTTGCACCCAAAGCGCGTGCCATCTCAAATTTCTCAGGATTGGTGTCCACCGCAATAATGCGAGACGCTTTAGCCATCACCGCACCTTGAACCACACTCAAACCAATGCCACCAAGACCAAAAACCGCCACCGTTGAACCGGCCGTTACCTTTGCCGTATTCAAAACCGCACCAATGCCCGTGGTAATACCACAACCCAACAAACAAACCTTCTCCAAAGGTGCTTGCTTATTGATTTTGGCCAAAGCAATCTCAGGAACAACCGTGTATTCAGAAAACGTTGAAGTGCCCATGTAATGGAAAATAGGCTTGCCATTCTTAGAAAAACGACGCGTGCCATCAGGCATATAGCCCGTCCACACCGTGCTCGCAATCGACTGACACAAATTGGTTTTATCTGACTGACAGAAAGCACAAGTACCGCACTCAGGAATATAAAGCGGAATCACATGATCACCAGGCTTAACCGAAGTCACACCCTCACCGCATTCAACCACCACACAGCCACCTTCATGCCCCAAGACACATGGAAAAGACGCCTCAGGATCAGTACCCGACAAAGTGAAAGCATCGGTATGACAAACACCTGTTGCCACAACCTTCAATAAAACCTCTCCCTTCTTGGGACCCTCAATGTCAATTTCCTCAATTTCTAAAGGCTTCTTTGCCTCCCAAGCAACCGCTGCACGTGTTTTCATAATCGTCTCCTTTAATAAAACATTAATTTGGTAATAGACAGCATTGTAATTCACTTTGAATGAATACTCAAACAAACCACCCAAGACCCATACAAAACCAACAGCTCAGCCCATTTAAACCACTGCTTGTTAACAACATGGAACATACCCCAAACTAATCAAATATTCCCCAACTCTCAGATGTCCTACACACTTAAAGTACCCACCTCAATTTACAACACGTCTAAATCATCAAATAATATCGCACCTTCAGCTTCTGGATTAAAGCCTTTGGGGAATTTTGTATCTTCACTGTATATTGCGTGATTGAAAATTGCCCCTTTCCAATTTGCATCACTCAAATCCGCACCTATCAAATTTGCATAGGTCAAATCTGTATTTGTCAAATCTGCACTTGTCAAATCTGCAATTGCCAAATCTGCATCTGTCAGATCTGCGCCTGCCAAATCTGCAAACTTTAAATTCGCACCTCTTAACTTTGCACCGCTTAAATCCATCCCTTTCAATGGCGCTTTCATGAGTAAAGCTCTTTGGCAATCAAGCGATACTAATATCTGCTCCTCAGATGCTGGTTTCCCATCTAAATCAACTGCTCTTAGATCAATATAGCGAGTAGCAAAATCAATTTGAGCATTAAAGTTGTCGGTCTGTTTTTTTAATTGTCCTAATTGGATGAAACCAGCATAACGCCTTCTAAATTCATTACTTGTTATCATATCCAAACCATGGGTTAACTGACTTGTCAACGTGTTGATTCGAGTTTTTTCAATCTGCTCCTTAGTTATTTCTATCTGCTCCTTGGTTTTTTCTATTTGTTCACGGGTGTCGTGTGTCCTGAAAACCCACAAAGCAAGTAATGTTGGTAAAGTAAGAAAAAGTGTTGATAAACTTGAATTCAACCATTGACCTTTGGTCGCATCAGAAATACCCAACATTTCACTTAATTGAGTTGGCTTGTTAACAAAATCTAACGGAACGCACCCTCCCCCAATATGCCACCAAATTGCCAATGCAAAACCAAAATATGCTGTAAGCATCAACAGTATCGTACGCTTTGCTACCACACGTCTAATATACACATTAAATTTAAACTCACCAATTTCAATTAAAAGCCAAAGAATAAAAATGAATGTATATATGCCACCGAATATTAAATATAAATTTGAACTTAACCAAGGGGAGCATCCCCCATTAAAACCATCCCAAACATAAAATAATAGCACTAATAATAGGAACCAAAAACCAAGTGTCAATGACCCTTGAGTTTTGGATGGCCATTGCCAGAAAGCAATGCTTTTTTGTTTTAAGTAAGTGAATTGTCTTTTTATTAAGTTAGATAACTTTGATGTCATAGATGTGTTCATTCAAATATACTCCAATTAGTTTTGGTGGCATTGTCATTCCTCGTTTTTTTGCCATGAATTTATCTCAATGACTCTCATTAAGATTTATAAATTAAAATTTTTGTTTTTACAGCAATTTTTATATTTGCGATCGAGCACACATTAAACAAGGTGCATCTTTGTTCTCTTTATGCCGATATCCGTCGATTTTTTTGAGGTATTCTCCCTCGTTGACAAGCGAGCTGACCAGTAGATTGGAGTGTGTCCACATCAAATTGATTTCACCTATGTGGTACGCGCCCCTTTGACACATGAAACACGTCCTCAATTTATATCAAGTCAGATCGTCAAGCTGGACCATTCTTTTGGTTTTGGAATCAAAATTTCTGGGAAAGTTGGTTTTATCGTTGTATATTGCGCCAGTTAAAGTTGCATTTGTCAAAAATGTACCTCTCAATTCTGCATTTGCCAAATCTGCATTTGTCAAATCTACATCTATCAAATTTGCATTCCACAATTCTGCACCTCTCAAATTTGCATCCCACAAATTTGCACTGCTCAAATTTGCACCCGTCAAATCTGCACCCGTCAAATCTGCTTTCATCAAAACTGTATTTGTCAAATTTGCACTACATAGTTTCGCATTCGTCAGTTTTGCATTTATCAACCTTGCACCTCTCAAATTTGCATCCCACAAATTTGCACTGCTCAAATCTGCATTTGTCAGATCTGAATCACTCAAATTTATATCACTCAAATCTGCATCTCTCAGTTTTACACTTGTCAAAAGTGACTTAGTCAAATCTGCTTTAGCCAGAACTGCATTTGTCAAATCTGTATTCCAAAATTGTACGCCTGTCAATTTCGCACGGCTCAATTGTACACTTGCCAAATCTGCATCATTCAAAATTGCACCACTCAAATTTGCATCACTCAAATCTGCACCGCTCAAAACTGCATCTCTCAAATATACACCACTCAAATCTGCATCCCTCAAATTTGCATCACTCAAATTTACACCTCTTAAATCTGCTCCACTCAAATCTGCACCGCTTAAATCCATCCGGTTCAAACACGCATTCATGAGTAATGCCCTTTGGTAACATGCCCTATGACTAGTGTCATTGTTTGGACCTAAAACCTTTACTTGAGGATCGTGAGCAGGTAGGATGAGATTACGGGTTGCACCATCAATCTGATCATCAAATTTTGTTGTTTCAGTCTTTAATTGACCTAATTTTATAAGTCCAGCACAACGCCTTTTAAAATCCTTACTTGATATCATGTCCAAACCGAGGGTTAGGTCGCTTTTATGAGCGTTATACTGAGTAATATTAATCTGCATCTCGGTTTTTTCCATCTGCTCACGTGTGTCGTGTGTTCTAAACAGCCACAAGACAAACAGTGTAGGTAAGGCAAGGAGTAATGTCGTTAGGTTGGAATTTAACCGACTATCAATTTCTATGCCCATAGCTGTTTTAAAGTAAGCGATTTCTCCAAGTATAGGTGGTGAAGGTAACCATGCTTTATCAACATACCACCAAAGTGCCAAACATACTCCTAAACCAGCAAAAATGACCAACGCCCACACTCGATTATCAATCAACCATTGTTTGGGATTGAGCAGAAAATTTATCAACGACCATAATCGATATTTCAGTAGCAACTGTTTGATGATATTACTTTTCTCTGTCTTGTTATTCTCTGGTTCTGTTGTTGTATTCATTCGTTTTTGCTCCATAGGCTGGTTTCAAATTATTAAGAATTGAAAGATTTTTTACAAAATATATGTGTAAAAGTGTTGGTAACTACATGGATAGAAAATAGACATTACGACACTTTAAATATTTTTAGTGACAATGATCATTGCAAAATGCGCTATTAATCAAATTGCTCATCATCTTCATCTGAGTCGCCAACCCAAATCATACCCGCAGCTTTGTAATCAAAATCTACTGGGAATTCGGTTTCAACGATGTATTTTGCGCAAGTTAAAGTTGCACCTGTCAAATCTGCTCCTGTCAAATCTGCTCCTGTCAAATCTGCTCCTGTCAAATCTGCTCCTGTCAAATTTGCTCCCTCTAAATTTGCGTCTGATAAATCTGCACCTACCAATTTTGCATTTGTCAAATCTGCTTGTGTTAAATCTGTACTGCTCAAATCTGCATCTGTTAAATCCACATCATTTAATTTTGCTTCATTCAAGTCCGCATTAGTCAAGTCTGCTCCGTTCAATTTTGAGTTTTTAAATTTTGAATTAGCTAGTACTGCCCCTCTCAAATCTGCATCTGCAAATTCTGAATTAGTTAATACTGCATTAGTCAAATCTGCTCCGCTCAAAACTGCATTATTTAAATCTATATTTCTAAACTTTGTGTCTATCAAATATGTATCCCTCAAAATTGCATTACTCAAATTTGTATTACTTAGATTTACATTTTCCAAATCCGCCTCACTCAAATTTGCACCACTCAAATTCGTATCACTTAGATTTACATTTTTCAAATTCATTTTACTCAAATTTGCGCCACTCAAATTTGCATCACTCAAATTTGTATCCTTTAATTTTGAACCCCTTAAATCTGCATTTGTTAAATCTGCATTTGTTAAATCTGCCTTTCTTAAGTTTGATTTGCTCAAATTAGCCCCTTCTAAATTTGTACCATTTAAATTTACGCCACTTAAGTTTGTGTCGATTAAGGATGAACCGCTCAAATTTACACCACTAAAGTTAAATTCTCTTAAATCTATCTCGCTCAAATTTACACCATTCAAAATAGCTTTAGTTAAATTTACCTTTGTCAGATCAGCTCTATTCAGATCTGCATCGCTCAAGATTGCTTCACCCAAGTTTGCTCCACTCAAGTTTGCTTCACTCAAATTTGCTTCACTCAAGTTTGCGCCACTCATAATTACACCACTCAAATCAGTTTTAGTTAAATCTGCCTTGCTCAAGTTTGCACCACTAAAATTAAATTCTCCTAAATCGGCCTCACTCAAATTTACACCACTCAAAACAGCTTTAGTTAAATTTGCCTTTATCAGATGAGCTCCTCTCAATACTACATCGCTCAAATTTGCTTCACTAAAATTTGCTTCAATCAAGATTGCATCGCTTAAATTTGCTTTACTCAAATTTGCTTCACTCAAATTTGCTTCAATCAAGGTTGCATCGCTCAAATTTGCTTTACTCATAGTTACACCACTCAAATCAGCTTTAGTTAAATTTGCCTTACTCAAGATTGCGCCACTCAAGATTGCACTGCTCAAATTTGCACCATTAAAATTTGCCATACTCAAGATTGCACCGCTCAAGTTTGCTTTACTCAAGTTTGCTTTACTCAAGCTTGCTTCTCTTAAGTTTGCACCACTCAAGGCAGCTTTAGTTAAATTTGCCTCTGTCAGATCAGCGCCTCTCAAATCTGAATCGTTTAAATTTATCCTTCTCAAATATGCTTTCATGAGTATAGCTCTTTGGCATTCCTTCGTTAATTCTTCTTCTAAAGGCAATGGTTTGCTTTCTGAATTGAGGGGCGATAGTTTAAGATGGCGAGTAACACCATCAATTTGATCATCAAAGTCTTCAATCTGTCTTTCAGTCTGTTTTTTTAATTGTCCTAATTGGATGAGACCCGTTGAGCGTTTTTTTAGATCCTTACTTGTTATCATGTCCATAGCATGGGTCAATATGCTTGTAAGGGTGTTGTTATGGCTTTTTTCTATCTGCACAAGAATGTCACGAGTTCTGAATATCCACAAAACAAACAATGATGGTAAGGCAAGGAGTAATGTAGTGAGACTTGTATCCAACCATTTGCCTTTTTCTATGCCAATAACTTTTTTAAATTGAGAGATTTCTCCAAATATAGGTGGTGAAAATAACAACACTTGAGCAACATACCACCACAGCGCCAAAACAATCCCGAAAATTGCTGATATTATTAACGACCGTTCACGGTTGTCTAAAATCCACTCTTTGATAGCGCTATATCCACTAAAACGCCTCAGAATTTTAGCAATAACGAAGATCGTTGCGATTATTAAGATTAGTTCTAACCATAGTTTGCTGTCTTGACTATAGAACGACCAAAGAATATATATAATCCATGCATTCAACAAACCAGACAACCACCATTTAAAATTTATGAATACTTGTTTGCATAGTTCAATTGCAGGTTCAGTTCTCTCGAATATGTTTTTTCTCTCTGTTTTGTTATTTTTAGGTTCTGTGGTTGTATTCATTTGGATTTTCTCAAAAGGTTGGCTTAGTCTTTAGTGGTGGTTTGCAGATATGGATTTTCCCAAACCATCGTGATTCAGATTGTATTTTAGGATAAGAGGTTTTGGTTGTATGTTGGTTTTTTGTTTGGTTTTTCCCGAAGGGATATTTAAACGACTGATTAATATTGGGGAGGCTTGATGAGTCCTACTCTATCTTCATCAACAAAAGATTATCTGGTTCATAAGGTTTGAGTAGTGCGCGTGAGCCCTGCTCTAACCATTGAAGCTCATCTTCTTGGTTTATGATCACGGGCATGCGGGTGTGTATTTGGCTCATGTGCGCGTTTGCACTGCAGGTGAGTATTGAAAAGCCAGTATAAGCTGTTTCATCTATTGGATTGACCCAGGTTTCATAGATGCCGGCAAGCGAGAATACCGTACTGTCTTCAACAACGATTTGCCAAGGTTGTTTGCGCGGTTTGCCCGTATTCTCCCATTCATAAAAACCACTGACTGGTATGAGGCAGCGATTCTTTTTGATGGCATCTCTAAATGAGGGCTTTTGGTGGGCGGTTTCTGCTCGAGCATTGAGCGTCATTTTTTGAAGCTCTTTGGCTTTTTCAGGGTCTTTACACCAATGCGGTATTAATCCCCAGTGACTGACTATGGGTTCATAATGCTTATCAAGCATGAGCATTTGGGGATGGGCATAGGCATTCAATTTGCCCGTAGCAGGGATGTTGGGTACGCTCGTTATTTGATAACGATTTTGTAGTTGTTGGGCACTGTAGCCGATTTCAACATAAAAGCACATCAAACAACCTCGATGAGGTCCGACAACGCTGTCGTGTAGCGTTGAGATAGATTATTTTGATTCATGCCCCACGCCGATTTGCGAGCCCCAAACAGACCCATGCCGATGGTTTGTGCGCCATAGCGGCTGTTGATCTCGTCAATGGCCTCCATGACTGTATTGGTTGTGTGCGCCGTCTCAAACAGTGTGTTTTGCTGATCTTTGGCTTGAGAGATATTCTGCAGAATAACCCCTGCCTTTTTAAACTCATAACCTTCTTGATATACTCTATGCAAGGCGGTCTTAGCCAAGGAGATTAAAGTGTTTGAGCTATTGGTTGGCGCAAAACGAATGATGGTGTTCTTAGCATACTGAGCCTTATGCTCATTAAATGGGTCGGTGTGTATGAACACACACATCTGCTCACAAAGACTGTCTTGGGCGCGCAGTTTTTCAGCAGAAATTTGGGTGAATATAGCAAGTGCGTCAAAAATATCAGCAAAATGATTCAGGCGTTTGCCAAAAGAGCGCGAGGTACAGATTTCTTTTTTGGACTGTATGTCCTCTAAGGTTAAACACGGTTGTGCATTCAGCTCATTTTGCATGCGCTGTATGACCACACTGAAGTGCGTTTTAATGGTTTTAGGGTCATAGTGGGCAAAGTCATAAGCCGATTGAATGCCCAGTTTGTTCAAATGTTTTTTCATTTGACGGCCAATGCCCCAAATCTCACCAACACCAATCTTTTGCAGAGCAACTTCAATCTGATACGGCGTCTCAAGAATGACAGGACGACCCAGCTTTTTTGAATAATGATTTGCTACTTTAGCCAACACTTTTGTTGGACCAATGCCAATGCCGACTGGAATGCCCGTCCACTTAGGCACACACTTGTGTATGTCATAGGCCGTTTTTTTAAGAAGCGCACCATCCATCCTATTTAGATCGACAAAAGCCTCATCTATCGAATAGATCTCAATGGCCGGAACGAACGAGCCGATCGCATTCATCACGCGATGACTCATGTCCCCGTATAGGGCAAAGTTCGCCGAGAAAATATGAACTTTGTGTTCCTTAAGCCGCGCTTGATACTTGAACAGCGGCGCGCCCATTGGAATATCGAGCGCTTTTACTTCATTGGATCGAGCGATGATGCAACCATCATTGTTGGACAATATCGCCACAGGCTGATTGCGCAGGTCAGGTCTGAAAACACGTTCGCAGGAAGCGTAAAAGTTATTGCAATCAATGAGCCCAAACATCAGTTGCGCGCTTTATGGATGATGTAAGTGACAATGCCCCAAACCTCGAGTTCATTTTTAATCTTTATCCGTTCCATGTTCTCATTAGCAGGTAGCAAGAACCACTCATCATCGCATTTTTGTATTCTTTTGGCGGTGAACTCATTATCGATAAAACAAATTGCCACCTCATTTGGATGCCACTCGAGAGAACGATCAATGATGAGCAAATCACCATCGAAAATGCCCGCATCAATCATAGAAGAACCCCGAACTCGAGCCAGAAATGTTGCGGCACTGTTTTTGATGAGCAACTTGTTTAAGTCGATCTCCATTTCAACAAAATCTTCCGCTGGTGAAGGGAAGCCTGCGATCACAGGCGCGCTCATAAAAGGCACCGTCTCAGCTGAAACCGCGTTGTTATCGACCCTAAAGAACTCAAGGTTCTGATTCTTTTTATTCATTTTTGCATCCCAAACATAGCGGTCATTTTAAAACATCTGAGCTTGGTGTTGAGCAGTAATGTGGGTGGGCTGATGGAGCGCAGTTCTGGCGCGAGATTTGGGTTGGAATGTCGTTCAGAAAGGTGAAGCACGTCATTTGATTATCAATGTCCCACCTATGAATTTGGTTCAATGATCGTACAAAGTCATTAGAAAACCTATGCAGCTTGCATAGACCCGCTTAAAAAGAATATTTGACGGGGTTGGCTGCACCACGCTTTCTTATATGATCTGGGAGGCGCGTTCTGAGGTACAGCTCTTGTATTTTAGCAGGGGCTTCGCGGCCGATAAAACCATGGCGACCTGGTAGTGCTTCTTTGTCTGGGAAATTTTCTTGGTTAGCGGCTAACCATTGTTCTGCGACAAACACACCAACCACAAGACCTTGTTGCATGGCTAAGATAAATTCAGCTTGCTGGGCTTTTTTGAGGCTGACTAACCAAGCGTACCGAACGGCTTCATAGACACTGCTAGACTCAAGTGCTGTTCTATTAATGGCCAGCATCAGAATCTTATGCTGGAAATCAATTTCTCTCGCATGGTATTGTTCGATAACTTGCTGAGCATGCATAACACCACGTTCATCCGCATAATGCCCCTTCACGATATTAGTCGCTTCTGGGTACGCATCAATCAAAGCGGCTTCTATTTCAAACGCTGTTTTTTCATCTAAGCCATGGCGATGAATGACATGAGTGACCTCAAAGCCACTATTTTTAATCTCACGTATGCGTTTGAGTTTGTCAGACAGCTCATCTACATCAGGGCCAACATCACCTTTGGCATGCGAGAAGACACGATTTTTTGAGCCTTTACCCACATAAAAGGTTTGCCCATTTCTAGGGTCAATTAAACGGTAAACATAGTATCCAAGCTGTTTTATAACGCCTTCAGTAAACATCATTTGTCTCCTGTTTATTGCTCAAAGCACTAATCACACTGTTGAGCTGGTTAAATTTGGTGTGGGTTGGCTTTAATGCCAACAAACTTGCTAAACCAATGGTTTGTTGTTTCGGAATTTCTTTATTTAATATGGATGTTGGCAATACATAAAAATCCCACTGAGATAAATCCAAAGGGTTCAAGACATTACGATCTTTTGTTGTTAGTAGGCAGAATACGTAGATATCCGATGGTCTGGGCGTTGAATGATTAACGGTACGATGCCCCTGTGGATCTAAAAGATATTTAGCAGGTTTAATCCCAAATTGAATCTTTGAGAATGTTGACTTTTCATCGTGCCATGTTTGGATATAAGCCGCTGATTTAACTTCTATCTTTAGGCCATTTTGGGTTACGAGATCATAATCTTCCCACTCAACACGGGCATCTTGATGCCCAATAGCCTGTGACACGATATATTCGGCCAATATGCCTCGTTCTCGATTACACAAATGGTCAGAATATGCCCATTTCCAGAAGCTGAATTGATCAATAAATTGCATTCGAGTCATTAACCACCAATTAGGATTGGCATACCAAAAATACAGGCGTCGCTTTCAACACTTTGTTCTTTGGTTTTTTTTGCCCACAAAACGGACAGGTTTCACATTTTGGACAACTTCTTGTGTACACGATTTGCAGTCAACCATCTTCGCCATATTTTCTTCGTTATAAGATTAGGTTCATTAATACACCTAACAGATTTATTATAGCGTGTCCCTCATAGGTTCAAATGGTGATAGACTCTTTCAGAAAACCCATACATTCAAAAGAATAGATGGTCTTAGGTGATTTTGGATCGTCAAGAGGAAAGTGTTTAGATTGTCTCAGCGACAATGAGTAGAACGCTTTAATGTCATTTAGATGGGTCGGTGAAAAAGAAAGCTAGGTCTTTGATTGATGCGTTAAACCCTCGCATAAGATGGGTTTTATCGAGCTCGCCAGAAAGTGAATGATGGCGGAGGGGGTGGGATTCGAACCCACGGAGCTTTGACACTCGCCGGTTTTCAAGACCGGTGCATTCGACCTCTCTGCCACCCCTCCGATAGTCGAGGCGTGATTATAATGCAAAGCGTCTTTATGCGGTCTATCAATGATTAAAATTATGTGTTTGTGTTGGTCATTTAATTGTTTATGCAGGGGTGGGTTTTTTGTTAAATGTGGATTTATCTTAGTTTTCATTCTGTTTTTGCTTGGGTGTGATGGGTGAATTGAAAATGTGATTATGATCTGTTATATCGGGTACTTAGGGTTATAATGCGATTTTTTACTTCAGGTGTGGCTCGGGATGGGGGTTGATAACTCTAAAATATTAACGGTAGATACGTCGGGGATGCATTGCCCTCAGCCAGTAATTGAATTACAATCCGCGCTTCGAAAAGCTGACAGTGGTGATCTTGTTCGGGTTATTGCAACAGATCGTGGCAGTTTGTACGACATTCCCACTTGGGTAAAAATTAATAAGCATGAACTCGTTCAACAGGCACAGGAGACGGATGTGTTTGAATTTTTGATTAAGGTTAGATAGTTACTACCCTGCTTTGATCAGCCTTTTGCTTTAAAAATAATAGTTAAACGATAAAGACCAATGAATACATTTGCGTTTGCCGACAAGTTAGTCAAAATTTCTTGTAGTAGAGTCCTTTTTAGGACGTTTGTTGCCGCTGCTTGCATTGGCGTTTCCTCTGTCTCTTTCGCTAAAATGACTGAGAAAGAAACTGAGCGCAAGTTGTGTGCTACTGCGCCCTCTCCCTTACAACCAACTCGTAATTTAGCGCAACCATTGGTTTGGAGCACGCACAAAATCGATGCAGGGCAAACGCTCTCCCATTTGCTAGACCATTTTAAGGTGAAGCCTGCGATGGTTTTGCAGTTGATAAAAACGTCGGAATATCGCGCGTCGCTTACACGTTTAAAACTGAATCAGGTTGTTGAGGTGGGGCGATTTCCTTATACTTGTGATTTTCAGAAGGCGCTCATTAAACTAACGCCAACTCGGACTTTGGTCTTGCACAAACAAGACGATAAGATTGCCACTTCCATTCAAGAATCAAAGGTGTTCATTGGCTATGAGGCGCGCAGTTTTCAGATTAAGTCGGCTTTGTATTACGATGGCAAGCAAGCGGGTGTGCCTTATAAAATATTGGTTCAGTTAGAGGATATTTTGGGTGGGCATTTTGACTTTACTTCTGACTTACGTGCTGGGGATAGTTTTAAAATTTTGTATGAAAAGCAGTTTATCAACCAGCGTGATATTGGCGCGGGTGACATTGTCGCAATGGAGTTCAACGGCCACAAGAAACAGTGGCAGGTTGTTAAGTTCCAAGGTGAGGTTGAAGGGTTTTATGCGTTCAATGGCAAAAACATGCAAACGGCTTTTACCCGCAATCCTGTGATTGGTCGCATCAGCAGTCGCTACTCAAAGGCGCGTTACCACCCTATTCTTCATACCATTCGAGCCCACAAAGGGGTGGATTTTGCAGCACCAATCGGGACACCTGTTCGCGTGACTGGTACGGGCATTGTCCACCGTATTTACCGTTCCAAAAGTTATGGCTTGGTGGTCAAAGTTAAGCATGCTCGCAATTATGAAACCTTGTATGCCCATTTGTTAAAGACCCATAAATCTTTACGTGTGGGTCAAAAAGTCAACAAGGGCGATACCATTGCTTATGTCGGTGTTTCTGGGCTATCTCGGGGGCCGCACTTGCACTATGAGTTTAAATATCAGGGTGTTCAAGTTGACCCACTGAAGTTTCCAATGCCTTCAGGTAAAAATATTGAGAAACACCAACAGCCAAACTTTATTGCACAGAGAAACGCGTTATGGACTCAGTTCAAACAAAATTTTCCGTCAAAATTTGCCTCTGATGCTGATAGAATTAAAGGTGATTCTAAATAATATAGGAGGCTGTCATTCGTCATTATATCGGTCAAATGTCTGGAACCAGCGGTGATGGTGTTGATTTTGCCGCTATTGATGAGAATAATGTGCTTGTCGCACACGAGCATTTCCCCTACCCTCTAAATCTCCATAAAGAGCTCTCGTTCAACATCTTAGAAAAAGACGATGCCACTATTTTAGAGGCCGAGAAATTAATGACCGAGATCACGGTTAAAGCACTTGCAGAATTTATACATTGTCATGAACTGGAGGACATTGCTGCCCTCGGCTTGCATGGGCATACCTTGTTACACGCCCCTTATGAAAATGTTTCTTCTACCTTAGTTAAACCGGCCATAATCGCCGAACAATCCAAGCTCAAAGTGGTGGGCAATGTGCGCACAGCTGATATAGAAGCCAATGGTCAAGGCGCACCGCTTGCGCCCTTCTTTCATAAAGAGATATTTTCCAGCGATAAAAATCGTGCCGTTTTAAATCTGGGTGGTATTGGGAATATCAGTTTCTTAGAAGGCGATACATTGGTTGGTGGATTTGATACAGGTCCTGGTAATGCCCTCATTGATCTGGTTTGTCAGCGCTATTTGAATAAAGCTTACGATAAGCATGGTGAAATTGCCAGATCCGGCAGTGTGGATTTTGAGTTATTAGCTTCTTGCTCAAACGATATGTATTTTAATGCGATTCCCCCCAAAAGCACTGGCAAGGAATATTTTGATTCGGTTTGGCTAGATATCCATTTGAAGGGTCGAGAGCTGCTCATCAATGATCTTGTGGCGACCTTAACCTTGATCACGGCGTATAGCATCAATAAAGCTTTTGAATATACCGATTTAGACGTCGATGAAATGGTGGTTTGTGGGGGCGGTGTTAATAATCACTACCTGATGATGCAGATTCGAGAGTTGACCAAATTACCCATTATCAGTAGCCAAGACCTTGGTTGGCCTTCTTCTGCGATTGAGCCTGCCGCTTGGGCATGGTTTGCGAAAAAGCGATTGAACAACGAATTCATAGATACTTCGGTCATTACTGGGGCAAAACACCCTGTTTTACTTGGTGAGATTTTTTAAAAGCGGTTCATGACACCCCCAAAAATTAACGTTTTGATGGTTTGCATGGGCAATATTTGTCGCTCTCCCTTGGCTGAAGCGGTATTTAGACAGCACGTTGCATCACAAAACTTACAACATCTCATCCACGTTGATTCAGCGGGTACCCATGGCTACCACGTCAATTGTCCACCTGACCGTCGCGCTCAACGCATTGCTGAAAATTATGGCATAGACATTAGCGCGTTGCGCTCTCGCCAAGTGAGTGAAACGGATTTTGAGACCTTTGATTACATCATTTCTATGGACCATTTCAACTTAGAGTGCTTAGAAGAAGTCCGTCCTGCTTCATTTGATGGTGAACTCCGTTTGTTTTTATCGCATTCCGAAGACCAAGTTGATGAGGAAATTCCCGACCCCTATTATGGCAATCTCGAAGACTTTATCAAGGTTTATGAGTTGACTAAATTCGCTTCTATTGGGTTGTTACAACATATTCGTCGCAAGCACAAGTTGGCATGACATCAGGCTCTGACCACAATCAGGATGAATACGACCTGAAGCAAGTCGATCATGCCATGATTGAAACGTGGATAAAGGCGGCTAATCAAGCGGCCATATTCCTCTACCCAACCGATACGGTCTATGCCATTGGCGCTATTGCCAATGCGCACAATGCCGAGCGCATCAATGCCTTGAAACAACGCGCTGCGCACAAGTCGCTGTCAATTATTGTGCCAAGCATTTCTTGGATAAAGCAACATTTGGCACCGCCTGAACATTTAGATGCACTCATCGCGTCGATGACTGAGCCATATACCTTATTGGTGAATAAACAAAACCACACCGATTTTAGCTGGTTGTCACAGACCACCACGGTTGGGGTGCGTTATCTAGGTCAGCATCCCATTCAGTCTTTTATCACCCAGCTCAATCAACCCTTCATCAGCACTTCTGCAAATTTAAGCGGTGAGCCTACTGTTTGTACTTTGGATGCTGTTTCAAGCGCACTGGTGGCGCAGGTCAAAATCAGGGGGGATGGTATGAGTGGTGTGCCTTCTACTTTGATTGAGTGCAGCAGCCAAGCCGTTGTAGCGCGCTAAACGCCTAATTCTTTGCTTATTATTGTACCTGCCGTTGAGCAGGTTGTTTTGCTTGTGAGAAGTTGCAGGTTATGCAGGCTGAACTGCCTTATAGGAAAAACACCAAAGCCATGGTTGTTAGGCTGTTGAGGTTTTTGCGGTTTGGTGGGGCAGAAGAGTAATAATGAATTTCCAGTGTTGTTTTAAACGCTAAGGAGTTGGTCAAACGAATGGTGGGCGCAAATTCATACAAGGTGAAAAGGGAATTAAAGTCCGATTCAAGATGTAAAGAGTGGTTAAAGACCACGTTGTTACCGAGCGGTGCTTCGAGCAATGTCACCAAATTCAAACCAATGCCGTTGTCTTCAAATTTATTCGGCGCGCTGTCAATGCTCCGAAACTGATAACCCACGCCGACAAATTGATCAAAGGCGATGCCATTTTCTTGTAAGGATTCATAGTTGATTCCGAGTGAAAAGACGCCATCGGTTTCATAGGTAGATTGCTTATTTTTTTGAATACGGCGGTTATTAGCAATCGACCAAGTATTGTTCAATTGATAGCGGGTATGACCGCGGGTTTCAAAATAAGTATATTCCTCGCCTTCAACGTGCCCATAAGCGGCAACCAAGAAAAAATTGGTGGTGAATAAATCAGAACGGCGAGTGACATCTGTACGCAGAGAGGCAACGCCGACGTGTGTTTCACCTGTGGCCAAAAATCCACCCGCTTCAGCACTGGCAGTAACTCTGTCATCACCAAAAAGTGAAAAAGGTTTACGGATGATTTCAGCCTGGCTGGTAACCGTAAAAGCTAAGAAGATAAGCGGGAGTACTTTGAGTATTTTATGCATAATTTATATCAGATAGACTAAGCGAATGATCAATTTGTGAGGCAGATGCATTCACTGAGCATTATTTGTATTTGCATTATAAAACAATGCGTTTAGACAATTCATTATACTGCACTTAAGAAATAATCTAAATGCCTTGACTCAAATCACAAGGCATTTTGTCATTAGCCTGGTTTAAGGCGTGCATCAATGGCATGACAAGGCGTTTAGGTGTTGACTTTATATGTCGTTGCAGGTGTAACTTAAACCACCATGGGTTCTAAGACACGATAATCCATCTCATAAGTGGTGCTCAAAGTTTCGGCCGCCACTTCTCCCACAATGGTAATCGCAGGTGAAACCAGTGGAATACTCGATTTGTTTTGAATGTCCGCCAAGGTTGAGCGCAGTATTCTTTGCTGACTGGTGGTGCCTTTTTCGATGATGGCAACCGGCAGTGTGGGTGGGGCGCCATGTTTGACCATTTTCTCAGCAATTTTGGGTAAGGTGCTCAAGCTCATATACAAAACCAGCGTTTGTTTGGGTTGAACCAAGCTGTGCCAATCGACGCTTTCAAGCGAATCTTGATACAAGGTTAAAAAAACCAATTTATCCGCAGTTTGCCTTAAGGTGAGCGGTATGCCATAGCTGGCAGCACATCCATTGGCGGCACTCACGCCAGGGACCACTTCTACAGGAATGTTATGGTGTTGCAGGAACAACATTTCTTCACCACCGCGTCCAAAAACAAAGGGGTCGCCCCCTTTTAGGCGCACGACAATTTGATCATTTCGCGCGTATTCGAGCAATAGATTATTGATTTCAGCTTGTTTTTTATGGTGATGGCTTCTTGATTTGCCCACATACACTCGGTGCGCATCGCGCCGACACAAATCGAGCAAGTCCGCACCAATCAAACGGTCGTACAACACCACATCGGCTTGTTGAAGCAGGCGGTGTGCTTTTAAGGTCAAGAGTTCTGGTGATCCAGGCCCTGCCCCAATCAAATACACCCGACCTTTAGTCTTTGACTCGTCATCGTTGTGCAAGCTTTGCTCGATGATTTGATCCATGGCTGCAGTATTGTCTTGCAGTAGGTCATTTTGGTGATTTGCCAACAACCGATGGTAATACGAACGGCGATGGCGCACATCGGGCAGTTGTTGTACGATTTGTCCACGAAAGGCGTCAAGCCTATGCAGAAGTTGCGCCCAATGCGGTGAAACCTCACGCTCTAACCAGGTCCTAAACCAGTTGGTGACCACAGGGGCGACACCCGAGCTGGAAACGGCGATGGTTAGGTCGCCTCGTTCTATAAAGGCTGGGAATATAAAATCGCACAATGCAGATTGATCGACCACATTGATCGGTTTGCCCAATGATTTGGCATCACGAGCCACGGCTTTGTTGAGGGTCTGGTCGTCGGTCGCACTGATGATCAGCTGGCAATCGAGCATATCGCTTTTATGGAATGCTTTGAGTTGATGTTGACACTGTTTGTGTTGTTGCAACAAATCGAGCAAGTCTGCGTGGATGTCGGGGGCCACCAATTTGATTTGCGCTTGCGCTTTGAGTAATAAGCGCACCTTCGCCAGCGCAATGTCCCCACCGCCTACGACCAGTATTCGCTGGGTCTTTAGCTTAAAGAAAAAAGGGAAATAGCGCATCAGTCGGGATGAAATTGATTGACTTTGACATAGCCTTGTCGAATGACAAAATCACCAAAACGCTCGCCTTTGATGCGGTCTTTGGCATAATGCCCTAACAGCGCATCCATTTCACTAAGTATGAGCGCTTCATCGGCATTTTCCTTGTACAAGCTCGCCAAGCGCGAGCCGTCAAAAGCGGCGCCGAGATAGAAATTATATTTGCCTGGTGATTTGCCAATAAAAGCGACCTCGCCCAACCAAGGACGACCACAACCATTGGGACAACCCGTCATGCGGATGTTGATGTCGTCCTGTAATAGTCCGTGTTTTTGTAAAATCGGTTCTATTTGACCAATCAATGAAGGCAAGTAACGCTGTGCTTCAGCCATAGCCAAGGCGCAGGTTGGCAGTGCCACACAAGCAATGGCGTGGCGTCGCATGCCGCTCATGTGGCTGGCATCGCTCTGATAGTTGGCGTCGTTCAGTATTTGTTCAATGTGTGACCTGTCTTTGGTCTTAACCCGCCCAAAAGCGATGTTTTGATTGCCTGTTAGCCTAAAGTCGGCGTATTTTTTATCGGCAATCTTGCGCAATGCGGCTTTTAGTTGTGCGTTTTCTTGGTCATAAACTCGACCATGCTCAACGTGCAATACCAAGTACCATAGCCCTTGTTCGTCTTTGGTCCAGCCGTAGTGGTCGCCATTGTGGTCAAATTTTACTGGGTGAATTTTCGCCAGCTTGACCCCACTGCGTTGCTCAACGGCGTCTTTGAACCATGGCAATCCGACGCGATCAATGGTGTACTTTAATCGGGCATTTTTGCGTTCACTGCGATTGCCGTAATCGCGTTGTACGGTCATGATGCTCTCGCAAACAGCGAGCACGTCTTGTGGTTTGCAAAAACCGAGTGGTTCAGCCAATTTGGGATAAGTTTTACGGTCAGAATGGGTTGTACCCAATCCGCCACCTGCATAGACGTTAAAACCGACCAAAGCGCCCGCTTTCTCTATGGCGGCCAAGCCAATGTCGTTAGAGAATAAATCAGTATCGTTTTGCGGTGGTATGGCAATGGCAATTTTGAATTTGCGTGGCAAATAGTGTTTGCCATAAACTGGCTCATCCTGTTTCTCGGCCTCCTCAGAGGTGATTTTTTTGCCATCGATCCAAATATCGTACCACGCTGTGGTCTTGGGTAATAGGTGCTCGCTGATTTGAGTGGCCCAATGCAAGCACGCTTCGTGCACACGATTTTTATAAGGGACAGGCGTACACATGACATTACGGTTCACATCGCCACAAGCCGCGATAGAATCCATGCCGACTTGGTGTAGGGCTTGCATGGCTTTTGCCAATTCAAATTTTATGATGCCATGAAATTGAACCGCTTGACGGGTAGAGAGTTTGATGCGTTCACCCGCCCATTCGTCTGCAATTTTGTCCATTTGTACCCATTGCTCAGCCGATAAAACCCCTCCAGGAATCCGTACTCGGATCATGAAGGCGTAAGCGGGTTCTAATTTCTTCTTTTGTCGATCTAAGCGTTGATCGCGGTCGTCTTGAATGTAGGTGCCGTGAAATTTGGTCAATTGCGCATCATCGGGATTGATGTTTGAAGTGACTTCAACACCAATTTCTTCTAAGATGGTGCCACGCAAATAATGGCTTTTGTCCTTAATCTGTTCGTTCTCGCTCGGATTGTCAACCAATTGGTTGAGCGTGAGCACTTTCTCTGGATTTTGACCCGTCGTTTGATTTTTAGATTTTGTGTTCATTTAATATACATCCCTTTTATAACGTCCTTCAACGAGCATTTGTTGCAGTTGTTGTTTGGCGGCTTCTTCGTTCATGCCACCTTGATCCATAATGATTTGTTGCAGTGCCTGGTGTACCGATGTTGCGAGTGTATCCGCACTGCCACACAAGTAAATATTTGCACCTTGACTGATCCATTCGTACAGCTTTGACGCATGCTCTAATAGGCGATCTTGCACGTAGGCGGGATTGTTTTTATCCCGTGAAAAAGCAGTCGTCAATTCACTTAATACGCCCTTATCTAACAATTTGAGCCACTCGGTTTGGTACAAGAATGAGTTTCTAAAGCTCTGTTCACCCAAAAACAACCAAGTGGGTTCCTGAATGTTTTGCTCGGACCGTTCGTGGAGAAAGGCTCTAAAAGGGGCGATCCCAGTCCCTGCGCCAATGAGGATCAGCGGTGTTTTGGGATTCTGTGGTAAATTGAAATTTTTGTTGGGCTTGATGTAGATTTTTAAAGGGTCGCCCGATTGCAAGTTGGCTATACAACCTGAGACCAAACCCAGACGCTGATGCGCGCCAAAATCGCGCAACCGAACGGTAAGATGAATTTCATCTTCGTGCGCTTGTGGGCTGGAGCTGATTGAATATAGGCGGTGTACTTGTGGGTTCAATAAATCGACCAAATCTTGCGCTTCGTTAAAGGGTGATTTTTTATAAAACGCCAAAATGTCTAACCAATCACTGGTGAATATAAAATCAGACACCTGCTCTTTGTTCAATTCAGCCGCCAATGCTTTGTTGGGGTATTTTTCCAACATGTTTTTAAGCTGACGCTCTGTCAATCGATACAGTTCTAAACGTTCCGCCAAACCGGCTCTTAAGGTGGTCTGGGTCTTAGCAATATCGACTGCTTCATCGCCAGTAAATGCGCTGGCTTTTAATATCTCATCGACCGTCTCAGTGGGATTTTGCACCACAATGCCCAAGCTGTCACCAGGTTGATACGGCAAACGCTCATAGGGCGCTTCTAATTCCAAATGTATCACCCGTTTATCTGCTTCATCGGTGCACAACTCTTGGTTGGCAATCACTTCAACGGGATAAGGATTTTTAGCGGTGGCTCGTTCAACAACGCCTGTTGCTGCGGCTGTCTCCGCTGTTTGAGTTTGTTGGTCTATGGTCTGTTGCAGCGCTTCGAGCAAGCTGGTCTGCCATGGCTCAATCACGCTGTCATAATCGACATCGCAATCTAAGCGTGCCACGATTTCTTGACTGCCTAATTCGGTCAATCTTTGATCAATCCATTGTCCAAAGGCGCAAAATTGTTCATAGCTGCTGTCGCCCAATGCAATGACGGCGTGTTTTAAGCCTTGTAATTGTGGTGCACGCTTTCCACCAAATTGTTCAAAAAATTGGATGGCATGATCGGGTGGTTCACCTTCGCCATGGGTGCTGGCAACCACCACAAGATGCCCATAATCGAGCATTTTCTTCAGTCGAATTTCGGCAATGTTGTGCGCCGAAGCCACAAAGCCCTGTTGTTTAAATAGTTCAACCAACTGCTCAGCAACGGTTTGAGCATTGCCCGTTTGTGAGGCATAAGCAATATGTACAGCAGGTTTGGCTTGGGCAAGCGGGGCAAGGCCAACCGTATTCTGAATGTTTGGAACACTGGGGACACTGGGTGCATTGGTCAGCAATGCATCAATAAAGCCACTGATCTTAAGCAGTGCCTCTCTGTCTAAAGTCCGAATTGATTGGGTGAGACTGGCGTAATCATGCATGATTGTGTCAATGTTTGTGTGCCATAGAGGGCACCGTTATAGATCAGGGACGTTTCATCGACCGTGAACAGTCAATAAAACGCCCCCATGAAAGTTAAGTTTGCTCCGCTTATGACGGTTGCTTAACCACACGCAGATAAGGACGTTGCTCATCCCAGCCTTCAGGGAATAAGTTCTTGGCATCCTCATTTGAGACCGATGGCAAAATAATCACATCGTCGCCATCTTTCCAGTCAACCGGTGTGGCAACCTTGTAGTTGTCAGTCAACTGTAAGCTGTCAATGCTCCGCAAAATCTCATCAAAATTCCGCCCTGTGCTGGGTGGATAAGTGATGGTCAATCGTAACTTTTTGTTGTGGTCAATCACATACACCGAACGCACTGTGGTGGTTTCACTCGCATTGGGATGAATCATGCCATATAGATTGGCGACTGAACGATCCGAATCGGCAATGACAGGAAAGTTCATTTTCTGCCCTTGGGTGTCTTCGATGTCGTCAAACCACTGACTGTGGTTGGTCAGACCATCAACCGATAAACCAATGATTTTAACGTTGCGCTTGGCAAATTCTGGCTTCAAAAACGCCGCTCTGCCCAATTCTGTGGTGCACACAGGGGTAAAATCTTTGGGGTGCGAAAATAACACGCCCCAGCTGTCACCCAACCATTGATGAAAGTTAATTACACCTTCGGTTGAATCTTGTTTAAAATCGGGGACCACATCTCCTAATTGAATACTCATTTTCTAACTCCTTAAATGATGATAAAAACGCATTTCGTTCATTTAATACCGTCCTTTGTCACGATTAGAAACTGTGACTCTCACCACAATTGGTTCTGATCAGACGCAGGCCGGTCTTCTATGCGCCTTATTAAACCGCAACGATTGTGTTCTATGGTGCGCCATGGTGAAAATAGCATAAAAACCTTTTCTTTTGGTTTTCTCAAGCAACAATTTTGCGCAAATTAAGCGCATTGTGTGATTTTATTTCGCTCGTTTACAATACGCTTATTTAAGATTCTTTGTCGAAGTTCATACTTACGATTGAAAAACGACAGAGGCGTCGATTTGAGCAGACAATGTCTGCAGCCCCACCCTCGATTGAAGGCGGGGCTGAATCGTTTTTAATACAAGTGTACCTCACCCGTATTGATGCTGTAACCTGGAGAGCCCACTGCAATCGTGCCACCATCACCGCTTATACTCACAGCAAATCCAAAATTGGCACTGAATGACGGTTTTCTGGACTTAATATAGGCTTGTTGGGACCAAGTACCATTATTAAATTCAAACAAATAGGCGGCACCTGCATCATCTGTGGCATTATTATCGGCACCGTCTATGCCAGAGACAGAACCATCTTCTAACCAAGATCCTACAACAAGGGCATTGCCATCTCTGCTTAAACTCACAGATTGACCAAATTGGTCAACTCTTCCAATATTAAGTGGTTTGATAAAGGCTTGTTGCGACCAAGTGCTGCTACTAAAACGGAAAACATAGGCCGCACCTGAAACGATCGCATTGTTATCGTCTGCGCCACGATTGACCTGAGTGGATGCACTCGCCTCACCCACTGCTCCGACTGCAAGGCTATTGCCATCAGCGCTTAGGCTCACACTATAACCAAAGTTATCACTCAACTCCGCATTGGATGCTTTGATGTAAGCTTGTTGTGACCAGACATTCCCAATAAATCGGAATAAATAAACGGCACCCGCATTTTGAGCGCCGTTATTTTGCGGTCCATTGACGATGGTTGAGGACCCATTCTCGTTATTAGCGCCCACAGCAAGGGTATTACCATCGTCACTTAGACTCACAGCCCCGCCATATATATCGGATGTGCCTGGATTCGATGATTTAATGAACGCTTGTTGCGACCAAACACCCGCATTGAAGCGGAATAGGTAAACCGCACCTGTATTACTTCCATTATTATTTTGAGCCCCATTGACACCAGACGAATCGCTGTCTTCACCGATGGCGCCTACAGCCAGGGTATTGCCGTTGCTGCTCAGGCTCACAGACATGCCAAATCTATCATCGGCATCGGTATTGGATGCTTTGATGTACGCTTGTTGGAACCAAGTGCCGCTACTAAAACGAAACACATACACTGCACCGGAAAAATCATCGTTGATAATAGTTTGATTACCATTAACGCCTGTCGATGAGCCAGCCTCACCACTTGCCCCAACCGCAAGCGAGTTGCCATCTCTACTTAGGCTTACAGACATGCCAAAGGAATCATATGCCCAAGTATTGGATGCTTTGATGTACGCTTGTTGTGACCAAACGCCACCCTGACGACGGAATACATATACTGCCCCAGAAATATTGGATGGAATAGTTTTTTGTATGCCATTGACCCCTGTCGATGAATTCGATTCGGCTCTGGCGGCCACAACAAGGGTATTGCCATCACCACTCAAACTAACTGCATTGCCAAATTTATCCCGTTGACTTGCGTTGCTCGCCTGCAATCGACCAATCATTCTGTTGAGTTGGGCATTGGTTAGAGTAACTGTGTTATATCTGTTTAAGGGGTCACAAGAATTGGTTGTATGACAGGCAGCCACCCCAAATTGAGGATTGCTTACGCGTGGAATATAACGATGCAAAGACACCAAAGCTTGAGCCGTACTCTGTCTGATATTTGTGCTATTGGGACTAATCACAACACCAGTACTATTCAAATCGACAAATCCTGAATTGCCATCGGGATTGCTTTGCAAGCGATAATGGGTCGCAGAAGTGGATTCACTCCAAGCAAAATCAATCGTCTTAATGCCAGTCGTTAAGCGTAACACAGGCATTGGGTTAACGGTGATGCTTTTTGTCGTTACAGCACCGGCTGAATCGGTTGTTGTGAGTGTTAACACCACCGGATCTAGCTGCACGCCGACGCGGGAGATCATCAAGTTAGATGTGGTGGCGGTTGGGTGAACACTGCCCTGACCCGATGAGACACTGAAGGCTAAAATGCCATCTTCCACATCGGTTGCTGAAACAGGCAAGACTATAGGTGCTGAAGTTATGGATAGTGTGCGCACTGGCACAGTTATCTTGGGTTCATCATTCACCGCATTTACTATGACAATGACTTCCGTCGTAGTAAATAAGCCATCACTATCGGTTGCACGGACGGTTAAGGTGGCAACACCAGTCAGATCATTGATGGCACTTAAGATGATGTTTTGAGCAGATATCGCAGCATTGACCAAACGATTGGATGACCGCACAGCTAAGCGCAAAACATCATCTACAATATCTGTTGCCGTGTATCCAAAGGCCACAGATGCAAAATCTTCTTGTACACTGATACGATTTGTAGAAACAGTCAACTCTGGCGGTGTTTGGAGGTTCGGTACCACATTAACCGTTATGGTTCGGACCACAGTCGCGTTTGAACTATCTGTCGCACTAATGGTCAAGGTGGTACGACCCAATGCATTAGGGATTGAATATAGAGTTATGGTATTAACCCCGATGATTACATGAACCACGCCTCTCGGTAAATCATCAACCCAAAAACGTAAATTACCGTCTTCTACATCATTGACGCGAACGCCAATATCGAAGACGCTAAAATTAACCTCCTCAACGACACGGTCTCTTCTAATGGACATCGTTGGAATGTCGTTGACCGATTGTACAGTGATCACAACACGTGTGGAAGCGGACTGAAAGGCTGAATCTGTTGCTTGAATCGTCAAAGTCACCTTGCCGTTGGCATGGGGTATGGGTGATATTTGAATGGTATTATATGAGGTGGTTATGGCCACGACCCCATTGGTGGATGCTTGCAAGGTAAATGGCAAGATACCATCGCCTGGATCAATCACTGAGACGTTAATAAGGGTGCTGGGAAAATCTTCGTCAACAGTTATTGAATAGGTTGACAAAACGATGTTGGGTCGTCCATTGACTTTAAATGAAATGACCTCGGTCGTGCTTAAGCCATTGACTCGTAAAGTGACAGCGACTGTTGTAAAACCGCCAAAATTCACTGGTGGGGTGTAAAACATATTCACAGTCTGAACCCCTGTGCTCTGAGAAACATTGCTGAAACTTATGGTCCCACCATTGGTATCTGTACCTGACCAATCTGCAGTATTGATTGCATCACCATTTAAATCAAAACCAATTAAGCGCACGGTTGCCTGAGAGTCAGAATTGACCAATATTGGATCATTAGAATATGAGGGCAAGCCTTGAGGAAATTCATAGATTGTAAAACGATGGGTTAAATCCCCGGTATCGCCTAATAAGAAATAGGATTCTGAATTTCTGGAATAGACCGTCCAATGAGCAACATGGGGGGGATTAGAAGGTCTATTGGTTTCCAGCCCTCTACCACTGTCCCAGTTCAGAACGTAATGACCCGGAAATACATTCAAATTGTTCGCGCCGCTGGTGCTGGCAATGCCATAGACAATGGTGCTGTCATTTGTCACCCATGACAAGGCACCAGGGAAGGATTGCTGTGGTAAATTCAAACCAAACCATGCATTATGAATGGTATATCCTGTGGCAGTTGAGCGAACAAAATCAAATTCTTCAACCGTATTGATGTTGAGCAGATGCCCGCCCAAGTCCTTTGCTGTAATCAAAAACGAATTGACAGTATCTTGCCCCAGCGCTGAATAGGCATAAAGATGACCACCATAAACAATAAGATTTCGAATGCGACTTCTGGCTGGGGAAATCCCAGGGGCAATGTCCACTTTATTGACTTGTACAACCATGGTTTGTTGTGCAATTTCCGAGCGCGTCAAATTGGTGAGCTGCACCGTTAGGGTGGCCACACCTGATTGACCAGGAGCGATTGAGAAATACAATTGCGCCGTATCCATGACCGAAGTTAGCGTCTTTGCCGTTGTTAATACATGGGTCGTAAAACTCACCACAGGCTTTGGATCGGCTGAAAAGATAGGATCCCCACTACTCCTAACCTGCCATTGAGTTTTGATGGGTTGATTCTCAATATTGAGAATGTTAATGTTTTGAACATTTCGGTTAATCTGAGTGCTATTGGCTGCCAAAGTAACAACAGAAGTTGATAATGTAAACGAGATGGGGTCAATAACCGAATTGACGCTCACCACAATCTCAGCAGAAGTCGATTGCCCAGCAAAATCTGTCGCTCTAATGGTCACAGTGCTTGTGCCATGGAGATCGGCAATCGATGTTAAGGTGAGCGTGCTCGCTCCTTCGGTGAAGGTGGAGAGCGACCCATTAAATAGATGCGTGGATGAACTATAGGTCAGAGTAATTGTGTCGTTGTCTGCATCCGTTGCTGTAATCCTTATGCGAATAGGCAAGGGAAAATCTTCGAAAGTTTGGAATTGCTTGATTAATCCCCCTAAGACTGGTGCATCATTGACCACATTAACAATAATTGTTTCAGTGGTTTTCAACCCAGAATTGTCAACCGTTGTAAGGGTTAATGTGGTGGTGCCAGTGGTGCGAGCAACAGCATTCAAAACAATGGCATTGGCAGAAGTCGTTACTGTAACCACCCCCGATGAAGATTGTTGTAGGGTAAAAGCCAATGCCCCATCTTCGACATCACTCGCTGTGGTGCCAATAACGATGGGTGAGAACCCAACATTGGTTGAGATGATGTTGGTTGTAAGATCAATGGTCGGCCTATCATCAATGGCTGCGACATGAATCACCACTTGAGCATTTAAAATTAAGTCGCCATCATCGACAATAATGTTTAAGGTCGTTTGGCCATTGGCATTGCGTAGGCTTGATATAGATACACTTGAGGCCGAAGTCGTTATAGTAACCACAGCTCTAATCGATTCAACCACACTAATGGTCAATGTGTCACCATCTACATCAGAGGCTGTGGCAAGGGATATTGCACCCTTAAAATCCTCTGCGAGCATCAAAACTGAGGATGAAACACTTAATGTTGGCATATCATTCACTGACTTCACCTGCACCGTGACTTGCGCGGCTGCGCCCTGCGTGCCATCACTAACGGAAATGGTTAAGGTGGTGCGCCCATTGGCTTCAGCAATGCTTGACAATCGAACGCCTGTTGTTGAAGTTGTGACTTTGACCACGCCTGTGGTGGATTCGATCACGCTTAAAGTCAGGGGGCTACCTTCAACATCAATCGCTGTGGCAATCGTGCTGGCACTCACAAAATCCTCTGTCAACTTAAGAGCGGTGGCTGGAATGATAAGCCTTGGCGGGTCATTTACAGCACGCACTACCACCACAACTTGCCCAGTTGTACTTCGTGTGCCGCCACTGAGTCTAATGTTTAAAGTGGTTCGCCCATAGGCATTGGCAATGCTTGACACACCAACACCCCTCGTTGAAGTTACGATATTAACCACGCCTGTGGTGGATTCAGTCACGCTAAAAGTCAAGGCATGTCCATCCACATCAAGGCCGAAGGCAACTTTGCTTATAGCCACAAAATCCTCTATCTTTATGACAGTGCCGGCTGGGATGAGAAGCTTCAGCGGATCTTCGACGGCTGTTACTGTCACCACGACTTGGGCGGTTGAACTCAACATGCCATCACTAACGGTGATGGTTAAGGTGGTGCGCCCATTAGCATTGGCAATGCTCGACAATCGGACACCCCTTGTTGAAGTTGTGACATTAACCACGCCTGTGGTGGATTCAATCACGCTAAAAGATAGGGCATCACCTTCCACATCAATGGCTGTGGCGAGTGTACTGAAGCCGACAAAGTCTTCTGTTAACGTCGAGACGGCGCTTGAAACATTTAGAATTGGCGGATCATTAACAGCACGCACTTGCACCACAACCTGCCCTGTTGAACTTTGTGTGCCACCACTGAGGCTGATGGTTAAGGTGGTACGCCCATTGACATTGGCAATGCTCGATAAACGAACACCCGTCGTAGAAGTTGTGACATTAACAACGTCTGTGGTGGACTCAGTCACGCTAAAAGTCAGGGCACGACCGTCCACATCAAAGGCTCTAGCAGCCATGATATAACCCAAAAAATCCTCTGTGACTGTTAGAGTGGAAGTTGGGATGATCAATCTTAGCGCATCTTCGACGGCTGTCACTGTTACCACAACTTGGGCGGTTGAACTCAGTACGCCATCACTGATGGTGATGGTTAAGGTGGTACGCCCATTGGCATTGGCAATGCTCGACAGACGAACACCCGTCGTTGAAGTTGTGATATTAACAACGTCTGTGGTGGACTCAGTCACGCTAAAAGTCAGGGCATGACTATCCACATCAAAGGCTGTAGCAACCAAGATTATATTCAAAAAATCCTCTGCCACTGTTAAATTGGAAGCTGGGATGATAAGCCTTGGCACATCTTCTGTGGCGACCACTGTCACCACGACTTGGGCGGTTGAACTGAGCGTGCCATCACTGACGCTGATGGTTAAGGTGGTGCGCCCATTGGCATTGGTAATGCTCGACAAACGAACCCCTGAACTTGAAGTCGTGACATTGACCACGCCTGTGGTGGACTCAGTCACGCTAATAGTCAGGGCATTGCCCTCAACATCAATGGCTGTGGCAAGGGTGCTTGAACCTGCAAAATCTTCTATAAGTGTCAACTGGCTGTTTGAGACTGTCAAAGTGGGCGGGTCATTGACGGCATTGACCTGCACCTCAACTTGCCCTGTGGAACTGAGCGTGCCATCACTCACGCTGATGGTTAAGGTGGTACGCCCATTGGCATTGGCGATGCTCGACACTTGAACACCAGCACTTGAGGTTGTCACCGTCACCACGCCTGTGGCGGATTCGATCACGCTAAAAGTCAGAACATTGCCATCCACATCAGAGGCTGTAGCAAGGGTGCTTGAACTTGCAAAATCTTCTATAAGTGTCAACTTGGCGTTAGAGACAGTCAAGGTGGGCGGGTCATTAGCGGCATTCACTTGCACCACAACTTGCCCTGTTGAACTGAGCAAGCCATCACTGACGCTGATGGTTAAGGTGATGCGCCCATTGGCATTGGCGATGCTTGACACTCGAACACCGGCGCTTGAGGTTGTGACCGCGACTACGCCTGTGGCGGATTCAAACACGCTAAATGTCAGGACATTACCCTCAACATCAATGGCTGTGGCAAGGGTGCTGACTCCTGCAAAATCTTCTATAAGTGTTAACTGGCTGTTTGAGACTGTCAAGATGGGTGGGTCATTGACGGCATTGACCTGCACCACAACTTGCCCTGTTGAACTGAGCGTGCCATCACTGACGCTGATGGTTAAGGTGGTACGCCCATTGGCATTGGCGATGCTTGACACTTGAACACCAGCGCTTGAGGTTGTGACCGTCACCACGCCTGTGGCGGATTCGAGCACGCTAAATGTCAGGACATTGCCATCCACATCAATGGCTGTGGCAAGCGTGTTGATGCCTGTAAAATCCTCACTAAGTGTTAAGTTACCGTTTGAGACTGTCAAGGTGGGCGGGTCATTGACCGCATTGACCTGCACCACAACTTGCCCTGTTGAACTGAGCGTGCCATCACTGACGCTGATGGTTAAGGTGGTGCGCCCATTAGCATCGGCAATGCTTGACACTCGAACACCAGCGCTTGAGGTTGTGACCGCGACTACGCCTGTGGCGGATTCAATCACGCTAAATGTCAGGACATTGCCATCCACATCAGAGGCTGTGGCAAGGGTGCTTGAACCTGCAAAATCTTCTATAAGTGTTAACTGGTTGTTAGAGACGGTCAAGGTGGGCGGGTCATTTGCGGCATTCACCTGCACCACAACTTGCCCTGTTGAACTGAGCGTGCCATCACTAACACTGATGGTTAAAGTGGTGCGCCCATTGGCATTGGCGATGCTTGACACTTGAACACCAGCGCTTGAGGTTGTGACCGCGACTACGCCTGTGGCGGATTCAATCACGCTAAATGTCAGGACATTGCCATCCACATCAGAGGCTGTGGCGAGTGTGCTTGCACCTGCAAAATCTTCTATAAGTGTTAACTGGTTGTTAGAGACGGTCAAGGTGGGCGGGTCATTGACGGCATTGACCTGCACCACAACTTGCCCTGTGGAACTGAGCGTGCCATCACTAACACTGATGGTTAAGGTGGTTTTGCCGTTGGCATTGGCGATGCTTGACACTCGAACCCCTGAACTTGAAGTCGTGATATTGACCACCCCAGTGGCGGATTCAATCACGCTAAATGTCAGGACATTGCCATCCACATCAGAGGCTGTGGCAAGGGTGTTTATGCCTGTAAAATCCTCACTAAGTGTTAAGTTACCGTTTGAGACTGTCAAGGTGGGCGGGTCATTGACGGCATTGACCTGCACCACAACTTGCCCTGTGGAACTGAGCGTGCCATCACTGACGCTGATGGTTAAGGTGGTGCGCCCATTGACATTGGCGATGCTCGACACTCGAACATCTGTATTTGAGGTTGTGACCGTCACAACGCTCGTGGCGGATTCAATCACGCTAAATGTCAGGACATTGCCATCCACATCAGAGGCTGTAGCAAGCGTGTTGATGCCTGTAAAATCCTCACTAAGTGTTAAGTTACCGTTTGAGACGGTCAAGGTGGGCGGGTCATTGACGGCATTGACCTGCACCACAACTTGGGCGGTTGAACTCAGTATGCCATCACTGATGGTGATGGTTAAGGTAGTTTGCCCATTGGCATTGGCAATGCTCGACAGACGAACGCCTGTGGATGAGGTTGTGACATTGACCACGCCTGTGGTGGATTCAGTCACACTAAAAGTCAGGGCATGACTATCCACATCAAAGGCTGTAGCAACCAAGATAATATTCAAAAAATCCTCTGCCGCTGTTAGATTGGAAGCTGGGATGATAAGCCTTGGCACATCTTCAATGGCGACCACTGTCACCACGACTTGTGCGGTTGAACTGAGTGTGCCATCACTGACGCTGATGGTTAAGGTGGTGCGCCCATTAGCATTGGCGATACTTGACAAGCGAACACCAGCGCTTGAAGTCATGACATTAACCACGCCCGTGGTGGACTCGGTCACATTTACAGTCAGGGCATTGCCCTCTACATCAAAAACTGTAGCAAGGGGGTTGATGCCTGTAAAATCTTCAGTAAGTGTCAAATGACTGTTTGAGACGGTCAAGGTGGGCGGGTCATTGACCGCATTGACCTGCACCACAACTTGCCCTGTTGAACTGAGCGTGCCATCACTGAGGGTGATGGTTAAGGTGGTTTGCCCATTGGCATTGGCGATGCTCGACAGACGAACGCCTGTGGATGCGGTTGTGACATTGACCACGCCTGTGGTGGATTCAGTCACACTAAAAGTCAGGGCATGACTATCCACATCAAAGGCTGTAGCAACCAAGATAATATTCAAAAAATCCTCTGCCGCTGTTAGTTTGGAAGCTGGGATGATAAGCCTTGGCACATCTTCAATGGCGACCACTGTCACCACGACCTGTGCGGTTGAACTGAGTGTGCCATCACTGACGCTGATGGTTAAGGTGGTGCGCCCATTGGCATTGGCAATGCTTGACAAGCGAATCCCTGAGCTTGTAGTCGTGACATTAACCACACCTGTGGCGGATTCAATCACGCTATATGTCAGAACATTGCCATCTGCATCAGAGGCTGTGGCAAGGATGTTTGAACCTGAAAAATCTTCTATAAGTGTTAAATGGCTGTTTGAGATTGTCAAGGTGGGTGTGTCATTGACGGCATTGACCTGCACCACGACTTGGGTGATTGAACTCAGCAAACCATCACTGACGCTGATGGTTAAGGTGGTAAACCCATTGGCATTGGCGATGCTCGACAGACGAACCCCTGTAGATGAGGTTGTTACATTGACCACGCCCGTGGTGGACTCGGTCACATTGACAGTCAGGGCATTGCCCTCTACATCAAAAATTGTAGCTAGGGTGTTGATGCCTGTAAAATCTTCAGTAAGTGTCAACTGACTGTTTGAAACGGTCAAGGTGGGCGGGTCATTGACCGCATTGACCTGCACCACAACTTGCCCTGTTGAACTGAGTGTGCCATCACTGAGGGTGATGGTTAAGGTGGTTTTGCCGTTGGCATTGGCGATGCTTGACAGACGAACGCCTGTGGATGAGGTTGTGACATTGACCACACCTGTGATGGATTCAGTTACATTAAACGTCAGCGTACTGCCTTCAACTTCGATTGCTGTGGCAATCGTACTGGCAGTCGCAAAATCTTCGCTAAATGTGACATTATTGCTCGAAATCAAAAATGTCAACGGGGTGCCTGTGTTCGTTTCTGGGGCATTTCCTCCGCTGCCACCACCACACGCTGACAAGAAGACAGACAACACCAATGTTGTGCTTATTGAGCAGAGTGTACGCCGTTTGACAGTCTTGATTGCGCTTACAACAACGCTGGCGAATTTATTCGTTACCTTGGTAAAGGTGCGCTCAAATTGGTCGAGCACTACCTTGCTTTGGAACAATGAATCGACAGAAGACTGAGCCAATGATGTTGAAGTATATTTTGTCATAACCGTTTTACCCATAAGTTTAATTCAATTAAATTCGTTCAATATTTTGAAACTGGGATTTATAACGCACGAAAAATATTTTTCCCCACTCATGCTTTTCTTGGTTTTTTTTCACTTAAGATTTATTTTTAAAAAATATTGATTGCCTCCTTAGGAAAAAAGGTGCATGCATTGCACTGTTTAGATATGCCTTTTATAAATGTCATAAAAGACATCGAATTGCGTCAATAATTGCTTAAAAGACCAGCAGTCTGCCCGGTTGAATTTCGTGGTTTCAGCTGAACAATCCTAAGGCTAAAAGCGCATTTTATTGATCAGAGGATGATCGGCTGTAGATGAAAAAGTGCTAGAAATGGATAGAACAGTTTTATTGAACTAAAAGTGGTCATAAATCAAAAGACAGCGTGATTTATTCTGCCAAACATTTTATATAAATGTTTTCATTCAATTTAGTAAATTAATTTTGGGGATTTTGACAAGACAGGGGAAATTAAAAATTTGACGTTCGCTAAAATTAGCCCATCTAAAAGATCATTTTTAAGTTTTTATCGGCGTGAAATGCGTCTCAGATGTGGCGTAAAAAAGACACCAGTTTGCAGTTAAATACTTAGCCAAAAATGAGAGTAGATTGGTGAAATCTAATACAAGTAAACCGCACCCGTAAGGGCATTCACACCATACGCGCCTACAGCAAGGGAATTACCATCATTGCTTAAACTCACTGTAAAACCGAAATTTGCATCAGTTGTGGTGTCACTGGTCTTAACATAGGCTTGATGAGCCCATGTGCCGTTGTTAAATTCAAACACATAGGTCGCACCCTCATTAGTTGAATTATTATTATCGGCTCCTCCAACCCCAGTCGCAGAACCATCTTCTTGATATGCTCCAACTGCAAGCACATTGCCATCATTGCTTAAGCTGACAGAAATGCCAAATTGATCATTGGATCCAGTATTGAATGCTTTGATGTATGCTTGTTGTGTCCAGGCGTTTGAGCTTGAATCAAGACGGAATAGATATACCGCTCCAGAATCGTTAGACCCATTAATCTGTGTCCCATTGACCTGTGTTGATATGCTACTCTCCCCAATTGCGCCCACCGCAAGGGTATTGCCATCACGACTAAGGCTCACGGATTTGCCAAACAGATCTCCCAAATCGACATTTGAAGCTTTGATGTATGAGTGTTCTATCCAGACAGTTCCATTAAAACGGAAAACATAAGCTGCGCCTGCATTACTAACTGTGTTTGTCTTGGGGCCATTGACGACGTTTGCTGAACCGTCCTCTTCACGTGCCCCCACCGCAAGCGTATCACCATCGCCACTAAGACTTAATGACTCACCAAAGAAATCACCCGCGCCCGAATTTGAAGCTTTGATGTACGCTTGTTGTGACCACACGCCACCATTGCGACGGAAAACATAAACCGCCCCTGAATTAGTAGAGTTGTTACTATTCTGTGCCATATTGACGCCAGCGGAGATACTATCTTCTTGATGTGCTCCAACAGCCAGAGTATTTCCATCAACACTCAGGCTCACAGATTCACCAAATGTATCTCCAGCACCAGTATTTGAGGCTTTGATGTACGCTTGTTGTGACCACACGCCACCATTGCGACGGAAAACATAAACCGCCCCTGAATCAAGAGCAGTATTTGTTTGTACCCCATTGGTGCCATTAGCTGAGCCATCCTCTTGATCTGCTCCCACTGCAAGGGTATTGCCATCAGCGCTTAGGCTTATGGATCGGCCGAATAAATCATTCATTCCTGGATTTGAGGCTTTAATGTATGCTTGTTGTGACCACACGCCACCATTGCGACGGAAAACATAAACCGCCCCTGAACCTATGACCGTATTATCATCTTCTGCCCCCGCTGATGCGCTACCCTCTTGATTGGCCCCGACAGCCAAGGTATTACCATCGCCACTCAGGCTCACAGCCCAACCAAATTGGTCAATAATTTCAGCATTGCTCGCATTAAAACGACCAATCATGTTGTTTAAATCTGCATTGCTAAAAGAAACTGTGTTATGTTTGAATGAAGCGTTGCAAGATGTTACATCACAGGTCTTTACACCATACATCGGGTTATTGACCCTTGGGATGTAACGGTGTAAGGCCACCAGAACTTGTGCTGTGGTCTGATTAATCGTTGTGCTTGGACTGACCACAAGACCTGAGGTACTTAAGTCCGTAAAACCTGAACCTCTCATGGGTTCGCTTTCCAAACGATAATAGGTCGCAGAAGAGTCCGCACTCCAAGCAAAATTCAATGTTTTAACGTTGGTGGTTACTCTTAACAATGGCGTTGGTACGACGATGACATTGGTTGAAATGGTTGCACCAGATGAATCGGTTACGCTAATAATTAGCGTTACTTCAGTTGCATTTATGCCTAATCGAGTTATGGTTAAGTTTGTGGTGGTAATCACTGTATTTATAACGCCTTGTCCTGTCGAGACGCTAAAAGCTAAAACCCTATCCTCAACATCGGAGGCTGAAACATCCAAAATAATCGGAGCCGAATCTAAAGAGACTGAGTGCGATGAAACTGTTAAGGTTGGCGGGTCATTAACGGCTGTCACTGTTACGACCACTTGGGTTAAGGTTATAGTTGTACTATCACTCACGGAAATCGTTAAGGTGGTTTGGCCATTGGCATTTTCTATGCGCGCAACTTGAATCCCTGCAGTTGTTGTTGTCACTGTGACTACGCCTGTGGCCGATTCAGTCACACTCAATGTCAGATTATCACCGTCCACATCGGTTCTGGTTGTAACAATCAATACAGACGATGCAAAGTCTTCATTTAAGGTCAAAGCCGTGGTCGAGACGGTGACAACTGGTGGGTCATTGATGGCCCTTATCTGCACCGCCACATCGGTGGTTGAACTTAATCGTCCATCGCTGACTGTAATCGTCAGTGTTGTGACACCATTGGCATTGCCGATGCTTGATATTTGAACACCCAAGGCAGAGGTTGTGACAGTGACCACGCCAGCACTGGAATCAATCACGCTGAAATTCAATGCGTCTCTATCACTATCCATTGCTGTGGCGACCGTGTTGGTCGTTTGAAAATCTTCATCTAAAATCAATGGATTGGTTAAAACCGATAAAGTGGGGGTATCATTGACTGGTTCTACCACCACCACAATCCCTGCAGTCGTTACTTGCCCACCCGTATCTGTCGCTTGAACGGTTAAGGTCGCTGTGCCATTGGCATTGTTTAGTGACGTTAAGCTCAGGGTGCTCACACCACCCGTCAATGTCGAAAGAACCGCATCGACTAGGCGCATGGACGAACTGACTGAGAGGCTTATGGCATCATTGTCGGCATCTGTGGCTGTGACTCTGATGAGCACAGAATTGCCAAAGTCTTCTTGCACACTGATGCGGCTGCTAGAAACATTCAATACAGGGGCATCATTGAGCACATTGACAAGGATTGTTTGTGTGACTGTCGCCCCAGAAAGGTCATCTGTACGAACGCTTAAGGTGGTTATACCCGAAGCATTGGCAATGGCATTCAACAGAATGGCATTCGCTGATGTGGTCACTGTGACCACACCTGTACTGGATTCAGTCACAGCGAACGATAAAGCACCATTTTCGATGTCACTTGCAGTTGTGTTAATGGTGATTGTCGAAAATCCACCATTGGTTGTAATAGCGTCGGTTGAGACGGTTAGGGTGGGTGGGTCATTAACGGCTGTCACTGTTACGACCACTTGGGTTTGGGTTATAGTTGTACTATCACTCACGGAAATCGTTAAGGTGGTTTGGCCATTGGCATGGTCTATGCGCGCAACTTGAATCCCTGCCGCTGTTGTTGTCACTGTGACCACGCCTGTGGCCGATTCAGTCACACTCAATGTCAGATTATCACCGTCCACATCAGTTCTGGTTGTAACAATCAATACAGACAATGCAAAATCTTCATTTAAGGTCAAAGCCGTGGTTGAGACGGTGACGACTGGTGGGTCATTGATGGCCCTTATCTGCACCGCCACATCGGTGGTTGAGCTTAATCGACCATCGCTGACTGTAATCGTCAGTGTTGTGACACCATTGGCATTGCCTATGCTTGATATTTGAACACCAAAGGCAGAAGTTGTCACAGTGACCACCCCGGCACTGGAATCAATCACGCTGAAATTCAAGACGTCTCTATCTATGTCTGTTGCGACCGTGTTGGTCGTTTGAAAATCTTCATCTAAAATCAATGGATTGGTTAAAACCGATAAAGTGGGGGTATCGTTGACTGGCTCCACCACCACCACAATGCCTGCAGTTGTTACTTGCCCACCCACATCTGTTGCGTGAATGGTCACGGTCGCTGTGCCATTGGCATTGTTTAGTGACGTTAAGCTCAGAGTGCTCACACCACCCGTCAATGTCGAAATAACCGCATCGACCAGGCGCATGGACGAACTGACTGAAAGGCTTATGGCATCATTATCAGCATCTGTGGCTGTGACTCTGATGAGCACAGAATTGCCAAAGTCTTCTTGCACACTGATGCGGTTGCTAGAAACATTCAATACAGGGGCATCATTGAGCACATTGATAAGGATTGTTTGTGTGACTGTCGCCCCAGAAAGGTCAGCTGTACGAACGCTTAAGGTGGTTATACCCGAAGCATTAGCAATGGCATTCAACAGAATGGCATTTGCTGATGTGGTCACTGTGACCACCCCAGTGTTAGATTCAGTCACCGCGAACGATAAAGCACCATTTTCAATGTCGCTTGCATCTGTGAGAATGGTGATTGTCGAAAATCCACCATTGGTTGAAATAGCGTCGGTTGAGACGGTTAGGGTTGGTGGGTCATTAACGGCTGTCACTGTGACGACCACTTGGGTTTGGGTTATAGTCGTGCTATCTCCCACAGAAATCGTTAAGGTGGTTTGGCCATTGGCATTTTCTATGCGTGCAACTTGAATGCCTGCCGCTGTTGTTGTCACTGTGACCACGCCTGTGGCCGATTCAGTCACACTCAATGTCAGATTATCACCGTCCACATCGGTTCTGGTCGTACCAATCAATACAGATGAGGCAAAGTCTTCATTTAAGGTCAAAGCCGTGGTCGAGACGGTGACGACTGGTGGGTCATTGATGGCCCTTATCTGCACCGCCACATCGGTGGTTGAGCTTAATCGACCATCGCTTACTGTAATCGTCAGCGTAGTGACACCATTGGCATTGCCTATGCTTGATATTTGAACACCCAAGGCAGAGGTTGTAACAGTGACCACGCCAGCACTGGAATCAATCACGCTGAAAGTTAATGCGTCTAGGTCTATGTCCATTGCAGTGGCGACCGTGTTAGTCGTTTGAAAATCCTCGTCTAAAATCAATGGATTGGTTAAAACCGATAAAGTGGGAGTATCGTTGACTTGTGTTACAGCCACCACAACTTGAGCAGTCGTGCTCAATAAGCTGTCGCTGACTGTAATCGTCAGCGTTGTGCTACCATTGGCATCGGCGATGCTTGATATTTGAACACCTAAGGCAGAGGTTGTCACAGTGACCACTCCAGTACTGGATTCAAACACGCTGAAATTTAATGCGTCTCTATCACTATCCATTGCTGTAGCGACCGTGCGAGTTGTTTGAAAATCCTCGTCTAAAGTGAATGCAATGGTTGAAACCGATAAAGTGGGCGTATCATTGACCGGCTCTATCACCACCACAATCCCAGCAGTTGTTACCTGCCCACCCACATCTGTTGCGTGAACGGTCAAGGTCGCTGTGCCATTGGCATTGTTTAGTGACGTTAGGCTCAGGGTGCTCACACCACCCGTTAATGTCGAAATAACCGCATCGACAAGGCGCATGGACGAACTGACTGAAAGGCTTATTGCATCATTGTCAGCATCTGTGGCTGTGACTCTAATAAGCACAGAATTACCAAAGTCTTCTTGCACACTGATACGGCTGGTCGAAACATTCAGTACAGGGGCATCATTGAGCACATTGACAAGGATTGTTTGTGTGACTGTCACTCCAGCAAGGTCAGCAGTACCAACCGTTAAGGTGGTTATACCTGAAGCATTAGCAATGGCATTCAACAGAATGGCATTTGCTGATGTGGTCACTGTGACCACCCCAGTGTTAGACTCAGTCACAGCGAACGATAAAGCACCATTTTCGATGTCACTTGCAGTTGTATTAATGGTGATTGTCGAAAATCCACCATTGGTTGTAATAGCGTTGGTTGAAATGGTTAAGGTGGGTGGGTCATTGACGGCGTTCACTGTTACCAATACATGGGTTGTCGTACGCAAAACACCATTGACGGCTGTAATGGTTAAGGTCGTTTGTCCGCTGACATTGAGTATGCTTGCAAGTTGAATGGCTGCAGCGGTTGTTGTTACTTTAACCACGCCTGTAGTGGATTGGTCAACTGTAAATCCTGTTGCATTGGTTGCAATCGTTATGGTCTGTGTTGATGTGAAATCTTCATCAACGCTCAAGCGACTCGTTGAAATAGTCAGTGATGGGGGTGATGTATTTTCGACGCCAGTATCACCACCGCCACCACCACCGCCACAAGCGGTCAATAGTGCTGATAGCATCATTGCTGTACAAATTGCACGCCAGCGTAGATGAATGCTCTGAAATACGATCATGATTCGATTTATCCCCAAGGCATTAAATTGACTTGTCGCAGCGTTCCTTTGAAAGCATAAACTGATTGAATCGATTAATGATTGCATTAAACTTCTTGAAAATAATTTGTACATATCAATCCTTTTTCTATTCGCTTTCGATTTTTCAATTATAAATTAGTCCTAAATCCATCAGTGTACCAACTTCATTATACATAATCAATTTTTTGTCTCTGTGAGAATGCTTGTTTGTTTTTTCAATTCAATAATAACAATTGTCAACTTATGGTATTAAGTCCTATGATTATTAGAGAGTATGTTTAGGCATAATTTATCAACTGAGGGTCTTTAGCGCTTTATAAGCGATCATAGCTATCGCCCAAACATTCCGAGTAGGTACAGCTACTCGTATCATTATAGGATAAATATAATAGCTCAACAACACCTAGTAAATTCATGAAGGGATGTTCAGGATTCTAAATGAATCAAAATCAAGCATTTAAAAATAATTGAAGCATTTGAAGCAAAAATAGGACAGATTGCCATTTATAGAGACTTTGCACAGACCCTTGCTCAGGGCATATTATAAATACTGAATGTATTTATTTGAGTTGTTAGAGCTGGTTTTAATTTTGCAGGGTGCGTTTATCGCAATCTGGGTGATGATATCCATAACAGGTTCACTCTACAGTGCTCGAAATCACCTGTGTGGTTAAGATGGCATGAATTTCAATACAGATAAACTGCGCCTCTATTTGAAAGTTCACCTGGTGCACCAACAGCAAGCGTACGACCATCATCGCTTAAGCGTACCGAAGTACCAAAACGTCTTTCAGAGAAGGGCGAAGAGCTTTTTACATACGCTTGTTGCGCCCAGGCGCCATTGCTAAATTCAAACACATAAACTGCGCCTGCATTACTAAATCGATTATCACTTAAAGCTCCAACCCCAGCAGCTGATCCATCCTCATCTGGTGCCGACACTGCAAGTATATTGCCATTCTGGCTAAGGCTGACAGATTGGCCAAAGCTATCCTCCGCTTCCGAATTTGATGATTTAATGTACGCCTGTTGTGACCAAACGCCACCACTAAAACGAAAAACATACACCGCACCTGAACCTTTGGCATTGTTATCAGCTTGCCCAATATTGATTTGATTGGATCCACTGTCCTCTAAAGCTGCTCCGACGGCAAGGCTATTGCCATCAGCGCTTAGGCTCACGGACCCGCCAAATGAATCAGACATCTCCGAATTTGAAGCTTTGATGTATGCTTGCTGAGACCAAGTATTACTGCTGAAGCGAAATACATACACGGCGCCTGAAGCAGCATTTTTATTATCATTCTGCGCGCCATTGACTCCTGTAGATGAACTATCCTCACGAGTTGCTCCGACTGCAAGGGTATTGCCATCAGCGCTAAGACCTACAAAATTGCCAAAGCCATCCTCAGCCTCCGCATTGGATGCTTTAATATAGGCCTGTTGTGTCCACACGCCGCCATTATTTCTGAATACATACACGGCGCCTGAAGCAATAGCACTATTATCATTCTGCGCGCCATTGACTCCTGTAGATGAACTATCCTCACGAGTTGCTCCGACTGCAAGGGTATTACCATCATTGCTTATACTGACTGAACGGCCAAAAGAATCCCGCCCCGTATTTGATGCTTTAATATATGCCTGTTGAGTCCACACGACACCATTATTTCTGAATATATACACTGCGCCTGAAAAAGGTTCATTATTATTATTCTGTACGCCATTGATGCCTGTAGATGAACTAGCCTCACTAACTGCTCCGACTGCAATGGTGTTACCATCAGCGCTTAAACTGACTGATGTGCCAAATCGATCGTCGGCGTCGCCATTTGATGCTCTGAGGTAGCCTTGCCGTATCCACACACCACCAGTACGACGGAATACATATGCTGAACCGGTATTTCTAAAACCAAAATATGGGCTTTTATCGATGTCAGCGCCAAGTGACCCTGGTGCCCCGGCAACAAGGGTGTTACCATCAGCGCTTAGACTCAAATCACTACTAAAGTAATGATTTACTTGGCCGTTACTTGCCTCTAAACGACCAATCATGCTATTGAGCTGCGAATTGGTCAAAGCAACAGTATTATGAAGAAAAGCACATGCAGTTCCATGACAGGTTTTTACCCCATACTGTGGATTGTTGACTTTTGGAATATAAAGGTGTAAAGCCACCAGACCTTGTGCAGTCGTCTGCTGAACATTGGTGCTATTTGGACTGAACACAATGTTCCTAGAACTTATGTCCATAAATCCTGAGCGACCGTCTGTGTTGTTCTCTAAGCGATAATGGGTCGCAGTAGATACAGCATCCCAAACAAAATCAAGCGTTTTAATGCCACCAGTGGACACAGTGAACAATGGCGACAGTATTACGGTCACACTGGTAGAAACTTTTACACCGCTTGAATCGGTTACTTGTAAAGTCAAGACGAATTGAGAGCCAGTGCTAATCCCTACTCGGGATAGGATCAAATTTGGGGTGGAAATGGTTGCGTTCACAACGCCCTGCCCACTTGAGACGCTAAGAGGTAGGATGCCATCCTCAACATCCGACGCTAAGACACTCAGTACAACAGGAATTTGACCTAAAGAGGTTCTGTAAGTAGAAACAATTAATGTGGGTGCGTCATTAACAGCGTTCATAATCACAGTAATCTTCGTCGAGACAAATTGTCCGCTGGCATCCGTTGCTTGAACTGTTAGAGTGGATCTGCCAAATAAATGTGCCACAGGACGTAAAATGATGCCTTGGGTTGAGACCGTTGGAATAATCCAATATCTTGATGAGCGCGCTGTGATAATTGTTGTGCTTGATTCAGCATCGGTGGCTGTGGTTCGAACGATAAAGGAAGGGAAATCCTCGTCAAGTGTGATGCTATAGGTTGAAACGACTAAGGTAGGTGGCCCATCCACTTCGAATAAAACGTCAGTACTGATCACTAAACCATCCACTTGAAAAGTGACGACGACGGTTGTTTGACCTCTATGATTTGCTGGAGCGGTATAGATCAGGTCCATAGTCTGGAGCCCTGTACTTTGTGAAACACTGTTCAAGATAACCGTGCCAGTTGAGGCTAACACGCTCCAATTTGATGTGCTGATCGTATCACCGTTCAGATCAAAAGCTGTCAAACGAACGGTTGTACTTGAATTTGAAAGCAAGTCGATTGGTTTTAGTGGCGCCAAACCTGTAGGAAACTCATACAACCCAACCCGAGGTGTCTGATCACCTCTATCTCCTAATAAAGCGAGTCCATTGGCGACTTTAGAATAAAGCGCCGCATTAAACACAGAGGGACGGGTTGACCCTCTATTAGCAAAGAGATCGTTCCAGGTCAGGGCATAATGACCTGGATAGATGTTGAAATTGGTTGCGCCATTATCAGAGGCATAACCATAAGCAATGGTACTATCATTGGTCATCCAAATCAGCTCACCCGGAAATGTTAGCTGGGGCAATATCAAACCAAACCAAGCATTCTGAGAGATTAGACCACTGTCAGTTGAACGTACAAAATTGAACTCTTCAATCGTATTGATGTTGATCAAATGCCCACCCAAATTCTGGGCTTCCGCCAAATATGGATTGATTGATGTAGTGGTTATCACTGAATTGGCGTAAAGATGACCGCCTTGAATGATTAGATTTTGAAGGCCAGAACTAACACCAATCCTATAAGGCACATCAATCATTTTATTGACCTGTACGACCAGGGTCTGTTGAAACATATTTGCTGGATGTGTCGGGCTCGATAGTTGTAAGGTCAGCGTTGCTGTACCTGTATTATCCGGTTTAATTGAAAAATACAACTGCGCTGTTTGTGCCGTTGAACCTACATTAGCCGCAGTCACAATGGCATTGGTCGAAAAGCTGACCACGGGTGCGGGATTGTTAGAAAAAATAGCATCACCACTTTGTGTTACACGCCATTGGGTATCTAAGGTATTTGATGTCTCAATATAGGCTGGTATCATTACATTACTTATGAGCTGTTGATTTCGGATGGTCTGAGTGCTGTTCTCGGTCAAGACAACAGAAGTTGAAGCCAAAGTAAATGTCGGTAGAATTGGTGTAAATGACAGCGCCATCGTGGTCATGAAACCACTGTTCTGCAAAGTAACCACGACCGTTGATTGGCTGTTAAAATTAGCTGGTGCAGTGTAAACTAATTCCACTGTCTGAACCCCTGGACCCTGATAAACATTATCAAGGCTCACCGTACCCGTCGTTGCCATCACGATCCAATTTGAGGTGTCGATCGTCGGTAGAAAATAATCAAAGCCGGTCAAACGGACGGTTGCACTTGAACCAGAAAACACAGGGATTGAATTAATTGAAGCTGGGGCTAAGCCTTGGGGAAACTCATAGACTGCAGAACGGGGCAGTGCACCATCACCCCTATCCCCGAGTAATACATAAAAATCAAGTGATCTGAGATAAGTTGCCCAGTTGAAAACTGAGGGACGGGATTCTGGTTTATTGGAAACCAAACCACCAGAACTTTCCCAGTTCAAGAGATAATGACCAGGATACGCAGTGAAATCGGCAGTATTATCACCGCGGGAAAAACCATAAGCAATGGTACTATCGTTCGTCCTCCAAAATAACTCACCCGGAAAGGTTAACTGCGGTAAAACCATACCTAACCAAATATCCTGAGTGATTAGACCACTAGCAGGTGACTGCAAGAAAGCAAATTCTTCAATTGTATTGATGTTGACCAAATGCCCGCCCAAAGCCTCGGCGTCAGCCAAAAACGCGTTGACCCCTTGAAATGTTGCCATTGAATTGGCATAAAGACGCGCGCTATGGACCATCAAATTTTGAATACGTGTACTGGCTTGGGCAATCACTGGAGGCAAACGTAGCCGATCGACTTTAACTATCAAGGTTTGCTGTGTTACCCGTGAACGAGTCAAATCGTCGAGTTGTATTGTCAGGGTTGCTGTTCCGTCTTGATTAGGCGCAATTGAAAAATATAAGTGCGACGTTTGTGACTCTGAACTTAGCGTGGTTTCAGTTGTTAAGGCATTGGTAGTGAAGCTCACCACAGGCGCTGGATTGGATGAAAAAATTTGAGCCCCGCTCTGACTAACCTGCCACCGAACCCTGAATGGTTGAATGTCCAGATTGCTGATGTTGATGCTTTGTACGTAACGGTCGAGCAGTTTGCCAGGTACAGACAAGCTAATGACAGAAGTCGATAAATTAAATGATAGAAAGTCGTTATTAACCGCATTAACCCTTACTACAATTTCAGTAGAAGTCGATTTCCCACCAATTTCAGTCGCATGAACAGTCAGGGTTGCTATACCATAGGCATTGAGTATCGACGTTAAGGTGATTGTGCTCATGTTGTTGGTTGGTGTTGAAAAAACAGCATTAACAAGATGCGTTGATGAACTAAATGAGAGTCTTATTGAATCACCTTCAATATCTGTGGCCGAGGTGAAAATAGCCAAGGGGGTTGCAAAATCCTCATTCAGAGTCACGACGGTCGTTGAGACGCTTAAGGTTGGCGTGTCATTAACCGCATTCACAATGACAACCACTTGCGTTGTAAAACTAACCGAACCATCATCGACAGTAATAAAAATAATGGTCTGCCCAATGGCATTGTCAATGCTTGTTACACCGATATCAGGGGCAGAGGTTATGATATTGACCACACCTGACATGGATTCAGCCACGCTAATTTTTAATACGTCACCATCCACATTGACCGCTGTGGCAATCGTGCTGAATCCTACGAAATCCTCATTAAGAATCAAAGGATTGCTTAAAATTGAAATCGTTGTCGTATCATTAACGGCAATCACCTTAACGACCACTTGGGTTAAGGTTATAGTCGAACCATCATTGACGGAAATCGTTAAGGTGGTTTGGCCATTGGCATGGCCTATGCGCGCAACTTGAATGCCTGCCGCGGTTGTTGTCACTGAGACCACGCCTGTGGCGGATTCAGTCACACTCAATGTAAGACTATCATTGTCCACATCGGTTCTGGTCGTACCGATCAATACAGTCGATGCAAAATCTTCATTTAAGGTTAAAGCCGTGGTTGAGACGGTTACGACTGGTGGGTCATTGATGGCCCTTATCTGCACCGCCATATCTGTGGTTGAGCTTAATCGACCATCGCTTACTGTAATTGTCAACGTTGTGGCACCATTGGCATTGCCTATGCTTGATATTTGAACACCCAAGGCAGAGGTTGTCACAGTGACCACACCTGCACTGGAATCGATCACGCTGAAATTCAATGCGTCTCTATCTATGTCTGTTGCTGTGACGACCGTGCGGGTCGTTTGAAAATCTTCGTCTAAAATCAATGGATTGGTTAAAACCGATAAGGTGGGGCTATCATTGACTGGTTCTACCACCACCACAATCCCTGCAGTCGTTGCCTGCCCACCCGCATCTGTTGCGTGAACAGTCAATGTCGCTGTCCCATTGGCATTGTTTAGTGACGTTAAGCTAAGGGTGCTTACACCACCCGTCAATGTCGAAAAAACCGCATCAACAAGACGTATGGACGAACTGATTGAGAGGCGAATTGCATCATTGTTGGCATCTGTGGCTGTGACTGTGATGAACGCAGAATTGCTAAAGTCTTCTTGCACGCTTATGCGGTTGCTAGAAACATTCAGTACAGGAGGGCTATTCAACACATTGACAACGATTGTTTGTGTGACTGTCACCCCAGCAAGGTCAGCTGTACGAACTGTTAAGGTGGTTATACCCGAAATACTAGAAATGGTATTCAACAGAATGGTATTTGTTGATGTCGTCACTATGACCACTCCAGCACTGGACTCAACCACAGTGAAAGATAAAGCACCATTTTCGATGTCGCTTGCGGTTGTGTTAATGGTGATAGTCGAAAAACCAGCATTGGCTGTAATAGCGTTGGTTGAAACGGTTAGGGTTGGTGTGTCATTAACGGCACTCACCGTCACGACGACTTGCGCGGTTGAACTCAGAAAACCATCATCGACTGAAATCGTCAGCGTTGTTGATCCATTAGCATGGCTTATTTTTGAAATACTGACGGCCGTGACTGATGTTGTTATGCTGACCACGCCTGTATTGGATTCAGCCACACTGAATGTCAGAATACTGCCTTCGATATCACTCGCTGTGGCTATGGTCATGGCACCAACAAAATCCTCCATGACAGTTAAGGAGGCCGTTGTAATTGTTAGAGTTGGTGTGTCATTGACGGCTGTTACTTGCACCAAAATTTGGGCCGTTGAGCTTAGAAAACCATCACTAACTGCTACTGTGAGATTTGTTACACCATTGGCATTGGAGATGCTTGCAATCTGAACACCTGAAGTTGAGGTTGTGACACTAACCATGCCAGTGGTGGTTTCAATTACGCTGAAAGTCAATGAATTGCTATCTAAATCGCTTGCTGTGACAATCGTCCTGGTGCCCGAAAAATCCTCTGGCACCGAAATAATGGCAGACGGGATGGTTAGCGTTGGTGTGTCATTGACCGCTGTTACTTGCACCACAACCTGAGAGGTCAATCTCAGTAAACTATTACTGGCAGTAATGGTTAAGGTGGTTTGGCCATTGACATTGGCAATGCTTGATACAAGAATAGCTGTGGGATGAGAGACAAGACTAACCACCCCTGTCGTGGATTCAACAATACTTATATTTAATGGATTACCATCAGCATCGGCACTGGATATAAAGATAGGTACAACCGTTGAAAAATCTTCAGAAAGCGTCAAAGCCGTGGTGGAGACGGTTAAGGTGGGTGTATTAATGATGGCTGTGACTGTCACCACAACTTGTGTGGTTATGCTCAAGGAACCATCATTAACGGTAATAGCTAAGGTCGTCCTGCCATTGACATTGGGGAGGCTTGATACACTGACGCCTGTGGCGGATGTTGTCACTCTGATCACCCCAGTGGTCGATTCAGTGGCACCAAATGTCAGCATATTGCCATCAATATCGGTTGCTGTGACAATCGTTCTGGTGCCCGAAAAGTTCTCTGGTACCGAAAGAATGGCAGATGGAATGGTTAGCGTTGGTGTGTCATTGACCGCTGTTACTTGCACCACAACCTGAGAGGTCAAGCTCAGTAAACTATTACTGGCGGTAATGGTTAAGGTGGTTTGACCATTGACATTGGCTATGCTTGATACAAGAATAGCTGTGGGGTGAGAGACAAGACTAACCACCCCTGTCGTGGATTCAACAACACTTATATTTAATGGATTGCCATCAGCATCGGCACTGGATATAAAGATAGGTACAACCGTTGAAAAATCTTCAGAAAGCGTCAAAGCCATGGTGGAGACGGTTAATGTTGGTGTAACGCTGTTGGCTGTGACTACTACCACCACAACTTGTGTGGTTATGCTCAAGGAACCATCATTAACGGTAATAGCTAAGGTCGTCCTACCATTAACATTGGGGAGGCTTGATACACTGACACCTGTGGCTGATGTTGTCACTCTGATCACTCCAGTGGTCGATTCTGTGGCACCAATTGTCAGCATATTGCCATCTATATCGGTTGCTGTAACAATCGTCCTGGTGCCCGAAAAGTTCTCTGGTACCGAAAGAATGGCAGACGGGATGGTTAGCGTCGGTGTGTCATTGACCGCTGTTACTTGCACCACAACCTGAGAGGTCAAGCTCAGTAAACTATTACTGGCGGTAATGGTTAAGGTGGTTTGACCATTGACATTGGCTATGCTTGATACAAGAATAGCTGTGGGGTGAGAGACAAGACTAACCACCCCTGTCGTGGATTCAACAACACTTATATTTAATGGATTACCATCAGCATCAGCACTGGATATAAAGATAGGTACAACCGTTGAAAAATCTTCAGAAAGCGTCAAAGCCGTGGTGGAGACAGTTAAAGTTGGTGTATTAACGATGGCTGTTACTGCCACCACAACTTGCGTGGTTATGCTCAAGGAACCATCATTAACCGTAATAGCTAAGGTCGTCCTGCCATTGACATTGGGGAGGTTTGATACACTAACGCCTGTGGCTGATGTTGTCACTCTGATCACCCCAGTGGTCGATTCAGTGGCACCAATTGTCAGCATATTGCCATCAATATCGGTTGCTGTAACAATCGTCCTGGTGCCCGAAAAGTTCTCTGGTACCGAAAGAATGGCAGATGGGATGGTTAAAGTCGGTGTGTCATTGACCGCTGTTACTTGCACCACAACCTGAGAAGTCAAGCTCAGTAAACTATTACTGGCGGTAATGGTTAAGGTGGTTTGGCCATTGGCATTGGCAATGTTTGATATAAGAATAGCCGTGGGGTAAGAGGCCAGACTAACCACCCCTGTCGTGGATTCAACAACACTTATATTTAATGGATTACCATCAGCATCAGCACTGGAAATAAAGATAGGAACAACCGTTGAAAAATCTTCAGAAAGCGTCAAAGCTGTGGTGGAGACGGTTAAGGTGGGTGTATTCACGATGGCTGATACTGCCACCACAACTTGTGCAGTTGAGCTCAAGGAACCATCATTAACAGTAATGGTTAAGGTCGTCCTGCCTCTGACATTGGGGATGCTTGATACACTGACGCCTGTGGCGGATGTTGTCACTCTGATCACCCCCGTGGTCGATTCAGTGACGCTTAATGTCAGGGTATTGCCATCAACATCGGTTGCTGAGGCAACTGTTCTGGCGCCTGTAAAACCTTCTAATACAGTTAGAACGGCTGTGGGTATGGTTAAGGTTGGTGCAGTATTTGGGGCTAACACTGTCACCACGACTTGAGCCGTTGAACTCAGAAAGCCATCACTGACGGTTATAGTTAAGGTCGTCCTGCCATTGACATTGACAAAGCTTGATATAAGAAAAGTTCCGGGTATAGCGACAATCCTAACCACCCCAGTCGTGGATTCAGTGATGCTTATATTCAATGCATCGCCATCAGTATCAGTACTGGTAACAAAGATAGGGACAACTGTTTGAAAGTTTTCAAAACGCGTCAAAACAGAGGTGGAGACGGTTAAGGTGGGTGCTTTATTGATGGCTGTCACAGTCACCACGACTTGAGCCGTTGAACTCAGAGAGCCATCACTAACGGTAATGGATAGTGTTGTCCTTCCAATGGCGCTGGCTATGCTAGATATACTAACGCCTGTAACAGATGTTGTCACGCTGACCACCCCAGTGGTGGATTCTGTGACGCTAAATGTTAGGGTATTGCCATCAATATCGGTTGCTGATGCAATTGTACTGGCGTCAGAAAAATCCTCTGATACAGTGACAGAAGCCGTTGGAATTGAAAGCATTGGTGTGTCGTTAGCAGCCGTCACGGTCACGACGACTTGAGCCATTGAACTCAGAAACCCATCACTGACTGTAATGGTGAGCGTTGTAACACCATTGGCATTTGGCATGTTCGCAACTTGGGCACCCGTGGTTGATGTTGTTACACTGACCACCCCAGTTGTAGATTCAATGACACTAATTGTTAGCGTATTGCTATCAATATCGGTTGCTGTGGCAAGTGTGTTGATGCCAGAAAAATCTTCTGTAACAGTTAAATTTGTGGTTGGGATGGTGAGTGTCGGTGTGTCGTTAACAGCTGTCACGACCACCACCATTTCGGTTGAAGTATTCACTGTACCACTGCTGGCAGTAATAATTAAGGTCATTCGCCCATTAGCATTCGGTATGCTTGATAGGAACACCCCTGTCACTGAAGTTGTGACTGTGATCACGCCAGTGGTAGATTCTTCGGCCAACATTTTTGATGCAAAAGCTGCCGTGGCAATCCGCTGTCTTGACGAAAAATCTTCAGGCAGTGTCAAAAGATTACTTGTAATCAATAGTAAAGGTACAGTGTTAAGTGGCGGTGGCGTTGTATCACCACCGCCACCACCATCACCACTGATGTCAGCGCCACCATCGCCGCAAGCGGACAATAGGGCTGATAACATCAAAACCGTGAACAATGAGTACAACTTACGACGATTCACGGCACTGATGAAAATTCTGATAAGTTTTGAGGTCGCAAGAATAAATGGACTAACAACGTTCTTTTGAAACAATGAAGCAACAGAATTCTTAGACGACCTATTTGATAATAATTTTAAAATATGACTCCCAATAGACATTATTGTTTTTAAAATCGGTTGGATTGAAAATTGAATGCTTTTATTAATAGTAGAAGCATAAAAAATCATTATAGAGCTCATTCCCTAAAAGTGTGCGATTAATTGTTTTTTTAATCTATTCGATTGTTTGCTTCTATAAGGCTCGTTTTATAACTTCATTTGAGCTCATCAACTGATTCAAACCAAATCGTATCACCTCAGTAATTATATGATAAATTTAATCACTAAACCCGCATGATTGATTCACAATAAAGCATTTTGAAGTTGATAATTTAATCAGAATCAGGCTATTAAAACCAACAGTTTCAATGACCAAACAGGGTCTATACTTTTGATTGACGCATTAACAATAGATTATTGAGAAAATTAATACAGGTAAACCGCACCAGAATTAGTGTTCACACCCTGTGCGCCTACAGCAATTGTGCCACCATCGCTGCTGATACTGACTGATTGACCAAAAATTGCATTAGCTGATGTATCTGTGGCTTTGATAAAGGCCTGTTGAGCCCATCTATCATTGCTAAATTCAAACACATAGGCTGCACCTGATTCTGTTGAATTTAAGCTTGCATGATTGGTCCCTTCAACCCCATTGGCTGTGCCATCTTCTCCAGTTGCCCCCACAACAAGCGTATTGCCATCACCGCTGAGACTCACAGAATTACCAAAACCATCGTTTGCGTCAGTATTCGAGGCTTTAATAAACGCTTGTTGCGACCAAGTGTTGGCAGCTGTATTGAAACGGAAGACATAAGCCGCGCCTGAACCTCTAGCACTCAAATTATGCATGCCATTAACGCCTGTAGAGTCGCTTTGTTCTCCAATTGCACCCGCAGCAAGGGTATTGCCATCGTCGCTTAAATCAACAGAATGACCAAGATTACCGAATTGAATGGAGTTTGATGCTTTGATAAACGCTTGTTGCGACCAGGTGCTGGATGTGGGATTAAAACGAAATAAATACACTGCCCCTGATTGAAAAGTGCTGAAATTTATAGGAGTATTTTGATTCCCATTGACCCCTGTACTTGAGGTACCCTCAAGAATTGCCCCCGCAGCCAGAGTATCGCCATCTTTATTTAGACTGACAGAATGACCAAATTGAATGCCTATCGAGGAATTTGATGCTTTGATAAACGCTTGTTGCGACCACATACCACCCATGCGACGGAATAAATATACCACGCCTGTATCAGTTAAGTCATTATTCTGTGCCCCATTGACGCCAGTTGATGAACTGTCTTCATTTCGTGCCCCCACGGCTAAAGTGTTGCCATCTCCACTGAGCGACACAGCATAGCCAAAAAGATCGCCATCCCCTGTATTCGATGCTTTGATGTATGCTTGTTGTGACCACACGCTCCCACTAAAGCGGAATGCATATACGGCCCCTGTGTTGTTAGCGCCAACAGTCTGCACCCTATTGACGCCATTCGAAGTACCGTCTTCTGAAGGCGCCCCTACAACTAGAACATTACCATCGTCATTTAGACTGACACTAAAGCCAAATTGATCCCCTATACTCGGGTTTGATGCTTTGATGTAAGCTTGTTGCAACCACGCACCACCTATGCGACGGAATAAATAGACCGCGCCTGTATCAGTTGAGTCATTATTCTGTGCCCCATTGACGCCAGTTGATGAGCCACCTTCACGATATGCCCCCACGGCAAGGGTATTGCCATCGCCACTCAAGCCCACTGACCAGCCAAATCGGTCTTCTGAGTCTGGGTTACTTGCCTGAAAACGACCAATCATGCCATTTAATTGCGCATTGGTCAAAGCAACCGTGTTGCCAATAGAAGCCCCACAAGATGCGCCATTGCAGCCATTCACAACGAATTGGGGCCCACTTACTCTGGGGATATAACGGTGTAAGGCTACCCGACCTTGTGCGGTGGTCTGCATGATATTTGTACTGTTTGGACTAACAACCATACCCGTCGTACTTAAGTCCGCAAAACCCGCAGAGCCATTGGGATTGCTTTGCAATTGATAATGCGTTGCAGAAGAGACTGCACTCCAAGAAAAATCAAGGGTCTTAATACCTGTTGTCACATCAAAAAATGGCGATATTGTGACCCTAACAACCGTTGAAGCCGTACCTCCCTCTGTATCGGTCGATGTGAGAGTCAACAAAACCTGACCTGATTGGTTTAATCGGGTCAAAGTCAAGCTTGTGGTGGTGATTGCAATATTAACATGCCCATTGGAGGCACCAAAAGATAAAACACCATCCTCCAAATCGGAAGCTGTGACATTCAATACGACTGGTGCTGAACCCAGGTTCACCGTGTTTGATGAAACGCTTAGAGTGGGTGTGTCGTTAACAGGTTCCACAATAACGACAATCTCGGTTGAGTCAAATAAGCCACCATCATCCCTTGCGCGCACGGTTAAGGTGGTGGTGCCAAAAAGATTTGCCACTGAACTCAAAGTGATACCATGGGTAGAAATCACAGAATTGACCAAATGCGTTAATGAACTGACTGTGACAACCAAAGTACCTGACTCAACATCGTTTGCCGTGGTACCAATCATAAAAGTGGTAGCAAAATCCTCTTGCAAACCGATAAGATTTGTGGATACACTCAACACAGGTGTGGTGCTTTGCATCACTATGACATTGACAGCGATGGTTTGAATACCTGTTTTATTACCGTCATCAATGGCGCTGACCGTTAATGTGGTTCGACCTGAGCCCCCGACTATGGGAGTCAACACGATGGCATTGGTACCAGTGCTTATGGAGACCACACCTTGAGGTGAGGCTTGTACTGAAAAGGGTAATGCGCCCTGCTCTATATCAGTGGCCGTCGTATCAATCGTAATGGGCGCAAAGCCGCCCAAAGTTGAAATATTGTCAGTTGAAACACTGATTGTTGGGGTATCGTTCACCCCTTCAACTGTAACGACAACCAGCGTAGAGACCGTTTGCGCGGCTGAATCTGTCGCTTGAACCGTAAGAGTGACCCTGCCATTAAAATCAAGTGCGCCAGAAAATTGAATGGAATTTATGGTGGTTGTTAGGTTCACAATGCCTGTAGAGGTCGTTTGAACTGAAAAAGGTAAGTTGCCACTAACCCCTTGATCGGTCACAGTGATGCCAATGACAAAGTTACTAAATTCTTCAGCCAGCGTAATGGCATTGGTTGACAAGGCAATGGTGGGCGGTCCATCTACTATGAATGAAACAGCATAGGTGGTACTCAAACCATTCACACCTAAGGTGACCACAACCGTTGTTTGCCCAATAAAATTAGCTGGCGCAGTATAAATCATATTCACCCTCTGAACGCCTGAATTTTGAAAAACATGGTTAAATGTCGCAGTGCCACCATTGGGGTCTGTGATTGACCAATCACTCGTGTTTATGGCATCGCCATTCAAATCAAAACCTGTCAAGCTCAAGCTAGTACTTGTCTCAAAATTTAGGGCAATTGGATTCATTGAAGATGGTGTGATGCCTTGAGGAAATTCATAAAGCCCACGACGTTCATGATTTGCATCACCCCTATCTCCTACAAGGAAAAACACGCCTGAACCTGCACTGGAATAAACCGTCCAATTGAATGCCTCGGCGGGGCCATTACTTCTATTGGCAATCAGTCCAGCAGCAGCGTCCCAGTTCAAGGGGAAATGACCTGGATAAACAGTGATAGTGCCAGTGGCTCTGGTAGTGGTACTGACAAAACCATAGGCGGTGGTGCTATTATTCGTTATCCAAGACAGTTCACCAGGAAAGTCTGGTTGTGGTAATGCCAATCCAAACCAAGCATGTTGCGTTATTAAACTACTTGTAGCGCCTCTCACAAAATTAAGTTCTTCAACCGAATTGATATTGATCAAATGCCCGCCCAGAGACCTTGCTTGTTCCAATATCAAAGGCACTGTTAATTCATTAAATGCATTGGCGTAAAGACGACCACCATGAACAACAAGATTGTTAAGGCTTGAGACGGTTGGGACTATGATTGGAGGCACATCTGGCGAAATGACAGACACCACCATGGTTTGTTGCGTCGTTAAGGACGTTGCCAGATCAGTCAGTTGTACAACCAACATGCCCGTACCAGTACTGTTAGGTGCGACTGTAAAATACAACTGCGCCGTTGATGCAGCTGATGTCAGTGTGGTTACGGTCGTTAGAACATTGGTGGTGAAACTTGCCACAGGCGATGGATTGGCTGAAAAAATTGGACCTCCGCCACTCGTAACTTGCAATTGAACCCTTTGTGGTTGATTGTCAACATTGCTGATGTTGATGCTCTGTACGTTGCGGTCAAGCTGACTGCCATTGACAGACAGGGTGATGGCAGAAGTTGATAAGGTGATCGCTATGGGATCAAAAACCGCATTAACCACCACCACAACCTGCTCTGTGGTGGAAACACCACCAGAATCGGTTGCTTGAATGGTCAAGGTTGTTGTGCCATTGAGATCAGCAATCGAAGATATGGTGATCGTGTTGGTAATGACGCTCAAACCATTGACTGGTGTGGATAGAACGGCATTGACAAGTTGTGCGGATGAAAGTATTGAGAGGGTTACTTGTCCAGCATCTGTGGCAGTGGTTCTGATAACCACCGAAGTCGTAAAATCTTCTTGCACCATAATTAGATTAGTAGAAACACTCAACACAGGCGCATCGCTTTGCATCAGGGTCACATTAACCCTAATGACTTGTATCGCCGTTAATCCGGCACTATCGGTCGTACGGACGGTTAAGGTGGTTTGACCAGAAATATTAGCAATGGCATTCAAGACAATAGCATTGGTTGATGTGCTCACATTCACCACACCAGTGCTGGACTGTTGCACGGCGAATGATAAAGTGCCTTGTTCAACATCGCTCGCTGTTGTATGAATGGTGATCTGCGTAAAACCACCCGTGGTTAATAGACTATTGGTAGAGACACTCAAAGTTGGCGTGTCGTTGACAGGTGCTACAAATACCACTATTTCAGTAGAAACAGATTGTCCAGCAGTCATTGCTTGGACGGTCAAGGTTGTTGTGCCATTTGCATTGCCAATCGCAGTTAAGGTGATGGTGCTCATGCCATTGCTCAGTGCAGACATAACGGCATTGACAAGGCGCGTGGATGAACTCAAAGAAAGCGTTATGGTATCACCGTCAACATCGGTTGCTGTGGTCCTGATGACCAACGAATCGCTAAAATCCTCCTGCAAACTGACACGATTCATGGAAACCTCAAGTACTGGCGCTCTATTGATTACATTGACAGCGATTAATTGAGTAACGACTGAAGCAGAACTATCGTTCGTTCTAACCGTTATGGTGGTTTGACCTGAAATACCTGAATATGCACTCAAAACAATGGCATTGGCAGAGGTGGTCACTCTGACCACACCAGTGGGGAATGCCAGCACTGAAAAAGATAATGTACTATCTTCAATATCACTTGCAGTGGTGTTTATGGTGATGGTTGAAAAACCAACAAAGGTTGAAATACGGTTGGTTGAGACGATTAAGGTTGGTGGGTCATTAACGGCAGTCACTGTTAGGCGAACTTGAGTTGTCGTAGGCGTTGTGCCATCGGTGACTGTAATCGTTAAGGTGGTTTGACCATTGGCATGGGCATTGGCCACGACTTGAACACCAGCTGCAGACGTTGTCACGCTGACGACACTGGTGTTTGAATTGGCCACAGTCAAAGTGAGCGTATCACCATCCACATCATCGGCTGTTGCTATAGTACTGGTCCCCGTAAAATCCTCTGCCAAGACTAAATTGGCGGTTGTGATTGTGAGGGTCGGTGTGTCATTATCAGCGATGACTGTAACGACGACTTGGGTTGAGGTGCTTATATTGCTATCACTGACCATTAAAGTCAAGGTGGTTCGACCATTGGCATTGGCAATGGGTGCGACTTGGACACCAGTAGATGAGGTTGTCACACTGACGACCCCTGTGGCAGATTCAACCACAGTCAAAGTCAAGGTGTTGCTATCTATATCTCCACTGCTGACGGTGATTGAAGTGGTTGAAAAGTCTTCAATAAGTATCAAGTTGCTGATTGAAACGTTTATGGTTGGCGTATCATTAACGGCTAACACTGTCACCACCGCTTGAGCGGTTGAACGCTTTGAACCATCACTGACTGATATGGTCAGGGTTGTGTCACCATTGACATTTTGAATGGGTGCTATGCGGACACCAGTCGCAGAGGTTGTCACACTGACGACCCCTGTGGTCGATTCAACCACGCTAAAAGTCAATGTGGCACTTTCTACATCTGTCGCTGTGGCAATCAAGATGGGATCTGTAAAATCCTCGACTACGACTAAATTGTCGGTTGATAGCGTTAGGGTTGGTGTGTCATTGACCGACATGACAGTCACGGAAACTTGGGTTGAGATATTGGTCGTACCATCAGTCAAGCTAATGGTCAGGATGGTTTGGCCACTGACATTGGCAAAGGGCGCTATTTGAATGCCAGTAGGCTGCGTAATGGCAGTGATTATCCCTGGGGTCGATACAGTCAAACTGACAGTGAGCGTATCACCATCGACATCCGTTCTGGTTGTGTCGATTAAAACCGTCGCAAAATCTTCAGCTAAAATCAAAGATGTGGTCGAGACACTTAACATTGGCGGGTCATCAACGGCCGTGACAATAACCACCACTTGAGCGGTCGAATCCACATCTCCATCATTAATGGTAATGGACAAGGTGGTTCGACCATTGCCATTGGCTATATTTGAGATGCGAACACCAGAATTTGAAGTCGTCACACGAACCACACCTGTGGTCGATTCAGCCACACTAACCGTTAATGTGTCGTTATCCAAATTGGTAACAGTGACAATCGTACTGGCGTTAGAGAAATCCTCTCTCAAGTTTAAAGTGGGCAATGGGACCGATAAAACCAATGGATCATTGACGGGTATTACCTCCAACACAAACTCGGCTACCGCCGCTCGACCACCTATATCAGATGTCGCAATTTGCATGGTCGTTATGCCATTGAGATGGGGCCGTGATGTTATGGTGATGGTGCTCATATTGTTGGTGAGGGTTGTCTGTTGCACATCGACAAGCGGCGTAAATTGTACGACCACGATGCCTATGGATTCACCATCAGGATCCATGGCAGTCGCCGTGAAGACGACTGCTGTTGAAAAATCTTCAAACACGGTAATGCGGTTTGTGGAAACAGTCACAATAGGCGTCGAATCTGTGGATAAATTGACAATAATTGTTTGGCTAACGGTGACGCCCGAACTGTCAGACGCACTAACGGTTAAAGTGACTTGACCACTCGCATTAGGAATGCTATTCAAGATAATCGCATTGGTAGATGTCGTCACACTGAACTGCCCAGCAGGCGATGCCACCACTGAAATAGGCAAGGTGCTATCCTCAATGTCCGTCGCTGTGGTGTTAATGGTGATGGTTGAAAAACCAGCACCCGTTGAGATCAAGTTGGTTGAGACATTCAGCGTTGGTGTGTCATTGACAGCAATCACTGTCACGAGTGCTTGAGCTGAGGCTGTTTTGTCACCATCACTGACTGTAAATGTTAGAGTCGTTTGACCATTGGCATGGCCAATGGGCGCAACATTCACACCTGCAACTGTGGTTGTCACAGTAACCACCCCTGTGGCAGATTCAACCACAGTCAAAGTCAGGATATTACTATCGATATCACCACGAGTGACGGTAATTGGAATAGTCGTTGAAAAGTCTTCCAAAAGGGTTATAACACTGGTTGACACACTAATGGTTGGTGTGTCATTAACCGACGTCACTGTCACGGCGACTTGGCCAGTGGCACTGATTGTGCCATCATTGACAGAAATCGTGAGCGTTGTGCGACCTGATATTGAGGCTAAACTCAATATTTGAACACTTGAACCTGAAGTCGTCACTCTAACCACACCTGTGGTGGACTCAACGATGCTAAAAGTCAGCACATCTAAATCCACATCAGCTGCTGTGGCAACTGTGATGCTAGTTGCAAAATCTTCTGAGACGGTTAAGGAGGCGAATGGAATTGTGAGTGTCGGTGTATCATTGACAGATGCCACAATCACCACCACTTCAGTAGAAACAGTTTGTCCAGCAGTCCTTGCTTCGATGGTCAAGGTTGTTATGCCATTTTCATTGCTAATCGCTGTTAAGGTGAGAGTGCTCATACCATTAGTTAGTGTTGATAGAACAACATCCACCAGACGCGAAGAAGAACTCACTGAGAGCGTAATCGTATCACCATCAGCATCCGTCGCCGTTGTTCTAAAGACTACCGAATCAGTAAAGTCCTCCCGCAAGCTGACACGATTTGTAGAAACCTCAAGTACCGGAGCTCTATTGATAACATTCACAGCGATTAATTGAGTAGCAACTGAAGCCGAGCTGTCAACCGTTCTGACGGTTAAGGTGGTTTGACCTGAAATACCTAAAATGGCATTCAAAATAATGGCATTTGCAGAGGTGGTCACTCTGACCACGCTAGCAGAAGATGCCACCACTGAAAATGGCAAAGTTGCATCCTCTATATCACTCGCAGTGATGTTTATGGTGATGGTCGAAAAGCCAACAGTGGCTGTAATATTGTCGGTTGAGACACTCAGCGTTGGTGTGTCATTGACAGCAATCACTGTCACAGCGACTTGGGTTGATTTACTGGCCGCACCATCGCTGATCATAATTGTGAGAGTGGTTTGACCATTGGCATGGCTAATGGGTGCCACACGCACACCTGCAACTGAGGTTGTCACGCTGACCACCCCTGTGGCAGATTCAACCACAGTCAAAGTCAGAGTGTTACTATCGACATCACCACGGGTGACAGTAATTGGAATAGTCGTTGAGAAGTCTTCAAAAAGGGTTAAAGCGCTGGTTGAAACGCTTAGGGTCGGTGTGTCATTGACAGCGGTGACTGTTACCGTAACTTGCGCTGTGGCACTTTTATTGCCATCGCTGACCATAATTGTTAGAGTGGTCTGACCATTAGCATGGGCAATGGGTGCCACACGCACACCGGCATCTGTGGTTGTCACACTAACCACCCCTGTGGACGATTCAGCCACAGTCAATGTCAAAGTGTTACTATCGACATCACCACGGGTAACGGTAATTGGAATGGTCGTTGAAAAGTCTTCAAAAAGGTTAATTACACTGGTTGAAACGCTTATAGTCGGTGTGTCATTGATAGCGGTGACCGTCACAGCCACTTGCGTTGTGGCACTTTTATTACCATCGCTGACCATAATTGTTAGAGTGGTCTGACCATTGGCATGGCTAATGGGTGCCACACGCACACCTGCAACTGAGCTTGTCACACTGACCACCCCTGTGGTAGATTCAGCCACAGTCAAAGTCAGAGTGTTACTATCGACATCGCCACGGGTGACGGTAATTGGAATAGTCGTTGAGAAGTCTTCAGAAAGGCTAATAACGCTGGTTGAAACGCTTATGGTCGGTGTGTCATTGACAGCGGTGACCGTGACCACCACTTGAGCCGTCGAACTTACAGTGCCATCGTTGACAGTAATAACAAGTGTTGTAATACCATTCGCCTCCCCTCGGCTTGATATACGAACCTCAGAGGCTGAGGTTATCACTGTGACAATCCCCGTGGAGGATTCAGTCACGGTTAAAGTGAGCGAATTGCTATCGACATCGGTTGCTGTGGCGACCGATATGCCGCCTACAAAATCTTCTACAACTGTTAATGTTGCACGCGGGATGGTCAAGGTGGGTGGGTCATTGACTTCTGTGACATTGATCACCACTTGAGCCGTTGAATCTTGGTTGCCATCATTGACGGTAATGGTTAAGGTGGTTTGGCCATTGGCATTGCGTATGCTCGATACAGAAACCCCAGAAGCTGAGGTTGTGACCGCGACTATGCCCGTGGTGCTTTCAACCACACTGATCAGGAGTGTATCACCATCGGTATCACTGGCTGTGGCAATGGTTAGAGTACTCGCAAAATCTTCTGCAACGGTTAAAGTCGCAGATGGAATGTTTAAGGTCGGTTCATCTTCAACAGAGCGCACCACAACAACAATCTCAGTAGAATGAGACTGCCCACCCGAATCGGACGCTAATACAGTCAAAGTTGCTGTGCCATTGGCATTGTCAATCGCAGTCAAGGTGATGCTGTTGGTGATTGTGCTCTGACCACTGACTGGTGTTGAAATAACTGCAGTCACAATGGGCATGGATGCACTGACAGAGACGGTTATGGTATCACCGTCAGCATCGGTGGCTGTGGCTTGGATGATGACGGACGTTCCAAAGTCTTCTGACACGCTAATCAAATTAGTAGAAACGGTCACCACCGGTGTGGCACTGATCGTAATGCTTACGCTGACTGTAATGATTTCAGTAACCGTTGTTCCCGAGCTGTCAACTACTCTAACGGTTAAGGTGGTTTGACCCGAAGCACCAGGAATGTTATTCAACACAAAGGCATTGGTTGATGTGGTTACTCTGACCACCCTTGTGTTGGCATTGATTACGGTGAAAGATATATTGGCATCTTCTACATCACTTGCTGTGGTGTTAATGGTGATCGGTGAAAATCCACCCACAGTTGAAATGCTGTTACTTGAGACGGATAAAGTCGGTGTATCATTAACGGCATTTACTGTGACCACCACTTGGGTAGAAGCACTGGCTTGGCCATCACTGACCGTAATGGTTAAGGTCGTCTGACCATTGGCATCGCCAATGCTGACCACTTGGACCCCTGTAGAAGATGTACTCACACGGACGATATTAGACATGGACTTAGCAACACTCAGTGTCAAAGTATCGTTCTCTATATCGGAACGATTGACTGTGATTAGCTGAGTTGTTGCAAAATCTTCATTTAAAGTCAACGCTCTGGTAGAAACATCAAAAGTGGGTGTGTCATTAATAGCCGTAACTATCACGGATACTTGGATAGAAGTGCTGGTTGAGTCATCACTAAGGGTAATCGTGAGTGTTGTGGCACCACTGATATTATCTGTACTCCTTAGTTGAACACCCGCGGATGATGTACTCACGCTGACTATTCCAGAGGCAGATTCAACCACGGTGAAAGTCAAGGTCGTGCTATCAATATCGGTTCTGGTTGTTGCAATCAAAAAAGCGCCAAAATCTTCAGACAAGGTCAAAGCGCTGGTTGAAACACTTAGGACAGGTGGGTCATTCACAGGCGTGACATCAACCACCACTTGAGCGGTTGAACTTAACAATCCATCACTAACACTCATGTTCAAAGTGGTACGGCCATTCCTATGGGCAATGGCTGAGACTGAAACACCTGAAGCTGAGGTGGTCACAGTGACAATCCCCGTGGAAGATTCAGTGACAGTCACAATCAGGGTGTCGCCACTATCCGTATCAGCGAAGGTTGCTACGGAATTGGTACTATCAAAATCTTCTAATACAGTTAAAGTCGTGGTTGGGACGGTTAGGGTCGGTGTATCATTAACAGCTGCAACCACAACCACAATCTCAGTAGAATTGGTTTGCCCGCCAACATCGGTTGCACGTACAGTCAAGGTCGCTGTGCCATTGGCATTGTTAATCGCAGTTATGGTGATACGGTTGGTGATTGTGCTCTGACCACTGACTGGTGCTGATATAACAGCAGTCACAATAGGCATAGATGCACTGACTGAGACGGTTATAGCATCACCATCAACATCTGTCGCTGTGGTGCGGAAAACCACCGCCGTTGAAAAATCTTCTTGCACATGAATAAGATTCGTAGAAAGCGTCAACACTGGTGTATTACTGGCCACAATAGTCACATTCAGCACAATGGATTGGCTAACCGTTGTACCTGAATTATCAACCACACTAACCCTTAAGGTGGTTCTGCCTGAAACAGCAGGAATGGCATTTAGGAATATGGCATTTGCCGATGTGGTCACTCGAACCACGCCCGCGTTTGAAGCCTGCACTGTAAAAGGTAAGACCCCCTCTTCTACATCACTCGCTGTGGTATTAATGGTGATTGTTGAGAAGCCAACATTGACTGAGATATTGTCGGTTGAGACACTCAATGATGGTGGGTCATTAACAGCTGTCACCTGCACCACCACTTGCGTTTCGGTGCTCAATGTACCACTGCTGGCAGTAATGGTTAAGGTGGTGCGCCCACTGGCATTAAGAATACTCGATACAGAAACGCTCGTGACAGAAGTTGTGACACTGACCACGCCCGTTGTGGATTGACTAACCCTAATGCCTATTGCATTGGCTGCTGTGGCAATCCTAATTGCTGGACTAAAATCTTCACTGAGCGTCAAGGCGCTACTTGAAACCGATAATGACAAACTTGGGCTGGACCCAGCAGGTGGTGGCGTGTCAGTGCTATCACTGCTACTTCCGCCGCCGCCACCACCACAAGCTGTCAAAAATACAGATAAAACCAAGATGGTCAGAGCACGCTGATTTACTGATTTGAATGCATTGATCAATCTAAAAACACCCCTGAATGCAAGATTAAATAGACTGAGAAAAAACTGATGAAAAAACTTTGCAATAAAATTATATTCAAAGCCCTTGTGTCGTTTTAATAATGCCAAAATCATTGTATAGATCCTTATTCGTTCAGTGATAGTTGTTATTATCTACAATGTGGAGAGAAAATAATAGGTTTAGGTCATTTCTTCCTTTATTATGCCTGTTTTTATTGACGATGCGTTCATTGTCAGAACCGATTGAAGTTTGTTTTGGTAAAAACTATCCAGCAAATACCTTGCAACCAAATCTGAAGAATAAATATGATTGTTGGAAATGTAAGAAGTCACAATTCCAAACCTAAAGCTGATTATATTGAATGAACGAAACTCATTCATACGTTCATTGATTGACAAATCATACAATGAATCATATTGAGTCATGACAGGTAGAACAGAAAAACCTGCACCTCTCAGCATCAAGCGAGAGGGGCTAATCAATGATTGGGAGACTGTATTAATACAGGTAAACCGCACCCGTATTAGTGTTCACACCCCATGCGCCCACTGCAATTGCGCCACCATCATTGCTGATACTGACTGATTGACCAAATCGCGCATCTGGAGAAGTATCGGAGGCTTTGATAAAGGCTTGTTGAGCCCATGTACCATTGGCAAATTCAAACACATAGGCTGCACCTGAATCAAGAATAGGGTTGTATATATCGTTGATTCCCTCAACTCCCGTGGCTGAACCAGCTTCACCAAATGCCCCCACAACAAGCGCATTGCCATCACCGCTGATACTCACAGAAGTCCCAAAAAAATCGATTTGGCCAGCATTCGAGGCTTTTATAAAAGCTTGTTGCGACCAAGTGTTGGCAGCTTTATTGAAACGGAAGATATAAGCTGCGCCTATTCGTGAACGACGAACCTCATTCTGTGCCCCATTGACGCCTGTAGAGTTGCTCGGATCTTGATTTGCACCCACAGCAAGGGTATTGCCATCATCGTTCAAGTCCACTGACCAGCCAAATTGAGCAGTTTCGAACACGTTTAATGCTTTGATGTACGCTTGTTGCGACCAGACGCTGGATGCCGTACTAAAGCGAAATAAATACACCGCCCCTGCTTCAAAATTTCCGACAGGGGCACGAGTCGTTTGATCCCCATTTACCCCAGAACCTATACTATCCTCACGATATGCCCCCACCGTCAGAGTATTGCCATCTTTATTTAAACTGACAGAATGACCAAATCGATCAGAATTATAGGAATTTGATGCTTTGATGTACGCTTGTTGCGACCACATACCCCCATCAAATCGAAATAAATAAGCGGCGCCTGACTCTATGCCAGCACGATTATCTGTCTGGATATTATTGATACCCCTGGATGAACTGCCTTCACTTCGTGCCCCCACGGCCAGAGTGTTGCCATCTCCACTGAGTGCCACAGCATAGCCAAATTGATCGTTGGTGCCAGTATTTGATGCTTTAATGTATGCTTGTTGAGACCACGTGCTGCTGCTGAAACGGAATACATATACTGCCCCAGATTCATAAGTGCCATCATTCTGCGTCCCATTGACGCCAGTCGCTGGGCCGTCTTCTAAATTCGCCCCTACCGCTAAGATATTGCCATCGTCATTTAGACTGACACTAAAGCCAAATTGATCGTTAAAACTCGAATTTGAGGCTTTGATGTATGCTTGTTGCGACCACGCACCACCCATGCGACGGTATAAATATACCGCGCCTGAATCACCTGAGTTATTATTCTGCGCCCCATTAACACCAGTCGATGAGCCATGCTCATCATACGCCCCTACAGCAAGCGTATTACCATCGCCACTCAAGTCCACTGAATAGCCAAATAGGTCTCCTGAGTCTGGGTTACTTGCCTGCAAACGGCCAATCATGCTATTTAGTTGCGCCTTGGTCAAGGAGACCGTATTATGACGGAATGAAGTACCACAAGATGTTGCATCGCAAGTTTTTACGCCATATTGTGGATTGGTAACATTTGGAATATATCGATGTAAGGACACCAGACCTTGTGCTGTGGTCTGCTTAATATCCGTGCTGTTAGGACTAACCACAATGCCTGTTGTACTTAAGTCGGGAAAACCCGAATTGCCATCTGGATTGCTTTGCAATTGATAATGCGTCGCAGAAGAGACTAAACTCCAAGCAAAATCAAGGGTCTTAATGCCCGTTGTCACATCAAAAAATGTTGGTATTGTGACACGAACAACCGTCGAAACCGTAACACCATCTGTATCGGTCGATGTAAGGGTCAACAAAACTTGGCCTGATTGGTTTAATCGAGTCAAAGTCAAGCGTGTGGTGGTGCGTGCTATATTAACGAAACCCTGTCCGGTTGAGGTGCCAAAAGATAAGACACCATCCTCCACATCGGAGGCTGTAACATCCAGTAATAATGATGTTGAACGCAGGTTCACTGTGTTTGATGAAACGCTTAGAGTGGGTGTATCATTAACAGACGCCACAATAACAACAAGCTCTGTTGACACAAATACCCCACCAACATCCCTTGCACGCACGGTTAAAGTGGTGGTTCCAAAAAGATTTGCCACTGAACTTAAAGCGATACTATGGGTTGAAATCACCATATTAACCAAATGCGTTGTTGAACTCACTGTGACGACCAAAGTACCTGACTCAAAATCGGTCGCCGTGGTACCAATCACCACAGAACCAAAATCTTCTTGCACACTGATAAGATTCGTGGAAACACTCAACACAGGTGTGGTGCTCGGTATCACTATGACATTGACAGCTATTGTTTGAATACTTGTTTTACTTCCGTCATCAATAGCGCTGACAGTTAATGTGGTCCGCCCCGATCCCCCGACTATGGGAGACAACACGATGGCATTGCTATTGGTTCTTATAGAGACCACACCCTGAGTTGAGGCTAGTACTGTAAAAGGTAAAGCACCCTGCTCAATATCAGTCGCCGTCGTGTCAATCGTAATAGGAAAAAAGCCGCCCAAAATTGAAATGTTGTTCGTAGAAACAGTGACAGTTGGGGTATCATTCACTGCTTGAACTGTAACCACGACCAGTGTTGATGCAGTTTGTGCGATTGAATCTGTCGCTTGAACCGTTAGAGTGACCGTGCCATAGAAATTGAGCGCGCCAGAAAATTGAATGGAATTTATGGTGGTACTTAAGTTCACAATGCCCGTAGAGTTGGTCTGAACTGAAAAAGGCAAGCTGCCACTAACCCCTTGGTCGGTCACAGTGGTTCCAATAACAAAGTTGCCAAAATCTTCAGCCAGCGTAATGGCATTGGTTGACAAGGCAATGGTGGGCGGTCCATCCACCATAAATGAAATGGGATATGTGGAACTCAAACCATTCACTTGTAAGGTAACCGCAACCGTTGTTTGCCCACTAAAATTAGCTGGCGCGGTATAAATCATAGTGACCATCTGAACGCCTGAATTTTGAGAAACAGTGTTAAATGTCGCTGAACCACCATTGGGATCTGTGATCGACCAATCATTTGTGTTTATCGCATCGCCATTCAAATCAAAACCCGTCAAACTTATAAGAGCATTTGTTCCAGAATTTAAGGGAATTGGGTTTATAGTCGTTGGTGTCATACCTTGGGGAAATTCATACAGCCCAATACGTGAACCACCATCACCTTCTTCTTGTAATAAGAATAAGAAAGCACTATCGGAGTAAACCGTCCCATTGATAGCAGTGGCGTTTCCACTTCTATTGGCCGTTACGCCACCACCAGTATTCCAGGGCAATGGGTATTGACCTGGATAAACAGTGAGATTAGCCTCGCCATTACTAGTGGCAAAGCCATAGGCAATGGTACTGTCGTGGGTTATCCAAGATAGCTCACCCGGGAAGGCTTGTTGCGGTAAAACCAATCCCCACCAAGTATTGTGAGTGACTACTGCGGAGCCAAGTATTAATTGATACTCTTCATCCGAATTGAAGTTGATCAATTGCCCACCCAAAGCTCTGGCTTCGGTTAATAAGGGGTTAAGTGATTGTACGTTTTGAACAGAATTGGCATAAAGACGACCACCACGAACAACAAGATTGGTAATGCTTGAGACGGTTGGGACAATGGCTGGGGGTACATTGACGGTAATAACCTGTACAACTAAAGTTTGTTGAGAAATGGCTGAATCATCCAGATTCGTGAGATGTACCGTCAAAGTGGCCGTGCCTGTTTGGTTAGGCGCGATTGTAAAATACAATTGCGCCGTAGGCATGGTTGAAGTCAGTGTGGTTAAAGTCGTTAGAGCATTGGTGGTAAAGCTCACCACAGGGGTTGGATTGGCTGAAAAAATAGGATCTCCACTGCTTGTCACCTGTAATTGAGCACTTAGCGTTTTATTGCTTGGATTACTAATGTTGATGCTCTGTACGATGCGATCAAGCTGGCTGCCAGGCACAGATAGGCGAACTGCAGAGGTTGATAGGGTAAACGGTATGGCATCGTCAACTGGATTGACCACTACCACAATCTGCTCTGTAACGGAAATGCCGCCACCATCGGTTGCTCGAACGGTCAAGGTTGTTGTGCCATTGAGATCGGTCATCGAAGTTAGAGTGATACTGTTGGTAATGGTGCTCACACCATTGGTTGGTGAGGATAGAACAGCATTGACAAGATGTGAGGATGTACTAATTGAAACAATGAGTGCATCACCTTCAGCATCTGTCGCAGTGGTTCTGATAACCACAGGGCTGGAAAAGTCTTCATCGACTTTCATAAGGTTGGTGGAAAGGGTCAACACCGGTGTCGCGCTTGGCGTTATTATGACATTGACAGCGATGGTTTGAACCACAGTTGTATTTAAGGTGTCAACCACTGTAACGGTTAAGGTTGTCTGAACTGAAGCATTATAAATGGTATCCAATACAATGGCATTCGTTGAAGTCGTAATACTGAGCATCCCAGTGGTTGAAGAATGCAGTGAAAAGGACAAGGGTCCATCCTCAACATCAGTCGCGGTGGTGTCTATAGTGAAAATTGAAACGCCACCCAAAATTGAGATGCTATTAGTGGAGAAGGTTAAAGTTGGCGTGTCATTGACTGCTTGTACATTGACCACAATCAATGCTGAAATAGATTGTGCGGCTGAATCTATAGACTGAACCGTCAAAGTGACTGGGCCATTAGCATGTTGTACAGCTGATAATTGAATGTTATTGACTGAGGTGGATATGGTCACAATACCACTTCTTGAAGCGCTCACTGAAAATGGCAAGCTCGTACTAACGCCCTGATCAGTTGCCGTGGTGCCGATGTCAAAGGTGCCAAAATCTTCATTAAGTGTAATAGCATTGGTTGACAAAGCAATGGTAGGCGGCCCATCCACTATGAATGAAATGGGATATGTGGTACTCAAACCATTGGCTTGTAAGGTGACCGCAACCGTTGTTTGCCCATCAAAATTTGGTCGTGGGGTGTAAACCATATCCACCGTTTGAGCACCTGATCTTTGAGAAACAATGTTAAATACTGCTGAACCACCATTAGGATCTGTGATCGACCAATTATTGGTGTTTATCGCATCGCCATTCAAATCATAACCCGTTAATCGCACACTTGCATTCGTGACGACCCTTATGGACGTTGAATGGCTTGCAATTGTAGGTAGGCCTTGAGGAAATTCATACATCACACCGCGAGGACCATCCCCTATATCATCAACCAAGAAAAACACAGGTTCATTAGTAGCACGAATAGTCCAATTGAATACGGTGGTGGTAGAGCTCTGGGGAACTCTATTGGCGACCAGCCCTCTAGCAGGATCCCAATTCAAATTGTAATGACCTGGATAAACCGTTAGATTACCGACGCCGTTAGCAGTGGCATACCCATATGCAATGGTGCTGTCGTGTGTTATCCAAGACAGCTCACCACCACCAACAAGGTTTCGCTGAGGTAATACCAAACCTAACCATGCTTCAGCGAACAATAAACCACTTGTTGCTGAAAGCACAAAATTATATTCTTCAACTGAATTGAAGTTGATCAGGTGTCCACCCAAAGCCCTTGCAGTGGTCAAATATCTGGAGATACCTACAATAGGCGGCATCGTATCATTGGCATAAAGATGACCACCATAAACAACAAGATTGGTAATGCTTGAACTGGCTGGAACAATCGTCGGTGGAACATTTGGCGAATTGACAGACACTACCATGGTTTGTTGCGTCATTAAGGCAGTGTCTAAATCAGTCAGTTGTATAACCAGCGTGCCCGTACCAAAGCTGTTAGGCGCGATTGTAAAATACAACTGCGCCGTTGATACAGCTGATATCAGCGTCGTTGTGGTTGTTAGGGTGTTGGTGCTGAAACTCGCTACAGGGGTCGGATTGGCTGAAAAAATATTGTCGCCGCTCGTCGTAACCTGGATCTGAGCCCTTAGCGTTTTATTATCTGGATTGCTGATGCGGATGGTATTTATAATTCGGTCAAGCTGGCTACCAGGGACAGATAGGCTGACTGCAGCAGTTGATAGGCCAATCGGTATGCCATCGTCAACCGCATTGACCACCACCACAATCTGCTCTGTCGTGGCAAAACCACGAGCATCGGTCGCTTGAACGGTCAAGATTGTTGTACCATTGGCATTGTTAATCGCCGTTAAGGTGATACTGTTGGTGAGGTTACTTCTACCGTTGGTCGGTGTCGATATGGCAACATTTACAAAGCGAGAAGTTGAACTCACTGAAAGTGTCATGGTATGACCGTCAATGTCCGTGGCTGTGGTTCTAATGACAACCGAACCATTGAAATCTTCTTGTACGCTGATAAGACTGGTGGAAACCGTCAATACAGGCGCACTATTGATGACATTAACAGCGATTATCTGAGTATCAGCTCTGTCTGTGGTGTCAGTCGTTATGACCGTTAAGGTGGTTAGACCTGTCGCACCAGAAATCGCATTCAAAAGTATAGCATTGGCTGAAGTGGTCACTGTAACCACACCCGTAGGGAATGCCGAAACAGTAAAGGATAAAGCCCCTTCATCAACATCATTGGCTGTGGTATTAATGGTGATTGTCGAGAACCCGCCAAGGGTCGTAATGCTGTTTGATGAGACAGTTAATGTCGGTGGGTCATCAACGCTAAACACGACAACTAATACATTTGTCGAAACAGATTGCCCATCAGCCGTCGCTTGAACGATCAAGGTCGTTGTGCCATTGACATTGTCAATCGCCGTTAAGGTGATGGTGCTCATTCCGTTTGTCAGTGTGGATATGGTTGCATTCACAACACGCGAAGAGGAACTCACCGAAAGCGTTATGGTATCACCATCAATGTCCGTGGCTGTGATTCCAAACATGACTGAGGGCATAAAGTCTTCTTGTACGAGGATACGGTCGGTGGAAACCGTCAATACAGGCGCACTCTTGATGACATTAACAGCGATTGTCTGAGTAACCGTTGTGCCAGACCTGTCAGCCGTTCTGACCGTTAATATGGTTTGACTTGTCCCACCAGAAATCGCATTCAAAAGTATGGCGTTGGCTGAAGTCGTCACTCCGACAACATTTGCGGTGGACGCAGTCACAGTGAAAGTTAAAGTACTGTCTTCAATATCACTTGCAGTGGTGTTAATGGTGATGGTCGAGAACCCGCCCAAGGTTGTAATACTATTAGATGAGACAGTGAGAGTCGGTGTGTCATTAACGGGTGCCACGACGACCACTACATTCGTCGAAACAGATTGCCCAGCATCCGTCGCTTGAACGATCAAGGTCGCTGTGCCATTTTCATGATCAATCGCCGTTAAGGTGATGGTGCTCTGACCACTGATTGGTGTGGATAGAGCTACATTCACAACACGCGAAGAGGAACTCACCGAAAGCGTTATGGTATCACCATCAATGTCCGTGGCTGTGATACTAAACGATACTGAGGTCATAAAGTCCTCTTGTACGCTCACAAGAATGGTGGAAACCGTCAATACAGGCGCACTATTGATGACATTCACAGAGATTGTCTGAGTAACCGTTGTGCCAGACCTGTCAATCGTTCCAACGGTTAATGTGGTTTGACCAGTCGCACCAAAAATCGCATTCAAGGTTATGGCATTAGCCGAAGTGGACACACTGACCACACCAGTAGTGGATTCAGCCACGGTGAAGGATAAAATACGATCTTCAATATCATTTGCAGTGGTATTGATGGTGATGGTCGAGAACCCGCCAACGGTTGTAATGCTATTAGTTGAGACAGTTAGGGTCGGTGTGTCATTAACAGGCACCACGACCACCACCACATTCGTTGAAACAGATTGCCCAGCAGCCGTCGCTTGAACGATCAAAGTCGTTGTGCCATTTTCATGATCAATCGCCGTTAAGGTGATGGTACTCACCCCGTTTGTCAGTGTGGATAGGGCTGCATCCACAAGACGTGTGATTGAGCTCACCGAAAGCGTTATGGTATTACCATCAATGTCCGTGGCTGTGATACTAAACGATACTGAGGTCATAAAGTCCTCTTGCAAGCTGATAAGACTGGTGGAAACCGTCAATACAGGCGCACTATTAATGACATTAACAGCGATCGTCTGAGTAACCGTAGTACCCAAGTTGTCAGCCGTTCTAACGGTTAATGTGGTTTGACCTGTAACACCAAAAATCGCATTCAAGGTTATGGCATTAACTGAAGTCGTCACTCTGAACACCCCAGTAGTGGTTTCAGCCACGGTGAAGGATAAAGTACTGTCTTCAATATCACTTGCAGTGGTGTTTATGGTGATTGTCGAAAATCCACTGATGGTCGAAATACTGTTAGTTGAGACAGTTAGAGTCGGCGGGTCATTAACAGGCACCACGACCACCACAACATTCGTTGAAACAGATTGCCCAGCAGCCGTCGCTTGAACGATCAAGGTCGTCGTGCCATTTTCATGGTCAATCGCCGTTAAGGTGACGGTACTCACCCCGTTTGTCAGTGTGGATAGGGCTGCATCCACAAGACGTGTGGTAGAGCGCACCAAAAGCGTTATGGTATCACCATCAATGTCATTGGCTGTGATTCCAAACATGACTGAGGCGGTAAAGTCTTCTTGCAAACTGATAAGACTGGTGGAAACCGCCAATACTGGTGCACTATTGATGACATTAACAGCGATTGTCTGAGTAACCGTTGTGCCAGACCTGTCAGCCGTTCTAACGGTTAATGTGGTTTGACCAGTCGCACCAGAAATCGCATTCAAAGTTATAGCGTTAGCTGAAGTCGTCACTATGACCACATTTGCGGTGGACTCAGTCACAGTGAAGGATAAAGTACGATCTTCAATATCACTTGCAGTGGTATTAATGATGATTGTCGAGAACCCGCCAAAAGTTGTAATACTGTTAGTTGAGACAGTTAGAGTCGGCGGGTCATTAACAGGCACCACGACCACCACAACATTCGTTGAAACAGATTGCCCAGCAGCCGTCGCTTGAACGATCAAGGTCGTCGTGCCATTTTCATGGTCAATCGCCGTTAAGGTGACGGTACTCACCCCGTTTGTCAGTGTGGATAGGGCTGCATCCACAAGACGTGTGGTAGAACTCACCGAAAGTGTTATGGCATCACCATCAATGTCAGTGGCTGTGATACTAAACATGAATGAGGTCATAAAGTCCTCTTGCAAGCTGATAGGACTGGTGGAAACCGTCAATACAGGTGCACTATTGATGACATTCACAGCAATTGTCTGAGTAACTGTAGTACCCAAGCTGTCAGCTGTTCTGACCGTTAAGGTGGTTTCACCTGAGGCACCAGCAATCGCATTCAACATAATGGTATTGGTTGAAGTTGTTACTGTGACCACACCAGTAGGGACTGCTGAAACAGTGAAGGATAAAGCGCCTTCATCAGCATCATTGGCTGTGGTGTTTATGGTGATGGTCGAAAAACCAGCAGAGGCTGTAATACGTGTGGTAGAGATATTTAAGGTAGGTGTGTCCTCAACCGCATTGACCACAACCACAACATCTGTCATGTTAAACCCTCCATCACCATCGGATACTCGAATGGTTAGGGTGGTTCGCCCATTGGCATTGGCAATGTTTGTCACTTGAACACCTGCATCTGTGGTTGTGACTGTGACCACCCCAGAAGAGGATTCAGACACGGTTAATGTCAAAGTATTGCTATCGATATCGTTTCTGCTTACAGTGATGACTTCAGTTGTTGCAAAATCTTCATTGAGCGTCAAAGCAGTGGTTGAAACACTTAAAGAAGGCGGATCATTGACAGGATTGACAGTGACCACCACTTGAGTCGTAACCGTTAAATCGCCATCACTGAGGCTAATGGTGAGCGTTGTAACACCATTGGTATCAGTAATGTTTTCCACTTGAACACCTGCGTCTGTGATTGTCACAGTGACCACCCCGGTCGTGGATTCCACCACGGTTAAAGTCAAGGTATTGCTGTCTATATCGCTTCTGGTTGTGCCAATCAAAACCGTTGCAAAATCTTCAGCCAATATCAAAGCAGTGGTTGTAACACTTAGAGCGGGCGGATCATTGACAGGAGTGATTGTAACCACCACTTGAGCCGTGGTCGTTAAATCGCCATCACTAAGGCTCATAACAAGTGTTGTGATACCATTCGCTTCCCCTAGGCTTGAAATACGAACATCTGAAGATGAGGCTGTTACTCTAATCACCCCTGTGGTAGATTCGGTCACAGTAAATGTCAGCGGGTTGCCCTCGACATCGCTTGCTGTGGCAATGGTCATAGCACCCGCAAAATCTTCTATGGCAGTTATTGTTGCACTTGAAATGGTTAAAGTGGGTGGGTCATTAACAGGCGTGACATTAACCACCACTTGCCCCGTTGTATCTTGGTTGCCATCATTGACGGTAATGTTTAAGGTGGTTTGCCCAGTGGCATTGAGTATGCTTGATACAGACACCTCTGAAGCTGAGGTTGTGACCGCGACTATGCCCGTAGTGCTTTCAACCACACTGATCAGGAGCGTATCACCATCGGCATCACTGGCTGTGGCAATGGTTAGAGTACTCCCAAAATCTTCTGCGACGGTTAATGTCGCCGTTGGAATGGTTAAAGCTGGTGCATCTTGAACAGGCGCTACCACGACAACAATCTCAGTAGAATGAGATTGCCCACCCGGATTTCTTGCAACCACAGTTAAGGTCGCCGTACCATTGGCATCGTCAATCGCAGTCAAGGTAATGCTATTGGTGATTGTGCTCTGACCACTGACTGGTGTTGATATAACTGCAGTCACAATGGGCATAGATGCACTGACTGAGACGGTTATGGTATCAGCAGCATCAGCATCGGTTGCTGTGGTTTGGATCATGACAGACGTTCCAAAGTCTTCTTGCACGCTAATCAAATTAGTAGAAACGGTTACCACCGGTGCTGCAATTTTAGGCCGAATGGTTACACTGACAGTAATGATTTCAGTAACCGTTGTTCCTGAGCTGTCAACCACTCTAACGGATAAGGTTGTTTGACCCGAAGCACCAGGAATGGTATTTAACACAATCGCCTCTGCTGATGTGGTTACTGTGACCACCCCTGTGTTGGCATTGATTATGGTGAAAGATATATTAGCATCTTCTATATCACTCGCTGTGGTGTTAATGGTGATGGGTGAAAAACCATCCAAAGTTGAGATGCTGTTGCTTGAGACGGTTAAAGTCGGTGTATCATTAACGGCATTCACTGTGACGACCACCTGGGTAGAAGCACTGGCTTGGCCATCACTGACCGTAATGGTTAAGGTGGTCTGACCATTGGCATCGCCAATGCTGACCACTTGAACACCTGCAGTAGATATACTCACACGGACGATATTAGACATGGACTCAGCCACACTCAGTGTCAATGTATCATTCTCTATATCGGAACGATTGACTGTGATTAGCTGAGTCGTTGCAAAATCTTCATTTAAAGTCAATGCTGTAGTAGAAACATCAAAAGTGGGTGTGTCATTAACAGCCGTAACTATCACGGATACTTGGGTTGAAGTGCTGGTTGAGTCATCACTAAGGGTAATCGTCAGCGTTGTGACGCCGCTGATATTATTTGTACTCCTTAGTTGAACACCTGCGGATGATGTACTCACGCTGACTATTCCAGAGGCAGATTCAACCACGGTTACAGTCAAAGTCGTGCTATCAATATCGGTTCTGGTTGTAGCGATCAAAAAAGTGCCAAAATCTTCAGCCAAGGTCAAGGCGCTGGTTGAAACACTTAGGGCTGGCGGGTCATTCACAGGCGTGACATCAACCACCACTTGAGCGCTTGAACTCAACAATCCATCACTGACACTCATGTTCAAGGTGGTACGACCATTCCTATGGGCAATGGCTGAGACGGAAACACCTGAAGCTGAGGTGGTCACAGTGACAATCCCCGTCGATGATTCAGTAACAGTCACTGTCAGGGTGTCGCCACTATCCACATCAGCGAATGTCGCCACTAAGTTGGCACCATCAAAATCTTCTAATACAGTTAAAGTAGTGGTTGGGATTGTTAGGGTCGGTGTATCATTAACAGATGCAACCACAACCACAATATCCACTTCAGTCGATTGCCCGTCAACATCAGTTGCACGTACTGTCAAGGTCGCTGTACCATTGAGATTAGCAATGGCTGTTAAGGTAATGGTGCTCAAGTTGTTGGTTAGGGTGGATATGGCAACGTTAACAAGACCCATTGATGTAGTTACTGCTAAGGTTAGGGTCGCACTGTCAGATTCTGTGACCGTGGTTCTGATGACCACAGAGCCAAAATCTTCTTTCACACTTATGCGGTTAGTCGAAACCATCAGCACGGGTACAGCACCAGCCGTGAAGGTTACATTGACGGCTATGGTTTGAGTGACGATTGAACCTGAACCATCAACCACACTAACGCTTAAGGTGGTTCTGCCTGAAACAGCAGGAATGGCATTTAAGAATATGGCATTTGCCGATGTGGTCACCCGAACTACGCTCGCGTTTGAAGCCTGCACTGTAAAAGGTAAGACCCCCTCTTCAACATCACTCGCTGTGGTATTAATGGTGATTGTTGAGAAGCCAACATTGACTGAGATATTGTCGGTTGAGACACGCAATGATGGTGGGTCATTGACAGCTGTCACCTGCACCACCACTTGCGTTTCGGTGCTCAATGTACCACTGCTGGCAGTAATGGTTAAAGTGGTGCGCCCACTGGCATTAAGAATACTTGATACAGAAACGCTCGAGACTGTAGTTGTGACGCTGACCACGCCCGTTATGGATTGACTAACCCTAATGTCTGTTACGTTGGCTGCTGTGGCAATCGTAAGAGGTGGACTAAAGTCTTCACTGAGCGTCAAGGCGCTACTTGAAACCGACAATGACAAATTTGGGCTGGACCCAGCAGGTGCTGGCGTGTCAGTGCTATCACTGCTACCTCCTCCTCCTCCGCCGCCACAAGCTGTCAAAAATGCGGATAAAACCAAGGTGGTCGTTAAGGTGCTTAGAACACGCTGATTCACTGATTTAAATGTACTGATCAGTCTAAAAACACCGCTGAACGCAAGATTAAATAGACTGAGAGAAAGCTGATGAAATATTTTTGCAATAAATTTATATTTAAAGCCCTTGTATAGTTTTAATAATGACTTAATCATTTTATTGATAGTTATTCTTTCAGTGATAGTCATTATTATCTACAATGTTGGGAAAAAATAATAGAATTAGGTCATTTTTTCATTTGTTATGCCTGTTTATATTAAAGATAAGTTCATTGGCAGAACCGATTGGAGCTTTTTTTGGTAATCACCTTATCCAGTGAGTCTCCAGCAACCCAATCTGAAAAAAAATCAGTTTTAAAAGGAATGTAAACTAAGATTTCTCATTTTCGATCAATGGGAAATGCTCCAGCTCAAACAAATCATGCGACATACGACGCACACCGATATTATACGCCATCAATGACGAGACCAACTGTTCGCCATTCATTAAACCCACAGGGATTTTATTATGCGCCTCAGCTTCTTGTTTGGCGCCTTTACTGAAGTCACTTGTGGTGATGATCAGTCCTTGTTCATGCACATCGAGACTGCCACGCACCCCTTGAACAGTTGGGCGTGGAATATTGTTTTTCCAGCGTTTGACCTGAACGGCCATTTTTATACTAATCACATCATTGATCATCATCGTGCCACGAACATCAATACCACCATCACTTCCATAGGATGTGATTTCAATGCTTATATAACCCATTTCAGCCAATAATTGTCCAACCAATTCTTCAAATTGATCTGGACTCAGACGCATTAATTGAGACAACAATTGCTTTCTGATTTTTTGATTATGCTCAGAAATTTCATGCGCCATTCCCGTATCAGTCCATTTGGCAAGGCTGAAGTGTCCAGGTGAAGTCCGAATGAATCGCCCAGGTTCACCGCTGGCTTTGGATTTTTTGATGTCCACAACCAATCTAGCATTCATGGTCGCATCGGGCGTTTGTCCTGTGGTATTTATCCATCCCAATTTGAGCGCTCTGTTGGTAATGTCTCTGTAGTGCATGGCGTTCCGATCACCAAATTGATTTAATACTAGTTCAGCTGCATCTAAAAAGGTATATGATTCCTTCGGACTTGCAATTGAACGATTCCTCTTTGGTTTCTTGGATGAAACAGCATCACGAACGCTTTTAAGGGTGAACAAACCAGGTTTAATTCTTTTAAATATTGATTGAGTGCCAGAGTCTTTAATTTCCGTTGCAATTCGGGCAGAAACAGTTCTTACTGGTGTTTTCCCTTCGCTTGACCACAACTGAGCGTCAAGGATCCGCTTTGTGATTTCTTTAACATTTAGAGGTTCTCCAGCCTCCCTTAATATCTTTTCAGCTGCGTCGAGTAGTTTCATCGGGTATTTCTCAATTGATTGGTTTAAAATTCTTGCAGATCAATATTGTACTGCACAAAATGTCGCCTGCTTAAATTCAATTTGTTGATGGTATAGATACGAACAGTCGCTATCATTCGTCTGGATTGCGGCTGATATATCTAATGGCATCCGTTTTGTTAAACTCACACTCTACCCCGAACGCTAACGATAACATTCCTGTCAGATCGGTATCGTTTTCCGTTTTGAATATTGCATCAACATATCTACCATCACCAAAGTGCGAAACATTGATTTTTTTTAATGACTCTTTGCTAAATAAAACGCTGACGCCCCTTTTACTAAGTGGAAGCCTGTAAATTTCGATACCATCAACATGACAGATATAGTCATTCGATTTATTGCTTTCTACAGTGATATCAAACGGTAATTTCACATCTTTTCGCCAGTATTCCCATCTAGAATAACGTAATAGTTTATAAACATTCCCTGGGCTGATGAACATAATTGGTGTCAAACTCTTGTTCTTGATGAAATGGCTATCTTCTACAGCTCTCAGAATAAGGCTCTTGGCATCCTCAAATTCTACTCCTGCCCAGCGGCTGTGTTCGAGTAGCTGATGAAAGCAGGTAGCCTGCAATTGTTCAGAAACAGTATTCTTAAGCCGTTTATTCTCATCATTAGCCCTGTTTACTCCTACCTCTTGCGTTACATCGCTTTTACCATAATCAGCAATTTCTTTAACGACGAGAGCACAATGGTAATCATCTCTATAATCAATGTCATCAAAAAGGGATACTGGTATTGGTCCGTCGGATAAAGTAAAAGTAGAAGCTGAAGCTGCGACTCCAAGTTGTAAGAGACGATCTTGGTATCTTGATGCATTTCTGATTTTTGTGAGTATTGTTGGCTTAAGTTCCTTAATGATTCCCTTGATAGAATCAACGAATATTTTTGATTTTTCTTTTGATTCTTCTAACCCGATCTCAAAATATTCGGAAACAGATTCGATGGTTGAGACATCAACTTCTGTTAATAATTCCAAGGAAGAAATAGTATCTTTCAAATCATCCTCAGAAATCGAATTAGATTTCAAAAACTCGAGCCACTTCTGGTCTATTTTGAATTCATCAATTGTTAAACCTATACCCATAACTTTGAAAAAATTTTGTAGAGAGGGGGCTCTCATTGTTGGGAATGAATCGTGATTTCTTCCATGTACCCATTCAGGCTCTTCTATTTTGGCCAATCCACCAATGAGATGTTCCATAAGACCTCGATAATTAGATTGGCTTTTCCAACTTCCATGATGTCTTAAGAAAGCCCCAAGAATGTCTTTAACGTTCGGAGGTGAATGGTTGTTGTTATGTCCAGATTGTTCTAAACGGTTTCCTGACATAAGAGCTTTTATTAGATTTTTATATTCGTTCTCTTTTTTCTCATCGTTGTGCGATGTAGCTAACAAGTAAGCTGCTGTGCAGTAGCGAAGATCGATCCAATAGTTTCTCAGCGCGATGGTAGCTGCTTCTACTTTGGAAAATTTGTAATTGCATGTAAGTGATTCGAGTAAAGATTGTTCGCAATCTAACTCAAGCGCACTGATTGATATTAACTCGTGTTTCCATCGTGTATAAAGGCATCCAATATTTCTGTTGGAGAAGTTTTTAAACCAGTCAGTTAGTACGTCTGTAGCCCAGAATGCCGCGTCAGTATTATTGTATTTGCATGCATAAACAATCATGCAGCATGAATTGTTTAGGTGGTGTGAAGCGATTAATAAATCTTTACTTTTGACTGATTCAAAATCGTTGTCGAGTAAGATTCTCCAATGTTCCCAGCTTACAACGAAGTCATTTATTGCACGATCTTTTTGCTGAGCAGAAACGATATTATTCTTATCAAAGCCGTCCATCCAAATCATTAGCTCTTCCCAAATAAGAAAATGCCCGTCAACATATTTTACGGCCACTTCTTTAGTAATGTTTTCTTCTTGTGTCCTAAATAAGTGTGGGTACAAATAGCACCAAGATTCATAGTATTTAGAATCATCCGGTATTCTTCGTGTAACATTTTTGGCAATATCGCAGGATTCTTCAACGAATACATCTAAAAAATTTCTCCCTAAAAACCATCCTTCAGAAAGAAATAACCAATTATCAGGTTCGTCGTTATCATTCATGAAAAACATTGATGACTCTAAATCCCTTTGAAATTGAATAAGGTTTTCATGGGCTGAGTCAAATTGCCTGAAATTGTTATCTTTTAGCGCGTCTTCAAGTTGACCAAATAACGCACCAATAATTTGTTTAACATTCAATTGCCCCTCAACTGGTTTTGCAGTGGTCTTAACAGCACACTTTATCAAGACTTTAGATATCCAATTTACACTATTACAATTTGTCTTTGCGAGCAGATGCTCCATTTCAAGGCTATGGCTTACACTAAACGGGAACGATAAGGTTACTGGACTATCTCCAGCTTTTTGAGTTTTAATATGTCGGGAAAAAAACCAAACGCCTAAGTTGAGTATTCTGTACCAAACATTATTGATCCTTCTTGGTTTGGAAAATTGATGAACGATACGCTCTTCAAGATAGTCGAATGAAAATAAATTAACTTTTAAAGAATCATCTTTCGGATCTAATAAAAGGCCTGTTTTAATTGCAGACAAACTATAGTGACCCAAAAGTCTATTTTTGATATCGCTTGGAACCGCTTCGTTTATGGCATACTTGACCACCATAGTATTGCGTGAGTTTAGTGATAAAAAATCAACCGTTTTCCATATAAACCGGACAAATAATACCATGTTTGTCAAAAACCATGCCGTTGTAGAAATCGAGGCAGCTACTAGCAATTCGTGAGTGAGCCATGGTTCAAATAATTTTAATAAGACGAAAGAAAGAGACCATGTAAGGGTGCTAGAGCCTACAAGCATGAATCCAGAATAATTGCGATAAATCACCCACATTGAATCGTTTGAAGATAGTCCTTTTAATAATATGCCTATGAAAGCAATGACCAGTGGAAATATTAAACCAAGGAGCGTCACTTGAATGCCAAATATGGTAGACTGAAACTCAACCAAAGAGTCCATACCACTTAGCGTTTGAAATAATGTTTGAATCAACGTGTAGTGTTCTGCGATAACAAAAAAAAACGCAGAAGCAATCAAAAAGAATCCTAAATTAGCAATAAAAACATGTTTGGCACCCCAAACAACTATGCGTTCAGATCGAGACCAATTATTTCTCAAAAACACTTTATTATTCTTATAAAGCGTATCTCGAATTTCCTTCTCAGCTCTATATTTTAAGGAGTTGACAAGCCATCCTAATTTCCAAAGCATTTTTACTCCTTAAAGTGAAAAGTCGTGTCTATCTGACGATATATTCGGGTTATTATTGCTCTTCATCTAAAAATGTTCGAGCGGTCGTCCTAAAACCATGCGGAATCTTTTCTTGCCCCAAGGTTGTTCCTACTTCCGCTCTAAAAGTGAGGAGTTAGTTTTTGGATTTCGGAGATGCCCGTAATTATAGCCCAGTAATAGGGTTGAATTTTATTCAATCTTGTGGATAGCATTGGACAAAAAAAGCCAGAAAGACTTGATCTAACTGGTTTTGATGGATTCCAGTGGTTGTCGCTGGATAGATATTTGGTGGAGGTGGCGGGAGTCGAACCCGCGTCCGCAAGAGGTACACAATTGAATCTACGTGTGTAGCCTGTTCAAATATTTAACTGATGGGCAGTAGGCAGGCATACTGTTCTATCAGCGAGTTTGTGAGCAGTTTAACGATCTGAAGAACAAACGGTCAACGAATCGCGATTAGATGATTTAGTATGACACTCTCGGATGTTCCATCTGCAAAACAAGGAGAGCGAAAGCAGGTTAAATTAAGCTGCTAAGGAGTATTGTTCGTCGTTTGCAATTATGACGATTTGCACAAGGATTAACGAGCTTTCTGCCGCTCGACACGCATCAAGTTGCTTAAGACTCACGTCGAAACCAATGTCACCCCCAATTAGGCTATGACTTTTGATGGGCGTATTCTACGCCTATGAGAAATATATGTAAAGCCTGTTGCAGTAATATAAAGTGTTTTTGTTTCAATTGTTTGATGAGTTTGTTGGGCTTATCTCGTCAATCATTTTGCTTTATTTGAGTCATATTGAATGAAGTTGTCGGTTGTTGTTGATAGGCGCGCTTTTTTAAAGTCTGCATCGTTAGAAGCAAGTGAGGTGTCATTGGGCGTTTTGCAAGCAAATGCCGATAAATGACGGGGTTAAATTCATTATAATAGCGCGCATGTCAAACAACCCCTTTGAAACAAGTCTCGGCAAGGCCCTTAGCGGCCATTACCAGCAATTGGAGTCCGATGGATTTAAATCTTTGCCTGGTCGCAATGCTTTGCGCTTTGAGTGCTTGGACATGTATTTTGATTTTTCCCGTCATTTGATTGATTCAACGAGCGTTGACCTGCTCATTCAATGGTCTAAGCAATTGGAGTTGTTAAAACATCGTGACGCTTTGTTTAGCAATAATAGCCTCAATTTTACTGAGAACCGTTCGGTCTCTCATACAGCGTTGCGCTCTACCAATGGTCGTTGTTCTGATAAACAGCAAGCTGTTCAAAATACTTTGCACAAGATGACGACATTTTGTGACAAGGTCCATGCAGGCGCGTGGACGGGATATTCTGGGCAAGTCATTACCGATGTGGTCAATATTGGCGTTGGCGGTTCAGATTTAGGCGCGAGAGTGGTTTGTGAGGCTTTGCAAGATTTTAAGCAGCCAAATATCAATGTGCATTTTTTGGCAGATGTTGATGGGGCAGATTTACTGAGGACATTAGGCCCTCTTAATGTAGAGCGCACCTTGTTCATCATTACTTCAAAGACCTTTACAACCAGGGAAACTTTGTTGAATGCGGAGGTTTGTCGAACTTGGTATAAAGAACAAGGTGGCGATCTATCAAACATGGCTGCCCATTTTGTGGGGGTGACGGCTGATGTTGAAGCAGCGCGCAGTTTTGGCATTCAGTCAGATAATATTTATCCAATGTGGGATTGGGTTGGTGGTCGTTTTTCAGTGTGGTCAGCCGTGGGCTTGCCTGTGATGTTGGCGATCGGTGCTGAGGCTTTTGTAAAGTTTTTGTCTGGTGCCGAAGCGGTTGACACGCATTTTATCGAAGCCCCTGAGCAGGAAAACATGCCGATTCTTATGGCATTACTCGGCATTTGGAATATCAATTTTGGTCAATCACGAACCCACGCGGTCATACCGTACAATCAGAGCTTACGATTGTTGCCGACCTATTTACAACAATTAGAAATGGAATCGAATGGCAAGTCGGTGAACAAGGCGGGGGAAACCATAGCGTATCACACAGCACCTGTTATTTGGGGTGGGGCTGGCATCAATGGTCAGCATGCTTATTTTCAGATGTTGCATCAAGGCACGCAAAGCATTCCAATTGATATTATTTGTGCCATTAATGAACAACAAAACATTGAAAGCAATCATCATTTTTCCTTGGCAAATGTGTTGGCGCAATCGGCTGTATTGGCTAAGGGTAAGTCAATCGAGATGGCTCTAACGGAAGGACAAGCGCAGGGCTTGGAATCGGTTGAAGCTGAGTACTTGGCAGCGCATCAAAGTTTGCCTGGCAACCGCCCTTCTACATTGATTTTACTGAAATCGCTGACGCCTGAATCACTTGGAAAATTATTGGCGCTGTATGAGCATAAAGTCTTTGTTCAAGGCCATTTGTGGAACATCAATTCCTTTGATCAATGGGGTGTTGAAGAGGGCAAACGCTTTGCGCGCACTTGTTCAAATATGTTTTCAGAGTCTGGCAAGAGTGCAGATTTAGATGAAGGAACGATTGCCGCCCTCAATTTTATTAAGAAGCAGCTATAGCATTAAATGACAAGCGTAGTTGATGCCTGCTTGATGATAATGTTTAGAGTGACATTGAGAGCGCTTTTAAACGCTCTCACAGATCAAGTTCAGCCCAGTGTCTGATTAAAGCGGGGTAGCTTCTTGCGTGCTTTGAACACGTGGAACCAGCGCTTTGACCAGAACTTTCATGTCCAATAAACCCACTGGTTTTTCTCCATCACTGACAAGAAAATTATGGCTGGTATCACCACCAGAAAGGGCAATAACACTTTCTAAGTTATCATTGATGTCCACTGTGCCAACAATATCGGCTTTTTCCATGTCTTCAGGCAAGTCTTTCATGACAGAGCGAACCCTCAAAACACGTGCGCGATTGATTTCACTGACAAAGTCCTCAATGTATGGGTCGTTTGGATTTAACAAGATATATTGTGGCTCACCTTGTTGCACGACGAAACCATCTTTTAAAATCACCAAGTGATCGGCCAATTTCAAGGCTTCATCCAAGTCATGGGTAATGAATATGATGGTTTTGTTTAGATCATTTTGCAGTTCAATCAAAAGGTCTTGCATGTTATTGCGTATCAATGGGTCCAACGCTGAGAAGGCTTCGTCCATTAACATGATTTCTGAATTAGAAGTCAATGCGCGTGCCAAGCCAACCCTTTGTTGCATACCACCAGATAATTGATGAGGATAATGGTTTTCAAAACCCTGAAGCCCGACACAGTCGATCCATTTGGAGGCTTCAGCATCGGCTTCTTCCTCGCTGATTTCTTTGGTTCGCCATGCCAAACCGGCATTTTCAATAATGGTTTGGTGGGGGAAAAGGGCAAATTTTTGAAAGACCATCGACATTCTTGATTGTCGTAGTTCTCTCAATCCTGCCTCATCCAGTTGTAATACATCTTCACCATCCACGCAAATCTCGCCGGCTGTGGGTTCAATCAGTCGGTTTAAATGTCGAATGAGGGTCGATTTCCCAGAACCTGATAATCCCATAATAACGGTGATGTGTCCAAGCTCAATGTCAATGTTGATGTCTTGCAGACCTAATACGTGATTATGCTGTTCTAATAAATCCGTTTTGCTGAGCCCATCTTTGACAAGGGGCAACATGGCTTGTGGATCTGAACCAAAAATCTTATAGAGGTTTCTAATGCTAACTTTTACTTCATTTTTCATAATGATTATCCTTAATGTCCCTGGTTCTGCGCTTGAGACGCGTTAATGCGTTCCAAAGATTTCTTGGTCACTCGATCCAATATAACCGCAATTAAAACGATTGCTGCACCTGAAACCAGTCCAACGCCTAACTCTAAGTTACGAATGCCTCTGAGTACCAAAACACCCAAACCAGGTGCAGAAACCAAAGAAGCTATCACCACCATCGCTAAGGCCATCATAATGGTTTGATTAACACCTGCCATGATATTGGGCAAAGCTAAGGGTATTTCAACGCGGAACAATTTTTGTTTGGCGCTCATGCCAAATGCATCTGCGGCTTCAATAATGTCTTGGTCAACCAGTCTAATGCCTAAGTCGGTCAGTCGAACGACGGGTACTACAGCATATAGAATGATTGCTATGCCATACAGCTTGGATTCAGTTACGCTGAATAAGAATATCAGCGGAATCAAATACACAAAAGGTGGCAAGGTTTGCAACATATCCAATAGGGGTATCATCGATCGTTGAAATTTATTATATTTAGACATGGTGATGCCTATGGGCACACCAATGATCACGCTGATGACGGTACAAACAAATATCACCGCCAAGGTTTCAACGGCGTATGAATAGTGATCGATAAAAGCCATCAAAAGTAAACTAAAAGCAACAAATATGGTGATGCCTGTAGAACGAGTGACCTTATAGACGATCAGTAATAATATGGGGATCAGAACCCACCAAGGGGCTGAAGTTAATACAAATAATGTGCCATCTAACAGCCAACTTAGAGGTTGCGTTAATGGGTCCAACACCAATTGTAAATATTGTTTAACGTCAAGAAACATACGTTCCAAACCGTTAGTTAAATCAGTGGTTCGACTGATTGCGTCACAAGATGTGTGAAGATTATCGAGCGAAGGAAATGGGATCTCCCACCAGGGTTTTTCAACCGTTTCGCCTGTTGTTTGGGTTAATAGATCTGATAAGGAAAAGCTCTCTTCAGTATTTGCGTCTTTGCCTGCAGAACACCATTCTTTAAGACCTAAGGCCTCAATCATTCCGGAATAATAACTCATAATGATCCTTCAATAATTGTCAAGAAATGCATGCATTTCTTGTCTCATTGCTACGAGAAAATTAATTTAAATTTAAAAAAAACTCGCATCCACTTTAATAATCAATGAATGCGAGTTTAAGTAAGATGACTAACAGTTGTTTAGTTTAACAATTTTGCTAGTTTATCTTTTGCATTTAAGTTGAGCCATTGAGACCACTCTGATTTGTTCTGAGCAAGGTATCTCGCAGCAGCTTGTCCAGCAGAAGCTTTTTCATTTTCCTGCCAAGCCAACAATCTGTTTAGCGTGCCGTTATCCAATTCCATTTTGCTAAGCATCAAAGTAACATCAGGATTGCCTTTTGCAAATGGGATGCTGACCGCAGTAATAACTTTAGCAGCTGGATAAGCAGATTTGCCAGGGTTCTGACAATCTTTAGATTGGTTACATGTATGAACTTTTGCAACATATGGACCTGTATCTACTTTAACCATTGGATATTTACCCAAGATTGAAGTAGGTGCCCAATAATAACCAAACCAAGGCTCTTCATCTGCATAAGCTGCGGCAATTGAAGCGGCCAATGTTTCACCAGAACCGTGGTTGAATACATCCATTTTATGCTTATCAAATTGATGCGCTTTGATCAAATTATCATTGGCAATACGGCAGCCCCAACCTGTAGGACAGTTGTGGAATTTACCACCGACCAATTCTGGGTTTGCAAGAATGCCATCAAGTGTTTTCAACTCAGGATGCTTGTCAGCAAGATACTGAGGTATCCACCAGCCTTCTTCACCACCATCGGTAAAGATGTTGTTCACATCAATGGCTTTATCTGCACGTTCCAATTCAGCGAAAACTTGAGCTGAGTTGTACCAAAGTTCAATCAGAATGTCAGGTTTGCCTGTTTCAGCCATAGAAGTCACCGAAGGTACAGTTGAAGTTGGGACTTTTTTGACTTCACATTCGTAGCCGTTTTCAATAATGAATTTTGCAATTTCTGTCAAAATTTGAGCAGAAGGCCAATTCATTTCAGAGATAACCACCTCGCTATCGCATTTAGCATGCGCTACCGAAGTAATCATGAAAGCGCCTGCTATAGCGCTCAAAAATTTAATATAACTTTTCATAGAAAGACTCCATAATAATATCTAGATTTTGAAATTTAAAAAGGGTTGATTTGATAGCGCAAATTAACCTTACAATATAACCGATGCTTGGGATGTAAACATCTTTTAAACATGCACATAAAACAAAGCTTTTGACTGAATATTTTGACGTGTTGTTTGGTTAAAACGCGCTAAACTATACCATAAACCAAACTGAAAAATCAACTTTTATGACCGATAAACTTTCTGATATGGTGTCTTGTAACGGGCCAAATTATTGAACATAAACAGCACAATAATAAGCATTCGCCTGTCTTAAAAAGCGTGCCTTAAACCGTCTTATGAAGTTGTCGTAATCTTAGATTCTTGAAGAAAATTCAACCGTAACGCAAGCGTTGTTCTTTGGCATCGCCTTCTGGTATATTCCGAATGCCCAGCATTTGATCAATGATCATATTTTGAAAGCGGTGCACTGTGTCTTCAAAGTGATAACACATTCTACCGCCAGGATAAGCCTTGTTCATTAACCCCAGTTGCACACGCTCACAGATACCAACGTCTTCTATGTTGACCATGTCCCAAAAATTCATCACAGATGCAATGTCTTTTTCAGTGGAATGCTCAATCGAATCAGGATGGCTGAGTAACCACGCGGTTTCAATGGTTCTAGTCGGCGACACAGGTTCAGAAAGAATGACAAAGGCGTGATTTGGCAAAATAAATACAATCAGATTCGGAAACAGACCGAAAAAATAACCGCTGTTGTTTTGCAACTCACTCAATCCTGACATATTTTTCATATTGAGCCAGTCAGCATCGTCGGTGGTGGTAATGGGTGAGGTGCAGATGCCACAGTACATACCTTTTCCTTGCCAACGATGATGGTCTGATACTTTGGAGGTTTCAGCCAAGGTTGGATGAACCCAAGGCAAGTGATAGTATTCTATGGCATTCTCAACCAACAATTTCCAATTGCAAGCGATATCGTATTGCTTATCAGCTGTTGAAACCCACTCATCAAGTTTAAAATTGGCTAGGCATTCAGGCAAATCACCCAACATTTCTTCTAATGAAGGGGCTTCATCGTCCAAGCAGACAAAGATCATGAATCCCCATTGCGCCACGCGCACTTTTAACAAGCCGAAATCTTTCTTATCAAAGGCTTCTAAGTGTGACATGTCGTGCATTTCAACCACTTTGCGATTGACCCCTTTGTCGAATAAGGGGGTGCCCAGACACTCTCCTTCTAAGCTGTACGCCCAGCCATGGTAAGGACAGACGATGTTTTTGTTATTAGTGCTGGCTTTGTCGCAAAGCGCAGTCCCACGGTGCCTGCAAACATTATAAAAAGCGTGCAGTTCACCATCGCTGCTGCGGGTAATTAGGATCGATTGATCCGCGACTTTGGCCAACATGATGTCACCTGGATTTTTGATGTCTTGAGCGAGTCCTGCTGTGACCCAGTTGCGTCTAAATACTTGCTCTTTTTCTAAGGCGTAATAATGTTCATCGTAATACACTTCGGGGTTGATAGTGCTGGCTTGTTCGGTCGGTTTTCTTGTTTGGGCATAGGTTCTTTCTTCAAGAAATTTACGGCCTAAAATATGGGATGTGTTCATAGTGTTAACATTCGGTTAGGGTGTGTTAATGAGCGTGTGCTGTTTTTACCATATTTTGCAGAATAAAATCAAGCATTCAAAATAAAATAATCAACTCCTGCCGATCGTAAAACTTGCTCTTGAACTTCTTTAAGGGCAGCATGGGGAAAAGTTGATGCAAGGGACAGTTAAACAGATGGTTTTTTAGGTTCAATGGTATTTAATAAGCCGCCGCCAAGCACCAACACGATGCCAATAGCATAGGCAAATACAAAGGGCTCTGCAAAGAACAACACCAAATAGGCCACCGATGTGATCGGCGCTATAAAAACCAAGGGCGCTAATACTGAAACATCAATGATTTGCAGCGATCGTTGCCAAAAGACATAAGACAAGCCATTGACTAAAATGCCATTGAGTAGCACAGCCAGCCATTCGCCCGCTGTAGGCCATGCCCAACTCGATGAGACCATCATGACGATAAACGATGCCACAGTGGCCGCTAAAAAATAGATCAAAACCACACCGGTTGTTTCTTGCTTGACGGATTTGCTTAAAATCGAAAATATGGCAAAACAACCCGTCGATAGGGCGACCAGGAATAATATCCAACCATCATTGACTTTGAAATCAACCAACTCTCCTTTTGATATCACCGCAAGTACACCGACAAAGCCTAAAATAATGCCGATAATCTTTCGCAGCGTTAATTTTTCATTCAACATGATAACTGAAAGAATCACCATAACGATGGGCCAAAGGTACTCAACGACCAAAACCTCAATGCCATTTGCTTCAGAGTAGCCCAAATATAGAAACAGATAATAAACGTAAGTACCCAACAGCCCTAGGAACGGCAGATAAATCCAGTCTTTCCAGTGATAGCTTTTATAGTGATGGGCTTTTTTGGTCGCAATAAGTAAAACCAACAAGGTGACAAAAGAGAAAAAACTTGACCAAAATAAAAATTGGTGGTGATCTAAGTGAACCTGCCCAGTTTTTGCCACAACGGGGATCAAGCCCCACAATGACACACACAACAAAGCATAGACTAAGCCTACGCTTTTTGAAGTCATTATTTTTCCTCTAAGGACTGAACCAGCCATTCATGAAAATCACGAATGACGTATTCTTCAGGCATTAATGTGCCGTGCGAGAAGTTTGCGCATTTAACGCCTTGTTGATTCCATTCGCACGCAGCCCCGTCTTGGTGCATGACTAATTTGGCAAAATCAATCACATTGTTCTGATCGTATTGCGCATTATTGAGCGTCTTTTCTTCAAACAGCCACTGGGCGACCAATTCGGTGTGCTCATGATCAATGGGCAATATTCTCACCGTGCGAATATGGTCTGCAAATGCGCCCATAAACATCGATGGCCACGTCGAACAATACGACTGACCTTTAAATTGTTCATGGGTGGAGATGCCCTCGATGGCGTGACCTTGAGCACTGCCGGTCAAGGACCATGTCTCAACGCCGTCTTTTAATCCGCCTTGATATTTTGGATCAGGATTTTGTATTTCTTCAGTCCAATTTGGGGTGTCTTGTGTGTCCATTAGTCTGCGAGAATACAGAGGCACCAAGTCCACCAGTTCGGGATGAACATTGGGACAATGCAGACATTCGCTAAAATTTTCCCAATAGATTTTCCAGTTGCTTTTTATGGTGGTGCGCCATTCATAACCTAACTTCATCTCTTCTAAGGGGTAATTATTCAAAAGCTCGTCGTAACATTGAAAAACTTGCGAATCTTGCCATTCAGCCTGCGGGTCTAAGTTAATGAACACCAATTGGCGCCAGACATGAACTTGAACAGGAAACAGCCCATGGTCAGATTTGCAAAAATCTTGCGGTTCTTGAAAAGAGGTCACCCCTTTTAATGCGCCATCACTGGCAGAATAAGACCATTGATGATAGGGGCAGACCAAGTTATTGGTTTTTAATTGTCCAGAAGATTGCGGGCATAGGATGGAGCCCCTATGCCGACAAGTATTGTGATAAGCTTTGATGGCATGATTGCGATCTTTCAATACCACGATGTTTTGAGTACCCACTTGTACGGTTTTATACGACAGGGGTTTGTCCAATGCATCGGCACTGCTAACGAACACCCATTTTTTAGCCCACAAGGTCTGGCATTCTTTTTGAAAAAACTCGGGCTCATAGTACCACTGACTCGGTATGGTTGCGACGGCTGAATCCAATGCGTTGTACTGCTTCATGGCTTTGTCTCCTATGATTGTATAAGCGGTTTTATTATCTACGTCTTGCTGGCATAAAGTCGGTAAATGAGACCAATTGTCACACTCGTGGTGACATCTCGTCGAAAAAGTGGACTTTTTTCATTGGCGGCCCCTTGGTGCAGATTGACTTTAATGCCACTGATGATCCGAAATGCGGTCGTGAACCCGTAGCTCACAGAAAAGCCAACCTGAGACCCCAGATACCCACCTTTGGCATTATAGGCGGGTCGAGTTTCTGTCTCAAATTCCGGCTCAACTTGATAAAAATAGTCGTGCAATGCTTCTGTGGCAAACTGAGAAGCCAACTCTAGATTGAATTTTATACCTTGTCGTTTGTTTGGTTGATAGGTGTATTTTAAATTGGGTTCGAGCACATAACCGCGCGAATCAATTCTGGAGAAATTTGTTGAAAAAACCGCCCGAGTTTGGAGACGAAAATCGGTTTTGTGAATTGGGTTGTTATAGCCCAGCAATGGGTATAAATGAACAACCAATTGCGGACCAATCGCCACCAGAAAATTCAAATCGGGTAAGCCTCTTCTCGCTTCATTATTGTCTGAATCAGCTGGAAAAGCACCCCCGACCGACACATCGATTTCAAAGATCTTCTCCTTAACAGCGCTGACACGCATTCCGCCGTTTCCGACTTGAACCGTTTCTCCGTTATAAATTGGAAAAACGAATGGAATAACCCTGGATGAATTTTGGTCTGATGCTTGATAGGCTGGCGAAATATTCGCAAAAAGACCCGCGTTGATGATCCATCGTGGTTTAGCTGGCCTGGCATCTGCCCCAGTCTCTATCTCACTGTCAGATTCAGCCGCATGAAGTAGTGGTGCGCAGGCGAACACCAAACCCAAAATGAGCGATTTAAAACCTTGAAAAGAGCGTGATTGTTTATAGTTCATGTTTATTTTAATGACAAAAGGGTTGGAAAATAGGTTTGCTAATAATGTGATGACGATTTAAGTGAATGAGGTGTGACAATAAAAATCAACGCATGGAAGGAACTGATAACAAGTTTATTGGATGCAGTATTTGTGATTGTTTAGAATAGTCGATGTCCATTATTTCGCACGAATTATATCGCCTTTAATCCCATAGAACATTGTCATTTTATGGTTTTAAATCCCCCCTTGTTTATTCGGAATGGAGATGAAAAACCCGCCAATGCGCCATTCATTGCCACCCTGCTCACTACAGTGCAAAAAATCAATGTATGAAGTATTGCCATTTGGGTGATAATCATTGTATGACGCATAAAGTAAAAATCGCCTTTCTTGATCGGATGTCTATTCCGACCAGCATTCAAATTCGTCCCGCCAAGGTGCCACACGACTACATTGAATATGATCAAACACGACCTCAACAACTGGTCAAACGCTTAGAAGGGGTCACCGTTGCCATCACCAATAAGGTTAAATTGCCTGAATCGGTGTTGACTCAATTGCCCGATTTAAAAATGATTGCCGTTGCCGCAACCGGTACTGACCACGTTGATTTGGAATATTGCATGGCGCACAACATTGCAGTGAAAAATGTGATTGATTATGCGGTTGAAAGCGTGCCAGAACATGTGTTTTGCCTGATTCTCGCGCTCAGGCGCAATCTGATGGCTTACGACCAAGCGGTGAAAGCGGGAAAATGGCAAAAATCCAGCCAGTTTTGCCTGTTAGATTACCCCATTGGTCAATTGTCTGAGTTGACACTGGGCATCATTGGTGCAGGCGCGCTTGGCAAAGCCACCGCAAGAATGGGTGAGGCATTGGGGCTGAATGTCTGCATTGCCGATCATAAAACCACCAATATGATTATGCCTGGGCGACGCTCTTTCAAAGAAACGCTAGAATGCAGTGACATCATTTCCATCCACATACCCCTCACCACACAAACCAAAGATTTGATTGCCGCGCCAGAATTTGAACAAATGAAACCCACGGCGCTACTCATCAACACCGCCAGAGGTGGCATTGTGAATGAGGCCGATCTTTGTCGTGCTTTGGTCGAAGGTCAAATCGGTGGGGCAGGCATTGATGTGCTCACGCAAGAACCGCCAAAAAATGGCAATCCTTTATTAGATTTAGACTTACCCAATTTGATCATCACCCCCCATATTGCATGGGGCAGTCATCAGGCCATTCAAAGCTTGGCAGATCAACTGATCGATAACATCGACGATTTTTTTAACGATCAATCTTAGCAGCAAATGATGCGCTGCTGTCCGGTTGTTTAACCGCCTCTACAGCGCGAAGAATCTGGAACTTTTAGTTGACTATCCCACTCAGAGACGGCATAAGTATGCAGTTGCAAGGCATGAATGCGTTGCATGATCTCTGGTATGGCTTGATAAACCATTCGATGCCTTTTTATTAAGGTCAGTCCCTCAAAGGCTGAACTGGCAATGGTGACTTTAAAATGCGAGCTTGAATCTGGACCCTTATGATAATGGCTGTCGTTGTCCACCTGAATGAACACAGGCTCAAACACATCATTTAAGCTTTGTTCAATGGCTTGTTGGATATTCATTCAATGACCGCCTCGACGATGCTTTTTAGCAAGGCCTGAACGCGTTTATCGGGATGATTGCGAAAGGAAAGATAAACCGTTTGTGGCGCTTCTGTTAAGGAATAGACACTGATGCCATAGGGACAGGCCGCAATAATATGGGGATTGTCTAGACTCATTTGATGCGATATCTCAACTTGACAAAATAAATGAATTTCAGCTTTGTGGTACGCTTGTTTTTTAACACCCAATTCTTTGGCGGTGCGAGCCAGTAAGGCTTGCGCGTGGGACGTATAAGAAATAACGATGCCTTTATCTTCTATGGCCTCTTTTAAATCTTCATTGACATCGTCCCACGAAGCATCTGTTAGGCTATAAATGCTGTACCAAGGCGCCTGTTCTTGCGCTTGAACGCTCGTCAAAACAAAGCAACTGAGCAACCAAATACTTAACCAAATGCCCCTGTTTTTTATCATTGTCTATTCCTCAAAGTCGCTTATTGCTTGGATTGAACCTTTTGACACGCAACACATTAAGTTACGGTGCTGAAGCCATTTAAACACCCTTTCTGTATAATAGTGCGTATATATTTATAGTTGGCACTGGTCAATGGATGTTATTTATCATTCGTTTAAATTTTACTTTATTTACGCTTCAAAATCATTATGGAATATAGAATCGAAAAAGACAGCATGGGTGAGCTGAAAGTTCCCAAAAATGCCCTTTGGCGCGCCCAAACCCAACGCGCCGTTGAAAATTTCCCAATCAGTGGGCAACCCCTGCCTCAAGCCTTTATTGAAGCACTGGCCTATGTTAAGCTGGCGTGTGCTCAAACCAATCACAGCCTCAAGCGTTTAGATGAGCATAAATTAAGCGCCATTGAATCGGCCTGCCAAGCCGTCATTGATGACGAACACGGCGATCAATTCCCCGTTGATGTATTCCAAACAGGTTCTGGCACCAGTTCCAATATGAATATGAACGAAGTGCTGGCGTCGATTGCCTCAGAACTGGCACAAGAACCCATTCACCCAAATGACCACATCAATATGGGCCAAAGTTCGAATGATACCATTCCGACGGCATTACAAGTTTCTGCTTGCATTCAAATATATAACCATTTATTACCATCGCTGGCGCACCTTAAAGGCACAATTGAAGCCAAGGCCAAAACCCTAAGTCATGTTGTTAAGACGGGGCGCACGCATTTAATGGATGCTATGCCTTTGACTATGGAGCAAGAACTGAACGCCTGGGCACATCAATTAGCCCTATGCCAAAGTCGAATCAACCACGCTTTAACACGCTTGTCCGCCCTGCCCCAAGGCGGTACAGCCATTGGTACTGGCATCAATGGACACCCTGAGTTCCCCTCAAGATTTTGTGCCACATTGAGTCAGTTGACCCAATTTTCGTTTAAACCCAGTGACAATCTGTTTACGGGCATTGGCAACCAAGACAATGCCGCTGAGATGAGCGGTCAGTTGAAAACCTTGGCCATCACCTTGACCAAAATAGCCAATGATTTGCGCTGGATGAACAGCGGCCCCTTAGCCGGCATTGGCGAAATTGCCCTACCTGCCTTACAACCGGGCAGTTCGATCATGCCTGGCAAGGTCAACCCCGTTATTCCAGAAGCGATGACCATGGTCTGCGCCCAAGTGATTGGCAATGACACCACCATCACCGTTGCGACCCAAAGCGGCAATTTTCAGCTGAACGTCATGCTGCCTGTGATTGCAAAAAACCTGTTAGAAAGCATTAAATTGCTATCCAATGGCATGGAGGCCCTGGCCGATAAGGCTATTGAAGGGTTCACCGTCAATCAGGATAAGATCAATGTTGCATTGGCGGTTAATCCCATTTTGGTGACAGCGCTCAATCAAGTCATTGGCTATGAAAAAGGCGCTGCCATTGCCAAAGAAGCCTACAAATCAGGACGACCTGTTTTGGACGTCGCCAAAGAACTGTGTGACTTAGACGAAGCAACGCTTAAAGAGCTTTTGGACCCAGCAAAATTGACGGGACCGAGTAAATAATCCGAACTGCGCAATGCGGCTCTGTCTTATTGTAATTGTGGTTTTTGCTTTAGGAGAGAATACAGCGATTTGATTCTAACGCAGCAGACGGCACGCTTGTTGCCAGTCGTTTGGATCGTTGATATTGATGACTTGGCTGTCTAAATCACTCACCACTTCTGCATTGACGGCCTTGAGCCAATCCGACATTTTTAAGGCTTCTTGCATCAGTCGTTGTTCTATTAAAGGCAATAACTCAATCGACCACAAACCCAGAGCGTTCTGAACGCCCGCAGTAAATCGAGCCGTCACTGCCAGAGATTGTGCATTTTGCTCGACGCTTTCAATCATTTTCTGAGGCAAGGTCTCTGCCCAACCCACTGTATCCACAGGTAGGGTAAAAACCCATTCAAAATCGTTTTTTTTGGCCCAATGCAAGCCGTTATATAGCCCACTCAGCGGGCCCTTATTGGCAAAATAAATGTCGTGAATGATTGGCACGCCCAATGTGGCGTAGCGATCAAACTGGCGATTGGTATTGACACAGACTGCTGACAATTGGCGTTTAAGACGGTTGAGTTGATGTAGCACCAAGGGTTGAGCGTTGATATCGAGCCAAGCCTTGTCTTTGAATTGAAATCGTCTGGATTTACCGCCCGCTAAAACCACAGCAACAACCGAGTGACTCATTGGCTGTGCTGACATGGGCATAAGCCTTTGATGCTGAAGGCGATGAATATTAAATGATTGGCCTTATCTTGAATTTGGATTGGGGTAATTGTCGGTCTCATCTTCACCCTTACGTGGCTCCAAACAAACAAAATCTTTTTCTATAAGCACTGAAATGTCTGCCGCTTCATAGGCATAACTGACTTGATCGGTTTGGTCAAAAGCTTGGGCAACGCTCAAAGGCATGCTAAATTGCAGACGATTGTCTGCGTGCTCAATTGAAGCCGCCTCCCTTGCACTCAGACTGAAAACCAATGACTGCGGGCTCAAGCCAACGGTTGTTGTCAGCGTTTTGTTATTAGCCAAATCAGATATTTCAGACTTGCTTAAGCGTAATCTTAAGGTGTTGTTTTTGATTCTTAATTTCATAATGATTGATTCCAAAAGTTTATTGCCGTGCTCGTGTCAAAGCACACCATAGCCGAATTACGAATAATACAACGAGACCACATGTTTTGCTTCAGCAAAAAACAAATATCGTTCAGAAATGATACCGACTGCACAACAAATCAAGGCCAATAAGCTACTGCCCGGTGTTATGGCAATGGTTAGGCTGACCAAAGGCACAACAAATCCCAATCCCAAGGTGACGATGCGCAATTTGAGCGCGTGCTTGCGTGCTATTTCAAAACCCATTTCTTTCATCAAATAATTGGCAGAAGAATGCGGTGGGTCGATTTGTTTAATGCGCCCTTTCAGTCCTGTAGCGGTCTCGGCCGTGGTGGTCTTTTTGGCCGTGCGTATATGACGCCAATGTAAGGCTTTGATCAGCACAGATATGACGATCAAAACAAGTAACCACTGACCACTGTTCGATTCACCCACCACCATTGTATGAATGAATTGCCATAAAATCCCACCAGTCATGATGGCATAGGCAAGATAGCCTAGGATGGTCCAGCGATTATGCCAAGCTGGAATGGGTTTAAGCGAGGCATAGATCATTGAAGTGGCATAGACCGTCAACAACGCCAAAATGCCCGCAAAAAGCGCGCTGAATTTAACGGCATTGTGCCATCCCAAAAATAGAAAACCTGCCACCCCCATCATCGGTGCATAACACAATACGGCTAACACGCCCTCGCGCGAAAGCCACGAGGTGCGCCATTGACTCATGGCCCGCCAAGCGCGTTCAGGATGACCCAAATGCCAAGTTGATGAGAGCAGACCAAAAGTAATGAGCCCCAAACTCGTAAGCAAAGCACTATAAATTAAAGGGGCGTGCAAACTTTGATCCGTGCCTAAAATATAGAGACTTAACCACACAAACAGTCCGTAGCCAAAACCGGTGGACGTGGTAAATAAAATGACACTGGCTGAAGGATGCATAATTAAAAATTTTCGGACAATCGCTTAGACCAGCGATCAAACAGTTTATCTATGGGACTGTCTTTGGCAATCGGCTCTAACACTTCGGTGCCGTGGTCTTTTTTAAAGACCGCTGGCAAATAGCGATTAACAGGCTTGCAATCTTGCTCGGGCATTAAAGCATAGCCCGACTTTTGTTCGACCAATTTTGCAATGTCTGAGTTTTCGTCGCCCAAATCGCCAAAGTGTCTTGCCCCAACTGGGCATGCTGAGACACAAGCGGGTACGCGACTGGACTCGGGTAAATTGGGGTTATAAATACGGTCAACGCACAGGGTGCATTTTTTCATGACGCCTTCGTGTGGGTCAAATTCTCTTGCGCCATAGGGGCAAGCCCAAGAACACAGTTTACAACCGATGCAGGTGTCAGCATTGACCAGCACAATACCATCTTCTTCACGTTTGTAGGACGCCCCTGTGGGGCAGACGGTGACGCAAGGCGCGTCCTCACAATGCAAACAAGATTTGGGAAAGTGCACCGTTTGCGAACAACCATCGCCTTTATCGACTTCGTAGGTATGAACGCGATTAAACCAGACCCCATCAGGCTCATCCCCTTGGGGATCAAAATCCGTTAAGGGCGCCATATGACCACTGGTATTCCACTCTTTGCAATTGACCACGCAAGCATGACAACCCACGCAAGTTTCTAAATCGATGACCAATCCTAATTTCTTTTTGGTCTGTTTGGGTAAGGCGGTCACGACTCGTTCCTAAACTTTAAATTCGACACCCACTCTTTGATTTTCACAGGGGGTTTTTGCGAGGGCTGGCCTTTTAAGTCCATACCGAAAGTGGATATGGTTTTTTTATCGCCCGCTATGGCTTTGGTTGCTTCATAGTTTGGCTCTAAGGTGCGCGCTTCGTGTTCTTGACATTTTTCAATGTTTACGCGTAAATCATACCAGGCCGCTTGTCCAGTGATGGGGTCAGAATTTGAATATTGGATCTGATCTTTTTGCTTTGGTAAGTTTTCTGAAATCAAATGATTGAGCAAAAATCCTTTTTTGAATTCAGGGGCGTTTTCTTTCAAACCCCAGGCGCCTTTGCGTTTACCTATGGCGTTCCAGGTCCAGACGGTGTTCTTATTCGTCCCCAACATGGTTTTAATGGGTAATTTTATTCTTCCGTGATGACTGCTGAGCCATGCCCAATCACCATCGTTTAGATCATACTGCTTTGCCGTATCGGCATGAATGTACAAGTAATTTTTATTGGTGATCTGCCTTAACCAGGCATTTTGCGAACCCCAAGAATGATACATGTGCATGGGTCTTTGAGTGATGGCGTGTAGCGGAAAGGACGCTGTTTCAAGCGCTTGACCTTCTAAAGGCTCGTACCACACGGGCAGTGGATCAAAATATTTTTCAATCCGCTGACGATGTTGTTCAGGCACCTTATGGGGTGTTTTACCTTGAGCCGCCAACCGAAATTTTTGGATATGCTCGCTGTAAATTTGATGAATGATGGGTTCGGCACTGCCAATCCAACCTTTTTCCTGAGCATAAGCCAAGTATTTGGCGTTGACGTGTTTGAAATACAGCTGATCATCCGCCAGATGTTCTTGCCAAAAACAGCCATTTTCTATGTATTTTTCAATTTGATTGGGATTGGGCGCGCCTTTGCCGTGCTCAGTGCCATCACCGCGCCACCCAGACAATGGACCCACACCAGGTGCTCGTTCATGGTTGATGATGTAGTCTTTATAACCCCCTGGATATAAGGGATCGCCCTTTTCTGTGACCATGCCAGGCAATTTAAGGGCAGCGCCCAATGCAAGCAACACCTCTTGAAAGGGTTTTACGTCACGGCTGGGCGTTTCTATGGGCACTCGAATGGCATCACCAGGACCTTCAGCATTCGATATGGGGCGATCGAGCAACGAAATGCAGTCGTAGCGCTCTAAGTAAGTGGTATCAGGTAGGATGAGATCGGCGTAGGGGACGGTTTCGGAATAATAGGCATCGCTGTAAATGAATTTGGGGATTTTATATTCGCCCGTCTCATCCTTATCGGTCAAATAATGTAGTGTGCCTTTGATATTCATCGAAGAATTCCACGCCATATTCGCCATGTACATGAATAAAACATCGATGGGATAAGGATCGCCAGCCCAAGCATTATGAATCACCATGTGCATTAACCCATGTGACGCCATGGGGTATTCCCAGCTGTATGCTTTGTCAATTCGCAGGGGGTTGCCGTCATCATCAACGATTAAATCTTCGGGGCCGCGCGGGTTGCCAATCGGCATACCACCCAAGGGTGTATTGGGCGCCCCTGTGCCTTTGGTTGGGATGGGTGCAGGGGGTATGGGTTTTGGATAGGGGGCCTTATAGCGCCACCCTCCAGGGACATCCACACTGCCTAAGAGCATTTGCAATATATGAATGGCTCTACAGGTTTGAAAGCCATTGGAATGGGCAGATATGCCACGCATGGCGTGAAAACTGACTGGTCTGCCCACGATTTCATCGTGTGTTTCACCGCGCCAATCGGTCCATTTTTGTTTGATCCGAATTTCTTCTTTAAAAGCAACATCGGCGATTTCTTTGGCAATTCTACGAATGACCTTGGCTTCAATGCCCACTTGTTCAGCAACGGCATCCGCCGAATATTGTTCATCGGTGTAACGGCGCGCCATCAATTCAAATACGGGTGTGGCAGGCGTCCCCTGCGCTGTAGTATATTGACCGGTTAATGCGCCATTTCTGCTGTCTTTAAATGATTGAATAGTTTTGCTCTGAGCATCATAAACACAGGGATGACCCGCATCATCACGGACAAATAGACCATATTGATCCGATTGTTCATCTTGGTGTACCAAATAACAGGCATTGGTGTAGCGTGATAAATACGATAGATCAATTTTGTCAGCAAGCAGCAGTTCTCGAATGAGGGCAAATATGAGCAGTCCGTCGGTGCCAGGGGTCGGCGCCAACCATTCATCGGCGATAGAAGAATAACCGGTGCGCACGGGATTGATGGAAACAAACTTGGTGTTTTTACGCGCCTTTAGCTTACCTAACCCAATTTTGATTGGGTTGGAATCGTGATCTTCAGCAACGCCAAACAGCATGAAGTATTTAGTTTTTTCCCAATCGGGTTCACCGAATTCCCAAAACGCCCCGCCGACCGAATACAAACCCGCTGCGGCCATGTTGACCGAACAGAAGCCACCATGTGCGGCAAAATTTCTGGTGCCAAATTGCGATGCCCACCAACCCGTCAAGGATTGACTTTGATCTCTGCCCGTAAAAAACGCCAGTTTATTGGGGTCTTTAGCGCGTGTCTCTTGCAACCATTTGGTGGCAAGCGCCATGGCTTCGTCCCAAGAAATTTCTTTAAATTCTCCGCTGCCCCTTTCACCCACTCTTAATAAGGGGGTGGTCAACCGAGCTGGTGAATAGTGGTTCATAATGCCAGCAGAACCTTTGGCGCATAATACGCCTTGGTTTACTGGGTGATCAGGATTGCCTTCAATGTAGCGGATTTTGCCGTTCTTAAGATAAACTTTAATGCCACATCGACAGGCGCACATGTAGCATGTGGTGTGTTTAATCTCATCGGCCACCTCAGGGGCTAAGTCCACCGATTCAGTGACCGTTTCAAACGGGTTGTACCGCATTAGTGAGTACGCTTTTGTGCCGATTTACACAAAGTCTTTATACTTATCTAAATAACGAACGGGTTTTGAAAGCGCATCTTTGCGGAATGGATCGCCTAATTCACGGGTACACATGATTTCTACAATACACGTTTTCTTGTCGTTCATTTGCAGATCTATGGCTTTTTTCAATGCGGGGCCCACATCTTCTAATTTATCGACTCGAATGCCCTCAGCGCCCATTGATTTAGCCACCTCTGCCCATGAGCCATTCTCTAATTCAGCCGCTGTAAAACGTCTGTCATAAAAATCCACTTGGTTTTTCTTCTCAGCGCCCCATTGGCGATTATGAAACACCACTGCAGTCACAGGAATGTCGTGTCTGACTGCGGTGAAGGTTTCTTGCATGCTCATGGCCCAAGCACCGTCACCCGCATAAGAAATGGCGGGTCTTTCAGGGCACGCTGTTTTTGCTCCAATAATGGTGGGGAAGGCATAGCCACAGTTGCCCCAGCTCATAGCGGCAAAGAAACTGCGTGGTCTTTCAAACCGCAGGTAGCTGTTGGCCACCGAATTAATGTTACCTATGTCGGTCGAAACCATGACGTCGGCGGGCATTGCTTTTTCTAATTCTCTGAGCACTTGACGGGGATGCAAATAATTATCAGGTTCTTTATTTTGTTCTTCGATCATGTCCAAGCTAAAGTCATCCTTTTCATGCGTCCACTCATCCAAGTCTTTTTCCCAAGCGCTTTTTTCATCAGCAATGTTTTGTAGGCGGGCTGCACTGTTTGAATCACAAGCGAGGGTGCGATCTTTGAGACGAGCTGTCAAGGCAATGGCTGTGGCTTTTGCATCGCCGCAAATGCCCACCGATATTTTCTTAACCAAACCAAGCATTTTATGGTCAGCATCAATTTGAATGATTTTCGCTTCAGTGGGCCAATAATCCATGCCGTGTTGGGGCAATGTCCCAAAAGGTCCTAAACGTGAACCTAAGGCAACCACCACATCGGCTTTAGAAATCAGTCTCATCGCAGCTTTTGAACCTTGGTAACCCAAAGGACCACACCAAAGTTTATGGCTGGCTGGGAAGGAGTCATTGTGCAAATAGCTGTTCACCACTGGGGCATTCAAGCGCTCTGCCAATGCCTTACATTCTTCAACGCCATCGGCCATTACCACACCACCGCCGGATATGATCACTGGAAATTCAGCTTTGGTTAAAAGTTCAACGGCTTCCTGCAAATGACTCTCACCACCAGCACCGCGATCAACGCGCATCGGTTGTGGAATTTCAACATTGATGTCGCCATAAAAATAATCGCGCGGGATGTTGAGCTGAGTCGGTGCCATTTCTGACATGGCGCGATCAAAACAACGACCGGTGTATTCAGCCATTCTGTTGGGGTTGTTTACATGACCCTGATATTTGGTAAATTCTTGAAACATAGGCAATTGATGGGCTTCTTGAAAGCCACCGAGCCCCATGCCCATGGTGCCCGATTCAGGCGTAATCATCACCACAGGGGAATGCGCCCAATAAGCAGCCGCAACGGCAGTGACGCAATTACTAATGCCCGGACCATTCTGTCCAATAACCACACCGTGTTTACCACTGGCTCTGGCATAGCCATCGGCCATATGAGCCCCGCCCTGTTCATGTACAACTGGAATGAATCGGATGCCTGCAGGTGCGAATATGTCCATGGCATCCATAAAAGCGGATCCCATAATGCCATAAATGTTTTTTACGCCATTTGCCACCATTGTTTCAACAAATGCTTCGCTTGGCGTCATTCTGATTTTGCTCATCGTTTACCGTCCTTCTTTAAGTGTGATTAATGTATCGTGATTTATAAAATCCTGTTCATGTGAAAATTAAGAAAAGTTCATTAGGATACTCGATTGTTTGTCCATCTTAGCGCTGCGCTATGGATCTTTGCGCATGGCACCAAAATACGATAAAATCAATCGATATTGCATCCATAATTTTCGTCTATTCTAACAGACAGAATGGCGATAATCGGTTGATGTATTTAAAATATTCTTAAATTTTAGAAAAAAAATATCATTTTTTGATAATTTTGTGCATTAATAACCACTCAAACATTAAAATGTGACTTGTGATGGTTAATACTTTAAGTGTGAATTTTAAAAACTTGTCGGTAATATGGTGAGTAAACCTGAGAATAATGCACCCGTTGTTAAAGCGCTGATGTTGTTGGAGGAAATTCTGGCTTTCCCTTCGCCCCCCAGTGTCAACGAGTTAAGCCTAAGAACCGGTCTGCCAGGTTCTACCGTCCATCGTTTTTGTAAATTATTGTGTGATTCAGGTTATGTTTATAAAGACCCTGTCTCACGCACTTTTGGCGTCGGCATTCGATCGAGCCACTTAGCCCAACAAATTTTCTCCAATCAAACCCTCTTAGCCCCACGTCGCGCCCTGCTTGAAAACCTGGCAAAACAAACGGGAGAGACGTGTAACATAACGGTTTTGACGGGCACTAAAATCACTTACTTGGATCGCGTTGAAACGCATTGGCCTCATCGAATCACCTTAGACGTTGGCTCTCAATTACCGCTCCATTGCTCTTCAAGTGGTAAGCTGTTTTTGGCGTACATGCGCAAAAACCAAAGACAAGTTTTGTTAAATCAATACAGTTTAGATAAGCATACAGACAAAACCCTGACCGATGTGGCGCAATTAAATAATCATTTGAAAAATTGCCGTCAACAGAAATTGGGAATCAATGATGAAGAATACATGGTTGGATTGGTGGCCATTGCTACCCCATTACTCGATCAAAATGGACGATTGTTCGCCACCTTATCGGTGCAAGCGCCCACAACGCGCTATAACATAGATAAACTCATTAATGAACACCACCAAAAATTGCTCGACCACGGTACGCAATTGTGTGAAATTTTTGATCATAATCGACAAAATGTCATGCAAAATGGCGAAGCTGTTCAATCAATATTGACAGATGAGCCAACCTCGTTAAATTATAAATATGGGCTTTAGATATGGAATTTATTAACTATTTTCCCATCGTATTTGAACCCTTTAATTTTGCCATCTTGCTCCTTGGCACAGTCATCGGACTGTTATTGGGTGCCACACCTGGATTGAGCCCAACCATGACGGTTGCCCTGCTCATCCCTTTTACTTTCCACATGAGTTCCATTTCGGGACTAATACTCCTTGGGGCAGCATATACCTCAACCGTAGCAGGCGGTGCCGTCAGTGCCATCTTACTGAAAATACCTGGGGCGCCAGCGAACATTGCCACCATTTTTGATGGCCACCAGATGGCCAAGAATAACCAAGCAACCAAAGCTTTGCATTTTTGCTTTATCAGCTCAGCCGTTGGTGGAATTTTGGGCGTGTTTGTCCTCATTTTCTTCTCGCCATTGCTGGCAGATGTGGCGCTTAAATTTGGTCCCAGTCATCTGTTCTGGGTCGCCATCCTCGGGGTGACGGTCATTGCCACCTTGGATTCAAAATCAGTCACCTTAGGACTGCTTTCAGGCGCTTTGGGTTTGTGGTTATCCACTATTGGTTACGATGGCATTCAAGGCGAAGATCGTTTTATTTTCACCGAACGCTTGGAAGGGGGCATTCACATCATCCCCGCATTGATTGGCATATTTGCCATTCCACAAATATTTGAAATGCTCAGTAATGGTTTGAGATCGGATGATACCAGTACATTCGTCAAGGAAAAACAATCGGTTTTGGATTCTTTGCGCCACTGTCTATCACGGGTCAAGCCTCTGGCATTGGGCAGCTTTTTTGGCACCATCATTGGTCTTATTCCTGGCGCTGGTGGTCAAATAGCCGGTTTGGTTTCTTGGGATCAAGCACGAAAATTTAGCAAACATCCAGAGAGATTTGGCACGGGTGAGCCCGATGGGGTGATAGCGGCCGAGTCTGCTAATAACGCCATGGTCGGCCCTTCATTGGTACCCTTGCTGACGCTCAGTGTGCCAGGCAGCCCAACCGCTGCGGTCTTGCTCGGTGGCTTACTTATTCACGGTATTTTCCCAGGACCGAATTTATTTAAAGAACACCCCGAAGTCACTTGGACATTCATTGATTCACTGCTGGTTGGGCAAGTTTTGATGTTAATTCTGGGCATTCTTTTGAGCAGTTTGGCGGCGCGTGTGATCCATATTCCCAAATATTATTTGGCACCCATCATTATGATCTTGGCGATCTTTGGGACTTATAGCGTGCAACATTCATTTTCAGATGTGATCATCATGTTTGGCTTAGGGCTGGGCATGTGGGTGCTTGAAGGCGTCGGTTTAAGAAGTGCCCCATTGGTGCTCGGTCTGGTCTTGGGTCCCATTGCTGAAGGCAATTTTGTCCAAGGGTCTATTATTGCCACGGCGGGTGATGGCCTTGCACCCTATTTCCTAACAGGCGGACTGAATTTGTTTTTGATATTTTTATGTTTGCTATCCATCGTCTATAGTGCTTGGACGAATAAAAAGAAATCGGTAAAATAACACATGATGGAACACTTTGCATTTTCAAAAAAACAGACAACCGTCGGTTTGTTTGTATTGTCAAGCATCATTGCTTATGCCAGCCTAACGGCCGAAAGTGAAGCCTATCATTTTCCAAAACTGCTGTCCATCGTCCTAATCCTAGCGAGTATTGCCAGTTTAATAGAAGTGTTCCGTCAAGCAGATTCGGAACAACTCATCCGCATTACACGTGCGCAAATCAAAGATTTTCTGCCCGGTTTCATTGTCATTTTGCTGCTGATCAATGTGGCCGAGGATGTTGGCTTCTACCTATCCAGTTGGATATTCTGTATAGTCGTTATAGGCTATTATTTTCATCAAATTCAGAAAAATATTGCAGAAAAAGAAACGCCAAAATCACTGCTATACCAAATTATCATGCCTGTTGTCTTTTCGACAATTTTTATCTTTCTCATGTACATGCTCTTCAGTGTGGCATTGCGTGTACAGACCCCGCTGGGTTTGTTGTTTTAAGATGAAATGCGCAATCATTCAACGACACGATAATGTTTGTTTTTAACTTGCTCTAACGGCGTCATGCCAATGAGCACAACTTTTGAGGTTCTCGTTATGAAAAATTCAAATTTTTTCGGGCAATCGGTTTTGAAAGTACTTTTTGCAACTTTTGCTCTGTTATTTTTTAGCCATGTGGTTGCAGAAGAATATCCTGACCGACCCGTCAGTTTATCTGTGGTTTATGGTGCTGGTGGTGCGACTGATTTCCAAGCACGCATTGTGACCATGGTTTCTGCCAAGAAAGAATATTTGGGGCAGCCCATGGTTATTTTAAATAAACCAGGCTCTGGTGGACGTGTTGGTTGGAATCAATACGCTAGCAAAGCCAAATTAGATGGTTATGAATTGGCGGCGTATAACGTCCCACATTTCATCGCGCAATCGATTAAATTTAAAACAAAATACAATGTTGATAATTTAGTCCCCATTGCAAACTGGGGTGCAGACCCTGCCGTTCTAATCGTCTCTAAGGACAGCCCTTTTAACAGTGTTCAAGATTTGGTTGATTTTGCCAAGAAAAACCCTGGCAAAGTGACCGTCTCTGGTGCTGGTCTGTTCGTTGGTCATCACATTGCTTTCTTGCAAATTCAGAAAGAAACTGGAACAAAAATGACCTACGTGCCTAATAAGAAAGGTGGTGCAGGTGCGCTGCAGTTTGTTATTGGCGGCCAAGTCATGGCAGGTGTGAACAACTTATCGGATGCTTACCGTAGCCGTGATAGTTTGAAAATCATTGGCATTGCTGACAATACTCGGAATACGGAATTTTTGCCTGATGTGCCGACGTTTAAAGAACAAGGCTTCAATGTGGACGATTCCAGCGTGAATTTCCGCGGCATTATGGTCAGAAAAGGCACGCCTCAGGCTGTGATTGATAAACTGGCTGATGCATTTCCTAAAATGTTTGAAAATGCGCGCGTCAAAAAACGCATGAAAGCGGGTGGTTCACCAGTCCGCGTCATGGGCCACAAAGAGGTTCGTGAAATGTGGGATAAGCGCCAAAAGTTTTTAACTCAGCTGTTGAAAGATTTAAAATAAAACCCTGAATTGGATTGATATAAGGGAGGTTTTGCCTCCCTTATACGTCCTTTCTATAGCCCTATGACCATGTCACAAACCCACATTGAACAACTTGTAAAAAACGCAAAACTTGCCCAACATAGCATTCGCGACTATAGCCAAGCACAATTGGATGAACTGACACACGCCGTGGCTTGGACTGTGATCCAACCCGAAAATAATAAATGGCTATCCGAGATGGCCGTGGCAGAAACCCAATTAGGCAAGGTTGAAGATAAAATAATAAAAAATCACCGCAAAACCTTGGGATTGTTGCGAGATTTAAAAAATGCCAAATCAACGGGCATCCTCGATGAAAGTTCAGCAACAGGCATCACAACCATTGCCCGACCCATCGGTGTGATCGGTTCATTGGTCCCCTCAACCAACCCCATAGCAACCCCCATTAACAATATCATTAATGCCCTCAAATGTGGCAATAGCATTATCGTCTCGCCCTCGCCCAAGGGTGCCAAAGTATTTGCAGAGGTCCTCGCATTAATTCACCAAGCATTTTCTAAACTTGGCGCACCCAAAGCCCTTGTTCAAGCCCTACCCTACCCCCCTAATAAAGCAGACACCCAGCAATTGATGCAGTTGGTCGATTTGGTGATTGTGACTGGATCACAAAATAATGTCAGGGGCGCTTATACTTCAGGCACGCCCGCCATTGGCGTGGGCACGGGTAATGTGACCACCATCGTTGATGAATCAGCCGATATTGAGGCCGTAGCAAAGAAAATACGTGCTTCCAAGACTTTCGACCATGCCACCTCTTGTTCGAGTGAAAACAACGTCTTGTGTTTGGCATCTGTTTATGACAAACTGCTCGCCGCCCTACAAAATGAAGGCGGTAGCTTATTGAATGCGAATGAAGTTGCTCAACTGATTGACACATTTGTGCCATCAGGCAAACTCAATGCCCAACTGATTGCCAAATCCGCTCAGGTTATTGCCCAAGCGAGCGGCGTAGCCGTTGATCCTAATACCGAGTTTCTCATGGTTGAAAGCGCAGAAACAAGCACCAGTAATCCATTCGCGCGTGAACGTATGGCACCCATTTTGACCCTTTTTAAAGCCACTGACTTCGCCCACGCTAAAAAACTCGCTCATGAGCTATTAGACAACCAAGGGGCAGGACATTCGGTGGGAATACATACCAACGACCCAGACCAATGTTATGCACTGGGTCACGAACTGCCCACTTGCCGTGTGATTGTCAATCAAGCGCACTGTTTTGCCACAGGCGGCGCATTTAATAACGGCATGCCATTCTCGCTTTCAATGGGTTGTGGCAGTTGGGGTGGCAATTCAATTGATGACAATTTGAACTATAAACATTTTATGAATGTGACAAAAATTGTGCGCGAAATCCCGCCTAATGAACCCACCGTTGACGCCATCTTAGGGGCGTATATAAAGAAGCATGACCAAGCATAATACCATTACTGGTGTCATCAACGCTTGGGCTGAAACACAGCCACAAAAAACCGCCTTTTACCTGCCTGCCTCAGACCACAGCTACAGTTACTTAGGCTTGCGGCAAACTTTGCAGCAATATCATGGCTATTTAAACCAGTTTGGTCTGCAACCAGGCGACTTATTTGTCTGTGCCTTTAACAATAGCACGGCATTATTAGAATTGCTCTTAGGCGGATTCTACAATGGCTACATTGTAGTACCATTGAATCTGGTGGCGGGCGAAAAAGCTTCACAATATGTACTCAATCATAGCCAACCCAAGGTCATATTTGCCAACGCCGACCAAGCAAAAATCTTAAGCAAGCAGGCCGATGGCATTCAGATTGTGACACTGGATGAAAATCAAAGCCCCTTAGCCCAACTGAACGCATCAATGCCCGATTATGAACCTGAAATAAAGCCCGATCAGAGTGCTTTGCTGATGTACACCAGTGGCACAACGGGCAATCCCAAGGGTGTGCTCCTAAGCCACGCCAACCTCATTGCAGGGGGGACCAATACCAAAACAGCACATGAATTAAGCGACCAAGACATTGGTATGTGTTGCCTGCCGCTGTATCATATCAATGCCCAATGTGTCAGCTTGATGTCAACTTTAGTGAGCGGTTCCAGTTTGGTTTTGGCAGACCGATTCCGCGTTTCTAACTTCTTCACAACCATCATCGAAAACCATGTTACGTGGGTCAGTGTTGTGCCAACCATGTTATCGTATTTGCTCCATGCGCTTGAAGAAGAACCCGACTCTTGGAATGTTGAGCAAGTCACCAAAACCCTGGGTTTCATTCGTTCTGCATCCTCAGCCTTACCCATTGAAGTCCATCAAACCATTGAGAACTTACTGCACATACCAATCATCGAAACCATGGGGATCACAGAAACTTCGGCACAAATTTTGGCCAATCCCAGACCGCCAAAACAGCGCAAAATCGGATCTGTTGGCCTGCCTTTCGGCAATCAAATTAAGGTGCTCAAATCTGGACAGACGTGTCCCATCAATGTAGAAGGTGAGATTTGCGTAAAGGGACCAAATGTTATGCGTCAATATTATAAAAATCCTGAAGCAACCAAAGCTTCATTCACAGAAGATGGTTGGTTTTTAACGGGTGACCTTGGCATGATGGACGATGAGGGCTATATCAAGATTTCTGGTCGTAAAAAAGAGTTGATTATTAAGGGCGGTGAAAATATTTCACCGCGCGAGATTGATGAAATTCTTTATGCCATACCTGGCGTGATTGAAGCCGCCGCATTTGGACGAAGCTGCACCAGTTATGGGCAAGTCGTCGAGGCATGCGTTAAGGTTGATGCCAATGTCACCGTTGAACAGCTCATGACGCATTGTAAAGAACAACTTGGGTCGTTCAAATGCCCCGAAAAATTTCACTTTTTAGATGAGTTGCCCAAAGGCCCCTCTGGAAAAATCCAACGATTGAAGTTAGAACAGATTTTATATCCTGAATCCGCTTAAGTCATTGGACTTTGGCTGCGGCACCAGCGCTACGCCAATATCCAAAACCCTGCCAAAGCGGACGACATGTTGTTAGTGATAAAGGACATTGCGTGATAGTCGGGTCAAAAAAATAAACTTATTTTATAATGCTGTGGCGATTTTCCAATGATGCCCACCATCAAATCGCCAAATCAATCTAATAGGTTTACCATGCAGATTTTCACAAAAACTTATGACTGGGTCATGCGCCTCAGTGTACACAAGCACGCAAAAAAATGGCTGGCTGTCATCAGTTTTGCCGAATCCTCTTTCTTCCTCGTCCCCCCCGATTTACTTTTGATGCCCATGAGTGTTCGCCAACCGCAAAGTTGGTTTATGCTGGCATTGATAACCACAGTCACTTCGGTATTAGGCGGTCTCTTTGGCTATATGTTGGGATGGTTTCTGATCGATGAAATACTGCCTTATATTTCTAAATTCGGTTATGAACCCGCCTACGTTAAAGCAAGAGCTTGGTACGATGCCTATGGTATATGGGTGGTTCTGCTGACCGGCTTCACCCCCATTCCTTATAAAATATTCACCGTGACTTCTGGCGCACTTGGCTTGTTTTTACCAGGATTTATTATTATGTCGTTGATTGGACGAGGCAGTCGCTTCTTCTTGGTTGCATTCTTGTGTGCCCGCTTTGGACAACCCATTGAAAAACACTTATATACCTACATTGACCGAATTGGTTGGGTTATAGTGGCCATTGTGGTTGCCGCCTACGGCATCAGCAAAGTGTTTCTTTAAGGCGAAAGGGACAATCTATCGTCGTGCCAAATCACGCCTTTTGAGCGCTGCTTTCTTTTAAAAAAACGTACAGACTGACTTCAATAAGATCGTTCATAATTTTGGACGCTCGCAAACTCAAAAAAACCGACAGAACAATAACGCCAAAGCGATGAATTTGCGCGTCTAAACCTATAAAATATTTATGCAAAACGGGTAAAATACCGCCCCTTATTAGCCATTGGACAATGCTTAAGGGTATTTACCAGGCTTTTTATTTTTTTAATTATCTAAGAGGATTATTCAATGAGTGTTGAACGAACGCTTTCTATTATCAAACCCGATGCAGTGGCAAAAAATGTTATCGGAGAAATCTATTGTCGTTTTGAGCGCGCTGGACTCAAAATTGTACAAGCCAAAATGCAACATCTCAGCCGTGAAGATGCCGAAGGCTTTTATGCCATTCACAAAGACCGTCCTTTCTTTGCCGATTTGGTCGATTTTATGACCTCAGGACCAGTCATGATCCAAACCTTGGAAGGCGAAAATGCCGTTGCCAAAAATCGTGAACTGATGGGCGCAACTGACCCTAAAAAAGCAGATGCTGGAACCATTCGTGCAGATTTTGCTGACAGCATTGAAACCAATGCCGTACACGGATCTGATTCTTTGGAAAATGCCAAGATTGAAGTGGCTTATTTCTTTGGTTCTGCTTAACAAAATGATTGATTGCTGAATATGCACAGCGCAAACGAACAGCTCTTACCGGTCTCTGAAGCTAAGCCAAAGATTAACCTCTTAGGTTTTGATTTGGCTTTGATGCAGGCGCTGTTCAGCGATTGGGGCGAATCTTCATTTAGAGCCGATCAAATGCTCAAATGGATTCATCAACAGGGTCAAAGTGATTTTTCGACCTTGACCACTTTCTCCAAGAAATTACGCGAACGCTTACAACAAGAGGCGTGCATTGAATGGCCCGAGATTGCTCATGATTCACTGTCAAACGATGGCACCAGAAAATGGTTGCTGCGTTTGGCTGATGGCAATTGCATCGAAATGGTTTACATACCCGAAAAGAATCGGGGCACCTTGTGCATTTCTTCGCAAGTCGGTTGTGCCTTAAATTGTTCATTTTGTGCCACAGCGCAACAAGGCTTTAATCGCAATCTCAGTTCAGCTGAAATTGTGGCTCAAGTTTGGATTGCCAAAAATAGCCTCAATAAAACGCCCAATCAAAGCATTTCAAACATTGTATTTATGGGCATGGGTGAGCCCCTATTAAATACTCAACAAGTGGCCATTGCCGCGCGCCTATTTCTGAATGACAAATGCTATGGCTTATCTAAACGTCGAGTCACAGTGAGTACGGCGGGGGTTGTGCCCATGATTGAAAAATTGTACGCTCAGGTCGATGTCAGTCTGGCCATTTCGCTGCACGCACCAACCGATGAGCTACGCAACGAGCTTGTTCCCATTAATAAAAAATATCCCATTGCCCAATTGCTCGCAGCTTGCTGGACCTACATTAAAGAAGCCCCGCAAAAAAGACACATATTATTTGAGTACGTGCTCATTGATCAGGTCAATGATTCGGTCAAACAAGCGCATTTGCTCGCTCAACTGATTAAAGATATGCCTTGCAAGGTCAATCTCATTCCGTTTAATCCATACCCCAATACACCTTATAAATGTGCTTCGATTGACGCTCAAATGCGCTTTCAAGGTATATTACGCAGTCATGGCGTACGTACCTTGCTCAGACGTACTCGGGGCAGTGATATTGACGCCGCTTGTGGACAGCTGGCGGGGCAATTTAAAGATCGTACGCGTCGAACGGTTTCCTGGCAGATGGCTCAATGAAAAAATCAACCATTCAGTCCATAAGAGGTATGACAGACCTGCATGGGTCAACCATGACCCATCATCAGCACATTCTTAAACAGGCCAACGACTTGTTTGCCCAAGCGGGTTACCAGCCTTTTGCCACACCCATCGTTGAAAAAACTCAATTGTTTGCCCGAGCTGTGGGTGAAGTGACCGACATTGTCGAAAAAGAAATGTACACATTCACCGACCGCAATGACGACCGACTGTCACTGCGCCCTGAAGGCACCGCACCTTGTGTACGAGCGCTCATAGAGCAAAATTTAATGCAAGCAGGGCAACATTATAAATTGTTCTATTCTGGCCCCATGTTTCGCCATGAACGCCCTCAAAAAGGCCGCTACAGGCAGTTTCATCAGTTTGGCGCAGAATGTTTTGGCATGAGCAGCGCTTATGTGGACGCAGAGCTCATCACGCTCACGGCATTGTTGTGGCAAAAATTAGGCATCCAAGATGGGCTTCGTCTTGAACTCAATACCTTGGGCACACCCAGCGATCGACAAAGCTATACCGAAGCTTTTAAGGCTTTTTTGCATGAACATTTTGACCAATTGGACAGCGACAGCCAAAATCGGGTCAATAAAAACCCCCTGAGGGTGTTAGACAGTAAAAATCCTGAAACCCAAGCATTGCTGGTTCAAGCACCAAAAATGGACGACTATATGAGTCAAAGCAGTTTGGATGAATTCAATCAAATCACCAACACCTTAGACTCGTGTCAGATTTCTTGGATTAGAAATCCACATCTGGTTCGAGGTTTAGACTATTACAATGGCTGTGTTTTTGAATGGGTTAGCGAACATTTGGGCGCACAAGCCACCATTTGTGGTGGTGGGCGTTACGATGGATTGGTTGAACAACTGGGTGGCAAAGCAGCGCCCGGTGTCGGATTTGCCATGGGCATTGAGCGCATTGCCTTATTGTTAGAGCAATTAAACCCTCAAAGCACCACAGTACCCACTGTGTACGTCATAGCCAGTGCAGAAGCCATCTTTGAGGGCTTTGCGCTCACTCAAACCCTGCGTCAACACACCCATTTAAGGGTGTTAAATGCTTATGATGGTGGCAGTTTTAAAGGTCAATTTAGAAAGGCTGATAAGGAAGGTGCGCATTATGCGATCATCTTAGGTGAAGAAGAATTGAAAAATCAACAAGTAACAATCAAGCCATTGCGCGATAATACGCCACAAAAAACAATCTTACAATCTCAACTGGTTCAATTTTTAAAGGAAATAGCATGGAAGTAACGCAACAACATCAATTAGCACTCATCAAACGGTGGTTTAAGAAGAATGGTTTGAAAATAACCACTGCCGTTGTGACCGTGGCCGTTGTGGTCATTGCTTGGTCGTGGTGGCAGAATAGCCAACGCGACTTCCAAGAACAGGCCTCTTCAACTTTCATTGCCTTGCAACAAGCCATTAAAAACAATGACGTTGATCAAGTCAATGCCCTCAACAATCGGTTGAACTTAGAATTTTCTGAAACGCCCTATGCGCTCAGTGGACGATTCATATCCAGTAAATTCTTTTATGACAACGGCTCTATCATGTCAGCCATTGATGAGTTACACGCCTTGTTGGCCAATGAACCTGAGGACATCATACGACAGATTGCGACCAACCGACTTGCGCGCCTGTACCTTGAAAACAAACAACCCGATAAAACATTGCAAGTGGTGGCTGAACAGTTGAGTTATCCCATGGGTCAAAGTGCCCTTTCACATTTTTACATCATCCAATCGGATGCTTATTTGCAGCAAAACCAGCCCGTGGTTGCACGGCAATCGTTAGAACTCGCAAAGAAAAACCTACACTCAGAATCACCCTTGGCTCAAGTCATTGAACTAAAACTGAATAATTTACCAAGATGATACAAAAATCGCGGATTTTTTTTTCTTTGTTTTTTCCGCTCCTATTGCTATTAGGGGGCTGTTCTTCGACGCCCTATGAGCTAAACGATACCCCCATAAAAGTGACCATAAACGAGGGGGAATCGCCAGATACTGACAAAAAAAACGCCTTAGGCATTGAGCCTGCCCCCTTGGTTGATTTCGATGATCGTATCGATCCAGAAATCGATTGGTGGACCAGTCTTGACCCTTATCAATTGGGCATTTATACCCGCCACACAGCCCACCATTTTAATTTGGCTTTGGCCATTGAATCGGTTATTGTTCCCCTACCTCGAGGCCTGATTATTGCCTTAGACAAAAACAATGGCGACACGCTGTGGCAGTATGACGCTAATCAAGACCTCAGCTTTGGCGCAACGAATGCAAACAATCAAATTTATGTGGGCACCATCAATGGCTCTGTGTTGGCCCTCAATGCCTTAACGGGCGAGCTGCTGTGGGAGAAACAGCTCACATCATCGATCAGCTCCATCAGTGCCCATGACAATTATGTGTATGTGAAAAGCATCGATGGGCGCTTGTTTAAATTAGATGAAATCAGCGGTGCAGAATCGTGGCGTATCAAAGACAACATACCCAACTTATCCATTATTGGAAGTAGCAAACCCCTAAAAGTTGGCGATGAAATCATCTATGGTAATGACAGTGGTCTGCTCATTGCTTTACGCGTCACCAATGGTCAAATTGTCAATAGAATCAGTATTGGACGAAGAAGAGGTTTTTCGGATTTAGATGCCATCGTTGACGCGCAAACAGATTTGCTTTACGACAAAGGGGTGTTATACGCAGCCTCTTGGGGGTCGCATTGGATCGCCCTCGATTGGGACGGCAGAAAGACGGTTAAATGGGAACGAGCTGAGTCGCTGATCCATCCTGTTAAAAACAATAACCGAGCGCTCATTGTGGTCAACGACAATGGACTCATCTCCAGCGTGGACAAAAATACTGGGCAATCCATCTGGGACATGACCCACTTAGTCAATCGCGAACCGACATCACTTCAGCAACAAGGGCGTTGGTGGTTAACAACCGATTCTGAGGGCATATTCCATTGGTTTGATGGTTTAGACGGCACATTGGCCGCTCGCTACCACAGCGAAGCCCCGCTCGCTATGTCAAGCATTGTTGACTCAGAAGGCGCAGTCTATTATCTCAATCGTTTAGGTCATTTGGTTCGAATGTCATTGGACGACGAAACTTAGACCACGTGTCTTAACTCAACCCCATTATGCAAGCCCCCTTAGTCACGATTGTTGGTCGTCCCAACGTTGGTAAATCGACGCTTTTTAACTGCTTAACGCGGTCAAGGAATGCTTTGGTCGCAAATTTTTCTGGATTAACCCGCGATCGCATTTACGGCATAGTAAAGCACGGCAACACAGCCTTTAGGCTGGTTGACACTGGTGGATTGTGTGGCAACCCAGATGACATTGAAAATCTGATGCAAGATCAGGTCAACATAGCCATAGAAGAAGCGCAATTAATTATTTTCTTGGTCGATGGTTCCGTTGGGTTAACACAGGGCGATCGCGACATTGCTGATCAGCTACGGCGAAAATCCATCCAACTATTGGTCGTCGCCAATAAATCTGAGGCGACTGAGTACAGCCAAATAAACGCAGAGTTTAGTGAATTGGGGCTGGGCCAAGTTCATGCCATTTCAGCCAGTCATCGCGCTGGTATCAATGTGCTAAGAGATTATATCTTGGATCAATTAGAGCCTTTTGATTGGCAACAGACTGAAACAGAAACCGACCGCATACGCATAGCCATCGTTGGACGGCCCAATGTTGGGAAATCAACGCTTACCAATAGATTGTTGAAAGCGCAGCGAGTGGTTGCCTACGACATGCCGGGCACAACGCGAGACAGCATTTACATCCCCCATGAAAGAGCGGGCGTTGCCTATGAGTTCATTGACACAGCTGGTATTAAACGACGCGCCAAAGTGCACGAGAAAGTTGAAACTTTCAGTATCATCAAAGCCTTAGACGCGATCAATAATGCAGCGGTTTCCATTGTGGTTTGCGATGCCCAAGAAGGCATTACCGACCAAGATGCACACTTGATTGCTGCAGTTATTTCAGCAGGCAGAGCTTTGGTGATCGTTTTAAATAAAATGGATGGTTTGAGCGACGACCAAAAAATCAAAACCGAACGCGAACTCGATCTCAAATTGGGATTCATCCAATATGCCCGAAAAGTACCAATTTCTGCCTTGCACGGTACGCGTGTGGGGCTTTTATGGCAATACATAGAGGAGGCGTACACGGCGGCGCACAAAAAGATCAGCACTTCTGAATTAAACAAAGTATTTGAGTCGATTATTAGCCATCATGCGCCCCCCATTGTTAATGGTCGGACCATTCGGATGCGTTACGCGCATATCGGCGGACATAATCCGCCCACAATTCTCATCCATGGCAATCAATTAGACAAACTGCCAAAAACCTACCTTAGATACCTTGAGAATGCATTTAGGGAAGCCTTTAATCTGTTTGGAACGCCGCTAAAATTGGTCTATAAAAACTCTGAAAACCCATTTGCAGGGCGCAAAAATAAACTCAGCGATCGACAACAAATGCGGCGCAAACGTTTGATTCGAAATCGGAAAAAAAACGCCAAATAGCAAAGCGACTATTCAGAGACTTTCATCACAGTGTGCCGATTTGGCTGCCCCATTTACATGGAGAAACACCATAACTGCTTAACTGATTGGATAAGACAGCTGTGCGCTTAGCCAACCCCTTTGAGCATGGGCACAAATGCAATATCACCCAAGTCAATTTCAGTCAATGCCCCATTGATTTGTTTAATGACCCCGATTAAGCGTTGTTTCTTATGGCCAACAGGCACAATCAAACAACCATTGGGTCTGACCAAAGACAACAGTTTTTGAGGCATCTTATCGGGCGCCGCTGTCACCACAATGGCATCAAACAACATCTGTTCAGGCCATCCTTCAAAGCCATCGCCATGATGGAATTGAACATTGTCAATCTTCAACGATTTCAGCGTGGTTTGCGCTTTGTCGAACAACTGAGGAATGCGTTCAATGGTATAAACTCGCTTGGCCAAATGTGCCAACACAGCGCATTGATAACCCGATCCCGTGCCAATTTCTAAAACCGTGTTCATGTGCGAGTGATCGACTATAAAAGCCGTCATTTTGGCCACGCTGGCCGGTTGTGATATGGTCTGCTTCAAGCCCAATGGCAAAGAACTTAATCGATCAACTTGGTAGGCGTATTGCTGCCAGGCCGATTCAACAAACAAATGCCTCGGTATGTTATCCATCACCTTGAGCGTTTGCGCCAACCCCTTGGAGTGCGGCAATTTTTCAGCCAGACGTTTGATCATCCGTGACCGACTGGCCTGTGAAGTGAACCCACTCACAGCCGAATTTTGATTGGCTAAGGCCTTACTTAAAGCCATGCGCTAAGTTTTCGAGCATAGAGTGATTGGTTAAATCAAAACCCAATGGTGTTAGGCTGGCGTAACCCATTTCAACGGCTTCAAAATCCGTCCCGCTGATGTCCTGATCGGGGTTACCGCTGCTGCCAATCCAGAAAACGTCTCTACCTTGTGGGTCTTGCGATTTGATCACATCATCGGCTTTAACCCTTTTGCCCAAAGGCACAACTTTGATGCCTTTATAAGGGTGTTCTGTGCTCGGCACATTGACATTGAACACAACTTTTGCAGCGGGCAATGTTTGTTCAATGCGGTCGATGATCTCATCGGCCACCGCTGCGGCCCGATCAAAATTAAAGGGCTCTATGGCTGAAATCGCCACACTGGGCAGATTTAAAAACCGCCCTTCCATCGCTGCGGCAACCGTGCCCGAATAAAGTGTATCATCACCTAAATTTGCCCCTGCATTGATGCCAGAAACCACAATGTCTGGTTCAAAATCTAACAATCCAGTCAATGCCACGTGGACACAGTCGGTTGGTGTAGAACCCATCAAATAAATAAATCCATCCGCACAATAGCAGGGTCTTAGCGGTCTGTCTAAGGTTAATGCATGGCTGCAGGCGCTTCGATTGTTTTCGGGCGCAACCACAACGACTTCGTGTTTCTGAATGAGTTTGGCATATAAGGTGCGAATACCAATGGCAAGATAGCCATCGTCATTGGTTAATAGGATTTTCATGGTTGAAGTTTTGTATAATTAGAATTTCGCTTATGGCATGACATAACGCATGCCAATTCACGCTTAGAAGATGCGCATTATAACCATAAAAACCAAATCGTTGAGTATAGATATGTCCTCCATGGATCCATTTAAAGCATTTATACAAAAGGTAAAACCTTTGGCCGATTCCAATAGGGTTCAAACCCCTGCGCCAACCATTGCCCCAACCATTGCCCCAGCCGAAGCGGACCCTAAAAAGCCAGTCGCCACGGGTGTTCCGCAAAAACCTCAAAAAGGCCTGCGCTTATCCAATCCGACATCCAACACACTGGTTCAGTCTCATTTGTCTTTTAAACGACCTCATACCTTAGCGACAGACTTTACTAGACTCAAGAAAGGCAAATTAGCCATCAAAGCCCATTTAGATTTACACGGTTTAACTGTCGTCCAAAGCCGCAGCAAATTTGAAACATTTTTGCGTCAATCTCATGCCAAACAGTTCAAATGTGTGAAAATCATTCACGGCAAAGGCTTGAATAGCAATAGTGAACCCATATTAAAAGCACACACGGCACATTGGCTTGAACAGGTCGATTTTGTACTCGCTTATGCCTCCTGTTTGCCTAAAGATGGTGGTACAGGTGCGGTTTATGTCCTATTAAAAGGCTGAATTTGCTACAATCACGCTTTATTTTGATTCGACATCAATATTTTTAAAACATTTTAGCCTTAGGATTTTGCACCTTGAATAACTTACCCCCGACTGACGACCTGAGAATTGTCAAACACACTCAAATCACAGCGCCTGTGGAAATTCATCAAGAATTTCCCATCACAGAAGTGGCCGCTCAAACCACGGCCAATGCGCGCCAAACCATTCGTGACATATTATTGGGCAACGATCAACGCCTGCTGGTTATTGTTGGTCCCTGCTCCATTCACGACCCAGAAGCTGCTTGGGAATACGCCCAAAAACTCAAACAATTGGCTGATGAATTGCAAGACAGTTTATTCATCGTCATGCGCATCTATTTTGAAAAACCCAGATCAACCGTGGGCTGGAAAGGTCTTATCAATGACCCAGATTTAGACAGCACCACATTCGACATCAATAAAGGATTACGCCTGGCGCGTAAATTACTGATCAAAGTATCTGATCACGGCGTCCCTGCTGCAACCGAATATTTAGACTTAATGACACCGCAGTACATTTCTGACTTGATCGCTTGGGGCGCCATAGGTGCTCGAACAACCGAAAGTCAGGGTCACCGCGAAATGTCCTCTGGCTTATCCTGCCCTGTTGGGTTTAAAAACGGCACCGAAGGCAATTTACAAATTGCTGTCGATGCGTTATTGTCAGCATCACGCCCACATATCTTCATGTCCCACACCAAACAAGGACATACAGCCTCCTTTCAAACATCTGGCAACCCCGACTGCCATTTGATTTTAAGAGGTGGCAAAGATGGGCCAAATTATGATGCACAATCGGTTGCAAACTGCTGTGAACTTCTGGCTCAGCACGATCTGCCACAAAAACTCATGGTGGATTTTTCTCATGCCAATAGCGCCAAAGATCATAATAAACAAGTCGATGTAGCCCATAATGTGGCCCAACAAATAGAACAAGGCACCCACAAAATCATGGGTATTATGATTGAAAGCAATCTACACGCGGGTAAGCAAAAAGTTGTGCCAGGTCAGCCATTGGAATATGGCGTTAGCATCACTGATGCCTGCCTTGACTGGGACACCACCGCCACATTGCTGCGCGATGTACTGGCGCCGGCGGTCATAAACAGAAATAAGGATTGTTTGAAATAGCACATGCCTCATTAAACGTATGAAGTTTTTTTTCAACAAAACTTGGGCAATCAATATTGCGCTGTTTATCGCATTATTCATTGGCTTGCATTTTTGGCAAACCCGTGACTTGGCAGAAGGTCAAGTTCAACTGCCTGTGGCATACAATTTATCGGGTGAACCGATCGATTGGGCGCAATACGCAGACCAACCCGTATTGGTACATTTTTGGGCAACTTGGTGCAAGGTTTGTTATTTTGAAAAGGATAATATTGAATCGCTTATTGAAGACGGTTATCCCGTCATCAATGTGGCTGTATTTGCTGAAAGTCCACAACAAGTCAGTCAATTTGCGCAACAACATCAACTCAATTTGGCAGCCATTGCTTACGATCCAGAGGGTCACTGGTTGAAGAGCTGGGGCGGTGTCGCTGTTCCAACAACCTTTATATTAAATTCTAAAAGACAAATCGCTTTTACCAGCGTTGGTTACACGACGACCTTAGCAAATAGACTGCGCTTATGGCTGACAACATAACACAAAGCACCTTCATCAGCGATAATAGCGCAACAGGAAAAAACAACCGACGTTCTTATAAATGATTGAAATTTCTAAAATATTTACTGAAAAGCATCCGACGCTTGTCAAAATTCCAATCATTGGACCGCTGATCATACGCATATTGAAACGCATGTTTCACGAAAACATTGTTAATGAATTTATGGTTCAAAATAAACAATGGCGCGGCATGGAATTTTGCACCAAAGTGCTACAACGTTTAAATTACACATATTTTGTCAATAATCATGAACGGGCAAACATCCCTGAAACTGGACGTTTGGTCGTTATTGCCAATCATCCCATCGGTACATTAGACGGTGTGGCATTGGTCAAGCTGATCAGTGAAATACGGCCGGATGTTAAAGTGGTGGTCAACAGCTTTTTGTATGAATTTTTTGAACCCTTGCGCCAAATATTCATCCCTTTAGACAATATGAGCAAAAACGCTTTTTCAAAAACACCTGTTGTCAAAATCATACGGGCCTTAGAAAATGAAGAAGTTGTGGTCATTTTTCCTGCGGGCGAAGTGTCGCGCATTCGCCCCACTGGTATTAAGGATGGTGAATGGCTGAATGGTTTTCTGTTTTTTGTTGAGAAAACCAAATCACCCATCCTACCCATTCACGTAGCTGGCCGAAACTCTGCCGTTTTTTATTCCATTTCAAGTATTTATAAAACATTAGGAACCTACCTTCTGTTACACGAAATGATGAAGCAAAACTACAAAAGTTTGCGCTTTCGCATTGGAGAAATCATCCCCTATTCATCCTTAGAACAACACAAACATCGCAATCGTCAACAGCTCAGTCTGATGTTGCGTACCCATTTGTATCAGTTGCCGAAAAAGAAGCGCACACACCAATTATTCAAAACCGAGAAAACCATCTCCCATGCAGCCGATAAGGGCGATCTGATTACAGAACTTCGCCAATCAGACTTATTGAGTTCCACCGCAGATGGGCATGAAATATACTTGGTTGAGTACCGCTCAGATTCTGCCATTCTGCGTGAAATTGGGCGCATTCGTGAATTGGCCTTTAGGTTGGTTGGTGAAGGGTCTGGCAAAAATTTAGATTTAGACGAATTTGATGAATACTACTTACACTTGGTTTTATGGAACCCCGACGATTTAGAAATTGCCGGCGCTTATCGTATGGGACATGGCGCCACCATTTTAAAAAGTCATGGCTTCAAAGGTTTTTATACTTCAACACTGGTTGATTTTAGTGACGACGCTCGGGCCTATCTCGAACAAGGTGTTGAAATGGGACGAAGTTTTGTGAATCCAAGGTATTGGGGCAATCGCAGTTTGGACCTGCTCTGGTATGGCATTGGCGCGTACATGGTCAGACACCCAGAAATAAAGTATATGTTTGGACCCGTCAGTCTTTCCAACAATTACCCAGAAGAAGCCAAGGCAGCAATCGTTGCTTTTTACCACCTCTACCATGGTCCACAAGGCAAATCCTACGCCACGCCCAAACATCCCTATCAAATCCCTGAATCGGCTTTAGAATTTGCCAAAACATTGGGGGATAACCCAGCAAGTGCTTATAGAGCGCTCAATGCTCACCTGAAAAAAACTTGGCAAGTGCGCGTACCAACCATGTATAAACAATACAGCGACTTAACCCATCAAGGCACCGAATTCATCAGTTTTGGCCTCGATCCAAATTTTAATAATTGCATTGACGGCATGATTATGGTTGATTTGGACAAAATGACGCGGCGCTCAATGAAACGCATTCCATTCCCGCACGTTGCACCTGATGAAAATGGTCTATTAAAATGGCGTGAACACACCCTTGAATCAAATAAGGATTCGACAGAATGAATAGTTATTTATCCGATCAAGCCGATCAAGATTTAAAACAAATGGTGATTGATTATTTAAAACAACATCAAAACTTTTTTTGTGAAAACGAAGCATTGCTTGATCAGTTAAATTTGCCCCATATGACTTCGGCAAATTCGACGTCATTTATTCAACATCAGCTTGCTCGGGCACAGGAAAAAAACCAATTGCTGCACACCCAACTCAACAATATCACCGATACCGTTGAGGAAAACAGTCGGCTTTTTGCCCATTTGCATCAGATCATCCTCAAAGTATTGCGCTCTGACGAATCAAACCGTTTAGAAACCTTAAAAGAAGCGTCAGTTGAACATTTATCCGTCGAAGCATGCGTGATTTGGTTGAGTCAATTATCGGTTGATCTCGGTACTTTAGACTGGTTCGCCGAACCGATGAATCAATTTGAGTGCAGCAAACCCAGTGCCATTGAAATCACTGAGGAACAAAGCAATTTATTATTTGAAAACCCTGCTTATCAGTCAGCCTGCTGTGTCCCGCTCGGCACACAAGGAAAATACGGCGCTGTGATCTTTGGCAGCACAGACAATACACGCTTTGCTGGTAATAGAGACACACAATTTCTTGAACAGTATGAGCAAATCGCTTCAGCCACATTAAAACTTCAAACCTCTTGAGCCTTAAATTATGACCATAAAAATGCACGGAACAACCATCTTAGCCGTTAAACGCGATAACGCTGTGACCATTGGCGGCGACGGCCAAGTGACGCTTGGGAACATGGTCGTTAAAGGAACGGCCAACAAAATCAGACGGCTCTATAAAGACCAAGTTATTGCCGGTTTTGCTGGAAGTACGGCTGATGCCTTCACACTGTTTGAAAAATTTGAATCAAAACTGCAAGAACACCAAGGCAATTTGAAATTGGCCGCCGTTCGTCTGGCAACCGATTGGCGCAGTGATCGCATGTTACACAAATTAGAGGCCATGCTGTTGGTCGCGGATCCGCAAAACATCTTTGCCATTTCTGGCATGGGCGATGTATTAGAGCCTGAACATAATTTGATGGCCATTGGTTCTGGGGGCGGTTTTGCTTCTGCTTCTGCACGCGCACTGTATGAAAATAGCACCTTAACTTCTGAAGAAATTGTCAGAAAATCGCTCAATATTGCTGGAGATATTTGCATCTACACCAATAACAATCTCACCATTGATACCCTCATAAAGCAATCCAATGACTAATGCCCAGTCATTGCAAGATTATCAGGCAGAATTCATTGAACAAGCCATTGAAAAAAATGCCCTAAATTTTGGCACTTTCACTTTAAAATCTGGTCGAATCAGCCCGTATTTTTTCAATGCGGGTGCCTTAACCGACGGTAAGAGCCTATCCATTTTGGCCAACGCCTATACCCAACTCTATAAAGACCTCAATTTAGACATCGATTGTTTGTTTGGCCCTGCATACAAAGGCATTGCGCTTGCCGCCTTATGCACCATGAACATTTACCACAAATTGGGTATGAACCTCAACTACGCCTATAACCGCAAAGAAGTCAAAACACACGGCGAGGGCGGCAATCTGGTCGGCACATTACAAGGTAAGGTGCTCATCATTGATGATGTTATTACGGCAGGGACGGCCATCCGTCAATCCATTGAACAAATTCGAGCTGAAAACGCCATGCCCACAACCGTATTTACCGCCTTAGATCGCATGGAAAAAGGACAAGGCGAGCAATCAAGTGTCTTAGAATTAAAAAATCGCGACAATATTGATGTTTACAGCATCATCAATATCAATCATATCATCCTATATTTGGAGTCCATCAAACATCCCAAGTTAACTGACATGCTGGCTTATCGCACTGAATTTGGACAGTAAAAATACGTGGATTCCATCACTCAGTTTACCCTTGGCGCCGTTATTGGACACGCTGTTGTTGGTAAAACCGCACAACGCAAAGCCATTATTTGGGGCGGCATCATCGCCACCCTCCCAGATTTAGATGTTCTGTTTTCACCTTTTCTGAACGATATGGAGAGCCTTGCCATACATCGAGGTTATTCCCATGCTTGGCTGATTCAACTCATGGTGGCCCCCTTAATCGCTCTGCTGCCCTGGTTGATCCATTATCCGAAAAAGAACACAAAATCAAAAACCGCTTATTGGCGTTGGCTGTTAGTGGTGGTATTGGCTCTAACAACGCATTCACTCATCGACTTATTCACAGTTTATGGCACTCAAATTTTTCTCCCGTTCACCGACAAACCCTACGCCTTAAATAATTTATTCATCGTTGACCCGCTGTTTACTTTTCCGCTGCTGCTCGCCACCTTTGTCGGTTTGATTTATTGGCGCAGTGTCAAACTGTCCAAATATGCTCTAATCGTCACCCTCGTTTATTCCATGTTTTCGTTGGCAGCTTACCAATGGGTCAGCTATCAGACGCCTGACATTTTGGCTCAGAAACGACTCCCCAAGGATAAGGTGTTGGTTTCGGCAGCGCCATTGACCACCTTTCTCTGGCGCATTATTACCGTTGACGACAAGTATTGGTATGAAGGCTACTATTCTTTGTTTAAAGGGGCAGCGCATGTACAATTTAAAAAGTATGATAGAAATACCCATTTATATTCTAAAATCAAAGGAAATCCCAGTTTGAAACGTTTATTCTGGTTTAATCGGGGGTTTTATCGTTATAAACAACACGCCGACACCATCATCCTACAAGATCTACGTTTTGGCGAAGGTAACGACTTAAGATTCAATTGGTTGCTTGCAGAACAAAACACCAAAAACCAATGGATACCCATAAACCCAGCCATCCAAACATGGGAAAACACTGAAACCCCTGATGATTTTTTCAAAACCCTATTTAATCGAATTTTTTAGTTGACAATGTTCTTGCCCAAGCCCTATATCTTTCGCATTGCCATTCGCTATCTCAGCGCAAAACAAGACAATCGATTTATTAATTTCATTTCACTGACTTCCATCATTGGCATATTTTTGGGTGTGAGCGTGCTCATAACTGTGCTTTCGATCATGAATGGCTTTCAAACCGAACTCAGAACACGCATTTTAAGCATGACCGCGCACATGACAATATTTGAAAAAGACCATCACTTGACCAACTGGCAAAGCGTGAGGACGGACCTACTAAAACATCCCAACATCGTTGGTGTTGCACCATTCATTGAAAAACAAGCGCTGCTCAGTGCCGGTAAAAATGTGAAAGGCGCATTGATCAAAGGCATTGACCCTGCGATTGAAACAGACGTTTCAAGCATTGCAGAGGACATCGAAGAAGGCACTTTAGAAGATTTAAATGCAGGCGAATTTAACGTCATTTTGGGCGTCGCGCTTGCCGCGGAGCTCAAGGTCACAATCGGCGATAAAATTACCCTTGTCATCCCACAACCCGCTTCTGGATTGATTGCCTCAGTCCCCAGGCTCAAACGATTTACCGTCACAGGGCTTTTGAATGTTGGCATGCACGAATACGACAGTGGTTATGCATTCATTCATATAGAAGATGCGGCTAAACTCTATTCCATGCGCGATAAAATCAGTCGTTTGCAAATAAAAACCGATGATCTTTTTAAAGTCAATCAAATCATTGACAGTCTCAATACCTACTTACCAAATAAAGATTATTACGCGCTTTCTTGGACTCAGCAGCACGCTAATTTTTTCCAAGCCATTCAGTTAGAAAAACGAATCATGTTTATTGTCGTCGCCTTAATTATTGCCGTTGCGGCCTTTAATATTGTTTCGACCATGGTCATGATGGTTAATGAGAAAGCACGCGCCATTGCCATTTTACGCACACAAGGGGCGCGCACACGAGATATTTCAACCTTATTCATTTTCCAAGGCATTACCTTAGGATTAATTGGCACACTGCTGGGCTGCTTAGGTGGCTATGTGCTCTCTGATAATATAGGTACCATCATCCCTTTTATTGAACAAACCTTTAATTTGCAATTTTTTCCAGCCGATGTGTATTACATTTCAAAAGTCCCTGCCGAAATCAACTTATCCGATGTGGTTGAAGTTGGTCTGTTTGCATTTTTAATGAGCGTTATCGCTACCATTTACCCAGCGATTAGAGCTTCAAACGTCGAACCCGCACAAGTATTGCGTTATGAATGACCCTGTTTTAACGGCCGCCAATATCAGCAAATCCTTTATTCAGGGTGAGAGCACCATTCACGTCCTCAATGACGTCTCTTTAACCGTGCATCGAGGGCAGACCAATTCGGTTGTGGGCGCATCAGGCAGTGGCAAAACCACCCTCTTACAAATATTAGGCGGACTCAGTTCGCCCACCAGTGGTTCAGTGTCCTTATTGAATCAATCCTTGAGCCTTGCCGATGATGCCGCCCTAAGTTTGTTGCGCAATCAACATCTGGGTTTTGTCTATCAATTGCACCATTTATTGCCCGAATTCAATGCCATAGAAAACGTTGCCATGCCTCAATTGATTGCGGGTATCTCTTATGCGCAAGCGCTCAAACGCGCTGAACACTGCCTGAAATTGGTTGAAATGGACCATCGATTGACCCACACTCCAGCCGCATTATCAGGTGGTGAACGGCAAAGGGTCGCCATTGCGCGCGCCATTGTCAATTCCCCTGAATGCATTCTGGCAGACGAACCCACGGGCAATCTGGACGAAAATAACGCTCAAAATGTTATGCTACAATTGACCAATATCTGTCGTGAGGAAGGTTTGTCCTTGGTGCTGATCACGCATGATTTAACCATTGCTCAAGCCATGTCTAACTGCTATGAATTGAGTAGCGGCACTTTGGGTCTTAAGACATCCAATCTGACCGATGAACACAGGTGATCCATACAAATGAATGATGACTACGATACTTTTGAGGAATCAGAAAATGAGGCAAACGATCATGGCGACGATCGCCTAAAGCCGATCAGCAATTTGGATTCTGTCGATGAATTGGACGCGTCTAATATAGAAGAAGAGGACATTGAAGACGAGGAAGTCAGCAACGCCAGTAATTTAACCCCTTCGCCTTCCAACGCCTTAGTCCCGGCAAGCCATACCTTTGAAAGTTACATCCACCAAGTCAATAATGCCCCTGTTTTATCAGCTGAACAAGAATGGGAATTGGCGCGTAAACTGCGCGAAGAAAACGATTTAGAAGCCGCTCAAAGTCTGGTTTTTTCAAACCTCAGACACGTTGTTAGCATTGCCCGCGGTTATTCAGGATACGGGCTTTCTATGCCCGATTTGGTGCAAGAAGGCAATGTCGGATTGATGAAAGCCGTCAAACGCTTCGACCCCGATCAAAAGGTTAAGCTGATGACTTTTGCCACTCATTGGGTGCGCGCCGAAATCAATGAATTTGTCATTAAAAATTGGCAGATTGTTAAAATCGCCACCACCAAAGCCCAACGTAAATTGTTTTTTAAATTGCGCTCAGCGCGCAATCAAATCGGCTGGGTTAGCGACAAAGAAGCGGGCGAAATTGCCGAAAAACATAATGTGACCAAAGCCGATGTCTATCATATGGAGAATCGCTTCACCAACTTGGATACTTCCTTTGACGCACCCTATCAAAGCGACGATGAGCACGCCTATGCGCCGTCTCAATTCTTGCCAGACTATCGTTATTCACCCGAGCAAATCGTCACCCAACAAAACACCGAAACCTTTCAAAATGAAGGACTGCAGCAGGGATTGAAAACCTTGGATGAACGAAGCCGTGAAATCATTGAACAACGCTGGTTTCAAGAAGACAAAGCAACCTTACGTGAATTGGCAAAAAAGTATCAAGTATCGATTGAACGTATTCGCCAAATTGAGACCAAAGCGCTGCAAAAACTCAAAGGTTTTTTAAGTCAGTCTTAAGCGCCACCGCTCTCAATAATAAGTTTGTTGTCAGTGCCGCATCAACTGGCATTTATCACTCGCCCCATAACCCCTCATTCACGAGGGCAAAACTAAATTATCAACAATTTTTTCGCAAGGCTTGACACTTTGTCAATGTTGCTTTACAATTCTTGTCAATGCTACTTGACACACACCATTTACATTCAGCATGTGAATGATTGAAAAAGATTGTTACTATGTCCTTACAAATTAAAAATTTAACCCTTTGGCAAAACCAGCAAACGCTTTTTAATAATATTAATCTGTCGGTTTCGCAAGGCGAAATTGTTTGTCTATATGGCCCCAGTGGTTGTGGCAAGACAACCCTGCTCAATGCCATTGCTGGATTCCACGATGAATGTTCTGGACAAATTCTGCTCAATGGCAATTCCTTGATGCGTTATAGGCCAGCCAGAACATTTAAAATCGGATACGTGTTTCAAGACATTGCCTTATTCCCACACATGTCAATCTTCGACAACATCGCCTACGCGTTCAATGTGAAACACGCCAAGGACGAGCGCATAGAAAAAGTCGAAACGCTTTTAAATATGGTTGATCTACCGAACATCTCGCATAAATATCCGCATCAACTCTCAGGCGGTCAAAAACAACGTATTGCCATTGCCCGTGCTTTGGCCAGTAACCCTGATGTTCTGCTGATGGATGAGCCTTTTTCAAGCGTTGACGTGGACTGCACCACCTGCATCACTCGAGATATGCGCGAACTGATCCTTGCACAAAAAATCCCCACCTTATTGGTTAGTCATAATCTGAATGAGGCCGAAAATTTTGCCGATGCCATCTATGGCATCTCTGAGCAGAATTTTTATCCGTTTGAGATGCCAATACCTCTATACAATCCTGCGGCATAGTCCATCAATTCATTGAGCCATTTTCTAAAATGGACCTCAATGATGGCGCCATTATTTCATTGATTTTTGCCTAAATGCACGCCATGAATAAAATCATCCTTCAAGTCTTTGTGGGTCTTTTAATGCTTGCTCAATTACCCGCACTGCAAGCCAATGAGACCCTGTCTGTTTACTCATCGCGCAAAGAATCACTGATCAAACCCTTACTGGATCAATTCTCGCTCGAAAAAAAGGTCAAAATTCAATTAATTACGGGCAATGACGAAGCGCTGATTGAACGCATAAAGCAAACAGGCGCAAAAGTGGATGTTATTTTATTATCCGATGCTGGGAATTTGTTTTATGCAAAGACCCAAGGCGTTCTTCAACCATTCAGCAGCGACGTCGTTGAAAATCGAGTGCCTCCTTATTGGCGCGACAGCTTAGATGGACAGCACCATTGGACGGGGCTGTCGCTTCGAGCCAGAACGATTATTTACAATAAAACCAAGGTGGACCCTCAATCGCTCAGCACTTACCAGCAATTAGGCGATACAAAATGGCGCAAGCGCCTATGCTTAAGAACCAGTAAAAAAATCTATAATAAATCATTGGTCTCAAGCATGATCATCCATCACGGTGTCAATGAAACCAGAAACATCCTAAGGCGTTGGGTGAGCAATTTAGCCACCAAACCCTTTGCCAAAGACTCTCAAGTGATTAAAGCCATCGCAGCCGGACAATGCGATGTTGGCATCATCAACACCTATTACTTAGGCAGGGTCTTAGAAAAAACACCAAACACGCCTGTAGGCTTATTCTGGGCTAACCAGGCAAACATTGGAACGCATGTGAACCTCAGTGGGGCGGGCATTGGCAAAACCGCCCAAAACAAAGCACTAGCCATAGACTTCATCAATTGGCTAATCAGCGAACGCGCACAAGCAATATACGCCAACACCAATAAAGAATACCCCATCATCGATGATGTGGCGCTTGATCCCATTGTTAAAAGCTGGGGGCAATTTAAAGCCGATAAACTGCCTCTCAATAGCATTGGCAACTTACAAACGAAAGCGGTTGAACTGATGCGTGAAACAGGCTATCAATAACAATGCACACAACATGAGCCTCTATCAGAAAGCCTTGTCTTTTCTTAAAAAGCAAGGATTTTTGCTATTATGCGTCGCAATCATCCTGTTGCCATTAGGGCATACAATGCTCAACTTACCGAGCATTGTTCACGATGGCTACAACCTATTCAGTGCCGATTTTTTACAACACATAACCTTCAATACTTTAAGCTTAGTGCTACAGGTCGGTGTGATCAGCACCATGGTTGGGGTATTCTTTGCTTGGTACGTCAAGCTGTATAAAATTCGCGGCCATCGCTGGATTCATTTCTTATTATTGCTGCCCTTAGTCATCCCTTCGTATGTACACGCCTTTATATTCATTGGCGTTTGGGATTATTCAGGTGTTTTTCAAAATTATTTGCGTGAACTAAGTTGGTTTAACAGTGGCATTGATGTGCGCGATAACAGTTGGGGCATTAGCCTTGCTTTGAGTTTTAACTTGTCACCCTATGTTTATTTGATGACCTGTGCCTCATTCGACAGACAAAGCGATAGCACCATCAGAGCTTGTCGTATTTATGCGCAAGGTCATACTTGGTCCATGGTTAAAATATTGGTAAAACTCATACGACCTGGCATTATTGCCGGCGTCACCTTGGTCATGATGGAAGTCATTGCTGATTTTGGTGTGGTTTCGATGTTTAATTATCAAACTTTTACACTGGCGATTTATTCAGCATGGGAAGACTATAGAGACATCCTCTTAGCGCTGTTTTTAGCCTTCCATTTGCTCATTATTTCATTGCTTTTGATTGCCTTGGAGCAGAAAAATCGTGGTCAAAAGCGGTTTGATAACATTCAACAACAACTGAATGCCCGTATTGCAATCAGCCCCCGAAGACAATGGTTTTTTTATAGTATTTGTTTGTTGTGGATGACCTTCAGCACCTTCGTACCAATCATACAGCTGATGAGTTGGTCGATTGAGTCTTTTGCTTGGGAGTCGCGCTATATAGATTGGCTCTGGCAGTCGGTTAAATTAACTTTTATGGGCACCGCTGGTATTTTGCTCCTCAGTTTAATGATTAATTACTGCAAATACGTTTATGGGGGTACGCTTAACCGCAATCTGGTCGGCATTTTAAGCGTCGGTTATGCCTTACCTGGAACGATGATTGCCATGATTTTGCTCTTGGTTTTCAACGAATACATTGGCCATAATCTGAGTGGCGTGGGGATTTTGATTTTATTATGGGGTTACTGCATTCGATTCCTATCCTTGGGTCTCAATGCGCTTGCCACTGATTGGGAGGCCATATCACCATCGTTGGAAAAAGCCAATAAACTTTACAGTCGAAGCTTCATCCAGCAAATTCAAAAATTCTATTTGCCCATGCTCAAGCCAGGCATCATGGTGGGCGCCGTACTATTATCCTTGGAGATCATCAAAGAATTGCCCATCACCCTCATTTTAAGACCCTATGGTTGGGACACTTTGGCCATCCGAATTTATAATTTGGCCTCAGAAGGCCTGTATGAACAAGCCGCACCTGCGGCCCTACTGTTGGTGTTGTTCATTCTCATTTTGTACGGCGTCATTGCATTGCTGACACGCAAAACAAAGACTCAGAGCGGGTAAAGATTAAATCAATGCGCTATGCCTCTTAGAGGCAAGCACGGTCAAACCACAATAAGCATTGGTTGGTCGCAATAGATTTATGACCAGAGATTTGTCACTTGCGACTTTTTAGATTCAGCAAATTCCCTAAAAGCATTAATGATGCGCCAATTAAAAGCGCCCATTTGAACGGTTCGTTGTACAAAAGTATCCCAACCACAATGATCAACGGTAATCGGAAAAAATCGATGGTCATAACAATGCCGACCTCTGTCAACTGCAGCGCTTTGGTTAAACAAAAGTGGGCGCTTAATGCCATCAATCCTATGACGATGGACCATATCCATTGAGTGGTTGACAGTTCTATCCAAACGGGTATTGAAAAAACCAATCCAATGGGCAATTGAATCAGGCACATATAAAATAAAATGGTTAGGGGCTGGTCGGTTGTGGTCAATGACTTGGTCAAGGTGTGGGCAAATCCATAGCCCATGGCGGCAAATATAACGATGAGCGAGGCACTGTTGTAGATCTCTGATCCAGGTTGTACAATAATTAACACCCCAATGATGCCCAAAACCACAGCGACGATTTTGCGCCACTCTAAGGATTCTTTCAGCAATACGGCCGCAATGAGTAAGGTCCACAGTGGAACCGTGAACTCTAAGGCAAAAACTTCTGACAAAGGCAATAAGCCCAACCCTAGGAACCAGCCGTACTGACCGGCAAAATGAAAGGAATTGCGAACCAATTGCAGTGGCAGACGTTGGGTTTTAAAGGCTTGGGTGTTTTGGGTGATGAGACCGATACTCACCACCACAATTAAACCGACCACACTGCGTAGAAACAGCGTTTGAAAAGTATCAACATCAGTGCTCAACTCTCTGCCGCCCACACCCATGAGACTGAACGAGCAAATGGATCCAATCATCCACAATGCCGCTTTTAGCTGAGCTGTCATGTGTTGATCAACACATTATTTTAACTCAAGAATCTTATCGTAGAGCACCCGAGCCACGGCAATATCTTGATTTTTTGATTGGGCTCGATTTTTATGACGGCGCGCACCTGGCAGGCGTGTCCCTTCAATTTCCAATAAAGCAGAAAATAAGCGTTCAGCATGGGCAAATGGGTCTTCGCTACTGCCAAATTTAGTGGGATCAAAGGCGATGATGAGCTCTCCGCCTTGTGGTGGTCCGCCATCCTTGTTATCGGCAAGACCCGCTTCTTGACTGTAACGCTCACCGATGAGCGGACCCACCAATAACTCAATCATCAATGCGATGCTAGACCCTTTGTAGCCGCCAAATGGCAAGAGACACCCCTTTAAAATTTCATTGGGGTCATTGGTGGGCTGACCCTTCTCGTCAATGCCAACACCATCTGCCACCTGTTTACCATCTCTTGCTGCTATGGCAACATCACCTTTTGCCATGGAAGCACTGGCTTGGTCAAATACGAAGGGTGGCGCATCTTTACGCGGCCAGCCAAATGCCATGGGATTGGTGCCGTAAAAGGGTTTGATGCCACCAGCTGGTGCTACAGCGGGCATGTAGGCGGTAAACGCCATGGCGCAAAGATTTTGCTCAGTTAGAGCCTCAATTTCAACCCATAGTGATGAAAAATGATGAATTTTGGTCAACGCCAATGCAGCCAATCCGTTCTTCTTGGCTGCTTGAACCAATGGTAATCGCCCAAACTGCAAGGCCCGCGGCGCAAAACAATTATGGCCATCGACTCTGAGCACACAAGGCGTTAGGGTTTCTAAGCTGGGCGCGGCATGCCCATCAACCTTACCGCTTTTCAGAGCAGCAACATAGCCTGGCAAACGGAATAAACCGTGCGAATGGCACAAGTCCGCTTCAGCGGCGGTAATTGTATCTGCAACAGCTGTGGCATTGGTTGGGTCACAACCATTGTGAACCAAAACATCGTAAGCAATTTTGTGAACTTGGGATAAGCTGATTAAAATAGGTTCCATGAGACTCCTTGTTGTTGATTGATTAAAAAATTAGAATAATTACTTTGAATTCATTTTATGGGTTTTTCATCGTCAGTAGGACTTTTTCTTGTGTCTGCTTCTGGCGAATCCAATTCATCCTCAAATGCGGCATCATTAAATTGCGGTTCATTCGCATCAGCGTTATTTTCGTTAAATGGGTCGCCAGGTTCTTCCTCATCTTGCAAGCCTTTTGCGACACCACTGCCAACGATCGCCTCTTTGGGTCGATGCAGCCAATTTCCAATGATCACCCCTGTTTCAAATAACAACCACATGGGCACAGCGAGCAGGGTTTGGGAAATCACATCGGGTGGGGTTAATAACATACCCATAACGAAAGCGCCGACAATGACATAGGGTCGTTTTTTGGCTAAATCTTGCGCGCTGATAACTTCAGTCAATATCAATAAGATGGTGGCAATGGGCACTTGAAATGCCACCCCAAAAGCAAAAAACAGCTTGATGGAAAAATCCAAATAATTGGTGATGTCTGTGGCCACTTGCACACCTTCTGGGGCAATACCGACTAAGAAGGTGAATACCAATGGGAAAACCACAAAATAGGCAAAAGCGCCCCCAGTGTAAAACAAAACCACACTGCCAACAGACAGAGGCAAGAGGAGTTTTTTTTCTGTTTTATAAAGCCCTGGTGCAATAAAAGCCCATATTTGGTAGAGCACAATAGGCATGGCCAAAAAAATGCCAGTAATGAGTGCTAATTTAAAAGGGGTTAGAAAAGGAGAGGCAACACCTGTGGCGATCATTTGGCCATTTTGATCGGCCAAGGATTGAACCAATGGCAAGGCGAGCAGTGCATACAAGTCGTTGGCAAAGGGCAATAACAGAGCTGTGATAATAACAATGCCTATGACTGCACGCACCAAACGCGTGCGTAGCTCGAGTAGATGCTCTAATAACTGCGAAAATGATGCGTTCGGCGTCTCGCTCATTGACTTTTTTGCGGTTTTGTTGAGGCTTTGGGATCGATCTTAGGTATTTTTTTGGATGACGGCTTCACTGATTCTATTTCGTCGCGAGCCCCACGAATTTCAGCATTTAGCTGCTCCGAAAAAGATTCCATATCTGATTTGAGATCCTCATTAAAACCGGCTTCGGCTTTGAACAAATCAATGTGTTGCTCAATGTTGGTATCCTTTTTTAACTGGAAGATGAAGCGTCTGATCTGACCAAGCGTTGCGCCAAGCATCCGCGCAATTTCAGGCAAGCGCTTGGGTCCAATGACGACCAGACCCACCACTAATACCAGAAATAATTCCAATCCACCAATGTCAAACATCTAGGTCAAACGTATTGATCAAACCGTTTGATCAATCGTTAAGATTTGGTTTTTTCTTCTGACTTTATCTCGCCATCGACAACGTCTGCATCGTCCTTGCTGATGTGTGAACGCGCTTCATCCCCTTCAGATTGGTCCTCATCTTTTACGGATTTTTTAAAGCCTTTGATTGCCCCACCCAAGTCGCTGCCCATGTTGCGCAAGCGTTTGGTGCCAAAAATAAGCAATACAACCGCCAATATAATCAATAATTGCCAAATACTAATGCCGCCCATAACAAATTGTCCTAAAATTTATAAAGTTGAAAACATGCGTCCTAATTGTTACAATCATAGTCATCTACAAAGAACGTCATATCATTTATATGCGGGCTCTATTGTAGAGGTTTTTAACGAATAAATACAAAGTTATTGGGATTTATATGGAAGGACAATCAGATTGGAAGGCATTTGAGAACAACGAGGTATCGCATTCTGTCGCCCACTATTTAATGGCCATAGACGAGTTAATAGACGACAAGCAATGCTGCCGAGCGGCCGATGTGGCACGTCAATTGGACATTAGCCGAAATGCCGTATCGCTCAAATTACAAACCATGATTAAGCAAGATTTTGTGGCATTGGACAAAGAACGGCAAATCCATCTGACTGACAAAGGCATGATGACGGTTGAGAATATCCTTTCGACTCGACGATCTTTTCATCATTTCTTAACCGACGTGCTTGGCATTGAATCAGACGTTGCCGAAGAAGACAGCTGCAAGGTGGAACACCTGTTGTCAGAAGAAACGCGGACAAAATTACTCAAATTAAATAAATTTTTGCAATCTAAAAAACCAGAATGCGATCGCTTCATTAAAGCCTTTAACCAATACGACCTCACTTGTAACCATCAGGATCAGGACGTTTGTGAAATTTGCCATCATCGATGCATCATTGATTAATCAAGCACCCAAAACGAAAATTAAACCATGAAACTGCTTTATAAAATACTCACTTCGGACGACGCAGACCAACTAAAAGCATTGATTCAGCAACAAAAGAAAGTGTGCGAAACGAATCATGTCAATTATCTGCAATTGGGCAAACCGCAATCCTCTGGCAACAAGCATTGGCAATCTATGCTGTATTGCAAAAAACCCATTCCGACTTTTATTGCTGATGCCACCAAAACGCTTGAGGAAACGACCTTCGAAAAATTAGAAAATCTGGTCAAAACTTTTCTGAATGAGCAGATGGACGAATTTTGGTTGCCCCACGGCAACATTCAATACGAACACGGCATCTGGAAACAGAAAATCATCCGCAGCAGATAAGTTTTACAACCTCGCCATAACCTAATCTAAGGGTTGCAATTCAACCGAATATGGCGCTTGTTTGCCTGCACCTGTGGCGCAACCGAGTATAATCAGCAGTCCTATAATCAAAGATCCAGAAAACAGTGATCGACATCCATTTATTACAAACTTCAGAATCTGGAAACATTGGTGCCGTCGCACGGGCAATGAAAACCATGGGCTTGGCTCACTTGTACCTCTACGCGCCGAAAACCGAATTGAATGCGGTTGCCTATGCACGAGCCAGCGGTGCAGATGATTTATTAGACAATGCCGTAATTTATCATGATTTAAAAAAGCAATTGGCGCCCTATCAATGGATCGTTGGCACCTCTGGCCGCGATAGAAAAGCAGACATTGCCGTGCTTGATTGTCCAACTTTTAAAAATGAAATGGCAATTCGCACCAATGAAAACCAAAAAATAGCCATTTTATTTGGTCAAGAATCCTGCGGACTGACCAATGAAGAATGTGATTACTGCCAGCATTTATTACAAATCCCAAGCAATCAGGATTTTTGTTCGCTCAACCTCTCTCATGCAGTACAGATCGTTGCTTATGAAATTAAAAATGCCCTCAGTGCACCAACAGAAGCCGTCGCTTCAGCAAACCCCTTAGCAACGAACCGTGAATACCACCACTTTTTTGAATACATTGAAAAAACTTTACGCCACAATGGTTTTTTGAGCATGGAACAATCCATCAGCTACATGCGAAAACTCCGCCACATATTCTATAAAACCCCACTCAGCAAATCAGAAATGGACTTCGTCTTTGGGACGCTTAAAGGGCTTAGTAAAAACAACCACTCACCGCAGTCTTAAAATCATCATGCGCTCTATCACACTAGCAATACTACTATTCGCCTTTACAACAACCGCCCTGGCGGCTGAAAAAATCACCTTGAATGCTAAAAAATACGGCTTCATTGCCCACGTCATTGGCAAGGGTGAAAACATCAAAGAAGCTCGGATTGATGCGGTTGAAAAAATGCAAGATGCATTATCGACCCTGCTCTCTCAAAGCCCTCAACAATCAGCGCAAATCGCCCAGTTTGTCAAGACCACAAAAGTGGGTTCAGCATTGATTGTTGATGATTTTCAATATATTGAAAAAGGGCGTTACGGCAATGTGCGCTATCTCGCCGCTGGCGTGACCACTCAATCTTTGACGCACATAGCTGAACGTTTAGCTCAGGCGATTACCCAGAGCCTAAGCCATACATCGCTTCAAGACGTTGAACATTTCCAAACGCAAACTCAAATGCTTGCAAATCTCATTGAATATTCCTATAAAAACAACTTGCCCGTTGACTATTCGTGGCAAGAAAATGTGGAAAAGGCTTTGTTAGCCGTGCACAACAGATTAACCAAAGGATTGATTATTTTTGATGTATCAGAGGAAGCGGTGGCGATTGAAGTCGATAATCAACTGCTCGGCGAGCCACAAATTTACTTAAAACCTGGTCGCCATTATTTTCAAATCAACAAACCAGGCTATCACCAAATAGAGGGCTATCTCATTGTGACTGCCAAAGAGGTTCGTATTTTACCCTTCACCATGATTAAGCACACCCCTCTAAATTGGCCGATACAACTACAACTCAATGCGGATTTAGAAACGCATCAAACATTTATTTCTGAAAATCTGCGCATATTGGATCTCAGTGTTGTTGAAGAAAGCCCATTCACATTAACCATTTTGCTCAAATCCAATTTTAAATTTGACGACAAAGACAACCGCATTGATTACGCCATCAAAATTAATCTGCAATACCAACGCGCAATGGTCTTAAGCCAAGATTACGATTATCAGAATTACATCAGCTCAGATGATGAGTTTGACTTAGAGAATGTACTCAATCAATTCATTGCCCATGCCCTCATCGATTTTGTACACCAACTGAACTATGATCATAAACATATGATTGAAAAAAGTGATGAACCTTTTGCCGACCCGACTGTTATAGAGTAGCCTTCCCTGAGCGATGCAAACCTATCTCATCAAACGACTGATTTCTGCCCTTTTCGTCATTTGGAGTGTTTTAACTTTGGTGTTTTTCACCATTCACCTCGCCCCAGGCGACCCTGTGGAAGTCATCTTGGGCGAACAAGCAACTGTTGCCGATAAAGACTTATTACGCCAACAACTGAATCTGCACTTACCCCTCACCCAACAATACTCGCTGTATCTTCAAAACTTAGTACAAGGCGATCTGGGGCAATCGATTCATCATAAAAAACCCGTTTTTGATATCCTCAGCAATCGTATTGTAAATACAGCAAAACTCGCCCTAACCAGCATCATAATTGCCATAGCTTTGGCTTTCCCCTTAGGATTGTTAGCCGCCTACTTTCATGGGCGCTGGATTGACACCCTCACCTTAAATATTTCACTCATTGGCATTTCCGTACCCAACTTTGTTCTGGGCCCTTTGTTGATCATTGTTTTCTCCTTATGGTTACAGTGGCTTCCGACCGGCGGTGCAGAAGAGACGGGGTCTATCATACTTCCAGCCATTGCATTGGGCACAGCCATGATGGCCGTTTTAGCACGGATGTTACGAGCCAATTTATTGGATGTATGGCATGAAAAATACCTCTTAGCCGCCAGAGCACGTGGCATCAGCCTGTTGCAATCTATTTTGAGGCATGCCCTACCTAATGCACTCTTGCCCGTGCTTACAATCATTGGTCTGCAATTTGGCACGCTCTTAGGGGGCGCGGTCATTACCGAAGTGGTTTTTTCCTGGCCTGGTATCGGTAGTACCCTCATTAAAGCCATTGAAACGCGTGACTACCCCGTCGTACAAAGTTGCATCTTGATCGTTGCTCTGGCCTATGTGGTGATAAACCTACTCACCGACTTGCTCTATACGCGCATTGATTCGCGCATCATACTTGAATCCAATTCATAACTTATGATCGTTCTGAATAAAAACCGAATCATTCAATTGAGCCTCGTCGTGCTTGCATTTGGCGCATTGCTGCTATTCTCTAACAGTTTTGATGGCACCAGCGTTCAACTGAGTAAAATCCTAACACCGCCGACCTTAACCGATCCTTTTGGTCACGACGAGCTTGGACGCTCCATTCTGATCCGAGTCATTGCAGGTGCCGCCTTGGCCTTCAAAATTGCCTTCACCGTGATGATTTTTTCCTTCATCATTGGGGTCTCCATAGGCTTAATCAGTGGCTATTTTGGCGGCTGGGTTGATCAGTTGCTGATGCGCATAGTCGATGTCTTTCTGGCCTTCCCTGGATTATTACTAGCCATCGTATTGGCCGGCGTATTAGGACCAGGCATCAACAACTTGATTATTGCACTGGTATCCGTTGGTTGGATCGGATACGCTCGCATTATGCGCGTACAAACCCTTACCTTAATCAAGCAAGACCACGTCACTGCAGCCAAATCCATGGGCTTGGGTACAGTGACTATTTGGATCAGACACATCCTACCCTTGGCGGCCTCCCCCTTACTGATTGAAGCCACATTTGGATTTGCAGGCACCATCATATCGGAAGCAGGACTCTCCTTCTTAGGCTTGGGGGTTCAACCACCCGACCCATCTTGGGGTCAAATGATCCGTGAGGGCGCGCGTTACATGCTGGTTGCACCGCATTACATCCTATTTCCAAGTCTGGTTTTATGGCTGACTGTGGCGGGCATCAATCACTTTGGCGAAAGACTGCGCAAACACTGGTTGCCAACTCAGTCCACCATCATCCCCAAATGAACACAGTCAATCACGGCCCGCTCATCGTTGGCATAGAAAGCACCACTTTAAGCCCTCAGGACATCACAAGATTACAATCACCTGCGGTGGGTGGAGTGCTACTTTTTGCACGTAACTTCGACCATAGAGAACAGCTCATTAAACTAACTCACGCCATTCATCAAGTCCGCAGCCCCCCTTTGATTATCGCCGTTGACCAAGAAGGCGGACGCGTACAACGTTTTAAGCAAGGCTTCACCCTTCTACCTGCAATGCGCACATTGGGCCTGCTCTACGACCAAGACCCTGAACAAGCTCTACATATAACTGAATTTTGTGGATGGTTATTAGCCTCAGAACTCCTGGCCTCTGGGGTAGATTTAAGTTTTGCACCCGTTGTGGACATTGATTATGGTCAAAATGCCATGCTGGGTGACCGCTGTTTTCATGCCGACTCAAACGTGGTTGCCACATTGGCCACACAATTGATGTCAGGCCTCCGTAAAGCAGGGATGCAAGCTGTAGCTAAACACTTTCCAGGTCACGGACACGTTGGCACCGACTCCCATCTTGAAATGCCCATTGATGAACGCTCCCTATCAGACTTTGAACAGCAAGACCTTATCCCCTACAAACACCTCATAGCTAATGACTTAAACGCCATCATGCTGGCCCACTTAACCGCCCCTCAAGTTGACCTACAGTCGATTGGGTTTTCAAAAACATGGGTGCACTATTTACGCAAAAAAATGCAATTTAAGGGGCTGATCTTCAGTGATGACATTGGTATGAAAGCCATCACCCAATACCCCATGCATGACCGCATCCAAAATGCCCTAAACGCCGGCTGTGATCTGGTCATCTGTGGCAATGAACTACCCGAACTTGATGCATTATTAAGCACATCCACATTCCAAGTAAACCAGTTTTCAAATGAAACCTTAAGCCAATTACATGGAGACAACAAACTGAGCTGGGACGATTTAATACAACACCCATACTACCAACAGAATCAGCCACTATTGCAAGCACTCACCAACAGCGCGACATTGCAAGGCGAACTTTGGCAAGAATAAAGCAAATATAAATCATCACTTCAAATTAGAACATTCAAACGCTAAACTTTCACCAGTAGCCGGGTGCGTTTGGAAAATGTGTAAGAGGGTGTGACACCAATAACGTTTTGGCTGTTTGCGAAAGCAAAGCTTGAGTGTTACGCTCGATTTTTGTCATTTGTTGATTACGCCATTTAAAACATAAGGACCAAACTGTACGGTGTAAACGAAACGCAACGAAGTGAACGTCGAACAAGCGCCTTGTTATGTTTTTTTTCAATCTTTAATGGAGGAATTAAACTGTATCAGTCTTTCCCAGTTAATTGCGCCATTAGCATCGCAGAACTGTTCCCCAAACTCCATTGTTAACTTATTTAAACGGTTCGAGTACGCTTGAATAAATTCATCATTTCTTTCTTTTGCCTTATGTCCTAATGGTTCTATGATACCTGTATATAGATCTAAATTTCCTGATATAAATCCCCAAAATCTTTGACCACAGTATTTGAAATAATCCCCTTTGTCAGGATTGTTATCTCTGCCATAACAACAGCCATTGACGCACACTATGGATAGTTTTGAATTACTTGTCCTCAACGTTCTCTGTGCAGTCTTAAAGTCAGCCCTCATATTTGAAATTTGGCCACTATTGCCCCAATTAGGACCAGATTTAATATTTACAATGTACCTAGTACCGTTTTCATCAAATTCCAAGTCGATACCCTGTATACCAGATTTCCAACCATCATAAACTATATTGTTAATAAAAATAGCCAACCCTTCCAACCAGTCTCCAAATACGGTTTCTTCATTAGAAGAGATATGAGCGTCAACCAGCCCTTTAATAATTTGTTCAGCTGTTAAGACATATTTAGCTTTAAATAAGTAGGGGTTCTTTCTTTTCAGTACCTTACTTAATTTTAATGAATCTAAGCTCGATATTCTTTTAGCATGGAAAGAACCAATATTATCTTCAACATATTTTTCAACATCACTTAATTTAAGACTGCCCATATTTTGCCTTTTCGTCTAATAGATATAGTTCAACCGGTGGTAATTGAAATTTCACCATTTCATAATAATCTGCGACAATTTCTATCCCAATCGAATTCCTACGCATTCTATTAGCGACTATATTAGTTGTTCCTGAACCCATAAAGGGATCCATAACCGTGTCACCGACCTGGGTAAAAAGTTTTATAAACCATTCCGGCAGACCTTCAGAGAATGCCGCACTGTGTTTCTTGTTATTGCACTCTGTGGCTAGATGTAAAACATTTGTTGGATATGCCTTTTCTCGCTCAAGCCAATTCGATATATTTTTACCAAAACCACTGCCAACTTTTGATTCATCTCTTGTTTTATCTACTTCACTAAGGTTTTTTAATCTTGTTTTAGCCCAATCACCCATTGGCACCATGACTTCTTCCTGATACATATTAAATTTTTTGTTTTTATTAAATTGCAGCAGTCGCTCCCAAGCATCTCTAAATCTATTTGGCCATTTACCTGGATAACAATTTTTTTTGTGCCATATAAATTCTTCTGTCCATAGCCATCCTTGTTTTCTCATGGCAGGGATCAATTCCATAATATAAGTGCTCCTTTCTCCATCAACAACTTTCTCTTTGATATTAAGAACAAAAGTTCCTGTTGGTTTAAGAACCCTCAACATCTGCTCAGTTTTTGGCAAAAACCACTCTACATAATCATCAGGATGAATTCCGCCATATGTTTTTTTTCTTTGATCCGCGTACGGTGGAGATGTAAAAATCAAATCCACTGAATTATCAGGGAGTTTCATTAGGACATCTTCGCAATTGCCAAGGTATAAGTCGTGTTTAATTTCCATTCTTTTCTTTTCGTCTCAAATGTTTTCCTGTTTAAACGTTATTCAGTTGCGTCCACTCGGTCTATGTTCTTTGGTGTTCTCATTGTAGCAGTGACACTCCAACCCTGTTCTGCTAACTAATTTATTATAGTCAGAATAATACATTTAATTTTTAATATTATTTAACCAACTAGTCAAACAGGATTTTTAATTTTATTTAAGTAAGCTAGTGCTGTTACTGATGAACATAAAAAAACAGATTCAGAAACCTAAAATAAATTTCCTAGATAATGCTCTGATAATTTTCAATTTATTTTAAAGATACGACTATCGATGCCAATCCTTTATTATCTTATCTGAAGTTCCTTTATTAAGGTACTCAATAATGCGCTGCCAACAGCAAATAAGCCCAAAATGTGGTGCGTAGTTTCCTGACCATAGGCTGCATCATAGTAGAGCTTTTGCCCAGCTATTTTAGGTGTGATATCAAAGTCAGTAAGTGCTGGATAGAATTTTTTTGAAAATTCAACAAAAGCCTTGCAGCCATCCCACACAGTTGCTTTATTGATCGCTTTCTGTTTACTCCTAGATAATTCAGGAATAAAAGTAATTGCGCCGTTTTGAAGCATTTTAAGCGGAACAGTCACAATGACTTGATCGGCCAAATATGTGTCGCTTCGTGTTTTAATCTGGATCGTTTCAGCAGAGTAATCAATTGCTTCGACCACTGAATTGTAAGTGATATTTGCTTCGATTAACGGGGTGACATACTGTTCAAAGAAATCGAACCAGGTTGCATTGATAAACTTGCTTTCTTCGGTAAAAATGTTTGCAGAGCGCAGTATGTATTGCTCACCTTGATACAATACATGATCAGCATCCAGGTCATATTTCGTTGTTTCTATATCAATTTTCACCGAATCATCATTGATGATTTCTTCAAATATCTCTGTTGGAACGTGTACCCACTCTGCACCAAGGGGAATCGGGAAGTTTGTAAATTCAGTTGTGCGCTTCATTCGACCGCCGAAGATGGATGAAGCCTCCAGAATTTGGAACTCAATCCCTTGCTGTTGAAGGAGGTAACCTGCCGACAGACCTGCAGCGCCAGCGCCAATTATAATGACTTTGCCTGCAGCATCTGTCTGAATTTCTATTTTGTTACGAGTGGCTGATACGCCTGACAACGATAAGCCCAACCCTAATATGCCACTTAGTTTTATGAATTCTCGTCTGTTCATTGATTGATCTCAATTGGATGCATGGAAATATACGAAAACTTATGACCTCTTTTTTGAAAATAACATTGATTACGCCTAACTAATAATGCAAACGCAGCAAGTATTTTGTCCAGTGGAGCTACTTGTTAGGAGTAATTTTGACTCAAATAACAGCCATTCTCTTTCTATTTCCGTTACTGATTTTGCTAATTTGAGCCTGTCAGAGTCTTTATCCACGGTAAGTTTATTGCCTGTTTCTGTTTCCCTTAATGCCAATGTTTTCATTTCTTTGTGATCTAGTTGGGATCTCTTCCTTTTAAAGAATATTTTCTTCCAAACATCCTTATTGTTGGTCATAATATTGAGTGGTGGTGCTCCTGTATCTACTGAGAAATAAGGCTTATTCATCAATAGCTGTTCAGGCACTGACTTCCTAAATACCCGATAGAGAATAAAGGCGGCAATAACTCCACCAATTGTCCAACCGCCTAGTCAGAAAATTAGATCTGCACCCCCATTACCAGACATTACTGATTCTGAAGCACCAATGAATCCCGTGTACCAACCACCCAGTCAGAATATAAGAAACGCCCCAATTAAATACCTTATCGCTCCAACACTACCATGAGGAATGAGAATGTGCTCGTACCCATTTAGGATCCAATCTTAATGTTTTGATCCATGTGGAGGACTGTGATTCATTATTACTCCTAACACTTCAAACAGAGGCGCGATTTTCGTGACGTTTACCTTAATTTGTCATACGTTAAGAGGTTTAAAAAATGAATGACACTTTTTCATACCAGAACCTTTTTTTAAATTAAATGCAGGAACAACATATGTAAAAATATTCATATTGTCTGCTAAATGTTGCAAAGTATGCTCTAGATCAATTTCTTTGCCTGCACATAAATCTTCATAGATTCCTTTTCTTTCTTCACTGATAACTAATATGAGGAAGACAAATCTATAATGAAGACGATATAAATAGCCTTGCCCGATAGCGTCCTTTAGCCCAGAATACGTTATAAATTTTAATTCAATTGCTATTCCATTTTCATCAAGCGTTATATCTGGGCGATGTCTTTTACCAAAACAATAAACACTTTTAACTGTGGTAGATTTATCTATTTGCGAAATAACCTCGCTGTTGAAATTTTTCTTTGTAGCCATTAATACATTTGCAAACCCAATTTCAAAATCTCTCTCAACTTTTCCAGTCGTATTAAATGGATAATCTACTATCATGCTGTGCAATTCATTTGCATCATTCCAAAACCGACCATGCCTTCTTGTTGATTCAAAACTCATAATTTACCTCGTTTAATTAAGTATTGGTAGAAAACTTATACGCCAGGCTAAGAAGCTAATTAGAGCGGCGTGTTTTTGCACTTCGATTCAGTTCGCTTTTTTGCATTAACTGCATCTTCCGTAATTTTACCGTATATTCTCTTCATTCGATCACAATCGTCTCTGGCTGTTCGCCTAATGACATGCTCTGGTAAGCCTTATGTTATTATCCTTTGATGTCAAACGCCTAAGCTCAGTGGCTACCATTGGCAGTCATCTTGAGTGCTATGTTATGTTTTCGTTATTCATTAAAGATTAGGAGAGACTGAATTGCCCTTACCAATAAACTCCCTTAGTTCAGGCATTTTCTCTCGGAAGTTGTTGTACAACACACGATGAATGTTTTTATTTGTGTAATGTTTTTTCATTGCCAATTCAAATAGTTGCTTGTGTTTCGATAAATTTTCACCAAGAACTATAGATAATGTTTCTATCAAGGATTCATTCTCGCTTTGAATTGCTTTTTCTATTCCTAGTTGCAACAGTTTCTCATAAGCGGGTGAGAGTTGTCTCCAATGCCTCGATTTCAATAAAAAATGGTCTATATTAATGATTTTTGAAGTGTCAACATTTTCTGCATCCCTCTCTATAATTGAACCAACCTCGTTAGGATAGTTACGGCTAAAAAACTCACTCCAGCTCCTTAAATTGATAAATTCTTCTAGGGACATTTTTAACAAGTCTGTTTTTATTTCTGTACTTAATTCATCCGACATGTTTTTTTTCACTGCAGATGCCAACCCGCCACAAGTTGAGCAATAAACTTTCCTGCACGCTGTGTGAGCTGATTTAAATTTGCTAAGTTTATTTAATAAATTCATTGGTCAGTTCCTTGCATTTTCATATTGAAACATAACGCTGTGCTAACGGGTGCGCAGCGAACGAGTTAAGCACTTTGTTAGGTGTTTTTTTAACCACTATTTTATTATCAATTCGCCTATTTATTATCACTGTCCAAGATTTCTTCTTTGCAGAAAGCTTCCTTTTGTTTTTTGTATCCATACTCATAACACTTAGCTCATCGGCAATTTTGGAGCGCAGCGGGTGAACAGCACAAAATGCTGGTAATCCCTCCTTCACGATAAGCGCCATAGGCGTTTTTTTCTTATTCGCCTCAGGTACAATACGGACAAATTTACGGTGAGGTGGCCGAGTGGCTTAAGGCGCACGCTTGGAAAGCGTGTATGGGGAAACTCATCGAGGGTTCGAATCCCTCCCTTACCGCCAGTACAACCAAACACATTTAAAGGGAGGGATGAGAACCCTCGATGTTTGACAATAAACGTCTTGCTTATTACCGAGCGACAGCGAGATTTAGAAGCACAGTGAATTGAACAGCGCAAAGCGCTGGTACTATTAACGTCTTGCTTATTACCAAGAAATGGCGAGGTTTAAAAGCACAACGAAGTTGACTGGTACACCCGTGTTCCGTGCCCGACGAATTGAAGCAGGCCTTCTCGATGCTGGGTCAGATTTTGGGGCGGAGACGACACCGTTTGAGGCAGGATAAATGATAATCTTGACTTTCTGTGTTGCGAGGCTAGTTGTCGATAATGTAATTACAAGAATTGCAAATATAAGTGATAAGATTTTCATCTTGTGCCTTTAGTGTATTTGTTGTCTAACGCCTAAAGCAGCGGCGCATTTATACGTCCGCTGCCATTACTTGTTATGCATTTATTCTTCGGCACAAATTGTCTCTGAAGTCGCTGAAGCCCCTGGTATTTCTGGAAATACAACTTGCCCAACAGCCGTTAATATAGCCCCTCTGCAGTCAGCTGAATATTTCTTATCAGATTTTCCAGACAAATACCTTGCAGCTGTGAAAAGATCGTCAGACCTTATTAAAGCTGTACAACTTCTAACGGCTGCTGTTATGCATTTGTCTGTAAAGAAATCGGGCCTCTCTGTCGGTTCTAGAAGACGAAAAGCATTCCCGACTAATGCTCCTTTGGCCATATCCGTGACTTCAACTCTTGAAAAATCTTCATGGATATTCATCGCTAGCTGTCGAAGTTTATCGATGTTAATCGCTTTATTGTCTTTTCCTTCCACTTCACCCAATAGCCTGCCTTCCTTACTTTCGAAAATGACGTCAAACTCGGATTCTTCATCTTCGTAGTGGGTAACTGAAAAGCCTAGTATTTCTAATGCTTGATGAACTGCCGCTTCCAGTGGCTTTCCATTTTCGTATATCAGCCTCTTGAGCACTGATTCATCAGCTATATCCTGCTCATGCTTTTCTTTCTGTTGCTGCAATTTTTCTATTTTGCTTTCTACAGAAATTAGTTTATCGCGTATTTTCTCTTCTTTCGGGAGTAAGTATTTATCTTGAGAAACCCAATCTGGAATTGCTGAAACCTCACCGGAGGATCTAATAGATTTATCAAGTGCACATATATTACTTACAATTTTTTTCCCGAGGATAACCGCCTCATCGCTCCAGTATTCTTTGCCATCTTCCTCGTTTTCATACGTATATTTTCCATCTGAGAAGCTGATATAGGGCAATAAGAATAAGATTCCTTCAGCATTTTTATATCGCCGTTTCGCACCAACAATCTTGGCTCCACTTTTTGTTTGGACTATGGATTTGAGACCTTTACCTTCAAGAAGGACTCTAAACTCTGAATAAGGGCTAAGCTCCTTCCAATATGGCGCAAGCTCATTGTTTTTTCCAGAAAGCACCATAGAAGAACCGTTTGTGTTTGTAGTGTCTATGCCCCCAGGAATCATCAGATAGTTGGATTTTAGCTCTACGTGGCGGGTTGTCTGGCGGTTACGCCCCGTTCCAGAGTGGCTTTTTTCGCCTGTGGCCGCAAAGACCTCTTTTTTTTCGTTGAGGTAGAGAAAGACGTTCTTCCCCGCTTTAAGCGCTTCCAATATTTCCCTGCGCCAGTGTTCAATATGCTCTTTTAAACGGAAGGAGTTGGTGTCATCCAAGCATGGCTTGCCTTCAAAATGCTCATATCCATATCCGTAAAAGTCATCAATTGCCAAATCGAAGATGATTACATCGTAGTCGAGTAAGGATGATTTCGACTTTAGAGTAATTCTTTTAAGATCAGCACCGGGAATTTCCATCCCTACGCTAACTACATTCTTTTTAGCCATCAGTCTTCCTTAGTGCTTTGATTGCTGAGTGCAAAACGCCCAGCTCACCAGCACACAGACCGGAGCCATTTTTGTGACAAAGTGTAGCGCAGCGAAACCCACAAAAATGGCGTGGGTTTGGGTGTCTGCGTGGATCCGTTTGTTAGGCTGTATTTTCTATTGATAAGATACTCTTTTTATAATGAGAAAAATGTGGATGCCTTTCATCGAATGTATTTTCAAATACTAAGAGCATATTTGCGTAAATAGCATCCATAGAGATAGAAATATTTTTTCCTATCTCCCTCACTTTTGACCTTACAAACCTAAGCGCGGCAGAAAACAAAAAATGGCCTCTAATAATGTCGATGTATGAAAGATTTAAATCACGGATCATATTATCAATACTCGAAGCCACGTCTTCCGATACATCGAGTTTCAAATTTTCTATAAATTTTCCAATTTTTTCCGAACATAGTTCGCAGGATTTATTTGAAATCATAAATCTATCGCTGTTTTCTAGGGCCACTTTCACCCCATGACCACCCAACTCATTTGCAACATCCAATATTACAAGCTGTTTAATCATTTCATTAACTTTACCTAGCCAATCATCACATCGATCCCATGGAACATCTTTACTTGGAACTCGTGCAAGATTTTTTATGATCTTCGCTAGTGAAACATTTGTAACCAATGTGTTTTCTATTGAGTATCCTGGCGTCTTTATAATATTAGTGTGATTGCCTAAATCCTTGAAAATATCAAAATCAGAATCCATTGCAACTAGATATTCTGCATTATCTGTTCGAATAGTTTTTGCTATTTTCATAAGTTCGGGCTTTCCATCTACTGCCTCTACTTCAACCTTGTAGCCCGCAATTTTATTAAAAACAAACTCCCAAAACGGGATATCATCCTTTCCCTCAACATAAACCATCTTCTCAGCATTATAAAACTTATTTAGTACGTTTTTAGCGTCAATCGAATAATCAAAATCAGGCATGGATCAACTTCTCCATGTCAAATATGGCATTCTTGTATTTAGAAGCCACTTCCGGAGAGTGTGTCGCAACTATCACTTGAGCATTGGGGTTAATTTGCTTCACTGCAGGAATTATTTTCCTCTGCCATGCTATATGGAGAGATAGCTCTGGTTCATCTGCCAAAAATATATGCTTATTAGATTTTTGCAATAACGCTTCAACCATAAGAATTATTAATTGCTTCTCACCAGATGATAATTTTGTATGATCAATTTCACCATGCTCGTTTGAAATAACCAGCCTTCCTGACGAAAAGCTAAAACTCTTATCACTAATAAAGTCCTTAATAACTTCTAAGAATTGATTAATTTGAGAATATATTTCCAGATTTCTTGTTTTTGCATCGAGGGAAAGCTCTATTATTCGCCTTGTTTTCCTCAAAGCCTCCAATGGCTTTATGTCGATATTTATTTGTTTATCTGTTTCCTTTGAAGCATTTATATCTGAAATAGTCCGATCAATTGCAGAAACATGAAATCGTATTTTCTTTTTGATGTCAGTGCCTACGGCATTTAATTGTGTGTAAGCAGACACTAATCTAGATTGCTCCTCTTCCTTGTCGAACTTCAATTCCAATCCTTCTTCCTCAGCGTCATCTTCACCATAAAGTATCGAACCAAGAACCTTTCTTTGAAGAATCTTCGAAACCGACTGTGCGTTTTCTGCAAGCTCTAGCTGGAATTCTGTTAAGCCCGCCAACACCTGACTTAATCTATAATCAACTGGAGATAGTACTCTAGACCCATGCCGGTCTCTAATTTCATACTCATCGTCACTTCTCAATCTATAAACTGACAGCGATGAAACTGAGGTTAAAGCGTCAAGCTCCCTGCGTAAGTCCATCGATTCTTCGTATAGGCGGCGCTTCATGCTGGGGGAAAATCTCCTGTTATCCCCCACAATTAAGCGAAGAGCTTTTTCCTTCTTTCTAGAAATCTGATAGGTAACCAATGGGAATGGATAATCTAAGTCTTCAGATTTCACTACTTTTATTGTTTTACGCTTGTTTCCATTAATCAACGATATTTTCGCTGATTCAAAGTCATTTTCTGCAAGACCTAGAAGATCAACGGTAAGGACTGAGTGTAGTATATTCATAAAGGTAGTCTTACCTGTTCCGTTCCGACCAATAATGATATTTACGTCCTCATTGAAAATGCAGGTCGCGTCAAATCGGTGCCAAAACCCATTTATTTCAACTTTTTCTACTATAAACAATTGGAATTTCCTTTATGATTTTATTCGGATGTACATTAAGCGAGTATTTTGTCCAGTGGAGCTAATTGTTAGGAGTAATTATTGCTCAAGTATTTGAACAGCCATTCTCTTTCTATTTCCGTTACTGATTTTGCCAATTCGAGTCTGTCTTTTCCCTTATCTACTGTGAGCCTATTACCTGATTCTGATTCCCTTAGTTCCAATGTTTTCATTTCATTGTGATCTATTTGAAATCTTTTTCTTTTAGGAAACATTGTCTTCCAATATTCCTTTGGGTTGGTCATGCTATAGCTCATTTTGAATGGTGGTATTCCCGTATCTACTGAGAAATTAGGCTTATTCAGTAACAGCTGTTCAGGCACGGACTTTCTAAATACTCGATAAATAAAATAGACGGCAAAAATACCACCAATAGTCCAGCCTCCAAGCCAGAATATAAGAAATGCACCACCATTACCGGACATTATTTCTTCGACAGCACTAGTCAATCCTATAAACCAACCACCAAGCCAAAATACAAGAAAAGCCCCAATAAAATACCTCATCGCACCACCATTACCATGAGGAATGATGATACCCATTAAGAGTACCAACTTCTATGCTTGATCCTTGCGGAGGACTTTGATCCATTTTTTTACTCCTAACGCTTAAACTCAGCGGCGGCGTTAGCCGTCCGCTGGAGTGATTTGTTAGCTGAATTTAAGGCTTTGCTAACAAAACTTAATGCCATGTTCCTAAATCCATCGTAAGCTCAGTTCCTGCAATTACCTCGAAAATGGTGAGTTTGAGGTTGGTGATGAAAGGAAACGTTTCCATTGATTTAAACAAGTCACTTTCCATATACGCATTGAGGGCTTCTCGATTGAAGAATGTATAAAAACCGCCAGCTTCATTCGTTTCTTCGTTCAAAGTAAAGTACTTGCTTCTCAGGCCTGGAACTTCAGCCCAAGGAGCTTGTCCACCTGAACGCCCCCAATTTCTGTAAGCTTCTGCATTATTCATTTCTGGGATAGCTGTGAAATCAAGAATGAATCTCACATCGAGAACGACTGCTTTTTCAATGTCTTGTTGTGTGGGGCTTGATCCAGTGTTTTTATCAGTCATTATTTTCTTAATAAGTATTAAATTAATGTGTGTTAAGAACAATTTTCATGCTGTATTTTACAGGTTATTTTTGAACAATATCCACATGATTTTTACTGAACGCTAACGCTTACAGCATGCGCGCGTTTTTTGCGTCGCTTTGCCTGTGATTGTTATGTTTTTGGTAATTTCTTAGCCACGACAAAATAGCTAGATGCGTCTTTATAGATCTCTTCGGACTCAATTGGTTGAAATCCGCCAGTTTCTAATAAATATTCTACTTCAGAGCTTGTAATTCTTCTTATTGGTATGGGAATTAATCCAAATTTACATAAGACCCGTACCAGCTGGATTTGAAGATTAACTAAAAATGACATCCTTTGACGCAAGCAAGGTGTAACGGAAATGAATAAACCATCTGGCTTTAGTAATTCATTTATTCGTAGCATGACATCCTGTGGACTAGGGACTGTATGCAACATATTAAAAGCCAGGATGACATCATAGGATTCATTAGAATATTTGCTGTCAAAAATATCTGAATGCTCAAATCTTACATTTTCAACTTTCGTAGCCTCCGCTTTCTCCCTCGCAATTTCAATCATCTTCGATGATATATCAATAGCGTGAACTTCTTTAACTTGACTGGAAAACTGACACGCTGCGGTTCCTGTTCCGCACCCATAATCAAGAACGGTATCGCTACCCTTTAGGAATCTTTTGGTGTTTTCCCTAGACCTACTGTGAATGTACTCAAAACGTTCTTCGGTCTTGTCGTAGTTTTTGGACGCTCCGTCCCAAAACTCTTCCGATTTATTCATTTTCTATTCCTATAATGGGGGAAACATAACGCCTCAATAATGGGCCGGAGCACGCAGTGCGGAGATCCAGCCCCGAAGGGGCGACATTGATTGACTTGTTATAAGCCACTATGGGGCCTGCACCCAGCCAATATTTTTATCTTTTTCTGGGTCAATAATTGGAAATATGTCGTCCTGAGTAAAAGGCTCAGCATCTTGGCCTATACCAAACAGTAGATAATTTTCTCCATTATCCAGGACTTTGTAGTAAAAATCACGTTGCTGCTCACCAATATTCAATGGGTCAGACATATCAAAGGAGAATACCATTTCACCTTCCTTCAAGTTCTCTCGAAGGGCGGCCATTGATTCAGGGTAAGCTCCGTGCTGAAGTTTGTAGTATTCAATCTGCCTAACTAAGGAAGTCATAGCACTTATTGCGTGAACTTCAAAACCCTTTGAAAATTCATTATCGTTGAAAGCCTTGTAGAACAGTGAGCCATAAAGAACAACGCTGAATATTATTCCAGCGAAGCCCAAGCCACCAAGAAGTTTCGAGTTTGATTTTTTACCAACGACAGCGATGACAATACAGATGATACCGGAAAAGATACCGATGAGTGGGATGAAAGACAAGCCAGCTAATACAAAAGCTCCAACGCCATGTTTTTTCTTTTCTTCAGTATTCACTACTCCTCCTAATGCTTATAACGATCAAACTCAGCGGCAGCGATTAGCCGTCCGCTGTAGTGCTTTGTTAGCCAAGATTTTTTTTGTAATGAGTCCTTATTTCAAAATTAAACTTCCCAATGTTTCTTCCAGTCTCCTTCAACTCTTAAATCTGTTTGGCTAGCTTCTTCAACTAGTTTACAAACTAACAATTCCGCTGCACTACCACCATAATTGTTCTTGGCTTTCTCAAATTTTTCACGGGCTAATAATGTCATATCCATTTGTACGCCGTTTTCTTTTCCTATTTCACTTAATAAACGCAAGTCTTTGCAACATAAATCTAAAGAGAAAGAAGGATCATAGTGTCCATCAAAAATGGATGGCACATCGTGACGTACAACAAATGTGTCGCCCACGCTATTTTTTAGAGCCTCCCAAAGCACGAGTAAATCAACACCAGCTTTCTTACCTAATATCAATGCTTCTCCAATAGCTGACGCATTAATAAACCATATTTGATTAGTTACCAGTTTTGTTATATTGCCTGTACCCAAAGAGCCACACTCAATTATTTTGCCCATTATTTCAAGATAAGGTCTAACATTATTGATAACCGTTTTTTCACCGCCAACAAAAAAAGTGAGTCTTCCTAATCGAGCACCATCAACAGCACCTGTGACGGGAGCCTCTACAACTGAAACGCCTTTTGCAAGTGCTAGTTTTTCTAATTGTAATAATAACTCTCGGTCATTGGTTGTTAAATCAACCCAGGTACTACCGCTTTGCATAACATCAAGCAATGAAGGAAGGGCTTTTTCAACATGATGAGGTTCTGGGAAAGAGGTAAATAACACATCTACATTCTTGGCTACATCTATTCCATTTTTTCCAATTTTGGCTCCATACAGAGTGACTGGGGAAATTTTATTTTCGTCTAAATCATACACAGTGATATCGCACCCAGCTTTTGCTAAGTTAATAGCCATTGGCGCACCCATATTTCCCAATCCAATATATCCAATTTTCATTTTTTATCCTCGTTAATATTTTTAGGCTAACGCCGCAAGCATCGGCTGACAGAGGTGGCTCGTAATTGGGCAAGCAATTTAAGTGACGCTTTTGGCAGTCCAATGCCTAGCCTTGTTAGTTGCATTTTATTTTTGCCTACAATGCAAAATCATGCTTGGGCCTGATTGTGACTTAAGACTAAAATCATAGTAACTTGCATTACCATTTGGTTTGATTACAAATGCGAATTTATAAGCCCCTTCATCTGATAGGCCGAAGTCCCAGCGACGGTTAAAGCCGTTAATTTGAAACTCCGTGCTATGAATTATGCCAGCAACATGAATTTCACCTTCTGTGCGGTCTTTTATGACTTGTGCCTGAACTAGTATATCTGCCCAGTTGCCATAACTGGATTCTTGGCATTCCCAAGTTTCAATCACTTCGCTTGAAAAAGCGGAATGGCTAAATACAAATAATAAGGTGATAAATAGTTTTTTCATTACTCTCTCATTGTCTCTAGCAACTAACGTCCAAACTCATCAGCGGCGGCGGTAGCCGTCCACTGGAGTGCTTTGTTAGATGATTTTCTAAGGAACAGCCAAAACTGTACAATTGCATAAATCATCACTTTCAAAAATTGTCATATCTCCAGCATTCAAATTTGGAACTGGGAATAATCTTACGGTTAAAGGCTTATTTAATCGGTAAGCCATTGTTCCTGTGTCTCGTATTAAAGCGGCTATTTTGTGACGAGGTGTGTCTCCTGGAATTGGCACGGTATCTAATCCAATACCGCACACAGCACTATAAGTTAATAGTGATTGTATATTGAATTCTCCTCTTGTGCTTCCTGCTGCCAGGCCTGTATCCTCTGTTAAAGCAAGCATTAAACCTGAAAAACCCACAAGATCTACATTTTTTATTGATTTGAAAACCTTGGTAAGCAATGAAGAGGCTTCAATTGTTCCGACCGCTCCAAAATATTCAACTCCTATTAATTCGTAAACTTTGGCCATACTGGAGCAAGATTTTGATGGTGCGGAAGAACTGTCAAAACCAGCGAATTTATAGCTATTACTATCCTTGCAATTATCAATGACTTCGCTAATGTTTAAAATGTGATGCTGTAAAGCTTGGTGCATGGCTTCATAATAAGTACCGAATAAATCACGATGCGTTTTATTTTTATTCGCTTCATTGCAATGCTTCAAAACATGTACAAGTAAATCAGGTGTTTCTAAACCAATGACAAACTGATCTCCAAGTTCTTTTTTATGATAACTAGCGGGAAAGTACGGAATAAGTGATGCACAGTTACAATTGACTGTAAAGTTAAAATTCCCTTCACCTCCTGGAGTTGTTTTACTGATCTTTATAATAGTGTCTACACAATCTAAAATTAATTCATTGTCCAATACTTCTAAGTTATCGATACCAATATTGACACAAGCATTACACAAATCTCCAAATTCTTTAATCAACTCTGGAAGCATTGAAATTTCATGATGCGTAATAGCTTCTCCAATGGCAAAGCGAACCCTAATTCCATTAGTCGATAAATCTGCTAAAAAGCTACTAAGTAGCCCTAAGCCTTCTTTAGCAGTTTGAATACTAGAAGTATTTAAATACTCACCAAAAGGGTTGGTAACAATTCGTACACTTTGCACATCGTAACCAATATTATTTAGTTGTTTGGAAGTTTTGGAGAGAAAGTTAGATGCTTTGGTGATCTCCGCTCTCCATTGCTCCTGATTCTTATCTAAAGATAAAAAAACAGTTATCGTTCTTACTCTGCATAAATTCGCATTTTTATAGTTCATAGTATTTAATTTCTCGCAATCATCAAACGCTAGCCATCACTGGCGACTGTAAGCCGTCCACGTGCATGACCTTGTTAGTTAAAAAAGAATTGTTATTGAGTTTCATAATCATTTATCCATTACATGACAGCATTTACAAATTAAGTTAAGCGATGGGCTGTCGTTACATACACATAACGGTCGAGTTGAGCGGAATTGCGTGTTTTTAAAAAAATAAATTATTGTTTGAGCGACAGCGAGTTAATTTGTCTTTTTAAAAATGCGTGTTTACCGACTCCAACGCTTTGTTAGCCTCGCTGCTTATTCTATCTGAGTGTTTCGCGTGAAATAAGTTAAAAATCCATTACATCATCAGTCTTTCCATTACCTTTTAACTCAGTCTCTAAACGTTCACTTGGGTTTTTGAAATCCATGACTACTTCTTTATAGCCTGATTTCGTTGGCCAAGACCAACCTTTACATGCACTAGTTGCAGGGACGGCATCAATTAATTCAAGCCGAAGCCGTGCCTTTTGGTCTTTAGCAACAAAAGTGATTTCATAGTATGAAGAGCAATTGTTTTCAACTAAATTCCAGTTAAATATTGCTCGCCCAATGAGTATGCCCTGGTCAATATCAACAGTTTTGAATACAGAATTAAAGTCGCCGTATGTTCTGGAGAAAAAGTTGCGTCCCTTTTTCCAGAGTTCACTTTTGTTTCCATCTAAATCTGAATAATCTATAGTGAATACACTTTTGACATCTTTAGGAGTTTGCTGCATTCCTGCTCATCCGAGAATAGATATCATTGTAAATATAAAGAATAGGTTTTTAAATTTACTCACAAATACTAATAAGGGAGGGATGAGAGGACGTTCAACTGCTCAACGAGCACCGCGAGTTAGAGCAACAGCAAAAATGACTATCGTTTCGGGGTATAAAATGGGTTGTATGCATTTGCTTGGGCATTTGCCACATCTTGTTTGGTGGGCTTTCCTGACAGAGATTTTTTTATAGCTGTGGCGATACATTGTCGATTGTTGATATAGACCAAGTCTAAATCAGTCACTTTAGGGTTGACCCAGACGCAGGCCACAATACACCAGTTTTCAAACATGTCATCAGTAATGACGCCTTCTTCCACAAGTTCTTGTATGCCTCTGGCTAAACCTGCTTGAGCCGCGCCCCAAGTTGCATCACCATGTTTGTCAGAGGTGATTTCAGCTTTGGCAGCAAATAAGGTGTCTGGCTTAACTGGGATGCCTGGTTGATGTATGGCCATGAAGGGGATATAACCTTGTCTGGGGGCGGCCATTGCATTGAGCAATGCTTGTCCTACAGCACTCGATTTTGGTCCAAATAGCGCGTTTATGTGTGCAGCATTGAAGTTTCCTGCGCCGTCTTCTCCAACAAATGATTCTCCAATGTAAATACTCATAGTAATTGATCCTTGGTTATCCTTTAGGTGATTATCATAACGGGTTATTCGTGGGGTAATAAAACCGTACGAATCGCTTTGCCTTCTTTAAAGTCCGCAAGCGCCTTAGCAATTTGGTCTAACGACAATGTTTGGGTGACCAATTCGTCTAAAAGCACTTCTCCTTTTTGATAAAGTCTGGCGATTTTGGGAAAATCAAGTCTGCAGTTGGCACTGCCATAAAAGCTGCCCGTTAAAATCTTCTCTTCGCGAGGGATGTTTTGTTGGGGCAGGTTCACGTTTTTGCCGACAGCGTCTATGCCCACGGCAACAATGGTTCCTCTGCGTCGCGTTAGTGCATGTGCTTGTGCGAGCAGGTCTGCATTACCCACCACCTCAAATGAATAGTCAACGCCTATGCCACGTGTGAGTGATGACACCATAGCTTCAACCTCATCTGGCTTAGCAAAATGGGTCATGCCAAAGGTCTTGGCTATGTCCACCTTATCGGTATTGGTATCAACACCGATGATCGTTTCCGCGCCGCAGATACGTGCACCTTGAATCACATTTAAGCCCACGCCGCCTAAGCCATACACCAGCACGGTGCTCCCTGGAGTCACTTTGGCGGTATTCATGGCTGCGCCTATGCCTGTCATGACGGCACAACCTATAAGAGAAATAGGGGCGAAATCCATACCATCGTCAAGTTTGATGCAGCTGGCTTCGTTCACAACCGCGTGCTGAGCCCAAGTCGATAAAAAACTGTAGTGGTAAATGGTTTCTCCGCTGGCGGTTTTCATACGAGACGTGCTGTCTAACAGACCGCCATCCAAAACTTTAGGCGCTGAACTTTCGCACAAATGCGAATGCCCCGAATCACAAAAAAAGCAATGGCCACAATCGGGCGCCCAAGACAATGCGACGCTATCTCCTGGCTGCACTCTTGTGACTGACTTACCTACAGATTCAACGATGCCTGCGCCTTCGTGTCCTAATACAACAGGAAAGGGTGATGGAATGGTGCCGGTGATCACGTGTGCATCACTGGCACAAACACCCGTTGCCATGATTTTGACCAAGACTTCGTCGTCTTTGGGCGGATCGAGTATGATTTCTTCTACAACTGGAGGTTGATTGACACCGTAACAGAGGATGGCTTTGGTTTTCATGTCTTTTAGATCGGAATGACAAATACAGAAAGAAATATTTTAACAAGCATGAATGGCTTTGGCAAAGTCTTAGAGGACTTTAAATTTGCGGCGTTTTTCTGGGCTGAGAATGCGCCAGGATAGCAATAGCACAAACATAAAGCCAAACAGTATGGGTTCAGCGTAGTCGGCTTTGACTAATAGAACAAAATGGAGCACACCCAATACGGGGATGATATACACCCAGTTGTGAATTTTTTGCCAGGTTTTTTTCAGGCGTTTGCGCCAACCCGTGGTTGAAGTCAGAGCCAATACTATCAGCACAATTACGGCGACAATCCCAGCCCAAATGTAGGGATGTTCAAGAATGTCCAACCAGATCTCATCCCAATAAAATCCCAAATCAAGACCGAGATACACAAGCGAATGTAGAACCGCATAAAAGGCGGCAAATAGGCCCAGTTGACGACGATAACTCATGGGTGCAAACCAACCTAAAAGTTCTTGCACAGGTTTTACCATCAAGGTGAGTACCAAGAAAAACAGGCTTAATTGTCCAGATTGGTGGGTGATGTACTCAATGGGATTGGCCCAAAGGTCGTCTTGAAAAAGTCCCCAAGTAAACCAAAACGCTGGAATAATTGACAATGTGAATAGACCGACGCGGGTCCATGTCAAAGGGTACATTAGAGCTACTTCTATAATTCAGGCGCTATTCTAATAGTATCTGAGCAAGTCCATTTTCTTGTACATGCTGGCCACTTGTTTCCCATAGCCGTTAAACAACAATGTGTCCCTTTTTCTGAATTCTCCCAAGCGCCGTTCACGACTTTGTAACCATCTGGGATGGTGTACATTGGGATTAACATTGGCGTAAAAACCGTATTCATTCGGTGCAGCATCATTCCAAGCCGTATTGGGCATCTCTTCTGTAAAATGAATTTTGGTTATGGACTTGATGCTCTTAAAGCCATATTTCCAAGGAACGACCAAACGGACGGGTGCGCCATTTTGAGGCAACAAGGATTTGCCATAAATCCCTACAGCCATCAATGTCAGAGGATTCATTGCTTCATCCATTCTCAACCCTTCATGGTAGGGCCATCGAAGAACAGGATAACGCTGTCCTTGCAGATTTTTTGAATCTAAAATAGTGGTGAACTGTACGTATTTTGCTTCGCTGGTGGGCTCAAATTTTTTGATCAGATGGCTCAATTGAAAGCCATTCCAGGGCACGACCATTGACCAACGCTCAACACATCTGAAACTATAAATTCGCTCTTCCAAAGGCAATTTGAGCATGTCTTCCATGTGGATTTTACCGGGTCTTTTAACGGCGCCAGTGATCTCAATGCTCCATGGATCACGCTGTTTCATCGATTTTTCCAACCATTTGGCGTTTCTCGCAGGGTCGGCTTTATCAGTGCCTAATTCATAATAATTGTTATAGGTGGTAATCCTTTTATAACTGGTGGGCTTTTCTTCAACGCTAAATTCAAGATTTTTTTCGCCCAAACTGGCCAATGCCATTTGTGGCAAACCAACTGATGCAATGGTTGCTGCTGCCCCCAATTTAACGAATTGACGACGGTTTATAAAATCGTCTTCTGAGGTGATTTCACTACCAGGTGGTGTGGGAAATTTAAATAATTTTGACATTTTGATAAACTCCAAATGCTGATTTGCTAAACATTGAAGTGTTTTATTATAGCAATATTCAAAATTAAGTTGAATGAATATGCCCTAACCCATCTAAACACTTAAAAGTCAAAACTCATAGACCCATAAAAAGCACAAAACTGTTTCAAGGATACACGATAATGACCCCTCTTTTATTTATACGCCCCTGATTTAATAAATCCCTGAAGCGGAGGAAGCTGTCAGTGACTAAACCAGACAACCTGACAACCTTGATGCCCTGCCCTAATTGCAAGAAATTATGCCAGCTGGGTGCACAAAACCCAAATCGCCCATTTTGCAGTAAGCAGTGTAGAGACAGTGATTTGCACGGTTGGTTTAATGAAATCAATCACATTCCTGGTAAAACCATTTCAGGTTCTATGGAAGAAGATGAACAGGATAAAGACTGATGACTCCAACCCGCATCGTTATCTTCTCAGCCATCGCCATTGTGATGATCTCACTCGGCACCAGACAATCTTTGGGCATCTTTGCCTTGCCTTTTGATGAATTAAGCACCTCGGATAGACAGTGGTTTGGTTTTGCCATTGCTGTGCAAAATTTACTTTGGGGTCTCAGCTCGCCCTTTTTTGGGGCAATTGCCGACCGCTATGGTGCTCATAAGTCAGCGCTGCTCGGGGCGGTTCTTTATGTTTGTGGACTGTTGATCATTGCCGACATTGGCCAATGGTCTTTTTTCTTGGGCCAAGTGATGATTGGTTTCGGACTCGCTGGTTGTGGGCTCTCAATTGCTTTGGGCGCTGTTGCCAAAGTCTGTAGCGAAGAGCGGCGGTCTTTTATACTGGGCGTTGTTTCTGCCGCTGGATCATTTGGTCAGTTTGCCCTGGTTCCCATTTCTGCGCATCTGTTTGAATTGTACAGTTGGTTTGGGTCTTTTATCATCTTAAGCGTCATTGCAACTTTCCTCATTCCCTTTGCTTTTGCTTTAAAGTATTCTCACACACCCTTAGCCGCCAGAAAATCGAGCGACCAAACTATGCGCTCTGTACTCATCGAAGCGCGTACACACAAAGATTTCATCCTACTGACTTTGGGATTTTTCGTCTGTGGCTTTCAAGTGGTTTTTATTGCCACCCATTTGACGGCCTACTTAATTGACAATGGCATTATTTCCACAACGGCTTCTTACGCCTTGGCGTTAATCGGCCTGTTTAATATTTTCGGCACGCTGTTCGCTGGCTGGTTAGGTGGGCGATACCGTAAAAAGACTGTGCTTACTGGGCTTTATTTACTTCGATCACTGGTGATTTTAATATTCATCTTAGTGCCACTGACGCCCACAACGGCCATCTTATTTGGGGTATTCATCGGCTTTTTATGGTTAGGCACAGTGCCACTGACGAGCGGATTGGTTGCCTATTTTTTTGACGTCAAGCACTTGTCCTTGCTTTATGGCATCGTCTTTTTTTCTCATCAAGTGGGATCGTTTCTGGGGGCTTGGTTGGGCGGACTGACATTTGAAGCCTATGGTAGCTACATGCCCATCTGGATACTCGCCATTCTATTTGGGCTGGTCTCGGCCGCCCTGCATTATCCGATCAAAGAAGATTTGCCTGTGATCAGCAAAGCTCAGTGATGGTCTAAAAGGACTGAGTACCAATCACTTTATAGCCTTGATCATCTTGCGCCATCAGAGCAATGGCTTGCGCTTCAAAAGATAATTCAAACGCTACTTCAGACGCTGTCATGGTTGATATGTCATCAGCCAATAATACGTGGGGTATAAAATCATTCGGCTCGACTTCATAGTCCAAAGCCAAGATGGCGGATTTAATTGCGCTCTGCCACTGAATCAGCGCATCTGATGCTTGTCCTGTAAGGGCATAACTATCTGAAGAAGGAAAAGCAGAAAACTTTGATAAAGTAATCTTAGGTGTGGGTGAGAATTTGATGGTCTGCAGTAGGCCCAAGAAGTTTTTCTCGCCGCGTTTGGTGATATCGCCAATCGCACTTAAGGTGATGTGCCAATTTTCAGGCAGTCGGCACAGCGCTGGATTACTCATGTGTTTTGATAACTCATTAGCAATCTCATCTTTTACCGCTTCAGGTAGCAACAATGCCAAGAAGGCGTTTGAATGAATGATGGGTCCTGTATCTGCTGGAATATCGGTCATTGCAACTCAACGTTCATCGTCGATGATCCAGTACCATTTTTCATCTTTTTTAAGCCGCCCCAAATCTCGTCGAGCGTACTGTTCTAATGCTTGTGGATAGGCGCGTAATAAGGCGACATTTTTCTGATAGCGATCCAACTGAGCTTGTAATTTTTGATTTTCCAATTGCTGCTTTGAAATGGCTTGATCTCTATGATACAAGTCCACCAAACCATTGTGTCCCACCCATAATTTGGCTTGAAGTACGACAATAACGATCAAAAAAATCCACTTCATCAACAATTCTCTAACATCATTATTTTTTAAATGGTGCGCTGCCCGAATAAAGGGCGTTTTCACCCAATTGCTCTTCGATGCGCAACAATTGATTATATTTGGCGACTCGGTCTGTGCGTGACATTGAACCGGTTTTTATTTGTCCACAACCTGTGCCGACCGCTAAGTCTGCAATGAAGACGTCTTCAGTTTCACCAGAGCGGTGGGAGATGATAGAGTTGTAACCCGATGCATTGGCAAATTTCATGGTCTCATACGTTTCGCTCAGCGTGCCAATTTGATTCACTTTGACTAATACCGCATTGGCCATTTTCTGTTGCACACCTTGAGCCAGAATTTCGGCATTGGTCACAAATAAATCATCGCCGACCAATTGAATTTTATGGCCCATTTTTTCGGTCATCAACTGCCAGCCAGGGTAATCATTTTCGTCTAAACCATCTTCAATAGAAACAATGGGGTACTTGTCACACAAGTTGGATAAATACTCTATAAAATCTTGCGAATCTAAGGCACAACCTTCGCTTTCTAATTGATATTTTCCTGTTCGATAAAATTCTGAAGCGGCAACATCGAGCGCTAATAGCACTTGCTCCCCAGCTGTATAACCTGCAGCTTCAATTGCCATTGTGATCATCTCTAAGGCTTGTTCATTTGATTCTAAATTGGGTGCAAATCCGCCTTCATCACCCACTGCTGTGCTCATTTTCTTTTGGTCTAAAATGGTTTTGAGCGTCTGAAAAACTTCGGCACCACAGCGCAAAGCATCGCTCAATCGATCAAAACCTGCGGGGATGATCATAAATTCCTGAAAATCAACGCTGTTATTGGCGTGTGATCCGCCATTGATGACATTCATCATGGGTGTGGGCAGCAATAATTGCTTTTGACCCACTTGTTCGGCAATGAGTTGATAGAGCGTCATTTTATGATATTGAGCCAGCGCAACATTCAGCGCCATAGAAACCGATAAAATCGCATTTGCGCCTAAATTTTCCTTATTTGAACAACCGTCTAATTGCAACAGGCGTTCATCGACTTTTGTCAAGTCAGCACACTGCCCCACCAATGACTGACGAATGATGGTATTAACCGCAGTCACCGCACCCATAACGCCTTTGCCTTTCCAAGCGGGATCACCATCACGCCGTTCAACCGCTTCGCGAGAACCTGTCGATGCGCCAGAGGGTACTGCCGCTCTGCCCCAACAGTTCTCATGTTCTAAGGTGATTTCAGTCTCTACCGTTGGATTCCCTCGTGAATCAATAATTTGACGGGCATGAATGTGTTTTATATTGGTTGTTTTTGTCATAATTTCTCTCGTTATGTCCTGTTTTCACGCCTTTATCAATATAGCGGAGTTTATAGGGTATTTTCATCAAAATTTGATTGGCGCACCACGTCATTGATCGCCTTTAAATTGTCAAGCAGGGGCTTCAACTTTGCCAGTGGCCACATATTGGGTCCATCGCTCATGGCTTGTTCAGGATTGGGATGGGTCTCTATAAATAGGCCTGAAACGCCGGCACCCAAGGCGGCTCTTGCGAGCACGGGCACCATCTTCCTATCCCCACCTGAGCGCCCACCCAAACCGCCAGGCTGTTGGACAGAATGGGTTGCATCAAAAATCACAGGACAACCCGTTTCACGCATTTGCGCCAATCCGCGCATGTCGGATATCAACTGATTGTAGCCAAAACTGGTGCCACGGTCGCAAACCATAATCGCTTCGTTACCCGTTGATTTTGCTTTTTCTACAACATTGACCATGTCCCACGGTGCCATAAACTGGGCTTTTTTAATGTTTACTGGTTTTTGACAGGCCGCCACGCGCACAATGAAATTGGTTTGTCTGGCTAAGAATGCTGGCGTCTGCAACACATCGACCACACTGGCGACTTCCTCAAAAGGCGTGTCCTCGTGCACATCGGTTAATACGGGTACGCCAATTTGGGTTCGTACTTTCTCTAATATTTTCAGCCCCGCGTCTAAACCTACACCCCTATAACTGGTCATAGAAGTTCGATTGGCTTTATCAAATGAGGCTTTGAACACGAAGGGGATGCCAAGGTCAGCACAATCGGCTTTTATTTGTCCAGCTATGTCCATGACCATCGCTTCTGATTCAATGACACAGGGGCCTGCAATCAATAAAAAAGGCGATTCTAAACCAATGTCAAATCCATGTAGTTTCATGAGTCATCCGCCTTTTGTGCGCTTTGCTTAACGGCTTGGGCAATAAATTGAACAAATAAGGGATGCGCCTTGCGCGGAGATGACCGCAGTTCAGGGTGGAATTGGCAACCGACAAACCATGGATGTTCTGACTTGGGCAATTCAATCATTTCAACCAAGGCTTCTTGCGAACGACCGCTGACAACCAGCCCAGAGGCCTCTAATTGTTGAATATAGTTTTCATTGATTTCATAACGATGGCGATGGCGTTCGTTGATGCTTAAACTGCCGTATGCGTGGTGCGCCTGAGAATCTTCCAACAATTGACAAGTTTGCGCACCCAAACGCATGGTGCCGCCTTTGGGCGAATCAGTAGATCGGGCATTTTTTTTGCCCGTCAAATCAACCCATTCAGAAACCAGCCCAACGACTGGATGCTGACAGTTAGCTGCCCATTCGGTTGAGTTGGCTTGAGCCAATCCCAATTGATTACGGGCATACTCAATGACCGCGCACTGCATGCCCAGACAAATGCCGAGAAAAGGTATTTTGTGTTCACGGGCATACTGAACCGTTTTTAACTTGCCTTCAAAGCCTCTTTCACCAAAACCGCCTGGCACTAAGATGGCATGGCAATCCTTGAGTACATCCACGCCAGCATGCTCGATATGTTCGGCATCGATGTGCTCAATATTAACCTTGGCACGGTGATGAATGCCCGCGTGTAACAGTGATTCATTGACCGACTTGTAGGCATCAACCAGTTCAACATATTTGCCGACCATGGCAATCTTGACTGTCAATTGTGGATGATCCATGCGATCAAGCACTTCATCCCAGTCAGCCAAATCTGGTTGGATGGCATCAATGCCCAGATGCACCATAATCAAGTCGTCAAAACCTTGTTCGCGCAAATGTTTTGGTAATCGATAAATGCTGTCAACATCAACAGCTTCGATGACATTTGTCACTGGCACGTTGGTGAATAGGGCTATTTTTTCTTTCATGGGCTGTGTCAGATTTTCTTCAGTTCGACACACCAAGAAATCGGGTTGAATGCCGATCGATAATAATTCTTTGACCGAATGCTGGGTCGGCTTGGTTTTGACTTCGCCTGCCGCTTTTATGTAGGGCAATAAGGTTGCGTGGACAAACACACTGTTTTGGCGACCCAATTCAACGTGGAGCTGTCTGATGGCCTCAATAAAGGGTAGGGATTCGATGTCGCCAATCGTCCCACCAACTTCAACGATGGTAACTTCTGAGTCCTCACTCGCCAGCAAAACGCGACGTTTGATCTCATCGGTTATGTGGGGAATCACCTGTACTGTTCTGCCAAGATACACACCCTCTCGTTCATTATCTAACACGGTTTGATAAACAATGCCTGTGGAGAAGCTGTTTTTCGCAGACATCTTGCGCTCCACAAATCGTTCATAATGGCCCAAGTCCAAATCGGTTTCTGCGCCATCATCGGTCACATAAACTTCGCCGTGTTGAAACGGGCTCATGGTGCCAGGGTCTTGGTTGATGTAAGGGTCCATTTTCAGCATTGACACAGCCAGGCCTCTGGCTTCAAGCAAGGCGCCTAGTGAAGCGGCAGTAATACCCTTACCTAATGAGGATACCACACCACCCGTTATAAAAATAAATTTGGCTTTCATTATTGATCTATTATTTGGCTGGTGTCCTGATGCTTTAAATGGAAAATCTTACAAAGATTGAAGGCTGATATTATACTGAATAACGCCCTTCTAAATATTTCAAATTCTGGGCAATCTAACATCCTGTGGAAAGTGCCTTGTTTCACTCAATGCTCAAACCACAGTGGTGCCAAACAATAATCCAAGAAACAAACTAAAACCCACCCAGTGGTTATTTAAGAACGCTTTCAAGTAATTATGGGGTTGTTTTGAGCGCATTAAAAAGGCTTGATACACTGTAAGCCCAAGGGCGACTCCCCAAAAAATAAGAAACGGCCATTGGGTGTCTAATAAACCGTAGGCCAACCCTAAGAACCCCAATAGAAATACTGCCTGCAACAACCAACAAATGCGGTGTGCATAAGAACCAAACCAGCGTGCGGTCGATTTGATGTTTGCCTTTTCATCATCGACTATATCAGCCAGAGCGTAAATGGTATCGTATGCAATGACCCAAAACATATTCAAAGCAAATAGTAGCCAACAAATCAAAGGTAATTGACCTTGATATTCAATGAAGGCCATCAGAATGGCCGAACTGAAGGCTAAAGCCAAAAAAAACTGAGGATACCAAATATAACGCTTAGTAAAAGGATACAGCGTCGCCAAGAACAGCGCAACGGCGGAAAACAAGATGGTTTGAACTTTTAATTGCAAAACCAAAATAAATGCCACGCCGATTAACCCGCCGAAAAACAACAAGGCTTGTCGTGGACTCACTCGATTATCAGCCAAAGGACGACTGCCTGTGCGCGCCACCTTGCCATCAATGTCTCGGTCGGCATAATCGTTGATCACGCAACCGGCTGAACGCATGACAATGACCCCAAGGGCGAATATGAGATTGATAAAGCCATCTTGTTGATCCAAGGGGGCTGCCAAATACAAGGCCCATGCCGTCGGCCAAAGCAGTAAATATATACCGATGGGTTTATTGAGCCGTGTGAGTTCGATGTAAGGTCTGAATTTTTCAAGCACGATGAGTGCCCCTTAGCGCAAATATAAACGAATCCAATTTTCCACGGCTTCCAAGCCTTTTTTGGATTTGGACGAACCCACTGAAAAACTGACCACTTGAAACGCTTCTAATTGTTTTTCAAATTGTTTTTTCTGTTGAAACAACACGTTGTTGCTGATCTTATCGGCTTTAGAAAAAAACAAATGTACAGGGATCTGTAAACTTTCTACCAGATCTAATAACATAAAATCGGTGTCACGCAGTGGGTGACGCACATCACAAATCAAAACGATCCCGCGCAATGATTGACGACCACTGATGTAAGTACCAATCAAGTTCTGCCACTTCTTCTGTTCTGTTTTGGACGCTTTGGCAAATCCATAGCCAGGCAAATCAACCAAGCGTTGCTGAGCGGATTCTTGGCATTGAAAAAACACCAAATGTCGAGTTCTACCTGGTGTTTTGGAGGTCACTGCCAAAGATTTTTGGCGGCACAATGCGTTCAAGAAACTTGATTTACCCGCATTAGAGCGCCCTGCAAAAGCAATTTCACTCCCTGTGTCAGTGGGTGCCGTTTCTAACAAAGGGGTGCTTAGTATGAAAGATGTTTGAGAAAAGTCCATGCGTTTAGATTGTCGGGGGCGATTGGTAGCCAAAAGTTAAAGAATTCTACTGTTTTTTTCAGTTTGACAAGGCTATTCTCTACTAAGAAGGGACATTTAATGTTCATTTCTTTGATATTTCAGTAAATATTATAAAATTACCACAAAAATACACTCAAATATTTTATACAAATATATCAATAAGTTATCTAATTATACTTAATTTAATTTCTAATAATATACGCGCATAATAGCCACTAAATTATAAAAATTACTTCACAAAGTGGGAATTTGTGGGATAATTTGCGCACTATGAATTTTCCAGGTCCTGCACAAATCAAATTAGACGACAAGGCACGCATTGCCATTCCCGTACGCTATAGAAACGAATTATTGGAATCTTGGGGTAAGAGACTGATTTCAACGATTGATTTATACGAGCGCATATTGGTGCTCTACCCTTTCCGTTATTGGGAAGAGGAAATCATGCCTGCTTGGTCCCAATTATCAAGCATTGACCCTCAAGCCAGCGAAGCAAAACGTCGTTTCCTTGGCAGTGCCACCGAAGTTATTATGGACAATGCTGGGCGCATTCGATTGCCCTCAGTACTGATGGCTTATGCGCACATAACCACCGAAGTTGATCTGAGACGCTTAGGCAATAAATTTGAAATCAGCGCTGTTCAACCAGACATTTTAGAACCTTTGGATAAATCCAACCCCTTGACTGAAGTATTACAAAATCTTAAAACATAAATGCTACACCACCCTATCATGGTTGCCGAAGTCACAAAACATTTAATTACTGATACAGACGGCGTCTATGTTGATGGGACCTTTGGTCGTGGGGGGCATTCAGCAGCATTACTTGAGCAACTCAGCGCCAAAGCCACCTTATTTGCCATTGATCAAGACCTTGAAGCCATTGATTATGGTCACAACCATTTTAGTGACAACAGATTACAGTTGATTCACGACAACTTCAGCAATATATCGGCTGCTATGTCAGACAAGGACGGTGCCATTGATGGCATTTTCCTCGATGTCGGTGTTTCGTCTCCACAATTGGACGAAGCCCACCGTGGATTCTCATTTCAACAGTCAGGACCCTTGGATATGCGCATGGATCGTTCGACGGGTTTAACCGCTCGCCAATGGTTGCTCAAAAATGATGAGCCAACCATCGCCAATGCGCTATGGAAATATGGTCAAGAAAGACATTCGCGCACCATTGCCAAACACATCAAATCGGCGTTAAAAAGCGATGGGCTGCACACAACAACTGAGCTTGCAAAGTTGGTTTCGGCCATTGTAAAACGTGAAAAGAACAAACATCCAGCCACTCGTACCTTTCAAGCGCTGCGCTTGGTGATCAATGATGAAATCCCTGCTTTAGAAAAGACTTTGGAACAATGCCACGCTTTGTTGAAATCCAAGGGCCGATTGGCGACTTTAACGTTTCATTCGCTTGAACATCAAGTCATTAAACAGTTTCGTAAACTCAAATCTGGGGTGCCAGATGTCCCCAGAGGTTTGCCAGTCACCCACAACCAAAGCACGATTAAGCTCATAGCTAAAACAACACCGAGTGCTGCAGAGATCAGCAATAACCCCAGAGCGCGTAGCGCTCAATTGACTGTGATTGAAAAAATATAACCCTATGAACCATATAACTCACCATGTGTCTATTCTTTGCAGAAACTGCGCCATCAAAGCAATGAGGCAAGGTATAGACCCATCAAACATCAAACCCAAAGGTATTCAAAATGGCTAAACATCAGTTAAACACCCCCACGTTCGGCGACATGCCCTTTGAACTCATCATTGAGGAAGTCAAAACGCCCAAAATAGTCAAACAGCATCATAGGGACGCACGTGTCATGATGCCTGACTTGAACGAACAAGCTTTTTATTTGGACGAATCGTATCATCCTAACAGTCATTATGATGACATGGGCGATGCTTTTTGGAGCGCAGAAACCGAGTCATTTGAACCCACTATGGCGTCTCAATCTGTGGTGACTGAACAAACGATCATCAAACCGGCTAAATTTCACTCAAATACGCCCTTAGAAACCAAAAAGCCGGAGTCTCACAAAGTGAATGGCGCTGCACAATCCGATGATCCATCGGATCAACAATCCCCCAAGGATTCTCCCTTAAACACCGTCATTAAAGTGATTGGCGTTGGCGGTGCAGGCTGTAATGCCGTTGATTATATTACCCACTCAACCGACATTAAGCATATTGAATTAATTGCCGTCAATTCTGATGAGCAAACCTTATTGAATAAATCAGCAGATCGTAAAATAAAATTAGGTGATAAAGGTTTGGGTGCAGGCGGCGACCCTGTCATTGGCAGACGATTTGCAGAAGAACAAGAAGCGCAAATTCGCCAACATTTGGAAGATACCCACATGATATTTCTTTCAACGTCAATGGGTGGTGGCACTGGCACTGGTGCTTCTCCAGTCATTGCTAAAATTGCCAGTGATATGAGCATTCTGGTGGTTTCTGTGGTGTACATGCCCTATGATTGGGAAGGCAAAACAGAGATGGCCAATCAAGGCTTAGAAGAACTACAAAAATACACCGATGCGCTGATTGTATTACCCAATGAGAATTTGGAATATGTTGAAGCGGATGATATTGATGCACAAATGGCCAGAGCGCACCAAGTCTTGGCAGACTCTATCACGGGCATTTATGAGGTTTTAGCCAATCATGGTATGGTCAACGCCGATTTTAATGACTTAAAAACCGCTTGTCGATTCCGTGGTCGTGCCTTGATAGGCAAAGGCGAAGCCAGCGGTAAGAACGATAACCGCGCCGACACAGCTGTGGCAGAAGCCTTAGAGAATCCACTCATGGATATTCAAATGTTTACCCATGCAAAAAGCATGCTCATCAATATTAAAGGACGATTTGGCAAACAAGAAATTGGACATGTCAAAGCCCTACTATCCAATTATGTACAAGAAGATCGGGTGAAGATCTGTTTGATGCCCGATTCGTCCATGGAAGACAAACTTCAAATCATTTTAATTGCAACGGGCATCAGTTGTGATCCAGCAGAACCAAAAGTCTCAACGACCATAGAAGAGGAGCAGGTTCAAGAACCAGCAGCACCCAAAAAAGACGTTATCCCTTTGAGTGAAAACAAACCGAATTTACGCAATAGAATGGATACAAAAACATGGACGAATCCTAGAGACATGTATCAACAGCCCACTCTTATGAGGAAGCAGTTAGACTGATCATTGAACTGTGCATGGCCGATTCCAAAACGCAACAAAACAAAACGAATCGATGGTTCTGGTGGATTGTCGCGCTTTGTGTCGTCAGCATTCATTTGATTGCCCTGATCATTGTCAGCTATCAAAATCTACTGCAAACGCATAAACATCATACCCAATTAGATCAAAACAAACAACTCATCCAATTGATCAGCCATTATGAACTGGAGGAGTCTTTCTTAAAGAGCTATCCCAAAATTGATGACTGGGCTAAGGATAACCAGTTCATCACAGAACCAAAGACTCATACCATTATTGACTTCAGTGTCAAAGAAAGCAGCACACCCCAATAAAGCGATGAAAACACAACAAAAAGAAATGACCTTTGAATTTCCTCGATACCGAATGGGGTTTCTATGGTTTTTGCTGCTAGTCATGTTGGCCATTCTCTGTGTCAGAGGTTGGCAGTTGACTCAACATAATGAGATGACAGACTTTAAACAATTACGCGATAAGACCATCAAAAGGCAGTGGGTTGATGTCGCACTGAGAGGCAATATTTATTCCGATGACAATATGTTATTGGCGGGCAATGCCGTGTTCCACAGAGTAGGATTTGATCCATTAAGGTTTCATCAATACGTCAAGAATGCTCAAAAAAACAATAAAACACTCGCTGAGGCAAAAGAAGTCCTACACAGCGCACAAACAATACTGCAAAGCAAAGTTAACTTGTTCGATTATGCTCAAAAAAATCCCAAAAGAAGGTATTTAACCGTCATCGAAAAATTAACGCCTGAAAAACATGCGAAATTAGCGCAATTGATCAAAACCCATCGCATCAATTATTTCAATATAAAAGACCACTACGTCCGAGCTTATCCAAACAGGGAGGTTGGGGCTCATGTCGTTGGCGTGATCAATAAAAGCGGGCGACCCATTCTGGGGGCAGAACGCTGGTTTAATCAACAGTTATTGGAAACTTCGGGTAAAAGAGAAACCATTTGGACAGGACGCAGCAAAGAACGAAAATACATCGGTTGGAAAATCCTTGAGCCAGCCCAACACGGTGAAACCTTGCAATTAACGCTTGACCAACGCGTACAGTATCTAACCCATAAAGCCTTATTTAATGCCTATCAGAAGCATCAAGCTAAATCGGCATCAGCGATTATCATAGAAGCTGAAACGGGTAAATTATTGTCCATGGTATCGCTGCCCACATTTAATTCAAATAACCCGCGCAATTGGAAACAGGCCGCCTTAACCAATCATGCCATTTTTGATAAAGTACAACCAGGCTCGACCGTCAAACCTGCCACCATGTTGGCGGGTTTAGAATCAGAGGTAATCGCCATATCCTCAACCATCAACGCCAATAAATTGATTTTCGTTGAAGGCTATAGAGTTACAGACCCCAGACACTTCGGTGTGCTCGATGTGGCAGGCATATTGCAAAAATCAAGCAACATTGGCGCCGTTAAAATCGGTCAAAAAATCGGCAAAGTTGCCTTGTGGCAAATGCATAAAAAACTGGGCTGGGGACGTACCAATCCCCTCCACGCCTATAGTCCACCAGACATATTGAGTATTGCCCATCACGATACTTGGCAAAATGCTGATTTCCTATCTCGAACTTACGGCTATGGTTTTACTTTGGATTTACTGGATCTGTCTCGTTTATATCTGGCCATTGCCAATGATGGCCTGATTCCAACGGTACACATTTGGAACCAAGCCATGCCCGAAACAGAACAAGCCCTCGTCGCCAAACCATCGAATGTTAAACTCATCAGGCACGCTATGACCAGTGTGGCAAAACTCGGCGGCACAGCGCCCTTAGCCAAAGTAAACGGTTATACCGTCGCAGGTAAAACAGGCACCGTTCGCCATAAAAGAGCCGGTCAATACCACTACCGTGCATTTTTTGCTGGCATGGTCCCCGCTGAAGATCCAAAATTTGTGATGATCGTCATGATTGAGCATGATAAAGAAGAAGAACGCTACTACGGCGGAGACAGTGCAGCGCCGGTCTTTGGTGAAGTCATGCCGCAGTTACTCAGAATATATGGGGTACCACCTGCCAAGAAAGTTGAACCAAAGATCGAACGGCAACATGCCCAGCTTGAACCTCTCTGAGTGGCTTTCTGGCATTATCGAAGCGCCCAATCTGCCTTTTTTGGGACTGTCTGAAGATTCACAAAGCATCCGAGCAAACTATATCTACATTGCCTTACCGCTGAGCGGGGGCAAGCATGGTTTAGATTATGTTGAAAATGCGGTTGCCAATGGCGCTTGTGCCGTTTTGAGCGATCAACCCTACACCAGTGACATCAGCATTCCTTGCTTAACCATTGCCAATTTGGTAACGCTGCGTAGCACCTTGTACGCCAAATATTTCAAAACCCAATCTCTGCCCATGCCCGTCATTGGCATCACCGGCACCAATGGCAAAACGTCTGTGGCAACGATCTGTGCCCAACTTCTGCTTTGTCGATTTAATAAAATTGGTTTGTTGGGTACGACTGGCAATGGCATTGTCGATCATACAGGCACTTATTTACAAAGTGGTCCCCTAACCACCTTAGACAATCTGAATTTACACCGACAGTTGGCACACTTTAAGGCGCTTCATGTTGATGTGATCGTCATGGAAGTTTCCTCGCATGGCATTCATCAAAATCGCATTGGAGGCATTAAGTTCAGCGCAGGTGTGTTAACCAATATCACCCAAGACCATTTAGATTACCACGGTACATTGGCAGAATATATTGCGGTGAAATTTAATTTCTTTCGCCAATATCAACCTCGCAATTGGATCATCAATGTTGGGGATGAAATGGGCGCAAACTTGGCAAAATCTCACCCAGAATCGTGTATAACTTATGGACAATCAGCCGATGCAGACTGGTACTGTTCAGCGTTGAACCAGTCTCACTTAGGCATTCGCTTCACTTTGCGCCACCAAGGCCGAGACTACCCAGTCTCTGCCCCCATTCAAGGTTATTTTCAAATGGAAAATATCACCGCTGCCATCGTCGTTGCGCACACATTAGGCATTGATTTGGAAAAAATCATAGACAAGGCGACCACCCTACAGACCGCTGCAGGCAGAATGGAATGGCTCACTGACGAAGAAAGCCCCAGTGTGGTGATAGACTATGCGCACACCCCAGACGCCTTAACCAAAGCACTCAAAAGCGTTAAAGATCTAACCCAAGGTCAACTGTGGTGTGTGTTTGGTTGTGGTGGCAATAGAGACCAAGATAAACGAAAAAAAATGGGCGCCATTGCCCAAAAATATGCTGATCATGTGATTGTTACTGACGATAATCCAAGACATGAACCGCCCCATCTGATTCGGCAACAAGTGCGACAAGGCGCGCCAGATGCAATTGAAATACCAAACCGCTATGACGCCATCTCAACTGCGCTGACAAAGGCGCAAAGCGATGATGTGATTCTCATAGCAGGCAAAGGTCATGAGACGACCCAAATTATTGGGGACGTTCGCCACGAATTTTGCGACAAGTCTGTGGCAAAGAAACTGATGGCTCAGCTTAAAAAAGCCGCAATAGAGGAAAAGAGCGAGCTTGGTTGAGCGGTTTATAACCCCGCGGCTATCACCGTGTTTTCCATTAAAGTGGCAATGGTCATTGGCCCCACACCACCAGGCACAGGCGTAATCCAAGCCGCGCGTTGAACTGCAACGTCAAACTCAACATCGCCCGACAAACTACCGTCGTCATTACGATGAATACCAACATCAACCACGACCGCGCCGGGTTTGATCCAGTCGCCTTTAACCAGCTGATTAACGCCCGCTGCGACCACCACCACATCAGCTCGTCGCACATGCGCTGCAAGGTCGCGCGTTTTACTCGAACAAACCGTCACAGTGGCACGTTCGTTGAGCATTTCTAAAGTAATAGGTCGTCCAACAATGCGTGAGGTGCCGACCACGACCACTTCTTGACCCATCAAAGTTATGTCGTAATGCCGTAATAGCGTCATAATGCCTTTTGGGGTACAGGGCGACAGTCGATTTTGATTCAATGCCAAGCGACCCAAATTAATGGGTAAAAATCCATCCACATCTTTGCTTGGCACAATCTTGCCAATGATGAGTTCTGGACTGATGTGATCTGGTAAAGGCAATTGAACCAATATGCCATTGATCCGATCATCATTATTGAGTTTATCAATGAGTTCTATCAATTCCGTCTGGCTGATCGTCGCGGGTAGGTGATGACTGAAAGATTCAATGCCGATGGACTCACAAGTGCGCGTTTTGCTGTTGACATAAACACTTGAAGCTGAATCCAAGCCCACCAGAACAACGGCCAACCCAGGCGGTTGATGACCCGCGTCCACGTGTTTTTTGATTTTAGTTTTCAATTTTTCTAATAATTGATTCCGAACCAATGTCCCATCTAATATATTTGCACTCATCTAATTAACTCCTTGATTAAAACGTTCATGTGTATAACCTGTTTTTTCTAATTGGTCTGCCGTCTCTTTGCTACAGAGCACCGCCGTTGCAGGAGGCACCAGCAAATACTGCTGTGCAACCCTCAGTATATCCTTCAATTGCACATTTAGAACCGACTCTCTGTAAGCTTTGCGCCAGTTCAAATCACACCCATCCAATTGTCCGAAAAATGCCTTGTTGGCCTCCCCCATTGAGCTGAGCGGGGCATCAATCTTAGACATCACATTCAATATGGCTTCTTCTAATTGATTAGACTGGTGTTTATTTTCCAACAACCAAGTGATGCTTTGTTCAAAATCGGCCAAAGTTTCTTGTAATCTTGGATCACGATAGGAAAAAAACCGAAAGCTTTCGCTGATGTGATCGTAGGCTGCGCCGCCACCATAAGCACCGCCCTGCTCTCGAATGGCAGTGTGAAGGAAGCCATTGCGCAGAAAGTTGGCCATCACTGAAAATACTGGTGCATCTGGATGGTTCGCTGACACGGCTGGATAAGCTTGAGCACAGTAATTCACCTGCGTTGGAAAACTCCAAGCCACCTGAACGGCTTGCGCTGGCAAAGCTTCGATAAACTGACGCCTTTGTTCGTTCGCCTGTCCAGTGTTAATCATTTTATCAACGGTTTGATGCAATGGCGATAGACCCGCCTCATCGCTCAACAATAACCAATGCGGTTGCTCGGCTGATATTTTCTCATACATCGATTGCAAGGACTGAGTAAACGCCGTCATATTGCTTTCATCAGCCAATCGATCGTGATGGGTCAGCAAATTCTGTACCCCTTTTAAACCGTACCATTGATAGTGCAACTGTGCCATACTGTTAAAGCCACAGGCCGCCGCATTCATGGCCAATAAATGCCCTTTTCTCGCTACACTTTGTTCGGCTTCAAAACGCCACCGTGCAAACAACTCTTGCATGCGTTCCGTTTCATCAAATCTCGGTTGGCTTAGAACATCTTGCATCAACTCTAACATGGGCGAAATGTTTCGATTTAAGCCTTTGACCGACAAAACGAATCGACTCCAATTATGCTCAGGATTGTGCAGCGCTTTAATCACGTTGACATTGGCTGAAATGCCGCCCGTATAACGAGCGATTTGCATCTGAGTTTGTAAGTAATCGCGTTGACCCGAACCTAACTCAGTCAACAATGATGATAACCAAGGCAACAATGCCCTTTCCTGCGCATTAAAAGGTGCTAAGTCAATCAACGCCGAGGCGTATGCCAGACCATTACTCTTGACCACATAGCCCGTTTTATTGTCACTTTTAATCTGTGGTTTGGGCTCATCAATGCTTTGTTTAACATCTTTTAAACTAATTTTAGGGAGGACTTCGCTGTCTTCCACTTGATTTTGTCGCGCTTCTAATGATTCATTAAACTCAATGATTTGTTGGGCTTGCTCGGGATTCAACTGATCTTTAACCGCCTGTAATTTTTGTTTTTCCGCTTGGATCATTTGCGCTGATAATGCTTGATTGGGGGCCAAAGTGAGTAATACACGGTGCGGATTATCCAATAGCCACTTCTGAATCAAATTGGGAATAAATCGATCATCTTCGGCCACCGCCCTTAAACGCGTCAAAGCTTGGTCGATGTCCACCCTTGTGCTGATCTCGCCGCCGTGAATGACGGGCGTTAATGCGGATAATATCAAACTCAAACCATAGGGATAGGCGCCACGTTCCATATCGCGCTGTTCCAATTCTAATTGGTGTAAGACTGATTCAACCAAAATGGGATCAATGCCGTCCTTAACTATGTCTTGCAAGGTTGAAAGAATCAGGTTCTTGACCGCTTCAGCATTGGCTTTTTCACTGCCTTCTAAACCGGCTGTAAATTGCATTTGCCGTTGTTCATCTTCCAGCCCACAGAGCGGAGATGGTGCTTGTCCTAAATCGGTTTGTTCGAGCGCCTTGAGCAAAGGCGAAGCCCCATTGTCTAATAAGACGCCCGTCAATAAATGCGCTTGCAATAGCTGATCTGTGTCGGTGTTTTCGCCCCACAACCAGCTCAAGACGACGTGGGTGCGCCCCGTTAAATCTGCCTCATCAAGCGGATACTCGCGGTGGATTTCTTTGGGCGCTTTGAATGGCTGTTCTAAGGTCACAAGCGGCACGGCTTTAGATGCTGTGAATTGGCTTAAAACCTTGTCTTCAAATTGGCTTTGCAAAGCACTGGCTGGTTGATCGCCGTAGGTTAGGAAGATCGCATTGGTCGGATGATAGTATTTTTTATGAAAGTCTTTTAGCGCTTCATAAGATAAGTCAGGAATATTTTCTGGCGCACCACCACTGTTGTAATGATAGGTGGTGTTTGGATAAATCTCCTCGCTCAAATGGTGCCAGAGCGCCCGTGTTTGAGTACTCATTGCGCCTTTCATTTCATTAAAGACAATGCCCTTGTAAATTAAGTCAGAGCTGGCATCATCGGTTTTTTCAAAACAATAGCGCCACCCTTCTTGGGCAAAATCATAATGGTTGAGATTGGGAAAAAACACCGCATCCAAATACACACTCAGTAAATTGTTGAAATCTTTTTTATTACACGTTGCAAATGGATAGGCTGTCCAATCGCTGGCGGTGAAAGCGTTCATAAAAGTGCTGAGCGAGCGACGGATCATTAAAAAGAATGGATCTCGAACAGGATAGCGTTTGCTACCACACAATACCGTATGCTCCAATATGTGCGCCACCCCTGTTGAGTCTTGAGGAATGGTTCGAAAAGCCACCATGAAAACGTTTTCTTCATCGTTGCTGGCAAAGTGATAATGTGTGGCACCCGTGCCTTCATGCACATAACTTTGTAGGGTAACACCCAACGATTTTATGGGTTTTTCATAGTTTAGGCTAAAACCTGACATGTGTTTTGATGATCCAATTGTTTGTATGCTTTGTCGTTGGTGCAAACCGATGAGCGTTCAGTCAATTTACGGTGGTTTATCATCCGCGTTTTTTTACACGGGCAATGGATGAGCATTGTAAGCGAAAGCCCCTTTGACCTTTTAATTTATCAGAAACAAAAGCGCGATTCAATCATCCGTCATGGATGATAGTTATGGCGCCAAACACATTAAGGCAATAAGTGTTCTATGGCATCCCGCTCTTGTTGTAACTCTTGTTCGGTTGTTGCCATCTTGGCGCGAGAAAAATCATTGCAGTTGAGTCCCTCAACGATGCGCCATTCACCGTCCTGACAAACACAAGGAAAAGAGTAAATCAACCCTTCTTCTATGCCATAACTGCCATCTGAATAGACGCCCATGCTGACCCAATCGTCTTCGTCCGTGCCCAATGCCCATGTTCGCATGTGATCAATGGCCGCACTTGCGGCTGAAGCGGCACTGGATAATCCGCGCATATCGATGATGGCGGCTCCGCGCTGTTGTACTTTTGGAATATATTTTTCCTCATACCACTGTTGATCAATTTCATCCATCGCCATTTGATCACCAACGACAACGTGATGAATGTCTGGAAATTGCGTCGATGAATGATTGCCCCAAATGATCATGCGTTTGATCTCGGTCACATCGGTATTGAGTTTTTGAGCCAATTGAGCCAGGCCGCGATTGTGGTCTAAACGCGTCATGGCGGTAAATTGGTTTGGATTAATGGAGGGCGCATTGCGCTGGGTAATAAGGGCATTGGTGTTGGCGGGATTGCCGACCACCAAAACTTTGATGTCACGGCTGGCATGCTGATCAATCGCCTTGCCTTGAACGCTAAAAATGGCGCCATTGGCTTCCAATAAATCTTTACGCTCCATACCTGGCGATCGAGGTCTGGCGCCGACTAATAACGCATAATCCGTGCCCTTAAAAGCCACATTGGCATCATCCGTGGCCACAATGTCTTGTAATAAAGGGAAAGCACAATCTTCCAACTCCATAACAACCCCTTTCAAAGCTTTCAGAGCGGGTGTGATTTCTAACAATTGCAAAATGATTGGTTGATCCTTACCCAACATCTGTCCGGCAGCAATACGAAATAATAAAGCGTAGCTGATTTGACCAGCAGCACCAGTGACAGTGACTCGAACAGGCTTTTTCATAAAAATCTCCAATTTTTTTAATGTGCGAACAAACTTAGTCGTTCATTATAACGGAATAAAAGGGGCATACAATGTTATGCTTTGGCAAAAGCTTATAACAAGTTAGTTCAATGTTCGGCAGAGCCTGACAGGCTTGAATAGTTACGCGACTTGAGGACGAACTGTTTTTAAAACAACCAAACTAAGCGCTTAAGTGCTTGTTATATTTTCGCTGAGGTATTGATGTAGATTCTTAGTCGTTGCGTTATCGGATTGTAAACTATACTTCCTATCATGTCCCAATCTATCTTTAACGAATTCAAACTTGGGCGTTTCACCTAATAGTTCACCAATCTTATTGACGATTCCTATGTTGGTTGATCTGAACGCACTGCCTATGTGGTAAATCTCATTGACCTCACCTGAGAACATAACATCCAAAATCGACTTGACATTATCCTCAACCCAAATCCATTCTCTGATCTGCATGCCATCGCCATAGACAGGTATGGCAAGTTTGTTTCTAATGTTATGGATAATCTTAGGAATAAACTTTTCCTTGTGTTGTCTGACACCGAAATTATTACAAGTTCTGGTAATGATGTAGGGTAAACCAAAGGTAATACCACAACTTTGGACTATTAAATCAGCCGCCGCTTTGGTTGATGAATAATAAGATGAGGGGTGTAAGGGGTCACCAACCATCGCATGATCTTTATTTAATTTCTGTAAATCGCCATAAACTTCATCTGTGGAAATTTGAATAAATCGTTTAAGCTTTGGATTTTGTTTGGCACACTCTAATAAATTGAACGTCCCTTCAACATTGGTTCTGACAAAAGGCGATCCATCTTTAATGGAATTATCCACATGGGATTCAGCTGCGAAGTTAACTAAGTAATCGTACTCACCTAAATCCGAGGGCGTTACATCACATATATCTTTTATAAGAACATCGAGCACATCCAATGATTGCGGTATATTCTTTATATCACCCGCGTAGGTATTCTTATCAACGACTAATACATCATAACCCCTATCCACACAAAGATGTACAAAGGATGAACCTATAAAACCAAAACCACCTGTGATTATTATTCTCATTTCTTATTTCTTATTAATGCGCACTTGAATTTCAGTCACCAAATCTTTCGGGTGATTATCGTCTATGCTATTCCAATACAATAATCTTATTTCTACAGGTAAGTGGCGCTTATAATTTTTTTCAGCATTTATTCGACCCATCACGTCTGGAATAATATGTCGTAAATTATTGTAATGGCCTTTGTAGGTAAATGAATAAAAAAACCCACCTTCTAAATCGGTCACTTTTGTATTGTCTTTTTCTTGAGGATTCCCTTGGTATTCAATAGCAATAAATTCGTTATTTCCTTTAATAACACTAAATTGGGGAAACACAACCTGAAAATCATTACCATCATTCAATAAATAATATTGAACAAGTTGTACTACTGTATTAGAAACATGACCATTTTCTGGTCTGTGATCTATGTAAAGAATATCTTTATCATTAATAAACTTAATTTCAGATGCGCCACTAACAGGCATATCCAGAGCAAAAGAATATTGACTGATTAATGATAATAGTAAAAATATAGAAAACTTATTCATTTTCATTGATCGACAATCGTATTGGTTATTTAAAGTTGCAATTATAAACTATAAAATTGATAATGACCTTTAAAACAACGAGTGAAAACATGAAACAACTCACACAACAACAACGAGATCAATTCTGGGCAGATGGCTACATTACGCTTGAAGAGGCGGTGACCCAAGAACAACTTGAAGCGATGCGTGGTGTTTTCTCAGAGTGGATAGAGGAAAGCAAAAACCACGATCAAGATTATGGTGAAACGCTCGACGGACGTCCACGATTTGATCTTGAACCCGGCCATACAGCACAAGTGCCCGCATTGCGCAGGGTTCAATCACCCGAAGAAGTCTCTGATACTTTTGCCCATATTATGCGCAACGCCCGCACAGTCGATTTTGTGGCAGAACTTATCGGTCCAGCGATCAAATTTCATCACGGCAAACTCAATTCAAAATTGCCTGGCACTCAAACCAAAGTCAGTTTCCACCAAGACTTCCCATTTGAGCCCATGACCAATGATGATGTCATCACCGCATTATTGTATTTGGATGATGTCACCTTAGAAAACGGCCCTTTGGAAGTGGTTCCAGGCACACACAAAGGACCACTGTACAGCCATTGGCACGATGGTGTATTCACTGGCGCAGTCGCTGATGATGTCATGGACGCACATAAAAACAAGGTGACCCAATGCACAGGCAAAGCGGGGACTGTTTGCTTAATGCACGCCAGCTTACTCCATGGCTCAGCCCCCAATTTATCAACCAAGGCGCGAACTTTATACATCGCAACTTATTATGCGGAGGATGCCATAGAACTTAGCCCCAATGCGCTGCCCAGTACTTTGACTCACGAATTAGTTCGCGGAAAACCTTCGGGCCGTGTACGCTGTACATCTTACGAAATGCACTTACCCGAAGTGCCCAAAGAAACCTCATTTTTTGCCCAGCAAGCAAAGGCCAGCAATTGACGACTGGCTCGCTTGGATGCAACAAAAAAATCAGAATGTATGGCTTTTAGCCTCCAAAACATCATACCAAACATTAAACGATAAGAGCATTCAACCTTAACGATCATTGAGAGGAAATACACGACCATCATGGGTGATTGAATAGGGCAAATCATCGTTCAAATAGCCTTCAAACAAGCGCCATTTAATCTATAATGTCAGGTTCACTTTTGAGAAGCTTGTACACATTGTACGAATAATTTAATAGAGGTCTAATATTATGCGGATCACTTTAAGACAGATTGAAATCTTTGAGAAAGTCACTCAAACCTCCAGCTACACCAAAGCGGCAAAAGAGTTGTGCCTGAGTCAACCTGCTGTTTCCATGCAAATTAGCCAACTTGAAGAACAAATTGGCTCCCCCTTATTCGAATTGATCGGCAGAAGAATATTCTTAACCGAAGGGGGCGAAGAATTTAGTCATTATTGTAAGGCCATCTTAAGACTGGTTGCAGAGACCAAAGAATCTATGCAAGCGCTCAGAGGTTTAAAAAAAGGCAAATTGAAAGTCGCAGTTTCAACCTCTGCCAACCATTTAACCATTGGACTGTTAGCAGACTTTAAACTGAAATTTCCGACCGTGCAGTTTGAATTTGAAGTGTGTAATCGACAACGGCTCATCGCACATCTGGACGATAATACGGTGGATATTATCATCATGGAGCAACCGCCCGAAAAGCGCGAATTAATAGTTGATCCTTTTTTACAAAATCCAATGGTGGTGATTGCGCCCAATGATCATCCTCTGAAAGACAAAGCGAACATTACTTTAGAAGCATTGAGTCAAGAATTGTTTGTAGCGCGCGAAGAAGGTTCGGGCACACGGTTAATATTAGAACAATTTTTCGAGAAAGAAAAAAAGAGCCCTAAAATCGAACACGTACTGAACAGCAACGATTCCATTAAAAAAGCCGTCATTGCCAAATTAGGATTAGCTATCACATCGATCCATACAATTGCAATGGAGCGTCAAAACAACACCTTGTGCGTTTTAGACGTTGTTGGTACGCCTATATTTAAGCCTTGGTCTTTGGTGCACAACAAAGGCAAACGCCTTTCACCCGTCGCCAATGCCTTCCGGACATTTATCTTAGAAAAGAGCTCAATATTAAGCTAAAGATTGACCGACTTGATCAGTAGTTGATTTCTACAGGATCCAAAGAGCGCCACAAAAACCAACATACCGCTGAGGTGTAGGGTGACCATTGGTTTTGACTCTGCGCATTTAAAAAAGCCACAGCCTCCGATTTTTCACAACCATATAACAACACAACGGCATTCTGTAAACCGATGTCTGAAGTTGACATAATATCGGGCTCAAGCAAATAAAACATTTGAAACATTTGCCATGTCCAAGGTCCCACACCTTTTAAACTAAGCAAGGCTTCGCCAATTTCTGCATTGGGCGTTTGTTCGAACCACGCTTCTGTCACATCATGCTCCACAAACCATTGTGCAATGCCTATGATGTATCGACTCTTTTGGGTCGATAAGCCCACTTGTTTCAATGCATCAACTTCCATTTGAGCAATAACTGAAGCCTCAATGCCGATTTGCTCCAATCTTTGGCGAATGGCTGAAGCCGCTTTGACTGAAATCTGTTGTCCGACGATCGAATTGACAATGCTTCTAAAGGCGGTTGAAGTTCGAGATATTTGTGATTCAGGATAACGTTGAATGAGTGATTTGAGCACAGGATCAGATTTTGACAAATGACTTATGGCTGCCGGCCACCAATCGGCTTTCATTGGGCTTCTAATAGGACCGATAGTTTAGCCAGGAGTTGTTCACGCGTTTCCACATGAGACGGATCAAATTCCACGCATCGAGTAATGGGACACACTTTCTGACATTGCGGTTCATCATAATACCCGACGCACTCGGTGCATTTATCAGGTAGAATTTCATAGATGCTGGGCCCCATCACAATGGCTTCGTTAGGGCACTCTGGCTCACACATATCGCAATTGACGCAGGTTTCGTGAATCATCAGAGCCATAATTTTCCTTGAGGGGTCTCAATAAAGGTTTTGAAGCGCCAAATTGTATGCCAATTCAACCTTTGAAGGCAGAGAATCTTTGAACGCTTTCATTGCTGACACGAAGGTTGAAACGATCTAATCCTTCGTTTATCAGAATGGTCGATTTTGTTTGAATAAAATAGGCCGCATTAAGGCAAATCAGCACTACACAACTTTAAACAGAACGGTCTTGCGAAATAAAATAAGAAAAAGAGCGCTTAACTGTGACTTAAAGCCCGAAGCGAATTCCAAAAAAAGCACCATCGATCAGGTCTCCATCAAGACCACCCTGCGAGGCAGTGAATTTTTCTTGGGCATATTCCACATAAACGGCTGTGTTGGCCACAATAAAAACTCCGACTTGAGCGGCGTAGTGACTTGAAGCATCAAAGTCATCGGAAAAAGTGATAACATCTGGGCTGTAAAAAGCACGCACTGCAATAAAAAAATCCGAAACTTCTCCAATACTGAGCCTATATTCCGCAATACCACCCAGTTGAACGGCAAAAGTTGCCCTTGTTGTGCTGGCTTGTTTGATGTTGGCAGCGATTGGACGAATACCCACACCAAAATTCCATTCACTTGAATCCAGAGGAACGGTGCGACCAACAGCAAGCAGCCCGTCAACAGCATAAGTGCTGCCTTCATCGACCAATAAGAGATTAACATGGGCTTGCACAAATCCTAAATCTGAAACATCTGAATCGTCTTCAAATTTAGAGGTCGTTAAGAAACCAAAATTGATGTCTTTGTTTGATAAATTGATGTTAATGCCATTACCTGCTTGAGCCACCCCTGTGAATAACAACAAAAACGCCAAAAAGGCAATAAGCTTTACCCTATTTAAACCCAGCATAATGAAAATCTCCTAAAATGATTTCAATATATTTTATCACGAAATATTAACGAATTACGTTAATTAATTCAAGTATTTTATATGTTTTATTAATGAATTGTTTCACAATTTAAACAATGATTGTTTGCAATGCCTTTACCATTGTTTTAGAAGGAAGATTAAATGGATTATTGGAATATATGAAAGCGACTTGATGGGTATAAAGATCCCATGCTTAAAAGCATTTTGAACCATCCTGAGCGGTTAATGGCGCAACAGTGCTATTTCAGAAAAAAACGGTAAGCTGTGTTCTGTGTTTCTTCGGTGTAATCATAGCCAAGGTTAGCCAACTTCTCCATAAAAATCGCTTCTTCATGGTCGGGTATTTCTAAACCAGCCAAAACTCGACCGTGCGAAGAGCCGTGATTACGATAATGAAACAAACTGATATCCCAACGTCCACCCATGGTTGTTAAAAACTGTAATAATGCCTTGGGGCGTTCAGGAAACACAAAACGGAATATCCGCTCATTGTGGACTGTTTCGCCACTTTTACCCCCCACCATATAACGAACGTGGGTTTTGGCTAAATCATTGTCGCTCAGGCTTTCAGCCACATAACCACATTGATGTAAAAGTTGTAATATTTCGTCAGATTCTGCTTGACCGCGCTTGAGCGCAATGCCGACAAATATATGGGCATCTTTTTGGCCGGAATAACGGTAATTGAATTCGGTGATTTCATAATTCGCCAATTGCTTACAAAACAGCAAAAAATTCCCCGCTTTTTCAGACATTGTCACACAAAACAACGCTTCTTTATGTTGACCAATCAGTGCACGCTCGGCCACATAGCGCAAGCGATCAAAATTCATATTGGCACCGCTGACAATGGCGACTGCTCGCTTAATATCGCTGTTCTGTTGCAAATGTTTTTTCATGCCCGCCAAAGCCAAAGCACCCGCTGGTTCAGAAATTGAACGGGTTTCTTCAAATACATCACGAATGCCAGCACAAATTTCATCGACATTGACCGTGACCACTTCATCCACACACGTTTTTAATATCTCCCACGGATATTTTCCGACGCGATTGACAGACACGCCATCGGCAAATAACCCCACTTGCGGAAGGGTGACACGTTCACCCGCTTCTAAGGCAGCGTGTAAACACGCAGCGTCTTCTGGCTCTACGCCAATCACCTTAACTTGTGGAAATTGGCAATGTAAATAGGCGGCAATGCCGGCAATGAGCCCACCACCACCAACGGGGACATAAATGGCATCTGGTGGCGTATCAACTTGTTGCATGATTTCCACGCCCACTGTGCCCTGCCCAGCAATAATATGCGGATCGTCAAATGGTGGCACAAAAGTCGCCCCTTCTTCTTCAGCCAAGTTTTGCGCGTAAATAAAAGCCTCATCGACAAAATTACCTTTTAAGATGACAGTGCCGCCCAATGCCTTCACCGCATCCACTTTGATTTTGGGCGTGGTCACAGGCATCACAACTTTGGCCTGAATGCCTAATTTTTGTGCTACTATGGCCACGCCTTGACCGTGGTTGCCCGCAGAAGCACAAACCACACCCGCTTGGCGTTGGCTGGCATTCAATTTTTTGATTTTGCAATAAGCACCGCGCAACTTGAACGAAAAAATAGGCTGCATGTCTTCACGTTTTAAAAAAAGTTCTCGCCCCAATCTTGCTGAAAGGTGCTTGGCGCCCTGCAGTGGCGTTCTGATTGCCACATCATAAACCGGTGCGGTCAATATCTCATTCAGATAATCTTTAGGATTCATACATTTATGGGGGCTCAAGCCCGTTTAGTTCATTCTAAGTGCGTTGATTTTGCTGAGCATTATCGACATAAAACGAAAGGCATCAAAACAACCATCATTCAGCAAAATAGCGAGATCAGTATTGACACCTTTATAGGTGGCTATTTTAACATTAAATAAATGCTAAAACCGTTACAATGTCCCTCTGATACTGAGCGATTTCTGATCGCCAGCTTTATAAATCACTCATCATTTTGCCGTTTCAACTTATGGATCAAGACGCACTCAAAAAAAATGTCGCTCAAGCCGCTTTGGAATATGTTGAAAACGACAGTGTAATCGGCATTGGCACAGGCTCAACCACCAATTATTTCATCGATGCCTTGGCGGCTTCTAAACGCTACATTAAAGGCGCGGTATCGAGCAGTGTGGCCAGTGAAAATCGCTTAAAGCAGCATCACATCCCAGTCTTTCAATTAAATGAAGTGGCGCCAATCGACCTATATGTTGATGGCTGTGATGAGTCTGACTCAGATCTCAATCTGATCAAGGGCGGGGGCGGCGCATTGACGCGCGAAAAAATTGTGTGCGCCAATGCCACGAGATTTGTTTGTATTGCCGATGAATCAAAATACGTTAAACAACTGGGGGCGTTTCCACTGCCCGTAGAAGTCATCCCTATGGCAAGAAGTTATGTGGCTAAGGAAATCATCAAACGCTTTGGCGGTGAGCCCGTTTGGCGCGAGGACTTTGTCACCGATAATGGCAACCACATATTAGACGTTCACCTGCTATCCATTGACCAGCCCAAAGCATTAGAAAGCGCCCTCAATGAAATTGTCGGCGTGGTGTGCAATGGCCTATTTGCCCAAAGAGGCGCGGACGTATTACTCATCAGCAGTGCCACGGGCATTCAGACTTTCACCGCCAAACATTAAGACCTCAAGCCATGAAAAAGAACCTAACTGTCCTCTTAATTTTACTGGTTGGTGTAGCGGGTTTTACTTGGTTTTTTAGTCAAAATGGCCAATCGGCGCCCGCCATAACACTCACTGATATTGATGGCAAAACCCACACCACCATCAACAATCAAGCGCCCACATTGATCACATTCTGGGCCACCAGTTGCGTCACCTGCGTTGCCGAAATGCCAGATTTAAAAGCTTTGTATGATCAATGGCAACCCGCTGGTTTTAATCTGCTCGCCATTGCCATGTCTCACGATTCATCTAATGCCATCCAAACATTTCGCAATCAAAATGCCCTGCGCTTTCCAGTGTTTTATGACCGTAGCGATGTCGCCGCAAAAGCATTTGATGAGGTTCGCCTAACACCCACCCATTTTTTAGTCAGCAAAACTGGGCGAATCCTGTATCACGGCATTGGTTTGTCTGATTTTGCCCACTTACATGAATTGATCCAACAAGACATAGAATCCTCTTGACACCCCATGTCCTCAGAAGTCATTATTTGTATTGGTGGCATTGACCCGACGGGTGGCGCTGGACTTTCTGCTGATATAGTCACCATTCACGCCTTAGGCGGGCACGCTTGCCCCATTGTCAGTGTACAAACCCAACAAACCACGGTCAATGTTCAAGCCGTTGTCGCACAAGACCCCGCATTTTTTAAAACCCAACTATGCTCCCTACAAAACTTACCGATCAAAGCCATCAAAATAGGATTGATCGCAGCAGAACATGTGCCAATCATCAAAACCTTCATAGAAAACCTTAAGGCGACTGTGGTACTTGACCCTATTTTATCGGCTGGGGGTGGTTATAAATTTCACCAAAACGGCGCAATCCTACAACCGCTGTTGAAGCATTGTCATTTGACCCCAAATCGCGCTGAATTAGAACAGCTGACCCACAATGGCATAGACGGCGAGTGCGCCCGCCAACAATTAGGTTGTCAATCGCTCATCGTCACGGATGAGTCACATCAAGCACAAAATGCGGTCAGCATCTATCAACCATCGGGCGTCGAACATTTGCCTTATGACAAGACACTCGGCGATTATCACGGAACAGGCTGTACATTCAGCAGTGCTTTGGCTATCAGCCTGGCACAAAACGGCGATGTCATTGCAAGCTGTCAAAGGGCCTTAGACCATACTCAAAAAGCCATACACAACGCTTACACACTAGGGCAGGGGCAAAGCATTCCAAAGCGTGTTTGAAAAGCCAATAGACTCAGGTAATACTCAGACGGTCTTAAGTTAATATGGGCTACAGTTGCAAACAAATCAGCGACAATTGTTGTAGAAAACGCCGTTAAAAAATTAGCGCCAACTTTCTTTTAAAAATAACACAATAAAATTGTCATTCCCACCAATAAATTACATATTTAATGTTACAATTACCTACATTGAATGGATATGTAAAAAGGCATGTGATCATTAAAAATCCTTGTTATATTTTTACCGATCTGTGTGTAAGAAAATCAATTTTAAAGTGTTTCAATCATGCCCTTGAATGAATCAAAATTTTGTACAACAGTCTATAAAACACACCCATTAAAATCAACCGTACGAGGAGAATATTGATGCGCTATTGGTTAACCAACATTTTAGGACTTTGTTTAATCTCCATCTCTGGATTTGCTCACGCCATCAACACCTCAAACGGCTACAATTTGCCGATTGGCGTGACTTCTGTCAGTCGTGAGATTTACGATCTCCACATGATCATTTTTTACGTCTGCGTTGTAATCGGGGTGCTGGTCTTTGGGGCAATGGCCTACTCGATCATCAATCACAGAAAATCATTGGGTGTCAAACCCGCTCAGTTCCACGAAAGCACGACTATTGAATTAATTTGGACCATTATTCCACTCGCCATTTTGGTGGTGGTGGCCATTCCTGCGACCAGCGTACTGATTGATTTAGAAGACAGCTCAAAATCTGATATGTCGATCAAAGTCACAGGCTATCAATGGAAATGGAAGTATGATTATCTGGATGGCGATGCTCAAGGCATCAGCTTCTTTTCAAATTTAGATGATCGCTCACGCAAAGAATTAGAGCGCTCACAAACCGCTGGTAAATTACCCGTTTACAAAAATTATCTGGTCGATGTTGATAATGAACTGGTTGTTCCCATCAATAAAAAAATACGGTTTTTGATCACTTCAAACGATGTTATTCACGCTTGGTGGGTGCCTGATTTTGGTGTCAAACAAGATGCCATACCGGGCTTTATCAACGATACTTGGGCGAAAATTGATCAACCAGGTGTTTACCGAGGCAACTGCGCAGAACTTTGTGGTAAAGACCATGCCTTTATGCCGGTGGTTGTTCGCGCCTTATCTGAAGAAGATTATGCCGCTTGGATTTACAACCAAAAGAACGCAGCTAAAATCGCTGCAGAAGCCGCCAACAAAACCTTTACCAAGGAAGAACTCATTAACGAAGGTAAACTGGTTTATGCAAGAGCCTGTGCCGCATGTCACCAAGCAGGTGGTCAAGGCGTACCAGGGGTCTTCCCTGCCATTACTGCCAGTCCTCTTGCATTAGGACCCATTGATCAGCATCTCGACATTATTTTAAATGGTAAAAGTGGAACGGCCATGCAGGCGTTTCGAGATCAGCTAACCGATGTCGAACTCGCAGCTGTCGTTTCTTTTCAAAGAAATGGTTTAGGCAACAACGTTGGGGATTTCATGCAACCGAACCAAGTCAAAGCCAAGCGTTAAATTTCATTTCACCTTAGGAGAGCTAATATGGCCACTGTAACTGCACCAATTGAACATCATGACCACCATGGTCCAGCTAAAGGCTTGATGCGTTGGGTAAGAACCACCAACCACAAAGACATTGGCACCTTATACATGTGGTTTTCATTTCTCATGTTATTGGTGGGTGGCGCTATGGCAATGGTCATTCGCGCAGAACTGTTATACCCAGGTTTACAGGTCGTTGACCCGCAGTTTTTTAATTCATTAACCACAATGCACGGATTGATCATGGTCTTTGGTGCCATTATGCCGGCATTGGTTGGCTTGGCAAATTGGCAAATCCCAATGATGATTGGCGCCCCAGACATGGCATTACCCCGTTTAAATAACTGGAGCTTTTGGATCCTACCTTTTGCTGCCATTTTATTGGTTTCGACCTTCTTTATGGAAGGCGGTGCACCAGGCAGTGGTTGGACACTTTATGCACCTTTGTCAACCACCTTTGCGCCACAAAGCATGGACTTCCTTATTTTCGCGATTCACTTATTAGGATTCTCCTCCATCATGGGCTCAATTAACATTGTGGCCACCATACTGAATCTTCGCGCTCCCGAAATGCGCCTAATGGACATGCCCTTATTCGTTTGGACTTGGTTGATTACTGCATTCTTGCTCATTGCCGTTATGCCTGTTCTCGCTGGCGCTGTGACCATGATGTTGACCGACAGAAATTTTGGCACTAGCTTCTTTGATGCAGCCGGCGGTGGCGACCCTGTGATGTTCCAACACATCTTTTGGTTCTTTGGTCATCCTGAAGTTTATATTATGATTCTGCCTGCATTTGGCATTGTTTCTCAAATCATCCCCACATTTGCTCGTAAACCCTTGTTTGGTTACAGCTCAATGGTTTACGCCACTGCTTCAATTGCGATTTTGTCATTTGTGGTTTGGGCGCATCACATGTTTTTGGTCGGCATGCCGATTGAAGGGCAACTGTATTTTATGTATGCCACCATATTAATTTCTGTCCCCACGGGTGTTAAAGTCTTTAACTGGGTTGCAACCATGTGGAAAGGCGCTCTAACCTTTGAATCTCCCATGTTATGGGCACTGTCTTTTGTGGTCCTCTTCACCATTGGTGGTTTTTCAGGTCTCATGCTGGGCGTGGTACCTGCTGATATTCAATATCACGATACTTATTTCGTTGTAGCGCATTTCCACTATGTATTAGTAACAGGCGCACTGTGGGCAATCATCGCTGGCGTATATTACTGGATACCAAAATGGACGGGACGCATGTACAATGAAAAATTGGCCAAAGTCCACTTTTGGTGGTCGATTATTTCCGTCAACGTTTTATTCTTCCCCCAACATTTCTTAGGGCTGGCTGGTATGCCCAGACGTTATGCGGACTATTCGGTGCAATTTACCGACTTCAATTTCATATCTTCTGTTGGTGCCTTTGCTTTTGGCGCCTCATTCATCCTTTATACCTATATTTTGATCGATTGCATCGTTCGAGGTGAAAAAGTTACTGACAACCAAGTCTGGGGCGAATCAGCCAAAACACTAGAATGGCAAGTGCCTTCACCTGCACCCTACCATACTTATGAGACACCACCCAGTGCCGAACTTATTAAAGCCTCGTCTCAACATGGCTAAAAATTCTAAAAAAGGGATTTGGCTGACTTTTCTTGGGTTGATGCTCATTGTGATATTTGTGTTTACATATACCATCATGAGCGGGGTTGTTAAAGGAACCTAATTATGCATAAAACTCAGAAATGGTTTTACATCAAGTTGGTCAGCATTCCTGTGCTGATGTTCGGTTTTGCTTTTGCCCTCATTCCACTCTACACAGTCCTTTGCGACATCACTGGTCTCAATGGCAGATCCTCCAACCTATCTGAAGTTGCACAACAATCTGAATTTAAGATTTCTGAAAATCGTCAAGTCAATGTACACTTTTTAGCGAATGTCGCCTCTGGCATGCCCATTGTCTTTTATCCAAAAGAAAGCAACATAGAATTGAAACCAGGCGAAATCACTACGGTTTATTACATTGCTGAAAACCGTTCTAATAAAACCATTTTTGGACAAGCCATTCCCAGCGTTGCACCAGAAGGCGCAGCCGCACATCTTAAAAAATTAGAATGCTTTTGCTTCAATAAGCAAATATTTGCGCCCAATGATCGCGTTGAAATGCCCGTGCAAATCGTTGTTGATTCAGATTTAGATCAGTCCATTGTAGAATTGACCCTCTCATACACCTTCTATCGTTTAGAAGATGAAATCCTCGACCAACCCATCAACAAGAGCGTGATTAAAACCCACGGCTTAAACAGTTAGAATCAGGAGATAACATGGCACATTCCTCAAATTCATATTACATCCCACACGGTACATCATGGCCGATTATTGGCTCGATTGGCTTATTCATTATGTTATCGGGTTTTGCCAGTATGCTTCACGATTCACCGCTGGGTGGTACCATGTTAGCCGTCGGTTTGGCTATACTACTCATCATGCTTTTTGGGTGGTTCTCTGAAGTCGTCAGCGAAAGTGAAAAAGGCATGTACAACGCCCAAGTTGACTTATCATTCCGTTGGGCAATGGGGTGGTTCATCTTCTCTGAAGTCATGTTCTTTGCCGCATTCTTTGGGGCTTTATTTTATGCCCGCGTGCTTTCAATCCCTTGGTTAGACGGCGCGGGCACTGGCGCCATGACGAACGCATTGCTGTGGCCTGATTTTACTGCCGCTTGGCCGCTGTTAGAATCACCTGACACAACAAAATATCCCGCACCCTCAGGCATTGTTGCGCCATTTGAAATTCCCTTATTGAACACCATCCTCTTATTGACATCGGGTGTGACCATCACTTGGGCACATCATGCTCTAAAAGCAGGCAATAGACAACATCTACTCATCGGCATGTTGTTGACTGTCACATTGGGTATCGCCTTCCTATACTTTCAAGTCGTAGAATATCAACACGCTTATCAAATATACAGCCTCCGATTAGATTCTGGTATTTATGGTAGCACCTTCTTCATGCTCACTGGCTTTCACGGATTTCATGTGACCTTAGGAACCATCATGTTGATTGTGATCACCATGCGTTGCGCCAGAGGACACTTCAATAAAGAAAAACATTTTGCCTTTGAAGCCGTCGCTTGGTATTGGCACTTTGTTGACGTTGTATGGTTAGGATTATTTATATTTGTTTACTGGCTGTAAAACCGCAAATTCGAGCTCGTTTAGACACCTTAAACACACCCTAAGAGATACAAAAAGCCACACATTGTTGTGGCTTTTTTGTGTGCCTTCATTCTGCCCTTATCAATTCGTATTGATCTGCCCACCTGCTTTATAGACTATAGCAGGCACCGTGGCCTACAGACCGCCTTAGAACCGCTCAACTCAAAGTTTATAAACATAGGACATTTCAGCATAAATACTTGTAAAATATTCATGCTTTTGCCACTGGCTGTTATTCCAAAACACCATGCATGGATCACATAATTAATAATAATAAGGAATCACAATGTCAAAATCAAAAATGAATTTTTCTTTTGATGTGGGGATGGCGTCTCTTGGTGTGGCTGTTAATAAAGACAACAATATCATCCACGCAGACTCCATTTTAATTCACTTCGAAGCGGGCTCTATAAAAGATGCCGCAATCAAACGACGACAGTATCGTACCAGACAAGCACACAAACAACGGGAACAAGTACTAGAAAAATTCTGGAGAAGCATTGGTAAAGAACCTCTTCAACGCAAAAAATTCGAGAAAACAACAAAAGGGTTTAAAAAAACACCCGCAGATCGACGCTTAGAACAAGAATTTCCCTACGCAGGCGATAACACCCCCTACGCCTCGTCATTGTTGAGAATCATGTTGCTTGAAAACTACCCGCTTGAGGATTGGCAGATATACAAAGCATTGAGTGCGGCCATTCAACGTAAAGGCTATGACAACAACGTACCTTGGAAAACAAAAGACAAAAACGACGACACAGATGTCAGCAACGAAGATTTGGATTTACGCGAAGCGTTTAATGCTTACATTAATAATATGCCTGAGCAATATCAATTACCTTGTTATTTTGATGCAGCAAGAATGGGATTGTGGTGCGAAAAAACCAAAAAGATTATTGCAATCAAGCAAGGTTCAAAAAAACCCGAACGCGCCCGAGGCTATAAGGCCGATCGAAAAATGGTTGATAAAGAATTAAGGTTGCTATTAGAAGCTGCGGCCAAACGCATACCTGAAATGTGCCTTAGTACCGAAGCTATGAATGAACTCATATATGGCAAAGCAGAGGTAAAACCAACATCTGCAATAAGATACCCCTCCTATTCGAAGATTACCGGATTATTGGGGCAAAAACATCCACGCTTTGAAAATCGTATCATCAGTAAATGTGCTTTGATTCCCCGATTAAACGTCTGCAAATCATCAAAAAAGCGGGCCATTGAGGTTGGCTTTTTAATGAACTTGTTGAATTTACGTTATGAATTGTATGATGAAACCACAGGGCATAAACAAGAGAAAAGTCTAAACCACGAACAAATCAAACAATTATTCCAAGATCTTAGAGCTCAGAAGGCGAAAGATTTTGAACCCGAATCGTATGCCCTAAAGCTCAAACTGACTAAAACCCAACTCAAGAAGAAAATTATAGCGTTCAGCGGAGAGACGGCTCGGGTTAAAAACGGGCACGTAGAAATTGAAAAGAGCAGTATAACAGGCCGAAGTCGGTATAGCCAACCGGCCCTATATCTACTCAAACATATGATTTTACAAGGTGTCAAACCGCGAGACTTTCATGCAGACTGTATGAAGCGCATTGAAAATTGTACAGACTCAAATAAGTTTGGACACAAGATATTTAAAAATGCACCCTATCGCTTTTTTAAGGAAGATTTTGAATGCCTGATTGAAATGGGTGACAATATTTACACGCCAACAATGCCCACTAAACATTCTGGCGATGTTAACCAACAAGTCGTCAACATCATAAATTCGTGCAATTGGCCTGAATTACGCCATCGATTAAGCGTTTTTGATACTGAGTTGCAAAATCTCGTTAAACAATTTGACAAACCAGAAAGCGTTAATTTTGAATTTATTCGTGAAGATTTTCTGAGTCTGGAAAAGAAAACACAGTATGAAAGCCAAAGCCAACAGGGCAGAGACGAACGAAAGGCGGCAAGAATTGCTCTAGCAGAAGCAAACATTCAAACCAACGAGAATAACATCTTGCGCTATCGATTATTGATTGAACAGAAAGGGCTGTGTCCGTACACTGGAGAAGCATTGAGCATTGCCGCCATAGAGCACTATGATATTGATCATGTGTTTCCAACATCCAGAGGCGGACCCGATGCCTACTACAACAAAGTATTAACAAGTCACTTAGTTAATCAGAAACAAAAAGCAGATAGATTGCCTTGCGAATTCATAGAGAACTGGCATAGTTATACAGGACGTATAGACACTATCTATAAGGATCCTAAATATCCCAAGAGACATTTAAGCAAACGAAAACTATTGAGTGCCACGAGTCGAGAAGAAGCAGAGGAATTAATTGAAAAATACACAGGCCTATCCGGCACCTCGTACATTGCTCGATTGGCCAAAGACATAGTATGTGCACGTTTTGGCTGGATTCCGGGCGCGAAGGATGAATCACAGAAAGTGTTTATTTTCGGTGGTGGGTTAACCAGTAGAATTGCCAAAAAATATCATCTTTATAAAGCCCTTTCCGAAGATAACAACCCGTGGGTAAAACCACGCCATGATTTTCGTCACCATGCGCTTGATGCTATGGTCATTAGCTATTTAAAAGAATGGGCGCGCGATGAAACAAAGACTCATTTTTTTACCTTTCCAAAGGGCATTGATAAGGATTATTTCAAAACCAAGCTCGATGAAGTTTATCCCCATTACGTAAGCAAAAGGAAGCCTGCCTTGAGTGAACAGCCTAAGAAAGGCAGAATAAAGGGCAACAACATCAATCGCAAGGAATATCGTAATATAAGCAAAGACCCTGAAGCAAAGGGGCAATGGCATACCAATAAAACAGTGACTGGTGTGGGTACCTTTCAACACGGTTATTTGATCTACTTTGATCATAAGGATAAGGTTCGGCATAAAGCAATTCACAGTTTTCGCTCTCGTTTTCAAGAGGAAAAAATAATACAGCGCGATGAAAATAATCGCATTATTGGCTTTATCCGCTCGAGCCATTCATTGCACATAAAAGAAAACCCTTTCAAGGCGGTATTATTTGGAGGAAGTGTAGAGAAACTTCCTAAGGGCGATTATTTGATAGAAAAAATACAGAATAAATGTATTATCAAGCACAGTAAAAAGGCGAGCGCTATAGGGTTGATAAAGCCAAGCTCGAAAAACTGTGTATCGGAAATAAATTATTGGCAGGCCAAGTTTTTGAATTGCGAAAATTCCCTCTTGACAAAGCCACAGAGATATCGGGACAATTTCGATATTCTAAAGACCAAGATTGCTTCATAAATGAGAAAACAGATAAAAAAGTCTTTATAAAATTTGAACGCTTGGTTACGAATCTCCATAAAAATAAATGGCTCACCAGCGATAAATTTTTAAAGACCAAGATCGTTGAAATAAATGCGGATATTTCAGGCCATAAAGATGATGTGACAGTGAACAGCCTGCCCGTAGGTTTTTACATAATTAAAGCATTTAATGGTAATTATGTTCGCCTTACATCTCAGAAAGGACAGACGTTTAAGGTGACAACAAAAGTACTGGATCTGAAATATAGAGATGAGCCACCATCTACGCCATCTTATTAGCCCTAACTTTTTTATTAATAAGCAGAATGGGCCTTTAAATTATGAGCGGGGGGATGAACTCAGACAATTGCCCCTTGACGATATTCGTGGCGTCATCATTGCCACCAAAGCAATCACCCTAACCGATGCCATAATATCGGCATTACTTGAAAATGGTGCACTCATACTGCAATGCCCAATACCAACCCATTGGATTGACAGAACCCATAGCAAAGATCGTGCGTCCTAAAGTGGCACAGTATCAGGCCAAAGCGACTCAAAAGCTTTGTAAAACACTCTGGCAGCGATCATCGCCAAAAAATCCAAAATCAAAGAAACAAGTTCATTGGATGTTCCACCGATTATTTGGATAAGCCACTGAATCAAAATAACTTGAATGAATCGATCTGTGCTCGCCAATATTGGCGAGCCATGTTTATTGATCTGGGCTATGTTGGCTTAACATGTCGTCACGATAATGACCATGATATTCTTAAGATGCTCAATTATGCTTATGCCGTCTTAGATGCCATTTGTCATCGATCCATTGTCGCCTATGGTATGAGCCCATTTTTTGGCGTACACCACACCGCCAACTTTCACAATCATCCGTTGGTTTACGATTTAATCAAGTCATTTCGCCCCTTCATCGACAAACAATTGTTGTTATTTATAAAAATATGGGGATGCCAATATCGATCTAAAAAATTGGTTGAATTTTTCCAAAAATTGTTGGCAGATGATCATCCACCACAATCAACGACGTTTGCAATTATCCGATGCCGTGGATGTTGTTGTGCAAAAGATGGCCCAAGCCTTTCAAACAAAAGATGTTTAAGCGTTATGGCTGCCAGAAGTGCCATATAAATGGGCAGAATACTTGTATTGTTTGACCTATCGGTCAATACAGCGTAAGAGCGTAAAATAGCGTCAAAATTTCGTAAGGCTGTGCTTAACGATGGCTACGCTCCAGTTCTCAGTCTATATGAGAACCTTTGTCTCGTGGGAGTGCATGAATAAACATGCCCAACGCATAGCCCTTATGGCTCCCAATTGAGACAGCATAAGGTTTTTTTTCATTACCGAAAAACAATGGCTAAAATCCATAAGCATTGACCATATGGCATATAAGCAGAAAAAGCAAATACGAACCCCGCATCAATTGGATCTATTTACCATCTGGTAATGAAGAGCAGTGCATAATAAGTTGTCGAATTAGTTAAGATCCCCATCTTTGCATATAGCTACGATCAACTTAGTAGGGTGCTCAGAATTTGGTTATATTATATATACTATTAAAATTTTATGTATTATACTCTGCTGGAAAAACGGGGGGTGTCAAAACAAATGTCAATCAATCTAATAAGCAGGAATAATTTAACTCTGCTGGGAAAACGGAGAAATCAAAAATAATATCAATCAATCTAATAAGCAAGAATAATTTTAATCTGCTGTAAAAATGGGGGGATCAGAACGAATGTTCAACAATGTCAAATTTACAATTTATTATACTCTGTAGGAAAAACAGGGGAGATCAAACAGATAGGACCATCTTATCGCGACGATCCGATTATGCTCTACTGTAAAAACGGGGGGGGATCAAAACTACTTTATAATAATGTAATAAAATTTTATGTATTATACTCTGCTGAATAATCAAGAGGTATCAGAATTATTGGTAATTTATATAAGTATTAAGTTTAATTATACTTTGCTGGAAAAGGCGTGTATCAGAGCTGATTGACAAGATGTGTTTATTCAACAAACTCAATAAACATTGCTTAGATATTGAGTCGTGATAATTTTCTGTTTGTGAGTTTTAAATTAGGGCTGATGGGCTTTTGTTATCAATTTTTGGCCATTAAAGCACTTTGCTGACCAGCCATTTGGTTGTGCCGGCGAAGCTGTAACGGTCGATGTTGTTTTTGATATAGGGTTGGCCGCCTAATATTTCTTCAGCGGCTGCAAGGCCGCTTTCCACTGCAGGTCCTATGCCCTCCCCTAAGTCTATGGATGCCAATCCTGCTGAATCACCAATCAGATAGCAGCCGTCTTTTTTCACTGGGTTTTCGTGGTCATGTAGCACATAGGGATGGCTGGAGAATTTAACCGATTCAAGAGCTTCTTCGGTCACCAATCGTTGCTTGGTGATGCTTTGTAGAAATTGTTTGAAATGGACATGAATCGATGTTTGATTTTTACGAAAGCCACTTTTCAAGCCACCCAATCCAATGTTTACAAAACCATTTTTCTTAGGTACGACCCAAGAGTAACCTTGCAGTTTTTTATAACAAAAAAATAAATGACAGGTGTTTGAACGTTGTGAAAATTCAAATTCTTTCTCCATGGTAATCACTTGTTCAACTTGGCTATGATTGTCTGGAAAAAAGATTTTACGCACGGGGCATAGGGTGCCACCAGCACCAATTAGCTGGTCACAGCTGTACTGATCATCGATGTTGTACACGCCTGCTTTGAATTCAATCGACCGTACAGTGTGTTCAACGGTTTCGGCCTCTGACCGTTTCAATAACCAGTGATCAAACTCAACCCGCCGTATAGAATAATTTTTGTAAGGCGTGGGAAAGAATGACAGGCCCATAGGTAAAAAGGGCAAGTGGGTTTTCACTTGGAGGGGGATCATCCCATGGGGATAGTCTGCCTCTTTTATGTTCAAATCACGCATCACCTTTGCCGTAATCCATCCAGCACACAGTTTCAGTCTGGGGAATGGTGCTTTGTCAATCAACAGAACGGATTTGTTAGAGTCTTTTAAGCGCCAAGCACAGCTACTGCCGGCTGGTCCACCTCCGATGATGATGATGTCAAAGTGTTGCATGGTCGGTCAAATGAAGCGTTCAGCGAATAGAGGTATAACCGCCTAAAAGTCCAGATTTTGATAATACAATCTGCCAAAGGGAAGCGTAGCGCGCACGGAACACGCCAGCCATTGATAGTAAATAGTACTGCCACATCCTATAGAAGGTTTCTCTGTCCATATTTTGCAAATGTAGATCCGCTGGCTGTTCTTTTTGCTGCCAATAGGCATCAAAATTTGCAGACCACGCCATCAGGGTTGTATCGTAGTAAACGCCAAAATCGTGCCAATCTTCAATGACGAATTGACCATCAATGGCGCTACCTAATGATTTGGGTGATGGCAGTACGCCGCCAGCAAATATATATTTATCCAACCATGGCTCACCTTTGGTTATGTACTCATCAGAACTGATGGTATGAAGTAAAAATAAGCCATCATCTTTTAACTGATCGCGAATAATGTTGAACCAGTTTTTATAATTCTTAACGCCCACGTGTTCGCACATTCCAATCGATACCACTTTATCAAATAATTGCCGATTGGGATTATAGCTTTGGCTATTGCGATAATCACAAAGATGAAATTGCACTGTCTCGCTGCCATAGTGCTCTGTGGCATATTGAACCTGTCTTTCAGAAATGTTTACCGCCGTCACATGACAACCATAGTGTTTGTTGGCGTAATGCGCAAATCCACCCCAACCACAGCCCATTTCTAAAACCTTATCTTCAGCTTGCAGGTTCAACTTACGGCAAATTAAATCATATTTGGCGTACTGTGCCTCATCAAGTGTTGTCGCTTGTTTCCAGTAGCCACATGTGTAAGCCATGGTTTTACCCAACATATTTTGGTAAACCGTATTGCTTAGATCATAATGTTCACGGGCAACTTTTTTTGACCGTGATTGTGATTGTAGATTGAGCAGATGGGCAACAGCCACCGCCTTAAGGTTGCTGGCTGAATTGGTGATTTGCTTTCTCAAATCAAGTCGTACAGCTTTGCTGACGAAGGTGTCAATTTCATCACAATCCCAATCGCCTTGCATATAGCTTTCGCCTAAACCCAAGGAGCCTTGAGCCAAAACTTTGTGATAAAAATCATCATTATGTATTTGTGGGTCCCAAGGGCGATTGCCATCAAATGTGATGTCTGCAGCTTGGAATAATTGAATGAGGGTGTTTTTAGAATTCATGGGGCGTATTTTAACAGAGCCTGTGCAGAGCCATTCAAAAGCCATCCATAAAAATAATCGCTATTGTTGGTTTGCTTGCTATCTTTGTACAGGCGGAGGTGTTTTTATATCAGCCATTGCAACAAAATTCTATTGGCTAATTTTTATATTGCTTTTCAAGGATAATATAATCACAAACGCTCTGTGAAGACGCCCTTTGCTATGTCAGTAGTCTTGTGGTGCACAGGCAATGCTTATAACAAATGACGCAGATTTATCGTATTTTAAAGAATGATGTCGGTATGCTTCTCGTGGACATTAAGTGAAACATGCAAGCAACTAATACAAATAAACTTGACCTTCAGTATTACCTACATTCTCTGCGCCCACAGCAATAGTATTACCACTGTTGCTTATACTCACCGATGAGCCAAATCGGTCATCATCATCAGGACTAATGCTTTTGATATAGGCTTGTTGTTCCCACTGGCCATTTCTAAATTCAAACATATAGGCTGCACCTGCATTAGGTCTTGCATTATTATCGATTACTGCAACCCCGGTGGATGAACCATCTTCATTGGTTGCGCCTACAACGAGGGCAGAACCATCTTTGCTTAGACTCACTGAACCGCCAAATACATCCTCTTCATCTGGATTTGAGGCTTTGATGTAGGCTTGCTGTGTCCAAACGCCACTAGGGTTGAATTGGAATACATAAACCGCTCCTGTATTGGTCGTGTTATTGTTCGGCACGCTGTTAATGCCTGTAGAAGAACTATCCTCATTTGGTGCGCTCACAGCAAGCGTATTGCCATTATCATTTAAGCTCAACGATAGACCAAAACCATCACCTATACCTGCATTTGTTGCTTTTAAGTATGCTTGTTGAGACCAATTGGACCCATCAGAACGGAATACGTAAGCAGCACCTGAACCCAAAACATTATTACTAATGCCAGCCTCAGACGATGCACCTACTGCAAGCGTATTACCATCGGCATTTAAGCTCACAGAAATTCCAAAATTATCACTGCCACCTGTATTTGAGGCTTTGACAAAAGCTTGTTGAAACCAAGCGTTTGTACTGGAGCTGAAACGAAAAATATAGGCAGCACCTGAAAATGGCGAGCCATCGTTCTGCGGCCCATTTACGCCCATAGACGAGCTCCCTTCTAAGGGTGCTCCCACAGCAAGGGTGTTTCCATCGTCACTTATGGCCACAGAAAGACCAAATCTATCGGGGATTCCTGCATTTGCAGCTTTGATGTAAGCTTGTTGTAACCAGCTGTTAGTAGAGGCATTAAAACGGAACAAATACACCGCCCCTGCTTGAAATCCACTATTATTATTTTGTGCAACATTGATGCCAGTTAATAGGCTAGCTTCAAATGGTACGCCCACAGCAAGCGTATTGCCATCGGCACTTAAGCTCACAGAACGGCCAAAGTTATCATTCGGATCAGCATTAGATGCTTTAATGTAAGCTTGCTGTGTCCAGGTACCACCATTACGACGAAATATATACACTGCTCCAGAATTAGAATTGTTGTTAGTTGGCACACTATTGATACCAGTAGATGAGCTATCATCCCCTATAGCCCCCACAGCCAGTGTATTGCCATCACCACTTATGCTCACAGACTCACCAAATTGGCTACTACCAGCAGAGTTACTCGCCTCAAACCGACCAATGAGTGCCTGCAATTCAATATTGGTCATGTCAGCTAAAGAGTGCCTAAATGAGGCGCCACATGAAGACGTATCACAAGTACCCACCCCATACAGCGGGTTATTTGCTATTGGAATGTAACGGTGTAAAGCCACATTAGCATGTGCTGATGTTTGCCTAATATTGGTGCTATTAGGGTTGACTACAACGCCTTTGGTCGTCAAATCAGCATAACCTGAAAGGCGATCAATATTGCTTTGCAAGAAATAATGGGTTGCTGAAGGAATTGAACTCCAATTATAATTAATCGTCTTAATACCCGTGGATAATATAAGAATCGGCGGCAACACAACCGTAACAAGGGTTGAAGACCTTAACCCATCTAAATCAACTGTGTTAATTGTTAGCATGTATTGAGCAATCGGCAAACCTAATCGAGTTATGGTTAATTCGGAATTATTGATAACTGAGTTAATTTGGCTATGATTTGTTGAAAAACTAAATGGCAAGCTACCATTCTCCACATCATCTACGGAGATAGTCAGAATAACGGGTGTTGTTTCAATATAAATCACGGCAGTTGAGACAGTAATCACGGGTGTGTCATTCACTGGGAGCACATCCACAACAATCTCCTCCAAATCAAATAGCCCGTCTTGGTCGGATAGACGAACCGTCAAAGTGGTTGGACCGAAGATATTATTAATCGAACGTAGCGTAATTCTTCGGGCAGAAACCACTGCATTGACGACAGTATTAAATGCGCTCACTGAGACAGATAGCGACTCCGGACTATCATCAGTCTCAGTGGTGTTTATTACAAAATCAGCAAAATCCTCATGTAAGACAATATTGTTGGTAGAAACTGTCAATACCGGCGTTGTGGCGGGTCTTACCAACACATTGAGGGCGATGGTTTGAATACCAGTTTTATTTCCTAGATCAGTTGCACTGAGGGTTAAAGTCGTTCGTCCAAGGCCAGTTCTAATCGGAGACACTACGATCATTGTACCAACACGTGCAGCATTGACTACGCCTGGGTTGGAATCATTCAGTGTAATACTCAAACTACTAAAATTATCTTCAACATCAGAGATTGTGAAATCAATATTGATGGGTGCAAATCCACCCAATGTTGTAATATCAACAGTTGAAATATTTATAGTTGGCGTATCATTCACGGCCTGCACTGTAACCACAACCAGTGTTGTAACGGTCTGTGGGGCAGAATCTGTTGCTTGAACTGTCAAAGTGACCACGCCATTGGCATTGAGTACAGAAGATAATTGAATGACATTGGCCGAGGTGGTTATGTTTACAATCCCTGAAGGAGAAGCACTGGCTGTAAACGGCAAGGTACCAATAACACCAAGATCGGTTGCAGTGGTGCCAATGACCACGGAACTAAAATCTTCAGCAAGCGTTATTGCATTGGTTGACAAGGCTATGACAGGAGCTTCGTCCACGTTCACTGGAATGTTTGCACTGACAGTTGATCCATTGACTTGTAGGGTGATCACAACCGTTGTTACACCACTGAAATTGGGTGGTGTCATGTATTCCACATCTACTGTGTGAGCCCCAGACCTTTGCGTAATACTTCTAATGTTTACTGTGCCGCTGCTTGGATCTACGCCAGACCAATCTGATATATTAATCGTATCACCATTCAAATCAAAACCAGTCAAACGGGCGATTATTGACGTGCCCTCACCAATAATTACTGTCTTTAGAGGCGCTGATGCTACGCCGGTAGGAAATTCAAAAAGTGCATGACGTGGCGTCGTATCTCCCGTATTACCCAATAAGAAAAAGGTTTTTAAAATATTGGAATAGACCGGCCAATTTGAAGTGGAGAATGGGCGTGACGACCCTCTATTTGCAACCAATCCACTTCCAAAATTCCAAGGCAGAGCATAATGACCCGGATAAACAGTGGGATTGTTTCCAGCATTAGCAATCGCAAAACCATAGGCAATGGTACTGTCGTTTGTCACCCAATACAATTCCCCAGGAAAAGTAATGTTAGGTACATGCATGCCAACCCAAGGATTGCTAAAAACAAATCCACTGGCTGGCGCATTGACAAAATTTAACTCTTCAATTGTATTGAAGTTAATCAAATGTCCTCCAGATCGCTGAGCTTCTGCCAAAAACGGAGCGATTGGTCGTCCAGGAACCACAGATCTAGCATAAAGATGTCCGCCGTGTACAACAAAATTTTCGAGGTTTGTACTATTTTTGATAATGACGGGGAGCGCATCTACAGGAACAACTTGCACGACCATGGTTTGTTGCGTCGTATCAGGCCTACTCGGACTGGAGAGATGTACAGTCAAGGTTGCTGTGCCTGATTGGTTAGGGGCGATTGAAAAATACAGCTGTGCCGTACTGACGACAGAATTCTGCGTGGTTATAGTCGTTAGAGCATTGGTAGTAAAACTTACTAAAGGCGTTGGATTGGTTGAAAAAATAGCATTGCCGCTACTAAATACCTGAATACTTAGGGCGATTTTATCTACATTGCTAATGCTAATGTCTTGTACGATTCGGTCAAGCTGGTCGCCGATGGCAGACAATGTAATAACAGAGGACGATAAGGCTAACAAAACAGGATCGTTAACGGCATTTATTGTCACAGTCACAACGGCAGTTGAGCTCAACGAGCTATCTCTCACGGTAATGGTTAAAGTGGTTCGGCCATTGGCATTGGCTATGCTTGATAATCGAATCTCAGAAGCCGCAGTCGTCACCTTAATCAAACCAGTGGTGGACTCTGCTACGCTATAGGTCAAGGTATCATTATCTAAATCGCTCAAAGTCAACGCAATTGTCTGAGTCGTTGCAAAATCCTCATCTAAGGTTAATGCGCGAGGTAAAACGTTTATGGTTGGCGTGTCATTTACGGGATTCACTATAGCAACCACTTGGGTGGTGGCAGTTAATGTGCCATCGGTCGCAGATATGGTTAAGGTCGATCGTCCAAATGCATTCGCTATGCTAGATATTTTAACGATTGCATTTGAAGTTGTGAAGGTGACAACGCCAGTGGTCGATTGAACCACACTTAAAGTCACTGTGTCGCCGTCCACATCAATGGCTGTGGCAACTGTGGTTACACCAAATTCTTCATTTAAAATCAAGGGATTAGCAAAAACTGTTATGGTTGGCGCTTCTGGGACAGAAATAACCTTAACCACCACTTGGGTAATGACATCAATCGTACCATCATTGAGAGTGACGGTTAGGGTCGTAACACCATTGGCATTGGCAATGCTTGATACACCAATTTCTGAAGCTGAGGTCGTCACTGTAATCACCCCAGTGGATGATTCAGTCACGCTTAAAGTCAGTGTGTCACCATCCATATCACCCATCGTTATTGTGATTGGAATCGTTGTAGCAAAGTCTTCAACGAGCGTTAAAGCTGTGGTTGAGAGGCTCAAGGTTGGCGTATCGTTTACCGAATTCACGAATACGGTGACTTCCGTTGAAGTATTGAGAACGCCATCACTGGCGGTGATGGTTAGGGTGGTGCGCCCAAAAGCATTGGATAGATTGGATATTTGTACACCTGCAGCGGATGTTGTTACAACAACGACCTCTGGAGTGGATTGAATCACACTAAATCTCACAAAATCAGTACGATCCACATCAGATGCTGTGGCAATGGTGCTGGTGCCAATAAAATCTTCTGAAAAACTTAAAGTATTGGTTGGGACTGTTAGGGTCGGCGTATCATTAACCGACATGACTGAAACGGCCACTGAATTTGAAGCCGTACTCAAGCCATCACTGACCAAGATTGTTAAGACAGTTACCCCATTGGCATTGGCGATGCTTGATACTTCGAAGCCCGTGGTTGTGCGCACCGTATTGACCACCCCCGAGATAAAGTCAAGCAAACTGATTGTCAATGTGTCACCCTCAGTATCGTTTGCTGATACTGTGATTAAAATGGTCGTTTCAAAATCCTCAGAAAATGTCAAGTTAGTGGTTGAAATGGTGAGTGTGGGTGTATCGTTAATTGCATTGACAGTGACAGTCACTTGGGTTGAGACATTGATCTTGCCATCATTGATGTTAATAGTGAGTGTGGTTCGTCCGTTGGCATTGTTGATCCTCGAAACACGCAAACCTGTTACTGAAGTCGTTACACTAACGACACCAGTGGTAGATTCAGTAAAGCTTAGAGTCAGCGTATCACCATCTACATCGTTTCTGGGCACATCGATTGGAACGATTGTTTCAAAATCTTCATTAAAGGTTAAGACCGTGGTTGAAACGCTAAATGTTGGCGTATCATTAACGGAAATGACGGTCACTGCGACTTGCGTTGAGACATTGATTGCACCATCAACGACCGTAATGGTTAAGGTGGTCTGACCATTGGCATGGGCGATGTTTGATATACTGATCTCAGAAGTTGATGTTGTCACCTTGATCACGCCGGTGGTGGATTCAATAATGCTGTAAGTCAATGAACTATTTTCCACATCTCGTATTGTTACGACAATTGTTTCGGTTGTTGCAAAATCTTCATTTAACGTTATTACGGTAGTTGATATGCTTAGGGTTGGCGTATCATTTACTGCATTCACTATCACGACCACTTGGGTTGATGCAGTGCGCATGCTATTAGAGACGGAAAGCGTTAAGGTCGTACGGCCATTGGCATTGGCAATGTTAGATACTTGAACACCTGTGGCTGATGTTGATATATTGATCACCCCTGTAGTAGATTCTGTTACGCTAAATGTCAGTGTTTCACCATCCACATCAATGGCTGTGGCAACTGTGCTGACACCAAAATTCTCAATTAATACCAGGGGATTAGCAAAAACCGTTATGGTTGGCGTATCTGGGACAGAGATAACCTGAACCACCACTTGGGTAATGACATCAATCGTACCATCATTGAGGGTGACGGTTAGGGTCGTAACACCATTGGCATTGGCAATGCTCGATACACCAATTTCTGAAGCTGAGGTCGTCACTGTAATCACCCCAGTGGATGATTCAGTCACGCTTAAAGTCAGTGTGTCACCATCCATATCACCCATCGTTATTGTGATTGGAATGGTTGTAGCAAAATCTTCAACGAGCGTTAAAGCTGTGGTTGAGAGGCTCAAGGTTGGCGTATCGTTTACCGAATTCACGAATACGGTGACTTCCGTTGAAGTATTGAGTACGCCATCACTGGCGGTGATGGTTAGGGTGGTGCGCCCAAAAGCATTGGATAGATTGGATATTTGTACACCTGCAGCGGATGTTGTTACAACAACGACCTCTGGAGTGGATTGAATCACGCTAAATCTCACAAAATCAGTACGATCCACATCAGATGCTGTGGCAATGGTGCTGGTGCCAATAAAATCTTCTGAAAAACTTAAAGTATTGGTTGGGACTGTTAGGGTCGGCGTATCATTAACCGACATGACTGAAACGGCCACTGAATTTGAAGCCGTACTCAAGCCATCACTGACCAAGATTGTTAAGACAGTGACCCCATTGGCATTGGCGATGCTTGATACTTCGAAGCCCGTGGTTGTGCGCACCGTATTGACCACCCCCGAGATAAAGTCAAGCAAACTGATTGTCAATGTGTCACCCTCAGTATCGTTTGCTGATACTGTGATTAAAATGGTCGTTTCAAAATCCTCAGAAAATGTCAAGTTAGTGGTTGAAATGGTGAGTGTGGGTGTATCGTTAATTGCATTGACAGTGACAGTCACTTGAGTTGAGACATTGATCTTGCCATCATTGATGTTAATAGTGAGTGTGGTTCGTCCGTTGGCATTGTTGATCCTCGAAACACGCAAACCTGTTACTGAAGTCGTTACACTAACGACACCAGTGGTAGATTCAGTAAAGCTTAGAGTCAGCGTATCACCATCTACATCGTTTCTGGGCACATCGATTGGAACGATTGTTTCAAAATCTTCATTAAAGGTTAAGACCGTGGTTGAAACGCTAAATGTTGGCGTATCATTAACGGAAATGACCGTCACTGCGACTTGCGTTGAGACATTGATTACACCATCAACGACCGTAATGGTTAAGGTGGTCTGACCATTGGCATGGGCAATGTTTGATATACTGATCTCAGAAGTTGATGTTGTCACCTTGATCACGCCGGTGGTGGATTCAATAATGCTGTAAGTCAATGAACTATTTTCCACATCTCGTATTGTTACGACAATTGTTTCGGTTGTTGCAAAATCTTCATTTAACGTTATTACGGTAGTTGATATGCTTAGGGTTGGCGTATCATTTACTGCATTCACTATCACGACCACTTGGGTTGATGCAGTGCGCATGCTATTAGAGACGGAAAGCGTTAAGGTCGTACGGCCATTGGCATTGGCAATGTTAGATACTTGAACACCTATGGCTGATGTTGTTATATTGATCACCCCTGTAGTAGATTCTGTTACGCTAAATGTCAGTGTTTCACCATCCACATCAATGGCTGTGGCAACTGTGGTTACACTAAATTCTTCATCTAAAATCAAGGGATTAGCAAAAACTGTTATGGTTGGCGTATCTGGGACAGAAATAACCTGAACCACCACTTGGGTAATGACATCAATCGTACCATCATTGAGAGTGACGGTTAGGGTCGTAACACCATTGGCATTGGCAATGCTAGATACACCAATTTCTGAAGCTGAGGTCGTCACAGTAATCACTCCAGTGGATGATTCAGTCACGCTTAAAGTCAGTGTGTCACCATCCATATCACCCATCGTTATTGTGATTGGAATGGTTGTAGCAAAGTCTTCAACGAGCGTTAAAGCTGTGGTTGAGAGGCTCAAGGTAGGTGTATCGTTTACCGAATTCACGAACACGATGACTTCCGTTGAAGTATTGAGTACGCCATCACTGGCGGTTATGTTTAAGGTGGTGCGCCCAAAAGCATTGGATAGATTGGAAATTTGTACACCTGCAGCGGATGTTGTTACCACAACGACCTCTGGGGTGGATTGAATCACGCTCAATCTCACAAAATCAGTACGATCCACATCAGATGCTGTGGCAATGGTGCTGGTGCCAATAAAATCTTCTGAAAAAGTTAAAGTATTGGTTGGGACTGTTAGGGTCGGCGTATCATTAACCGACATGACTGATACAGGTATTGCAATTGAATTAGTGCTCATACCATCACTGACCCAAATTGTTAAGACAGTTACCCCATTGGCATTGGTGATGCTCGATACTTCGAAGCCCGTGGTTGTGCGCACCGTATTGACCACCCCCGAGATAAAGTCAAGCAAACTGATTGTCAATGTGTCACCCTCAATATCGTTTGCTGATACTGTGATTAGAATGGTCGTTTCAAAATCCTCAGAAAGTGTCAAGCGAGCGGTTGAAAGGGTGAGTGTGGGTGTATCGTTAATTGCATTGACAGTGACAGTCACTTGGGTTGAGACATTGATCTCGCCATCATTGATGTTAATAGTGAGTGTGGTTCGTCCGTTGGCGTTGTTGATCCTCGAAACACGCAATCCTGTTACTGAAGTCGTTACACTAACGACACCAGTGGTGGATTCAGTAAAGCTTAATGTTAGGGTATCACCATCTACATCGTTTCTGGGTACATCGATTGGAACGATTGTTTCAAAATCTTCATCAAAGGTTAAGACCGTGGTTGAAACGCTAAATGTTGGCGTATCATTAACGGAAATGACGGTCACTGTGACTTGCGTTGAAACATTGATTGCGCCATCAACGACCGTAATGGTTAAGGTGGTCTGACCATTGGCATGGGCAATGTTTGATATGCGGACGGCAGAAGTTGATGTTGTCACATCAATCACGCCAGTGGTCGATTCAATGACGCTGAAAATCAATGAACTATTTTCCACATCGGTTACTGTGACGATTGTGGTCGCATCAGCAAAATCCTCAATTAAGGTTAATGGATTGGCAAAAGTTGAGAATGTTGGCGTGTCATTAACGGCATTGACTGTTATGGCCACTTGAGTTGAAGTGCTGGTTGTGCCATCACTGAGGCTAATCGTTAAGGTGGTTCGGCCATTGGCATTGAGTATGCTGGAAACATTAACCGCATTTGATGTCGCCACTGCAGTGACCACGCCTAAAGTAGATTGGGTCACGCTGATAGTCAGCGGGTCGTTGTCAATATCACTGCTCAGTATGACAATGGTTTGGGTGGTTGCAAAATCTTCAGTGAGTGCTAAAGCATTTGTTGAAACGTTTAAGTTTGGCGAGTCATTGACCTCATCCACAATCACGACCACCTCGGTTGACACATTAATTGTGCCATCAAAGATGTTTATGGTTAAGGTCGTACGGCCATTGGCATTGTCTATTCTTGATACATCGACACCAATTGTCGTGGTTGTTGCATTGATCACCCCTGTACTGGATTCCGACACACTCAAAGTCAAGGTGTCGCCGTCAATATCACCCCTTAAAACCGCGATTGGAACAACATTTATAAAATCCTCAATAAGCATCAAACGATTAATTGATACAGCCAATATTGGTGGGTCATTAAGGGGGGTAACAGTCACGGCCACTTGGGTTGACGTGCTGGTGGTGCCATCACTGAGCGTAATTGTTAAGGTGGTTCTGCCATAAACATTGAGTATGCTGGAAACATTAACCGCATTTGATGTCGCCACTGCAGTGACCACACCTAAGGTGGATTGAGTCACGCTTATAGTCAGCGTATCACCATCTGTATCGGTTGCTGTTACTGTGATTGGGATGGTCGTTGCAAAATCTTCAATGAGCGTTATATCATTTGTTGAGACGCTTAGAATGGGCGTGTCATTGACACTACTCACGACGACAACGACTTGAGTGGAGGCATTGGTCGTGTCATCATTAACCTGAATGGTTAAGGTAGAACGTCCATTGGCATTGGCTAAGTTCGATATACGAACACCTGAAGCTGCGGTTGTCACAGTAACCACCTCTGGGGTGGATTGTGTCACGCTAATTGTCAATGTATCACCATCAATATCTGTAAAGGCGGCAATTGTGCTCGCAACCACCAAATCTTCTGAGAAGGTCAATAGGCTCGTGGCAATGGTTAATGTCGGTGTATCATTAACAGCATTTACGACTACGTTCACTTGGGTGGAGACTTGGATTCCGCGATTGTTGGCGGAGATGGTTAAGGTTGATTGTCCATTGGCTTGGGCTATGTTTGATACGCGTACACTTGTAGCTGAGGTTGTGACTGTAACCACCTCTGGGGTAGATTGAGTCACACTCACAGTTAGAGTGTCAGCGTCCACATTAATGAGTGTGGCAACCGTACGAAATCCCAAAAAGTCTTCATTTTCGTTTAAATTGGCAATTTGAATAGAGATGGTCGGCGTGTCAACAACCGCATTCACGATGACACCCACTTGAGCTGAGGCACTGAGTGCGCCATCATTGACGGTAATGGTTAAGGTGGTTCGCCCATTGGCATTGGCAATGCTTGTCAGATCAATCGCATTTGTTGTTGCCACAGCATTCACCACGCCTGAGGTAGATTGGGCCACGCTTATGGTCAAGGTGCTACCCTCTACATCGTTCGTTGATAATGTGATAGAGGCGGTTGTAGCAAAATCTTCAATAAGGGTCAATGCCGTGTTCGAAACACTTAGAGTTGGCGCGTCATTGATCGCATTTACGATCACTAAAACATCGGTAGAGACACTGCCTCCGCCATTAGTGGCCGTAATAGTTAAGGTGGTTTGACCATTGGCATTCAGTACACTCGATACATGAACCGTATTGGATGTCGTCTCCACAATAATCAAATCAGTCGAAGTTGGATTGATTGTTATTTCGGAAGCATTTGTCGCAGTGGCAATTAACTGAACGGTCGCAAAATCTTCATCGAATGTTAGGGTACTGCTCGTTAGCGATAGGATTGGGACTGGTCCAGAAGAATCCCCGCCACCACCGCCGCCACCACTGCAACTGCAACCAGCAGATAACAGCATTAAGATCGTTGTAATAATACCCAGCGTGTGCAACTTCATTGCTTTGCATGATTTTATGATTCTGCTCATGAGAATGACAACAGAAAAGAAGTGATTATATTTAATGCAATACCCCAATGTTTATCTACCCATTTATGATCTAAAATTAATTATATTTTATTTTAGCTAATTATATGTTAATTCTAATTAAATCCATGACAATTCTTAGTTGAATTTTATATGAGCTAAAATTGTTCATCCACGCCCATTTTAGTACTAACCATGTTTAAAAGTGGATATTAAAAAAAACGTTTATAATACAGATTTTAAAATGCATATAAAGTTGCTTTAAATCACACCATATTTTAAATTTAAACCTCAATCCATGCAACACAAAAACCTTAATCTAAAATACTACCAGTTGACCGCAATTCTCAGTGTAATATTTGCGGTTGTCGGCTTCTCCTACAATGTTTGGCGATTAGAAGAAACGGAAAGAAACAGCAATATCAGAACCGCGTGCTTTGAGTTATCCAAAGAGTTAGGCGACCTTCAATTGATCATCTATTCACTGTACTACGATAAAAATGAAGTGTTAGGTAGCCCTCGAAGAGGTTGGGTCAAGATTGCTTTAATCAAAGAATTAAGTAGCATTACCACCCCAATGATAAACCAAAAATATATGGATTTTGAAAAAGTCTGGCAGATGCATGCCAATGAATATGGTGAAAATGAAGAAGCCGTCTTCCAAATCATTGCCGCCATTGATCTATTGCGAGATCAAATAAGACTTGAGCTCGCCAGCCTACACTAATACGCCACACACAAATCAAAGGATAATAACTTGAAAATCTTTAAAACGACGACCCTGTCTTGCCCAAAAGCTCTAATGAAAGCGATGGTTTTGAGTTTGTTGACCAGCTTTGCAACGATGGTTTATGCGGGCGATGTCACCCAAACCATTTCTGAAAAACGCATTGATCAAGCCATCAAACGCGTCATGACCCACTACCCCAGCTTACCGAAAAAATGGGTCAGAGACACTGTTTATCAGTCCAATTTCAACTCCAAAGCCATTCGATTAATCAATAGGTCCACAGAAAAACGGCTGAATTGGGAGCAGTATCGCGAAATTTTTATGACCACTAAACGGGTGACAGTTGGACACAAATTTTATAAAAAGCATAAAGCATGGCTGGTTGAAGCCGAACAAAAATATAAGGTATCACGTTGGGTTATTTTGAGCATTATGGGCGTGGAGACCTACTACGGAAGGATTCTGGGCTCGATTCCAGTATTGGATGCCTTGGTCACGCTTTCGGCCCATCCTGAATCAAGGCGATATAAGTTTTTCAACGCACAATTGGCTGACTTTTTACTGCTGGTGCACCAGCAAAAATTGCGCTTGGATGAAACAGGCTCTTATGCTGGCGCAATGGGCATCGGCCAGTTTATACCAACCAGTATTCGTCGTTGGGCCGTTGATGGTGATGGTGACCAATGGATCGACTTAAGAACCTCTAATAAAGATGCCATTTACAGCATTGCAAATTACTTGAAAGATCACGATTGGGTACCGAATAAAGGCATTGCCAAAAGGGCCACAGCTCAAACGCCCAACGCCATTGCTTACGAATTAAACGACGGCAAAGAATGGTGGTTGCCTTTGGAAAATTTCAGAACCATCAAAACCTATAATCGTAGTAATCTCTACGCATTAGCGGTTGATTCTTTGGCCAAAGCCTTAGAACAAAAAGAACGCGATCAATAACATTCGCACGCCCTTTAAGACAAGCAGACGATCAATCACAGATCGTCCTGTGCTTCAATGATTTTCAATTTAAATCTAAAAAACAATCATACTCAACATTGAGCGTGATAAATTTATCGCGTTTAGGATGAATGATGAACCATCGGTGTTGTTTGCAGCATAAACTGATCAGGCACCCCGATCAGCAACGGTTGAAATTTGACACCACACTAACAAGCTGAAAGTGGTGTGTCAGAATGACAAAGCTGTTATTTTTGCGACATGGCCAGACCGACTTGGGTGCCGATTTCTGAAGGCGTTTCAGCAATAAAGCAACCCGCCTTTTTAAGTGCCGCAAATTTTTCAGCCGCTGTTCCCTTACCACCCGCAATGATGGCGCCAGCGTGACCCATTCGCTTGCCCTTTGGTGCGGTTGCGCCCGCAATATAGGCGACGACGGGTTTGGTCACGTTTTGTTGAATGAATTCAGCCGCTTCTTCTTCTGCGCTGCCGCCGATTTCACCCACCATGACAATGGCTTCGGTTTTGGGATCGTCTTGGAATAAGCTCAGACAGTCAATAAAATTAGTGCCAGGAATGGGATCACCACCTATACCAATACAAGTGCTTTGGCCAAAACCTAAATCACTCGTTTGCTTAACGGCTTCGTAGGTTAAAGTCCCAGAACGAGACACCACACCAACCACACCAGCTTGATGTATAGCGCCAGGCATGATGCCAATCTTACATTCATCGGGTGTGATGATGCCAGGGCAGTTTGGACCGATCAATCGAACCCCTGCCGCATCAGCCAAAACCTTGGCTTGAAGCATGTCTAAGGTGGGAATTCCTTCGGTTATACAAACGATCAATTGCACGCCTGCATGTACCGCTTCGGCAATTGAGTCTTTACAGAAGGCCGCTGGCACGTAAATCACACTGGCATCGGCTTGGGTCGCGTCAACCGCTTCTTGAACAGTATTAAATACGGGCAAGCCCAAGTGGGTTTCACCACCCTTTCCTGGTGTTACGCCACCAACCATATTGGTGCCATAAGCAATCGCTTGCTCGCTGTGAAATGTGCCTTGTTTACCCGTAAAACCTTGACAGATGACCTTCGTGTTTTTATTAACCAGTACGCTCATGATTTAACTCCTGCTTGTTTAACAATCATTTCTGCCGCTTCTTTTAAACTCGAGGCTGAAGTCAACTTCAACCCACTTTGATCTAACATTTGCATGCCTTTTTCAGCCATATTCCCTTCTAATCTCACCACAATGGGCACTTCTAACTGAACGATTTTCACCGCATCAATAATGCCCTGGGCAATCAAATCGCAGCGCACAATACCGCCAAAGATATTGACCAATATGCCTTTGACTTTTTCATCCGATGTGATGATTTTAAAGGCTTCTGTGACGCGCTCGGCGGTGGCTGTTCCGCCCACATCCAAGAAATTGGCGGGCTCTGCCCCAAATAATTTGATGATGTCCATGGTTGCCATGGCTAAGCCAGCCCCATTGACCATACAACCGATGCTACCGTCTAAGGCCACATAGTTGAGATTCCACTCGGCCGCTTGCAATTCGCGTTCATCTTCTTGACTGGTATCGTTTAATGCCTGTAAATCTGGATGGCGATACAGCGCATTTGAATCCACATTGATTTTGCCATCTAAACAAATCAAATGATCATCTTTTGTCGTGACCAGCGGGTTGATTTCAACCAAGGCCAAATCTTTTTGAACAAAGAGTTTGTACAATCCATCCAACAGGACACCAAAGGTTTTAAAGGGTTGCCCCGTCAGTCCTAAGGCAAAAGCCAATTGCCTCGATTGCCAAGGCATCAATCCCGTTAATGGGTCAATTGGCATGGTGTGGATTTTTTCTGGCGTTTCATGGGCGACTTTTTCAATGTCCATACCCCCTTCGGTTGATGCCATAATCACCACCCTTTGGCTCGCTCTATCAATGATGCAACCCAAATACAATTCTCGATCGATGTCACGCACTTCTTCAACTAAAACTTGATTGATTGGCTGTCCTTGCGCATTGGTCTGAAAAGTCACCAAATTTGTGCCCAATAATTGATCGGCAAATGCACCCACTTCATCTATGGAATCGAACAATTTGACCCCACCTGCTTTGCCACGTCCACCGGCATGCACTTGCGCTTTGACCACCCACTTCGACCCACCCAATGTTTCGGCGCAAGTTATTGCTTCTTGCGCGGTTCGTGCCACCATATTGCGTGGAACAGGCATGCCGAAAGCAGAAAATAATGCTTTGGCCTGATATTCGTGTAAGTTCATATGTTTTCCCTTATTTTAGCGTTTGCTGATCTGTCAACTGTTAGCGACTGACCGCATGAATCATCCGTTTATCGACATCCAAAACCGCCTCATGAAGCGCCTCAGACAAACTTGGATGGGCAAATACTGTCCGTTGTAAATCTTCAACCGTACATTGACATTCCATGGCTATAACCGCCTGACCAATCAACTCTGAAGCGGTTGAGCCAAAAATGTGCACTCCAAGCACACGATCGGTCTTTTTATCAGCAACGACTTTAATCAAACCTGCGGTGTTGTTAGCAGCCTTTGCTCGACCATTGGCCATGAATGAAAATTTACCTGTTTTCACCTCAACGCCGCGCGCTTCGGCTTGGACTTGGGTTTCTCCCACCCAAGCAATTTCGGGATGGGTGTAGATGACCATTGGTATGCAATTGTAGTCAATGTGCGGTTGTTGACCGGCAATCCGCTCGGCGACAGCAATGCCCTCTTCCGAGCCTTTATGAGCCAACATGGGTCCTCTAACCACATCTCCTATGGCATAAACGCCTTTCATCGCAGTCTCACAATCATCGTTGACTTCGATAAAACCGCGATCGTTAATAACTATGCCTGTATTCTCCGCGAGCAACCCTGTGGTAAATGGACTGCGACCAACAGCCACTAAAACCCGATCATATCGATCAACCTGTGCTTTGCCGCCATTGGGTGTGTAATGGATGTCCACCCCTTTTTTCTTAACTTCTACCTTGTCAATGCTCAAGCCATCATGAATGATCATGCCTTGCTTTTTCAATTCACGAGTGGCCGCTTTGGTGATGTCTGGGTCTGCTTCGGGCAACAAGCCTTTGCGCGCTTTATAGATAGCGGTTTCACTGCCAATACGTCGCCAAACTGACCCCATTTCCAATCCAATCGCCCCTGCGCCGATGACTGCCAAACGCTTTGGCGCTTTGTCCCAGTTCAAGGCTTGCTCAGAATTGATGATGTATTCGCCATCAAAATCCACCCCTTTGAATGGACTGGCGACCGACCCTGAAGCGAGAATGACCGCATCGGCTGTTAGCACTTTTTGTTGTTTGTCATGATCGGTGAAAATAACGCTCTTATCCGCTTGTAACTGCGCTGTCCCAGCCAACCAAGTCACTTTATTGGCTTTGAATAGCTGACTGATCCCCATGGTCAATTGACTCACAATGGTGTCTTTTCGTTCGATCATCACCGTTGGCTTAAAACTGGCTTTGCCAATGTCAATACCATGTACTGACGCATGCTTAACCACATCTTCGTAGTGATGGGTTGAATCTAACAAAGCCTTTGAAGGAATACACCCCACATTCAAACAAGTGCCACCCAATGCAGGCTTGCCTTGTTTGTTGATCCATTTGTCTATACAAACCGTGTTGAAACCCAATTGAGCAGCACGTATGGCTGCGACGTAACCGGCTGTACCGCCACCAATAACAATGACTTGATAATTTTCCATTTCTAAACCTCAATAATAATACGCATGGGATCTTCGAGGAGCTCTTTAATCGTTCTTAAGAAACTCACCGCTGCTTTGCCATCGATCACTCGATGGTCGTAAGAGAGTGCCAAATACATCATGGGACGCACAACCACCGAATCACCTTCAACAACGGCGCGTTTTTGAATATTGTGCATGCCCAAAATAGCACTTTGTGGTGGATTAAGAATCGGTGTTGACAACATAGACCCAAACACCCCACCATTGGTAATTGAGAACGTACCGCCAGTCAGATCATCTAAGGTCAGCGTGCCATCTCGCCCTTTTTGACCGTAGGCCAATATTTGTTTTTCAATCGCCACAATGCTCATGGATTCAGCATTGCGCAACACAGGCACCACCAAACCACGATCTGTGGAAACTGCAATACCAATGTCACAGTAACTATGGTGGATCATTTCTTTGCCCTCAATGGCGGCATTCACATCTGGAAAACGCAACAAGGCTTCGGTGGTTGCCTTGACAAAAAATGACATAAAACCCAGTTTGACCTGGTGTTTTTTCTCAAACGCTTCTTTATATTGCTGACGTAAATCCATCACCGCCTGCATATTGACCTCATTAAAGGTGGTGAGCATTGCCGTGCTTTGCTTGGCATGAAGCAATCGTTCTGCAATTCTGGCTCGAATGCGCGTCATGGGGGTGCGGGTTTGAGTGCGTTTATCTAAATTGGTTGCCGTAACAGCTTCGGCCACTGGCGCAGGCTCTGCCGCTGCAGGCGCTTCTGTTTTCGCCGTTGATTGGCTGAGCGATGATTGCACGTCTTCTTTCATCACGCGTTGATTTTTACCCGTTCCAGCAACGTCGCTGGTGGACATATTGTTTTCTGCCATCAATTTACGCACGGCAGGACCGGTTTGCGCCGTATCTGATGGCTCAGACGCCGTTGGTTCAGCTATTGTTGCCTCAGCCTTTGCTGGTTCAGCCGCTGGCTCTGTCGCCGCACTCGGTGCAGCGCCTTCTTCAACCACGGCAATTTTTTGCGCAGAAGTGACTTCTGCCCCCTCTTCAATGGCGTGCGATACCATCTTGCCATTACAGGGCGAGACGACTTCAAAAACGACTTTATCGGTTTCTACCTCTGCCAGCACTTCATCGAGGGCAATGGCATCACCAGGCTTTTTATGCCAAACAATGAGCGTCCCTTCGCTGACCGATTCTGGGAAAACAGGTACTTTAATGTCCATAAATTACTCCTTAGTAGGATGGTCTGTTAAATAGGTTAAACAATTAGAGCGTGGGTCCTTATTTGATGCCCGGTCTGCTGGGCTCTTTCCACTTAGCCCGATCCAAAGCACAATCAATCAAATAGGCCTGCTGTTTTGCATGCACATTGGCTTGACCCACTGCGGGGGAAGCAGAAGAATGGCGACCTCTATACAAAACTTCTTGACTGCTTTTTTTAACGCGCTCAATCCGATGTTTGACCGCACGCCAAGCCCCTTGGTTTTTAGGCTCTTCCTGACACCAAACAATGTCTTTGGCATTTTTATATTTGTTCACAATATCTTGCAGGCCTTGATAGGGGAAGGGGTAAATTTGCTCCACTCGAACCAACGCCATATCGTTGATTTGTTCTTGCACCATAAGCGCATTAATTTCATAAAAAATCTTGCCCGAACATAAAATAATGCGTTTGACTTTAGAGGCTTTTAAGTCTTCGCGACCATCATCAATGATCTCCTCAAAACGCCCATTCGCCAGGTCTTCTAATGGATTGACTGCCTGTGGGTGGCGCAATAAACTTTTGGGCGTCATCACCACCAAAGGACGACGCATACGGCGCAAGACTTGGCGTCGTATCATGTGGAATATCTGAGAAGGCGTGGTCGGCACAACAAAATCCATGTTTTCATTGGCACACAATTGCAAAAAGCGCTCAGGACGAGCCGATGAATGCTCAGGCCCTTGTCCTTCATAGCCATGTGGTAGAAACAAGGTTAGACCACAAAAGCGTCCCCATTTGACTTCGCCCGAGGTGATAAACTGATCGATGACCACTTGCGCACCATTGGCAAAATCCCCAAATTGTGCTTCCCAGATACACAAGGTATTTGGGTCGGTGGTGGCATAGCCATATTCATAGCCTAAAACCGCCTCTTCTGACAAAAGCGAATCGATGATTGTAAAAGTGGGCTGACCCTTGGCCATGTGTTGCAAAGGGATATAAACTTCACCGCTACTGACCTCGTGTAAGGCCGCATGGCGATGGAAAAAAGTGCCGCGTTTGGCGTCTTGTCCAGTGATTCTAATCGGCGAGCCTTCGTGCAACAACGACGCATACGCCAAGGTTTCGGCAAAACCCCAATCAGCCAGTTTTTGCCCTTTGGCCATCATGGCCCGATCGTTGTAGATTTTTGCCACTCGAGGGTGCGGACTGTAACCTTCTGGGCAGGCGATCATTTTTTCAGCCAATCTTTGCAACAGTGCTTTGTCCACTACGGTACTGACTGCTTTTTTATCTTGCGCTAAAAATGGTTTCCAGTCCACCATATACTTGTGGTTGATTTTGGCATTGTCTTCCAATATATTCGGTGCAATGGGCTCACCGTGCTCCAACTGAGTTCGGTAATACTGCAATAATTCCGCTGGTTTTTCTTTGGGCATGATGCCCAGACCCACGAGTAAATCTGCGTATTTTTGACGGGTGGTTAATAATTTTTTGATGACCTTGTACATGCGCGGCTGAGTGGCTGAAGGTTCATCTGCTTCGTTGTGCCCATGCCTACGGTAGCAAACCAAATCAATCACCACATCACTTTTGAAGGTTTTGCGGTACTCGAATGCCAATTGGGTGACAAAATAAACCGATTCAGGATCGTCCGCATTCACATGGAAAATGGGAATATTGGTCATCTTAGCAACATCCGTACAATACGGCGTTGAGCGTGCATCACGAGGGTTAGACGTGGTGAAGCCAATCTGATTATTGATAACGATGTGGATGCTGCCGTGTATTGAAAAGCCACGAATGCCTGACATATTGAAGGTTTCCATCACCACACCTTGCCCAGCAAATGCCGCATCCCCATGAATGACGATGGGTAAAACCTGATCGCCTTCAGCGTCACCGCGCCGATCTTGTCGCGCTCGAACCGAGCCTTTGACCACGGGTGAAACGATTTCTAAATGAGAGGGGTTGAACGCCAAAGCCAAATGCATGCTGCCATTCTTTGTGCTTAAATCGGATGAGAAACCTTGGTGATATTTGACATCACCTGCAACCAAATCCATCTTAGATTTGCCATCAAACTCGGAGAACAAATCCGCCGGTTTTTTACCAAAAACATTCACCAAAACATTCAACCGACCGCGATGCGCCATGCCCATCACAAACTCGTTCACACCGTTATCGCCCGCTTGTTCGGTTAAAGCGTTGAGCATCACGATCAGACTTTCACCGCCTTCAAGCGAAAAGCGTTTTTGACCTGTATATTTATTGTGCAAATAGCGTTCCAACCCCTCTGCCGCAGTCAACTGCTTTAACAGCCATTGCCGTCTTTCAAAAGAAAACTGTGGTCGGGCATTGACACTCTCTAATTTATTTTGGATCCATTTTTTCTGTGAGGTATCCAGAATGTGCATAAATTCAGTGCCGATTGAACCGCAATAAGTCTTGCGCAACCGATCTAATATTTCTTTCAGTGTCGCTTTATCGGGCCCCTGTAGCGAAGCCGTATCAAAAACCACCTGCATATCTTGCTCAGTAAAACCGTAGAAACTAGGGTCAATTTCTCGAACTTCGGGCACCTCTCGTAAGTTGAGCGGATCGATGTTTGCGTGCTCATGACCCCGCAATCGAAAAGCATTGATCAGTTCGGTAACCTGAACCTGTTTATACATCCGCTCAGAAGACTGATCAGCGCTGATAGGCAAGCTGGAATAACGCTCTGATTGAGCCCCCTGATCGCTCGACGTTTCGATTTGGGCGAAATAATCGCGCCAATCTTTGCTTAATTTACTCGGATCAGTTTGAAATAATTGAAATTGCTGTTCTAAAAATTCAGCACTACCCGCTAAACTGGAATCATCAAATGAAGTATTTTTTGAGCACATAATAAGATTTTGAAGTCGTATTGAAATCTATGGTTGCAGTCCGTTATTTTAACCACAATTTAACCAAAGGCAGAACCTTTTACTGTAATTTGTCAGAGGTTGTGCTCTTGTTCATAAATAAACGATAAAAAAACAATCATCTATCAGTCATTTTGAACACCTCAAGCAAAACCTGGGTGCAAACACAGATTACTCAGACAAACACTGAACAAATTTTGAGCCAACATAATCAAGCAAGGTTAAATGACCCCCAGTTTTAGAAAATGCCAGCACATCCACAGTGACCTGTTTCATTTGTGGATGTTCAGACCGAAGCATTTTGCTAAATGATTCACTTGACCGGCCAATTTGAATCAAACACCCAATATTTTGGGTTTCTACAACCTTCATAACTTGAATCAATTTTTTTGCCGACAGGGGAATATCATCATGCAAGCTCAAAGCCCCTACCCCATTCAAACCATAATAATGTTCAAAATATTGCAATGCATCGTGCGACACCAAAAAGGGTTGATCTTTGATCGACTTTAAGCGCTCTTGGTTTAGTGCTTCCACCCGCCGAATACGGTCCGATAATTTCTTGGCATTCTCAACAAAATGAGACTGATGCTGTGGATACAGCGCACTCAGTTTATCAGTGATGACTTTAACAAAAAGCAACTGATTCTGAGGATTCAACCACAGATGCAAATCAACATTTGACTCATGTACGGTGTGTCCATCATGCGCATCGTGACCCTCATGCCCGTCATGTCCATCATGCGCATCGTGTCCCTCATGTTCGGCGTGTCCCTCATGCTCATCATGCCCATCGTGATCCTCATGCTCAGTATGCCCTTCATGCTCATTATGTCCATCGTGCGCATCTTTCAAATCGATCCAAATCGCCTGCTTGCGCCGAGGCAAGTGCTCTATCTGAGCAATGCTTGCCAAAGCAACGCGTTCAATGTTTTGTGCTGAGGCTGCAAACGCCTTAGGTAAAAAGGTCTCAAAGGCATCATCCACATAAAATATGACTTTTGCCTCATTTAAAGCCCGCATTTGCGAAGGCCTCAAAGCTGCATCATGGGGGGATTGACCTTCATATTTAAGTTGCTTAACACGCACAACATCACCCACAATGGGGCGCACCAAATCATCAATGGGTGGTATGCTAGTGATGATTTCCCCATAAGCCATAGGCGCAGTACTCAAAATAGCCAAGCACAAAACCTTTTTTATATTATTTTTTATAGTCATTTACACTCTGAATGTTTGGAAGAACCGTTCACAACGAAACGTTGCAAGCTATATGTGCATCGACAATGCACTTGACAGATAAATTATATTAGATTGGCTAGATAAACTTTCTTTTACATTGGCTTGATGAACATTTTTCACATATTCAACAAACGAAACTTTAATGATGATTGAACTTTTACAAACACTTAACAATTGGTTATAGTCCCCTCAATCGCATTATAATGACACGGGTTCATTTGTACGTACATCTTAAGCCAATAAGCAAATAGGACCGCCATCGACTTTAACCAGCCATGAGAACCATACTTAAATCGTATGCATTAATAAGCCCTATATTTTGAATTTTTAATAAGATCCTTTGCCCTGCTACATCGCCATGAAACCTCTAATCAAAGCTTCAAACATTAACGTCTTTCGCAAGAATAAAGCACTGTTGCAGGATGTTTCAATGGTGGTTGATAGCAATGATTTTGTGACCGTTGTTGGTCCAAATGGTGCGGGCAAATCGCTTTTGATGAAGTGCTTGATGGGCTTGGTTAAGGTGGATTCTGGGACGATTTTTCGCGATGAGGAAACGCGCATTGGTTATGTGCCACAACGCTTACACATTAACCGTTCTATGCCCTTGACGAGCAAACGGTTTTTAACGCTCAATCGAAAAACTTCAGCACAGATATTGGAACAAACCATTGCTGAGACAGACGTTGAGCATTTATTGGATAAACCGCTATATGCACTCTCAGGGGGTGAGTTACAACGCATCCTTTTGGCTCGATCCTTGCTCAGCCATCCCACATTGCTGGTATTGGATGAGCCTGCACAGAATCTTGATATTACCAGTCAACTGAATTTTTATAAGCAATTGGAACAAATTTACCAAAACCGAGACATTGCCATTCTCATGGTGTCGCACGATTTGCATTTGGTGATTGCTTGCTCTAAAACGGTTATTTGTTTGAATCGTCATATTTGCTGTATGGGTGAAACGCAGATGGTCACGCAAAATCCTGAGTTTATTTCTTTGTTTGGACAAGACATGGCAAACCATGTCGCCCTCTATCATCATGATCTCAAACACGATCATGAGCATGAACACACTGCGAAATCCGATGTTTGATGACTTCATTGTAAGAGCACTGGTAGCTGGCATTGGCATTGCCTTGATTACTGGCGTGCTTGGTTGTTTTATTGTGTGGCGAAAAATGGCTTATTTTGGCGATTCATTGGCGCACAGTGCGGTGCTTGGCATTGCCATTGGCATTGTGTTTAGCATCCAATTTAACATCACCATCTTGATCATCAGTTTGGGGTTTTCATTGCTGTTGCTGTGGTTGCAAAACCAAAGGATTTTGGCCTCGGATACTTTGCTTGGCATTTTGGCGCACGCTTCGTTATCGCTGGGCATGGTGGTCATCAGCTTTGTTGACAATGCCTCATTCAACTTACACAGCGCTTTGTTTGGAGACATTTTATCGGTCCTAAATTCGGATATTTATTGGATTTATGGGACCAGTTTCTTTACCTTGATCGTTCTGTTGTATCACTGGTCCACCCTGACCTTAATGTCTGTGAGCGAGGATCTTGCCAAAGCAGAAGGCTGTCATACTGTGTGGGGGCGCTTTGTCATCATCATATTGTTGGCCATTGTGGTTTCGGCGGCGATTCAGGTGGTGGGCATTCTGTTGATCACTTCATTGTTGATCATTCCCGCCGCAACTGCTCGACAAGTGGCACGCAGTCCCGAAATGATGGCACTGATTGCCAGTGTGATTGGCGTGCTCTCTGTGGTAGGCGGTGTCTTTTCTTCTATTCACTTTGATACGCCTTCAGGACCAAGCATTGTCACCACGGCTGCACTCATCTTCACCTTGACCCTCACAATCAATCGATTGTTCAACAGCCACCAACAATAAAAGTCATCGACTTGAATCGTAAGCGATGACATGCGCCGCGTTTTGCTGAGAATTCCTCAACGCCTTATTGAATAAGGAACTATTAGAAAGGTAATGGCGCGCTGAGCTGAATCTGGGTGTGTAGTATGGGGTGTTCAAACGCCAATTTTGCGGCATGTAGAAAAAGTCTATCAACCTTGGTATCAGATGGTTTGGCGTACAGTTTATCGCCTAATATTGGATGATTTATGCTGGCAAAGTGCATTCTCAATTGATGCGTGCGCCCCGTGCTGGGTGTGAGCAATAGGCGGGATGAGGTTTGATCACGCCGTAGCAGTTGCCAATGCGTGTGTGCCGGCTTGCCTTTGGCATGGCAGACTGTTTGGCGGGGGCGATTTGGCCAATCTCGGCGCAAGGGCAAATGAATGTCCCCAGATTGTCCTGCAAGTTGACCTGAAACCACGGCGATGTAGGCCTTTTTAACCTGTTGTTGTCGGAACTGTTTTTGTAAATCACGCAACACATCTAAGGTTAGTGCGACCAGCATCAAGCCTGAGGTTGGTTCGTCCAATCGATGAACTGTATAAATGCTGTCCCATTGTTGTTGCAACTGGTACATCACATTATCACGACTGCGGTCTTTGGAGGGCACCGAAAGTAATCCGGCAGGTTTGTTGATGGCTATAAGCCAGGGGTCTTGATAGAGGATGGATGACATACTGCAATATCAAGCGCCGTATGTGGGCAGTGGGATCAGATGTGTTCTAAGCCATCTGGCTCAAATTCGTTCACAGACATGGCTTTGAATATAATTTCACGCGTGCTCTTCCATTGATCTGCCTCAGCTTGGCTAAGGACATGTTCGGCGACCAATCCGTCGGTAAACGCTTCGAACGATTCATTGGGCTCATATTTTGCCCCATGGTCTTTCACTTTGCGCTTAATGTCTTTTAGGTCTTGATTGGCTTTACAAGCGATGATCATTTCTTGAACAGGGTCTTGGCTGTCTTCGCTAATGTAGGCTTCCATCAGTAAGTGTTGCTTCATCCAATCGATGTCAGAGGTGAGCTTGGCTAATTGGCGTCTTTGTTCATCTGACAATGGTTTGTTATAGACCCACAAGCCAAAGATGGAGACGGTCACCAAGCTTTTAAGCGGCCATCTTAATGGTAAGTTGCTGATCACTTTTCTGAGTGCTTGCTCGTGCTCTGCCAATAGTGATGTCACAGTCGCTTGCATGACAAATTCTATTTTGCCATCGGCTTCTTTCATGGATTCAAAATAGCGCACCGCCGCTGTGGCTTCATAAATGGCGGCTAAGGAATCTGCAAATTGCCCTGAAATCATTTCTTTGCGCTTGAGCTCACCCCTGAGCAATAACAGCGATAAGTCAGCCAAAGTGGCAAATTGCTGGCAAGCAATGCTGATGTTTTTGTAATATTTTTGGGTCTTTTTATTACCATGCTCCATTGGCGGCACGCGCATCAATAGCAGCGGCAATCGTAAAAAGTTTTTAACGGAGAAGGCCATATGTTTTGGTAGTATGGCATCAAAATCGTCCTGACCGAGCGCTTGGTCTTCATTATGCAAAGCATCCATTTCTTGATGAACAAAGGGATGGCAACGGGTCACGCCCTGTCCAAATGCCATCAGCGTTCTCGATAAAATGTTCGCGCCTTCAACGGTGATGCCAAAAGGAAAGCTCAAAAATGCGTCGGTACAATAATTTTTGGGACCACAAATGATCGCCCGCCCTCCGTGCACGTCTTGCGTGTGCAGAACAGATTGGCGTGCCATTTCAGTATTGCGGTATTTGATGAGGGCTGAAATAATGGCGGGTTTGATGTTGGCATCCAAGGCACTTGTGGTTAAAAAGCTATTGGCTTTGGTTCTATACGCATGGATGACCAAGTGACTGAGTTTTTCACCCACGCCTTCAAACAAGGCAATTGGCAATCCAAACTGTTCACGCGCATGGGTATAAGCACCACTGGTTAAAACGCTCATTTGACAGCCCGCCCCGCCGCTCGCTGGCAATGAAATGCTGCGACCAATTGACAAACATTCCATCAACATACGCCAGCCTTGACCAATCATTTCTTCACCACCGATGATGTAATCCATCGGGATAAAGACATCTTTGCCCTGATTGGGACCGTTCATAAAGGCAGTGCCCAGCGGATTGTGGCGTTTGCCAATGGTGACCCCTTTGGTTGATGTGGGGATCATGGCACAAGTTATGCCCAAATCAACCTGCCCAGCCGAACCATTTGATTGCAACAATCCGTCAGGGTCATACGCTTTGAACGCCAAACCCAGCAAGGTGGCAACGGGGCTGAGGGTGATGTATCTTTTTTCCCAATTCAGTTTGAAACCGAGTGTTTTTTTGCCTTTTATGGTTTTTTCACAAACAATGCCAACGTCTTCAATGCTGTTGGCATCTGAGCCAGCAACCGTTGAAGTTAAAGCAAAACAGGGAATGTCCTTGCCGGCGGATAATCGCGGTAAATAGGTGTCTTTTTGGGCTTGCGTGCCATACTTGACCAGCAACTCGCCAGGCCCTAATGAATTGGGCACCATGACCGTCACACCCAAAGCACTGCTGCGGCTTGCCAATCGCGTCACAATGCGCGCATGGGCGCTGTGGGAGAAGCCAAGTCCACCGTATGATTCTGGAATAACCAACCCTAAGAATTTGTGTTCCTTGATGTACGCCCAAACTTCTTCTGGTAAATCCTGATTTTGGCGCACTTGGTAGGCATCAACCATGGAACACAAGGTATTGACTTCATTATCAAAGAAATGTTGTTCTTTCTCGGTCAATTCGTATGATGGCACTTGCGCTAATACCGACCAATCCGGTTGACCTGAAAAAATTTCTTTGTCCCACCACAAATCTCCTGCTTTTAAGGCCGTGGATTCTGTGTCACTGATGGGCGGCATGCCTCGTTTCATGAGCGAAAACAGTGGCAACGACAGCCATTTTTTGCGCCATTCGGGGCGACCCATAATGGCACCACTGGCGGCCAGGGCAATGAAGATGATAAATCCGAAAAATGAACCGTGAAATAGGCCAACCAAGCTGAGGAACATCAAAACACTCCACAACCACCATAAAGAAACCGCTTGCCGTACGTTGAGTACCAACCAAATGATCAAACACACTAAACCCGCTGCAGTCAACATTGTCTTATCGCCCTTTTAAATGTTAAAAATTCCCATTTCCTTAATAGTCCATTGCTTCATTATAACCAATCCAAAATTGCGTGTATCACCCTTCCCTTTTCATGAGGGTTGATTTTACGAAGAATCGCTCATCGACAGCTTGGTTTAAATAGGGAGTATAGTGCTCCAAATGTTTTAATGTTACAATTTTATTGAAAAGTAAGAGCACGAAACTGGTACGCTTAAAAAAGCGAAAAGTGTTCTAGGCTCTAAGATTGAAATCATTTTTAACAAGCGCATTAGCCTTAGATATTCGAGGATGACAATGACTGAATCTATAGAAATAAACCTTAAAAGATTTAAATATCTACAGGATTTGTATGATGTTTCAGAATCTGTTATTCTTGATTCACTCAACAAGGATCGCAAGAGGAAAATTGATGCGAGCATTTTTAATTCAAATAGCTTTCGCTTAAGCCTATTGAAAATTATAGATAAAGAATTTTTTAAAAAAGACATATCTTTTTATACCGACCCGCGAGATCTCTCACATTCGAAAAATGCATCAATCTTTTTTCGGAAAGAAATATTTAACAGTGAATTAGAGCACGCTGATCGGTTGCGCATAAATGATATCGAAGCTAAATTGCAATACCTAAATGGCATTATGGAAGCTTCGAGATATAAGCTGCCTGAACGAAAGTTACAGTTTTACAACATAAAAGATAACCCTCAAAAAGCAGCAAATGAAGTTAGGGCATATTTTGATTGGGATGTGCTTCGCAAAAAAAGCAAGAATGATAGAAATTATCTGCGTTCCTTAATTGAGAAATTCGCCGATCTGGGCATTTTAGTACATGAATTTGTCGAGGCGCACAATCTCAAAAAGAAAGTATCATGGGATGGCATGTTCTTAGCCCCCAATGTTATTTCAATCAAACGCCAACAATATGCTCTAAAGCGAGAAATATTCACTTTAGCACATGAACTGGGGCATTATTTGGTCAATTCTGAGGAAGTTGATAAAAATCCATTGGAGCAAGTCGAGCAAGAATCATTAAAACAAACAGAATTTTGGTGTAATGCTTTTGCATTTCATTTTTTACTTGGGCAAGAACTGATCAGTCAACTACCAAGCCTATTCTCTAAAACCCCAGAGATTAACAATCCTGAAATATCAAAAATATCAAATGAGTATCATCTGAGTAGATTAGCCATCTACACCCACCTTTTCCGAAACAATGACATTAAATGGGCTGACTATACCCGTCTTAGAGATGACCTAAAAAGAGAATACGAACAGAAACAGAATGAAAGGAACCGTCAACGTGAAATAGATAAAGCAAAAAACCCTGGTAAAGTTGGAGGCGGTACGTCTCAGCCCATTTACTCAAATTTAGAAAAAAGCATATTCCATCACGCTTTCTTTGAAGGAACCATTGGTGAGATAGATATTATCAATCGCTTTAAACCAAAACAAAATGAAATAAAAAGGGGATTTATAGACAAATTTTTGTATGGAGAGGTGAGTTGAAATTCGTTATTGACACATCCTCTTTGTTATCGTTTGTCCGTTATTACCACGCGCACGATGAAAAGAATGTTCTTAAGGATTACATTGAGTCTCTTTTTTTATCTGAGTCCGAAGGTTCACTTGTTTTATTAGAGTCGGTATTCGAAGAAATCAAAGGTGTGGCTCAAGGACTTGTGATAAAAACTTTACCGTTTTTGAGAGAAGAGAATTTTAAAAAGAAAATTCATAAAAATTTAGATGTTGAAACAGACAAATTGCACAGAAAGATTGATAATCTTTGGTTTAATAAAAAAAGCGTGAGAGATGAATTCCACCCAGAAACGAAAAGAAAGGCAATAAAAGGGGCTGATTTTCAACTGATTTTCTATGCTTTAAAATATAAAAAAGAAGGGGTTGTGGTAGTCACGGAAGAATCAAAACATTCAAATGATGGAAAAACCTTTAAAAAAATTCCAATGATTTGTGAATATGAAAAAATTATCTACAGGACACTCCCAGAAATGTTAGATAAGTGTGAATTACAGGTCACATATTCAATCAAAAAATAATCGGCTAATAATGTTATTGACTCTGATCATTTTCAGAGGAAAATTTGCGGCTATGTGCTTTGGCAGGAGACGCATCGGGTGATGGTTGGGTCGAGTTGCAGGCGGCGAATGTCTATGTCTGTGCCACAAACAAAACATTGTCCGAATGTGCCCTGCTCAATGCGGGTCAGTGCCCCGTTGATTTTGGTCAATTGAAGTTGTTTGCGACGTGTCATTTCAAGTGCCATTTGTTGGGCTTGCATGGCGTCTATTCTCGATAAGCGACCCACTCGAGACTGATCTAATTCAACGGTTTCATCGGCTTTGTTGGTCTTATCGCTCAGTGTTGCTTCAAGTTCAGCCTTGTCGCACAGTAGTTGTTGCTGAAAATCGTTTAACTGTTTGGGATTTAACACAATGATTTCTTCCGACAGTCCATTTGCCAAAGGGTTAAGTTGAAGCTGGATGTTGCGCCAAATGGTGCTTGGCTCGCGTTGGGCGTGTGACCAATTGACCACCACAGTTTGGGCAGATGAACTTCAACGCTTGTTCGCAACAAGTCCGACAAAAAGTACATTCAAAAGAACAAATCATCGCATCTTGCGAATCGGGCGGCAGTGCGCGCTCACAACGCCCACATTTGGGTTTTAAGGCTAACATAAGGCTCCACTTAAAAACTCGCACGACATTTCTATGTTGTGCTATTTATATTAGACTTAGTATAACAGGTTGATTGGGGTGTCATCGTATAAAATAGCGCCCATGATTAGAGCCTTTCCACAGTGACAGATTTGCAATGCTGACCATCCTTTCCATCGATGGGGGCGGTATGAGAGGGCTTATGCCCGCTCGCATTTTGAACCATTTGGAACAACAAATGCAATCCATTGCAGGCGATGATGGTTTGCGCATTGCGGATGTATTCGATTTTCTGGTGGGCACCTCAACCGGCGGCATCATGGTCAGTGGCTACCTTAAGCCCAACGAATCTGGCAAACGACCTGCTTATTCGGCCGACGATATTGAACAGTTTTATCGGTTAAATGGTTCGGATATTTTTGACTCTGACATCTTTCAAAAGCTCACCAGTGGCTGGGGGCTGACCAGTCCAAAATATGAGGCTGAGGGCATTGAATCCTGTATGGAGAAGTATTTTGGCGATACACTCATGAGTGAGCTGTTAAAACCGTGTTTGCTGACCTCCTATGATTTGTTGAAGCAAAAAGCCTTGTACTTGTGTCAACATCATGTGGCTCATGATTTTTATGTGCGTGATGCCACGCGTGCTTCCGCCTGCGCACCCGCTTACTTTCCAGCTGCCGAAATCAAAGCGCTGAATGGTGAATCGTTTCTGTGTATGGATGGCGGGCTTTTTGCTTATTGCCCCGCCTTAATTGCTTATGCCGAAGCGCGCCGTTGGAACGCTGATGTGTCTGCCGAATCAATGTACATTCTGTCATTGGGGACGGGGCACGTTGAATGGCAGCATTCTGCTGAAGAAATTCGTGATTGGGGTATTTATGAGTGGTCGCAAGTGGTGAATGATGTTAGTTGTGACAGCACCTCTGATAATATTGACTTTCAATTAAAACAAATGTTCAGGGAATATCCCGAGCAGTACCACCGTTTTAATCCTTTGATGACTGGCAAGCCACCCGCCATGGATCAAGCAGACGAAAAAAGCCTCGACTATTTCATCCAAACAGCCGATGACTATATTGAGCAAAATCAATCAGAATTAACAGAGGTTGCACATTTTCTTGTAACGCGTCATGCCCAAAACAAATACAGTGCTTTGTTCAATCGCTTAGAAGTACCGACCGCCATTACCCGCTCATCGACGAAGCCAGCTCGTCCAAAGACCATCCCCTTAAAGGCGTTTCAAAATTTAAACGTTTTATTGGATAACTGTTTTAGGGCATTTTCTCAACGCCCGGCTTTTAATTTTGAAGGTCACCAACTGACGTACGCCCAGCTACGAATACACAGCGATTCATTTGGCGCATGGTTGCAAGAGAAGGGTTTATTTATTGGTCAACGCATTGCACTTTTAATGCCCACCATGCTCAGCTATCCCGTCGTGTTTTATGGGTTGATGAAAGCTGGTGTTTGCGCGGTAAACTTAAATCCCGATGCCGCTATTGATGAGATCAAAGGCTGGTTAAAGCAGTGCAAACCCAAAGCCCTGGTGATTGAAGCCACTTTGTATCAGCGTTTAGAAAGCACTGGGGTGTTTTCTGAAGCGCCATTTTCAAATTTGTTAATCATCATCACGGATCAACAAGATGGGTTGAATACATCGTCGGCTTGGCCGACGCTCAGCCTCAAAAAACAAAAAGGGGATCAACCACAAGATAAAGTCTTTCATTTTAAAACCATTCTAAAAACGGGCGCTTCCCTAAGTTTGCATCAAATCGCTTTGAAGCACCACCATTTTGCCCTGACCCAATACACCGCTGGCACCACAGACAAACCAAAGGCTGTTTTGCTGAGCCATAGAAATTTGATTGCCAGTATTTTGCAACTCAAATCGGTGATGAGCGATACTCGGGCACCGCTCAAAGCAAAGTGTTGCCTGCTTGCGCCATTGCCCTTGCATCATATTTCTGGGCTGATGGCAAACATTCTGTTCGGACCTTTCACCGGTTTATTGACTTTGCTGACACCTGATACAGACGACAATAGTGTTGCTTTGGAAGCGCTGGCAAAAGACCAGGTCCATACCATCATCGCCACCAACAAACAACTGCACCAATGGATGGATTGCAAGCCATTCCCGCACGGAGGCAACCCAAATTTACAACGCACACTCAGCGTTGGCGGCACCTTACACAAGCACACATCAGAGCGTTGGCATTCCCATACCAATCAGCACGTTTTACAAGCCTATGGTTTGACAGAAACAGCCGCTTCGGTTGCCGTTATGCCATTGAATGTGGATACATTTTCTAACAGTGTGGGACGACCATTGCCCGTGACAAAACTCGTCATCTTAGACGAATTCGACCGACCGCAAGGGGTCGGCATAAAAGGGGAATTATGCGTAAAAGGCCCTCAGGTTATGGCAGGCTATTTTGACGCCTCGCTGTTCAAAATCCACACAAGTGGTAGTGGTGCCTGGCTCAGAACAGGCGATGTGGCTTACATTGATGATGATGGTTTACTCTACATCGTCGATCGCCTCTGTGATGTAATCACAGTTGCAGACAACAAAGTGTATCCCAGTGAAGTCGAAGCCGTGCTTCATACCCACCCAGCCATTGACGATTGCTGTTGTGTGGGCATGGATGATCCCAATGCCGCCACGAATGCCCGTTTGGTCGCCTTCATAGTTTTCCGTTCGGGATTCAGTGCAACGACTGAAGAATTACAGAATTTTTGCCAGACTCAATTGGAAGCACACCAGATTCCGCAAGCATTCCATACAATGAGCACATTGCCGCGATCAATCATGGGCAGAGTTCAGCGCAATGCGTTGATTGAACCATGAATAACAAATTCACCAGGAATAGACTCAAATGAAAGAATATGATCTAGCAATCATCGGTGGCGGTGTTAGTGGAACCTCTTTGTTCTATCTCATGAGTCAATTTACCAACATCAATCGCCTGTGTTTGATTGAAAAGCACGATCATGTTGCCCCCTTAAATTCCAGTTCGTGGTCAAACTCACAAACCCTACACGTTGGCGACATTGAATCAAACTATTCTTTGGAACAAGCGCTGTCAGTACAAAAACAAGCCTACATGCTTAGGCGTTATGCGTTGAAACAAGATAATGCCAAAGACATTATTTTTAAAATGTCCAAGATGCTGTTGGCATCGGGTGCCAAAGAGATTGCACAATTAAGGGAACGCTATCAAAATTTCAAGCCGCATTACCCTAACATTCAGTGGTGGGATAAGGCACAAATTGCCCAAGTAGAACCCACCGTAGGTCTGGATGAGCACGACCAGTTGAGAAGCGATGAAGTCGCCGCCATTGGCACCAAAGAAGACTGGTGCGCCGTCAACTATGCAGAGCTTAGCCAATCATTTATTAACAATGCCTTAAAAGCGGCTTGTACCACTGACACCTTTTTATCCTCCAAAGTATTCAGCGTTGAAAAAAACGATGCGCATTACCATCTGACCTTAGAAGGTCAATCTGAGCCAATCAAATGTCGATTTTTGGTGGTTGCTGCGGGCGCGCACAGTCTATTGTTTGCACACCGCCTGGGCTACGGCCAAGAGTATTCAACACTCTCTGTGGGTGGCAGCTTTTATTATTCAAATATTGCGCTCAATGGCAAGGTTTATACCATGCAAAACCCGCATTTGCCGTTTGCTGCGGTACACGGTGACCCAGATGTGGCTGCGCACAAAACCCGTTTTGGTCCCACGGCATTATTTATGATTCAACTCGAGCGTCATACCCGAGGAACCATGCGCGAGTATTTTGAATTATTAAAGTTAGACAAAGGCTTTATCAAAATGATTTGGAAGATGATGCGGGTCACAGAAGTGAGAAATTATGTCCTAAAAAACTTTTTATTTGAACTGCCCTATGTGAGAGAATGCCTCTTTGCGCAGAGTACACGTAAAATCATTCCTGGCATCAAAGCCAAGAATTTGACTTTTGCCAAAGGGATAGGGGGCAACCGCCCTCAGATTGTTGACCGAAAGCTGAGCGCTTTAACAGTGGGCGATGTCGCCCTAAAAGGTCAAAATGTGATATTCAATATCACGGCATCATCAGGTGCTTCAACCTGTGTTGCCAAAGCGCGGGAAAGTTTAACTGTGGTGGTAAAAGCCCTCGATTTAAAGATTGATGAAGACAAATTAGCGGAGACTTTAGATTATGAATAACCAACGTCCTACCTCGCCTCATTTACAAGTCTATAGGCCACAACTGACTTCCATCTTATCGATTTCACACCGCATCGCAGGTATGATTTTATTAGGTGGTTTCGTGGTCATGAGCTTGCTCGCCATCTTGGTCCTTCTCGCACCGGGCGCCTATATTGCCTTACAACATAGCATCCCCAGCGTACTCGTCTATTTACTGATTTTTATGGTCAGTGCGGCTTGGATTTATCATTTCCTTAATGGGATGCGACATTTAGCGTGGGATAAATTAATGGGCTTGGATCTGAATGTGGCTTATAAAACGGGTTATACGGTCATTGCTTTATTTCTAATCATTTTAGTTGGAGTGTGGATATTATGAGTGGCATCAAACATTGGCGCGTTCAGCGATATAGTGCGGTTGCGCTGATTCCTCTAAGCGCTTGGTTATTCATCAATTTGTCTCAGCTTGGCAGTTATGATTCGCTGACTATTCTGAGCTGGCTATCCTATCCAATGAATGCCCTGCTGTTTGCCTTGTGCATGACCATTGGGCTGTATCACGGATTCCTTGGCGTAGAGGTGGTGGCTGAAGATTATATTGCAGAGCCTGGCAGAAAGACCTTGCTTGTTGCGATTAAAGCCCTGCTCTTCATCCTATGGCTTGGGCTGATCCTTAGCCTAATAACAACGATTTAAGCGAGAATAATTATGTCTATTTACGACTATACAGAATATGAATTTGACGTTGTGGTCATCGGTGCTGGGGGCGCAGGTTTAAGAGCCACGATGGGGGTTGCAGAGAAAGGCTTTAAAACCGCTTGTATCTCAAAACTGTTCCCCACCCGCTCGCACACAGTTGCTGCCCAAGGTGGCATTTCGGCGGCCTTAGGCAATGTTGAAGACGACAAGTGGCAATACCACATGTACGACACCGTCAAAGGGTCTGACTGGCTTGGCGATCAGGATGCCATTGAATTTATGTGTAAAAATGCGCCGCGCGCTGTGTACGAGTTGGAGCACTACGGTGTCCCCTTCTCGCGAACCGAGGCTGGCAAAATATACCAACGCGCCTTTGGTGGTATGAGCATTAATTTTGGTGAATCCCAAGCGCATAGAACGTGTGCGGCGGCCGACCGAACGGGTCACGCCATTCTGCACGCTTTGTACCAGCAGTCACTGCGGTTTAAAGCAGAATTCTTCATTGAACATTACGCTTTGGATTTGATTTTTAGCGATGAAGGCGTCTGTCAAGGGGTGGTGACCACCAGTTTGATGGACGGTAGCATGCACGTATTTCGTGCGCAAAAAGTCATCTTAGCCACAGGCGGTTACGGCCGCAGTTATTTCTCCTGTACGTCAGCTCACTCTTGTACGGGCGATGGCGCAGGCATGGTCGCAAGAGCTGGCTTACCTCTGCAGGATATGGAATTTGTACAATTTCATCCAACGGGCATTTACGGTTCTGGGGTATTGGTGAGTGAAGCCGTTCGTGGAGAAGGCGGTTATTTGACCAACAGCGAAGGCGAGCGATTTATGGAACGCTATGCGCCCAGTGCCAAAGATTTGGCGTCACGAGATGTTGTGAGTCGCTCCATGACTCAAGAAATTCTGGCAGGCCGTGGGGTTGGGCCGAAGAAAGATCACATTCATTTACACATTCATCACATAGATGCCGACGTAATCGAAGAACGATTGCCTGGCATTTCACACCACGCTAAAGTATTTGCCAATGTCGATGTCACCAAGGAGCCCATTCCTGTTTTGCCGACCGTGCACTACAACATGGGGGGCATCCCAACCAATGTGCATTGCGAAGTCATCTCTATGAAAGATGGCGATGTGAGTGCCACGGTTGAAGGCTTGATGGCCATCGGTGAATCCGCTTGTGTATCGGTACACGGTGCCAATCGATTGGGTTCTAACTCATTATTAGACTTGGTGGTCTTTGGCTTGGCCGCAGCCGAACGTTGCGCTGATACCTTAAAACCGAATGAAGCCTTGCCCACAATGGATAAATCCAAAGTCGATGCCGTCTTAGAGCGCTTTGACCGCGTGCGCAATGCCAATGGCTCAACCAGTGCAGCAGAAATACGCAACACCATGCAAAACAATATGCAAGCGCATGCCTCGGTTTTTCGCAATCAAACCTTGCTCGATGAAGGTTACAACAAAATGCAAGAAGTGTTCAAATCTTATGCCAATTTAAAGATTACAGATCGCTCCTTGATTTGGAATTCAGATTTGATCGAGGCCTTTGAATTGGAAAACTTGTTGTACTGCGCGATTGCCACCGTTGGCTCTGGCAGAGTGCGCCAAGAAAGTCGAGGCGCACACGCTCGCGAAGACTTCCCAGATCGCAACGATGCCGAATGGATGAAACACTCCATGTGCTGGATTGATACGGATAGTGGTGAAGTGCGCTTAGATTATCATCCTGTTCGCTTAGAAACACTAACCGATGAAATCGAGACCATCCCGCCGAAAAAGCGCGTTTACTAATAGCCTCCCGCGCTCATTTGCACGCTTGCCTAAATTCTAAAAGACACTTGAATGGTGCTCATCTGATTAAGCACTGCTCGGTCTGAATGTTTTTACCTTTTCGGGATGGGTGTCGATGAAATCGCCGCCAATGAGGTCTAGACAATAAGGAATGGCTGGAAATATGGCGTCAAGGCATTCGCTGATTGATTGAGGCTTGCCGGGTAGATTGACGATCAAACACTGATGAATAATACCCGCTGTTTGGCGCGATAAGATGGCGGTTGGCACATAATTTAACGATGATTGACGCATTTGTTCACCAAAGCCTGGCAATAATTTATCACAAACGGCCATGGTGGCCTCTGGTGTGACATCGCGTGGCGCTGGACCTGTCCCACCCGTTGTCAGAATAAGACTGCACCGACTTTGTTTAGCCCACTGACGCAATTGAGTTTTTATGAGGTCAATGTCATCGGAGACCACCGCTTTATGCGCAACCCAAGGGGTACAAATTGCTTGTGTGAGCCAAGCTTCCATCGCGGGTCCACCCAAGTCTTCATAAGCCCCTTGACTGGCTCGATCAGAAACCGTGAGCAGTCCAACATGACAAGCGGTCATAGCCACCCTTGCAAATGCTTAGCCACCAAGTGCTTTAATGCAGCAATGTGATCGTCGCGATCATTTAAGGCGGCAATATATCTAAAAGATTGTCCCCCTGCGCCCTCAAAGACTTCTCGATTCTCCACCTCAATCTCTTCTATGGTCTCAATACAATCGGCCGAAAATCCAGGGCAGATAACATCCACCGATTGAACCCCTTCTTTGCCTAATTTTTCCAAGGTCGCTGAGGTGGCGGGTTTGATCCAAGGGTCATTGCCAAATTGTGATTGAAAGGTTAAGACCCATTGAGCGTCTTTGAGTTGCAAGGCTTGCGCCAAAGATTCGGCGGTTGCTTTGCAATAGTAATAATAGGGATCGCCCTTTTCGCGGAAACTCTCTGGTGTGCCGTGAAAAGACATCACCAATTTTTCACTCATCGGTTGCTGTGCCCACGCTTCTTTTACGCTGTTTGCCAAGGCTTGGATGTAGCGTTCATCGGTGGCGTATTCATTGATGAAACGCAATTCAGGCACCCAACGCCATTTTTTGATTTCCTGAAAAACGCCGTCCACACTGGAAGCCGTTGTGGCACAAGCATATTGTGGATACAAAGGCAATACCAATATACGCTGGCAATTGGCCTGACGCAACTGCGCCATACCCGCTTCTATAGAAGGATTACCATAGCGCATGGCCACCGCAATCTCAACATCCATCGACTCGGCTTCTAAGGCTTGTCGCAACTTCTGCGCTTGGCGCTGAGTAATCACTAATAAGGGGGACCCTTCCTTCCACCAAATACTGGCATAGCCTTCAGATATTTTTTGCGGGCGCGTTCGTAAAATGATGAAATGCAAGATCGGACACCACAGCCATCGAGTGACTTCAATCACCCGCCAGTCGTGTAAAAATTGCGCCAAATAAGGACGGATGGCTTTAGCCGTTGGCGCATCAGGGGTGCCTAAGTTCATCAATAAAATACCCACTTTTGACGGATGATTGAATTGAAAAGGCGGTCTGGGAAATTGGTTTTTTAATAACATTGAGAATGGCTCGTGTTAATGCGTTTATTGTTTGAGGATTTGATTAAATTCGATCTTTTTCATGGTGTAGTGAAGCACCAATTTAATCAATTCATCTAAGCTTTGTCCTTCGCTGTAGTCGGCTGCTGCAAAATAATCAATGCGATTTGATTTAAGCAATTTTATGCAGTTTTGCCGATGATCTGGTTTTTTTTCTGTATCAGGATCGTAAACCGCCACCGCATGACCGCCATTTTGCTTAACAACCGCCATACTGGGCACATCGGTGTCACCATCACCGATGTAAATCATATTAGAGAATGGAATGGGGCGTTGGTTCAATGCCATGTGTTCATTGATTTTTTCACGCAACCCTTCGCGGCCTTTGTTGATACGAAAAAGAATTTGGGTTTTACTGGTATCCGTAATCAATTGCTTTGGAAAAACGGCAATCCCATGATGGTCGTAATGATATTCAGAAGCGAATATGTTGCTGAATGCATCGACAATGGATATGCCATCGAGGATTTCTTTCAATCCCGCCGAAATAATATAATGTCTGAGTTCGACTTTGCCATCAGACGCTTTGGCAACAAATTCATTCATGCGGCCGAACCATGTTTTAACCCCTTTGAAGTATTCAATATCACTCGCCATGGCTTTGAAATCATCACGATCAATGTGCTGCTTGCGCTCTTCAATTTTTTCGAGCAATAAGCGCATATAAACCAGCATGGTTTCTGATTGTGTTTTTTCAGCTTCTTCAGCAACCTCAGCCCAAAAACGCTCGGATTCAATCTGCAATTTGGGCAGCACCGTATATTCTTGCATGGGCTGTGGTGATAAAGTCCCATCAAAATCGTACACAATGGCTATAACATTCTGTAAAGGGGGTGAATCTTGGTCTCGCATATCTTTATTTTCTGGCATAATTCCCCGAATGGAAAAAACGGTACGTTACTTAAGGCAAGCACTCCCTTACATCAATGAGCATCGCGACAAGCGTATGTTGGTTTTGCTTCCGCACGCCATTGTATCGAATTCTACGGCGCTTGGGTTGGTTGAAGACTTGGCTTTGCTGAATAATTTAGGTATTCAACTGATTATTGTGCCCTGTGCAGAGGCCCCCACCGAGACCAATGCGGCGGTAGATGAACTACATTTTGCCACCATCAGAGAAAACATTGAGCAAATGTGGTTTAACTTTTATTCAAATTGTGTCCGCATTCAGCTTCCGATCGTTCAAACGCACTTCAGCACAGGACGGTCATTGGGGATCATTAAAGGCGAAGACAAAGGTTTACGCGGCGTGACTCGACACATAGATAAAGTCGGTTTAGAAAATGCTTTAAACGCCAACCAAATCATTTGGCAATCGCCCATAGCCTACTCGCCCAGTGGTTCTGTTTACTTGCTCAATCCATTTGAGTCTGCCATCAAAATTGCCCAAGCGACTAAAGCAAGCAAGCTGATCACTTACTTTGATCCCAAAGATTTTCCAAGAAAGATGGCCAGACAGTATCAACCCAAAGAAATCATGGATCATCCACACCCGCTGCTGAAAATGGCATACGAGGCCACGCGCTATGGCATTCCGCGCGTTCATTTATTAAACGCTCATCAAGATGGCAGTTTGTTGATAGAGATGTACACCCGTGACGGCGCAGGCATCCTCATCAACAAAGACGATTACGACACCATCCGTCCCGCCCACTTAGAAGACATTCCATACATCGAAAAATGGACGGCGCCGCTACAAAATAAAGGGGTGTTAATTGACCGCACGACTGAGGACATTGCTCGGCACATCAACGATTATCAAATCATGTTAAGAGACGGCACGCTGGTGGGTTGCTTGGCTTTGCATGATTTGGGTGATGAATCGTGCGAGTTGGCTTGTCTGGTGGTTTCTGAAGATGCGCGCCGTTTGAATCTCGGTAGCGCCTTATTGGACAAAGCAGAACTAACCGCCAAAAATCAACAACAAAAACAGTTGTTTGTTTTAACCACCCAAGCCATTGATTGGTTCATAGAACGCGGTTTTAAACTGTCTTCTCCTTCGGCATTACCCAAAGGCAGATCGGTGCCCTATAACACTAAGCGCAATGCCAAGGTTTTATGCAAACCACTCAAATAAAAGACCGTTTTCGACAATTTTTGCCCGTGGTGGTTGATGTAGAAAGTGGCGGTTTTGACCCAAAACGGCACGCCTTATTAGAAGTCTGTGCCATCTCGCTTGACCTTAATGGTGCGGGTGCGCTTGTGCTTGGTGAAACTTGGCACTATTCGATTAAACCGCATGCACACATGGGCATTGATGATAAAACGCGTAAATTTTTAGGCTACGACCCTCATTCAGCGCTGAGATTGGCTGAATCAGAAACCCAGGCACTACAAAGCTTGGCCGACAATATTAAAAAACAAGTCAAGCAACAGCAATGCACCAGAGCCATCTTAGTGGGACACAATGCCGCCTTTGATTTGGCTTTTATCAATGAAGCGTTTAAACGACAAAACATTAACAGCCCTTTGCATTCGTTCAGCACTTTCGACACAGTCACCTTGGCCGCTGCTTTTTTTGGACAAACTGTGTTAAACCAAGTTTGTCATCAAGCTGGCTTGGGCTGGGATAAAGAAGCGGCACACTCTGCGCTTTATGATTGCACTCAAACCGCTAAATTATTTTGCAAAATGCTCAATGATTGGCAAGAACTCAAGTACGCTTAGCTCGATGACCAATGGCACTACACGACATCCCGCAAAGTCAATTAGAAGATAGCGCGCAACGCAGAGACGCGCTTGTTAAAGCATTGTCTGCGCACCTGCCTGCCAATAGTTTACTCACAACCACGGCCCAAACAAGACCTTATGAATGTGATGGACTGAGCGCCTACACCCAAATCCCGCTTGCCGTCGCTCTGCCTGAGAATACAGAGCAAGTACAAGCCATCATACGCTGTTGCGACCAGTTGTCGATCCCCATAGTACCGCGCGGCGCAGGGACGGGATTATCGGGCGGTGCAACCCCTCACCCAGATGGCTTGTTGCTCAGTTTTTCCAAGCTCAACAAAATCTTGGATCTCGACATTGAAAACCGTTGTGCAGTGCTCCAGCCCGGTGTTAGAAATCAATACATTTCAGATCAATCGCGCCCCTATGGTCTGTATTTTGCGCCTGACCCCTCCTCTCAAATCGCCTGCTCAATTGGCGGCAATTTTGCCGAAAATTCAGGGGGACTGCACTGTTTAAAATATGGTTTAACTCTCAATAATGTATTGGGTGCCAAGGTGGTCTTACCCAATGGTGAATTGGTCACGCTGGGAGGTAAAACGTTTGATCAAAATGGATTGGATTTGCTGGCGTTGTTCATCGGTTCAGAAGGCTTGCTCGGCGTCGTGACAGAAGTCACCGTTAAGTTATTGCCTGTGCCCCAACAAGAAAAGGTCCTGTTAGCTGGCTTTGCTGATGTTCAAAGCGCGGCAAATTGCGTCAATGACATCATTGCCCACGGCATCATTCCTGCAGGTTTAGAAATGATGGATCAGTTTGCTTTAACCGCGGCTGAAGAATATGCACACTGTGGTTATCCCACCGAATGTGGCGCCATTTTATTGTGCGAGGTCGATGGTGTTGAAGCGGAATTGGACGAGCAAATGGCGCAAGTCATTGCCTTGACTGAACAAAACCACGCCACTTTTATAAAGGTGTCCCAAAACGAACAAGAACGTCAGAACTTGTGGATCGGTCGCAAATCTGCTTTTCCAGCGCTTGGCAGCCTTTCCGCTGATTATTACTGTATGGATGGCACCATCCCGCGCAGGTATCTTGCCGAAGTCCTAACCAAAATTAACGCCTTATCAGAACAATATGATTTACGGGTTGCCAATGTCTTTCATGCGGGCGATGGCAATTTACACCCACTCATTTTGTATGATGCTTCGGTGGCAGGCGAATTAGAACGTTGCGAAGAACTGGGCTCAAAAATTTTAGAAATGTGCGTGGATTACGGTGGCAATATTACTGGAGAACACGGTGTCGGTTTAGAAAAAATTGGGCAAATGTGCCACCAATTTAATGTGGCTGAAATCCAGCAATTTGCAACAGTAAAATTGGCGATTGATGGCAAAAATCTGTTCAACCCAGGCAAAGCCATTCCCACTTTAAATCGATGCGCTGAATTTGGACACATGCACGTCCATAACAACCAAACGGCTCATCCCGAACTGCCCAGATTTTAGATCGATTCATGCGTGATCACTCAACACAATTCATTGCTCAAATTCAACAAGCCATTCATGAACAAACAGGATTGCGAATTGAAGGCGGTGGTAGTAAAAGACATTGGCACCCAATAGACGATGCTGCCACACTTCATACCCAACAGCACAGTGGCATTTTAAATTACCAACCCACAGAGTTGGTGATCACCGCCCGATCTGGCACGCCTTTGATGACCGTCCTTGAAACCTTGCAACAACAAAAACAATATCTCATGTTTGAACCGCCCATCCTTGCTGAACACTCAACCTTAGGCGGTGTGGTTGCCTCGGGCTTAACAGGTCCAAACCGACCTTGGGGTGGCAGCTTACGAGACAGTTTATTGGGCGTGAGCCTGATTAATGGCAAAGCAGAACGCTTGTCATTTGGTGGTGAGGTTTTTAAAAATGTCGCCGGTTTTGATTTGTTCCGACTGCAAGCTGGGGCTTGGGGCAGTTTGGGCCTGATCAATGACATCAGCTTACGCGTGAACCCAGCACCTCAGAAACAGTTATTTAAAAAAATCAATTTGTCTTTGGCAGAGGCGCATAAAATAATGATCGAATGGCAACAAAAACCCTACCCCTTCAGTGGTTTGGCTTGGGTGGATGGACAACTCAGAATGCGTCTGTTTGGCATGCAAGCCAGCTTAGACCATTGTCTGGCTGAACTGGATTTGCCCTTTGACACAGATGAGGCGCAATTTTGGTACGATCTTCGAGATTTTAATCACACTTGGCTGACCCAAACCGATGAACGTGTCTTGTGGCGGATGATCTTGCCCCCTGCCGCGCCATTCGCCACCGAAGCCGACGAATCAATCCTGCTCAATTGGGGCGGTGGTTGCCGTTGGTTAAAAACCATAGCGGATCCTGAAACCATTTTTCAACGTGCCCAATCTGTGGGTGGTTTTGCCGAGCGTTGGCATACCAAAGACCAACCCTTATTCAATGCACCCAAAGAAGCCAACCTTCTTGCGCTCACTAAAAGCCTCAAACAAGCATTTGATCCACACCAAATTTTCAACCGTCATATGGATGATTACTTATTCAAATCTGATCTGATATAACCTTCTTCATTTGTAAAGTAGAGCATGCTTAGTACTAGGGTCAGACAATCTTCATTCGATCCATTATCAGAAAAAGCGTACTGCAGAAATTTGATGCCATGCACGGCAGCATTTTAAAAAAGGTCTCACAAAACAATAATTGCACGAAAGTCATTCACATTGGTTAATGTGGGTCCAGTGATAATCTGATTGTTTAACAAGCGAAAAAAGGTGTGGCTGTCATTATTATCTAAATACGCCTGTGGTCGCAAATTCTTCTCTGCAGCCCTGCTCAAAGTGCTTGGATTGATCCAAGCGCCCGCCACTTCCGCACCCCCGTCGATGCCGTCTGTATCACAAGCGAGCGCATATACACGGTCTTCACCTTGTAGCGCAATGGCCAAGGCCAATAAAAATTCGGTATTGGGCCCACCGACACCATCACCCAATACGGTGACAGTGGTTTCTCCGCCACTCAGAATCACACAAGGTGCAGCCACCGGCTCAGCGTAGCGCTTGATTTGCAAAATAGTGGCTGCCATATCTTTGGCAACCGCCCTTGACTCACCCTCTATGCAGTTGCTCAAAATAAACGGCTTAAGATTATAGCTATAGGCGCTCTCAGCGGCTGCCTGAAGGCTCATCTGGGCACTGGCAATAACGTGGGTCTTAACATTATCAAAATAAGGTTCAGATGATTTTGGCGTTTCCAATCCACCCTTTTTTAATTGATCATAAATAACATCGGGCACACGAATGTTATAGCGTTTGATAATTTGCAAGGCATAGGCAGACGTCGTTGGGTCAGCAACCACTGGACCTGAGGCAATGGCCGTGGGATCATCATCTGGCACATCCGAAACAATAAGTGTTACCATCTGTGCTGGATAACCCAGTTTGGCGAGACGACCGCCTTTAATTTTAGAAAGGTGCTTACGCACACAATTTATTTCTGATATGGGGGCGCCCGACTGTAGCAACTGCTTATTGATCGCCTGCTTTTCTTGAAAATCTAATCCATCAATGGGTGCTACCATCAAAGCGGAACCCCCACCAGAAATCAGGCACAAAATCAAATCATCTTTACCAGCAGATTTGACCAACGTCATGATCTTCTGAGTGGCAACACATCCCGCACTATCAGGAATAGGATGTGCAGCTTCTATGATTTCAATGTGTGCACAGTCCACGCCATGACCGTATCTGGTAATAACCATCCCGTCTATTGGCCCTTGCCAATGCTTTTCAAAGATTTGCACCATACGTGCCGAAGCTTTTCCTGCACCGATGACGATCATCCTGCCCTTAGGTCGGGGCGGCAGAAAATTGGGAATGATTTTTGCAACATCAACCGCTTCTAAGGCACGATTGAATAACTGAATCAGAATGGCCTCAGGGGATTCGGTGCTGCTATTATTGAACTGCGGGCGCTTAGGTGATGACATTTGTCGGTTTGCCTGCCAAAAAATGGCTGATATGGCCTATGGTTTGATCCCACAAGGTTTGCATGGCTGCCTCAGAGGTTCATGCAACATGGGAGGTGAAAAATACATATTTTCAGATGACATGTGTTTTCTGATAATGGCCGATGTAAATTAATCACATGACTGGCCGCGAGCAAGGCTTTCAAAATACACCCATTTATTAAATTTTCTTAACTGTGCTAACATCCTTTCCCTTCATTACGAATCAAAGCTTTTACTTTCAACTTGAATCACCGACCTATGCCATGATTGCATTTGAACAGTGCCATTGAGCAGTATAGCACTCTGCGCTTTATTCTTGCCAGAAAAAACCGCCTTCATTCAGTTTGTAAAAGGAAAATTTGTTCTGTGCCCCAGTTTACCCATGTCCATCCATGTCGTACGCGGCTCAAATGTGCAGAGTGACAGAGCATAAGATATATAGACCGCTATCCACTGAATTTCACTGGGTTTCTATGCGATATTTTAAGGTTGATGAGCCCTTGATAAATTTATCAATCTTTTTAATTGCCAACTGATTGACAAGTTAGTCAATCAGTATGATAATGGCGACTTTATAGTGCCACTAAATGATTGATGGAACCATCATGGCTGTGGCGTAAGAGCCCTTCAATAGAGCCTATAGTTATCGTATGATTGCCAACCACGCTGAAGAAAATTCGCAAAAGTTTGAAACCATCGAGCATACTCTGCTTCAAACGCTCAATGTCGTCAGTGAGTATGGCGTTGAAGGTGCCACAACCAAACGTATCAGCAAAAAAACAGGGATGTCAACGGGCATCTTGCATCACCATTTTGGCACCAAAGAAAACCTCATTTATGAAGCTTATGCCTATTTTGTCGAGGACATTCGCTTAAAAACTTTAAAGGTGTCAAAATCGGAAGTCGATGCTTTTGAGAAGCTTATTCAGTATGTGCTCATCCATTTTAGTAAGGATCACAGCTCACCAGCACGCGCTAAAATTTGGCTCAGTTTTTGGAGTCAATCTTTGAGTGACGATCGAGTTCAACGGCTGCTTCATGTGTATCATCATCGTATGATTAGTAATTTTGCCCACCAATTTCAAATAATCTATGGCGATTCTGCTTGGGCAAGCCAAGCCGCAAAAACCTATTTTGCCAATTTTCAAGGTTTCTGGGTATCGAGCGTGGTCACTCAAATGTACCCCACCGCGCAATCGACTCAACAAGACATTCGACGCGCCTTGACAGAAATCATCCATAAAAATCCATTGGTCACCAAACCAACAACAGGAGATACTCAATGACATTACACGACTCGCTCATCGTTATAGACGGACTGATCGTTTCAAAATGGGAACGTTCTGTGTATGAAGACATGCACAAAGGCGGCATTACCGCAGCCAACTGTACGGTGGCATTTTGGGAGAATTTCCAAGGCACGGTCAATAACATTGCCAATATGAATAAAGACATTGAGGACAATGCTGATCTATTGCTCAAAGTTTGGACCACCAAAGACATTATGAGAGCCAAGGCGGAGAACAAAACTGGTATTATGATGGGTCTGCAAAATGCCCATCCCATCGAAGACAATTTGGGCTATGTGCAAGTGTTGAAAGATTTGGGCGTGGGCATCATTCAGATGGCTTACAACACCCAAAACCTTATTTGTACTGGTTGCTACGAAACCGATAAAGGCTTATCCGATTACGGCCACGATGTGGTTGAAGCCATGAATAAAGCAGGCGTGTTGTGCGATCTGTCTCACGTTGGCGCCAAAAGTTCCAGAGACGTCATATTGGCTTCCAAAAAACCCGTTTGTTATTCGCATTGCTTGCCTGCAGGATTGAAAGAGCATCCGCGCAATAAATCCGATGAGGACCTAAAATTCATTGCCGAACAAGGTGGTTTTGTCGGGGTAACCATGTTTCCACCCTTTTTGGAAAATGGCATTCATTCAACCGTTGATGACTATGTTAAAGCTATCGGTTATATTGTCAATATAGTGGGTGAAGATCGCGTTGGCGTTGGCACAGATTTCACCCAAGGACACGATCGCGCATTTTTTGATTACATCACGCACGACAAAGGCTTTGGCCGTAAACTGACTGAATTTGGTGAAATCATCAACCCCAAAGGCATACAAACCTTAGGCGAATTCCCCAACCTCACCGATGCCATGCAAAGAGCCGGTTGGTCCGATTCAAAAATTGAAAAAATCATGGGAGCCAACTGGGTTCAGCTCCTCAAAGAAGTATGGATGGAGGACTGATGGCAAATCCAAAATTACCCATTGATGTCAACGAAGAAACGGGCGTCTGGGAAAGTGATGGCTTACCGATGCTGTACATGCCTCGGCACTTTTTTAACAATTTACACTTGGGCATGGAAGACATTGTTGGGCGAGAAGCGTATCGCGACAACCTCTATCAATCCGGTTATAAATCTGCCTACTTCTGGTGTCAAGAGACCGCCAAAACCTATGGCTTAGAACCCATCCCCTGTTTTGAGTTCTATCTTGAGCGCTTGTCCCAAAGAGGCTGGGGCTTACTGGCATTTAAAGATCAAAATCTGGCCCAAGGCTCAGCCACCATTGAGCTACGCCATTCCTCCTTTGTCAAACATAAGGTGGCATTTGATCAGTCCGCTTCAAACACGTGCTGTTATTTGTTTGAAGGATGGTTTGTGGGGGCCTCCGATTGGGTCAGCGATACAATGGGCTGGTCGCTAAAATATCAATGCCACGAGCACCAATGCGCCGCCGTTGCAAAAACTGAAAACTGTCTCTTTAAAGTTGAGGTCCTGTCATGAGCTATCCAAATCTTTTTTCCCCCATTACCCTCAACAAGGTCAAAATAAAAAACCGCTTCGTTAGTACGGCGCACGCAGAAGTCACCCCTGTCAATGGCAACCCCACAGGTCGTTATTTGGCCTATTACGAAGAAAAAGCCAAAGGCGGATTAGGATTGGCCATCTGTGGTGGTTCAAGCCCCGTCAGTATTGACAGCCCAGCCTCATGGTGGAAATCCATTGATTTAACGAAGGATACGGTCATTCCCCATTTGCAAAATTTAGCTGAAGTCATGCACCGTCACGGCACAAAAATTATGATTCAGGCCACCCACATGGGGCGACGCTCCAATTATTTTGGTGAAAATTGGCCGCATTTGGTCAGCCCCAGCGGCATACGCGAGCCCGTACACCGCGGTTTTGCCAAGATTATTGAAAAACATGAAATCAAACGCATCATCCAAGATTATGCAGCGGCGGCTGTGCGCGTCAAAGAAGGCGGCTTAGACGGCATCGAATTTTCTTGTGCCCACCAGCATTTGGTCGATCAATTTTGGTCACCGCGCACCAATAAACGCACCGATGAATATGGCGGTTCACTTGAAAATCGCATGCGCTTTGGCATTGAAATGTACACGGCGGTACGCGAAGCAGTGGGCGCTGATTTTTGTGTGGGTATTCGAGTCAGTGCAGATGAGTTTCATGAAGACGGTTTAAATCATGAACAACTGCAAGAGATAGCAGGCATTATGGATGAAACGGGCTTAATCGATTTCTTCTCTGTCATTGGGTCTGGTGCCGATTCACATAATACATTGGCCAATTGCATGCCACCCATGGCGCTACCCCCCACGCCTTTTGTCCACCTTGCGGCTGGCATCAAGGCAGTGGTGAAAGTACCCGTGATGCACGCCCAAAGCATCAAAGATGCCAATCAAGCAGAAAGTATTCTGGCCCAAGGCTTTTGTGACATGGTCGGCATGACGCGTGCCCATATTGCAGACCCACACTTGGTCAACAAAACCTTGGAAGGCAAAGAAAATCAAATAAAACAATGTGTGGGCGCTAATTATTGCATTGATCGTCAATACAAAGGCCAAGACGTGCTTTGTGTTCAAAATGCCGCGACCAATCGTGAAGAGTTTATGCCGCACTTGATTGAGAAAAAATCAGGTGATCCCGTAAAAGTGGTCGTCGTCGGCGGTGGACCTGCTGGCTTAGAAGCGGCCAGAGTGGCCAAAGAACGGGGTAATGATGTGGTATTGTTTGAGAAGCAAGCCAAAGTTGGCGGTCAAGTGAAATTGGCAGCCAAAGCCCCCCAGCGGGACCAAATGGCTGGCATCATTCGCTGGTTTGATATGGAATTGAAACGCTTGCAAGTCGATGTGCGCTGTGGCGTCACTGCCGATAAGGCCATGATTTTAAATGAGAAACCCGACATCGTCGTTATTGCAACCGGCGGACACAACCACTTAAACGAGAATCCCCACTGGACTGAACATAAGCTGGCAGACGATGGCTGGGATGTGCTCGACGGCACCGTTGAAGTCAAAGCCAATGTGTTATTGTTTGACGGGGTTGGCTCGCAGGCAGGGGTAAGTATGGCGGACTTTATGGCGCACAAAGGCGCCTTGGTTGAATTGGCCACGCCAGACCCCATGGTTGGCGAAAATGTGGGCGGCACTTCCTTCCCTATTTTCTACCGAAGCCTGTGCGACAAAGGCGTTATTTTCAGCCCCAATTTAATGTTGGAAAATGTTTATAAAGAAGACGACCAATTAATTGCGGTTTTGAAAAACGAATATTCGGGCAACATCGAAGAGCGCGAAGTCGATCAAGTGGTGATCGAAAACGGCACCATGCCCAATGAATCGCTCTATTATGAACTACAATCTGAATCACGCAACAAAGGCATTATAAACCTCAATTTGATGTACAACCATAAACCCCAGGCAGAGCTCACTGAACCCATGGATAACGGCTTCTTGCTCTATCGTGTCGGTGAAGCCGTTTGTTCACGCAACATCCATGGCTGTTTGTACGATTCACTACGCTTAGCCAAAGATTTTTGAGCATGTCCACCACATTTGCCCTCTTTCTCCTCGCTGGATTTAGCCTTACAGGCTTGGTCTTTGGCACCCTAAAACGGGTCAATATCTGGCGTCAAGGCAAAGCCACTTCAGAGCCAATCAACTGGATGGCTTTGACCACCATTCCAAAACGCTATTTTGTTGATTTGCATCACATCGTGGCGCGCGATAAAGAAGCGGCACGCATGCACATCTTTTTTGCAGGCGGCATGATTTTAGTGCTGGGCTTGAGCTTTTTAAGCGTTATCATGCCCGTTGGTTTATTGCTCAAAGGATTGATCACCATTGCCTTAGTCTTGGTCTTGGTGGGTTGCAGGCTGTTGCTCAAAAGACGCAAAGACCAGCCCAGTCATTTGTCTTATGGGCGCTTTCAATGGACGCTTTCAGCCGCCGTTGGCGTCACGGTTGGCGTGCTTCTCATTCTTTGGACTACCTTCAATTTAGTCGGTTTATTAATCGCCTGCATGGGCTTGTTTACCTTATTTTGGGCAGGTTATTTCAATGCACCGTTAAAACACATTATTTCAGGGTCAGCCCACTTGGCATTCCACCCGCGGCAACAACGATTTAATCATGAACGCGCCACTGATTTAAAAACTTTGGCTGAGCCCACATCGCTCGGCAGCCAAACGATCACCGATTTCAGCTGGCAACAAATCTTAAGTTTTGATGCCTGCATAGAATGTGGACGGTGCGAACAAGCCTGCCCAGCTTTTGCCAGTGGTCAGCCTTTAAATCCTAAAAAACTCATCCAAGATTTGTATTTGCAAAGCATCGGCGCCAATGATTCAGACTATAGCGGTTCACACCATCCGCACAAACAAGCGCGCGACGAAAAAGTATTTGTGGGAGACCCCTTGTCTCAGTCCATTGCGCCTGAAACGCTTTTTGCCTGTACCACGTGCCGAGCATGTGTTTATGAGTGCCCCATGATGATTGAACACGTGGATGCCATCATCGATATGCGCAGACACATCACCATGACCCAAGGTGATTTGCCAGAAAAAGCCGTAGAAGCCCTGACCAATTTACGTCAGACAGATACAGTCGGTGGGTTTAAAAATCAACGCCGTCACCAGTGGATGGATGACTTAGACATACCATTTGCCAACGCTGACCAAAGTTACGATGTCTTGCTGCTTTGCGGCGAAAGTGCTTTTGATGTGCGCGCCCAAAAGACCTTACGCGATTTGATCGCACTTTTACGCAAAGCCAACATTACGGTGGCGGCCTTAGAAGGCGAAAGCGATGTCGGTGATGTGGCGCGTCGTCTGGGTGATGAAATCTTATTTAAGCGCCTTGCCACTGATATGATCGCTCGATTAAAAGCCGTAAAATTCAATAAAATTGTCACCTTAGACCCCCACATTTTTCATGTGATCAGCAATGAATACCCTGAATTTGATGGCCACTTTGACATTGAACACGCCACGACTTATTTACATCAGCTGATTGTGACCGATAACAAGATTAAAACCGCACCCTTGAACCAATCCTTAACCTACCACGATCCCTGTTATCTTGGACGCTACAACGAAGTCATCGATGCGCCCCGTTCATTGCTCAAACACATTGGCATTGAAGTCAAAGAAATGCAACGCTCCAAAATGAAGTCACGCTGTTGTGGATGGGGTGGCGGCAGTGCGTTTACTGACATCAGCGGCGATCAACGCATCCCTGATATGCGCATGGACGACATCAGAGCATGCGATGTCAACACCGTTGCCGTCGGCTGTCCCAATTGTAAGGTGATGTTAGAAGGGGTGGTTGAACCCCGCGCTGAGGTGGTTGATGTGATTTCCTTAGTCGCCCAATCCATGCACATGAATGAAACTCAAAAAGAGGCCTGACCATGCGTAAGAAAATAGCCGACATTTCACCGTATTTTTTGACCGATTCTGGGTGTAAACGCATTGCCCGTAATCGTGCCATTGATTCAGCGCGAGCATTGACCAATCGCTTAAAAACCGACGCCTCAAACAAGCCCTTACGGCACTTAACAACCATCGAAAATCACATCGTTTGTATTTTGTTGAGTAAAAATGGCAGTTTGAATCAATATGATCGCGAACTTTTGTATATTGCCCATGCGCTATCAAACCAATGGGATAACTGTGCCGTTGTCGCCGTTGTTTATGGCACCCACGAACAAGATTTAGGTCAATGGGGTGCGGATGTGCTCATCCAGTTTGACTCAGACATCATCCCCTATGCCCAAATGGACATTGCCTTGGACAGCATTCAATCTGTTGTTGAGGATTATCAACCCAAACACATCTTGTTGGCAGATGATGATTGGGGCAGCGGTGAGATTTTGCGCCGCTATGTTGCTGCGCACCCCGAAATAAGTTATGCCAGCGATGTGATTGAAATATCAAAAAATGACTGCATTCGTCTAATCAATGCAGAGCAACAAGAAGCAGCGCATGCTTTGCCTGTGCTGATTGGCATTAAGTCACAAATCAGTGAGCATGAATTAGAGCTGAACTGCCAGTTGGTTGACATTCAACTTGATCAAAGTATTGCACAAGAGGCACCGCAAAACCCACTGGTAAAATTAGATGCACAGGACGTACCTTTGGAGCAAGCGCCTTTCATCATGTCTATGGGCAATGGTGTCGCCGATACAGGCGCCTTTATAGCAGCGGCTGAAGCGATGGGCGCAACCATCGGTGGCTCAAGAGTGGTCGTCGATGATGGCAAATTGCCACGCCATTGCCAAGTAGGGGCGACGGGTCGTACAACCACAGCAACCATCTACTTGGCTTTTGGTATCTCAGGCGCTGTGCAACACCTCGAAGGCATAAAAAGTTGTGGGACGGTCATAGCCATCAATACCGATGAAAGTTGTGCCATGGTCAAACGCGCCGATCTTTCCTACATCAACGATGCCAAAGCCGTTTTAGACCATCTAAAAGCCATTGCTTTGGCTGAACAAGAAGCGTCAACGCTGCAACACAAAACAGGATAAAGCATGAAAATCTCTGTTCTATTAAGCATTGCCATTCACCCTCAGTCTAATAAGGCCATCGCCTCACCCTTAGATTTGAAAGTCTGCGGCATGGCTTTGGCTTTAAATCAACAAGGACATGATGTTCAGTTTTTACATTTTGGCGAAAACAACGACGCTTTAAATGACTACTTAGGTTACGGCATTACCGCCATCGATTGCCACCAAGCGCCCAATACTTTTCAAATTGCTGACTGTGCACCCTTGTTGCAAGACAGCAAGCTCATTATGTGCGGGCGTAAAGCCCTCAGTGGTGAAGCCAGTGGCATGCTTCCCTATCATCTCAGCCAAATGCTCGATAAGCCTTTATTGGCGAATGTGGTCGAAGTGCGCGCCGATCAACAAGGATTAAACCTCGTTCAATACTTACCGAGCGGTTATCGCAAAAAACAACACTTGGCAAGTGACAGCACCGCGGTTTTAACCGTCCATGAATCGGCACCATCGTCGCTTAACTATAATTACACCAACCTAAATGCAGGCACAATAAATGCCTTGGATACCCCAAAAATTGGGGCGTACCAATCTGCGATGTCGTGGCAAATCAGCCCCGTTAAAAAACTACGAAAACGCTTCAAAATAGACAACAAATTGGGTGGTGACGAACGCATGAAAAGAACTTTGCAAGTGGGCACAAGTTCTGGTGGTCAAGTTCATCACATTAGTGACCAGGCGGCCGCTCAAGCCATCTGGGATTTGTTGAAAAACAAAAATTTAACCCCTTAAATTAACATTTAAAACCGTTGAGTAAGCTTATGAATGCACAAATAAAAAATAACATTTTTAATTGGAGTCAAGATCATAAATCTGGCTGGACTTTACCGCGATCGTTTTATATGCAAGACGATGCCTTTGCAGCCGACCTTGAACTGTTTAGAACCCACTGGATCTATGCCGCCAGTCTGGCGGATTTTAAAGACGAAGGGGATTATTTATTGGTTGAGATTGCGGGGGAGTCCGTCATCTTAATTCGCAATGAAGAAGGCGCCATCAATGGTTTCCACAATGTTTGTTGCCATCGCGGCTCGCAAGTGCTGTTAGAAAAACAAGGCGCCTGTGCCAACATCGTTTGCCACTATCATCAATGGACTTATAACATGGAAGGTCAGTTGATTTTTGCAGGCTCAATGGGCTCAAATTTTGACTGCTCCAAATTCCGCTTACAGTCGGTCGCCGTTGAAAGTATCGGTGGCTTGATTTTCATCTGTTTGAGCGACACACCACCCGATATAAGCCCCGTTAGAGACATGTTGGCGCCTTATGTTCAGCCCTACGAAATAGATAAAATGAAAGTGGCTTATACAGAGGAATTGGTGTTACAAGCCAACTGGAAGTTGGCCATGGAAAACAATCGCGAATGCTATCATTGCAACAGCAATCATCCAGAATTACTCCATCCGCTGTATGCTCAAGGATTTGGCTTTGGCACAGATGGCGATGACCCAGACGCCTTGGCTGTGGACGATGAGAGCCAAGACGAGTATGCCCAATTGATGGTCAAAAAAGAAGCGGAATGGCAAAAACTTGGGTTGAATTATGCCATCCAAGATTACCCAAACAATCAATGGGCACGGGTGGCGCGCTTACCCTTGGCAAACAACGCCGTATCGATGACAGTTGATGGCAAACCAGCTTGTGACAAACGCTTTGCGCCTTTCCCATACCCAGAAGGCAGTACCCTATCGCTGTGGGGCAACCCCAACTCGTGGAACCATTTTTTGTCGGATCATGTGGTCACAGCTTGCGTATTCCCCATCACCTCTGACACGTGTAAAGTCATCACCAAATGGTTGGTCCACGAAGATGCCAAAGAAGGGGTTGATTATGATTTGCACCACCTCACCCACGTATGGAAACAGACCAATGCACAAGATGCACGCCTCTTTGAAAGCGTCATGCAAGGTCTAAGATCACACGCCTACGCCCAAGGTTTATTAGCACCCCAAGAGAAATTTGTCGCACAATTCATCGATTGGTACGTTGATCATGTACAACAGACCGTTTCCTCGAGCACATGAAACCCTTAACCAGCTTGAATCATTTAAGCGCATGGTCGCCGGACTTGTGTGCTTTGGTGTGCATACACATTCATGCCGAAAATCACAACGTTAAAAGTTTTACCTTTCAATCCGTTAAGCCTGCCTACTTCGAGTTTCTGCCTGGACAGAACATCACCTTGTTGTTGCCCATCGATGGTGAAGAAGTGGCACGCACTTACACCATTGCCTCCAGCCCCACCAAACCTCATACCATAACAATTACCAATAAATGTATGAAGGGCGGCGTGGTCACTGAATGGATGCACCAGCATTTAAAAGTGGGGGATCAGCTGTCGGCGCTGTCTATATCGGGATTGTTCAGCATTGCAAATGATGATCATGCACAACTAAAACCCCTGTTACTGTTGTCTGGCGGCAGTGGCATCACCCCCATGTTATCGTTCAGTCGCTATTGTCATGATTTGGGGCTTACCACCGACATTGCCTTCGCCCATCATGCACAATCAACCGCTGATTTCATTGCCTATGAAGAATTGCAATATTACCAAAATCGGCACGATCATTTTCACCTGCATTTGGCGTGTGATAACGGCGCGCAAGATGCGGATTGGTCGGGTCCAAGTGGTTTCTTAAACGCCGACATGCTGCAGTCATTGGTGCCCGACTTTGCCCAGCGAGCCATCTATTGTTGTGGCCCTGCGCCCTATATGGACAATGTTAAAAAGATATTGCACGCTTTGAACTATGACATGGCGTTCTATCATCAAGAAAGTTTTGATTTTGCCCAGTCCAGCGCGCAACAAGAAGAAGCCCCAGAGCCTGTGTCAGAAGAGATATCTGAAGGCGTTAAAATTCACCTCTCCAAAAGCAATAAAACCATCGTTGCCGATAAAGCCATCACCATCTTGCAATCGTTAAAGAAACAAGGAATCAAAGTCCCTTTTGCTTGTGCTCAAGGTGTTTGTGGCACTTGTAGAACGCTCAAAGTTTCTGGGGACGTGGACATGAAGCACCAAGGGGGCTTACTGAAAAAACACGAACAACAGGGCTATATTCTCATTTGTTGTTCCAAACCGACCACTGACCTGAAGTTGGCGCTTTAACCGGATCCTTATCATCTTATGCTAAAACAATACTCTTGGCTGTCGCTCCTAAAAGCGGGTTTTAATGGACAAGACTGGGCGCAAGCCATCCCCACCCCTACCCCTAAATCAAAATATGATGTGATCATCATTGGTGGTGGCGGCCATGGACTTGCCACAGCCTATTACTTGGCCAAATCTTGTGGCATAACCAATGTTGCTGTGCTCGAAAAAAATTATATTGGGGGTGGCAACACTGGGCGCAATACCACCATCATTCGTTCTAATTACTTATGGGATGAAGCTTCCAGCCTCTACGAACACGCGCTGAAATTATGGGAAGGACTCAGTGAAGACCTCAACTTTAATGTGATGTTCAGTCAGCGCGGTGTTTATAACTTAGGTCATACACTACAAGACATGAGAGACATTGAACGACGCGTCAATGCCAACTTGATCAATGGCGTCGATGCAGAAGTCGTTGATGCCCAAGAAATCAAACGGCGCATACCCATCATCAATATCAGTAAAAATGCCCGCTATCCCATTATGGGATCGTCCTTTCAAGCACGCGGTGGTGTGGCGCGTCATGATGGTGTGGCTTGGGGTTTTGCCCGTGCTGCCAGTCAATTAGGCGTTGACATCATCCAAAATTGTGAAGTCACTGGACTCGACATAGAGCAGGGTCGCATCAAAGGCGTGAATACCAACCTTGGTAGCATTGAAGCCGATCGAGTGGGCGCTGTTTGTGCTGGACACTCTTCGGTCATTGCTCAGATGGCTGGGTTGAGATTGCCCGTAGAAAGCCATCCGCTCCAAGCCTTTGTTTCAGAAGCGATGAAACCCGTTTTAGATACGGTGGTCATGTCTAATGCGGTCCATGGTTACGTCAGTCAGAGCGATAAAGGCGATTTGGTTATTGGTGCGGGCATCGACGGTTACCACTCCTACGCCCAACGAGGTAATTCACACATCATAGAACACTGCGCAGCCGCCATCATCGAGCTGTTCCCCATATTCTCGCGCGTGCGCATGAATCGCCAATGGGGCGGCATTGTCGATGTCTGCCCAGATGCTTGTCCAATCATCTCACCCACATCGGTCGGTGGCTTATATTTTAACTGTGGTTGGGGAACAGGCGGATTTAAAGCCACACCAGGTTCTGGTCATGTATTTGCCCACACCATTGCCCAAGATAAACCCCACCCCTTGGCAGAACCATTTCACGTTGACCGCTTTATAACAGGCGCGCTCATCGATGAACATGGCGCTGCCGGTGTTGCCCACTAACCTATAGTAAGCCATTATGTTTTCGATCCACTGCCCCTACTGTCAAGAGTCACGCGAACAAATAGAATTTTCACCCACGGGCGAAGCTTTTATTGATCGCCCTAAAAACCCTGAGTCCCTGTCGGACAAAGAATGGGCGGATTATGTTTTTTATCGTTCCAACCACAAAGGCGATCACTGGGAACAATGGGTTCATACCCATGGCTGTCGTAAATATTTCTTGGTAGAACGTTCAACCATCAGCCATCAAGTGCTCAGAACCGCACCCATGGAAGACGCAGCGGCCATAAGAAAACAGCTTAAAGACAACAAATAACCATCATGCGCCTAACCAATCACCACTCAACTGTTATTGATGCCGATCAAGTCGTCAACTTTAGTTTTAATGGCAAAGCCCTCACAGGCTTAAAAGGCGACACGCTCGCATCGGCGCTCATTGCCAACCGCGTCCAATTTTTATCTCGCAGTTTCAAATACGGTCGCAAACGTGGCCTGGTCGCTGCTGGCGTTGAAGAGCCCAACGCCTTGGTTTCTTTAGAAGCAGAGGGTTACTACACACCCAATATCAGAGCCACAGAAATACAATTATACGAAGGGCTGGTGGCCAAAAGCGCCATCGACACCGAGCAGTTTGATTTGCGTGCTGCACTCAAACCCTTTCACCGTTTTATGCCCGCAGGGTTTTATTACAAAACCTTCATCATTCAAAAGATTTGGGCGAAGGTTGAAGACCATTTACGACGCTTGTCGGGCAACTCAAAATCACCAACGGCACCAGATTCGGAAGTCTATGAGCATCAATACGACTACTGTGACGTATTGGTTATAGGTGCGGGTATTGCAGGTATGCAAGCCACCGTGGATTTGATAGAAAATCAGGATTTAAACGTCATATTAGTCGATGAACGCGCTCAAATGGGCGGAGAAATATTGAGTGATATTGCCTTTGATGACACAGCAAAAACCCAGTACCAACAAAGCAGAACAACGCTCGAACAACAAACGCTTAACAATCCCGATCAACTCAGATTGCTGCAAAACACCACAGCCTATTCTTGGTTGGACGATAATACCGTATTGGCTTTAGAAAAAGTCTCAGATAACCAGCCCATCAAGCAACGCAGGCCAAATAGCTTTGCCAAGGTATTACACAAAATTCGCGCCAAAAAAATCATCCTCGCCACAGGCGCGCATGAACGCCCCATGTTGTTTGCCAACAACGACCTCTCCCATATTATGCTGGCGCAATCGGTGCGCCGCTACGCCAACGAATTTGGTGTGGTTGCTGGCAAAAACATCGTGGTCTATGGCAATAACAACAGCATATATGAAGTAGCGCACGACTTGCTCAAACACCAACTCAAAGTTCAAGTGGTCGATGTTAGAGCGCAATGTGATAGCCCTTTGGTGAAAAAACTGCAATCTAAAAGCGTCGAGTGTCATCAAGGTTATGCAATCACTGCGGCTCAGGGCAAAGATCAGGTCGAGTCCGTGACATTACAAAAAACCAATTATGTCAATGATCAATGGCAACTCATCCCTGTGGAACTGAGTTTGAATTGTGATTTGTTGGCAACTTCAGGCGGGTTTAATCCTGTGGTCCATTTGGATTGTCACACGGGCTCAAAACCCGTTTACAACGAAACCTATCAGACTTTTATGCCCGTTGATGAACGCGAAAACCGCGTTGTTTGTGGTAGCATTGCTGGCTGGAGTCATTGGCAAGATGCGCAAATGGACGGTCATAACAAAGCCTTGACAATCATTCAGTCGCTCACAGGTGGCAAGCCCGTGTCTCAGCAAACCCCGCCGCACAATCAAAGCTTGCAAATCAGCCCTTTTTTCACACCAGACGCCATCCTCAAATCGTCTCATGTCTTTTTAGATATGCAAAACGACGTCACAACCAAAGACGTTCGCCTTTCAATTACTGAGGGCTATCAATCGATTGAGCACATTAAACGTTATACCGCCATGGGCTTTGGCACCGATCAAGGTAAGACGGGCAACATCAACGGTATTGCTGTCGCGGCCGCCCTGCTAAAAACACCCATGTCCGACATTGGCACCACCACTTTTAGACCGGCATACACTGCAGTACCCTTTGGTGCACTCGCTGGCAGTGGCTTAAAGACTTTTTTTGAGCCCGAAAGATTTACCCCCATCCACGCTTCACACGTCGCCCACGGTGCGGAGTTTGAGCTGGTCGGACAATGGTATAGACCTTGGTATTTTCCGAAAAACGGTGAAGACATGCATCAAGCTGTAAAAAGAGAATGTCTCGCCGCGCACACCTCACTCGCCATGATGGACGCTTCTACCTTAGGCAAAATCGACATTCAGGGTAAAGACGCGCGTGAATTCTTATCGCGTGTTTACACCAATGCCTGGGCAAAATTGCCACCTGGTAAATGCCGATATGGCATTATGTTGGATGAAAAAGGGATGATTTCGGACGATGGCGTCACCGCGTGCATCGATGACAACCATTTTGTTATGACCACAACCACAGGCGGTGCAGCAGGCGTTTACAGCACCTTAGAAATGTGGTTGCAAACCGAGTGGACCGATCTTGAAGTCTATTTAACCAGTGTCACAGATCATTTTTCAACCATTGCGGTAGTGGGGCCAGATGCCAGAAACTGCATGAAAACACTTTGTTCTGACGTTGATTTTGATCGCACAGCATTCAAATTCATGGAATGGCGCCAAGGCACTGTTTGTGGCGTACCCGCACGCATTATGCGAATCAGTTTTTCTGGTGAACTGGCCTACGAAATCAATGTCCAAGCGAACTACGGCAAGGCCATTTGGGATCAGGTTTACGAGCAGGGGCAGCCCTGGAACATAACGCCTTACGGCACAGAAGCCATGCACGTATTAAGAGCAGAAAAAGGCTATATCATTGTCGGACAAGACACCGATGGTTCAGTCACGCCCGTTGATGCCAACATGAGCTGGATACTAGCGGCTAAGAAGGAATTTTCCTATATAGGCAAACGCTCACTAACCCTGCCTGCCCTGACCAAAGACAAACGCAAACAACTGGTGGGATTGCACACCGTCGATGATAGCGGTTTTGTACTACCAGAGGGCACGCACTTGGTCAATGACAACAATCAATCTATAGGCCATGTCACCTCAAGCTACTACAGTGCCGTATTAAAGCGCTCAATCGCCATGGCACTGGTCAAAGATGGACTCAATCGGATGGATGATGTGATCAAAGCATCGATCGTTCAACCCTATAAAAAGACCGTTGAGTGCCAGATTGTCTCGTCCGTGTTTTATGACCCCAAAGGAGAAAATGTTGATGGCAATGACTAAGTCTGCACAGTACCATGCTGTATTAGCAACCGAAACCGATGAGAACGCGCGCCTGTTCGATTTAGAATCGGTTCAATGCACAGAACAAACCCATACTGCCGTGGTTATTCTGCGCACGAAAAATGCTGAAGCTGACCTCAAAACATTGGGATTTACAGCGCCTTCATCCTTAACATACAGCCAAAATAAAGCTGGCATGGTTTGTTTGTGGATAGGACCCGATGAATTCTGGTTATTGAGCACTAAAGCAGACAAGGATGCCTTGCTTAACAAAGGAGAAGCATTATCTGGACACACTGCTTTGGTTGATAATTCTGGAGCATATACGGCACTGATTTTATCGGGTTCAAACGTTGACGCCTTGTTAGCGCACCACGTGCCCTACGACCTCAAGCAAAACCTCCCATCTGGCAAGGTGGTGTCCACGCTCTTTGCCCAAGCACCCACCGTTATTTATAGAACAAAAAACGAAACCATTCTCATCGTACGCCACTCATTTGCTCACAGCATTGCCCGCCTATTGAAGCAAACAGCCAATCGACTGTCATCAGACGCTTAATCCATCGCGGTTGATCGCTATTATTTTAAAATTCTCACTGCAAAAGACAATCAATCAATAAATTGGTTATTGAGATTAACGATACAAGAGTGTATGGGAAAAGAATTCAAAGCAAGTCTGGTCAGCTTCTTTGATTACATCGGTAAAATTGAAAGAAGAACGATCAAGAAAGTGGTGGTGATATAGTACGTGACGCTATTACAGCTAGGCTTTTACGCTCAGGAGTGAGTTTCGATTTCTACCTCTTCCTCACCACCGCGCAAAATTCTAACACAAGCCAAAAAAATGAGCCAACAATTCACTTGGATTATTCTGGCTTGAAACAATTTTGGAGGACTTTCCCGCTTTCATTGTTTTTCATCTCAATTCCAGCGGACAGTTAACAAATACGTTAAGGGGATAGTCCTTGTGAATGCTCATCCATTGACCGTTATTTTGATCTAGCAGCGATCACTTTTAAGACGGCCTTCCTTATTGCACTTCTGCTTATTTTTCCTTTTTTAGGTGCTGATTGCACAATTCTTTGGGTTTTTGCTGCTTTTGAAGGTGATTTTCTAACGGGCATCATTGTTTCCTCAAATTCTGAAACGATCGTTTAATATTTAAGTTCAACTCCGATTAAAGTTCTGTTCTCTAATTGTGTTAGCTACCTTGAGACGCTGAACTGTAGCACATTGATTTTGCCAAAGTGTACCACATTTGATAGGTTGTGTTGTCCCATGTCAGTCAATCCTGCGTATAACTGGATCGTTTTCTTTCTAACGAAAAAAACCACCGCCTCATGAATGAAGAAACCAACATTCGGTAATCTCAGTCAATCGGGGAAAATGGCGTAAGCGAGGAATGAGATGGCTAGAATAGTTTTTTAAGCTGATTTTCAACCGCGTCATTGCGTTGCTTTTCAGCCTTATTTTGTTGCTCTTTGCGTTGCTTTTCAGTCTTATTTTGTTGCTCTTTGCGTTGCTTTTCAGCCTTATTTTGTTGCTCTTTGCGTTGCTCTTCAGCCTTATTTTGTTGCTCTTTGCGTTGCTTTTCAGTTTCATTTTGTTGCTCTTCGATGGCTTCTTCTATGCGTTTTTGTTCTTCAAGCAATCGGTTTTGTTCAATCAGTGATTGGATGTCAAAACGACGCAGTGATTCGATCTTTGACCGTTTGGAATTTAGCAGTTGACTGGTATTGTCCAAGTCGATCATCTTTTTATTGAAGTCTTCTATGTAAGATTTGCGCAAGTCTGAAAGTTTGCGTCGTGCTTCGTTTTCAAAATCACTGCGAAATTCTTTAAAAATAGATTTTAAAGCGTCGCCCAACTTGGCATCCAAATCTGAGTTAAAACCAATGTCGGGCGCGCCCAGTGAACCTCCAAAATTAATCTCTATGGAGAAGTCATTAAAGTTATTTAAAGCGTTCACCACGTATTTGCCTTCGGCCAAGGTTCTATAACCATAAGTATCCCAAGAAATGTCTTTATAATTGTATGCCAATTGTCCCTGTAGCTGATTATTGGCATCAATTCTCAGTAGGCCTTTGACCTGCTCCTTGCCCGAATCTATGATCAGTGGCAGTTTCTCTTCTTGCAGAACAGTAAATTGATTAATGGGTTTATCCAATTGATCAAAGTGCCATTCAGAAAATCCTGCGCCTGACACGCGATAATCAAACACCCCATTCACCGTCAAAGGCACCGCGGATTTTTCAGCGAATGAAAGTTCGGAAATCATACCACTGCCTTGGTGATCAAAATGGAGGTTATGTCCCTCACCAATCCATTCTTTATCTTTAAATATAGCGCTGATGTGTGTTTTTTTGATGTTGAAGCTGGGTTGAACATCATATTCCTTAAAAGTGACCACTGTGCCTTTAAATACCAGGCTCGGGCTTTCATTTTTTCTTTGTTCACGCTCATTAAACCAAGTGACCGCATATTCGATGATTGGCTCAGCTTTGACATACCATTCTCCCGCCGTATCAAATCGTTCAATCACATCTGGGCCCAGAATGAGTTTGCCCAAATTGCCTAAGCCATCGTTGTTTAATTGATATTGTGATAGTAGGTCATTTATGTCTTGGTCTATCGCACCATTTAAGTTTCGAATGTCGGTATTGACAACGTTCTGTTTGGCTGATAAATCTTCATAAGACAAGGTAATGGCCTTTTGTTGATCGGTTAATTTTTGCTTGAGGCTGTTCCAATGTTTTTGCGCATCGGCAAGCGCTTGCGGATTGTTTAAATCAACGCCCTTAAGCGATTCAATTTCTTGTTCTATAAACTTCAATTGCGCATCATCCAAAAAGACGTTTTGGGTATTTCTATAGGTCTTCTCTAAATCATCAATTTTTAATTGCAAATCGACAATTTTTTGATTGAAAGAAAGATTCGACTGAGAGATGAGTTGATCAATATCGGGTGCGGCGAGTTCTGGCATTTTGAACATATCTTTCACTCTTCTTGGTTCTGCCACAGCCCCATTTTGTGGTGTATAAGGAACCGTTCTTAGTTGATCAAAACGCATCCCGTTGAGTATCAACTCCTCCACCACCCATCGACCTACGATGTAATGGTAAGTACTGATAGACAATCTCAATTGTTGAATTTCAAATTGATTGCGCTTTACATCGTCTGGGTCAGCAACACTCACACCAGTTAGCTCAAAAGCAAAGGGAATCACAGAAAATTGCACGCCTGAAATGCTGATCGGTGCTTGCCACAGAGCAGACAATTTTTTTTCTAATTGATCTTTGATAATATTTGAGCTTAGAAGCCAGTAAAAACCAAAGCTGAGCACCACAATCACACTGAGCAAGGTTATCTTTAACTTTGAAAACCATGGCGATTTAACCGAACTGTGCTGTACTCCAAGGATTTTAGTCACAAAGGATAACTTAGAGTTTTGAATTTTTTGAATCAACGCCAAGTTTTGAACCCCTTTTAGGAAGCGTTCACGGTACACTTTCAGCGTCAACCAAACAACAAAGAACAAGGGGATAATCAGCACCCAAGAGAGTATAAAACTGCCCAAAACAACAGAATCATTAAATCGAAAGAATCGCCAGATGGGATCGTTATAAGCACCCGTCCAAAAAGCGCTCAGACTCGGAAGCTGTAACAGCCACAGTCCGAACACATCAAAAAGAGGGAAAAGCACCAGCGCTGCAACCTCACTGAGTCCCCAACCCATGACAAAGACGTTGTTGTTTACTCTAAACAACATATAAAGTATCACAACGATGGCGTTGTGCGGTGACAGTAAAGGAGTAATGCCTATTAAACAGCCCAAACAGAGTGCAAATGCCCTTTGTGCAGGTGTGCCTTCATTGGCGAAGACTTTTAAAAAATCAAATGATTCAAATTTCATTCAGTGCCATCTATGGTTTCATTAAATTTACGAAATTGTCCATGGCTTGTGTGGCCAATGTATCTGCTCGTTCATTATAAGGATGTCCTGCGTGACCTTTTACCCATTGCAATGTCACATCATGTTGTTGCAAGAGATCATCCAAACACATCCACAAGTCTTGATTTTTAATGGCCTGTTTATTTGCCCCTTTCCACTGCTTTTGTTTCCAGCCAGCCAGCCATTTCATTGCGCCATCGCAAACATATTTCGAGTCTGTAACTAATTGTACACGACACGTGCTTTTCAATTGCTTCAGCCCTTCAATTGCCGCGGTTAATTCCATGCGATTATTGGTGGTATGAGCCACTGACCCAGACAATTCTTTCACATGCTCATTATAAACCAGAATGGTGCCCCAGCCGCCGACGCCAGGATTGCCCTTGCAGCCGCCATCGGAATAAATATAGACCTTTGTCATAGCGAACCCTTGATCCTTGATGAGCCAACCAATCCACTAATATTAACGGCAACCTTAGCCGCATCCTTGTTCAAGGGCTGCATATAAAGTTGTTTGGTTTGTTTCTGAACCACTAGTATCTCAATCAGGCCCAGAGCAGACCACACTGGTAAGAACGTTTTAGAATTTAATAAATGATTCATCAATCCTTCTGAATGGATCACCGTAAAACCTTGTTTTTTTATACACTGTTTTTGTTCTGAATATGGTGTTTTTGGGCACACTTTCAACATCCCTCTATAATAGCGATTACCGAGTACATATTTTGCCCAAAAAGAGCGGTTGTAAAATAATATAAAACACATTCCATTAGGCATAAGAACGCGCCAAATTTCATTCAATATTTCCGCTATGTTTTCTGATTGTTCGAGGACGTGTGGGGCTATAACGATTTGTACAGATTCAGAGCCCACGCCCAACTGTTGGTATTCTGACACAATGTCCTGAGAATGTTCAGCTCTTAAAGGTTCAGCAAGGATTTGAATGCAATCTTTGGACTCAACCATGCTTTGGGCATAAGGTAATAGTCCAGCGCGGTTTAAGATCAAAAAACTGTTGCCATTGGTATGGCTCAACAGCCATTTTAAACGTTGTCGCTCATTGGATCCAATACGCCGACTCAAGCGTTGCTGTTTCCAAAATATCATCTCTGGTGAATACATGCTTTTTTAAATACGTTTTTGACAAAACAAAATGATGGACACCGCTCCACACAAAACACCGAGCATTAAAAGAAGCATGCTCAGTGTCATACTCATGGCGTACCCAATAACAAACATGACAGCAGATGATACCATAAAAAACGCATTTAAAACATTGTTCAAACCGATGATTTTTGCGCGTTCTTCTGACTGAGTGTGTTGTTGAATGGCGGTATAAATTGGCACAATGTAGGCCCCAAGAGCGGCAGAAATCAGTGTCAATCTAAACAGGATACCCCAATAGCTATTGGTTTGTGCACCCTCTGAATTGATTGGATCAATGCTTTGTGGAAAAGCATTTAGACTGAAAAATAACTCGACCAATAGCAGGGCACATACGACCATGGCCCAAGAAGGGTAACGCATATGAATCGTCCCTTTCATCCATTTTGCAATGCCAATCGCACCGACGCCGACGCCCACAGCAAAGGCGGCAATGAAATAGGTCACAGCGGTTTCGGGTAACAGCAGAATGGTTTTAGTCAGAACGGGTATTTGACTCAGTAAACTGGCACCTACAAACCAAAACCAAGAATTGCTGAGCAGTAGAAACCGCACATCGCCTCGATGCTTAAGTTGTCTCAATTGATGCCACGTCTCACCCCACTGCACACCCAAACGGCTGAGCGATTTTGGCCCAGGCTCATTTGGCATTTGATACGCCATGAATAGACCCATCGATGCCATGATGACCAGCAGACTGATTAAAATCACCAACCAATCATCGAATATCACCAAGTAACTCCCCACCAGAGTCCCCATGAGTATGGCGGTAAAAGTGGCCACATTGATCCAGGCATTGGCCATCAGCCAGTGTTCTTTTATCAAAATTTTGGGAATGATCGCATACTTTACTGGTCCAAAGAAAACCGATTGTGTCGCCAATAAAAATACCACGATCAGCATCAAAGCGAGGTTCTCCCAGTAAAACGCCATTGCCACCAAAGCCAGTACGCCAAACTCACACCATTTAATCAAAATGGTTAATTGGCGCATTTCAACAGCATCCGCTATACGACCTGCATAAACAGAAAACAGCAAAAAGGGCAGGATAAAAATCCCCTGAGTGACAGTGACTAATATTTCAATTTGATAGCCGTTTTTTTCCGCCATGCCATAAGCGAGCAGTACAGCCAAGGTGCTTTTGAGGAGGTTGTCGTTAAAACTGCCAGTAAAGCTGACCCACCACAGCGGAAAAAAATTGCGTTGTAAGAGCATCATAAGACATCCGAACCTGAGAAAGACTCATTCTCACAAACCCTTGAACTACCGTTAAACTTAGATTTAACGGCGGTTGTGGTCAGATGACTTATGATTGATAAGACGATTAAACAGCCGCAACAAAGTTGTAGCCGCCATCAACATAAACAATCTCACCGGTAATCCCAGAAGCCATATCTGAACATAGAAAAGCAGCGGTATTGCCGACTTCTTCAATCGTTACGTTGCGACGTAAGGGTGTGGACTGAGTTGAACGATCCAATAATTCACGAAAATCTTTGATGCCACTGGCTGCCAATGTGCGGATGGGACCGGCAGATATGGCATTGACTCGAATCCCCTCTGGACCCATTGCACTGGCCATATAGCGGGTACACGCTTCTAAACTGGCTTTGGCAATGCCCATTACATTATAGTTAGGGACAGCGCGCACCGCACCAAGATAGGTCAAAGTCAACATGGCACCGCCCTCTGTCATCAAAGGTCTTAGGGTTTTACCCAAAGCAATGAAGCTCCAAGCACTGATGTCGTGCGCTGTTTTAAACCCTTCTCGCGTTGCCACGTCCATGTAATTGCCATCTAATTCTTCACGGGGCGCAAATCCAACAGAATGGATCACAATATCGACATGACCCCAGTGTTGCTTGATGCCATCATGAACGGCTTGCAGTTGTTGTTCATCGGTCACATCCAATGGCATGACGATGTTAGAGCCAACCGCATTGGCTAACTTTTCCACGCGTGATTGGAGTTTTTCGGTTTGATACGTTAGGGCAATTTCTGCGCCTTCACGATGCATTGCATGCGTGATGCCACTGGCAATTGACTTGTCATTTGCCACTCCAACGATCAATGCTTTTTTACCTGATAATAATCCCATAATAATTTATCCTCTCAGTTGTTTTGAAAATTGTAACCTTTGTTACCCCAATTTATATAATCTTCTGCCCGATCATAGTTGTTTGTTGCGCAATGCCGCTTATGATTGTTGCATGTCGTGGCGCATGAGCGGAAACAGCAGCACATCGCGTATGCTGGTAACATTGGTCAGCAACATCACCAATCTATCGATGCCAATGCCCTCACCCGCTGTGGGTGGCATGCCATACTCGAGCGCCATGATGTAATCTTCATCATAGTACATGGCTTCGGCGTCCCCGCCATCGCGTGCCTGCACTTGATCGCGGAAACGTTGTGCCTGATCTTCTGGATCGTTTAATTCTGAAAAACCATTGGCAATTTCTCGTCCACCGATGAACAATTCAAAACGATCTGTTATGGCTGGGTTATCATTGTTTCTTCGCGCCAAGGGCGAAACCTCTGCGGGGTATTCGGTGATGAAGGTGGGCTGGATGAGCGAATCTTCAACTAAGTGTTCAAATATTTCCGTTTGCTTCTTACCCACACCCCAATCTGCTGCCACTTTAACCTCTAAGGTTTTTAAGACTTGGGTTAAAACGTCGTCGTCGTCCACATTTTTTTCTGTCAATGAGTTGCACGCTTGGATGATCGACTGTTTCATGGTCAGTCGGGCAAACTTTGGTTCAAAATCAATAGTCTTTTGATCCCATGTAAAAGATTGTTGCCCCAAAACATGATCCGCCAATTCCCTTAGCAGCACTTCGGTCATGTCCATGAGATCGTGATAGGTTGCATAAGCTTGATAGAATTCAATCATGGTGAATTCAGGATTATGTCGTGTTGAAAGCCCCTCGTTGCGGAAATTCCGATTGATTTCATAAACCCGATCCAATCCCCCCACAATGAGTTTTTTTAAATACAATTCGGGCGCAATGCGTAAATATAAATCCATATCCAAGGCATTGTGGTGGGTTACAAAAGGTTTGGCAATGGCACCGCCTGGAATGGCATGCATCATGGGTGTTTCAACTTCTAAAAACGCTCTTTGATTAAAAAATGTTCGAATGTATGAAATGATGGCGCTGCGTTTTTGAAAAATCTGGCGCGAAGTCTCATTGACCATTAAATCAACATAGCGCCGTCTATAGCGCAATTCAATGTCCTGCAGGCCATGATATTTATCGGGTAAGCTTCTGAGCGATTTACTCAGCAATTGAATGTCCTTAACATGAACGGTCAGTTCGCCCTTATCGGTGACAAATAATTGACCGCTGACGCCAATGATGTCACCTGCATCCATTTGTTTGAACTGCTGGTATTGGTCTTGAGCCATACCATCTCGGCTGAGATAAAGTTGTAAGCTACTGCCACCATCTTCAATGTTGGCAAACGACACCTTACCCATGATTCTTTGTTGCAATAAACGCCCAGCAATGGTCACCTGTTGGGCTTGCGCTTTAAGGGCTTGTTGGTCTAAATCTGCAAATGCCCCAATGATGTCAGCACAACGATCGATTCGTTGAAAATGATTGGGATAGGCGGAACCTGTTTGACGCAAAGCATGGAGTTTAAGCCGTCTGCGCACTTCCTCATCACGTTTTAACGCCTCTAATACGTGTTTTTTCAATCCATGGATTTGGCCTTTTTCGGGCAGTGAATCATCCCAATCCTTGGTCCATTCCTTTATTTTAGTCTGATCAATGGTCACTGATGCTGTCAAACTTGCATCGGTTTTGACAATGCGCACAATGGCTTCGCCCCAATCTGTTTTAACCGACTGCTGAAAAGAAGTATCCATGTTTAAAGTGTATTAATGTATTAAATATCGTGGATGATTACAAGACTTAAGCCTTAGTTATTGTACCTGCTTCAGCCTAAGACGGCTTGTCTCTGATGTGATAAGAAACCCAAATCCAAGTGCATTTTGAAGGCGAAATGATTGACAATCCTAACTTGTGGGCATGGGTTGATGCATTTGACAGCGCGCTCTGTCATGGAAGCGACAGACATCGCAGTTGAGGGTCAATTAGGAAATGAGCTGAGCAAAGGCAAAACGCCTTTCAAGCAAAATACTAAGTGACGTCTTTCCAGTATTCTTTTTTCAGTAATACGGCAAGAATCAGTAAACCGAATAGGAATAATATCACCCACATACCCAATTCATGGCGATCGGTTTTTTGTGGTTCACTGATAAATTCCATGAAATTGACGATATCACGTACCATTTCTTCAAATTTTTCTTCTTTTTCTAATATGATGGCTTTGCCCTTACCATCAATATAAGGTTTGCTTGATTGCGTACCTATGATCCGTTTTTCGCTGGCATCGGCGTACATGGCTTGACGCAGACCCTGTTCACCAAAGAAAGGATTGGGCATGGCTGATCCAGGAAATACATAGTTGTCTGTTTGACCTGATTCTGTTTGATAATAGGCTTGCAAATAGGTGAACAACCAATCTGTGCCGCGCACCTTCGCACTCAATGTCAGGTCTGCTGGAATAACGTTAAAAGCGGCAATGGCCGCATCTGCATTCATGCCAGCAACCATATGGTCTTGAAACTTGGCGCGTCCTTTGATGAGAAGCTTTTCAACTTCTTCTTCAGACCATAACAATCGATGGGCAATAACACTGTAACGGATGTATTTTGCCGAGTGACAGCTGGCACATTTGGCTTCAAAAATAAGCGCGCCTCGGCGTAATGATTCAATGTCATGTAAATCATTATTAGGTTTCAGCAAAGGTACAGAACTGCCGCCTGCACCGAACACAGCAGGGCTGATACATAAGAAAAATAATAGACTGGCAATGATTTTTTTCATAAGTAATTCCGTGTCAAGTCAGATTCGTTGGCAAAGGTTTCATCGGTTCCCTAGCGGTGTAGAACGGCATCAGCAGGAAGTACGAAAAATAAACAATGGTGAAGAAACGTGACATGTATTTAAATAATTCGGTCACTGGCTGTGTGCCCAACCAACCCAGAATGATGAATGAAATTGTAAAGGCCGCCAACATGGTCATTGACTGCCAAGAACGATAACGGAGCGAACGATTTTTTGCGCGATCTAACCAGGGTAAGGCAAAGAATAATAGAATCGCCATGAACATCACAACGGCGCCCAAAAACTTATCTGGTACTGCCCTAAGCATGGCGTAATAAGGGGTGAAATACCAAACTGGAGCAATATGTTCTGGTGTTTTCAGCGGATTGGCTGCTTCAAAATTTGGCTTCTCTAAGAAATAGCCGTTCATCTCTGGAATGAAGAACACCACCGCGCAGAATAAAATCAAAAAGACCACAACGCCAGTAACATCTTTCACTGTGTAGTATGGATGAAAAGGAATGCTGTCAACAGGCACGCCATTTTCGTCTTTATTGTCCTTGATCTCTATGCCGTCAGGGTTGTTCGAACCCACTCTATGAAGCGATACCAAATGAAGGAACACCAACATGATTAAGGCCAATGGCAAAGCAATAACGTGAAGCGCGAAAAAGCGATTGAGTGTTGCATCAGAAATCACAAAATCACCGCGTATCCACACAGCCAGGCTTTCTCCAACAAAAGGTATGGCACTGAACAATGAAATAATGACCTGAGCACCCCAGAATGACATTTGTCCCCAAGGCAATAAGTAACCCATAAATGCCTCAGCCATCATAATCAAATAGATCAGACAACCGATGATCCAAATCAATTCGCGTGGTCCTTTATAGGAGCCATACATCAGTCCTCTAAACATGTGCAGATAGACCACCACAAAAAAGGCAGAAGCACCTGTTGAATGCAAATAGCGAATCAGCCAACCCCATTCAACGTCGCGCATGATGAATTGCACAGAATCAAAGGCTTTTTCAGCATCTGGTTTGTAGTACATGGTCAACCATAATCCAGTAATGATTTGAAGGACGAGTACAAGTAAAGCTAAGGAACCAAAGAAGTACCAAAAATTAAAATTCTTGGGCGCGGCGTATTTGCTCAGATGGTATTCCCACGTCTCGATCAGTGGAAAACGTTTATCAATCCATGCAATAAAAGCGTTTGTTTTTTCTGGCGTAGTCATAATAATGAATCTTCTGTGAAGGCGTTTATCTGATTAAGTAATTTTCCCAATGAGTATCTGAGTATCACTGATAAATTTATACGGTGGGACAGGCATGTTGGTCGGTGCAGGCGCGCCATCATAAACTCGACCTGATAAGTCAAACTTAGAACCATGACAGGGGCAGAAAAATCCACCTTTCCAATCTTCGCCCAAATCTTCACCGCCCACATCAGGACGATACAAAGGGGAGCACCCAAGGTGGGTACATATACCGACTAAAACCAATAATTCGGGTTTGAGTGAACGCGCTGAAGTGTTTGCAAAGTCAGGCTGTTCACTGTCTTCGCTGAGCGGGTCTTTGAGTAAGTCGGTTACTTGTTCTAAATTGTCTAATTCTTGTTGTGTCCGACGGACGATCCAAACAGGTTTACCACGCCACGCCACAGTCAACAATTGACCGGGTTGCAGATTGGCAATGTTGACGTCAACGGGCGCACCTGAGGCGCGAGCTTTTGCACTCGGTTGCCATGCGCTTAAAAAAGGATAACAAGCCGCAGCAACTCCGAAGCCACCTACAACAGAAGTTGAAGCGGTGAGAAATCTACGACGCGTAAGATCAGTTTGTTTTTTCACAATAAAACCTACAAAATGAAATGTTTAATTGGTATTCTTGATGCTTCTAATTATAAAGGGATTTGTCATCGCTTTCCTCCACAAATCGTCAACTAAAAGCAAGTGTGATTGTAACACCATTACAGCACAAATTCCTATTGAGTTTTGCCAGCCTAATGCATTTTTGTCTAATTAAGCAAAGATTGCAATATTTTTTCCATTTGCATGCCTCGCGAACCTTTAATCAATACAGTCCATGGGGTATTTAATTGATTCTGAACCCACTGAAACAAGCTTTTTTGATCAGGAAAATGCACAGCTGATTGGCGTGGATTTTGGCTATGCACATTAAAATATTGCGTTGCGTGCACACTGTCTTGACCCACTGCGCATAATTGATCTATGCCTTTTTCAAGCGCGTAGCGCGCCACTGCCTGATGCATCTGTACATTTAAATCACCCAATTCCAACATATCTCCCATAATCAACATGGCGGGAGTGCCTTCAACCTTTGCTTGATCGGCCAACACATCAATGGCGGCATTAAAAGCTTCTGGGCTGGCATTGTAGGTGTCGTCAATGACGACCCCATGAGATCGCCTATGAAGTTGCAATCTGCCTGGCACCGATGACAGAGCAAGCAATGCGGTTCGACACTCAGCTAAACGCACCCCGCATTTCAATGCAGCCGCACAAGCCAGAGCGGCATTCAATGCATTATGTCTGCCTAACAGAGGCAAGCTCACTTCAATGGTTTCTCCATTCGCCTGCAGGCGTGTTTCAACGCCGTGGTATTGCCAGTGAACAAATGCATTAGGGTCGATTGCGCTGACTCGCAAAATCTGCGCTTGGGTCATTGCTTGCCATTGATCAAACCACGGACTGTCGCCATCAATAACGGCATAACCCGTCCGATCAAGACTTTGGAGCAATTCGCCTTTGGTTTGGGCGATTGCCTGGTGATTTTTAAATATGCCTATGTGCGCTGATTGTGCATTGGTCAATATGCCTATGTCTGGGCGAGCCAGTTGACAGAGCCAGGCAATGTCATTGGGTTGGCGCGCACCCATTTCCAAAACAACGTGCGACTGCCCTTGCCAAGCAAGCAAGGTTTTGGGCAAACCGATTTCATTATTAAAATTGGCTTGATTACTGTGAACAGAATGGCTTTGTGCCAATAAGGCCATGAGCATTTCTTTGACTGTGGTTTTACCGCTGCTTCCCGTAATGCCAATGACTGTGCGATGGTTTTTTGAAGCGGTTGTTGGGGACTGATGAAAAGCAAATGAAGCGAGCAATCCTAAGGCTTTTTGGCTGTTTGTTACGCGCCAATACGGCCGATTATCGGTGTTTTTTTGCTCACCAATGGCGGCTATTGCCCCATGGTCGAATGCCTGTTGAATGTAATCATGCCCATCAAAGCGCAGACCCTTTATGGCAATAAAAACAGAGTGATTCTGATGTTCTCGTGCATCGGTACTGATCGATTGAATGTGCCCTTGAGCCCCCTCAGTATTGGCTTCAATGAGAATGGGCTGGAGAATGTCGGATATTTGATCGATGGCAATTTGAATCACTTGAGCACCGCGCAATGAGATTAAGCCGACGGCGGCGGTTCAAGAAAACTCAAATAACGATCCACCTCATGCGCCGAGCCAAGCACGACTGGGACGCGCTGATGAATGTGTGTGGGCTGAACATCGAGTATGGCAATGTCTCGGGCCATGGCTTTGCCGCCTGCTTGCTCAACCAAAAAGCTCATGGGATTGGCTTCATAAATCAGCCGAAGTTTGCCCGCTTTGTCAGGTTCTCTATTATCCCAAGGGTACATAAAGATGCCCCCTCGCATGAAAATTCGGTGCACATCGGCGACCATAGAAGCCACCCAGCGCATGTTATAGCGTTTCTGTAAGACACCGGTTTCACCCAACAGACAGGCGCCGATATAGTTCTGTATTTCAGGGCGCCAAAACCGCTGATTAGACATATTGATGGCAAATTCTTTGGTGTCTTTGACAATCTTCATCGATGCTTGGACCAACACGAATTCATTGAGGCTTCGATCTAATAGATAGAGATGCGTTCCACGGCCCACCGACAACACCAATAAGGTAGAAGCACCATATAAAACGTAGCCTGATGCAACTTGAGATCGACCTGATTGTAATAGTGACGAGGTCACTGAAGACTGCGCTGGCAAAATGGAGAATATCGTCCCCACCGAAATGTTGACATCAATATTTGAAGAACCGTCTAAGGGGTCAAAAGCCACAACATAAGACCCTGCTTCATGCCCATCAATCGGCTGTTCTTCTTCCTCTGAAGCGATGCCAAAAACGGCTGAACTTTGTAATAAAACGGCTTTTAAGATGTCGTTTGAGATGATGTCTAATTGTTGCTGTCTTTCGCCTTGGACATTATCGGTTTGCGCCGCGCCTGTTACACCAGCCAAAGCGCCTTTGCCTAAGCGCCAGGCAATGTCTTTGCCGCCTGTGGCAATAGATTCAATAATCTCAATGAGATCCTTGGGGCATTGCTGCTGTGCAAGGTGCTCGTTTAAATGGCTATACATATTGGTTATACATGGTAGTTAATATTGAATTCAACCTTTAGGAAACCCTTGTGGTGCCACCATATCGTTCTGTCGCACATCCATCAAGAAGGGTCTATTTTACCACGTCTAAAGAAGTCCTCACCCAAGACAAACCTTCGCCAGCCACTGCTGAGTTTTGAACGCTCTGGATCACAAATGAAATGATACAAAACATCTTTGCCCGCTATTTCAGAGCCCTTTATGCCAATGGCTTGACCTTTGCTTTCTAAAACGCGTTGCAGTTGTTTGATTTGCGCCCGTTCACTGTCGCTTGGTCTATCAAATGCTTTAGGCAAACACAGTTGCTCATGCGTCATCTGCTCCGCTTCCTGCCAGGCCTGTTTGAGTGAGGTTTTTTGAGCATTTTTCAAATACTTATAGTGTTTGATTGGATCTAAGTTTGGCGCTTGCGCAAAAAATATCAACACATCATCTGGCAAAATCCGGGTGCGTGCTTTATTGAGCAGCATGGCCTGTTGTTCCCGCCAAATCGCCAAACCCTGTAATTTCAATTGCGTTTTGAGGGTGGCTTCATAGGCTTTGCGAGAAAGCCGCCACCACAGCTGTTCTTTGGGCTTCACCGTCATAAATTGGCGACAGGTTTCTTGCATTTCCTCTGCAACGGCTTGCAAGGCTTCTGGCGACAAGTGCTGCAAAACATACTGATATAAACGGGCCAACTGTTCGGCATCTTGCACCGCATAATTTAATTGCTCTGAACTTAAAGGCCGAATACGCCAATCTGATTGTTGGTGTGCTTTGTCCATTTTGACCTGCAAACAAAGCTCGACCGCTTTAGAAAAGCCAATTTGCACGCCCTTCCCCAGCAATGCCATGGCAACTTGCACATCAAATGAGCGGTCTGGCACACTGTCGGTTAGGTTTTGCCAAATTTCAAAATCTTGACTGGGCGAATAAAAGACCAATTGCTGACACTGGGCTAAGTTTTGCAAAAAATCTGCGATGCGATCTTGAATGTCTTCTGCCAAAACATCTACCACAGCGGTCCATTCAAGCGTTGCAAGTTGGATCAAACACAGCTTTGAATAATAAGTGCTGCGTCGATGAAATTCAAAATCAACCGCCAACCACGATTGTTTTTGGCATAAAAGCATCAGGTCATTTAATTCTGCTTCTGTGGTAATAATATTGCTTAACAAGGCACATCCTCATTTTGGTTTTTGTAACAGCTCATCGTGTCAGTCCTTCAGTGACAAAGTTAGAATTTTGTCGATGGTTCGTGCATTTCTTGCCGTGGTCGGGACACCCAATGCTTGGTCGATTTTGGCGGCTAATTTTGACCGACCCATGCCATTGGGCGTGTGAAGATACAATTGCTTCTTCACTAAGGTAAATTGTTCACCTGATGTGGCTAAGGCTTTCAAAGGTTCGATCATGCTCGGCGTCAAATCGGCCTCAGTAAAATAATAGTGCACGTCTTTGGGAGTGTGATCCGCATAGGGGTTGTAGGTCATTGCTTGCCTCAGTTTTTCTATAGGCAGTGTCATGATCAACACCTCAAACCCTGAACGTTCTATGATTGTCTGCTTTAAACACTGATTAAAACTTTCAATGGCTGCCCCCGAATAATCAAATAGCACATTGCCCGATTGGATATAAGTTTTGATGTTTTTTGCGCCACATTCAGCGGCATAATCTTTTAGATCCTGCATGGTTATAATTCGATGGCCACCGACGTTTATACCGCGCAGTAAGGCGACATAGCTGTATGCGTTTTTAGTTGGACTCATCGACTTTGCCATGGTCTATGTGAACGTCCTCAAAGTATCTTTCAAATTGATCAAAACCTGGGCATTGATCGAGGTATTCAAAAACACCTTGGTCGGCAATGCCTTGTGCCGCTTGCATAAACGCGCCAAAAGCGGCGCGTGCCAATGATGAACCCACGCTGATTCGTTGCACGCCCAACTGCGTCAGCGCTTGAACGGTATCGCCTTGAGCACATAGGGCATTGACGGGGCAATCCACTTCTCGCACCAAGGTTGCAAGCTCTGCTTGGTTTAATCCAGGTGCAAACAAAACATCCGCGCCCACTTCTTGAAAAGCCTGCAATCGTCGAATCGTATCTTTGAGGTCAGACCGACCCTGTAAGAAATTTTCTGAGCGCGCTGTGAGCATAAATGGGAAAGGCCATTGGTTTTTTGCCTCTACCGCAGCCTGAATCCGTTCTACTGCCATATCAAAATCATAAATGGGAGATGACGCATTTCCAGTGGCATCCTCAATTGAAGCGCCGACCAATCCGATTTCTGCAGCAGATTGAATCGTGTGGTAAACGCCGCTTGGTTCATGGGCATAACCATTTTCTAAATCAGCACTGATGGGCAGAGGCGTCGATTCGACAATGGCCAATGCATTCTTCAATACGGCTTCTTTGGAGACCTGTCCTCGCCCATCCATATGCCCCTCGGTAAAAGCAAATCCCGCACTGGTGGTCGCCAATGCTGAAAATCCCATTTGCGTTAAAATTTTAGCCGAGCCTGCATGCCATGGATTGGGCATTACAAAGGGCTTGGATTGCTTGTGTAGTGCACAAAATTGGTGCGCCTTCTGTGATTGTGATGCCATGAGATTGATCAGCCCTTGTCGTATATTTTTTGTTTATGCCGCATTTGTCAGGCCCTAAGCACAAGTTAAACCGTAAAACGAAACCCCATGTACGTTGGTCTCTATTTTTTCAAATCCAATCTGTTGTAATAAGTTAGCCGAAGCAACATTGTCGGCCTCGACCCCACCCACCAGTTGATTGACCTCGGTTGAGGTTTTGCACCATCCGACCAGCCCCTTGAGCACTTCTGTGGCATAGCCTTTGCGCCAGTAGGATTGTCCCAGAAAATAACCCAAATGAATGGTTTTATTGTCGCCTTCGTGCAAAAAAACACAACCCATGATTGTTGTAGAATCCCGTGATTGGATGATCAATAAATGTGATTCAGATCGCATTTTTTTCAACCACTGGCGCGCTTTGTCTAGGGTATTTATGTGATAAAAATACCCTGGCAAGAATTGCACCACCTCATCGGATAACAGCTCCATGATTCTTTGCAAGAAGGCGTCTTCACTTAAATCTTCAACCAATACTGCCGCCACGCCTTGTACTTTCAAGCGTTCGGTTGTAAAACCACAGGTGGCTAATGTCTCTAACATCGCTTTATATTCATCTTTTTATCTTCATACTTGCACTCTAATGGGTCAGGAATCTGTTCGACAGAAATTTCGGGGCATAATAACACAGAACGCTCGCACAAAAAACATCTGATTTTTGTGCCGTATAATACGCCCATGGCAAGATTCTCACAAACATTCATCGATCAACTCCTCTCCAAAGTTGACATTGTTGATCTGATCAATCAACGCGTCGCCTTGAAGAAACAAGGCAATAATTATGTGGCTTGTTGCCCTTTTCACGCTGAAAAAACGCCTTCTTTTAGCGTCAATCAAAGCAAACAATTTTTCCACTGTTTTGGCTGTGGCGTCAGTGGCAGCGCCCTGAGCTTTATAATGCAATACGAAAACCTCAGTTTTCCAGAAGCCGTCGAATCATTGGCAGAAGCACTCGGCGTCAGCCTGCCCCAAACCAGCCAGACTCAACAATACGACATTTCAGCAAACGAGGTTTTACAACGCTGTGCCCGTTTTTATCAGCAACAATTGAGTCAGCATGATGGGGTCATACTGTATGCAGCCCAGCGCGGTTTAGACGATCAGATTATGGCGCAGTTTCAATTAGGTTATGCGCCCGAGAAGTGGCAATCGATCAGTGAAGCGCTGGGTAGAGATGCCGCACTGCAAAAAGTGTTATTCGACAGTGGCATGCTCATTAAGAGTGCCCAAGGCCATTATGATCGGTTTCGGCACCGTTTAATGTTTCCATTGCACAATCGTCGAGGCAAGGTCATCGGTTTTGGCGGACGCGTCATCAATAAGGAAGATCAGCCTAAATACTTAAACTCGCCTGAATCCCCATGGTTTCATAAAAGTAATGAGCTGTACGGCTTTTATCAGCTATTACAAAACAACCGCAATCCACCCTGGATATTGGTGACAGAAGGTTATATGGATGTGCTGAGTTTGGTACAACACGGGGTCCATAACGTCGTTGCAACCATGGGCACCGCCTTAACGGCTGAACATTTAACCCAGTTATTTAGAGTCACAGAAAAAGTTATTTTGGCCTTTGATGGCGATGCCGCCGGCATTCAAGCCACTGATAAAACGCTCAGCCACCTGTTGCCACTGTTGGAGGATGGGCATCAATTGGCTTTTTTCACTGTGCCCGAAGGCGATGACCCCGACTCGCTCATTCGCAATATCGGCGCACAAGCATTCAATCAAAAAATTGCCGAAGCGCGTTCGCTTACTGAATACTTTATCCACATAATATCACGAAATTGTGACCCAGAGAATCCCGCAGACATTCCTAAAATTTTCAGCTTGGCGCGCCCCATTATTCAAGCCACAAAAGAGCACAGCGCTTGGCGAATTGCCTTAATCGCCGCTCTGGCCAAAATGATTGGATTGGAGCGCAATCGTGTAGAGAATAATCTTAATCTCAAGCAAGCCAAATCCTATGAGACAGAGCCACCACCTGAACAAGCGTTGAATAAAACCAAAAATTTACAAGTCAGACAACTCATCCAACTGGTGCTACATTTTCCCAACATTGCCACCGAGTTGGTTAAATCCTTACCCGAAGCCAATCATCTTGCAGGATTGAACATTTTGAGAACCCTTTGTCAGCATGCCACAGCAACAGAAGACCTATCGGGCGCCGCTTTGATAGAACATTGGCGCGAAGACACCGCTGTTTATCCGCATCTTGTGAATCTATTTAATCAACCTTGCTATTTAACAGAACAAGAGGCCGCGCTCGAAGAGGCTTCAGGTTTGGTGTTGCTCATTGAGAAAGCCCTGAACACTGCCGAATTGGAAAGATTGAAGCAAACGGTGGACCAAAACGGATTGTACAGCCTATCGGAGGCTGAAAAAACCCGTTACTTGGAACTTTCGCACAAAGGTCGCCGTATTAGTTAAGCATTCGACCTGGTAGAGGCAAATACTATCCAGTGTGTTTATGAATCACCCTTGAATCCTGTTCGCCTTCGCCAAGCGCGACCATTTGTTGCAGCTTTTCTAAGCCCAGTTCCGTGCCTTGTAAGGATAACTTGAGGCGCGCCATTTCTTTGGCAACAATGTTTAAATCCTTCAGGTGCAGTTGACTCATAAAACCAGCTGAATAATCCCCTGCCATCATCTTAGGCGCATGAAACTCCAAAGCTCGGCAAGCGGCCATGCCGCCTGACAATGCTTGTCTAACCGCTTCCACATCCACTGCGCTTTTTTCAGCAAAGCGCAGCGCCTCAGCCACACCATTGATGATTTGCACCACCAGCATTTGATTACACGCCTTTGCCACCTGTCCAGCTCCCGTCGGCCCAATATGGGTGATGGTTTTTCCCATACATTCAAACAAGGGACGCGCACGTTCTAAATCTGATTCAGAACCGCCGACCATGATGGATAAAATGCCTCCAACCGCACCAATTTCTCCGCCTGAAACCGGCGCATCCAACATGGTGATGCCCTGTTGCTGGAGACGCTCTGCAAACTGGCGCGTCTCGTGCGGGCTGATGGTGCTCATATCAATCACCAGACCACCCGAACGCATCGATTGTGCTGCACCATTGTCAGAAAACAACACCTCTGCCACATCGGGGGTATCCGACACAATGGTGATGAGCACATCGGCTTGTAGGCCCACCTTTAACGGGCTATCAACCAATTCACCCCCAGCATCAATAAAGCTCTGACAGCGTTTGGGGCGACGCGCATAACCCGTCACCTCATAACCCTTTTTCAAAAGATTTGTTGCCATGGGTAAGCCCATGATGCCCAGACCTATAAAACCAATTTTTGGTTGTCGATTATCCGCATGTTGGGACATAAATTATCCTCCTAAGTATCTGTGATTTTGAGAGCAGATCCAAATAAAGCAAAATCACTTTATTACTGCTCGGTTTGTTCGGTTGAACTGTTTGGCATATCCTCTATAGCGTAAGGTCCATCTATGGCGACCAAGAGTTTTAAATATTTCCTCGCCTCTTCTTGATATTTTGTTTCAAAGGTAACACAGTTTGACCATTCATCATTGAAAATTTCTTTTTTTATCCATTTTTCTTTTACTTCTTCAATACCTTTTCTTTGTTCCTCTTGTTCTTCCCTTTTTTTCTTCTTCTTTGGAGGCTCTTTGTCGGGGGTAGGTTCTATGTCATTTCTACACCACATTACAGACAAGAGGACTCTATAGACATTCTTACAGCGACTATCTTCAATAACTGGTTCATCACCATCAATAGCCAACAATCTTTCTGAGTCTTTTCTAACACTGTTGATGGTTAATTCGGAATTGAGTTTGCCTGCATTTTTGCCCCACCTGCTTCTACCCCATTTAAATCTTTTGGCTTCGATGAGCAATAATGCGTCTTTGTCTTTTAATTTTATCGCTGCGTCCAATCGGCTGGCTCTGAACTTATGCTTGGGCTTCTTATTTTTAGATTTTTCAAATATTTTTACTTCAGACCATGCTGAAACATTATTAAAACCATTAGTGCGTTTTACGGATTCAATAAAAATACCAACAAGATTCGATTCGTGAATACCGCCACTCTTTGAGCTTGGAAAATAGTCCTTAACCATTTGATTATGAATACCCAGCGCCAAATCGCAAGCATTCTCAACCAATTTAACAATGTTGTCTTTTTCTTTTGTCATCTTATGATCTCCTTGTTCATTATTAAGGCGAAAATCTAAGCCAAAAAAAACCCGCAAATGCGGGTTCTTTCTGAATGTAAATACAATTTACAACCAAATACTAATCGGAGTATTTAAACTGAGCTCTGCGATTTTGTGACCAGCAGCTTTCATCATGGCAAGTGGCAATGGGTTCCAATTCGCCATAACTGACTACGCTCAAGCGAGAGGGGTCAATGCCTTGATTGATGATCAAAAAGTCAAAAGCTTGGTTCGCACGACGTTCACCCAAAGACAAGTTGTACTCGCTGCTGCCTCTTTCATCACAATGTCCTTGGATTTCAGCTTTAACACTTGGGTTATTGCGCAAGAATTCAGCGTGTGATTCTAATATGGCTCTGGCATCATCATCTAATTCAGCAGAATTGAAGGCAAACTTAGAATTGAGATTACCCATTCTTTCAAGTTCTGCAACGTAAGCCAATCGCTCTTCTTCTGTTTCAAAGCGACTGTCTGAAGATAATTTCAACACATCATCTAGGCTAATGCTGCTTGCAGAGCCAGATGCAGAATCGCCACCGCTCACTGAAGTCGCAGCATCATCGGTTTCGGTTTCTTTGACATTATCGCCACAAGCAACAACGCTCAATAATAAGAATATGCTTAATAATAATTTTAAATTCATGGTCTTCTCGTTTGTATAAAAGTTAATAAAGTTACAAAAATAATGGTTAGTTATCATTTCAACAACAAATTGCCACCTTGTTGTTTTAACACCATTGCTATTCTATCAAATAAAACGCACAGAATACAAATAAAACGCATTTAAAAGACAAATTTTGTCCTTTCTGTGGGTTTTTTTAGGGGCTGTACATCTGTTTCAAACAATGTTTGTTTGACTAAATTTTCTTGATTTCGTTCAACCAAAACCGCCTTAACCAATGATCCTTCTTGCTCAAACATAAACAATCTGCCTTGGTCTTTCAAGTTTTTGAGCCATTGTTCTGGACATATTTCGATTGAGCCAGAAGCCACAATCACGTCAAATTTTCCTTTTATTTGTTCTGAAAATCCGCAACCCAACTTCAATTGAACATTCTTGCACTTGCTTAAGTTTAGCTCTGCCATTTGATGGATTTTTTCAGAAATTTCAAAAGCCACCACTTTTTTGGCCAATAAAGCGATCAAAGCCACAAGATAGCCACTGCCTGCGCCAATGACCAATGCCCTGTCGGTGTCCTTTATTTGCAAACTTTGAACAATGTGGGCTTCAACCTTTGGCGTCAGCATACATTCACCATCGGGCAAGGGCAAGCAGACATCAGCAAACGCCATCTCTTGCTGATCAGCGCTGACAAATTGTTCCCTTGGCAATTCAAACAACAAATCTAAAGTCCTTTGGTCCAACACATTCCATGTGCGAATTTGTTGTTGAATCATGTTGGCGCGTGCTTTTTCAAAATCCATAAGTTAACCGTTTTTGATGAAATGTTTGAACGCCTATTATACTGTGCAACCTTGTCAAACTAAAAGACTTGATTGGTCATTCCTAATAACTAAAAACGCAAAATGGGCTTTATGGTGTTAAAACTGCGTCATCAAATCAACAATTCGGTCTGTGATAAACCCCGTTTAAAATGCTTTGCGAGTAAAATAGTGATTTTTATCATTCAAATTCTAATAATAGATTTTCATAATAAATCAAAGTGGCCATCCTAACGTTCTTTCGCATTGTTCACGTCTTACTCCGCTATGGATTAGACGAATTCATCCACCCATACCCCGTGTGGAAGAAGGTGCGATTGCTACTGTTTTTAATGCCCAGCTATTGGTTTAGAAACCAACATCAAGCCCTACCTCGGGGTGAACGATGCCGCTTGGCATTAATTGAATTGGGTACCATTTTCGTCAAATTGGGACAAGCTTTATCGGGCCGATTAGACTTAGTCCCTGATGACATTACCCAGTCATTGAGTCACTTACAAGACGATTGCCCAGCATTTCCCAGCGCCGACGCCCACAGAATCATTGAGCAGCAACAAGGCCGACCTGTCAACCAATGTTTTAAGACCTTTAACGATGAGCCACTGGCGTCTGCCTCCATTGCGCAAGTACACGAAGCCACCTTGAAAACTGGCGAATCCGTCATTGTTAAAATCGTTCGCCCTGACATAGAGACACGCATTGAGCAAAGCGTATATGTCATGCGAAAACTGGCCACCATTTTAGAATACCTATTGCCACGCTCCAATCAGTTTCGCCCCATGGAAGTGGTCGAGGAGTTTGCCCGCACTTTAAACCATGAAACCGACATGATGCGAGAAGCCGCCAACGCCAGCGTCATCCGCAAAAATTTTCTGGACGACCCCACCATGTACGTAGCTAAAGTTTATTGGAAACTGACCGCCCCCAAAATGATGGTGATGGAGCGCATTGATGGCATTCCCATCAAAAACATCAAAGCCATAGAGGCAGCGGGCATTGATCGTAAAACATTAGCAGAAAATGGCGTGTTGATCTTTTTCAAACAAGTTTTTAGAGACAATCTATTTCATGCCGACATGCACCCTGGCAATGTTTTTGTCAGTCTGGATGGTGTCTATAAAGCCGTTGACTTCGGCATTGTTGGCTCACTCTCTGATGATGATAAGCGCTATCTTGCTGAAAATTTTATCGCTTTCTTTAATCAAGACTACCGCCGAATTGCCCAATTGCACATTGACTCTGGTTGGGTCAATCCCAATACCCGTTGCGAAGATTTAGAAGCGGCGGTACGGAGTATTTGTGAGCCCATCATGGGTTTACCCTTGAGCCAAATTTCTTATGGTAAATTTTTGCTGCAATTGTTTAGGGTGGCGCAAGGATTCGATATGACTGTGCAACCACAACTGATTTTGTTGCAAAAAACACTGTTCAACATTGAAGGCTTGGGACGCCAACTCTACCCTGACTTAGACTTATGGGTCACAGCCAAACCCTTTTTAGAGGGCTGGTTGAGAACCCACTTCAGCCCCCGCACCTTAATAAAAGATCTTCGCATTCACTGGCCCGCCATCAGACAAGAATTACCCACGGCCATTCGCAACCATCTCACTCAACAAAAGCACGCCACCACACCACCCTCAACTATACAAAAATCAGCACTGCTACCCGTGGGCTTATTGATTGCAGGCATACTCAGTGTAGCGCACGACAATGGCCAAATTACGCCCCTGCTATTCGGCCAATTACCCCTATCCAGTGCACTGCTCTTACTCGCGTCGGCGTGGCAATTTTGGAAAATAAAATGAGCGAAGCACAACAGCCATCGATCGCCCATTTTCCCACGATTATTTTTACCAGCATCATGGGCATGTCTGGACTTTCTGTGGGTTATTACGAGTTGGTTGGCACTTGGGCTGGATTTGAAACCATTGCCGTCGTTATCCATTCAATCACCAGTATTTGTTTATCCATTTTGCTTGTAATCCAACTGGTTAAAACCATCAAATATCCTCGCGTCATTGTCGCCGAATTTCTAAATCCTGCCATCGTGGGCAGTTTTTCAACCATCCCCATCTCATTCCTATTGCAAGCACAAGCTTGGAATTACTGGCATGTCACTTATTCAACCTATTTATGGTGGATAGGCGTTACTTGCTTATTTTTGATTAACTTCATGGTTTTTTCAACGTGGTTGCATCAAAAAACAACTTTTAGCAAGCTCACCCCCATATGGTTTATTCCAATGGTCGGCAATATGATTGTCGGATTTCTGGCAAAAACATTGGGTCAAACAGAACTGGGCTGGTTTTTCTTCAGCATTGGTTTTATGATGGCGCTGATCATGCTCGTCATCATGATTGCTCGACTTATATTTGGCACCCCGCTGCCCAAAGCTCAGCTGCCCAGTTTATTTATTCTTATGACACCCTTTGCCGTCGCTTGCTACGCCTATCACCAATTGACCGACCTCATCGACCCCATTACCCGCATTCTGTTCTATGGCGCGGTATTTTTCTGGATTGCCTTGGCTTCTCAGTTTAAATATTTTGTGCGATTGCAATTTTCACTGACTTGGTGGGCTTATATTTTCCCATCTGCCGCATTGGTCACTTGCGCCTACACCTTGGGTCACAAATTGGCCAACCCATGGATCCTTTATTTCGGCTACACCGTTGCCACCATCATTACCTTGCTCACCCTCTATCTTTTGTACAAAACCATTGGGTGGTTTATCTCCAAGAAAGTCTTCATGGCTCCATGAAGCACGTCCACATTCTCGGCATTTGTGGCACCTTCATGGCAGGCATTGCGCAAATCGCCAAACAACTGGGTTGGCAGGTCAGTGGTTGTGACCAAAACGTCTATCCACCCATGTCCACCCAATTGGAGGACACTGGCATCCAAATCGTTCAAGGTTTCGATGCCTCACAAACCGACTTGCAACCCGATTTATACTTAATCGGTAATGTGGTCAGCCGAGGCAATGAGCTCGTCGAAAAAATACTGCGCGACCGACTGCCCTACCAAAGTGCGCCGCAATGGCTGTACGAGCACGTATTACAAAATAGGCACGTCCTTGCCGTCTCGGGCACTCACGGCAAAACCTCCACTTCCGCCATGCTCAGCCACATTCTGCACAGTTCGGGTCAAACCTGCGGTTATCTGATTGGTGGCGTGGCTCAAAATTTCCCCACATCCGCACACTTAGGTCAAGGCGATTATTTCGTTATTGAAGCCGATGAATACGATACGGCTTTTTTTGATAAGAACGCCAAATTTTTACACTACCGCCCTCAAACCCTGATTATCAATAATATCGAGTTTGACCATGCCGACATTTACCCCCATTTAGATGACATCATTCGCCAATTTCACCTATTACTCAGACAACTGCCAGACACAGCAAAAATCATTTGCCCTCCACACGACACCATCAAAAAACTGTTGGATCAAGGCTGTTGGTCACAAGTGGAATGGCTCAACAAAGATTGGCAAATTCAAGGACAAAGCCCATTTGAAATTAGCCATAATGGCCGAGCACAAGGTCAACTTCAATGGGATTTGCTCGGACAATTTAACCGCCAAAACGCCCTCGCAGCAATCGCAGCGGCGCATCATATTGGCATTTCAGTAGAACAAAGTTTAGCAGCGCTCGCGCAATTTAAACACGTCAAAAGAAGGCAACAACTGATTGCAAATGTTCATGGCATCCGAGTGTACGATGACTTTGCCCACCATCCTAACGCCATCAAAGCCACACTACAAGGTTTGAACGAATTAAAAACGCAAGGCAAACTTATTGCAGTTTTCGACCCCGCCTCCAACACCATGGCTATGGGGATTCATAATGAACACTTAGCCGCCAGTTTTAGCCAAGCCGATCAAGTGCTGGTCCATGCTTCCAAGAAATTACACTGGGATGCACACGCACAATTTACTGCCCCCCTGTTTCAAGTTTTTGACACCATCACAACACTGGTTGAACACTTAATACAAAACTGTGCTGAGAATGACACAATCGTCGTACTCAGCAACAGCGGCGCAAACATCGCTCAAAAAACAAAGGCGCTATTAGAACAAAAATGGGGGACGTAAAAACGCAGGTGACGGCTCGGTTGTTGTCATGCCCTTCAAGCCATTAAACGCGGTATGGCATTCAATCGAATTACTCTGTTGTGGTTTGTTCTTGATCTGATTCAGGCAGTTCTAAGGCGGTTTTATGCGCACAACCTGCCAATACCACAGCAATCAATAAACTCACAACAAGGAGAGAGAGATGTTTTGAAAAACTTGTTTTGAGGTATTGCATCATCCTAATTGATTCGTTTGGCAAGTATTCGGTGCATTGACATTATCCATTGTTGAATCACCATCAAAGCGATGACCTCATTGTAGCAAACCACCCCAAAATTAACCCATTTTCCTATTCCGCCCTGTTTACGAAGGAAGTGTTTAACGTAGCAAAACGGAGGGATCTTCAACCTATTTCTAATTGAAAAAAAACGTTCTGTGCAAATGAGGAAAGCATTCTCAGGTAATATTTAACTTAGAATAAATGGGGTATTTAAGCACTCTAATAAAATAGATAAAATATAATCAGAATGCTTAGGGTTTACCCTTTTTAATAACAGTACCCAAACAACACCAGATTTTCCAATCGCCAACTCTTAGTTTAGGAAAATCTCACCACAGATAAGACAAACAATGGATATAGAAAAATTAAACCTTCAATCGCCTGATTTGGTGAACGAAAACCTTGAAAAACTTGCCGAATTATTTCCCCACTGCATTACAGAAGGTGCAGAAGGCAAAACCATAGACTTTGACTTGCTCAAACAAGAATTGAACCATGAAGTGGTCGAGGGCAACAAAGAACGTTACCGTTTGGAATGGCCGGGCAAACGGGAAGCCATTGTTACTGCCAACCGACCCACAACCCAAACCCTGCGCCCTGTTCGTGAAGACTCTGTGGACTATGACAAGACAGAAAACCTTTACATAGAAGGCGATAATTTAGAAGTACTCAAGCTACTACGAGAAAGCTATCTGGGCAAAATTAAAATGATCTACATTGATCCGCCTTACAACACAGGAAATGACTTTATATACAAGGATAATTTCAGCAAAGATGCCGAAAAAGAACTGATTGATAGTGGACAAAAAAACGAAGACAACCAACGACTATTCAAAAACCTCAAAACCGCAGGACGCTACCATTCTGACTGGTTAAGTATGATGTATCCTCGTTTAAAGTTGGCACGGAATCTCTTAGCAGATGATGGGATGATATTCATATCTATTGATGATAATGAAGTCCATAACATGAAGAAAATTTGTGATGATATTTTCGGTGAATTAAATTTTCGGAATACCATTACTTTAAAGCGTGGAGCCAAATCAGTTCAAGCTCAATTTGAAACTTGGGATAAGTTGGGACAAAATTTTGAATACATACTTTTTTACACTAAAAAATCCGATTACAGATTTCCAAAACAATCAAAACTATTGGACAAACCAAAAGATGGTAGTTGGAACAATCATTGGCGTGGTACAGATAGACCTTCTATGAGATATGAATTATTTGGAATTAAACCAGAAAAAGGCCAATGGAGATGGGGCGAAGATAGGAGTAGAATCGCGATTAATAACTATCAGAAACTGCAAAATGATCTTTCAGATTTAGGGGATACAGTTTCACAAAAAAATATTGATAATTATTATAAAGAATTCAATGGCCATTTAGATCTATTAAGATTATCACAAAATGGAAAACCCGAACACTATATACCTCCAACTAATTTCACCTTGTTAAACTCATCTTGGATGGATATCCTCGTTGGTAGCTCTTCTGAGATTTCCCAGCTTTTTGAAGAAAAAGTTTTCGATACTCCTAAGCTCACCAAAGCTATTTCAAGAATGATTGATTTTCTGCCAAAAAACGCATTGATTTTAGATTTTTTTTCAGGCTCAGCCTCAACTGCCCAAGCGGTTTTCCAAAAAAATGCAGAAAGTGATATGAATCACAAATTTATCCTGGTTCAGCTGCATGTAAAAACCGATGAGGAAAGCGAGGCTTGCAAAGCGGGTTACAAAAGCATTTGTGAAATAGGCAAAGAGCGAATCCGCAGAGCCGCCAAGAAAATCAAGAAAGAGACAAACGCTGATATTGATTATGGTTTCCGTGTCTATCGCCTTGACAGTAGCAATATGGAAGATGTCTATCACAATCCAAAAAAATATGATCAAAGCAACTTAGACCGTTTTGCAGACAATGTGAAACTGGATCGTTCCCCTGATGATTTGTTGGCGCAAGTCATGTTAGACTGGGGCTTACCCTTATCGCTTAAAATTGAACAAGCGACCATCTGTGGCAAAAACGTCTTCAAAGTGGCAGAAAACTCGCTTTTCGCTTGTTTTGATGCGGGCATAGACGAAGACTTTACCAAAGCCATCGCAAAAGAAGCGCCTTTAAGGTTTGTGTTTAAAGACAGTTGTTTTAAGAGTGATACAGCCAAAATAAATGTACAGCAATTGCTCAAACAATTGAGCCCCACAACTGAAATGAAAGTCATTTAAAGTGAAAAAGTATTCCGCTGAACAACTATTTGGCTTGCTCAATCAGCAAGATGAATGTAGTTGGATAGAGGCCAAAAAAGGGCATGATAAAGCCAGTTCAGCCATGGAGACCGTGTGCTCATTTTCCAATGAACCCTTTCTTGATGGTGGATATATTTTGCTCGGTGTCGCAGAAACCAATGCCTCTTCACCACCACAGAAAATAAGTACACCACTTCAGAAAATAAGTACACCACCTCAGGAAATAAGTACACCACCTCAGATTAGCAAAGCACTTAAAATTAGAATAAATGCTTTAAAAGAAAGGGAGCATAATCCGAATAAAATTGAGGCGATCATTCTTGAAATATGTACAACTGGCTTTGTGCAAGCAACTCATGTTGCTAAAACCCTAAAGAGAGGGGAGGATTATGTAAAACGTAAATATTTAGGTCCGATGATTAAGGACAAAAGATTGGTTTATCGGCATCCTGATATGCTCAATCACCCGAATCAAGCCTACAAGTCTAATAAAAACTCATAAAAATGAAACTACAGTTTAAAGAACAAGATTTCCAAATAGAAGCTGTCAAGGCTGTGGTTGATTGTTTCGAGAAGCAGCCGCTCAAAACCAATAACTTCACCTTAGAACGCAGCAAAGCACTCATCCAAAAAGCCAAACAAACAGACATGAACCCAGGAATTTTGGATTTTGAATTAGAGGAAGTCATTGGCTATCGTAACTCTGCCATTCAAATAACAGAAGACCAAATGCTTAGCAACATTAAAAAAGTTCAAAATAGGAATAACCTGCATGAAAGCCAGCAACTAGAACGTCCCAACGGCGTAAAATCGGGCTACAACCTAACCATCGAAATGGAAACAGGTACAGGTAAAACCTATGTCTATATCCGCACCATGTATGAGTTGCATAAAAAGTATGGTTGGAGCAAATTTATTGTTGTAGTACCCAGCATTGCCATCCGCGAAGGGGTGTACAAATCCTTCCAAGTGACCCAAGATCATTTTCAAGAATGCTACAAGCACAAAATCAAACCATTTATTTATAATTCAGGTTGCCCGCAAGATATTGAGAATTTTGCCTCAGATAACCGAATCAGCGTGATGATCATCAATACACAGGCGTTCAATGCACGGAGCAAAGATGCACGACGGATCCATCAAGAATTAGATCAATTCGGCACTCGAAAACCCATAGATATTATTGCTCAAACCCAGCCCATCCTGATCATTGATGAACCACAATCGGTTGATGGTAAAAAGACTTTAGAGAGCATGCAGGATTTTAAACCGCTGTTCACACTGCGCTATTCAGCCACGCACAGAGAGGACTATAACAAGATTTATCGTTTAGATGCCTTGGATGCCTACAAAAAACAATTGGTTAAGAAGGTACAGGTAAAGGGCATCAATCTTATAAATTCAACTGGCACAACAGGTTATATTTACTTAGAAAACATTAACCTAAGCACCACAAAACCACCCCTTGCTTGGATAGAACATGAAAAAAGAAGCAAAAGTGGCGACATTTCTAAAAAGCGAGTGAAAATTGCTGAAGGCTACAACATTTATGAGCAGTCAGGCAAAATGCCCGCCTATAAAAACCAAACGGTCACAGAAATAGATGGCTATCTTAATAAAATAACCGTAGGTGGCCAAGATATCTACCCCGGAAATATTCTCAATAACCACTATGATCATACTTTTCGCACCGTCCAAATTCGGGAATGTATCCAATCGCATCTACAAAAGGAAAAGCAACTCTTTGGTCGGGGCATTAAAGTGCTTTCTCTGTTCTTTATTGATGCGGTAGAGAAATACAGAATTTATGATGAATTCGGTGCGCAACAATTGGGCGAATACGCCCAGATATTTGAAGAGGAATATAAAGAAATAAGAGCCAAACTAAGGGACACTAAATTGAAAGGTTTTGATGAGTACTTAATGCGTGATGCCCCATCAGAGGTGCATCAGGGTTACTTCTCCATAGACAAGAAAGGCAAGACGATTGATCCTAAAGTAAAGCGTGGTAAAGAAGATTCCGACGATGTTTCAGCCTACGATCTAATTATGAAGGATAAAGAAAGGTTGCTTAGTTTTGATGAACCGACCCGTTTTATCTTTTCACATTCTGCCTTAAGGGAAGGCTGGGACAACCCCAATGTTTTTCAAATTTGTGCCCTCAAACACGCAGGAAGTGGCAGTACTACAAGACGCAGGCAAGAAGTCGGGCGAGGCATGCGCTTGAGCGTTGATAAATTCGGTGTACGACAAGACTTAGACTTGGTCGGTGAACAAGTACATGAATTGAATAAACTCACAGTCATTGCTTCCGAGAGTTACGAGGCTTTTGCCAAAGGACTGCAGAAGGAAATTGCCGACACACTCAAAAACCGTCCGCAGAAAGCGGAAATAGAATTCTTTACCGGCAAGGTAGTAACCGACGCGTATGGCATTAAACATAGACTAAGCGAAGAAGAGTCTAAGAAACTCAATAAATTTCTATACAAAGACGATGTAATTGATGAAAACGACAAGATTACACCTGAAGGCAAAGAATTGATTGAAAGGCAACAAATACTGCTTCCTGAAAGTTTAGAATCTTACCGTGAATCAATATGTGCGTTATTGCAGACCATTTACACAGAGACAGACTTAAGCCCTGAGGATGAGCGTCAATCAGTCACATTTAACACTAATCATAATTTTGAGAGGGAAGAATTTCAGGCGCTATGGAATAAAATCAATCTAAAGACCATTTATGAAGTGCAATTCGATACTGACAAGCTGGTTCAAGAAGGGATAAACAAGATTGATGAACATCTCTACATTGGTCGTTCAGAATACGAGCATGAGGATGCGTACCTAGTAAGATCAGCTAATATTGAACGAACTTCTGTCGATCAGATGAAAAACGCCGACTTGCCGCCAGTATCAGAAAGCAAAATGGTATCCGTTGAAAATGAAAAACACTCCCTCGCTGTTTACGATGTGGTGGGTGAGATTGAAGCTCAAACACATCTAACTCGAAGGACGATTGTAAAAATTCTCAAGCAGATTAAACCCGAAAAATTTTTACTCTTACATAAGAATCCAGAAGCGTTCATTGCTAAATGTAGCAATCTGATCAATGAGGCAAAATCCAGTTTAATCATCAATAACATCAAGTACCATAAAACCGAAGAAAAGTATGATGCCACAACGGTTTTTACTAATGAAAAATCCGCTTTACGTCAGTCAGAAAACTTCAAAAAGCACATTTATGATTGCTTAACTTCAGACTCTAAAGTTGAATCGGATTTTGCCGCCAACTTAGATAGTAGCACCGAAGTGGTCGTTTATGCAAAACTTCCCAAAAGTTTTTATGTTGCTACGCCTATCGCCAACTATAGCCCAGACTGGGCCATCGTATTTGATAAAAAACAAGTGCGTCATATTTATTTCGTAGCAGAAACCAAAGGCTCTGATAAAGAGGAAGATTTAAGAGCGATTGAAAAACTAAAAATTCACTGTGCTGAGAAACATTTTAAAGAAATAAGCGGCGGGAAGGTCATATTTAAAATGATCGCCAGTTACTGCACTTTAAGAAAATTTCTTAGTTGAAAGAGCAAACATTCATAGTACTTTAGTTAAACCTCGCAAGCGATGGGGGGATAAATGGCCAGTACGCCCAGACACCGCCCGAATTTTTCAAACGAAAAGACCCATCTCACCTCGTGAAGGAGGAATCCAGAAATAAACTCCTTCACTTCATTCAGCTCCTTGCTCGAAACGAGGGAGCGATTTGGTATAGTTCACATTAAAAATTGTTTAAATACAATACCGTTTGACTTATACGCGCAGTTCTATAAGGGTTGTGGCACAATAACCGCCTGATTATTAACCATTGATTTCGCCGTTTTCATCTAAGCAATGCTACTCTATCTTGTCCAAATATTCAGCCAGTATCAAAGTGATTTATTGGTCTTTAAATACGTCACACTGCGCGCAATTTTAGCGGCGCTTACTTCGCTTGGCGTCTCTTGGTTATTGGGCTCAAAGACCATTAAACTGTTGCAGCAGTTAAAACTCAAACAATCCATCCGCAGCGATGGCCCCAGCTCCCATTTTGAGAAAAGCGGCACTCCGACCATGGGGGGCATTCTGATCTTATTTTCCATTATTGTTTCAAGTTTGCTTTGGTGTGATTTGAGCAATCCAAATGTTTGGTTGGTTTTGTTTGTGGTCACTGGATTTGCTGTGATTGGGTTGGTCGATGATTGGTTAAAGATCAAAAACAATTCATCTCAAGGCTTGCGTGTTAAAAGCAAATATTTTCTGTTATCAGCAGTGGCAATCGTTGCGATTCTGTGGTTATACACTCAGCAACCGGCCTATCAACCCTGGGTGTTATTGATACCATATACCAAGGATGTCCTTATAAACATTGGCTGGGGCGCCATCATATTAGGTTATTTTGTGCTGGTGGGTTCGGCCAATGCGGTGAATTTAACCGATGGTTTGGACGGCTTGGCCATTCTACCTACTGTACTTATTGCCAGCGCCTTGTGCGTATTTGCTTACGTCAGCGGTCATTTTTATTTCTCAGATTATTTATCTATTCCCTATATTGCCGGAAATGCAGAAATGGCGATCTTTTGTTGTGCCATGATTGGTGCGGGGCTGGGCTTTCTTTGGTTCAACAGCTATCCCGCTCAAGTATTCATGGGTGATGTGGGTTCTCTATCATTGGGCGGGGCATTGGGCATTATTGCCATATTGGTCAAGCAAGAACTGATTTTCTTAATCATGAGTGGCGTTTTTGTGGCCGAGACCTTGTCTGTCATCTTACAAGTTGGGTCCTATAAATTAAGGGGCAAACGCATTTTCCGCATGGCGCCCTTACACCATCATTTTGAACTCAAAGGATGGGCCGAACCAAAGATCATCGTTCGCTTTTGGATCATTACATTGTTACTGGTTTTAATCGGTTTAGCCAGCCTTAAAATCCGTTAACTGTCTGATTCAATCGTATCAGGATGATCCAAAAAATCCAGCAATCTTCGCCAATATTGGTTGTGGGTTGTGGTGTGAGCGGTGAAGCAACTTGTCGCTTCTTGGCACAACAGGGTTTGGCGTATAAATGGACCGACACACGCGCCAATCCCCCTTTAAAACAGCCATTTTTGCAACAGTTTGGGCAAGATCGTTGGATCGCGCCTGATCATATTTTCTCTAAAGATATTGGCTTTAAACAAGCCATCATTGCGCCGGGTCTTGCTTTAGACGACCCTCTGGTACAAAGCATTGTTCAAAACAGCATTCCTGTGATTGGAGAAATGGAACTTTTTGCCCAATACAATCGCAAAAAAATCATTGCCATCACTGGAACCAATGGTAAGAGTACCGTTACTAAGCTGATCACCCACCTATGCCGAAGCGCCGATATAAAGACCGTTGCAGGGGGTAATATTGGTTACCCTGCTTTAGACATCTTAAATCATGATGCTGAACTCGCTGTTTTAGAAATCTCCAGTTTTCAGTTAGAAACCATGCACAGCTTGAAGCCCGATATTGGCGTGTTACTCAACATTAGCGAGGATCATTTGGATCGGCATAAATCTTGGCAAGACTATACAAGGTTGAAAAAGAAATTACTTGCGCTGTCCAAACAAGCGGTATGCCAAGCCTCCATTGCAGTCGATCACCCAGCTTTGATCACATTTTCAGCAGATTCAGCGGCCCAATACACACTCCAGCAAAATTCTGGGCAGCTGTGGTGGGACGGTTTGCCCAATCATAGCCCCTTGATGCCATTAGCTGATGCGGCACTATTGGGACGGCACAATGCGGAAAATATCTTAGCCGCTTGGGCGGTTGGTCATCTGATGCACATTGACAATGACCTCATTTGCCATGCGATGAAAACCTTTAAAGGCTTGCCCCATCGCTATGAAAAAGTCTCCGATTTTGCTGGCATGGTCTGGATCAATGACTCTAAGGCCACCAATGTGGCTGCCTGCATGGCGGCCTTAGCGACCTACACCCATCCTAAGATTATTCTGATCGCTGGTGGACAAGGCAAGGGGCAAGATTTTAGCCCACTTAAGCCACGTATTCGCCAAGTGGTTAAGCAGCTGATTTTATTTGGTGAGGATAAACACCGCATAGCCGAACACGTCCAATGTGCCGATGCCTTGTTTGCGAATACTTTGGATGAAGCCATTGCCCTCGCTTGTAGGCATGGTCAAAAACATGATGTTGTGCTGTTTTCACCCGCTTGTGCCAGTTTTGATATGTTCAAGCATTTTGAGGATCGGGGTGATGCTTTTAAAAAAGGGGTTGCAAGGCTGTAAGTCGGCTCAAATTGCTGTATTGTTGCCGCCTAAAAATTTGTGTGCAACAGAACAGTGAAATTGTGTAAAGAACATCACATTATTCAGTATAATACCCGCCTGATTTAAGTGGGTGCTTAGCTCAGTTGGGAGAGCATCGCCCTTACAAGGCGAGGGTCACAGGTTCAAGCCCTGTAGCACCCACCAATCATGCCCTGCAGCGGTAGTTCAGTTGGTTAGAATACCGGCCTGTCACGCCGGGGGTCGCGGGTTCGAGTCCCGTCCGCTGCGCCATGTTGTCATGACATGTCCCCAAAAATACCTCTGTCATTACAACAATTTACAGATTTCTCAAGGGAAATTCATTGGAAATTCGTTATTGAATTAGTATAGCTATACCATAATATTCAATCATCAGGATCAGATATGAAAAATTTTATAAAACGGTTATTGGTCGTCGTTGTTGTTGCATTGGCGGGCATTTTTATCTTTAAAGATAGCCTTCTGAGCTATTTTGCTAACTCACAATTTGTCACAGCCGAAGCTGCACAATTCGATGCGGGCATTGACGTTGGTGCGCATATTCCAGCCATTTCAGCACTCTATCAAGGTAAAGAAGTCACAGATTTGGCTAAGTTTAGTGGGCCAAAGGGTTTGGTGGTCATGGTTAATCGTTCGATTGATTGGTGTCCCTTCTGTATCCACCAAACACTCAGCCTCAACGATGCCTTTGAAAAGTTCCAAAAAAATGGCATTGGTGTTGTAATGATCACCTATGATGCGCCCGAATTACAAGAAGCATTTATGGCTGAAAATGACATTAAGTTCCCCATCATTTCTGACATTGATACGCGATCCATGAAGGCATTGAAAGTGCTACACCCTCATTTTCCCAAAGGGCATGACCATCATGGAATCCCCTACCCCGGCACTTATATCCTTAGCCCCAAAGGCTATATAATGGGCAAGCTTTTTGTTGAAGGTTATATCAATCGTGTCAGCACAGACAGCCTATTAGAGTTTACTATGACCAAATTACGCGCTGGCTAAGAACCTTAGCTTTCGAAGTCGGATTTAAAACACGCTCAGATTAATTTAGCATCACCCTTGAGACTAAGGGTGAACAGGTCAAGCCTCTGCCAAATACGGCGCGAGGATTTTTTGGATTTTCTCTCGTATCCCTTGATTCTTAAGCGCAAACTGGTAGGCTGTTTCTGCCCGTTCATGTGCTTGCTCTGGCTGCTCAATTAAAGTGCAAATTTGTGTAGCCAAAGCCATTTCATCTTTCACAATATTCACCGCATTGTATTTGATGGCTGGTTCAAATAAATTTTCTAAATTTGCATAATTGGGACCACTCAACACGGGTTTTTTTAATAAGGCGGGTTCAATGATGTTATGTCCGCCAAATGGCACCAAAGAGCCACCCACAAATGCATAGTCTGAGACCGCGTACCAAAACATTAACTCTCCAATTTGATCAATCAGCAACACTTGCGGTTCATTCAAACCAATCTCAGATAACGCGTTTTTACTGCGTTTGTTATATCGAAATTTGTGCTGAATGAGAGCCGTATTGGTTTCCTTGTTAGTTTTGTCGTGCCGAGGCGCAATGATCAACAAACACTCTGGATGAGACTGTAATATTTTCGAGTGCGCTACTAAGATTTTTTCACCTTCATGCTCGTGCGTGCTGGCAGCGACCCAAATGGGGCGTTGCGGGGCAAAATCCGTTCGCCATTGTTGTGCTTTTGTCACTAAATTTGTGCTTGGTTGCAAGTCAAATTTTAAATTACCAATCAACGATATTTGTTCAGGCTTTGCGCCCAACTTGTAGAAATGCTTCGCATCCAGTTCAGATTGTGGAAAAATAAGCGTAAATTTCTGCAGCGATTGTTGCACCAATTTTTTTGCATACTTTTGGTACCTTAAAGTTGATTTTCTTTTCAATCGCGCATTGATCAACATGACCGGAATGGATGATGTGCTGGCCTGATGCAATAGATTTGGCCAAATCTCTGTTTCCACCATTAGGATCAATTTTGGTTGTAGCTGATGGATGAACCGCTGCATGACAGAGGGTTGGTCAAACGGCATGACATGTTTTGAAATATTAGGAAAACGATTGTGAATGTATTCTGCGGCGCTGAGCGTGGTATAAGTCAGCGTGATTGGCAAGTGTGGATGGTTGCGTGCTAATGTTTCAATAAAATCTTTGGCAGAACGTGCTTCACCCAATGACAAAACATGAATCCAAATGCCTTGTTTCTGAGGTTGAAACGTATTTGAGCAGGCAAAGTAATCAGTTAATTGGGCGGGCAGGTTAATCGATTTTAATGCGCGACACCGTTTATAAGTTCGCCACAAAATTATAGGCAATAACAAATAACTCAGAATTGTATAAAGCCTTAACGACATACAATCAGCTTATTGATAAAAGCTATGTATGCGATTTTGAATCGACATGGCCATGGCTTTTGGGTCCTCTGCTTGTCGGATGGGACGCCCCATTACGATGTAACTGGCGCCATTAGAAAAAGCTTGCTCCACATCAACCACTCTTTTTTGATCATCCACATTTGCCACTGGACGAATGCCTGGCGTTACCACAATGAATGCTTCTCCGTAATGTTGGCGCAATTGCTTGGCCTCCAAGCCTGAAGAAACAACCCCTTCACAGCCAATGGCAAGCGCCCTTTTGGCTCGTGACAAGACCAGAGACTCCACCTCGCAGGCAAAGCCCAAATCAGATAAGTCCCCTGTGTCCAAACTGGTGAGGGCGGTCACTGCAAGCACACCCATTTTGTTTTTGGCTTCACAAGCTGCGCGCATAATGGCATCATTGCCATGGATGGTCGCAAATTCCGCACCCTTATCATCCAAGGCACTGACCGCAGCAGCGACTGTTCGAGGCACATCAAAAAATTTGAGATCGATAAAGATTTTTTTATCCTGATCTTTCAGCCAATCAATCAAATCAATGTAATTGCCGGACATGAATAATTCCAATCCCACTTTGTAAAAGTGCACGCTATCTGCCAAAGTGTTGACCATGCTTTTTGCACTATCGAGGCTACTAATGCCGTCTAAAGCAAAAATCAGACGGTCTTTGGTTTCAATGTTTGGCATGTACTTTACATTTTAAATTATGAATCACAGAGTAGAAATGGCTGTTTCAACCTGGTCGAGTGCTTGTTTTTTGGACTTGAGACGCCCTCGTTTGAAGCGTTGTTCCTCAAATTCTACCATGTCAGAATGACAAAATTCGTTGGACTTATTTTACCCACTGACAATCGGTTGCGTATAATTGTAGGGTTTACTCTAAAAATAATGCAAACCTGATTTTCGATTTTTTTCAATTTGCTTAGTTTTATGCAATGATTTCGCATAATGTCAATGAAAAAGAAAAGCCTGCAAATAGCTGCAATTAAAATCGCCTTCCCGCTCTATAACGGTTCAAATTTTTATTTTTTAATCGGTTGATGTTTAGACCTATCTATTATAATTATTTAAATAATAAAACTCAGATATTCACAATTTAAATTCAGACAAACATTATGTATCAATTATTGCTCAGATATTTCACCCAAATCTTTGTCAGCCCTTCTTTTCAATGGAACACCGTCAATCGACTATTTAACACTTTAAAACGCGTATTGAGTTCAATCAATAAACGCGTGCTGAACTCAATGTGCTCGACCTTGGTATTATTCGCAATGTTGTCCGCATGTGGCGGTGGTGGCGGAGGCGGTGGTGAGTCAACACCCACTCCAACACCAACACCCACTCCAACACCGACACCAACTTTAACACCAGCGCTTTCGGTTTTGTTCCCAAGCTTGAGTGTCGATGAAGATTTTCCAGTAACCTTGGTGGTTGCCACTGCAACCAACGCAACAGACATCAGGGTTAGTCAATCCCCAACGGGCGTGGTCAATGTCACAACTTCAGTCACGGATGTTTCTGTCTCAAGCATTCCTAATGCTAATGGACGAACCACCTTAATCATTACCGCCACCAATAGTTCAGGGAGCACGACTGCCCAAGTGGTCGTGATAGTAAATGCCATCAATGACCCGCCAACCTTAGCTGTCTCAAGCAACAGCATTTCAACTGTGGGTGGCTTTACGCCCATCACCATTAATACCACAGCAAGTGATATAGAAGATGCCAATATAACTTTCACCGTGTCTGAGTCCACAACTGGGGTCGTCACAGTAACCACATCAACCAATGCCATTGTCTTGAACGCCATTCCTGGTGCTTTAGGTCAAACCACCTTAACCGTTCGTGCGGTTGATGGTTCAGGTTCAACCGTCACTCAAACCGTTGTTGTCAATGTAACCGTCGCGGCTGGTGCCGCACCCGTGCTGATGGTTTCGACCAACCGCATCAATGTGCAAGAAGACTTTAGGTCTTCTGTGGTCATCAGAACCACTGCCACAGACTCTGACAGTACAACCTTAACCTTAACAGTGACACCATCGATGCCTCTTGTTAATGTTGCCATCTCCACCCGAACCAACAACTTGAGCACCATCACCTTAACAGCCATTGCAAATCTCAATGGTACAGCGACCCTGACCTTCCGCGCTACCGATGATGGTGGGCAAACCAATTCTACTGAGATTGTGGTTGTGGTTGCAGCTGTTAATGATACACCGACCCTAACCGTCCCAACCGCCACATTAACTGTATTAGAAGATTTTGATAGTACCAACTCAGTGGCAACATTCGCTGATTTGGATAGTGGCGACGCCCTGACAGTGACTGTCACTGAATCCTCGACGGGCATTGTCACTGTGACCACCTCAGCTTCAGGCGTTTCCGTCTCGGCCATAGCCCATAGGAATGGCCGTACCACTTTGAACATGAGTGTCAGTGATGGATTGTTGAGTTCAACCGCTCAAGTGGTGGTTGATGTCACGCCTGTGAATGATCCACCCGTTTTAATGGTTTCTACCACTGCATTGATCTTGGCTGAAGATTTTGCAACAATTTTGATCGCAACAACCAGAACCGATATTGATAGCACAACTTTGACTTTCACCGTGGTTGAATCTGCCTCTGGAATAGTCATCGTGAGTACATCATCCGCAGGTGTTCAGCTAAGGAGTACAGATAATATCAGTGGTGCCACAACGCTGACGATTACCCTTAGTGATGACTCAACCAGTACTTCAATCCAAGTATCCGTGATAGTTACGGCTGTCAATGACACACCGACTTTAAGCGTTTCAACGACCGCCTTGACGCTCAATGAAGATTTTGCAACAACTCAACTAATCACAGTCAATCGTTCCGATATAGAGAACGATACATTGACACTTAGTGTCGCTGAGTCCATCTCTAATATCGTCCGTGTGAGTACATCATCTGCAGGGGTCCAAGTGGTCAGCATTGGCGATGCCAATGGTCAGACCACCTTAACCATTATGGTGAATGATGGCAAAGCCAGTGCTTCTACCCAAGTGCTGGTCACAGTGAATGCCGTTAATGATACACCGACTTTAACCGTCTCAAGCAATAGCATCTCCACTTTGGGTGGTTTTTCACCCATCACCATTAACACCACTGCGAGTGATGTAGAAGATGCCAATATATCTTTCACCGTGATCGATGCCAACACAGGGGTGGTCACAGTAACCACATCAGCAGAGGCGATTGTGTTAAATACCATTCCTGGTGCTTCGGGTCAAACAACCTTAACTGTTAGAGTGGTTGACAGCTCGGGAACAACAGTGACTCAATCCATCACAGTCAATGTGACCATTACGGTCAGTGCCACACCAGTGGTAACCGTTTCTACTAATTTGATTAGCGTGTCAGAAGACTTTGGAACGTCAATCATCATCCAAACCACAGCAACCGATGGGGATGCTACTGATACCATAACCGTCTCAGTCAGTGCATCCAGGCCCATTGTGACTGCTGTTATATCGACACCAGCCAATGGTCAGAGCACAGTTACCAACCGCATCACCTTGACTGCGATTGGCGATGCCAATGGTACAACGACCTTGACTGTGTTAGCGTCCGATTCGGGTGGGCAGTCTCATTCTACTGAGATTGTTGTCGTGGTAGCGATCGTTAATGATACGCCAACCATAACAGTCTCAACCCCCGCTTTAATTGTATTAGAAGATTTTGATGGTATCAACACTGTGGCGACATTTGCTGATGTAGATCGGGGCGACGCCCTGACAGTGACTGTCACTGAATCAAACACAGGGGTGGTCACTGTGACCACCTCAGCTTCAGGCGTCTCTGTTGCAGCCATTGCCAATGTGAATGGCCGCACCACTTTAAACATTCGTGTCAGTGATGGTACATTGAGTTCCACCGCTCAAGTGGTCGTTACTGTCACAGAAGTCAATGACCCGCCCGCCCTAAGTGTTTCAACCAGCGCCTTGACCTTGGCTGAAGATTTTGCAACAACTGAAATAATCACAGTAAGTAGAAGCGATATAGATAGCAATACTTTGACATTAACCGTGGCTGAATCCGCTACTGGGGTGGTCACAGTCACGACCACAGACGCAGGTGTTCAAGTTGCAAACATAACCAATGCCAATGGGCGAACCACCTTAACCATCACCCTTAGTGATGGCGATCTAACGACTAATACTCAAGTGGTGATCGACGTCACACCCATTAATGACCCACCAGCCTTAAGTGTTACAACGCCCGCATTTACGCTTAGCGAAAATTTTGCAACTTTTGTGATACTAGTAAACAGAAGTGATGTGGATAGTAACACATTGACTTTAACCGTGGCTGAATCAGCTACTGGAGTGGTCACTGTTACACCAACAACCTTAGGTTTTGAAGTAAGTAGCATCAGTGGTGTGAATGGCAGAACGACTTTAACCATAACGCTTAGTGATGGCAGACTAAGTACAACCACTCAAGTGGTGATCGACATCACAGGGGTTAATGACCCACCAGTCTTAACCGTCTCTACCACTGCCTTGACCTTGGCTGAAGATTTTGCAACGGTTTTAATCGCAACGACCAGAACGGATATTGATAGCACGACCTTGACGTTAACCGTTGTTGAATCCACGACTGGAGTGGTCACAGTGACAACCTCAGACGCAGGCGTTTCTGTAACCAGCATAGAGAATATAAATGGCAGAACGACTTTAACCATCACCCTTAGTGATGGCAGACTAAGTACAACCACTCAAGTGGTGATCGACGTCACACCGGTTAATGACCCGCCCGCCTTAAGTGTTACAACCAGCACCTTGACCTTGGCTGAAGATTTTGGAACTTTTTCGATCGCAACAACCAGAACGGATATTGATAGCACGACCTTGACTTTAACCGTGGCTGAATCAGCTACTGGAGTGGTCACAGTCACAGTCACCACCACAGACATTTTTGTAACAAGCATAGGCCAAAGGAGTGGCAGAACGACTTTAACCATTAGCCTCAGTGATGGCAGGCTAAGTACAACCACTCAAGTGGTGATCGACGTCACAGCGGTTAATGACCCACCAACCTTAAGTGTATCAACGACCGCCTTGACGCTCAATGAAGATTTTGCAACAACTCAGCTAATCACAGTCAATCGTTCCGATATAGAGAACGATACCTTGACACTCAGTTTCGTTGAATCCATGTCTGGTATAGTCCGTGTGAGTACATCATCTGCAGGGGTCCAAGTGGTCAGCATTGGTGATGCCAATGGTCAGACCACCTTAACCATTACGGTCAGTGATAGCCAAGCCAGTGCTTCTACCCAAGTGCTGGTCACAGTGAATGCCGTTAATGATACGCCGACTTTATCTGTCTCGAGTAATAGCATCTCCACTGTGGGTGGTTTTTCGCCAATTACCATTAACACCACAGCAAGTGATGTAGAAGATGCCAATATATCTTTCACCGTAATCAATGCCAACACAAGGGTGGTCAGAGTAACCACATCAGCAGTGGCTATTGTGTTAAATACCATTCCTGGTGCTTCGGGTCAAACCACCTTAACCGTTAGAGTGGTTGACAGCTCTGGAACTACGGTTACTGAAATCATTAGCGTCAATGTCGCCATTAACCCAAGTACTGCACCAGTGGTGACAATTTCTACTAATTTGATTAGCGTGGCAGAAGACTTTGGAACGTCAGTCATCATCCGAACCACAGCCACAGATGGTGATGGTGATACCATAACCGTCTCAGTCAGTGCATCTATGCCTATTGTGACTGCGGTTATATCGACACCAGTCAATGGTCAGAGCACAATCACCAACAGCATCACCTTGACTGCGATTGGCAATGCCAATGGCACAACAACCTTGACTGTGTTAGCGTCCGATTCGGGTGGGCAATCTCATTCGACAGAGATTGTTGTCGTGGTAGCGATCGTTAATGATACGCCGACCATAACAGTCTCAACCTCGGCTTTAACTGTATTAGAAAATTTTGATGGTACCAACACTGTGGCAACATTTGCTGATGTGGATAGGGGCGACGCCCTAACAGTGACTGTCACTGAATCAACCACAGGGGTGATCACTGTGACCACCTCAGTTTCAGGCATCTCTGTATCCAGCATAGACCAAAGGAGTGGCAGAACGACTCTAACCATCACGCTTAGTGATGGCAGACTAAGCACAACCACTCAAGTGGTGATCGACGTCACAGCGGTTAATGATCCACCAGTTTTAGCCGTCTCAACTACTGCATTGACTTTAGATGAAGATTTTGCAACAGTTTTGATTGGCACAACCAGAACGGATATTGATAGTAATAGCTTGACTTTCACCGTGACTGAATCGGCTACTGGGGTGGTCACAGTGACAACCACAGACTCAGGCGTTCAAGTTGTAAACATTCCAAATGCCCATGGTCAGACGACCTTAACCATTTCGGTCAGTGATAGCCAAACCAGTGTTTCTACCCAAGTGGTGGTCACAGTGAATGCCGTTAATGACACACCGACACTAACTGTCTCAACTAACAGTATTACGACTTTCAGTGGATTTTCGACGATGACCATTAACACGACAGCGAGTGATATTGAAGATGGTACTTTATCCTTCACCGTGTCCGCATCCACCCCAGGTGTGGTTACAGTGACGACATCAGCTAATGCCATAACCTTGAATGCGATTTCTCGTGCGACAGGTCAAACCAATTTAACCGTCAGCGTGGTTGACAGCTTGGGCACAATAGTTACTCAGACAATCGCTGTTAATGTACCCAATAGGGCACCGTTTTTTATAGTTACCAGCAATACTACCAGCTTACAAGAGGACTTTATGACCTCAATATTGTTAGGATCAGCCATTGACCAAGATGGTAATACCATAACGGTTTCGGTGAGCTCTACCACGCATCTTGTGGATGTAGCCATATCCACACAGGTAAACAGTATTAAGACTATCAACTTATCCGCCATAGAGAATGCCAATGGCACAACGACCTTAACCGTTCAAGTGACGGCTGCTGGACAATCTGTTTCTACCGAATTAGTCGTGGTTGTGGCGCCCGTTAATGACACACCAACCTTAAGTGTCACAACAACCGCCTTGACGCTCAATGAAGATTTTGCAACAACTCAGCTAATCACAGTCAATCGTTCCGATATAGAGAACGATACATTGACACTGAGTGTTGCTGAGTCCATGTCTAATATCGTCCGTGTGAGTACATCTACTGCAGGTGTCCAAGTGGTCAGCATTGGCGATGCCAATGGTCAGACCACCTTAACCATTACGGTCAGTGATGGCCAAGCCAGTGCTTCTACCCAAGTGTTGGTCACTGTGAATGCCGTTAATGATACACCGACTTTAACCGTCTCAAGTAACAGCATCGCCACTTTGGGTGGTTTTTCACCCATTACCATTTACACCACAGCAAGTGATGTAGAAGATACCAATATTTCTTTCACTGTGATCGCTACCACCACAGGGGTGGTCAGAGTCACCACATCAACCAATGCCTTTATGTTGAATAACATTCCTGGTGCTTCGGGTCAAACAACCTTAACTGTTAGAGTGGTTGACAGTTCAGGGACTACGGTTACTGAAATCATCACAGTCAATGTGACCATTACGGCCAGTGCCACACCGGTGGTGACCGTTTCTACTAATTTGATTAGCGTGTCAGAAGACTTTAGAACGTCAGTCATGATCCAAACCACAGCCACAGATGCTGACGGTGATACCATAACCGTCTCAGTCAGTGCATCTATGCCTATTGTGACTGCTGTTATATCGACCCCAGTCAACGGTCAGAGCATGATTACCAACAGCATTACCTTGACTGCGATGAGAGATGCCAATGGTACGGCGACCTTGACTGTGGTTGCAAGAGATCCAGGTGGGCAATCTCATTCTACTGAGATTGTTGTCGTGGTAGCGCCTGTTCAAGATACACCGACCATAAACATTCCAACAGCGACTTTAACCCTCGCAGAAGATTTTGGAAGTACTCTAACCATTGCCACAGCAAGTGATGCCGATGGTGATACACTCAATGTAAGTGTGGTCCAAAGCAACCCGGGCATAGTCGCGGTCACAACCTCAGCCTCAGGGGTGTCTGTGTCGAGCTTGCTCAATGCCAATGGCCAAACCACCTTAACCATTACCGTCAATGATGGCAACCAAGATACAACGGGACAAGTGGTGGTTAATGTCACGCCTGTTAATGATCCACCAAACCTAAACATTCCAAGTGCAACATTAACACGAGCGGAAGATTTTACGGGTACTATGACCGTTGCCACAGCAAGCGATGTCGAGGGCAATTTGCTGACATTTACTGTGACCGAATCTACCACAGGGGTAATTAGAGTAACAGCCTCATCTTCAGATGTTCGTATATCAAGCTTAGGGGAAGCGAATGGTATCACAACACTTGTTATGAGCCTTAGTGATGGCGATTTAACGACCACGGCTCAAGTGGTGGTCACAGTCACCCCCGTCAATGACCCGCCCGCCCTAAGTGTTTCAACGACCGCTTTGACTTTGAATGAAGATTTTGCAACGGTATTGATTGGCGCAACCAGAAGCGATATAGATAGCAATACTTTGACTTTAACAGTGGTGGAATCTGCGACTGGGGTGGTCACTGTCACGACCACAGCCGCAGGTGTTCAAGTGGCAAACATTGCCCATGCCAATGGTGTAACAACGCTCACCATTAGCCTCAGTGATGGTACAACCAGCACTTCAACCCAAGTAGGCGTAACAGTAACGCCTGTTAATGACACGCCAACCCTAAGTGTGTCCACCAACAATATTTTAACCAATTTTGAGTTTTCGACCATCACCATTAATGTCACATTGGGTGATGTTGAGGATAGTACTTTGTCTTTTTCAGTGGAAGATTCTAGCGCTGGCGTTGTCACTATCACGACCTTAACAAATACCATCGTCCTCAGTGCCATTGCAGGTGTTTCAGGTCAAACCACCTTAACCGTCAGCCTGGTTGACAGTTCAGGTGCAACCGTCACTCAAACCATCTCTGTGATCGTGTCACCTAAGCCCAATTCCGCTCCTGTGCTAGTGGTTTCCACCAACCGTATCATTGTGCAAGAAGATTTTATGGATTCAGTTGTCATCAGAACCACTGCCACAGATGCTGAAGGGGATGCCATTGCCCTTTCAGTGAGTTCGTCCGCACGCATTGTGGATTTTGCCCTATCGACACCAATCAGCGGTCATAGCACCCTCACCAACAGTATCACCCTAACGGCGCTTACTAACCTAAATGGTACATCAACCTTGACTGTTCAAGTGACCGATTCTGGTGGTATTTCCACGACAGAGCAGATTGTGGTGGTAGTCAATGCGGTTGACGATCCCATGTCGTTTACCCTATCAACCTCTGTGGTCAGCCTATCTGTCCATGGTAGCCAGCTTGATCGCATCGTAAATGCCATCAGCATCAGCAATCCAGATAACAAAGCTCTATGGACTCGGGTTACGACGAGTGGCGACAATATTTTTTCAGCCAATCCAACCCCTGTAGTCAGCTTTACCACCAATGCTCTAACGACCATAACCACACTGACTTCAACCATGCCTACAGCGCAATTGTATTTTACAATCAGGCCTGATCAAACAGGCACAGCCACTCTGACAGTACATCTCACTAATCTGACAGGTACGGGAACTTTGCAACAAACCATGGTGGTTCACGTTAATTCAGTGGATGTGTCTCCTAGAATTGCTCAAGCCAGTACAAGTCTGACCAATCTTATTGTTCATGGCGGTCATCTTTATGCCAATGATACGATGGTGTCTGGTATAGGTATCTCAAGATTTTTGAGCACTGCACGCGCTTTGGGTGGACATTTGATCAATTTCAATTCGTCCGAAGAATATTCTTTTGTGCGCTCAGCAGCAAGTGGTTTAACATCCCTTGAGCCGTGGTTAGGCATGGTCTTACCTAAGCAATTATTTCCTGGCGAGCTGTCTTGGATAACGCACGACAGCACCATTGCCTATGGCTATGCCACTGGTAATGGCGTCACTAATCTCACTGTTTATCCGGGTCATTTTACATTGCCCTGGGATGTCGATGGCGTGCGTGCCAATAGATATAACGACCCTAACACCGTTTACAATTGGATCGTAAATGGTAATGGGAATGTGATTTTCTTAGTTGGTGATGGGGGGGAAGTCCTTAATTCGGACGGAAGTCCAAGTTTTAATCGCAATGCGATTTATGAGTTTCCACAAGGTTTGGCATCTTCATCAATCATAACGGCTGGCTCAGTCAATACCATTCGACTGACGGGTTTTGATTTGAATGGCGATACGATAAGCGCTGCAAATTGGTCAGGTATAGATTCCAATGGTGGTACAGTAAATTTTAGCAATATTTATCAAAGTTCAGGGGTTCAGACGGTTAATATGGTTTATACCGCTCCGCCAAATTTTGATGGTCAAACAACGGTGGTCGTTACGCTACAAACAAATGGTTTAAGCACCACCACAGCAGTGTCATTTCGTGTGACTGCCGCAGCTTTTACCTTGCCTACAACTTCGATTGTCTTAATTGAAAATAGTTCTCAAACCATTCGCAATCAACAACTTATCAGCAATATTAGAGTACCTGCCTTTGATGGAACCCAAAATACTTTAGACCTACAATGGCGGGTGACGCACAGTGGTGATGCCATTTTCTCTACCAACCCAACGCCTGTGGTCAGCTTCTCCACCACGGACGTTGTGACTAGAAGTAACATTGGTTCTACCTCGCAAACGGCACAACTATATTTTACAATCGCCCCTGATAAATCAGGTACAGCCACCCTAACCCTACAACTCACCAATCTGAGTAATACATTGGGGAGTCAACAAACCATGATTGTACAAGTCAATCCAATGAATGATGTACCCCCTGTCATTGCTCAAGCCAGTCCAAATCTGTCCAATCTCATAGTTCAAAGCGGTCGCCTTTATGCCAATTCTGCCACCCCAACAACTCAATCGATTTCGCCGTTTTTGACAACAGCCCGCGCTTTGGGTGGCCATTTGATCAATATCAATACCATTGAAGAAATTAATTTTGTACGCACAACCACCAGTGGCTTAATTTCACAGGATGCTTGGTTTGGCATGGTTTTAACGCAACAAAATTTCCCTGGTGATCTGTTTTGGATAACCAATGATAGCACCATTGCTTATGGTTATGCCAGTGACACTGACGTTAACCCTAGGCTTTATCCTGGACACTTTGCTTTGAATTGGCACCCTGTCTTTGGACTGATTGCCAATAGATCTGCAGACTCTTTCACTGTATTCAATTGGGCAACTTATTCCTTTAACGCAAATACTTATTTTTTAATTGACGATATAGGTTTTGTGGAGTCTCGTCATGCGATTTATGAGTTTCCCCGAGGCTTTGCACCAGCAAATATAGTGTCTAAATTAGTCAGAGCTGGCTCAAGTGTCACCATAGGATTGACGGGTTTTGATTTGAATCGTGATGTCATAAACACATCGGATTGGTCTGTATTCGCAACGACTGGCACAACGAGCATTGGCCATGTTTCTCAAAGCTCAGGTGTACAAACAATGAATCTGATTTATACTGCGCCTGAAGCCTTTAACGGTCAAACAACGGTTGTTGTCACTCTACAAGTGAACGGTTTAATGACCACCAATGCCATTTCATTTAATGTAGATACCTTACCAAATATAACTTTATCAACGTATTCCTTAGTGCTTGCTGAAGATTTCTCCTCAATTGTTATCGGTACCACCGCGACCGATGTGGGTGTTAGTGGTGTCTTGCCATTTACAGTAATTCCCTCCTCCACTGAGATTGTGACCATATCCACCTCAGCCAATGCCATTCAATTATCGGCCAGAAAAAATGTCAATGGCATTGTCACATTGACCGTTCAGACAGCAGATTCATCTTTACAAACCGCTTCAACACAAGTTGTGGTCACAGTACGAGCTGTGAATGATCCCCCAACAGTATCCGTTTCCAGCGACAACGTCTCAATTACAGGTCAATTTATTTCATTGACCATCAACACAACAGCTTCGGATATTGAGGAAGGCAATTTACCTTTTTCGGTAACAGTCTCCGATATAAACGTGGTCAATGTATCCATAAGACCTAATGCCATATTATTGACGCCAAGGGCAGGAGGATCGGGTCGAACAACATTAACCGTAACGACAATTGACAATAATAATGCAACAGGCATGCGTACCATTGCCGTCAACATCATCTTGAATCAAAGTACAACGCCTGTTCTGACTGTTTCCACCAACTTTATCAGCGTGCAAGAAGATTTTGCTGATATTTTCATCAGAACCACTGCGACAGATGCCGATCCAGGCACATTGACCGTCACTGTGAGAGCCTCTACGCCATTAGTCAATGCCGTGGTGGTTTCTACACAAAGCATTACCTTGAGTGCAATGGAAAATGTTTTTGGCACTACGACATTATTCGTTAGTGCATTTGATATTGGTGGGCTATCGGACTCAACAGAGATTGTTGTTGTTGTGGCGCCAATTAATGACACGCCAACTTTGACTGTCTCTTCGCAATCAGTGGTTCTTGCTTACTCTGAAAATGCCACCCCCCTTGTGTTGACTGTTTCAGCGAGCGATGTAGAAGATGGTGCCTTATCCTATAACGTCTCGACAGGACAAGGCGTTGTCAATACAATAATGACCACCAACACCTTGACCCTTTCCCGACGAGGATTTGCCAACAATGTCCATCAAGTTTTGTTAACCCTCAGAACGACCGATACAGATGGTGTTTCCATTACAACCCTTGTGACGGTGGTGCTACCACCAGTGCTGATTGTTACCACAGGCATTAAGACGCTCAATTTTGTTTGGAGTTCTATTTCAGGGGCGACACATTATCGTTTACAAAGCAATCCTGACCTAAACTCAGGTCTTGGTTATTCGGACATAAGCACCACAGGTATTGTTATCAGCCCTAATAGCACCAATATTAGACAGACCACAGCGCAAGGTCAGGTGGCATTACATCGTTATATTCCAAGAGTAAATAGCCCGTTTTATGCAGTGGGCAGCTGCGATGCAACGTCCTGTGGGGCGACTTTCAGACATAACGTAGAGATGCTAACCAACGCCCAATTGAACAGCATGATTGGCCATATTCTGCCGCATAACCCTGGAGGCGATGATCGTTTTGGAATTTCTGTTAGCATGAGCGGTGATGGTAACACCCTTGCCGTCGGGGCACATCTAGAAGATAGTAAAGCCACAGGATTCAATGGACAAGATGATAATATTAGAACTGATTCAGGCGCAACCTATGTGTTCCGCCGTAGTAACGGCACATGGTCACAACAAGCGTACCTCAAAGCCTCAAATTCGGGACTGGGTGATTACTATGGTGAAGCCATCAGCCTGAGTCATGATGGCAATACCATAGCCATAGGGGCACGTTTTGAGTCTGGCTCATCCTCGGGAATCAATGGGAGGCGCAATAATAATTTGCCACTTTCAGGCGCAGTGTATTCTTACGCTTTCAATAATGGCGTCTGGTCACAACAAGCGTACATCAAATCATTTTTTCCAAGCGCCAACGATCGATTTGGTCGATCAGTGAGTCTGAGTGCTGATGGTAATACCCTTGCAGTGGGTGCCTGGTCGGAAGACAATCTTTCTACAGGGGTTAATAATTATCAGAGCAGTCTAGAAAGTCGCGATCTAGGGGGGGCTGGAGCGGTATATACATACGTTCGCAATGGTATTGAGTGGACACCACAAGCTTATATCAAAGCATCAAATACTGGGGATACCGATCGTTTTGGCTATTCACTTAGCTTGAGCGATGACGGCAGAGCCCTCGTGGTGGGCGCGCCCGAAGAGGACAGCTCAGCGACTGGCATTAATGGGGCAGAAAGTAATGACAGTGCTGTTGATTCGGGGGCGGTGTATGTCTTCCGCTTCATTGGTGGCACATGGGTACAAGAAGCGTACGTTAAAGCATCAAATACTAATGCTGGCGATCGTTTTGGCCAATCTGTCAGCCTGAGCTCTGATGGCAATACCCTAGCGGTCAGCTCAAATCTGGAGGATGGTTCATCCACTCAGATCAATAGTCGTGAAACTGATAACAACGCCGCTAATGCTGGTGCCGCTTACGTATTCCGATTCAACTCTGTTTTTTGGTCACAACAGGCGTATATCAAACCATTTAATTCAGGTTCGAACGATGAATTTGGCCAATCGGTCAGTCTGAGCAATGACGGCAATATCCTCGTAGTGGGCGCAAATCAAGAAGATGGTTCTAGCGCTGGAGTGAACGGCCCTGCTAATAATAGCTTGCCTGGTTCAGGTGCTGCCTATGTGTTTGAATTTAGTAATGGCAATTGGGCTCAACAAAGTTATGTGAAAGCCTATTATCCTGCTAATAGTGGACATTTTGGTTTTGCTGTGAGTTTAAGCGGTGATGGTGGTACGCTTGCAGTTGGAGCATCTGGCGTCAGAGGCCAATCAGGAGAAGCATACTTGTATTAACTTTCGCCTACGCACTCACACAGTGCTGAGCCTGGCTAATACAATTCATCTTTACACTCTTACCACGACCGTTTGATTCTGGTTGAAAGTTGGTCATATAATCTGCAAATGCCGGTCATTGCCCCAATCTATATGCTCTTTACTGATGATTGAATAGATGGCTGCAATCGTATAAGTCGCTCATCATTGCATGAGATTGCGCATCTATCAGTTTTTCTGGATGGTAACACATAAAAAAACACATCCTTGATTTATAGATGTTTTAAAAACGACCATTTCATACTCATGAAACGGTGTGTTTTTAGAGCAATGACAAAACCCTTAATATTGTGCGCTAAGTCAAAAAACCTATGTTCTAAACTTATCTTTAGTACAATCACCACTAAGTTTTATATCCACCCTCCCTATAATCAGATTAAATGAACAGCAAGATCATTATGTATAAATTATTTTCCAGATCTTTAACTCGAATTTCAATCAGTTTGATTTGCAAATGGTACGCTGTCTATTCATTTATTCTCGCTTATTCGGGCAAGATGACCAACAGAATCGCGCTTACATTCAACACAGTAAGCAGACGTGCTTTGAGCACCATAAGCACAGCTTTAGTGTTATCAGCATTATTATCCGCTTGTGGTGGCGGGGGTGGCGGTGGTGAAACGACACCGACGCCAACGCCAACACCTACGCCAACACCGACACCGACACCGACACCGACACCAACGCCGATTTCAGCGCCTACTATTACAATATTAATCCCTAGTCTGACGATCGATGAAGATTTCCCGTCCACTCTAGACGTTGCCACGGCAACCAATGCAACAAGTTTAAGCGTTAACCAATCCACCACTGGGGTGATTACTGTGGTGTCAACAACAAACTCAGTTAAAATTTCAAACTTTGCCAATGGCAATGGACGAACCACCCTGACCATTACTGCCAACAATAATTCAGGGCGTTCGACCGCTCAGGTGGTGGTCACAGTCACACCCGTTAATGACCCGCCAACCATCATTATTCCAACCTCAACTTTAGTAGTGGTTGAAGGTTTTATGAACGCCAGCACGGTTGCCACAGCAATGGATGTAGATGGTGATACCCTAGCTTTTAGCGTGATTGAATCCACCACCGGCGTGATTTCTGTCACAACATCGGCCTCAGGTGTCCGTGTATCGAGCATTAATAACACCAATGGACGAACCACCCTAACCATTAGTGTGCGTGATAGCTCACGCACTACCTCAGCCCAAGTCGTTGTGGTAGTCACACCCCTCAATAACCCGCCAACAATCATTATTCCAACCTCAACCTTAGTGGTGGTTGAGGATTTTATGAACGCCAGCACGGTTGCCACAGCAATGGATGTAGATGGTGATACCCTAGCTTTTAGCGTGATTGAATCCACCATCGGCGTGATTTCTGTCACAACATCAGCCTCAGGTGTCCGTGTATCAAGCATTAACCATGCCAATGGCCGAACCACTCTAACCATTACTGTGAGGGATCGCTCACACATGGTCTCAACCCAAGTCGTTGTGGTAGTCACACCCGTCAATGACCAGCCAACTATCATTATTCCAACCACAGCTTTAGTGGTGCTCGAGGATTTTATGAATGCCAGCACAGTTGCCACAGCCATTGATGTAGAGGGTGATACCTTAACTTATAGCGTGATTGCATCCCCCCCAGGCGTGATTTCTGTCACAACATCAGCCTCAGGTATCCATGTATCGAGCATTAACAATGCCAATGGACGAACCACCCTAACCATTATTGTGAGTGATGACTTTCACACGGCCTCAACCCAAGTCGTTGTGCTAGTCACACCTGTCAATGACACACCAACATTAACCGTTTCAACCAACAGCATCACTACTTTTGGGGGCTTTTCGCCCATCACCATTAACACAACAGCCAATGATGTTGATGAGGGCGTATTATCCTTCTCTGTACAAGTATCCACCACTGGGATAGTCAGCGTAACCACCTCAGCAAATGCCATCGTCTTAAGTGCCATTCTTAATGCCAGAGGATCAACCACCTTAACCGTCAATGCCGTTGACAGTGCGGGCACATCTGTGAGCCTTACAATCGCTGTCGATGTCGCCATTTTGCTCAGTGTTCCACCTGTGTTGGCGCTTTCAACCACCAGTATCAGTTTGTTAGAAGATTTTTCGGATGCGGTGGTTATCAGAACCACTGCCACCGATGCTGACGCTGATCGGATTAGCCTTTTTGTCCGTTCATCCACGAACCTTGTCAATGCTGTTGTATCGACACCAGACAATGGCATAAGCACCCTCACCAATAGTATCACTCTATCTGCCATTAACCATGCCAATGGTACAGCAACCATAACTGTGTTTGCAACAGATGTCGGTGGGCAATCGACTTCGGTTGCAATTGTGGTGGCAGTAACCGCCGTCAATGACACGCCAACCCTTTCCATTGCTACCACCAATTTAGTCGTTACAGAGGATTTTGCTGATGCCAGCACCATTGCCACAGCAATCAATGTGGACGGCGATCCCCTGACTTTTAGCGTGATTGAATCAACCACGGGGGTGATCACTGTCACAACCTCAGCCATTGGCGTCCGAGTTGCAAACATCGCCAATGCCAATGGGCAAACCACCTTAACCATCACTGTCAGTGACGACACACTGTTTTCAACCGCCCAAGTGGTTGTGACGGTCAATGCTGTGAATGATGCGCCAACCTTAAGCGTTTCAACCACTGATTTGACCTTGGCTGAAGAATTTATGGGCGTTATTTTGATCGGCACCACTGGTACAGATTTAGAAGGCGATACGCTGACTTTATCTGTGACCGAATCCAACCCAAGCCTGATTAGAGTAACAACTTCAGTTTCAGGTGTCCGTGTATCGAGCATTAACAATGCCAATGGGCGAACCACTCTGACCATTTCCGTCAATGATGGCTCAGTCAGCACCTCAACGCAAGTCGTGGTGACCGTTACACCCCTTAACGACCCACCAGTCTTAAGTGTTTCAACCAATGCATTGACTTTGCTTGAAGATTTTGCAACGGTTTTGATCGCAACAACCAGAACAGATATCGATGGTGATCCGCTGACTTTGACTGTGGCTGAATCCACTACTGGCGTGGTCACTGTCACAGCCACAACTTCAGACGTCCGAATTGCAAGCATAGCCAATGCCAGTGGGCGAACCACCCTAACCATTTCCATCAGCGATGGCAATCTTAGTGATTCAGCACAAGTAGTCGTGACGGTGAATGCTGTTAATGATACGCCAACAATAAGCGTTTCGACCACCCATTTAACGCTATTTGAAGACTTTGAAACCATAGTGCCAATTATAGTAACCCGTTCTGATATAGAAAACGACACACTGACTTTAACCGTCACTGAATCCACCACTATTAAAGTGACAACTTCAGCTTCAGGCGTCCAAGTAGAGAGCATCAACAACATTAATGGGCGAGCCACCCTAATCATTTCTGTGAATGATGGCACAAAGCGCGCCTCCATTCAGGTAACCGTGATCGTGACCGCTGTCAATGACACGCCGACATTAAGTGTCTCAACCAACAGTATTGCAACTTTGGGTGGTTTTTCACCCATCACTATTAATACCTCAGCCACGGATGTTGAGGATGGTGTCTTGCCTTTTTCAGTGCAAGAATCCATGACCGGCGTAGTCAGAGTAACCACCTCAGCGAATGCCATCATCTTGAATAGTATTGTCGGTGCTTCAGGTCGGACCACCTTAACCGTCAAAACCGTTGATAAGTTTGGTTCAACAGTGACTGAATTAATCGCTATCGATGTGACCGTTCTTTCCAGTGCCGTACCTGTGCTAATGGTTTCAACCAATCTTATTCGGATGCAAGAAGATTTTAAGACTTCGGTGGTCATTAGAACCACCGCCACCGACACGGATGGTGATCCCCCAACCCTCTCCCTGACTCAATCTTCGCGTCTTGTAGATGCGGTGATATCAACTCTTACCAACGGGATGAGCACCATCACCTTAACTTCAATTGCCGACCTCAATGGCACTGCGACCTTGACAGTTCAAGCCACAGATGTTGGTGGGCAAGCGACGGCAACTGAGATTGTATTGATCTTGACAGCTGTTGAGGACGCACCAATCATTATGGTTTCAACAGACAGCATTTCAACATTTGGTGGCTTCTTACCCATCATCATTGACACCTCAGCCACAGATGCTGAGGATGGTGCCTTAACTTTTTCAGTGCAATTATCGACCTTAGGGTTAGTCCAAGTGACTACATCAACGAATGCCATTGTCTTGAATACAATTTTCAATACTGCGGGTCAAACCACCTTAACCATTAGAACGATAGACCGTTCCGGGTTAACCGCTATGCAAATCATCCCTGTTAAAGTCACCATCGTGCCCAGTGCTCTCCCTGTATTGACTTTATCCACCACTTTTATCAGCGTGCAAGAAGATTTTACATCACCGGTGGTCATTAGAGCCAATACCACAGATGCAGATGGTACGACTGTCACCTTAATTGTGGATGAATCCACCAGACTTATCAATGTGGCTATGTCCGCCCAAGCCAATAATGAAACTTTGATTAGCCTAACACCCATCGCCAATCTCAATGGCACAGCGACATTAACCGTCCATGCAGTTGATGCAGGTGGTTTATCTATTTCTCAACGCATAGTGGTGGTGGTCAATGCTGTTAGCGATGCCATTCCTTTCACCTTATCAACTTCTGTCATTTCTATGACGTCGATTGAAAGCCAACTTAAATCCAATGTGCACCGCGTCAACATTTTAAACAGTGAAACCCGGAGGGCACAATTTGTAGTGACAAGTAGCGGAAGCCCGCTCTTTTCAGCCAATCCAACCCCCGTGGTGAGCTTTACCACCAATGCTATTACGACGGAAACCACCTTGACTCCAATGGCGCATACGGCACAATTGTATTTCTCAATCGCCCCTAATCGAACGGGCACTGCTACTCTAACCGTTCAACTCACCAACCTGATAACTTCAGACATGACTAAACAAACGATGGTCGTTCACGTCAATTCAGTGGATGTGTCTCCTGGAATTGCCCAAGCCAGTCCAAGTCTGACCAATCTTATTGTTCATGGCGGTCATCTTTATGCCAATTCAGTCAGTCCAACGACACAAGGAGTCTCAAGGTTTTTGACGACAGCACGCGCTTTGGGTGGTCATTTGATTAATATCAATACCACTGAAGAAATTAATTTTGTGCGCGCAACAACCAGTGGCTTAACCTCTCAGAACGCTTGGTTTGGCATGGTTTTACCGCAACGAAACTTCCCTGGCGAGCTGTTTTGGGTAACGAATGACAGCACCATTGCTTATGGTTATGCCCCTGACAGTGACATCAACAACCTTAGGCTCTATCCTGGACACTTTGCTTTGGATTGGCATCCTGGCATTGGACTGCTTGCCAATAGATCTGCAAGCCCTTCCACTGCATTCAATTGGGCAACTTATTCCTTTAACGCAAATACTTATTTTTTAATTGACGATATAGGTGATACGATTAATCGTCCTGCGATTTATGAGTTTCCTCAAGGGTTGCCATCGCCATCAATCATAACGGCTGGCTCTGTCAAAACCATTCGCCTGACGGGTTTTGATTTGAATGGAGATGCAATAAGAACTGCAAATTGGTCAGGTATAGATTCCAATGGGGGTACAGTAAATTTTAGCAATGTTTATCAAAATTCAGGGGTTCAGACGGTTGATATGGTTTATACCGCTCCGCCAAATGTTGATGGGCAAACAACGGTGGTCGTTACGCTACAGACAAATGGTTTAAGCACCACCACGGCATTGTCATTTCGTTTGACTGCCCCAGTCTTTACCTTGCCTACAACTTCGATTGTCTTGATCGAGAATAGTTCTCAAACCATTCGCAATCAACAACTTATCAGCAATGTTAGAATACCTGCCTTTAATGGAACCCAAAACACTTCGGACCTACAATGGCGGGTGACGCACAGTGGGAATGCCATTTTCTCCACCAACCCAGCGCCTGTCGTCAGCTTTACCACCAATGCCTTAGTCACCAGCACCCGCGTTGGCTCCACCCCGCAATCGGCGCAGTTGTATTTCTCAATCGCCCCAGATCAAATAGGCATTGCAACCCTAACCATACAACTCTTAAATCCGACGGAACCAGGATTGTCACAACAAACCGTCGTTGTACAAGTCGATCCCGTGGCGATGCCTCCCGTGATCGCCCGAGCCAGCACAAGTATTGAAAATCTTGTTGTTCATGGCGGTCGTCTTTATGCAAATTCTGTGATAACAACACCAGCAGTAACACCTTTTTTACAGGAAGCCAGGGCTTTGGGTGGGCATTTGATTAACATCAATACCTTTGAAGAAATTGAATTTGTGCTCACAGCAGCAAGTGGTTTGGTGTACACCGAGGCTTGGCTTGGCTTGGCCTTAGCGCAACAAACCTTTCCTGGTGAACTGTCATGGATAACGAATGACAGCACCATTGCCTATGGATTTGCCACAACTGATGGTTTAACAAATTTCAGGGTCTATCCAGGGCACTACGTCCTGCCCTGGAATAGTAGTGATGGACTGAACGCACACAGAGGAGAAGTAACCTCCACCGAATTTAATTGGACGATTTTTTCGAATAGAACATCTGGTTATTTCTTATTAGACGATGGCGGGGATGGGCGAAATCGTCCTGTTCTTTATGAGTTTCCTTATGGCTTAACGACGGCCACACTTGATTTAACACCGATTAGTATTACCTCAAATACCACCATACGATTGGCTGGTATTGATTTGGATGGCGATACAATCAGCAACGTTCATTGGACGACAACAGCAACATTTGGCACAGCAAGCATCATCAATGTATCTCAAAATTCAGGGGTTCAGACGGTGGATATGGTTTATACCGCTCCATCAAATTTTGATGGTCAAACAACGGTTGGAATTACTTTACAAGTGAATGGTTTGAATACCAGCACGACCTTTGTATTCGCAGTGGACGGACCACCCAACATAGCCTTGTCAACTCAGGCCATTACGCTTGCCGAAGATTTTGCACCGTTGATTATTGGCACCACAGTCACAGATCAGAGTGGTCAGGTTATTGTTCCATTTTCGGTGCAAGCCTCTTCCACTGGGATTATCAGCATTACCACCTCAGCCAATGCCATTCACTTATCAAGTATGGCCCATGCCAACGGCAGGGTTACTCTAACAATTCAGGCAACCGATTCTGTCCCGCAAACCGCTTCAACACTGATCGTGGTCAATGTACAAGCAGTGAATGACCCCCCAACCTTAACCGTTTCAAACAATAGCATCACGACACTGGGTGGATTTGCCCCCATCTCAATTACCGCCACAGCCATCGATATTGAGGATGGTGCCCTGCCTATCTCTGTTCAAGCCTCCACCACAGGGGTGGTTTCTGTAAATTTAATTGGCAATACCATTGTATTGTCCCCCGTTGAAACAGGCTCAGGTCGAACCACCTTAACCGTCAGTGCTGCTGACACTTCAAATTCAACTTCGATTCAAACCATTGCCGTCAATGTTACTGTGTTAACAAGCGCAACACCTATGCTAACTGTTTCCACCAACCTAATTAGCCTACCAGAAGATTTTGCTGATATTGTGATCAGAACCACTGCTTCTGATACCGATCCAGGTACGTTATTCATTACAGTAAGTTCATTTACGCAGGTGGTCAATACCCAGATTTCTGCCCAAGGCATCACCTTAAGTTCGGTGGCTAATCACTTCGGCAACACAACCTTGACCGTTCGCGCAACTGATGCGGGCGGATTATTCGCCTCGACAGAGATTGTCGTCATCGTGCAGTCTGTTAATGATACGCCAACTTTTTCCATCTCTTCGCAAACAGTGGTTTTGGCTGCAATTGCCGGTCCTGTTGTGCTGAATGTCACAGCGACTGATATAGAGGATGACATCTTATTATCCTATAGCGTCTCGACAGGACAAGGCGTTGTCAATACAATAATTACCACCAACACTTTAACCCTATCCCGACAAGGATTGGCGCACAATACCCCTCAAATAATGTTAACCCTCAGAACGACCGATACAGGCAGCGCTTCTAATACGACCATCGTTACAATTGTACTTCCACCAGTGCTTGCTGTTACCACGGGCATTAAAACGCTCAATTTTTCATGGACTGCTATTTCAGCTGCGACGCATTACCGCTTACAAAGCAATCCTGACCTGAACTCAGGTCTTGGTTTTGCAGACTTAAGCACTACGGGCATCGTTGTCAGCCCTAATAGTACTAATATTGGACAGACCACAGCGCAAGGTCGGGTGGCCTTACATCGTTATATCTCAAGAGTCAATGACCCGTTTTATGCAGTGGGCAGCTGCGATGCAACATCCTGTGGGACGACCTTCATACATAACGAGGTAAGTTTAACCAACACCCAATTAAACAGCATGATTGGTCGCTTTTTGCCGCAAAACTCAGATACTGGGGATTCTTTTGGCTATTCTGTTAGCTTAAGCAATGATGGCAACACCCTTGCAGTGAGTGCACACACTGAAGATGGTTCATCTGCGGGAATCAATGCGGTACAAAATAATGATTCAACGGAAACAGGGGCCGTATTTATATTCCGCTTCAGCAGTGGCATATGGATCCAACAAGCCTACATCAAAGCATCAAATCCAGATATGAATGATCAATTTGGATGGTCGGTCAGCCTAAGCGCTGATGGCAACGCCCTTGCAGTGAGTGCACGTGATGAGGATGGCGCCAGTGCTAATGGCGCACAGGGTGATAATAGCATTGTTGGTTCAGGGGCAGTCTATGTATTCCGTTTCAACAGTGGTGTATGGACACAACAAGCTTATATCAAAGCATCAAATCCAGATATAAACGATCATTTTGGACATTCGTTGAGCCTAAGCAAAGATGGCAATACCCTTGCAGTCGGTGCCCGTACTGAAGATGGCTCATCGACGGGCGTCAATGCACCGCAAAATAATTCAAGTGGTGATACAGGGGCGGTGTATTTATTCCGCTTCAATACTGGTTCTAACACCTGGTCACAACAAGCGTACATCAAACCTTCAAATATAGGGGTGAGCGATCAATTTGGTTGGTCTGTGAGTTTAAACGGGAATGGCAATACCCTTGCGGTAGGGTCCATTGGCGAAGATGGCTCAGCAACAGGAATCAATGGGGCACAGAACAATAATATGACTGATTCAGGGGCGGTGTATTTATATCGCTTCAGTGGTGGAGTTTGGTCTCAACAAGATTACATCAAAGCATCAAATACAGGCGCAAGCGATCTATTTGGCTGGACCGTGCGCTTAAACGGCGATGGTCATACCCTTGCGGTGGGGACACCTTATGAGGATGCCAATGCTACTGGCGTAAATGGGCTTGAGAATGATAACTCTACAAATACAGGGGCGGTGTATTTGTTCCGCTTTAGTACTGGTTCCAGCACATGGTCTCAACAAGCGTATATCAAATCGTTAAATCCGGATTTAAACGATGCATTCGGTCAGTCTGTGAGTCTAAGCGATGATGGTAACATCCTTGCTGTGGGCGCACCAAATGAAGATGGTTTAGCCACGGGCATTGGGGGCACCAATAATAATAACAGATCAGATACAGGCGCAACTTATTTGTTTGAATTTAGCAATGGTCGCTGGACTCAACAAGCCTACGTTAAAGCCACGGATCCTTCTTCAAACTCCAATTTTGGTTCTACAGTGAGTTTAAGCCGTGATGGTGGTTCACTCACGGTGGGCGCATCGGGCGTAAACAACATGACAGGCGCGACCTATTTATATTAATTTTAGTACAATCATCATTGACTCTAAACTCTAAACTCTAAACTTTTTAAAGATTCGCTTTAACTTTCAGCAATATCATTATGTATAAATTATTTTCCAGATCTTTAACTCGAATTTCAATCAGTTTGATTTGCAAATGGTACGCTGTCTATTCATTTATTCTCGCTTATTCGGGCAAGATGACCAACAGAATCGCGCTTACATTCAACACAGTAAGCAGACGTGCTTTGAGCACCATAAGCACAGCTTTAGTGTTATCAGCATTATTATCCGCTTGTGGTGGCGGGGGTGGCGGCGGGGGTGAAACGACACCTACGCCAACGCCAACACCTACGCCAACACCTACACCGACACCAACGCCGATTTCAGCGCCTACTATTACAATATTAATCCCTAGTCTGACGATCGATGAAGATTTCCCGTCCACTCTAGATGTTGCCACGGCAACCAATGCAACAAGTTTAAGCGTTAACCAATCCACCACTGGGGTGATTACTGTGGTGTCAACAACAAACTCAGTTAAAATTTCAAACTTTGCCAATGGCAATGGACGAACCACCCTGACCATTACTGCCAACAATAATTCAGGGCGTTCAACCGCTCAGGTGGTGATCATTGTCACACCCGTTAATGACCCGCCAACCATCATTATTCCAACCTCAACTTTAGTAGTGGTTGAAGGTTTTATGAACGCCAGCACAGTTGCCACAGCAATGGATGTAGATGGTGATACCCTAGCTTTTAGCGTGATTGAATCCACCACCGGCGTGATTTCTGTCACAACATCGGCCTCAGGTGTCCGTGTATCGAGCATTAATAACACCAATGGACGAACCACCCTAACCATTAGTGTGCGTGATAGCTCACGCACTACCTCAGCCCAAGTCGTTGTGGTAGTCACACCCCTCAATAACCCGCCAACAATCATTATTCCAACCTCAATCTTAGTGGTGGTTGAGGATTTTATGAACGCCAGCACGGTTGCCACAGCAATGGATGTAGATGGTGATACCCTAGCTTTTAGCGTGATTGAATCCACCATCGGCGTGATTTCTGTCACAACATCAGCCTCAGGTGTCCGTGTATCAAGCATTAACAATACCAATGGCCGAACCACTCTAACCATTACTGTGAGGGATCGTTCACACATGGTCTCAACCCAAGTCGTTGTGGTAGTCACACCCGTCAATGACCAGCCAACTATCATTATTCCAACCACAGCTTTAGTGGTGCTCGAGGATTTTATGAATGCCAGCACAGTTGCCACAGCCATTGATATAGAGGGTGATACCTTAACTTATAGCGTGATTGCATCCCCCCCAGGCGTGATTTCTGTCACAACATCAGCCTCAGGTGTCCGTGTATCGAGCATTAACAATGCCAATGGACGTACCACCCTAACCATTATTGTGAGTGATGACTTTCACACGGCCTCAACCCAAGTCGTTGTGCTAGTCACACCCGTCAATGACACACCAACATTAACCGTTTCAACCAACAGCATCTCTACTTTTGGAGGCTTTTCGCCCATCACCATTAACACAACAGCCAATGATGTTGATGAAGGCGTATTATCCTTCTCTGTACAAGTATCCACCACTGGGATAGTCAGCGTAACCACCTCAGCAAATGCCATCATCTTAAGTGCCATTCTTAATGCCAGAGGATCAACCACCTTAACCGTCAATACCGTTGACAGTGCAGGCACATCTGTGAGCCTTACAATCGCTGTCGATGTCGCCATTTTGCTCAGTGTTCCACCTGTGTTGGCGCTTTCAACCACCAGTATCAGTTTGTTAGAAGATTTTTCGGATGCGGTGGTTATCAGAACCACTGCCACCGATGCTGACGCTGATCGGATTAGCCTTTTTGTCCGTTCATCCACGAACCTTGTCAATGCTGTTGTATCGACACCAGACAATGGCATAAGCACCCTCACCAATAGTATCACTCTATCTGCCATTAACCATGCCAATGGTACAGCAACCATAACTGTGTTTGCAACAGATGTCGGTGGGCAATCGACTTCGGTTGCAATTGTGGTGGCAGTAACCGCCGTCAATGACACGCCAACCCTTTCCATTGCTACCACCAATTTAGTCGTTACAGAGGATTTTGCTGATGCCAGCACCATTGCCACAGCAATCAATGTGGACGGCGATCCCCTGACTTTTAGCGTGATTGAATCAACCACGGGGGTGATCACTGTCACAACCTCAGCCATTGGTGTCCGAGTTGCAAACATCGCCAATGCCAATGGGCAAACCACCTTAACTATCACTGTCAGTGACGACACACTGTTTTCAACCGCCCAAGTGGTTGTGACGGTCAATGCTGTGAATGATGCGCCAACCTTAAGCGTTTCAACCACTGATTTGACCTTGGCTGAAGAATTTATGGACGCTGTTTTGATCAATACAACTGGTACAGATTTAGAAGGCGATACGCTGACTTTATCTGTGACCGAATCCAACCCAAGCCTGATTAGAGTAACAACTTCAGTTTCAGGTGTCCAAATAGAAAGCATCATCCATGCCAATGGGCGAACCACTCTGACCATTTCCGTCAATGATGGCTCAGTCAGTACCTCAACTCAAGTCGTGGTGACCGTTACACCCCTTAACGACCCACCAGTCTTAAGTGTTTCAACCAATGCATTGACTTTGCTTGAAGATTTTGCAACGATTTTGATCGCAACAACCAGAACGGATATTGATAGCAATACCTTGACTTTAACCGTGGCTGAATCCACTACTGGGGTGGTCACTGTCACGGCCACAGCTTCAGGCGTCCGAATTGCAAACATAGCCAATGCCAATGGACGAACCACCCTAACCATTTCTATCAGCGATGGCAATCTTAGTGATACAGAACAAGTGGTGGTGACTGTGGATGCTGTTAATGATACGCCAACCATAAACGTTTCAACCACGGCTTTGACCTTAACTGAAGATTCTATGCTTACTTTTTTTATCAGCGCATCTATCAATGATATAGACGGAGACACACTGACTTTAACCGTAACTGAGTCCACCTCAGGGGTGATCGCATTAACGACTTTCACTTCAATAGTGCGTATATCCAGTATTGCTAATGCCAGTGGGCGAACCACTTTGACCTTCAGCGTCAATGATGGCACAGCGAGTGCCTCCGCTCAAGTGGTTGTAACAGTGACTTCTGTCAATGACACGCCCATCTTAAGCGTCTCAACCAACAGCATTGTACGAATTGGCGGTTTTTCACCCATCACTATTAATACCACAGCTACGGATGTTGAGGATGGTGTCTTGCCTTTTTCAGTGCAAGCCTCTAACCTGGGCGTCGTCAGAATAACCACATCTGCGAATACCATTGTCTTATATGACACTGCCAGTACATCGGGTCGAACCACCTTAACCGTCAAAACCGTTGATAATTTTGGCACAACAGTGACCGAATTAATCGCTATCGATGTGACCGTTCTTATCAGTGCACCACCTTTTTTGAGAGTTTCCACAAACCTCATCCAAGTGCCAGAAGATTTTATGGGTTCAGTGGTTATCAGAACCACCGCTACCGATGCCGACGGAGATATCCCAACCCTCTCCTTGAGTCAATCTTCGCGTATTGTAGATGCGGTGATATCAACACTAACCAACGGAGAGAGCACCATCACCTTAACATCGATTGCCGACCTCTATGGCACTGCAACCTTGACTGTTCGAGCCACAGATGTTGGTGGGCTAACAACGACAACTGAGATTGTATTGATCTTGACCCCAGTCAATGACACACCGACTTTAATCGTTTCAACCGATAACATCTCAACTTTTGGTGGCTTTTTACCCATCATCATCGGCACCACAGCCACAGATGATGATGGTAGCAGCTTGGCTTTTTCAGTGCAAGTGTCCACCACAGATGTTGTCAGAGTCACTACATCAGCGAATGCCATTATTTTAAATACTATTTTCAATATTGTCGGTCAAACCACCTTAACCATTAGAGCAACTGACCCATTCGGGTTGACAGCGATACAAATAATCCCAATCAACGTCACCATCGTGTCTAATGCCACACCCGCATTGACTGTTTCAACCAATTTTATCACCGTGCAAGAAGATTTTGACACACCTGTGGTGATCAATGCCACAGATTCAAACGGTGCCACTGCGACCTTCATTGTTGTTGAATCCACCAGACTTGTCAATGTGGCTGTATCCGCCCAATCCAATAATGCAGCGTTGATAACCCTAAGGCCCATTGCCAATCTCACTGGCACAGCGACATTAACCATCCATGCAATTTCTACGGGCGGTCTTTCCGTTTCTGAGCAGATTGTGGTGGTGGTTAATGCGATTATTGATGACCCTCTATCATTTACCTTATCGACTTCTGTCCTGACCTTGTCTGCTATAGGCAATCAGCTAGACCGCAACATACAAAGCATCAGTATCCGCAATATAGACAATCAAGCCCGAAGGGCTCAATTTAGGGTGACGAGTAGCGGAAGCCTTCGCTTTTCAGCCAATCCAACCCCAGTGGTGAGTTTCACCACCAATGCTATTACGACGGAAACCACCTTGACTTCTGTTGTGCAGACGGCGCAATTGTATTTCTCAATCGCCCCTAATCAAACAACAGGTACAGCGACCCTAACTGTGCAACTCAATGATCTGACTCGTTCAGAAATGTCTTCCCAAACCATGGTAGTGCAAGTCAATTCAATGGATGTACCGCCGGTGATTACCCAGGCCCACACAAACATTCAAAATCTGATCGTTCATGGCGGTCATCTTTATGCCAATTCAGGGATAACAACACAATCTATCACACCATTTTTGACACAGGCGAGTGCTTTAGGTGGTCATTTGATCAACATCAATACGGTTGAAGAATTCAACTTTTTCCATACAGTCGCAGGTCGTTTAACCACGCACTTTGCATGGTATGGATTGGTTCTACCGCAACAATCCTTCCCTGGTGAGCTGTCTTGGATAACCAGTGACAGCACCATTGCTTATGGTTATGCCCGTGGCAATGGTGAAACAAATCTCACAGTCTATCCAGGTCATTATGTACTGAACTGGCATTCTAATGGGCTGATTGCCAATAGACCACCACCCAACCGCACTACTTTTAACTGGACGGTATATGAAAGAGACTCAAATAGTTTTTTCTTAATAGGTGATGGCGGTGATGCAGCCAGTCGATATGCGGTTTATGAATTCCCTCAAGGTTTGGTATCGGCATCAACCATCCCAATAATCATTGCTCCTAACTCAAGTGTGACCATCGGTTTAACGGGTTTTGATTTGAACGGAGATGCGATAAACACTGCAAATTGGTCAGGCATTGATTCCAATGGGAATACAGTAAACTTTAACAATGTTTATCAAAGTTCAGGGGTTCAAACGGTGAACATGGTTTATACTGCTCCAGCAAACTTTAGTGGTCAAACAACCCTTGTCGTTACGCTACAAACAAATGGTTTAAGCACCACCTCAGCATTGTTAATTCGTTCGACCGCCCCAATCTTTACCTTGCCTTCAACTTCGATTGTCTTGATCGAGAATAGCTCTCAAACCATACGCAATCAACAACGTATCAGCAATATTAGAATACCTGGCTATGATGGCACCCAAAACACTTCAAACTTACAATGGCGGGTGACGCACAGTGGTGATACCATTTTCTCTACCAACCCAGCGCCTGTCGTCAGCTTTTCTACCAATGCCATAGTCACCAGCACCCGCCTTGGCTCCACCCCGCAATCGGCGCAGTTGTATTTCTCAGTCGCCCCTGATCAAACTGGCACTGCTACCCTAACGCTACAACTTTCAAACCCGACTGGTACTGGAATGTTGCAACAAACCGTCGTGGTACAAGTTGATCCAGTGGCGATGCCTCCCGTGATTGCCCGAGCCAGCACAAGCATAGAAAACCTTATAGTTCATGGCGGTCGTCTTTATGCAAATTCTGTGACAACAACACCAGCTGTGACACCATTTTTACAGGAAGTCAAGGCTTTGGGTGGGCATTTGATTAACATCAATACGGTTGAAGAATTTAATTTTGTTCATTTTACAACAAGTGGTTTAACCTCCCATAATGCTTGGTATGGCATGGCATTAGCGCAGCAAAACTTCCCTGGCGAGCAATCTTGGATTACCAATGACAGCACCATTGCTTATGGATTTGTCAGTACCACGGGCAGTATCACTGTTTATCCAGGTCACTACGCCCTGATCTGGCATAGTGGTGATGGATTGAACGCAAATAGAAGAGATACAACCTCCACCGTTTTTAATTGGACGGTTTATTCTCAACCCCCAAATAATAGATTCTTCTTATTAGACGACGGAGGCGATACAACGTCTCGCCCTGCACTTTATGAATTTCCCCAAGGTTTAGCGCCAGCATCTGGTATAACATTAACTGTAGGGACTGGCTCAAATATCCCCCTACGTTTGACGGGATTTGATTTGGATGGTGATACGATAAGTACTGCCGATTGGTCTGCAACAGCAACTTTTGGCACGGCAAACATAAGCAATGTTGCTCAGAGTTCTGGGCAACAGACTGTAGAATTGGTTTATACCGCTCCGACAAATTTTGAGGGTCAGACAACGGTTGTGATTAGCTTACAAGTGAATGGTTTGAATACCAGCACGACCATTGTAATCACAGTGGACGGACCACCAAACATCGCCTTATCAACTCAGACTATTACACTTGCTGAAGATTTTCCCAACTTTATCATTGGCACAACGGTTAGCGATGTGGTTGATGGCCCCTTACCATTTACTGTACAAGCCTCCTCCACTGGGATTGTCAGCATTACCACCTCAACCAATACCATTCGATTATCAAGAGAGGCCCATGCCAACGGCAGGGTTACTCTAACGATTCAGGCAACCGATTCTGTCCCGCAAACTGCTTCAACACTGGTCGTGCTCACAGTACAAGCAGTGAATGATACGCCAACCTTAACCGTTTCAAGCAACAGTATCACGACATTGGGTGGGTTTGTTCCTATTACCATTGGTACCACAGCGACTGATGTGGACGGGGATACGCTGACCTTAACCGTGGCTGTATCTAACCCCAGTGTGGTTTCTGTAAATTTAATTGGCAATGCTATTGTGTTGTCTCCCAATTTAGGTGGAACGGGTCGAACCACCTTAACCGTCAGTGCAGTTGACCCTGCAAATACCACCGCGATTCAAACCATCGCTGTTAATGTTATAGTTAGCCAAAGCACAACACCTGTATTGCTGGTTTCTACCAGCCTGATTCTTGTGGACGAAGATTTTGATGATATTGTGATCAGAACCACTGCAACAGATAAGGAGACCAGTACTTTGATCGTCACCATAAGTTCATTCACTCAGGTTGTTGATACAGTATTTACCACACAAGGCATCTCTTTGAGTTCGGTGGCGAATCTCAATGGCACCACGACCTTGACCGTTCGCGCCACCGATGAGGGCGGATTATTCGCCTCGACAGAGATTGTCGTCATCGTGCAGTCTGTTAATGATACGCCAACCATAACCATCTCTTCGCAATCAGTCGTTTTAGCTTCAATGCTAAATGCAGCCCCCATGGTATTAAGCGTTTCTGTGGTTGATGTAGAAGATGGTGTTTTATCTTACAGTATTTCAACCAGTCATGACGCGGTAAACACAGTGATCACAACCACAAGCTTGACCATATCTAGACGCGGATTAGGCGATAATGGACCTCAAGTTATATTAACCCTCAGAACAACCGATTCTGATGGCAAAACAACTTCAGCCAATGTTATTATTACCGTGCCATCTTTGTTGGTTTTAACCACGGGCACTAAATTCCTTGATTTTGCATGGAGTGCGGTTTCAGGTGCGACGCATTATCAATTACAAAGCAATCCTGATCGGACTTCAGGATTTATGGAATTAATAAGCACCACAGGCATTGTGGTCAGTCCTAATAGCACAAATACCAATCAGACCACGGCGCAAGCTCTGGTCGCATTACATCGTTATATTGCTAGAGTGAACAACCCACAGTATGGCGTGAAAACCTGTGATGCAACCTCCTGTGGAGCGACCTTCGGACATAACGAGGTTTCCCTAACCAACACCCAATTAAACAACATGGTTGGTCGCATTTTGCCGCAAGTCTCAGATGTTGGCGATTCTTTTGGCAATTCTGTTAGCTTAAGCGATGATGGAAACACCCTTGCGGTGGGGGCATATCAAGAACGTAGCCCTTTCAGAGGGATTTATATCATTGCGCCACCAGTGCCAGTTTATGATTCTGATGTAGGGGCAACATATATATTCCGTCGCAATGGGGGGGTGTGGTCACAACAAGCGTACATCAAAGCATCAAATCCGAGTTCCTTTACTCAATTTGGATGGTCTGTCAGTCTAAGCGCTGATGGTAATACCCTTGCAGTAGGGTCAAATTGGGAAGATACCGACAGTGCGGGGATTAATGGGGCACAAAATAATCTTAGACTGACTAATTCAGGAGCCGTTTATGTCTTTCAATTTAGTAATAATGCTTGGAGGCAACAAGCGTACATCAAAGCAACAAATCCGGATATAAACGATTATTTTGGACATTCGTTGAGCCTAAGCAATGATGGCAATACCCTTGCAGTGGGTGCCCCTACTGAAGATGGCTCATCTACCTCTACAGGCGCCAGTGCGACTCAAAATAATTCAATTGGTGATTCAGGGGCGGTGTATGTATTCCGACGCAATGGTAATGTATGGACTCAACAAGCGTACATTAAAGCTTCGAATCCAGGGGTAAGCGATCAATTTGGTTGGTCTGTGAGTTTGAAAGGTGATGGCAATACCCTTGCCGTGGGGTCAATTGGTGAAGATGGATCATCTACCTCTACGGGCATCGTTGGGACTCAAAATAATGGTGTTGTTGATTCAGGGGCGGTATATATGTTCCGTTTTAGCAACGGAATCTGGTCACAACAAGCGTACATCAAAGCATCAAATCCAGGATTAAGCGATCAATTTGGCGGTCCAGTGAACCTGAGCCGTGATGGCAATATGATTGCAGTGGGCGCAATCAATGAAGATGGCTCATCTACCTCTACGGGCGCCGGTGCGACTCAAAATAATGGTGTTGCAGATTCAGGGGCTGTGTACATATTCCAACTTAGTAATGGCAACTGGTCTCAACAAGCATACATCAAAGCATCAAATCCAGGAGCAGGTGATCATTTTGGTATGTCCTTAAGTTTGAATGGTGATGGCAATACCCTTGCTGTGGGTGCAACTGAAGAAGATGGTTCAACCCAAGGTGTTGGGGGAACCCCAAATGATGACGCAATTACTGAGAATATAGGCGCAACGTATTTGTTTGAACTGAGCAATGGCACCTGGTCTCAACAAAGCTATATTAAGGGCTTTGAATATTCTAGAAATTTGCAATTTGGTACTTCAGTGAGTTTAAGCGGTAATGGTCATTCTCTAGCTGTGGGCGCCCCGAATTCAATCAGACTCCGAGATGTCGTATATCTATACTAGAAATTTCTTAAAATCTCCCTCATCTGCAGTCAGTGTAGATTGTTGAAATGTGATTTTTCCAAGCGACTTTTAAACATTCTAAGCATCACCAGAAATTAGATAAACCAACTCAGAAGTTACAACCACTAATACAGCATGGAAGCAGTCAATACCTTTGACAAATCCATCTAGCAGACGATAGCGACATGATCAACAGATCATATTCTAATTTCCCGATTTTTAATGGCACCTAATGTCAAATTTATTATTCACCTTAGTCAATACACCGCTAATTAGCGACATTTTATTCTTGTACACAACCGTCACATTATGCCTTTTTTATGCATATTTTTAGTACAATGAGCAGAGCGTTTTTTTATACACTTACTTATTATTCAGTAGCCTTCTTATGTGTCATTTAAATTTACATGTAACTTCATTCTCTATGAGGTCATTAATTAAATGGATCACAGTTTGTCCATTTATTCTCACTATTTGGAGTAGATGCACAAATATCATCACCAATGCCATTAAGCTTACGAATAGACGTAAATTGAGGACAATTAGTACAATTTTGGTGCTATCAACTTTGTTATCTGCTTGTGGCGGCGGTGGTGGCGGTGGTGAGTCGACACCTACACCTACTCCAACTCCTACTCCAACTCCTACTCCAACACCAACTTTGACACCAACGCTTTCGGTTTTGTTCCCAAGCTTGAGTGTAGATGAAGATTTTCCAGTAACCTTGGTGGTTGCCACTGCAATTAATGCAACAAGTTTAACGGTCGATCAATCTACCACTGGTGTGATTTCTGTGGTATCAACAACAAATTCCGTGACAGTTTCAAGCTTTGCCAATGGCAATGGACGAACCATCCTGAGCATTACCGCCACCAATAGTTCAGGGAGCACGACTGCCCAAGTGGTCGTGATAGTAAATGCTGTCAATGATCCGCCAACCTTAGCTGTCTCAAGCAACAGCATTTCAACTGTGGGTGGCTTTACGCCCATCACCATTAATACCACAGCAAGTGATATTGAAGATGCCAATATTACTTTCACTGTGTCTGAGTCCACAACTGGAGTAGTCACAGTATCCACATCAACCAATGCCATTGTCTTGAACACCATTCCTGGTGCTTTAGGTCAAACCACCTTAACCGTTCGTGCGGTTGATGGTTCAGGTTCAACCGTCACTCAAACCATTGCTGTCAATGTAACCGTCAGAGCTGGTGCCGCACCCGTGCTGATGGTTTCAACCAACCGCATCAATGTGCAAGAAGACTTTAGGTCTTCTGTGGTCATCAGAACCACTGCCACAGACTCTGACAGTACAACCTTAACCTTAACAGTGACCCCATCAATGCGTCTTGTTAATGTTGCCATCTCCACCCGAACCAACAACTTGAGCACCATCACCTTAACAGCCATTGCAAATCTCAATGGTACAGCGACCCTGACCTTCCGCGCTACCGATGATGGTGGGCAAACCAATTCTACTGAGATTGTGGTTGTGGTTGCAGCTGTTAATGATACACCGACCCTAACCGTCCCAACCGCCACATTAACTGTATTAGAAGATTTTGATAGTACCAACTCAGTGGCAACATTCGCTGATTTGGATAGTGGCGACGCTCTGACAGTGACTGTCACTGAATCCTCGACGGGGATTGTCACTGTGACCACCTCAGCTTCAGGTGTTTCCGTCTCAGCCATTGCCCATAGGAATGGCCGTACCACTTTGAACATAAGTGTCAGTGATGGTACATTGAGTTCAACGGCTCAAGTGGTGGTCACAGTCACGCCTGTCAATGACACACCGACCTTGACCATCCCGAGTGAAACATTAACAGTTGTAGAAGATTTTATGGTTGTTATGACCGTTGCCACAGCAACCGATGTCGATGGCAATACGCTCACTTTTACTGTGATTGAATCCACCATAGGAGTCGTCTCATTAAGCACCTCAGCCTCAGAGGTTCGTATATCAAGCCGAGGGAATGCGAATGGCATTACAACACTTGCTATTACTGTCAGCGATGGATTTTTGAGTTCAACCGCTCAAGTGGTCGTCACAGTCACCCCTGTCAATGACACACCAGTTTTAACCGTTTCAACCACAGCATTGACATTAGATGAAGATTTTGCAACAACTCAGCTAATCACAGTCAATCGCTCCGATATAGAGAACGATACATTGACCCTCAGTTTCGCTGAATCCATGTCTGGTATCGTCCGTGTGAGTACATCATCTACAGGTGTCCAAGTGGTACGCATTGACAATGCCAATGGTCAGACCACCTTAACCATTACGGTCAGTGATAGCCAAGCCAGTGCTTCTACCCAAGTGCTGGTCACAGTGAATGCCATTAATGATACACCGACTTTAACCGTCTCAAGCAATAGCATCTCCACTTTGGGTGGTTTTTCACCCATCACCATTTACACCACTGCGAGTGATGTAGAAGATCCCAATATTTCTTTCACCGTAATCAATGCCAACACTGGGGTGGTCAGAGTAACCACATCAACCAATGCATTTATGTTGAATAACATTCCTGGTGCTTCAGGTCAAACCACCTTAACCGTCAGAGTGGTTGACAGCTCGGGAACAACAGTGACTCAATCCATCACAGTCAATGTGACCATTACGATCAGTGCCATTCCAGTGGTGACCGTTTCTACTAATTTGATTAGCGTGCCAGAAGACTTTGGAACGTCAGTCATCATCCAGACCACAGCAACCGATGGGGATGCTACTGATACCATAACCGTCTCAGTCAGTGCATCTAGGCCTATTGTGACTGCGGTTATATCGACACCAGTCAATGGTCAAAGCACAATCACCAACAGCATCACCTTGACTTCAATTAACAATGCCAATGGCACAACAACCTTGACTGTGTTAGCCTCCGATTCGGGTGGACAATCTACTAATACTGAGATTGTTGTCGTGATTTCGCCTGTTGAAGATGCACCGACCGTAAACATTCCATCTGCGACTTTTACCGTCGCAGAAGATTTTGCGAGTACTCTAACCATTGCCACAGCCAGTGATGACGATGGTGATACGCTCAATATTAGTGTGGTAGAAAGCACCACGGGCATAGTCACGGTCACAACCACAGCCTCAGGAGTATCTGTTTCGAGCATAGGCAATGCCAATGGGCAAACCACCTTAACCATTACCGTCAATGATGGCAACCAAGATACAACGGCTCAAGTGGTGGTCAATGTCACGCCTGTTAATGACCCACCAAACCTAAACATTCCAAGTGCAACATTAACAAGACTGGAAGAATTTGCGCATGTTATGACCATTGCCACAGCAAGCGATATAGACAGTACCATACTCACAATTACTGTGACCGAATCTACCACAGGGGTGATTAGAGTGACAACCTCGGCCTCAGAGGTTCGTATATCAAGCCGAGGGCAAGCGAATGGTGTCACAACACTTGTTATCACCGTCAGTGATGGCAGATTAAGTACAACGGCTCAAGTGGTGGTCACAGTCACCCCTGTCAATGATCCGCCCACCCTAAGTGTTTCAACAATGGCTTTGACGCTTAATGAAGATTTTGCAACGGTTTTGATTGGCACAACCAGAAGCGATATTGATAGCAATACTTTGACATTAACCGTGGCGGAATCCGCGACGGGGGTAGTCACTGTGACAATCACAGACACAGGCATTCAAGTGGCAAACATTGCCCATGCCAATGGTGTCACAACGCTCACCATTAGCCTCAGTGATGGCGATTTAACGACCGCGACTCAAGTGGTTGTTACCGTCACTTCGGTCAATGACCCACCGACGCTAACTGTTTCATCTAACAGTATTACGACTTTCAGTCGATTTACGACGATTACCATTAACACGACTGCAAGTGATATTGAAGATAGTTCTTTATCATTCACCGTGTCAGAATCCACTCCAGGTGTGGTCACAGTGACGACTTCAGCTAATGCCATAACCTTGAATGCGATTTCTCGCGCGACAGGTCAAACCAATTTAACGGTTAGAGTGGTTGACAGCTCTGGCACAATAGTTACTCAGACAATCGCTGTTAATGTACTCAATAGGGCGCCGTTTTTTATGGTTCCCACCAACCTTATCAGCTTACAAGAGGACTTTATAACCTCAATATTGTTAGGAACAGCCATTGACTTTGATGGTGATACCGTAACGATTTCGGTGAGCTCTAACACACATCTTGTGGATGTAGCCATATCCACACAGGTAAACAGTATTGCCACTATCAACTTATCCGCTATAGCCAATACCAATGGCACAACGACCTTGAACATTCAAGCAACGGCTGCTGGACAATCTGTTTCTACCGATGTAGTCGTGGTCGTGGCGCCCGTTAATGACCCACCAACCTTAAGTGTCACAAGGACTGCCTTGACGCTCAATGAAGATTTTGCAACAACTGAAGTAATCACAGTAAGCAGAAGCGATATTGATAGCAATACTTTGACATTAACAGTGGCGGAATCCGCGACTGGGGTGGTCGCTGTCACAACCACAGATTCAGGCGTCCAAGTGGTCAGCATTGCCGATGCCAATGGTCGGACGACCTTAACCATTACGGTGAGTGATAGCCAAGCCAGTGCTTCTACCCAAGTGCTGGTCACAGTAAATGCCGTTAATGATACACCGACTTTAATCGTCTCAAGCAATAGCATCTCTACTGTGGGTGGTTTTTCACCCATCACCATCAATACTACTGCAAGTGATATTGACGAAGCCAACATATCTTTCACTGTAATCAATGCCAACACAGGGGTGGTCAAAGTAACCACATCAGCAGAGGCTATTGTATTAAATTCCATTCCTGGTGCTTCGGGCCAAACAACTTTAACTGTTAGAGTGGTTGACAGTTCGGGCGCTACGGTTACTGAAATCATTACTGTCAGTGTAACCATTCTGTCTAGTTTTGCAGCACCGGCGGTGACCGTTTCTACTAATTTGATTAGTGTGCAAGAAGACTTTAGAACATCAGTCATCATCCAAACCACAGCCACAGATGCTGACGGTGATACCATAACCGTCTCTGTCAGTGCATCTATGCCTATTGTGACTGCTGTAATATCGACCCCTGTCAATAAACAGAGCACAATTACCAACCGTATCACCATGACTGCGATAACCGATGCCAATGGCACTGCAACTTTAACAGTGTTAGCAACCGATTCGGGTGGGCAATCTACTAATACTGAGATAGTTGTCGTGGTATCGCCTGCTCAAGATGCACCATCCTTAAACATTCCATCTGCGACTTTAACCGTCGCAGAAGATTTTGGAAGTGCTCAAACCATTGCCACAGCAAGTGATGATGATGGTGATACGCTCCTGATCAGTGTGATTGAAAGCACCACGGGCATAGTCACGGTCACAACCTCAGCTTCTGGGGTGTCTGTGTCGAGCATAGGCAATGCCAATGGTCAAACCACCTTAACCATTACCGTCAATGATGGCACACAAGATACAACGGCTCAAGTGGTGGTCAATGTCACTGCCGTTAATGACCCGCCAAACCTAAACATTCCAAGTGCAACAATAACAGTCTTAGAAGATTTTGTGAGTACTATGACCATTGCCACAGCAAGCGATGTCGAGGGCAACCCGCTGACATTTACTGTGACCGAATCTTCCACAGGGGTGATTAGAGTGACAACCTCGACCTCAGAGGTTCGTATATCGAGCCGAGGGGAAATGAATGGTGTCACAACACTTTATATTACTGTTAACGATGGCAGTTTAAGTACAACGGCTCAAGTGGTGGTTACAGTCACCCCCGTTAATGATCCGCCCGCCCTAAGTGTTTCAACAACTGCTTTGACACTCAATGAAGATTTTGCAACGGTTTTGATTGGCACAACCAGAAGCGATATTGATAACAATACCTTGACTTTAACCGTGGCGGAATCCACGACTGGGGTGGTCACTGTGACAATCACAGACGCAGGCGTTCAAGTGGCAAACAATACTGATAGCAATGGTGTTACAACGCTCACCATGAGCCTCAGTGATGGCGATTTAACAACCACGGCTCAAGTGGTGGTCACTGTCACCCCTGTCAATGATCCGCCTTCAATAAGTGTTTCAACAACCGCTTTGACTTTGAATGAAGATTTTGCAACAACTGAAGTTATCACAGTAAGCAGCAGCGATATTGATAGCAATACTTTGACTTTAACCGTGATGGAATCTACCACAGGGGTTGTCACAGTGAGCACCACAAATTCAGAGGTTCGTATATCAAGACTCGCTGATAGGAATGGCGTCACAACACTCGCCATTACTATCAGTGATGGCGAATTAACGACAACGGCTCAAGTGGTGATCACGGTAACATCCGTCAATGACACACCAACGCTTACTATACCAACTGCCGTACTAAACTTAGAAGAGGATTTTGCAACGGTTTTGATTCGCACAACCAGAATCGATATTGATAGCAATACTTTGACTTTAACCGTGGCGGAATCTGCGACTGGAGTGGTTACTGTGACAATCACTGACGCAGGCGTTCTAGTGGCAAATAAGACCGATTCCAATGGTGTTACGACGCTCACCATAAGCCTCAGTGATGGCGAATTAACGACAACGGCTCAAGTGGTAGTCACAGTCACCCCCGTCAATGATCCGCCAACCCTAACCATTCCAACGGCCAATTTAGTTGTTGTTGAAGATTTTTTAGGCACCTCTACAATTGCAACTGCAACTGACGTGGAAAACGCAACACTGACTTTTAGCGTTATTGAATCTACCACGGGGGTTGTTACTGTCACAACCTCAACCTCAGGCGTCTTTGTATCAAGTAGAGCCAATGCCAATGGCCAAACCACATTAACCATAACAGTCAGAGATGACATGCTGAGTTTGACCACTCAAGTGGTGGTCACCGTAACACCTGTTCATGACACGCCAACCTTAACCGTCTCAACCAAAAGTATCACAACATTTGGTGGATTTGCACCCATTACCATTGACACCACAGCCTCCGATGCTGAGGACGGGGCATTGAATTTTTCAGTGCAAGCCTCAACCACAAGTGTGATTAGAGTAACCACTTCGGCAAACGCCATCGTCTTGAACAACATTCTAAATGTTTCAGGTCAAACCACCTTAACGGTTCGTACAACGGACAATACTGGACGGACGGCTACGCAAACCATCACTGTCAATGTGGTCATTGTCGTAAGCGCCACACCTGTGTTGACGGTTTCTACCAACCTCATACGTGTTGATGAAGACTTTGGCAGTCCTGTGGTCATCAGAACCACTGCGACGGATGCTGATGGTGATGCACTCAATGTTTTTATTAATTCATCCTCACGTCTTGTCAAAGCAGTACTATCCACACCAACCAGTGGCATAAGCTCCATCACTAACATGATCACCCTAACTGCGCTTAGCGACCTTAATGGTACAACAACCTTGACCATTCAAGCGACCGATGCTGGTGGTATTTCCACAACAGAGCAGATTGTGGTGGTAGTCAATCCAGTTGTAGATGACATACGGATTAGCCTATCAACCTCTGCAGTCACCCTATCTGTCCCTGGTAGCCAGCTTGATCGCATTGTAAGTGCCATCAGCATCAGCAATCCAGATAACAAAACGCTAAGGGCTCGGATCGGAGTTACCGCGAATGACGGCCGAATTTTTGCACGCAATCCAATCCCTGTGGTGAGTTTTACCACCAATGCCCTAACGACCACAGCCACGTTGACATCGGCTGAATCAACGGCGCATTTGTATTTTACAATGGACATGGGTCTATTTGGCGGGGCTACTCTAACCGTACAACTGACTGATTTAGACACTTCTATAACGACGCAACAATCCATGGTGGTTCAAGTCAGATCAGTCAACGTGCCTCCAGTTATTGCACCATACAACTCTAACCTTTTTAATTATGAAATTTATTCTGGTCGAATATATGCCAATACTGTTCAAAGCGTACGATCACTCAACCCATTATTAACCGAAGCCCGAGCTTTGGGTGGGCATTTAGTCAACATCAATTCGGAAGGAGAGTATCAATTTATACAAACCGCAGAATTTTTTCGTAATGTATTAGTCCTCCAAAATACTTGGTGGGGTTTAGTTTTACCGCAACGAGAATTCCCTGGTGAACTGTTTTGGATAACACACGACAGCACCATTGCTTATGGCTATGCCAGCGCCAATGGCCTCACTAATCTCACTGTTTATCCTGGTCATTACCAATTGCCATGGAATGCCGGTACTGGACTGATTGCCAATAGAATAGGTGCAAATGGAGGAACCGCAACGACTATCAATGGGACAGTTTTCGCCAATAGTTCTCAATTAGAATTATTAGGAGATGGCGGTGATGCTGTTTCACGTATTGGGCTTTATGAATTTCCTCAAGGCTTATTAAAAGCTTCAAACATACTAACTTATATTGTACCTGGCTCAACTGCAACCGTAGGATTGACCGGTTTTGATTTAAATAAGAATAACATACAACTTTCAGATTGGTCAGCAGTGGCAACCACTGGTACAGTAATAATCCGTTTGATATCAGAAGTGTTTGGGCTTCAAAATGTGAATATGCTGTACACCCCGCCAGCTAATTTTAACAGTCAATCAACCGTTGTCGTCACACTTCAAGTGAATCACCAAAATACGACCACTGCCCTATTGTTTAGGCCAGATAACATTCCAATCATTGACTTATCAACAAATGCTATTTCGATTGCCCAAGATTTTACTAACTTTGTTATTGGTACGACCATTACAGACGAGGTCGATGGGGTCCTACCATTTACCGTGCGAGCTTCTACCTTAAATGCGCTCATCATAACCACCTCAGCAAATGCCATTCGACTATCAAGTGCGCCCAATTTCATTGGCACAGTCACTTTGACTGTTCAGGCAACAGACTCTATTCAGCAGACCGCTTTAACAACGGTTGTGATTTCAGTTCAGGCGGTGAATGACGCCCCAACATTAGTCATTTCAACCGATAACATCTCAATTTTGGGTGGCTTTTCGCCCATAACGATTTACACGACAGCCACAGATTTTGAAGATGGCGACTTGCCATTTTCAGTGCAAGCCTCACCTCAAGGTGTCGTTTCAATAACCACCTCAACCAAAACAATACTATTGTCCCCAATTTTGCGTAGATCAGGTCAAACGACCTTGACCGTCACAACATTCGACAGTTTGGATGCCGTAGCAATCCAAACCATAGCAATCAATTTAATCGTGTTTCCAAGCTCCACACCTGTGTTGACTGTTTCCACCAACAAACTCAGCCTGCAAGAGGATTTTACTGAGTTGGTCATTGGTACTGCCTCAGATGCCGATTCGGATACCTTGGTCGTCACAGTGAGTTCGTCAACGTATTTAGTCGATGCCGTATTTTCGACTCAAATGATCACATTGCGTTCCGTGGCTAATTTATTTGGTACGGCCACCCTTACCGTCCGTGCGACCGATCCTGGGGGATTATTCGACACGACAGAAATTGTCGTCGTGGTGAATGCTGTTAATGATACGCCAACTTTAACAGTCTCAACAAAAAGTATCACAACATTTGGTGGATTTGCACCCATTACCATTGACACCACAGCCTCCGATGCCGAGGACGGTGCTTTGAATTTTTCAGTACAAGCCTCAACCTCAAGTGTGATTAGAGTAACCACTTCGGCAAACGCCATCGTCTTGAACAACATTCCAAATATTTCAGGTCAAACCACCTTAACGGTTCGTACAACGGACAATACTGGACGGACTGCTATGCAAACCATCGCTGTCAATGTGGTCATTGTCGAAAGCGCCACACCGGTGGTGACGGTTTCTACCAACCTTATCCGTGTAGATGAAGACTTTGGCAGTCCTGTGGTCATCAGAACCACTGTGACGGATGCTGATAGCAATGCACTCATTATTTTAATTAGTTCATCCTCACGTCTTGTTGATGCCGTACTTTCCACACCAGTCCGTGGTGTAAGCCCCATCACTAATATGATCACCCTAACTGCGCTTAGCAACCTTAATGGCACAACAACCTTGACCATTCAAGCGACCGATGCTGGTGGTATTTCCACGACAGAGCAGATTGTGGTGGTGGTCAATGGTGTTGACGACCCTATTTCGTTTAGCTTATCAACCTCTTTGGTTACTCTGTCTGCGCTTGGCAATCAGGTTAACCGTAATATACAGAGTATCAACCTTAGTAATCCTGGCAATGATATCATAAGAGTGCAATGGCAAATTTCGAGTAATGGGAGTCGCATTTTTTCCGCCAATCCAGCACCAGTGGTCAGTTTCACCACCAATGCGATCACAACCGAAACAACACTAAACTCATCGCCGCAGGCTCAATTGTATTTTTCAATTGCCCCTAACCAAACTGGCACAGCGACCTTAACCATACAACTCAATAATCCGAACCGTTCAGAAATGTTGCAACAAACTATGGTTGTGCAAGTTAATTCAGTCGATGTACCACCAGTGATTGCCCAAGGCAACACAAGTATTCAAAACCTTATAGTTCATGGCGGTCGTCTTTATGCCAATTCAGTGGAAACGAATCGATCTGTTACGCCTTTTTTGGCGGAAGCCAGAGCCTTGGGCGGTCATTTGGTCAACATCAACACGATTGAAGAATTCAATTTTTTAAATTCGACCAGAAATGGCTTAGGACTTCATTTATCTTGGATTGGCTTGACATTGCCACGATTATCATTTCCTGGTGAGCTGTTTTGGATAACGAATGACAGCACCATTGCCTACGGATTTTCCAGTGCTGATGGTGCAACCAATTTCAACATTTATCCAGGACATTACGCCTTGAACTGGCACGGTAGTGATGGGTTAGTGGCCAATAGAGTGTCATCACGTCCCTCTGTTTTTAATTGGGCGGTGTATTCTCAAGTCGTTGATCGGTATTTCTTAATAGGCGATAGGGGTGATTCCACAGCACGCCCTGCATTTTATGAATTTCCCCAAGGCTTAGCACCAGCTTCTATCACGACATTGAATGTATTTGCTGATTCAAGTGCAACCATAAGATTAACTGGTATTGATTTGAATGGCGACACGATTAGTACAATGAATTGGAGCGCGATAGCTGCGACTGGAACGGTTAGTTTTAATGATGTTTCTCAAACTTCAGGCGTTCAGACAGTGGATTTGGTTTATACCCCCCCTGGAGGATTTATTGGTCATTCATCGGCTGTGGTCACACTAAATGTGAATGGTTTAAGCACTTCCGCCACCTTTTCAATACGCGTCATTGAACCAATATTTACCTTGGCTTCAACCAAGGTCGTTTTGATTGAAAACAGCTCTCAGACCATTCGTAATCAACAATTAATCAGCAATATTAGTATTCCTGATTTTGCTGGGACGACAAGAACATCTGATTATCAATGGCGTCTGACGCACAGTGGCGATCCCATTTTTTCTGCAAACCCCGCTCCTATCATCAGCTTTTCAACCAATGCCATAATAACGACGGCTAGTCTTGGTTCTACAGCGAAAACAGCCCAACTGTATTTTTCAATCGCGCCTGATCAAACAGGCACTGCCACCCTAACGCTACAACTCGCCAGTTTAACTGGTTCAAACGGGCCACAACAAACCATGGTCGTACAAGTCAATCCAATGGCTGCGCGTCCTATTATTTCTCAGGTAAATACAAGCATTCAAAATCTTATAGTAAATGCTGGTCGTCTCTACGCCAAATCAGTGACAATAGCACAATCGGTTACGCCATTTTTAGCAGAAGCTCGCGCTTTGGGCGGGCATTTAGCCAACATCAATTCAATTGAAGAGTTCAATTTTTTAAATTCGACCAGAAGTGGCCTAGGGCTTCATTTATCTTGGATTGGCTTGACATTACCACAATTATCATTTCCTGGTGAGCTGTTTTGGATAACGAATGACAGCACCATGGCCTACGGATTTTCCAGCGCTGATGGTGCAAGCAATTTCAACATTTATCCAGGGCATTACGCCTTGAACTGGCACAGTGGTGATGGGTTAGTGGCCAATAGAGGGTCATCACGTCCCTCTGTTTTTAATTGGGCGGTGTATTCTGAAGTCGTTGATCGGTATTTCTTAATAGGCGATAGGGGCGATTCCACAGCGCGCCCTGCGCTGTATGAATTTCCTCAAGGATTAGCACCGTTTTCTAACACATCATTAAGTGTATTTGCTGATTCAAGCGCAACCATAAGATTGACTGGTGTTGATTTAAATGGTGGCTCCATAAACACAACGGATTGGAGCGCGATAGCAGCAACTGGAACGGTTAGTCTTAACAATGTTTATGAGAATTCAGGCGTTCAGACAGTGGATTTGATTTACACCCCCCCCTTAGGATTTATTGGTCAATCATCGGTTGTAATTACACTAAATGTGAATGGTTTAAGCACCAGTACTGCGCTGTCAATTGGTGTGTTTGCAGCAACATTTACTTTGGCTTCAACCTCCATCGTGTTGACCGAGAACAGCACTCAGTCCATTCGTAATCAACAATTAATCAGCAATATTTTCGCTCCAATCCTTGCTGGGACAACAAATAGCGCAGAATATCAATGGCGTGTGACACAAAGTGGCGATCCCATTTTTTCTGCAAACCCCGCTCCTATCATCAGCTTTTCAACCAATGCCCTAACAACGACGGCTAGTCTTAGTTCTACAGCGAAAACAGCCCAACTGTATTTTTCAATCGCGCCTGATCACACAGGCACTGCCACCCTAACGCTACAACTCGCCACTTTGACTGGTTCAAACGGGTCACAACAAACCATGGTCGTACAAGTCAATCCAATGGCTGCGCCTCCTATTATTTCTCAGGTAAATACGAGCATTCAAAATCTTATAGTAAATGGTGGTCGTCTTTATGCCAATTCAGTGGAAACGAATCGATCTGTTACGCCTTTTTTGGCGGAAGCCAGAGCCTTGGGCGGTCATTTGGTCAACATCAACACGATTGAAGAGTTCAATTTTTTAATTTCGACCAGAAGTGGCTTAGGACTTCATTTATCTTGGCTTGGCCTAGCTTTACCACAACTAACTTTTCCTGGTGAGCTGTTTTGGATAACGAATGACAGCACTATTGCCTACGGATTTTCCAGTGCTGATGGTGCAAACAATTTCAACATTTATCCAGGGCATTACGCCTTGAACTGGCAGAGTGGTGATGGGTTAGTGGCCAATAGAGTGTCATCACGTCCCTCTGTTTTTAATTGGGCGGTGTATTCTCAAGTCGTTAATCGGTCTTTCTTAATAGGCGATAGGGGTGATTCCACAGCGCGCCCTACACTTTATGAATTTCCCCAAGGATTAGCAACCGCTTCAATCACGCCATTGGATGTATTTGCTGATTCAAGCGCAACCATAAGATTGACTGGTATTGATTTAAATGGTGGCACCATAAACACAACGGATTGGAGCGCGATAGCAGCGACTGGAACGGTTAGTTTTAACAATGTTTCTCAAACTTTAGGCGTTCAGACAGTGGATTTGGTTTATACACCCCCCGTAGGATTTATTGGTCAATCATCGGTTGTGGTCACACTAAATGTGAATGGTTTAAGCACCAGTACTGCGTTGTCAATTGGTGTGATTGCAGCAACATTTACTTTGGCTTCAACCTCCATCGTGTTGACCGAGAACAGCACTCAGTCCATTCGCAATCAACAACTAATCAGCAATATTAGTATTCCAGATTTTTCTGGAACGACAAGAACAGCTGATTTTCAATGGCGTGTGTCGCAAAGTGGCGATCCCATTTTTTCTGCAAACCCCGCTCCAATCATCAGCTTTTCAACCAATGCCATAACAACGACGGCTAGTCTTGGTTCTACAGCGAAAACAGCCCAACTGTATTTTTCAATCGCGCCTGATCAAACAGGCACTGCCACCCTAACCTTACAACTCGCCAGTTTGACTGGTCCAAACGTGTCACAACAAACCATGGTCGTGCAAGTCAATCCAATGGCTGTGCCTCCTATAATTTCTCAGGCAAATACAAGCATTCAAAATCTTATAGTAAATGGTGGTCGTCTCTATGCCAAATCAGTGACAACAGCACAATCGGTCACGCCATTTTTAACAGAAGCCCGCGCCTTGGGCGGGCATTTAGCCAACATCAACACGATTGAAGAGTTCAATTTTTTAAATTCGACCAGAAGTGGCTTAGGACTTCATTTATCTTGGCTTGGCCTAGCTTTACCACAACTAACTTTTCCTGGTGAGCTGTTTTGGATAACGAATGACAGCACCATGGCCTACGGATTTTCCAGCGCTGATGGTGCAAGCAATTTCAACATTTATCCAGGACATTACGCCTTGAACTGGCACAGTGGTGATGGGTTAGTGGCCAATAGAGTGTCATCACGTCCCTCTGTTTTTAATTGGGCGGTGTATTCTGAAGTCGTTGATCGGTATTCCTTAATAGGCGATAGGGGCGATTCCACAGCGCGTCCTGCTCTATATGAATTTCCTCAAGGATTAGCACCCGCTTCAATCACACCATTGAATGTATTTGCTGGTTCAAGCGCAACCATAAGATTGACTGGTATTAATTTGAATGGTGGTACCATAAACACAACGGATTGGACCTCGACAGCAACACTTGGAACGGTGCGTTTTAACAATGTTTCTCAAACTTCAGGCGTTCAGACAGTGGATATGGTCTATACCCCCCCCATAGGATTTATTGGTCAATCATCGGTTGTAGTCACACTAAATGTGAATGGTTTAAGCACCAGTACTATGGTGTCATTTGGTGTGACTGCAGTAACATTTACTCTGGCTTCAACCTCTATCGTGTTGACCGAGAATAGCACTCAGTCCATTCGCAATCAACAACTAATCAGCAATATTAACGTTCCAACCCTTGCTAGGACAACGAATAACGCAGAGTATCAATGGCGTGTGACACAAAGTGGCGATCCCATTTTTTCTGCCAACCCCGCTCCTATCATCAGCTTTTCCACCAATGTTATTGCGACGACGGCTAACATAAGTTCAACCACTCAAACGGCACAATTGTATTTTTCAATCGCGCCTGATCAAACAGGCACAGCCACCCTAACGCTACAACTTGCAAGTTTGACGAGTTTTGGAATTGCTCAACAAACCCTGAAGGTGTCTGTCCGCCCTATGGAAGATGTCGCTCCCAGGATTGTGCCTGAACGTGTTCAAAATCTTGTGCTTCGCGGTGGACGTCTTTATGCTAATTCCGTTGGGACGGCACTAGGTGTTAATGGGTTTTTGATGGAAGCGAGGACTTTAGGTGGGCACTTAGTCAATATTAATTCAGTTGAGGAATTTGATTTTGTACATTCATCAACAACAAGTGGATTAGTATCTGATAATGCCTGGTTTGGCTTGGTATTACCGCGTCAATCCTTTCCTGGTGAGCTGTCATGGATAACGAATGACAGCACCATTGCCTATGGATACTCAAGTGACACTGTCTTAACTAATCTCAACGTTTATCCAGGTCACTTTGCTCTGACTTGGCAAGATCCAAATGGACTGATAGCCAATAGATCAAATCGTGATTCAACTGTTTTTAATGCAACAATTTATTCCAATATTCTCAGTAGCTATTTATTGTTAGACGACACTGGAAATCTCGTGACTCGGCGAGCGATTTATGAATTCCCTCAAGGTATAGCACAATCAACCTTCGATCCAATATTTATAAATGGCAATACAAATGTCACCGTTCGTTTAACGGGTTTCGACCTGAATGGTGATGCGATAAACACAGCGGATTGGACCTCGACAGCAACCCTTGGTACGGTGAGCTTAAACAATGTTTCTCAATCTTCAGGCATTCAGACAGTGGATATGGTTTATACCCCACCCGTAGGATTTATTGGTCGATCAACGGCTGTGGTCACACTACAGGTGAATGGTTCAACGGCGACAAGTGTGTTGTCATTTATAGGGAACATACCAGCATTTTCTTTGGATTCAACCTCAATCGTTTTGATCGAAAACAGCAGTCAAACCATCCGCAACCAACAGTTTATCAGAATCCCTAAAGGACTAAATGCTGGGTCAAGACCCTATGATATACAATTGCGTTTGACACACAGCGGCGACCCCATTTTTTCTGCCAACCCTACGCCTGTTATCAGCTTTTCCACCAATGCCATAGTGACTACGGCGAGCGTAGGCTCAATCGACCAAACAGCGCAATTGTATTTTACAATCGCGCCTGACAGAACTGGTACGGCCACTCTGACGGTACATCTAACTAATTTGACAGATACAGGAATGGCGCAACGAACCATGGTGGTGTCTGTCAATTCGCTATATGTTCCTCCAACAATTGTCCCAACCAACTCAAACCTGTCCAATCTTGTTGTTCATGGTGGTCATCTATATGCCAATGATACGATGGCGTCTGGTATAGGTATCTCCAGATTTTTGACCACTGCAAACGCTTTGGGTGGACATTTGATGAATATCAATTCAGTCGAAGATTTTTCTTTTATGCGTTCAACAGCAAGTGGTTTAGAAATTCGTGAGTCTTGGTTAGGCATGGTTTTACCGCAACGAACCTTCCCTGGTGAGCTATCTTGGATTACACACGACAGCACCATTGCCTACGGCCATTCCCTTCGAAATGGCACATCCAATCTCACAGTCTATCCGGGTCATTTCAATTTGACTTGGTATCCTATAAGTGATCTGGGGCTACGTGCCAATAGATATGGTCGCCCTACCACCGTTTCCAATTGGACAATTTATGCTACTGGTGAGGGCGGTACGTTTTTCTTGATTGATGATGGAGGGGATGGCTTAAAGTCGGATGGGAGTTCAGTGATTGATCGTAATGTGATTTATGAGTTCCCCCAAGGTTTAACCCCAACTTCTATTAACCCAATATCCGTAAATTCTGGAACAAATGCTAACTTGAGCTTGACAGGTTTTGATTTGAATGGCGATACGATAAGCACAAGTGATTGGTCGATCACAGACCCCAATGGTGGCTCAGCGATATTTAACCATACGACTGGAAATACAGGCGTTCAGACGGTAAATATGATTTATACTGCGCCAGCTAATTTCGATGGGCAAACAACGGTTGTGGTCAGCTTACTAGTGAACGGTTTGACTACCACCTATGCCATTTCATTCATAGTGGATGGACCGCCTACCATTGCCTTGTCAACCAATGCCATTACGCTGGCTGAAGATTTTAGCAACTTTGTCATTGGCACCACTGTGACCGATCAAGGGGTTAGTGGCAACTTACCTTTTTCAGTTCAAACTTCCTCTACAGGCATTGTGAACTTAACCACCTCCATTAATTCCATTCAATTTTCTGGCGCACTTAATTTCAATGGTAGGGTCACTCTGACGGTTCAAGCAACAGATTCAGCTGCGCAAATGGTTTCTACGCTGGTCGTGGTCACCGTTCAAGCAGTGAACGATCCGCCAAGCCTAACCGTCTCGAGCAACAATATTTCTACATTAGGTGGTTTTAAGCCCATTACCATCGACATAACAGCAACTGATGTTGAGCAGGGTGTTTTAGCCTTTTCAGTACAATCCACACCTCAAGGTGTGGTCTCCATAAGCACTCGTACCAATGCCATTGTGTTGACTCCCATAGTCGGGGGCTCAGGTCGGACCACATTAACTATCAGCGCCATTGATGACGGTAGTAAAACAGATATTCAAACCATCGCTGTCAATGTCATTGTGATGCAGAGCACCACACCTGTGTTGACAGTATCCACGAATCTTATCGGTTTGCAAGAGGATTTCGGCTCTGTGGTGATTGGTACCGCTGCGACCGATGCTGATACAACGGGCACATTGCTCGTCACAGTGAGTTCATCAACGCATTTGGTCAATTCGGTGATTTCAACGCATAGTATTACTTTGAGTTCAGTGGCAAATCTTTTTGGCACCACCACCTTAACCGTGCGCGCAAGGGATGATGGTGGGTTATTTGACTCGACCGAGATTGTTGTCGTTGTGCAGTCTATTAATGATACACCAACTTTTACGGTCTCTTCGCAATCAGTGGTTTTAGCTTCAATGCTAAATGCAGCCCCCATGGTATTGAGCGTTTCAGTGACTGATGTAGAGGATGGCGTTTTATCTTACAGTATTTCAACCGATCATAACGCGGTTAACACAGTGATCACAACCACAAGCTTGTCCATATCTAGACGCGGATTAGGCGATGATGGACCGCAAGTTATATTAACCCTCAGAACAACTGATTCTGCTGGCAAAACAGCTTCAACCAATGTTATTGTGACTGTGCCGTCTTTGTTGATTTTAACCACCGGCATTAAGACCCTTGATTTTGCTTGGAGTGCAACCTCTATGACGACCCATTATCGCTTACTAAGTAATCCAACTGGTGGCGCAGGGTTTGTGGACTTAAGTACCACGGACATTGTGGTCAGTCCTAATAGCACAAATATAAGACAGACCACGGCACAGGCTCTGGTCGCATTACATCGTTATATTCCTAGAGTGAACAACCCACAGTATGGTGTGGGCAACTGCGATGCAACATCGTGTAGTGCCACGATCAGACATAACACTGTAAATTTGACCAATGCTCAGCTGAACACCATGATTGGTCGTTTAGAGGCCAGTAATAGTGACGATGATGATCGTTTTGGCTTATCTGTGAGTTTGAGCGGTGATGGTAACACACTGGCCGTGGGGGCATATCGTGAGGATAGCGCAGCAACTGGCGTCAATGGGGCGCAAAATAATAGTTCCGCCACCGATTCGGGGGCGGTGTATGTATTTAGGCGCAATGGTGGCATGTGGTCACAACAAGCCTATATCAAAGCATCAAATTCGGATTCAGGCGATATTTTAGGCCTTGATGTGAGTTTGAGCGGTGATGGTAACACTTTAGCGGTTGGAGCAACTGGTGAAGATAGCGCATCAACTGGTATCAATGGGGTGCAGAATAATAATTCCGCCTCCGCTTCTGGGGCGGTGTATGTATTTAGGCGCAGTGGTGGCATCTGGACACAACAAGCATACATCAAAGCATCAAATTCAGGGCAGTTTGATCAATTTGGTCGTGAAAACAGCCTCAGTCATGATGGTAATACGCTTGCGGTAGGGGCATTATTCGAGGACGGTTCATCGACAGTCATCAATGAGGCGCAGAACGATAATAGTGCGCATGATGCCGGTGCTGCATACATTTTCCGTTTTAATAATGGTGTTTGGTCTCAACAAGCATACATCAAAGCATCAAATACAGGGGCAGGTGATTTCTTCGGCCTCCCTGTAACGCTCAATAGCGATGGCAACACCCTGGCTGTCGGGGCAGTATTTGAAGATGGCTCAGCAACTGGTGTCAATGGGATGCAGGATGATGGTTTTAATAATTCAGGTGCGGCATATGTCTTCCGATTCAGTACTGAATCCAGCACCTGGTCTCAACAAGCATACATCAAAGCATCACATTTAGGAGTCAGTCAGTTTGGTTATTCCTTGAACTTTAGCACCGATGGCAACACCCTGGCTGTTGGGGCAAATCGCGAAGATGGTTCAGCGACTGGCGTCAATGGGGTGCACGATAATAATACGACTGATGCAGGGGCTGCGTATATATTTCGCTATAACAATGGTGTTTGGTCACAGCAAGCATATATTAAAGCCTCAAATACGGGGCAGGCTGACCAATTTGGTATCACTGTGAGTTTAAGCGCTGATGGCAATACTCTGGCTGTTGGGGCATGGGAAGAAGATGGTTCCTCTTCTGGGATTGGTGGCATCACTGATGATGCTTCAATGGGGACTGGAGCAGTCTATTTATTTGAATTTAGCCGTGACACCTGGTCTCAACGAGCCTATATTAAATCCAGTGACGCGGCTCCCAAAGGCTCTTTTGGTCGTTCTGTTCAATTCAGCCATGATGGAAACACACTTGCAGTTGGCGCATTCGGTGTAAACAACAATACAGGCGCGGTTTATCTGTATTGATTGTTCACTTTTAGCCTTATTTTTAGATGATAAACTTCTTCGGACAACAGAGGTTCAAGCCCGCATGGGAATGAATGTTCGTTGATTATTCAGTGAACACGAGGTCCCCGAACACCATTGATTGTTTTAATGAATTCTCGGCGCATTGTGACCATATGCCGAACCTTATGAATTAGGACAATTTCCCACCATAGTCCACAACACCTGGATTGGTCATCACATTTTTGAGCGTCGGGTAATTGATTTTCTCAAATTCAATGGTTTTATGGTTTTGTAAATATTGACTAACCACGTCCCAAATCAGCGGTCCCTCCCCCACTTCATTGACTTGAGCCCAGCCAGCAACAGTGTATTGCTTGTTCATATCAATGTTTGAGCCATCGTCAAGACTCAGATCAGAAATTCGATTGCCATAGCTGTTCGATGGATCAATGCTGTAATCCATTCCCCCCACACGGACCATGTCGCCACCAGATTGTAAATAGGGATCTTGCACGAATAAATTTTCTGCAACCCCTTCCAGTATTGATTTGATTTGAGCACCACTTAAGGTGGATCTATACGATTCACCATAAGTTAGAGCCGTTTGATCAAAAACGTGTTCCATTAAAATGGTATCGCCTGCTGGAATGGACGTACCCCAACGCACTCCGGGCGAAAAAGCAATTTGAGTATCATGTGCTTCTCGGAGTGCATTAACTGTGACTTGGTCCCACGTTCCGATAAAATTTCCGCGTCTATAAAGCGTCTCACCCGCTATGGCGAGCGGTTGTTGCAAAATTTCTGCATAGGTTTTAGCCATGCGATCTTTATGATAAAAAGCCTCTGAACGGCGGGATTCAATGATGGATTCATCATAAGAGGTTGAACGGATTTTTTGAATGTAGGCTGTCATTTCAGCGTCTGCTGCAATGAGATTTGAAAACACGGGGAGCAGCTTATAAGTGATTTTAGTCACCCGATTGTGCGCGAAATCTAAATCCATCACCCCGACAAATTTACCATTTGAACCCGCATTGGTCACCCAAGTCTGCCCGCCTGAATTTTTAACAGCAATCGCCTTGGGAATCGCATCGTGGGTATGGCCGCCCAGAATAGCGTCTATGCCGACCACTCTTGACGCCATCTTGAGATCGACGTCCATGCCATTATGAGAAAGCAAAATAATGGCAGCGGGTTTTTCATGAGCGCGGATGTCCTGAACCAAGGCTTGCAGGGCTTCTTCGCGTAAGCCAAAGGACCAATTGGGAAAGTTGCTCTGAGGATTGGCATTGGCCGTTCTTGGAAAGCATTGCCCGATGACAGCCAGACGATGACCGCCGACTTGTTTGATCACAAATGGCTTGAAAGCATGGCCTGTATCCTCATCCTCCAACCCATGTCCATATTTATCCGTCATGTCAAAATAATGATCATCCAACAAAGCATCTTCTTTAATACGGACATTTTGACCCAGAAAAACGCCTTTAAAATCAGAAATATTTGATAATACTTCTGGCTCTGAATATGTAAATTCCCAATGCCCGATTTGGGCTTCAACCCCTAATAAATTTGCCGCACCAACCATATCTTTGCCACGCGTCCAAAGCGCTGTTGCAGACCCTTGCCACAAATCACCCCCATCTAAAGTCAGGGTATTATGACGCCCGCCAGCCTGCTCACGCAGTTGCTCTAACAAGGTTTTAAGGTGTGCAAAACCACCCACCTTGCCATAGATGTCACTCAATTCGGAAAAATTTGAATGCGTAAATGCGTATGTGTTGAAAGCTCGCGCAATCAGATCGCTGTTCTCCATAAAAGACTGTCCAACCAGATGCGGAAATTGGCCGACGGCACGACCCAATCCTAGATTGACATTGGGCTCTCGGTAATAAATTGGATTCAGTTGCGCGTGGGTATCAGTTATATGCAATATCCGAGCTTGTCCGTGCAGAGGCACCTCATACATCTTCTGATTAAATTCAGGGTCATAGCGCTGGTTTTTACTCGGCAATTGACTGCAGCCACCCAACAATCCTGAAGCCACGCCCAGCCCCAACATTTGAATGAATTCTCGTCTTGTTAAATACACTTAACTCCTTATATTGCTTCCACCAACGACCATTTATAACATAATACTGTACAACGAAAGCGCCGTACCGTTTCGTCATGCCATAGGTATTTTAATGGCATTTGTTTTCATGGTGGCAATCAATTCAAACAAGCGCCTTCTTCACACTAAAATAAACAAAAATACGGTCATCGTGCGATAATTCCACCCTTGATTTAAGCGCATATTATTTCATCATGAACCAACTCTTTTTAATTGCAACTGGCGGGGCTTTGGGTGCCATGTCCCGATTTCTTGCCGTGTCAAGCCTAACGGTTCTATTAGGCAAAGATTTCCCTTATGGCACGCTATTTGTCAACGCCTTTGGCTGCTTTTTTGCTGGCATCATTCTCGTTTTGATTCATGAAAAAGGGGTGCTCAATCCGCACTATCAAGCGCTGATCATTGTTGGTTTTCTCGGGGCATTTACCACCTTTTCCGCCTTCTCCATCGAAACCATCGATTTGGTACAGAATGGCAATATTTTCTCTGCACTGACCAATACCCTGTTGAATGTTGCCGTTTCCATTTCTGCAGCCTATTTAGGCATGCTGCTCACTCGTCAAATCTAACCTTGTTAACACCATTATGATTGATTCTAAATTGATCCGTACTCAAACAGAATATGTACAACAACAGCTCAAACTTCGAGGTGTGGAATTCCCATATGATCAGTACGAATCCTTAGAAAATAAACGCAAAGACTTGCAACTCAAAACCGAAACCTTGCAACAACAACGCAACGACAAAGCTCGCGAAATTGGCAAAGCCAAAGCACAAGGACAGGACGTTGATGAATTGATGCATAAAGCCAAAGTTTTAAATGATCAGCTGGGTCAATATGCCGAAGATTTAAAACAAAGCAATGAAGCCATACATCAATTGCTTTCAGAATTGCCTAATCTGGCAGATGACTCTGTGCCAGTTGGTGACAACGAAGATCAAAACGTTGAAGTATCAAGAAATGGCACGCCACCATCGTTTGGCTTTGAGCCTGCTGATCATATACACCTTGCAGAGCAAAAAGGTTGGTTACCCACCCACATTAGCAGTGAAGTCAGCGGTGCCCGTTTTGCCTATATGAGAGGGGATTTAGCCAAATTGCATCGTTGCTTGGCCCAATTCATGCTGAATTTGCACACGACGGCACACGGCTATGAAGAAATCAATACGCCTGTGATTGTGAATGGCAAAGCCCTGTATGGTACAGGCCAACTGCCCAAGTTTGCTGAGGATGTGTTTAAGATTGATCGCCCTGGATACGACCAAGATTCGTATTTAATCCCAACCTCAGAAGTGACATTGACCAATTTGGTCAACAATCAGATCATTGACATTGAAACCTTGCCTTTGCGCTTTACGGCCCACAGTTTGTGTTTTCGTTCCGAAGCGGGCTCATCGGGACGGGACACTCGTGGCTTAATACGCCAGCATCAATTTGAAAAAGTTGAGTTGGTTCAGATTGCCCATCCTCAGCACTCAATGGCCGCCTTAGAAGAAATGCGCAGCCATGCAGAAACCGTTTTACAGCAGCTAGAGATTCCCTACAGAGTCATCGAATTATGTACTGGAGATCTTGGTTTTTGCTCAGCTAAAACCTATGACTTGGAAGTCTGGGTGCCCACTCAAAATACCTATCGTGAAATTTCGTCCATATCTAATTGCCTGAGTTTTCAAGCTAGACGGATGAAAGCGCGATATAGGAATCCTGAAACCCATAAAACCGACTTTGTCCACACATTGAATGGCTCAGGTGTTGCCGTTGGTCGTGCAATGGTCGCTCTATTAGAAAATAATCAAACGGAGAATGGCGACATCAAAATTCCGAAAGTTTTGCAGGCGGCAATGGGTACAGAGCGCATTTAAATCGATGTTGGCTTGCTCTACCATCAATATTGCTTTAAACGACCGGATTGACTGTGCCCAGCGCTGAATTTTATTTGTTACAAGATCCCAACAAGCAAATAGAATTTGTCTCTCTACTTTGTGCCAAGGCTTGGCGCCAGTATAGAAGCGTTTCTGTCATTGGCGATTTGCCCGATTTAGAAAGATTGGATAAAACCTTATGGCAAAATTCTGCTGACAGTTTTTTGCCACACGTGCTCGGTAAAGACAAGAATGTCATTCAATTACTGCAAGACAGTCAACTTTCCATTGCCCCCATTGTCATTAATTTGACCCAACAAGTGCTACTATACACCCCTTGTGAAAGAATGTTAGAAATTTACAGCGACCACGAACGTCCTCTGGCGCGTCAAGTATATAGTCAGTATCGCAATGCGGGTTTTGACATGAAGTTTCATCTCATTCAGTAAGGCATGTTATTGGTTGCAGGCATAGAATATTGTGGCACGCATTATTGTGGCTGGCAGGACCAACTAAATAATCAACCCACAATTCAAGCCTACGTCGAAACCGCATTAACCAATATTGCCAATCATCCCATCAAAACCATTTGCGCTGGCCGTACAGACAGCAAAGTCCACGCTATACAACAAGTTATTCACTTTAAAAGCAGCGCTGTTAGAGATTTCAATGAGTGGCAGCAGGGGACTAATGCACTACTACCCAATGACATCCGCATGCAGTGGATAAAGACCGTACCAGATGATTTTTCTGCGCGCTTTAGTGCCAATTCCAGACGGTATATGTACCTGTTGAACAACCAATCCTCTGCCCACGGCGTGTTACACGACCGCTCAACGTGGGTTCGAAACACATTGGATGTGGCAAAAATGAATGAAGCCTGTCAGTATTTGCTTGGAACCAAAGATTTCAGCGCATTTAGAGCCGCTACATGTTCAGCGCCCTCCCCTGTTCGGACCATCACCATCGCAGAAGTCAAACAGCTGGAACATTGGATTTGGTTCACGATTGAAGGCAATGCATTTTTACACCACATGGTTCGCAACATCATGGGCGCTCTGCTGAGCATTGGCAAAGGACAACGCGATGCCCAATGGATTGAAGCATTATTAGAAGGGAAAAAACGCGAACACGGTGCCCCAACTGCGCCGGCGCACGGTTTGTATCTTTGTGCCGTAAAATACCCTGAGGCATTTGCCATACCCAAGATAAACCCAACGGCATTTCCTGTGATTTTAGAGACCTTAAAGACACAGTATCAAAACAGAACATAAGGTGGCAATCAAAGCAATGATCAAGCATTGCAAAGAGTAAAATAGTCGGATGAAAATAAAAATTTGCGGCATCACCTCGCTTGAAGATGCGTTATGCGCTGTCCATGCTGGCGCAGACGCTTTAGGATTTGTTTTTTATGATAAAAGCCCGCGCTATATCGACCCAGATGCTGCAAAGAAAATAATACGTGCCCTGCCACCGTTTATCAATAGTGTCGGTTTATTTGTGAACCAAACCCCAGAAACCATCAAAACAATCGTCCAACAAACACATATAAACACCGCTCAACTGCATGGTGATGAAACGCCCGAAGCATTTCGCTCACTCGACTTCCCCTTCATTCGAGCCACGCGCGTCAAGGCAGAAACCGATCTTGCCACCATTGGCGCACAATGGCAGCAAGCGGGTGCTTGTGGTCATTTATTGGATGCCTTTTCTGATAGCCAGTACGGTGGTACGGGCAAAACATTTAACTGGAGACTTATTCCCAGAGAATCTCCTCTGCCCTTGATACTCGCTGGGGGTTTAACGCCCGATAATGTTCAGTCGTCCTTAGACCATTTTCACGGCTGGGGCATTGATGTGAGTTCAGGTGTGGAACAACAACCTGGCGTTAAGTCGCATCAAAAAATCATCGATTTTATCCATAAGGCCCGTGGCATCTGTTGAACATTTTTTGAAGGGAATTTGATCGTCAACGTATAAAGATTGAATGAACTTAAACCAATGTTCTGATTAACGAATTTCAAATCTTACAACAAATGATTGATTTTTCTATCAAATTTGATTTTGCATTGGTATAATTCGCTAAGGTGGGAGTCAAAGAGATTATTTTTGAAACGAGTCTCTATGAGATGATGATTTTATTGTAACAATGCAAGATATTTTTTATAAAGAAGAACAAGAAAAAAGCACGTCCAAATTAAAGCTGCTGATTATATTTCTTGTTTTAAGTTTTATTGTTTTTAGTTCACTTTGGTTTACCCGCCAACCTGTGGCACAAATCACTGTTCATCCAGACATTCAACAACTCATCCGTGCTCCCATAAAACCTCAAGGGCTTGTTTTAGATGTTGAAAGTAATAATCCTGAATTTTGGATTAAAAACTCAAATTATGTCATTGCCCAAATTGAAGCTGTTCGGAAAAAAATCCCCACCATTGACATTGTTGTGCTGTCCCATGGTCGTGAGTTGACTTCTTTGGTGGAAAGTCAAGTCGCCCAAACGCCTGAATTAAAACTGACTTTTAATCAGTTGAATCATTTTGGTGTCAATTTATCCGTCTGTTCGGTCACTTCTAAATGGCAAAATATAAACACAAAGCTGTATCCAGAATTCATCAGCATCACTGATTCTGCACCCGCTGAGCGTAACCATTACAAGCAATTGGGTTATGATGTTGTTTATTTAGATAAATTTAATAAAGAACAAGCAAAGCAATTTCTACAAGACGCTCAGAAATATCGCTGATTTCTTTTAATCCACACGCATTTCAACCCAAAACCCTTTTTTTCAAAACCTTTTAGAAGGTATAATTTTCACCTTGGCTGAGCGTGGCTTATCCATCAGTCTCCAACCTTAAATCAGCCCTGAGTTTGACATAGAACAATCCATGATTAAATCAATAATCCTCCTAATCAGACGTCATATCATAGCGGGTCTTTTGGTTTGGATTCCTCTGGCAACCACTTTTATTGTGTTGCGCTTTATCATCAATTTTTTTGATGATTTGATCGAATTTCTACCCGAAAATTGGCAGTCTGAAAACTTGTTAGGTCATGACTATACTGGATTTGGCATCGTCTTTACCGTTATCATCATTTATGTAACGGGATTAATTGTTTCCAATTATCTTGGCAATCGCCTGGTTCTCTTTTGGGAGCAATTGCTAGACAGCATCCCTTTTGTTAGAACCATTTATAAAGCCATTAAACAAATGACTGAGGCTGTGGTATTAAGTGGAAATAATAATTTTAGCAAAGTCTATCTAATAGAGTATCCGCGCAAAGGACTTTGGACCATTGCCTTTCAGTCTGGTCTCCAACAAGGTGAGGCACATCGTAAGATCAATGACGCCGAAGAAAGCATCAACCTTTTTGTGCCAACCACGCCAAACCCAACTTCTGGTTACTTCATCATGACTTCATATAAAAATGTGAGACCATTGGATATGAGCGTCGATGAAGCCATAAAAATGATTGTTTCTGGCGGCGTTTATGTGCCAGAAGACAAAACATGAATGCTCTCTTAAACCCATAAACAAGGACAATCAAAAAATGAAACGAACGCATTATTGTGGCGAGGTCAATAAAGCTCAATTATCACAAACCATTTCCGTCTGTGGTTGGGTTAATAGCAAAAGAGACCATGGTGGGGTCATATTCATCGATCTGCGCGACCGCAGCGGGTTGCTTCAAATCGTCGTCAATCCGTCAAATACAGCATCGTTTGAGCACGCCGAATTATTACGAAATGAAAGCGTCATTCAAGTGACTGGTGTGGTGAACCCTCGCCCTGAAGGCACAGTTAATGCACAGCTGCCCAGTGGCGAAGTCGAGTTGATCACTGAGGATTTAGCGGTGCTCAACCTGGCTGAAGCCTTGCCCTATCAAATTGATGAATCAGTGAGTGAGGAAGTCCGGCTTCGTTATCGTTATTTGGATTTGCGCTCTGCTCGTATGCAACATAATCTACGCTTTCGTCATTCGGTCACTCAGCACGTCAGGCAGTACTTGGAATCGCACCAATTCATCGACATAGAGACCCCCTTGCTAACTTTATCAACGCCTGAAGGGGCTCGTGATTATTTGGTGCCAAGTCGCGTACACAATGGACATTTTTTTGCTTTACCACAGTCACCACAATTGTTCAAACAACTGCTCATGATGAGTGGATTTGAACGCTACTATCAAATCTCTCGTTGCTTTAGAGATGAAGATTTGCGTGCAGACCGACAACCTGAATTTACTCAGATCGATGTGGAAACATCCTTCCTTGAGCAATCTGACATCATGGCATTAATGGAAGGAATGATACAGACCCTGTTCAAATTGACCCAGTCGATTGAGCTGGGGCCCCTACCCCAATTAACCTATGCCGAATGCATTCAACGCTTTGGAACGGATCGACCTGATCTTAGAATACAAAATCTTGAGTTGACTGACGTTGCCGATCTGTTAACAGACGTTGATTTTAAAGTATTCGCAGAGCCTGCCAAAGACCCGAAATGCCGTATTGCAGCTTTGTGCGTCCCACAAGGCAATGCCATCACACGAAAAACCATCGATGCTTATACAGAGTTTGTTGGCATATATGGCGCCAAAGGACTGGCTTATATTAAAGTGAATGATTTATCCCAAGGGCTTGAAGGATTGCAATCGCCAATCATTAAATTCTTAGGTGAAGCGGCATTAAACATCGTCAACAGATTGGGCGCAAAAAGTGGCGATCTGGTGTTCTTTGGTGCGGATAAATCTGTTGTGGTCAATGAATCTTTGGGGGCATTGCGCATTAAAATTGCTCAAGACCTGAACTTAATGGACCAAGGCTGGGCACCTCTTTGGGTGGTAGATTTCCCCATGTTTGAGGACAATAACGGCACTTTAAACGCATTACACCACCCTTTTACAGCACCCACCGTAGGCATTGAGGCGATCAATGCACTTGAGGATAAAACCCAATTACTGTCACAAGCCTATGACTTAGTGTTGAACGGCATTGAAATTGGCGGTGGCTCGATCCGCATCCATCAGCCTGAGATGCAGCGGTTGATTTTTAATTTGCTTGGACTGGGTCATGAAGCCGCTGAACAGAAGTTCGGCTTTCTGCTCAACGCCCTACAATACGGTTGTCCCCCCCACGGCGGCATGGCATTTGGATTAGATCGCTTAATCATGCTATTGACTGGTGAAGATAGCATTCGCAATGTAATTGCTTTTCCGAAAACACAATCTTCGGCGTGCCCCCTTACCTCTGCGCCTGGTGTTATTGATCAAAAGCAACTAAGAGAGTTAGGGCTGAAATTAAAATAGCCCCTTCATTTGCCCATGTTTTATAAAATTGTGCTCTGCTTGAGTGGTCTGTTACTGCTTAGCAGTTGTGCTTCATTTGAAGACAAAAAAGATCCACGTTGCTTGCAAAAACCAGATACTGGTCTATGTCGCGCCTACTTTGAACACTACTATTTTGATAATAGACAAAATCAGTGTAAAGTATTTATCTGGGGTGGTTGTGCAGGCAGTGTGCCATTTAAAACCAAAGAAGCGTGCACCAATATTTGCTTGAAATCGGAGTAATGCTTAAGGCCGAATCTCAACGATGGTACCAATCGCTACTTGATCAAATAATTTAATCACATCCTCATTGGCCATTCGAATGCACCCGCGTGAATTGGCTTGACTCAAGTCGGTGCTATCTGGCGTGCCGTGTATGTAAATGTACCGCGCAAAAGAATCACAACATGCGCCACTTGCTGTGACGCCTTGATTAAAACCTGGCTCTAAACCGTCTAATCGCAGAATACGCGTCAATATCCAATCTCTATCAGGGTACTGCTGGTTCAGTTGTTCTGAGTAGTATTCGCCTGTGGGTTTCCGACCAACAAAGACCGTATTAGCTAAACACCCCGTGCCGATTTTCTCAGCAATTTTGTGACGACCGCGCGGGGTGCCAAAACTGTTTTCAATTTCACTTACCCCATTTTTGGCGCTACTGATCGGGAATGATTGAATAACAGCGCCTTCTTTTTGCGCATAAAGCCACAATTTTTGCAAAGCAATATCCACGACGATATACATCATTCAATCCTTTTGTGCGTATGCGCCAATGATAGAAAATTACCATCACTGCTCAATTCAAAACCCGTGATTCGATCAGAAACAATGGCGGTATTGTTCTCGTACCACAAAGGGACATAGGGCAATTCATCGTGAATGATTTGTTGCAGTTCAGCCAACAGTCTTTTTCTTTCTACAATATCCTCGGTTGATTCGGCCGCTTCAATCAAAGCATCAACGGCCGCACTTTGATAACGCCCACGGTTTGCGCCTTTGGGTGGCATCGAGTCGGAATGGAATACATAACGGAAAATGTCAGTGCCTTTTATGCCCACCCAACTCAATGAAAAAAGCTGAAAGCGCCCAGCTTTGATATCGGAATAAAACGTGCCCCAATCAAAACTGCGGATTTCAAGATTGATGTAACTTTTCTTTAATTGATCTTGAATGACGGTGGCTAGTCTTAGTCTGAAGGGATTTTTCGATGTTTTATAAACAATCGTTAAGGGATTGGTTGACGAGTAGCCCAAATTTGCCAATAAGGCTTGGGCTTTTTTAGGATCGTATGCATAAGAAGCAAGTTGCGTGCCAGCCCAATGTTCCGGGGTTAGGATGGATTCGCTGGTTCTTGCACTTTGAGCAAAAATAAATTGAATGAGTTGCTTTCTGTCAATGGCGTGGGCAATGGCACGACGCACATCGAATTGGCTAGTCACTGGATCGTTGAGATTAAAACCCAAGTAGGAAAAAGTGCTCCCAGCTTTGGTGCGCACCTCAAGCTCTTCGCGTTTTGACAACCATTGGATCAACTCAGGTGGCAGGTTGTTTTGTAATACATCCACCTCACCTTTCAGTAATTTTAGCGCGCGCGTCGTAGGGTCTCGGCTTTCAATAAAGCGTAACACCGTGCCATTGTCACGATTTTCCAACCAAATGTCCCCGTCTCCATCCCATGGCGATAAAAATCGAAAGGCGCCGTTGACCGAAGGTTGATCGACGGGTTGTTTGATCCAAGATTGGGGTAATACGCCAATGGTTAACACCGATGGAAACAGCGGATCGGATCGAGATAGGTGAAAATCAACCGTTGATTCATCCACGATCACAATACGCTCTATATGACTGAGGCTGCCCCTATGTGGCGACGCTGTTTTTTTGTCTAAAACCGACTCATAGGTGGCTTTAATATCATGACTGGTGAGTGGTGCGCCAGATTCAAATTGTGGCTGACCTTTGATGGAAAAACGAAAGTGCTTATGGGTTAATTTTTGCCAGGTGCATAGCCAAGGAATGGCTTCGTAGCGGTCATTAAAACGAACTGGTGCCTGATAAAGGAGCTGTAATATTCTGAATGAGCTGGCATCTGTGGCATGACGCACGTCCAAAGTTCGTGGCAGATTAGAAAGACCAAATGAAACATCCGCTTTTGGCTTAGTCTCAGAAGTGCAAGCACTCACAGCAACCAACAGCAATGCTGCAAGGGCTAACTTAGTCAAAACCACCCTTGCCATAAAATTTGACTCCTCTGACAATTCTGGGACGATCATGTTTCTGGCGCCAACGATTGGTATCTCTTAAGCTATACACACAGCCACAATATTCTTGTTGATAAAACTGTTCTTGTTTGGATAATTCAATCATCCGAGTAGCGCCGCCCTGCTTGCGCCAATTAAAGGTCCAGTATTCAATGTTTGGAAATAACTGCGCTGCTTTCAAGCCCGAAGCATTGATTTGATCCATGTCTTTCCAACGGGAAATACCTAAGGTCGAACTGATCAGCCGCCAGCCTTTGGCAGAAGCGTATTTGGCGGTCTCCACAAAACGCATGTCAAAGCACGCGCTACAACGCTTTCCTCGCTCAGGCTCCCATTCCATGCCTTGAGTTTGTTCAAACCATTGATCACGATCATAATCGCCGTCTATGCAAGGAATATTATGTTTATCGCAGAATTTCTTATTATCTGCTTTACGGATAAGATACTCTTCTTGTGGATGGATATTGGGATTATAGAAAAAGACCGTTTGCTCGTAACCAGCGGCTTTCAAAGCCAATATAACTTCGCCCGCACACGGCGCACAACAAGAATGTAACAAAATCTTTTGATCACCATTGGGTGAATCAAGTTTGGTCGGTCTTTGATAATTTTTCAGTTTGAGTTTTTCTTGGGCATTATCCATTTTCATCATCCAAGGAATCTAATGCATGGAAAAATCGATGATTTGCCAGCCTGTTTCTGTGGCATGCGCTTTCAAACGTGTATCCGGATTGACAGCCACTGGATTCTGTACCGCACTGAGCAAAGGCAAATCAACATGAGAATCTGTATAGCCATAACTATTGGTCCAAGATTCATCGTGATCGCTCATCCATTGCTTTAAGGCCGTCACCTTGTTGACACCATAGGTGGGTTCCCCTACAACGACACCAGTAAAATGGTCGGCCACTTGCTCTAATTCAGTTGAAATCAGCGCATCAGCTCCGCATATATCGGCAATTGGTGTCGCAATAAAATTGATCGTTGAAGTGGCGATAACCACTCGGTGACCCTGTTTTTTATGCCACCGCATCTTATCCAAAGCCAAGGGTCTTATTAAGGGGCGGATTGATTTTTCAACAAATAGATGGCTGTGTATGAGCAAGTCATCGGGGTGCATGGTGGTCAGCGGTTTAACCACAAATTTTAAGTATGCCATCACATCCAAACATCCTGCAGCGTAGTCTTGATCAAATTGCTGATTTTGCTCGTGGTGCGCCTTGACATCAGTGACCAAAGCATTGTTGACCATGTAGCCACCCCACAAGGTCGCACTGTCCCCTTGTAAGATGGTATCGTCTAAATCAAATATTGCAACGGTCATTACAAGGCAATGCGCTGAAATTTATCGGGCAGGTCAAAGGTGTGTTCACTGACGGAATGATTAAATCCATACTCCAATAGCTGTTGAAAGCGTCCATCAATATATTCCCAATATAAAGGCAGTCCTTGGTCAAAAAACAGTTTCGGAGAATGGATAAAAAGCACGGATGCACAAAAGTCCCACTCTGAAGATGGTGTCTGCTCATAACTTGCCCGTCTTACCTGACCCATGTGTTTATTGAAATCTGCGAGTGCATCCATAAAGTCTTTATGCGGTTGTGGATAGTTTTTGGGAATGTTTAAATTAACGCTGGTCATACACAGCTGATTATTGGCATACAGACCATAGTGTGAACTGCTGAATCCACTGAGACCCGGCGTCTCTTCTGTGTTATTTATCTTGGCAAATAGAATTTTTATGCCAGTGAGCGCCTTTGGAATGCCGATCTTTCTGGATGTAAACGACAAGATGGTTTTATCGAGATGATTCACCACAACGATGCTTTTAGTACGGCGATTAAACAGCAGATAATCGGGATCGTCAGCCCCATAATCAATCCGTAGGTAACGGTCACTTAATACGTAACGAACAGGGCGTTTATCTTGACCAGACTGCTCAATATAATGATAAACATCAACAGAAATTGACTCGGACAACGCACTGGGTGTCAATAGGATTAACAACAAACCTACGACATAAGTTTTGATTTTTGACATTGGTATGATGGCTTACTTTACTCGACGCGAATAATTGATTTTAGCTTGTTTATACAGTTTTTTTGCCTTGGAGTCTAAACCAAAAAAATGAACAACCTCTGTTTCAGATTTACAAATTTTGGCCACATTTTCATCCTGATCATTTTTGTCTTCAAAAATGGATTGCCGAGAACAAACCCAATTCCCGCGCTCGGTTTGATAGAGATCTAAAATATGGGATTGACCCTCTTGAGAAGAATCAATCACCCGAGCCAAACGTATGCCATCAAAGGTTAAGTTTTCGTCATTATCACTGGCGACCACATAGGTTTGCATGCGAGCATTACTGTTGAATAGCGACAGTTGTTTTGGAAATTGACCTGAATCATCGTCGTCATCCTTGCTGTGATTATGCGCCTCGATGTTGTGGACCTTAAACCATTGCATCAACAAATCCACACAGCCATCAACCCATTCTCTGCGGTTGTTGAGCATTCTTAACAAATGGACAATTTCTTGAGAAACATTAAGGTATTGATCTTTGCTGTCGGTCAAAACCATGCCCGAAAGAACCACACCAGGAATATTTTCACCCTCGATTAATACCACCTCAGGCTGGCTTGTTTTGCCATTTTCTTGACGAATGCGCACCATCCAGTTTAAATAAATGAACGTATTGGCAATATCGGATCCCACTCTATACGTCGCATAACCGCGCATGTACTGAAATTCCAACATTTTATTTTCTTTGACAAAACAACCTTCAAAGTGAATGCCTTCGTGTTTGACCAGAGCGGCAAAATCCTTGATCTGCATTTGTTTAACGGGATTGATGTCCTTGATGCCCCATTTGGTTTCATCCGAGAAATGCGTTGGTTGCAGACCAATGGGTAGCAACATGGCTTCCATTTTCCATTCTTGATGTTGTTTCATGAAAATGCTTTCAATCCGTTGTATGAACTCAGGCGTGGGTCGGTGATTGCTCTTATCCGATAAGATTTTTATATTTTCAGGGACCACGATTTCTTCAATAACGACGTCTCTATAACCTGTCGCAATGCCCCAAGATCTTTGATATTCGGCATCAATAATGCGCCACACCACTTGCAGTTCAAATGCGGAAAATTCATAAACGGTGATACCCAAAATCTCAGCTTCGATGGCTGTACTGGGATGCTCAAAGTCTTTGTCTTTAAATTTTGCTTTGGCACTTGATTTAGATTTTGTTTGGCTTTGTTGCTGATAGGCATGCTTGTCCACACAAACCATATGAATGCGCGAATCGCTGACCATAAAATCATCTTTGGGATTCTCTAAGATGCTAATAAATTCTTTTTCGGTCCAACGGTTACTCATGATTGGGCACTCTCTTTAGAAATACATAGTTGATGGGCTGTTTGTAGTCGATCGAACACAAGCGCTTCATCCATCAATGAGACTATTTTAGCCAACTCTGGTCCTTTATGTTGTCCAGTAAGCGCAATCCTCAAAGGCATAAAAAGTGCCTTGCCTTTATAGGATGCTTGCTTTAAAGCTGTCAACATTCCTTCTACCGTTTTCATCTGCTCCCATGCCGTGCATGCAATCTGAAAATAATCATCGCCCGCCTCAATTATACACTGTAATGATTCATCTTTAAACGCATCAATTTTATTATAGATTATTTGAGCGTAATGCTGCGCATCTTCGGGCTTCAAAATATTGTGACGAATGGCTTTGACAAAACAGTTATACGTTTCTGGTGCGACATCCTCCGATATTTTTTCTTCAATCCAAGCTAATACAGATTCATCGGACAAGCCATTTAAGACTTCTTTTTGCCAGTGAATCAGTTGGTTTTCATCATATTTTGCCGCAGATTTGGATAGCTTTTTAGGATCAAATTGATGTGCTAATTGGCTCATACTTAACACATTATTATCTTCGTAATAGTGCCCCAATCGCGCAAAATAATTGATCACGGCCTCTGGCAACCATCCTTGCTCTATCATTTGGCGTATGCTCATACTGCCATTGCGTTTTGACAATGGTTTGCCATCACTGCCCAAAATGGTGCTGATGTGCCCATATTGCGGTTTGGTTAAATTCAATGCCTCTAACAACATGAGTTGTCTCGGTGTATTGGTCAAATGGTCATCTCCTCTGATGACATGACTGATATTCATCAAAGCATCGTCTATGGCATTGGCGAAAAAGAAAGTGGCTTGGCCCGATTCTTTGACAATGATGAAATCGCCAATCTCATTGGTTTTATAGCGTTGAATGCCTTTGACCAAATCGGTAAAAGAAATGGTTTGGTTTTTAGGCACTTTAAAACGGATTGAGTAGGGCACTTTGTCTGCTTTTTTCTGGGCGACCACAGCTGGGTCAGCGTCTGCCCAGCGCCCATCGTATCGAGGCGGAATGCCGGCCAATTTTTGCTCCAAGCGCATGGCTTTTAAATCGTCTTGGGTGCAGAAACACGGATAGGCTAATCCTTGTTCCAACAAGGTATTTAAAAATGATTCATAAAGCGCACGACGTGCTTTTTGATTGTACGGCGCATACGGCCCACCTTTGCTATCGCCTTCATCCCAATCGATGCCCAAGGCAGTGAGATCTTGTTGCAATTGTTGTTCGAACTGAACCTTTGAACGCTCAACGTCTGTGTTTTCAATGCGCAGAACAAACTGACCGCCGTCAACACTTTTTGCCAACAATGCGTTAAAAAGGGCTGTACGGGCATTGCCAACGTGCATTTCTCCCGTGGGACTTGGTGCAAATCTTGTTCGAATCATAGCGTATTCAGTGTGGTGTTCATTGTTGGCAAGATATTTTTTGATCGTTGTAAAAGTCCAAATTTAGGGTATAAATCCAAGAGATTAAAAGGACTTTTCAGTGATCTTAAACAAATGAATGGCATAACCAGATGTAATTTTTTGTTGCTAAATTGTACTTTTTTTTGTTTAATAGTGTATTCATCGTTGCGTGTTCTTACTAATAAGTTCGACACCACCACATTATATTTTTAAATAAAACATTGAGATAACATGCTTAGAATGCATTAACACGATTATGCTAAAAGATCGACCGAACCTTTCATCCGAACGCCGTTATTTACGTACACTATTTATGGGGCTGATCATTGCACTTTCAAGCTACGGTTGCTCAAATAGTCACAGCAGTACAAATTCAGAATCAAGCACAAAAACGCCTACTGTTAAACCAGCGCCCAATCCCAAAGTATTATTTGAAACCACCGTCGGAAATTTTACCATTGAACTCTATCCCGATGCGGCCCCCAAAACGGTCGCCAATTTTCTAAAATACGTGGCGTCAGGCTTCTATGACAACACCATCTTTCATCGTGTCATTCCTAATTTTGTGGTGCAAGGCGGTGGATTCGCGCCTGAAATGATTAAAAAAGAAACCCTTGGTCCGATCATCAATGAAGCCGATAATGGCCTAAAAAACGATCTGGGGACTTTGTCCATGGCTCGAACCAACGACGCACATTCCGCGACCTCACAATTCTTCATCAATCTTAATGACAATGTGTTTCTTAACCACACTGGAAAAACCACCAAAGGTTGGGGGTATGCTGTCTTTGCGAAAGTGATTGAAGGGTTTGAAAATCTCAATGAAATGCAAAAAATCCCAACGACTATCAAAAATTTTCACCGTGATGTCCCTGAAAAAGACATCATTTTGATCAAAACAACGCTGTTAGATGAATCAGCTTGATTGACTGAGTGAGACCACTTAAACAGTCTGCTGATCACTATTCATTAATCAAATAACCTAAGAAATACCTTAAAATTTACTATGACATCAATAACCATACAAACATCAAAAGGTGACATCACCTTACTTTTGAACGCTGACAAAGCCCCTAAAACGGTTGAAAATTTCCTCTCTTACATAGATTCAGGTCATTTTGAAGACACCATTTTTCACAGGGTGATCAAAAATTTTATGATTCAAGGCGGAGGTATGACAGAGGACATGCACCAAAAAAGCACCCAACGAACCATAGAAAATGAAGCTGATAATGGCTTGAAAAATGTTCGAGGGTCCATTGCTATGGCGCGTACCATGGATCCGCATTCTGCCTCATCTCAATTTTTCATTAATTTGGTTGATAACGCTTTTTTAGACCACACCAGCAAAAACGCGCAAGGTTGGGGTTATTGTGTGTTTGGCGCAGTCACTGAAGGCCTGTCAGTCATTGATGAAATTGCTGAAGTACCAACGGGTCAAAAAGCGGGACATCAGGACGTGCCCGTAGAAAGTATTTTAATTAAAAATGTGGTGCGAAGTTAAGGATTGCAGCCTCCTAACCGATCATGTCATGGTTCAGTTCGCAATAACGCCCTATTGCGCTTTAGCCAATAAAGATTTTAGATAATAGCCTGTATAGGATTCGGCTACTTCAGCCACCTGTTCAGGGGTGCCCTGAGCCACCACCTCGCCTCCTTCGCTGCCCCCTTCTGGTCCCAAGTCAATGACCCAATCTGCTGTTTTAATCACATCTAAATTATGCTCAATCACGACGATGGTATTGCCTTTATCGCGCAATTGATGCAATACTCGAATCAGAAGCGCAATGTCGTGAAAATGCAATCCTGTGGTCGGCTCATCGAGAATATACAAAGTTTTGGACGTGTCTTTACGCGACAATTCTTTTGACAGCTTTACCCGTTGCGCTTCACCGCCTGATAGGGTTGTCGCACTTTGGCCCAATCGTATGTATGACAATCCGACTTCGACTAATATGCTCAGTTTGCGTTTAAGCGAGGGTATGGCATCAAAAAATATCAATGCTTCAGCAATGGTTAATGACAACACCTCTGCAATGTTCTTACCGTTATACTTCACTTCGAGGGTCTGGTCGTTGTAGCGCTGTCCGCGACATTCATCACACTGTACATAAACATCGGGTAAAAAGTGCATTTCAACCTTAATGACACCATCTCCTTGACACGCTTCACAACGTCCCCCTCGAACATTAAAACTGAAACGTCCAATTTTGAATCCGCGGGTGCGCGCTTCTCTGGTTCCAGCGAATAATTCTCGAACAGTGGTGAATAACCCAGCGTAGGTTGCTGGATTCGATCGTGGTGTGCGTCCTATAGGACTTTGATCTATGCCTATGACCTTATCAAGGTGTTCAAATCCAGTAATACTCTTAAAAGCTTGGGTTTGCACATGAGCACGGTTCAATTCGTGCGTTGCGACCTGGTACAAAGTCCGGTTGATCAGCGTTGATTTTCCCGAACCCGATACCCCTGTGATACAGGTCATCACACCAAGGGGTATGTTTACATTCACATTTTTGAGATTATTGTCATAAGCCCCAGTTATTTTTAATTTTTTCAATGATTTCGTTTCAATGCGTTTGGGAATTTCAATGTGTTGTTTGCCACTTAAGAATTGGCCAGTAATTGATGATTTACACCCAAGCAAACCCGCAACTTCGCCTGCATAGACCACTTCACCGCCCTTTTCACCCGCATTTGGTCCAATGTCAACCACAAAATCTGCCGCTTGAATGGTTTCTTCATCGTGCTCCACGATGATCACAGAATTACCAATGTCACGAAGATGCCTAAGGGTGGATAACAGTTTTTGATTGTCTCGTTGATGCAACCCAATGGACGGCTCATCCAAAACATACATCACCCCAACCAAACCCGCGCCAATTTGACTGGCCAAGCGAATGCGCTGGGCTTCACCACCAGAAAGCGTATCTGCGCTGCGTGCCAAGGTTAAATAGCCCAGACCCACATTGACTAAAAACTTCAACCGATTGCCGATTTCTTGAATGATTTTTTCTGCAATTTGCTGATCCATCCCAATCAGTTCAAGCGCATTAAAATATTGATGCGCTTGTTGTATGGATAAGTGGACAATGTCAGGCAAGTTGCGATTATCAATAAAAACGTGTCGTGCGGCTTCATTTAAACGTTTACCCTGGCAATCTTTACAATCATCGGTGAGGCGATAACGGCTGAGCTCCTCTTTGCTCTGACGATTTTCTGTTTCTTGAAAACGCCGTTCCATGTTGTTGATGACCCCTTCAAATGGTCTCTTATCACTGTAGCGACCGTGCGGCATTTTGATCCGTTCGCGCCCCGTGCCAAACAAAACGATGTTTTGCTGTTCTTCGGACAACTTAGACCACGGTGCTTCAACATCAAATTGATAGTGATTGGCCACCGCTTGTATTACTGAAAAATAATACTTTGACCGTTTACCCCAACCAGCAATGGCCCCATCCGCCAAACTGGTATTGTGGTCTAACACGACTCTTTTGGGGTCAAAAAAGGCAATACGACCCAAGCCATCACAGGTTTGGCAAGCACCGTGGGGGCTGTTGAAAGAGAATAATCGAGGCTCGAGTTCGCTCAACGAAAAACCGCAATGTGGACAGGCGTACTTGGCTGAAAAAATCAGCGATATGTCATTGTCAATGCCTTTTATCTTGGCTAAATCCCCCCCTAACCTGAGCGTTGTTTCCAAGGATTCGCTGAGGCGGCTTTGCATGTCTGCTTTGACTTTAAAGCGGTCAACCACAACTTCAATGGTGTGTTTCTTTTTAGGGTCTAATTCTGGCGGTGATTCTAAGGAAACTTCGTGATGATCGATCAAAGCCCGAACAAAACCTTGAGCCAATAAGCCTTCTAACAGCGCTGTGTGCTCACCTTTGCGGTCTTGTATGACGGGTGCCAGCATCATTACTTTTGAGTTCTCGGGTAAAACCATTATTTCACTGACCATTTGTCTTATGGTTTTGGCATTGAGCTCAATACGGTGTGTTGGGCACATGGGCTTACCAATGCGCGCAAATAATAACCTAAGATAATCGTATATTTCAGTGACCGTCCCAACCGTTGAGCGGGGGTTGTGAGACGTGGATTTTTGATCGATGGAGATGGCCGGTGATAAACCTTCAATATGATCAATGTCCGGTTTATCCATCATGGATAAAAACTGGCGGGCATAGGCGGATAATGACTCTACATAGCGCCTTTGCCCTTCTGCATAAATGGTATCGAAAGCCAATGAAGATTTGCCTGAACCCGACAATCCAGTAATAACCACCATCTTATCACGGGGGATGTCGAGATCGATGTTTTTTAAATTATGTGTTCGAGCACCGCGTAATGAAATTGTATCTAATGCCATTTTTAATATTATCCAGAGTATAAAACCATTATCCAACGTCTGCTCAAAACGTTGGAACAACGTGTTTCAGGGTTTTATAATGTATTTTGTTAGAACGAAGAAGCTATGAATGCCGATCATCAAAATTAAGGCGTGTATTTTACAACATTTCAGGCATCAAACCTTTTTCAATTGGATATCCCACCAAATATAAAACAACGGAATTTTTTCATTTTTTCACGCTTTAAACACCATTCATAGCTTGCCTTGCTTTCATTGATCCATAAACAACGAACCGACGCAGATTTGCCAGTTCATATTGAATGATTAGCGATCATTCGGTGATGGTATCAATACTTATTTAGGCAGATTATCCGCGTTCTTGATAAAGCAATGCTCAAACGATTGGGCTGCGCCATTGGCGGCTCTTATGCGGTTTGACTGATACAGATGTTGGGCGCTGAGATGGATCATTTTGGTCAATAGTGGTGTGCAATGAGGCTGTGATTGGGCAACTGGCGCAATCCAATTTGAACGTTGTAAATTTTTATTTAATGTTAGCCAAGATTGGTACCAGTTCAGATGCATGGCCACTTGAAAGAATAGAATGAGCCCAACGCCTGCTACACCAGCGTACCATTGTGGATTGTTTATCTTGAGGGTTTTTGTTTGGTGGTATTTTGCACTGCATTTGAACAATAGCCCAATGTAGATTGCCATAATGATCGGCGGAACCGGCATCTGATACGGGAAGCTGAATTGTGCATTGACCGCACTACCAACCATAGCCAAGAATATTGAGAAAAATAGAATGCTTTCTTCGCCTTCACCCTCCCGAAATATTCGCCTAAATGCCCCTAATACAACAACCATCACAACGCCCAATAACAACATGCCCAAAAACCCAAGTTCAACCGCAGCGTTGATGAAGTCATTATGTGTTCGCACATAACTACTGACTGAATAGCGATCTGCATAGAGGGTGATGTTGTGGTAGAACGCCCCCAATCCATGTCCAACCAATGGCTGCTCCTTAACCATTTCCCATGCAGATTGCCAGATTAATAGACGCCCATCCAAGTCGGCTTTGTCAACAATGGCAGACTCTGCCCTATCTTCTATGGACTCAATGCCCGTTGACAACTCATGCCAGAAAAACTCAAATTGTCGCTCAGAAATGTTCACCAATACCAGCATCAACAAGATTGCAATCAATCCATGAATGCGCCATCTTTTTAGATCAGGCTTTTGAGTATAAAAACCTTTGACAGATTTTTTAAGAGCGTATATTGCCCCAACAATTAACAAAATCATTTGTACAGCCAGGCCTAACCATACGGCTTGGGTTGACGTGTGAAAAATAAAAGCCAAACAACAGGCTGCAGATAACCAATAATACAGCGTGATTTTCGGGGCTTTATCACAAAGAATTAAGTAAATATGCAAGGGCATACACAATAACACCACTTGCGCTGCAATATTGGGATTGACATAATTGGCCGAGGGCGCTAAGGCCTCACCAAAAACTTCAATGCTTAATACCGCACGCAAAAGCCCAAAGAATGCAATATAAAATGCGGTAAATACCAAGGTGCGAGAGATCAATATCCAAGTATGATGCACAGGTGAGAGCATCACCGCAATGATGCCAGCACAGAGCGCCGCAACATAGAGTGAAAAAGTACTGATATAAAAATCCAAATTAACTGCCCACAAGCCAGATAGCCCAGAAAACCCAACGAGTAACAATACACTTAGGTGCGAAGGTGTGAGATTGATTTGAAAGTCTCGGCGTTTAAGTTTGGTTAAAAATATTAACAATAATACAGCAGGAAATCCAATGCCTGCAACGAGCTCTTTAATATATTGAGAGTAGTTGATGCCATCGTGGCTGATGCTGAGACCACTCAATGCCATAAGCAAAAAAATGACCAAAAATAAAGGAAGATACCATTCGTTTTTTCGATTCATTATCTAATTATTCCTATCCTTTCGCGAAATGCATGTTGTTGGACGCCTCAATGAGCATACTGCCAGTCGGGTTCACAGTTTACAAAGCTACCCCTGCCATCTTAGTATGACAAGATAACTGTATTGAGTGAATGAGCATTTTAATTTAAATCACATTGAATGACAGTGTTAAGTCAGGATCAACAATGGATTCTAAGATGGTAAATATCAATTGAGGAAATGCTAAAGAGCCATTAGGCGAAGCTGTGTTTTATACATCATTGCCTATTTAAAATTTATTTTATATTCATACTACGTCAGTGACCATGGCATTCATTTTGGCTATATTGAAGCTGATTAATGCATAAAAAAACACCCCCCTTTTGCAAGAGGGGTGTTTTAATTTGGTTAATCAAAGTTGATTAAACTTTATGACGCCATTTTCTTTTCGCGTTCATCAAAGTACTCGGAAGTGACTTTGAATACCATTGGCGCTAAAAGAACCAAGCCGACAAGATTTGGAATGGCCATCAATCCATTGAGTGTATCGGAAAGATTCCAAACCAGATCAATCTTAAAGTTGGCAAAAGATAGCGCTGCAGCGACCCAACATACACGATAAACGATTAGGTATTTTTCGCTGAAAATATATTGGAAGCAACGTTCACCGTAATAAGACCAACCCAATATGGTTGTAAATGCAAATATTGCCAATGCGATGGTGACAATATATTCACCGCCTGGTATAGAAGCACCAAAAGCCATAGAAGTTAAAGCTGCGCCATTTACGCCAGAAGTCCAAGCACCAGAAGTTAGGATCACCAATGCGGTCATCGTACAAACGATGAGTGTATCAATGAATGTACCCAACATGGCAATAAGACCTTGTTTTACTGGGTTATTGGTTTGAGCCGCAGCATGCGCTATGGCAGCAGAACCAAGACCTGATTCATTTGAGAATACCCCACGAGCCACACCGAAACGAATGGCGGCTGCAACAGCGGCACCTGCGAAACCACCAGTGGCTGCGACTGGATTAAATGCAGACTCAAAGATTAAAGCAATTGCAGCGGGGATTTCGGCAATGTTGATAACCAAAATGATCATGGCTGCACCAATGTATAAAACAATCATTGTTGGAACCAATTTACCAGCCACTTCACCAATACGCTTAATGCCGCCAAAAATAACAAATGCAACCAAAACCGCAACAATAATGCCTGTGATGTATTCTGGTACAAAGAAGTTAGTGCTTAAAACTTGAGCCATGGAATTTACTTGTACGCCATTACCAATACCGAAAGCGGCAATTGCGCCAAAGATGGCAAATGCCATACCGAGCCATTTACCCAATGCGGGGGCTGATTCACCAACACCATTTCTTAAATAGTACATGGGACCACCAACAAATTTACCTTCAGCATCAACTTCACGATACGTTACCGCACAAACAGCTTCAGCGTATTTTGTTGCCATACCAAGAAGGGCAATGACCCACATATAAAAGATGGCGCCAGGTCCACCTAATGCGATGGCTGTTGCAACACCAGCAATATTACCGGTACCAACTGTTGCTGACAAAGCAGTCATCAGAGCGTTAAAAGGTTTTACTTCACCTTCGCCTTGATTTTCACTTTTATCAAATAGTAATTTAAATCCGTAACCAATCTTACGCCATGGCATAAATACCAGACCTAAGGTCAATAGTAACCCTGTAAAACTCAAAGCCCCCAACATGGGTGGTCCCCAAGCAAAACTATTAATTTCTGAAATAATCTGATTCAGTTGTTCCATAGTAAAACTCCGAAAGTGTATGCCTATACAACAGAGTCAGCATAAGCGCTGACACTGATTTAAGCAATGTGTTAACTTTATTAGCCTAATTAGCTTCGTCAATTATAATATATGTTTGGTTTATATGTGCTTTTTAATAGCGTACAATGGTTCATATATTTTATGATTACCTCGGCGTTACAGGCACCTTTAATATTTTTCAATTTACTTTATTTACAATTGTAAATAACTGGATTCATCATGATAGAAAACCACAAAGATTTAGCAGACGTTGATTCCTCTGAACATCAGCAACTTGAAGGCGCTTCCGAAATAGAAAACGATGCCATTTTGACCCCCACTGAAGCACGAGTACTGGGTTGTTTGATGGAAAAAGAGTTGACCGTGCCAGAAAATTACCCTCTGACTTTAAATGCATTGACGCTTGCCTGTAACCAAAAAAGCAATCGAGAGCCCACCATGCAGTTAGAAATGGGCGAAGTCGGTCGAACGGCAAAAATCCTAGAGCAGAATAAATGGCTCGACATTCAATTTGGTGATCGTGCTGATCGCTATAAGCACCGCACCCGCCAACAACTACAATTGGAAAAAAGCCATCAAGCATTGCTAACCGTCATGCTATTGCGTTCGCCCCAAACATTGAATGAGTTAAAAGTGCGCACCAAGCGCATGGTTGATTTTGAAGACGAGGCATCCCTGCTTGAAAACCTTTCAAATTTAATTGAAAGAGAAAGTCCACTCGTTCAATTGTTACCCAAAGGGTTGGGGCAAAGGGAGGATCGATTTACCCATTTACTCTGTGGGGTGGTTGAACCAGTTCCTCGACCAAAAAACACCCGCGAACCGTCTCAATTGGAACAACGAATAGCTGCCTTAGAACAGCAAGTTGAATCACTGACCACCCGCATTGATCAGCTGACGCATTCAGACGATTAACCCATCTCGCACCACAAGCCGACCCGCCAATATATCAATCAGGTCCATCCACCTTTGCGACAAGGATATAGGGAAAGAAGTTCATCAGCTGTTTGGGTGGGAATTGCGCAAAACATTTATGTGTTATTTCTTTAAAATACAATGTATTAATATGATGCTGTTAATGTAAAATATAGCCATGAGTACCGCAACTGTCGCGCCGCCCTTCCGTATTGTTATCTACTTAGCTTACCTGTCGAGTGCTGTGTATTTGTATGTGGCATTACGTACAGATGAAGCAGGATCTTTTGGTCTTTGGATGGGTCATTACTTAAAATTGTTGCTTGGAAACATCGCCTATCTTATCCCACTCATCATATTGATCAGTCTATGTGACAGGCTATGGCAGCTTCGTGAAAGAATTGGAGGGTCGCTCAATTTGCCAGCTTGGGGGCGATTTATGGGGCTCATGGTTATGTTTTTTGCCCTCTGTGGTTTGGTCACCATCGATACACCGAGCCATGTCCTTAATGGGGGCATTATTGGTCATTGGATCGTTCAGCATTTACAAAATTGGTTTGGTTTTCTTGGAACCATTTTGATACTCAATGTCCTGTTTCTTTTTGCATTCACCCTCGCAACGGCCATGTCTTGTATCACCTTATTTGAAAAGACGGGCGCTTCAATACTCGCTTTGTTCAAAACATCAAAAAGACCAGAAGACAATAGACTTGCTGACCTTAAACCCACACAAAAACGTACACTCCGAGAAAAAATGTCTTGGCTGACGTTTAAAATGCCGAAATTTCCACAAAGAAAAATTCAAAAAAATCACACAATCCCAACCCGGTCGGAAGCTAGCCCCTCTGCTCAGCAAGCTCATTTTGCAGGCGTGTTGCCCGATCAAAAGTTTGATCAGTCTTTAGAAATCCCCCCTGTTTCAAATCAAATCAATCCACTTGATGAACCAAATTTCGATGCCGTTGCACCAGCCAACCTGAAAACTGAACCCTCAGCGACTGCAACCATACCAACAGCGCCTATGGCGTCGTTAACCAAAGCAAAATCTGATTCAATGACGCATAAATCTGGCGTTTTACCCTCCGTTGATTTATTAGACCCAATTCCAGAAAAAACACAAGGGTATTCTGAAACCGACTTGCAACAATTGGCCACAAAATTAAAAGACAGTTTGGAGCATTTTAATATCAGCATCACTGTGGAAGCCATACAACCTGGCCCTGTGGTGACTTTATTTGAAATACAACCCGCACCTGGGGTCAAAGTCAATCAGATCAGTTTGCTGGCCAAAGACCTTGCCAGGGCAATGGCCGTTCAAAGTGTACGCGTGGTTGATGTCATTATTGGCAAGTCGGTTATAGGCATTGAAATACCCAATTTAAAACGTGAGATGGTCAGTTTTAAAGAAATCTTGCAATCTGACGTTTTTGTCCAATCAAAACATGCCATGACCTTAGGATTGGGCAAGGACATTGCTGGTGATGCCGTGGTGGTTGATCTCGCAAAAATGCCCCACATATTGGTCGCTGGTACGACCGGCTCAGGCAAGTCTGTGGGCATTAATTCAATGATCTTAAGTTTAATTTTTAAAGCGCCGCCCGAACAAGTCAAATTCATTATGATTGACCCGAAGATGTTGGAACTGTCTATCTATGAAGGCATTCCGCACTTGTTAAGCCCCGTGGTAACAGATATGAGTCAAGCGGCCAATGCGTTGAAATGGAGCGTGGCTGAAATGGAGCGCCGATACAAATTAATGTCCATATTAGGCGTGAGAAACATTCAGGGGATGAACGATAAGATTAAGAAAGCCCGCGACGAAGGGCATCCCATCAAAGATCCACTGTATAAACCAACCCCCATTTATGGACATGAAATGGCGGAAGAGTCTCCTGAATTAGAACCCCTCAACTTTATCGTCATCGTTATTGATGAATTTGCCGATCTGATGATGGTCGTTGGCAAACAAATTGAAGAATTGATTGCGCGTTTAGCGCAGAAGGCTCGAGCGGCAGGTATCCATTTGATTCTCGCGACCCAGCGGCCTTCGGTCAACGTGATTACGGGCTTGATCAAAGCCAACATACCCACCCGCTTGTCTTTCCAAGTCTCGACCAAAATCGATTCTCGAACCATCATCGACCAAGGGGGGGCTGAACAATTATTGGGCATGGGCGATATGCTTTATCTGCCACCAGGCAGTGGATTACCCATGCGCGGTCATGGCGCATTTGTTTCAGACGCTGAAGTACACCGTGTTGTGGACTTTGTTAAAAGTCATAATCCACCGCCAACCTATTTAGAAAAATTGGTTGAAGAACCTGAAGCATTAGATCATGGCAAGAAACAGTCCCATGAAGATGAGGATTCCGCCCTCTATGAAGAAGCGGTTAATGTGGTGATGACATCTGGTAAAGCCTCTATTTCAAGAATACAACGTGAACTGCGCATTGGGTATAACCGTGCAGCTCGGTTAATAGAAGAAATGGAAGCCAAGGGCATTGTTAGTAAAATGAACAAAAATGGTTTGCGCGAAATTCTATAAATTTTATGTATTACTATCGTAAATGGCCATATTGAATTAAAATATATGCCGTAATTAATGATAAACCGTGTCATTTCAAAACCTGCTAACACATAGACCAATCAACTTGAACTTATTTTCTATTAATACCAGCCGTTTAACCGTATTTTTACGGCTTTTCATAGAGGCTAATCGATGAATGTTCTGATTTTGGGTGCTGGCCGTGTTGGCAAAGCGCTGGCGCGTCACCTTGCTGCGGAAGAAAATAACAACATTACGGTCGTCGATAGCAATGTGCAACGCTTAGAGCTGTTAAGAAGCTCTATTGACGTCCGATTGGTCAACGGCATTGCCTCAGATCCCATAACATTACGCCGCGCTGAAGCAGAAACCGCTGACATCATCATTGCAGTCACCCGAGATGATGAATCCAATATCCTAGCCTGTCATATTGCACAACGCTTTAATAGCGAAGCAAGTAAATTATGTCGTGTTCGATTACCTGGTTACTGGGCGCATCGTGATTTAATTTCGACCGATGCCGCTGGCGCGCAAGTAATCGAGCATTTCATCAGCCCCCAACGCATCGTGACGGAGTACATTCGAAAATTGATCGAAACCCCTGGTGCCCTCCAAGTCATAGACTTTGCAAAAGGTAAGGTGCGTATGGTTGCGGTCAAAATATATCCAGGCGGGATGATGGTGAATAAAAAAATCATCGCCCTAAAATCGCACCTGCCAAATGAAGTAGATACCCGCATTGTCGCACTGTACAGAGGGGGGCAACCAATAAAACCCGAAGCTGATACGATTGTTCAAGCCAATGATGAAATCTTTTTCATCGCTGAAAAAAATCATATTCGGCTTATTATGGGTGAGTTACAGCGGACTGAAAAACCCTATAAATCCATCACCATTGCCGGTGGTGGGCATATTGGATACCGTTTAGCCCGCGCCTTAGAAGACAAGATGCACTCAGTCAAAATCATTGAACACAATGCAGACCGATCACAATATATTGCTGAACGCTTAGAAAAAGCCGTGGTATTAAGAGGCGACGCCACGGATAGAGTGTTGCTAAATCAAGAAAATATTTTTGATTCTGATGTGTTTATGGCATTAACCAATAGTGACGAGGACAACATCATTAGCTCAATGCTGGCAAAATCACTGCACACTAAAAAGGTGATGACGCTGATCAACAAACCCGATTACATGACACTATTAGAAAGTTCTAAGATTGATGCAGCGATTTCCCCCGACTTGATCACCATTTCTAATGTTTTGGCGTTCATGCGCAAAGATGACACCGCTGAGGCGCATACGGTTAGATTAGGCAGTGCCGAAGTATTGGAGCTCATCGTTCACGGCAATTCATCCAACTCAAAGACCATTGGTAAAGCCATTAAAGACATTGATCTGCCTGAGGGCGTGATTATTGGCGCCATCTTACGCCAAGATGAAATCGTCATTGCCCATAATAGTACGGTCATCGAAACGGAAGACCACATCATTGTGTTTGTCAACGATCGCCAGTCAGTTCCTGCCGTTGAACAATTGTTTTGTATCAAATAGTCACTATTCATTAGCGCATACCAACAATGGTCCCAGTTGCTTTATGAACTTTAACATCGCCCATAAATAGACATGAGTTTACCCACCATTGCTCGCGTACTCGGCATGCTCATTGCCATGTACAGTGTCACCATGATCGCGCCAATGGCTGTTGCCTTCATTTATGAAGAGCAAACGTTTTCATCATTTGCCATGACGGGTTTTTTCACAATCTTGCTTGCCGCTTTAATCTATGTGCCCACAGCCAGCTATAAAGAGAGCACACCAAAATTAAAAGATGGTTTTATCATCGTTGTTCTCTATTGGGTTAGCTTAGGGTTAATTGGCACACTACCCTTTCATCTGACCTTAGAGACCGCACATTTAGGGTTCAGCGACACCTTGTTTGAGTCATTTTCAGGATTAACAACAACAGGGGCAACGGTCTTTACCAATTTGGAAACATTACCGAAATCACTGTTGTTTTACCGCCAGCAACTGCAATGGTATGGGGGGATGGGCATCATCGTTCTGGCCATTGCCGTTTTACCAACTTTGGGTGTGGGTGGGCAATTCATGTTTAAAGCTGAATTAGCCAGCCCAATGAAAGATGAGAAACTATCACCGCGCATTTCAGAAACAGCCAAGGCGCTATGGGGCATATATTTGGCCCTAACCGTCCTTTGTGCCATTGCCTATAAGCTCGCTGGCATGAACTGGTTTGAAGCCATTACCCACAGTTTTTCAACCATCTCGATTGGTGGGTTTTCGACCTACGACAACAGTTTTGCTTATTTTGACAGTCCCATCATTGAGTCCATAGCCATCTTATTCATTCTGATTTCAGCTGTCAATTTCACCTTACACTTCAACGCTTGGCATCGTCGTAATTTGGGCGGCATTTTGAGTTATTTCAGAGATACTGAAACGCGCATTTTCCTTTATTTAATGGCCATTCTTTGTGTGATCTGTAGTTTACTACTTTTTTATAATACCGAACTTCCAATTTCTGACGCGCTTCGCCACGGTATTTTTCAAACCATCTCTCTGGCTTCAACCGCTGGTTTTACCACAACGGATTGGTACAACTGGCCCAGTGGCATACCTTATATATTAATTTTTGCAAGTTTTATTGGAGCTTGTGCAGGCTCTACCGGCGGTGGCATGAAAGTCATTCGCCTCATACTGCTTTTCAAACAGGGCCTACGAGAAATCATCATGTTAATCCACCCCCGTGCGATTAAACCCCTACGCCTCAACGAACAAGTTATTCCAGAGCGCATCGTCAACACCATTTGGGGCTTTTTTGCCTTGTACGTCTCCTCATTTTTATTGCTATTTCTGATCCTACTCATTGCAGGAGAGCCGCCTCTGACCGCTTTTACCACCCTATCTTCATGTATCAATAATTTGGGCCCAGCCATGGGCAATGCTGCCATAAACTATTCAGGTGTGAGCATCACAGCAAAATATGTCTTAAGTTTTGCCATGTTGCTGGGTCGATTAGAGTTTTATACACTGGTGGTTTTGTTAACCCCGGTATTCTGGCGTACATGAACACCAAGGATTTTGATTTTGATCTGCCACCCGACCAGATTGCCCAATATCCCAGTAAAGTTCGAGATCAGTCGCGCTTATTAATTGCCGGTGAGACCCTAGAAGATCAACACTTTAACGACTTGATCGACCACTTAAGGCCCAATGATTTATTAGTCTTTAACAATACCAAAACACTGGCCGCTCGCCTCTATGGTCATAAAAAAAGTGGCGGGAAACTTGAACTACTCTTTGAACGACTCAAGGCTGATCATTCAGCTCGAGTGTTCATTAAGTCTAATCGTGCGCCGGCGATTGGCACCCAAATCATCCTTTTGAAAGGTGACTTGGAAGTCACCATAACCGGTCGAGAGAACCATTTTTATACCATCCAGTTTCCTCCACACATTGATGTCTATGCTTTGCTTGAAACCCATGGTGAGCTCCCCCTCCCCCCTTATATAAAACGCAAGGCCGAAGCGGTCGATGTCGAACGTTACCAGACCATATTCGCCCAACATTATGGCGCTGTAGCCACACCCACAGCCGGACTCCATTTCAGCCACAAATTAATGAAGAAAATAGCTCACAAAGGCATCCAAACAGCCGAGCTCACGTTGCACGTGGGGGCTGGGACATTTCAGCCCGTTCAAGTTGAAGCCATCAAAGATCACAAAATGCACAGCGAGTATTTTCACATCGACCAAAAAACCATCGATCAAATCATCCAAACTCGGGCTCTGAATGGCCGTGTTATTGCCGTAGGAACAACGGTGATGCGTAGCTTAGAAAGCGCCTGGATACAGTGCCAAGGTCAACTCAACGCCATTGAGGGCGAGACCGATATTTTCATTACCCCTGGATTTCAATTTGGTCTGACCAATGCACTCATCACCAATTTTCATTTGCCCCACTCCACTCTGTTGATGTTGGTAAGTGCATTCTATGGTTTCAACAATACGCTTACCGCTTATCGTTATGCTGTCGAAAATCAGTATCGATTTTTTAGCTACGGCGATGCCATGTTCATTCCTAAATCGTCTGCCCATTGAGGATATGACGCTTCTTGCAAGGATGCTTTGCGCTATGGTTTGTGCGAGTTCACGCCGAAATAAACTTAAACCGCCGAATAAACGAGCATAATGTCAACGTGCAATACTGCCCGTTGACTATGATTGGAGATGCCGATTAAACCGACTTTGCTTGCAAATCTGCGTGATAGGAAGAACGTACCATCGGTCCTGCTGCAACATTTTCAAAACCCATGCGATTGCCCTCTTCTTCTAAAAAAGCAAACTCGCTCGGCGTCACATAACGCTCTACAGGCAGGTGGTGACGAGAGGGCTGGAGATATTGGCCGACCGTCAGCATATTGACCCCATGACTTCTGAGGTCTTGCATGACCTCAATGATTTCTTCCATGGATTCGCCCAGACCGACCATAATGCCCGATTTGGTCGGTACTTCAGCATGTTGTGCCTTGAAGTTTTCTAATAATTTGAGCGATGCCTGATAATTTGCCCCAGGTCGGGTTCGATCATAAATGCGCGGTACAGTCTCTAAATTGTGATTAAAAACATCTGGTGTTCCTTGCTTTATATTTTCTAAGGCGATTGATTCGCACCCTCTAAAATCAGGCACCAAGGTTTCAATTTTTATGTTTGGTGAATAAGATCGAATGCGCGACACGCATTCTGCAAAATGCGCTGCCCCGCCATCTCGAAGATCATCGCGATCAACCGAGGTGATAACAACATACTTCAAGTCTAAATGAGAGATGGCTTTGGCTAAATTTTCGGGTTCGTTTTTATCCAATACTTTAGGCCGACCATGGGCCACATCACAAAATGGACATTTGCGTGTACAAATATCACCCATAATCATAAATGTTGCCGTACCATGACTGAAACATTCGCTTAAGTTTGGGCATGAGGCTTCTTCACAAACACTGTGTAAATCAAGCGATCTCATGAGTGATTTGATTTCCTTGATGCGACCAATGTGCTCTAACTTAGGAGAAACCGCCTTTATCCAAGCTGGTTTCTTTAAACGCTGAGCATTGGGGTCAGGACGATCGCGCAGTTTACTGGCTTTGTATTCGGCCTTACTCATATTCGCTTTAAGCGTTCTAAGTTTGGGAATGTCGGAAGAAATGCTTTGTGTATTCATACGGCTATTTTACGAGTAAATACCCATTTTTGTGGCGTTGAAAGTGCAGAATCATAAACATAACCCCCTTGATCAAATTGTTTCAGTTGTTGCGGGTCTGTCACTTGTTGCTTTGCCGCCCAAGACAACATCATGCCCCGAGCTTTTTTGGCAAAAAAACCAATCACTTTATATTGACCATTGCTCCAGTCTTTGAACACCATATCAATCATGGGGGCGGTTAATTGCGAACGATCAACAGATTTTATATATTCATTGGAGGCCAAATTGATGAAGACCTCTGAACCCGACTGATTCATGTGTTTGGCAATTTTCTTCCGCCAAAATGCGTACAAGTCACGACCACGTCGATTTTTGAGCTGCGTACCCATTTCTAAACGGTAAGGTAAAATTTTATCTAAGGGGGTCAGTAAGCCGTATAAGCCTGATAAGATAAATGTATGCTCGTTGACATAGGACAATTGATTGGCATTGAGATCGCTCACATTCAACCCTTGATACACATCGCCTTGAAACATAAAAACCGCTTGCTTAGCTTCCTCTCCTTCAAGGTCACCGTTCCACCGAGCATAACGTTGCACATTCAGTTCGCTTAATTTCTCGCTGATGTCCATCAGCCCTCTCAGTTTTTTTGCACTTTTTTTCTGTAATATTTTGGCCAGTATTGTGGCTTCATTGATGAATACCGGCATGCTGAACTGTTGTGTGGGTGGTTCTGATAGACAGTCCAATGATTTAGCGGGTGAAATTAGAAAATGCATGGCTAATTTGGTTATATGTTGGTTTAAGGTTAAATTTCTTTGTTTACATATCCACAATGGAATTCAACAGCTCATTCCCTTTGTTGATGTATCGACTGCGGAAAAAAAACAAATGCCAGCGACGACCGTTCAAGGTGCGCCAGTGCATGGCAATTCGCAAACCGGCCAATAGGATGCATCGAATGCGCTCAGAGTTTTGGGGATTCGACAAATGTCCTTTTGAGCCTTTGATTCGAATTCTCGGTTGCAAGGACGAAATATGTTCCACATAAACTTCTGCCACTTGTTTTATTTTTTCAACAAATTTATCGTCATTGTCGCCCATTTGCTGATGACATAATTCAATTTTTTCCGCCACTTGCTGTAACAACTGAGTTTGACTACTGAAGGATTTCTCAAGGGCAATCAGGCTGATCACATAGCGCGTTATTTCTAAATGTTCAATACTGTCTTGTTGACCGGACAGCTGTTTGCCCAAATGCTCTAAACCCGTTTTAAAGGGCTTAACTTCGTTCAAGATATTGTTGAACGCTTCGTTATCCTCTGCAAATAATAATTGGGTAATCGCTTTATAATCTGTCAGCGTCGCAACACCATCAACAGAAATGCTGTGTACGATCTGAGCGCACTGATAAAGCGCTGATAAGGTTAAGGTTCTTTGAGTATCAATATCCATTGTGTTAAAAAGAAAAATTATTGGCTAAGCACATATCTTGAAGACCAGCCAGAACCGCTATCAAAGCTGATTTCAACGGGTCTATATTCTTGATTTTCATCTAACCATATGTCAATTTCTTCGTCTTTATATTTGGCGTGCATGTGCACTGTATCATACTCAGCTCCGGCATAACTTCGCTTCTCAACCCCTTTGTTTTCAAATTCTACACGCCACAAATGATGATAGCCGGCAATGATAAAAGGTTGACGCAAAGGGTAGCCATTCAAAAGGTCATTGCCCATAGCAAATGCAAAGGCCAATCGATCGGTCGCCAAATCCGTGTCAATCTCCCACGACTCTTTGCCATCTAAACGGCGAATGGTACCCGTTAAATATTCAAACAAAACCGTATGCTCTTGTGGGTGATCACCCTCTAATTTAAAGAAATATTTGTCTGTGACCAAACGATCATCATAGTTGATACTGAGCCAACTTTTTTCAATCAAAGTATTTTCAACCAACCACGAAACCACACCATCCGTTTCAGCCTCGAACGTCAACAGGTAGTTGAACTCATCAACTTTTGCTAATTTCATGACGCCAGTCCCTAGACTGATTAAGCCATAAGTGACTTCATATTTTGCCTCAAAGGGTTGCGGACCTTTTGCCAGTAAACCCGTGCTAAGCAAAATGAGCGATATAAGGAATAATTTTACAAGGTTTTTCATATCAATCTCAATTTCTCATTGACCACCAAAGCCAATGCCTCAACATATAGAATATTTTCTTTTGGTAATAGTCTTTGCTTCAACGTAGTGGCATTGTCTTGGGGAAGAATGGCCATTTGAGTCTGTTTAATCAAGGGTCCATCATCGACAACAGCCGTGACAAAATGGACACTGGCGCCCGTGACTTTATCTCCTGCATCAATAGCCCTTTGGTGGGTATTCAGCCCAGGATATTTTGGTAGTAATGACGGATGAATATTCACGATCTTTCCTTTATACTTATCGACGAAATGACCACTTAAAACCCTCATGAAACCGGCCAAAATAATCCAATGAGGCTGATATTCATTCACAGTATCACTCAAAGCCCCTTCAAATTGTGCACGATTGGAATAATTTTTAAAATTGAATGTCTTTGTTGGGATGGCATGTTCTTGAGCGTAGTCCAATCCAGCCGCCTCTGGATTATCAGAAATAACAGCGACGATTTCGGCGTTCAGTTCACCGCGTTGACACGCTTGATGGATGGCTTTAAAATTTGTCCCTCGCCCCGAAATGAGCACCACCAATCGCTCAAGCATTGTATTTTACAGCCGATGGTTCAGAAGGATTGGAGTTGACTTCGCCCAATTCAAAAAAGGATTCGCCACAGGCGTTTAAAACGTCCGCGACTTGGCTCAAGTCTTCTTTGGCTATTACTAAAATCAAACCAATCCCGCAGTTAAATACTCGAAGCATTTCAGCCTCAGCCACCTGCCCTTGTTGCTGTAACCATTGGAAGATTTCAGGTCGTTGCCAACTGCTTAAGGCGATTTGTGCCTGAGTTTGAGGGGGTAGAACTCTTGGTAGGTTCTCTGTTATGCCGCCGCCCGTAATGTGGGCAATGGCCTTGATTTTTACTTTTTTGCTTAATTGCAATACGGTTTTGACGTATATTTTGGTTGGTATCAACAGTTTTTGATTCACCGATTCGGGTATGTCTTCTGTTTGTTTTAAAATCGCATTCACCAAAGAATAGCCATTTGAATGGATGCCACTTGAAGGCAAACCAATGATCAAATCACCACTTTGCACATGACGGCCATCAATCATATCTTCCTCTTCAACCACCCCTATACTGAAACCTGCCAAATCAAATAGGTCTGGGGCATACATCCCTGGCATCTCGGCCGTTTCACCACCAATCAGTGCGCATCCAGCGAGTTCACAGCCTTTGGCAATGTTTTCAATCACTCTAATCGCTACGGCATTATTTAGCTGTCCTGTGGCGTAATAATCTAAAAACACTAAGGGCTCTGCACCACTGACGATCAAATCATTGACACACATGGCCACCAAATCAATGCCTATGCCACTGAAATCATTGCGCTCTATGGCAAGGTGTAGTTTTGTTCCCACCCCATCAGTGGCGGTAAATAACAGGGGGTTTTTATAATGTTTTGGAATGCGAAAGGCTGCACCAAATCCGCCAATACTCGACATGACTTCGGGTCGGCGGGTTTTTTTAATCGCCGGTTTGATGCTTTCAATGAGTTGATTGCCTGCATCAATATTGACACCACTGTCGGCATAAGACTGTATTTTTTTCGTCATTTTTTAACTGAGATAATGCGTCAAACTATTGTGGGAAATGAAAACCTTTATAAGAGAGTAAGCCCCCAAATTTTGTCTCATTTGTGCGTGTTTTATGGGCGCAAATAATACCATAAAATCATTCATTTCGCTCTGTTGCGCCCAATCACAATGATTGATTTTTTGGCGTTACTGAGCCTGTAGCCGCTGCCCATTTACACCAATACTGTCATCGCTCAACAAGTACAGCCAAGCGTCTAAAATATCACGAGGTTTTCTCAAGGTATTGGGGTCTTCTCCAGGGAATGCTTTGGCACGCATGCCCGTTGCAACGGGTCCTGGATTAATGGCATTGCAACGCAACTTTGATTCAGCATACTCTGTTGCAATCAACTGCATCATATAATCATTGGCACATTTGCTGACACCGTATGCGCCCCAATAGGATTGGACATTTTGAGCCACACCTGAACTGGTCCAAATGATACTGGCATGATCGCTGGTTTCTAACAAAGGCAATAGGGCTTGTGTCATAACCATGGGTCCGTTGACATTTGTCTGCATCACCTTATACCACTGTACAAGACTGTAGTGCTTGAATGGGCTGAGGTTACCCAGAGCCGCCGCATTATGCACCAAACCATGCAGCCGTCCAAATTTCTGGCTGAGAGTTTCAGCCAGATCCGAATAATCCGTGTCATTGGCAGCCGCCATATTTAAGGGGTATAAATGAATTTGCGTTGAAGCCTCGGTCTCTATCTGATCAGCAACCGCTTCTAATTTACGTACGTTGCGCCCAAGCAAGATAACTTCAGCTTGTTGATGGGCGCAGGCCAAAGCCAAGGCTTTTCCTATGCCTGATGTGCCACCCGTAATAAGCACCACCTTATCTTTGAGAAACTGTCCTTGAACAGGATATTTTGGAATGGTTGAGTTCATGAGAGGACGCTTTTATGCAACCATTTTTGTAAATCTTGTGGTTTTTGGAACACATAATTTGCTTGCCAAAGTTCGGGGGGATCGGTTTTGTCATGGTAACCATAATCCACGGCAATGGTCTGCCAATCAGCGCCTTTCGCAGCGACCACATCTTTACGATGATCGCCCACATAATAACTTTTATGCGGTGTAATGTCATGCGCTTTTGTGATGCAGTGGAAGGCGATTGGGTGCGGTTTTAAATGCTCAAAATCATCCCCACAATAGAGCGTTTGTTGATCCCACCAGGGCATCAAAATACTGAGTAAGTGCGTGCTTAAATAGCGGGATTTATTGGTCATAATACCCCACAGCCAATCGCTTTGATTCAGTTCAAATAAGGTTTGCTCCAAGGTGCCGAAATAGCGCGTATTTTGATATTGACTTGCTTCGTAAACCTCCAACATAAACACGCGTGCTTGTTCAATTTGCGACTCTGGGAACAGTTGTGCCAATACGGCTCGTGCACCATTTGATACATGATGGCGCAGTTGCTCATATGATTTTTCTGGTAAACCAAAATGCTGGGCAGTCTTATTGGCCGCATTCACCAAGTCTGAAGCCGTATCGAAGATGGTCCCATCTAAATCAAAAAAAATAGCCGTTTGACTCACGATTTTGAAGCCTCCTCAGCCATCTGATAGGCTTGGACATAATTAATTTGCACCTGATCTTTATGGCGTTTAAACTGATGATGTATGGGGTCAAAAATCAGCCCATTCGTCGCCATATGAATTAAACCGACTGATTGCGCCCAAGCGGTGACTTCTTCTGGTTTGATAAAATGACTGGCATTGTGTGTGCCTTCGGGCAACCATTTCAATAATTTTTCTGCTACCACAATCATACCCAGCCAGGCCAGTGCATTGCGATTGATGGTTGATATAAATACCCATCCACCAGGTTTGCATAATTGTGCCAAGGCGGTGATTATTTTTTCTGGTTCAGGCACGTGCTCTAACATTTCCATACAGCAGACAACATCATAGTGTTGCTGATGCTCTTCGATCAATGACTCTACTGAGCAACACTGATAATCAATGTCAAACTGCTTGTCTTGCGCATGTTTCTGTGCAACTTCCAGCGTTTTTTCTGCCAAATCAATGCCTTTTACTTGAGCGCCCAAAGCACACAAAGACTCGCTTAATATGCCACCGCCACAACCCACATCCAAAATCTTTTTTTGATCGATGGCTGTGTGCTCAAGTATAAAATTCAAGCGCAAAGGATTGATTTGATGGAGCGTTTTATAAGCACCATTGGGATCCCACCAGGACGCCGCATTTTGGTTAAATTGATCAATATCGTCAGAATAAGCGTTAGTCATTGAATGGAAACACCGTTATTAAGTTTGGAAATACTGCCATAATCTGGTCTAAATCAGGCTTTAAAAAAAGTAACTTTAGATTTGGACCAGCATCCATTGTATAAAAAACTGCACAACCATTACGCCTTAAAAGCAGAACTTTTTCAATGGCCGAGTAGGTATTGGGCTGCCAATAATGGATCATTGGCTGAGCGCTCATCATGGTTGCATGCATGGTCATGGCGTTTTGTTCAACCACAGCACCTAATTCGGCAAAGGCTTTTTGTTCAATGGCACGTTGTATTTTATGTACACAATCATCGGCGTACTCAACCCAACTTGAATAAAGGGGGGATGTTTGCACTGTTTGATTCATGCCGTTAGTTGAGCTGATTGTTTTGGGCTGGTTATCAACCATTTCTATGCCAATGCTAAAATCTAACCAATCAACGTCCAGAGATTGAGCGACGCTGTCAGAACCATCTGAAAGTTGTCCTTTGTGCCAAATCACAAAACCTTTTTCAATCGAACGGCAGGCACTGCCACTCCCTCGCCGGGCAATGGCGCTTAAAGAGGGCGGGTCTAATTGCCAGTCGAACAAATTATTTAAGGCAAAGGTGGCCGCAGCAAAGGCCGAAGAAGAAGAGGCTAAGCCTGCCGCCGTAGGAATATGATTAACCGACTGAATGTGCAATTTTGGTCGCTGCGGTAGAATCTTATCAATCCAATCAAATAGGCGTTTTTGTGCTTGAGCGTCGTGCTCACCATTAAGTAAAAATTCGTCAATCTGGGCAACTGTCAGTTTGGTTTTAGTGCCTAAATTTTTTAAACCAATGGACAAGCTACTGTTCATTGGCAAATTCAATACTGGGTCACGTTTGCCCCAGTATTTGGCCAAAGCAATGTTGGCATCTGCCTGCCCCACAGCATATTCATTTTTGGGGTGATGATTGAGTTTCATAGAAATCTTAGACCGTGGGGTGATATTTTAACGGCGATGTTGTCAGCGCCTTGTGTTTCTTGCTGAGAAACCCCCAAAGCAATCAAACAATCACCCAGACCCGAACCAGAAATTTTAACAGCGAGCGCACCGGCCGCCATTAATCTCTTGCGAATTTGACAAAGTGCCTCGTCCTCAACACCTAATTGCACCAAACACCCATGATAGGCATTCATGTACTTGGCGATTTTTTGCTTAGACTGATCTGTTTTTAAAGCGGTTTCTGCTTGTTCGGACAATTGACCCATGTTTTGATATAACTCAGTCAGCGCGTTTTGATTGTGTTGCCATTTATTGCCAATGTGTTCCAAAACGGCTTTGGTGGCGGTTTTATAACCACAATAATGCAGGCTCAATGGGCCGATTGAAGGCTGTCTGACAACGGCTTTTTGAGGTGTTTGATAACTGATTACACCACCAAAGATGGAGGCGGCCACATCACCACCAGAACCTATGCCTTCAATTTTGCGAATCAGATCTGTGACTTCCTCCAACAAGCTCTGCTCAGTAAAAATTTGCTTTGCTGCTTGCTTCATACAAGCCATTGTTGCGACCGTTACAGCCGCTGAAGAGCCCAGACCAAGTTTATGCGAAAATTCAGAGCGAATAATCAACACGCCCCCAGTGGGTGGTCTATGACTGTTAATGGCATGACAAACAAATCTAAATTCCGGTGGAAATGTTTCCGCAAACTCTCGTAAAGAGTGCGTGTGTTGACCCAAATGCGACTGAATCTGAATGTCCTTGCTGCGACTGTTTGGGATAAAGCAAACGGATAAATACTGCGCCACTGAGACCAAGGTAGCCCTATGGCCCTGCAAAATGGCATGTTCGCCCCATAGATACGTACTGCCAGGGACGATGGCGGTAATCATAAGAGTGAATTAAAGGGTTTTAACAGGAATGATCAATTTTTGCCCAATCCGAATTAAGTTACTTCTTAGACGATTTACCTGTTTTAAAGTGCGCACAGTAATGCCGTGATAACGCGCCAAGTCATAGAGATTATCGCCCGATTGAACGATGTACGACCGCCATTTAAGTTGCTTATATTTGTCAAATGAGGCAATATTTTTCTTAAACTCAGTTGCAACTTCTGCTGGCACCATGATTTGAAATTTAGAGTTTGGTTTGACAGCCCAACGTCTAAATCCTGGATTTAACAATCGAAAATTGCCCAAAGTGACTTTGGCAGCATCGGCCATGTGCACCATCTCATAAGGTTTGTTAATTTCAACGGGCTTTATTTTTCTTTTATTGTCAATGGGATAAACGCTGACTTTTAATTTTTCTCTGTGAGCAATGATGTAGGCGTATGCCATTAATTTAGGCACATAATTGCGAGTTTCCCAAGGCATTCGAATCGACCAGTAACTCTTTTGTTTTATGCCTTTGTTTTGGCTTTTAAGGAGGGAACGATCGACATTGCCCATACCCCAGTTATAAGCTGCTAATGCCAAACTCCAGTCACCATAACGATCGTGTAAATCCTGCAATAAATTTAACGCAGCATTGGTCGATTCATAAACGTCAAATCGACCATCGTACCACCAATTTTGATCCAAACCATAGAATCGGCCTGTCCAGCGAGTAAATTGCCACAATCCACCTGCCGCACTACTTGGCGCAACCGCAAAGGGATGGTAGCGACTTTCAACAAAGGGTAGCAAGGCCATTTCCAAAGGCATGTTCCTTTTTTCAACCTCTTCCACGACAAAATGTAAGTAAATTGAAGCACGTTTGGACATGTTGAAAAAGTGGTTTGGCGAACGTAAAATTCTATCCACATGCCATTGCACAATGGGTAATTTTTCATACTCATTGCCCATGGAAAAACCTTGACTCACTCTTTTCCATAAGTCATTATTGTATGGATCATTGTCAAGGGGAATGTTTAACTTTGATATATCTGGTTGGTGGTTTTTTTTAATATGGATGTTCAGCGGTTGGATATCATCATTTATGGTTATGAGTGACCTGCCGACATTTCTATGAGCCTTAGAAAATTTTATAGATGCATCATCTACCCCATTTTCTGCACTTTCATCCCCATTCAAAAGTTGTGATTTAGATCCATTGCCCTCTGATGAAACGCTTTGACTATCAGGTTCTTTTTTGACCTGATTGGTGAGCGTCTGAGAACCACAAGCTCCCAAAAATATCGTTATAAAAATACATCCGAAGATATTTCGAATCATGCTTGAATGCACTTTGATACTAAAGGATGAGATTGACATTCAACCGCGCCATTCTCTGATTATTTCAAAAACAGCCAACTCGGTTTGTAGTGCGCGCTTGGCATAGGCCTCACAGTTCTGCTTAACCGCAGGAATATGCGCTCTTAGAAAAGGATTGGTTTGATGCTCTAATTCAATGGTTGATGGGACACTGGGTTTATGATCCAACGCATTTTGTTTGGCATTATTTAATCGCTCGATAATAGCACGGTTGTTTGGTTCAAGCTTAGAGGCAAACTCTAAGTTTTCAACGGTGTATTCATGCGAACAATAGAGCAGCGTCTCTGGGGGTAATGCGCCGATTTTGTGAACAGAATCATGTAGCTGGGCCATGGTTCCTTCGAAAAGCCGGCCACATCCGCCAGTAAAAAGCGCATCTCCAGACAAAACCATGCCCGCACTATAATAAGCCATGTGATCCAGCGTGTGCCCAGGGGTTGCCATCACCGTAAAAGTTTCGTCTATGCTGGGTAACACGAAGGTTTCACCATCGCATAAAGGCGTGTTAATGCTGGTGTAAGGCGAATCTTTAGGGCCGTATATGGGCATAGGACCATACTGATTAACGATGGCCTCAACGCCATTGACATGATCACCATCATGATGCGTGATTAAAATATCTTTGGGAATAAGCTGCCGACTAGACAATGCTTGAATGCATGGTTCAGCTTCACCAGGATCAACAATGGTACAGTGGTTGGAACCATTTTTATGGAGTAGCCAAACATAATTGACATAGGTTGACCAGAGTGTGCGTACATAACTAACTTGAAAATTCATGGGCGTGCATTCTATCAAAATTCTGTTGAATTTGCTCAATCAGCTTGGTTTTAATGCATCAGATGATCGTCTTAGTTATGGTTTTATTGAACCTTTATATTAGGATAAATAAAAATCTATAACGACGCACAGATACACTACACTTGATAATAATATTCATTTAAAAAACACAATATCAGAGCGCATTTCCTGCATAATTGCAGAATCATATCCAATTGACTAATATGCTTGCTACCCAAACGCCGTCCCTAATAATTGAATGAATAATTTCTGGCAGTGTGTACTATCGACCCAACGACTGAAAATCACCACGATGATCATCGTATTACTCGTATTGCTATTGAATTTTTCAATCCCCTTCGCACAAGGTCCACTGATTTTTGAAACCTTCTACAATGCGGCCATTCAATTTCAAATAGGGCTTAACCCCTACGCGCCTGGTTATGGATTTGATTTATTCAAGTATAGCCCAACGTTTCTCATGACCATCTTGGTGCCCTTGTCACAGTTGGATCTTACAGCCGCAGCTTTTATTTGGCAATTTGTTTCTGTCGCACTATGGTTAATCGCACTTTATCTCGTCACAAAAAAATTACCAATGAATCGCGCCATTCATTGGACATGGTCCATATTGATTGTTGTCAGCACACTGCATGACATCTTCGCCAATAGCAGTTATCTTCAATCCAATACGATCATTCTTGCCGGCATGTTGTTAAGCATACACTGCTACCAATTAAAAAAATGGTTTCTAGCGGCTTTCATTTTGGCATTTGTTACCAACATGAAGTTGGTACCGATTGTACTCACTTTATTGCTGTTCATAGATCGGCAGTATCGTTTCATCATTTGGTCATTATTGAGTCATTGCATTCTTGCAGCCGTTCCATTCATCTTGGGTATTAAGACCGCCGTTTTACTTTATCAAGGTTGGTTTGAGGCGCTCGTCATTGACCGCCATATCACTTGGAATGATGACATTCACCACTATTTAAGCGTTAAACCCTTCAGCCAATTGCACTTTAATTATGTTTGGCAAGACGAATATTTCATCCTGGTTGGCTTGACGGCATTGGTTTTAGCCTACTTATGCATGAGATTGTTACATCATGAGCGAATGACCCATTTAAACAGCCATTTGATTTTGGTTGTTTCTTTACTTTTTATATTGGTTTTTAACACCCGAACTGAAGGACCCTCCTTGGTTTTTCTAAGCGCCGTTTATCCCTTCTTTGCTTGTTATTGCCTTAACAAGCCCAGCCTTTTTAATCGACTATCTTTCATTCTTATATTCACGCTCACTTCTTTATCTACAACCGACCTCTTTAGAGGGACTTTGGTTCAAATCATTTCATGGGATAATAATCTCAGATTCTTGGGATTGATCGCCCTATTCATTGGATCCATCTTCGTACTCATTCAAGCAAGAGACGGCACAAAAAACCTTTTCATTCAATCCACTGCACAAACCTCAAACAACACAAATAATACTTGACTAAAAGACGTCTTGTGGTTAGAATTCCGCCCTTTTCCAAAGTTGAGAAATGCCTAGGGCTGTCACATCAGATTTCCCTCATGCACATTTCTAATATTAAACAATTTATAGTGGCGAGTGAACGGAATGATTGGACAACGAAGTTATGTTGCAAAACCAGCTACAATACGTAGAACTTGGTATTTGGTTGATGCATCGAACAAAACCTTGGGTCGCTTAGCGACAGAGCTTGCTTTGCGTTTACGTGGAAAACACAAACCAGAATTTACGCCTGGCGCCGATTGTGGTGATTTTATAGTCGTTATTAATTCCGATAAAATTCATACGACTGGCAATAAACTACGCGACAAAAAATATTATCGTTATACGGGATATGTGGGCAATCTAAAAGAAGCATCCTTGGAAAAAATGCTTGAAAAAGATTCTACCAAAGTCATTCAATTGGCGGTAAAAGGCATGCTACCAAGAGGCCCTTTGGGTCGTGCTCAGTTAGGCAATCTAAAAATCTATGCGGGTTCTGAACATCCACATTCAGCACAAGAACCCACTGAACTAAATCTTAGCTAAAAGCAAAGGAAATAAACTATGGAACGAATATTTGCCACTGGACGTCGTAAAAGCGCAGTTGCGCGTGTTCTAGTTGATAAAGGCAATGGTAAAATTGTCATTAATAAAAAAGATCAAAGTAATTATTTTGGCAGAGAAACCGATCGCATGATCATCAGACAACCTTTAGAATCGGTTGATTTGATGGGTCATTTCGACATCACCGTCAATGTGATTGGTGGGGGTTCAACTGGACAAGCCGGCGCCATTAGACTCGGTATAGCCAGAGCATTGGTCACTTATGATGAAACCTTAAAATCCCCTTTGAGGAAGAAAGGGTTTATCACACGCGATGCCAGAGAAGTTGAGCGTAAAAAGACCGGTCTTCGAAAAGCACGGAAGCGTCCACATTACTCAAAACGTTAAAACCCTTAACGTTGAAGTTAATAAGGCGCAGTTTTTCATCTGCGCCTTTTTTTTGGAAAATGCGCGTTTAAACCCTTATTGAATTACTCTCCTAAGCGGCATTGCAATAAGCCATAATATACGCTTATCACAATACGAATCAAGCCTTTCATGAACATTAAATTTGAAAAAATGCACGGTCTGGGCAATGATTTTATGGTCATCGATGCCCTTAATCAGACCTTTGAACCCAATGTGGATCAGATCAAACAATGGTCCGATCGTCGCTATGGCATTGGTTTTGATCAATTACTGTTACTGCAACCCAGCTCAAACCCTGCGGCTGATTTCCGATATCGTATATTCAACGCCAATGGCTGCGAAGTCCATCAGTGTGGCAATGGTGCGCGATGTTTGGCTCGTTATTTGTACGATTCAAAACGCACCACAAAGAAACAAATTGTCATTGAAACCGCTGTAGATCAAATGACATTAAGGGTCAATGACGATACATCCATCTCTGTTGCCATGGGTGTGCCCCATTTTGAAGCTCAGCACATTCCCATGACACACGATTGCAAGACATTTGAATTTGCAAATCATTCGCATCGATTTGACGTCGTTAATATTGGCAATCCACACGCGGTATTTTGGGTTGATGACCTCGCTAATTACGATATTCAACCCATTGCTCAGGCCATGCAGACCAGTTCTTTATTTCCAGAATCGGTTAATGTTGGATTTGCCCAGCAAATCGATCGTGCTAACATTCAATTGCGGGTTTATGAGCGCGGTGTTGGTGAAACCTTAGCTTGTGGCAGTGGCGCTTGTGCCGCCGCCTGTATTGGCATAGATCTCGGTCTATTAAACCATCAAGTGAATGTCCAGCTGACAAACGGACAGCTAAAGATACATTGGAATGATCGAGCACAATCGGTTATTATGACGGGGCATGCTGAGCATGTTTATTCTGGGAATATTTCCCTCTAATTCGTACGGTAAAATACATCAATTGACATTTTAGGAGCCTATTATCATGAGCGTCGTTCTAAAGAATCTCAGCACTGAACAATCCCACGTTGAATCCCTACCCAATTCGAGTAAGGTTCATATAAAAGGCTCGCGCGCAGATATAAATGTTGCCATGCGCGAAGTCCAACAAACTGCCACTGCAGTCGAAAAAGGCGATCCCATCGAAAACCCGCCCATCTGGATCTATGATACTTCTGGGCCATATACTGACCCCAAAGTAAATATCCAGTTTGAGCACGGCATACCAACACCTCGAAGCGTCTGGATCGATGAACGTCAAGATTGCGAACAACTCGCTCAATTCAGCTCAGAGTACACCATTGAACGCAATGCGCTGTTGCGGTTGAATGATCTACGCTACCCTAACATCCCACTGCCTAAACGCGGCAAAAGTGGCAAACGCGTGACCCAAATGCACTATGCCAAACAAGGTATCATCACACCTGAAATGGAATATATTGCGATTCGAGAAAATCAAAATTTAAGTAACATTGAAGACAAAAGTCTCTTTCAACAGCATCCAGGTGAAACTTATGGCGCCTCTATACCCAAATCAATCACCCCTGAATTTGTGCGACAAGAGGTTGCGATGGGGCGGGCCATTATCCCTTGCAATGTCAACCATCCAGAATTAGAGCCAATGATCATCGGTCGAAATTTCTTGGTTAAAGTAAATTCAAATATAGGCAATTCCACAACAACCTCATCCATTGAGGAAGAAGTTGAAAAAATGGTTTGGTCGGTTCGTTGGGGTGGCGATACATTAATGGATTTATCAACGGGTCAAAACATTCATGAGACCCGCGAGTGGATCATTCGTAATTGTCCTGTGCCCGTTGGTACAGTACCCATTTATCAAGCATTAGAAAAAGTTCACGGCATTGCCGAACGATTAACTTGGGAAATATTTAGAGACACTCTGATCGAGCAAGCAGAACAAGGCGTGGATTATTTCACCATCCATGCTGGCGTGCTTCTACGTTACGTACATCTGACTGCTGAACGCGTCACCGGTATCGTCTCACGCGGCGGTTCTATACACGCAAAATGGAATTTACACCATCACAAAGAAAATTTCGCCTATGAGCACTTTGCTGAAATTTGTGAAATTTGTGCGCAATACGATGTCAGTCTATCATTGGGTGACGGATTGCGCCCAGGGGCTATTGCCGATGCCAACGATGAAGCGCAAATGTCTGAACTTAAAACCTTGGGTGAACTCACTAAAATAGCTTGGGAACATGATGTTCAAGTTATGATCGAAGGCCCGGGTCATGTTCCAATGCAACTGATTAAAGAGAACATGGATGAACAACTCAAGCATTGCCATGAAGCACCTTTTTATACATTGGGCCCTTTGACAACAGATATTGCCCCAGGCTATGACCACATTACATCGGCCATTGGGGCAGCAATGATCGGTTGGTTTGGCACAGCCATGCTATGCTACGTCACACCAAAAGAACACCTCGGTCTGCCCAATCGGGAGGATGTCAAAGAAGGGTTAATGGCATATAAGATCGCTGCCCACGCCGCTGACTTGGCCAAAGGACACCCAGGCGCTCAAATTCGCGATAATGCGATCTCGAAAGCGCGGTTTGAATTTCGTTGGTATGATCAGTTTAATCTTGGATTAGACCCTGATAAAGCGCGCGAATATCATGATGAGACCTTGCCCAGAGAATCTGCCAAAATAGCCCATTTCTGCTCTATGTGCGGACCAAAATTTTGCTCTATGAAGATTACTCAAGACATTAGGAAATACGCCAGAGACAATAAAATTAAAGACTTGGGCATTGCAGTAGAAATTGGCATGACTGAAAAATCAAAAGAGTTTCAAAAATCTAATAACGAACTCTATTTGAGACAGTGAGCAACATGATCAATCAATGTTAGCCTAACACCACAGGCACTTATACAATTAAACGACTGACAGTCTTCTTCTTAACGGAATACTGTTCCTCTGTCGATTAGGACAAAAGGCGCAATTAATACAAGTAAACCGCACCTGATTGAGTGTTAACACCCGATGCACCTACGGCTAATGTACCACCATCGTTACTCAGGCTCACCGATCTTCCAAAAACATTGCCACTTGAGGGGTCACTGGCTTTGACATAGCCTCGTTGAGCCCAAGTGCCGTTGCTTAGTTCAAACACGTAGGTTGCACCTGAATTCATAAAACTAACGTCATTTGTATAATTGCCTCCAACACCGCTGGCAGAGCCATCTTCATCTGCTGCCCCTACTGCAAGAACAGTGCCATCCTCACTTAGACTAACAGAATGCCCAAAATCATCGCCCATATCTGGATTAGCTGCTTTGATGTATGCTTGCTGTGTCCAAGCACCACTCATAAAACGGAATACATACGTCGCACCTGAATCAGAGGCACTATTATTATCTGACCCATTGACACCTGTAGATGAGCCATCTTCATGAAATGCGCCCACCGCAAGCATATTGCCATTACCGCTCAAGCTTACGGATTGGCCAAACGCATCGTCTGCCCCCGTATTTAATGGTTTAATGTACGCTTCTTGGTTCCACGCAATACCGTTGAAACGGAATACATAGGTTGCGCCTGCAGCGGAGGCAGTATCATTATCAGCCCCATTAATGCCAATAGATGAGCCATCTTCAAATTCTGCCCCGACAGCAAGGGTTCTGCCATCATTGCTTAAACTTACAGAATGGCCAAAATGATCGCCCGCCCCCGTATTTGAAGCTTTTATGTATGAATGTTGTGTCCAACTTCCACCAACCACGCTAAACACATATACGGCCCCTGAATCTGCAACTGAATTAGCACTCTGGGTGCCACCTATGCCCCTAGCAGAACTATCCTCATTTATTGCTCCAACCGCTAGCGTATTGCCATCACCGCTCAAGCTTACAAAAGTACCAAATATATCGCCCACTTGAGTATTTGAGGCCTTGATGTATGCTTGTTGTGACCATGCACCCGCACTAAAAGTGAATACATAGGCGGCGCCTGAACCAAATGCCTGATAACCAGTTGGATCAGATGGAAAATTGTTGATTCCAGAGTTAGCACCACCTTCGTTTGGAGCGCCCACAACAACGGTGTTACCATCTGCACTTAGACTCACAGACTGTCCAAATAGACTAGGAATAAATTGTTGATTAGCATTTGATGCTTGGAGGTTCGCTTGTTGTGACCATGTGCTGCCATTTCGACGGAATATATACACCCTCGGTGGGGTTTGAAATGGTAGTGTCCCTACAGCAAGCGTATTGCCATCACCGCTCAAACTCACGGAAGTCCCAAAATTGTCATTTGTACCAACATCATTGGCCACTATACGTCCAATCATGCCATTGAGCTGAGTATTGGTCAAAGCAACTGTATTGTGCCTAAATGAGGAATTACAAGAAGCTGTTGTATCGCAAGTCATTACACCATATTGTGGGTCGTTCACCCTCGAAATATATCTATGTAAGCTGACAAAAGCCTGTGCAGAGGTTTGTCTAATATTTGTGCTATTGGGGCTGACTACAAGACCCGTCGTACTCAAGTCCGCATAACCTTCACCAAAAAATGGTTCACTTTGAAGTTGATAATGGTTTGCATTAAGAAATCCATCCCAAGCGAATTCAAGCGTCTTAACACCAGTGGTGGTTACACGAAACGCTGATTGCACGATGACAGTCACATTGGTTGAATAAGTACCACCATCGGTATCCGTTGTAGTGAGGGTTAAAACAACTAGACCACCAACAAAGTTGGAAATTCGGCTTATTGCCAAACTTGAGGTTGTTATGGCTGTGTTAACAAGGCCCTGTCCACTTGAAACGCTGAATGCTAATACACCACTCTCCACGTCAGTCGCAGCTACGCTCAGCAAAACGGTGCTTGTAATAATATCAACCGTAGGCGATGAGACGGTTATGGTTGGTGTGTCATTAACAGATTCCACTATGACCACAACCTCTGTTGAGATGAATATCCCGCCACTATCGCGTGTGCGCACGCTTATGGTCGAAGTGCCAAAAATATTTTCCCTTGAGCTCAAAGTGATATTGTGCGTAGAAACCACCATTGCATTAACAAGAGACGTTAATGAACTAATTGTGACAGTCAAGGTATCATCCTCAGCGTCTGTGGCAGTGGTTCCTAAAACAAAATCACTAAAATCCTCTGGCAGGCGAATGAGATTACTGGCAACAGTTAGTACGGGTGTGGTACTTGACATTACGATAACGTTAATAGCAATGGTTTGAACCGCTGTGGCATTTTCACCGTCAACCGCTGTGACAGTTATGGTGGTTCGACCCGATCCACCCACAATGGGAGAAAAATTAATGACATTAGTCAAAGTCGTGATAGAAACCACGCCTGTGACAGATGCGCTGACAGTTACAGCGACCGTGTCACTTTCTACATCAGTGGCTGTCGTACCGATGGAAAAAGGTACAAAACCACCGAGGACTGAGACATTATCACTTGAAACGGTTAAAGTTGGCGTATCATTTACCGATAATATGGTAACCACGACTTGGGTAGAATCGGTTAATGAAACCGAATCAATTGTCTGAACTGTCAGAGTGACTACACCGCTAAATTGAGGTGCACCTGAAAATTGTATGGAATTGGCTGAGGTTGCTATGGCAATAACGCCCGTGGAGGAGGCTGTTACGTTTAGTGGCACAGTAACATCAACCACATCGGTGGCTGAGGCAGCAATAACAAAGTTGGTAAAATCTTCTAAAACCGTAATTGCATGAGTCGATAAAGCGATACTGGGTGGTCCATCAACTGCGAATATAATGGTCGTGCTGGTTGTCAAACCATTCACATCAAGTGTAACAACAACTGTTGACCGACCATCAAAATTTGCTGGCGCGGTGAAAACCAAATCAACTGTTCGAACGCCTTGATTTTGAGCAATATTGTTAAAAGTCACTGTGCCATTTGTTGCCGTTGCTGTCCAATCAGAGAGGTTTACAGCATCGCGATTCAAATCAAATCCCGTCAAACGTACAGTTGCAGTCGAGCCTATAACGGATATAGGATTTATAGTGGCTGGAGCCAAGCCATTGGGAAATTCATAAAGTCCCCGGCGGAAAGAAGGGTCACCTTGATCATTTAATAGGAAAAACGTCCCTAACCCCTGATCAAAAATCGTCCAATTGAATACTGGGGCAGGATCTGTTATTCTATGAGCAAGCAGACCATCCATGGGATTCCAGGTCAAGGGGTAATGACCTGGATACACATTTAGAAGCGTCCTGTCATTTGTACTTGAGAAACCATAGGCAATTGTGCTGTCATTCGATATCCAAAACAGTTCGCCCGGAAAGGTTTGCTGCGGTAATACCAATCCAATCCATGACTGATTTGCAATTAACGGATTTGAGGGTGAATTTACAAAATTAAACTCTTCAACTGTATTGATGTTGATCAAATGCCCGCCCAAATTTCTGGCTTCTACCAAAAATGACGTGACTTCTTGGGCTGTCCTCACCGAATTGGCGTAAAGACGCCCACCATCAACCATAAGATTTTGAATATTAGGGTTGGCCTGAACAATCACCGGGGGAACTTCTGTCCGATTAACGACGACAACCATGGTCTGCTGCGACATTTCAGAACGCGTCAGATCATTGAGTCTTATGGTCAGAGTGGCCGTGCCTTCTTGATTAGGCGCGATTGAAAAATACAATTGCGCTGATTGCGTCGTTGAGGTCAAGGTGGACATAGTTGTTAAGGCATTGGTGGTATAGCTCACCACTGGTGCGGGATTGGTAGAAAATATAGGGCTACCACTACTTGTCACTTGAAATTGGGCATTTACTCTATCATCGCCTGGATTACTGACGGTTATATTTTGAATATTTCGGTTAAGCTGACTACCAATAGTTGTCAAGGCGACCCCAGAGGTCGATAAGCTAAAGGAAATAGAGTCGGTCACTGAATTTACTACCACGACAATCTCCTCAGAAGTAAAATTCCCTCCAGAATCGGTTGCTTCTACGGTTAAAGTAGTAACACCATTCGCATTAAGAATCGCTGATAAGGTGATCATATTGGTGAAAGTACTTATACCACTAACAGGTGACGATATATCAACACGCACAAGAGGCGTCGATGAACTCACTGAAATAAGTATTGGACCGTTCTCAGCATCCGTTGCAGTCGTTATGATGACAACAGCCGTCGTAAAATCTTCATCCACACGGATGAGGTTAGTGGAGACAGTCAATACAGGTGGGGCACTAAGCGCAGTAACCACATTCACAGCGATGGTTTGCACAGCTGTTAATCCAGCACTGTCTGTTGTACGAATCGTTAAATTGGTTTGACCTGAAACGAATGGAATGCTATTCAAAACAATGGCATTCGTCGATGTAGTCACTCTAACAACGCCAGGGGTGGAATCTGTCACTGAAAAGGTTAAGGCAGGATCTTCGGCGTCACTCGCAGTTGTGTTAATCGTGATAACTGAAAATCCAACATTGGTTAAAATATTGTCTGTTGAGACAAATATGGTTGGCGTATCTTCAACGGCTGTCACTGAAACCACCACTTGATCGGTTGAACTCAGAGTCTCATCACTGACTATAATTGTGAGCGTTGTCACACCATTGCCATTGGCAAAGCTTGTAATTTGAACACCTAAAGCTGAAGTCGTTACAGTGACCACGCCTGGGGGGGATTCAACCACGGTAATCGTTAGAGTGTCATTATCTATATCATTACTCATTACTGTAATTGGAATAGTCGTGTCAAAGTCTTCAATCAATGACAAATTCATCGTGGAAAGGGTAAAAGTTGGGGTGTCATTGACGGCTTGCACTGTTACCAAGACTTGTTGAGTTGAACTATTCTGGCCATCACTGACTGCAATATTGAGCGTTGTCACACCATTAACATTGGCAATGCTCCTTAGTTGAACAACTGAATTTGAAGTCGTTACAGTGATCACGCCTGTGGGCGATGCAACCACGGATATTGTTAGAGTATCATTTTCTAAATCGTTACTCGTTACTGTGATTGAAACCGTTGTGTCAAAGTCTTCAAAGATTGTTAAACTGGACGAGGAAAGAGTGAAAGTCGGTGTGTCGTTAACAGGTGTGATTGTGACCACGACTTGAGCCGTTGAACTCAGTATGCTATCACTGACTGTAATCGATAAAGTGGTGCGACCAACAGCATTGGCAAAGCTCGCTATTTGAACCCCTAAGGTTGAAGTTGTTACAGTGACCACGCCTGTAGTCGATTCCACCACAGTTAAAGTGAGTGTGTCACTATCAACATTGACTACTGTGGCAATCGTAGTGATGCCCATAAAATCTTCTATTTCAGTTAAGGCTGCAGTTGGAATGGTCAGTGTCGGCGTGTCATTGACGGGTGTGATTATGACCACGACTTGAGTCGTCGAACTTAGCGTGCTATCACTCACTGTAATCGTTAAAGTGGTTCGACCATTGGCATGGGCAATATTTGCTATTTGGACACCTGAATTTAAAGTTGTTACAGTGATCACGCCTGTGGTCGATTCAACCACACTTAAGGTGAGCGTGTCATTTTCCAAATCCATAGCTGTTGCAACCGTACTGATACCCATAAAATCTTCAGATTCAGTCAAAATTGAAGTTGGGATGGTCAGTGTCGGCGGGTCATTCACTGCATTCACTGTGACTACTACTTGGGTAGAAACACTGGCTTGGCTATCACTCAGCGTAATGGTTAAAGTCGTTCTGCCATTTATATTCTCTATGCTCGATACAGAGATGCCTGAGGTTGATGTAAGCACTGAGACCACTCCAGTAGCCGATTCAGTCACGGTTAAAGTCAAGCTATTACTATCAATATCCGTTCTGGTTGTTCCAATCAAAACCGCTGCAAAATCTTCAGCCAAGGTTAAGGAAGTGGTAGAGACGGTTAAGGTTGGTGGGTCATTAACGGGTGTGACGTCAATCACCACTTGAGTGGTTGCACTAAGTCTGCCATCACTGAGCGTGATGGTTAAAGTCGTTCTGCCATTTATATTCTCTATGCTAGATACAGATACACCTGTGGTTGTGACTGTGACTGTGACCACCCCAGTCGTGGATTCAACCACGGTTAAGGTCAAGGTCGTGCTATCAATATCCGTTCTGGTTGTTGCGATCAGTACCGTTCCAAATTCTTCAGCCAAGCTCAATACATTGGTTGAAACAGTTAAGACTGGTGGGTCATTAACCCCTGTGACGTCGATCAGCACTTGAGTGCTTGTCGTTAGATCGCCATCACTAAGGGTGATGGTTAAAGTTGTTATGCCATTCACACTTCTAATGCTACTTACTTCATAACCTGAGGTTGTGGGTGTCACAGTGACCACACCAGTCGCTGATTCAACCACGGTTAAAGTCAAGGTGTTACTATCCACATCACTTCTGTTTACTACGATCACAAAAGTTGCAAAATTTTCACTAAGATTAAATGCAGGGGTTGTAACGCTTAAGACTGGTGGGTCATTAATGGGTGTGACGTCGATCACCACTTGAGTATTTGTCGTTAGATCGCCATCACTAAGGGTGATGGTTAAAGTGGTTTGACCATTTATATTCTCTATGCTCGATACAGAGACGCCTGAGGTTGTTGTCAGCACTGTGACCACGCCAGTAGCCGATTCAGACACAGTTAAAGTCAAGCTATTACTATCAATATCCGTTCTGGTTGTGCCAATCAAAACCGCCGCAAAATCTTCAGCCAAGGTCAAGGCAGTGGTAGAGACCGTTAAACTTGGTGGGTCATTAACCCCTGTAACTTCTACCACCACTTCAGTGGTTGTCGTTAAATCGCCATCACTGAGGCTAATAGTGAGCGTTGTAACACCATTGGTATCGGTAATGTTTGCAACTTGAACGCCTGCGTCTGTGATTGTCACTGTGACCACTCCAGTCGCAGATTCAGCCACAGCTAATGTCAGGGTCGTGCTATCAATATCCGTTCTGGTTGTTGCGATCAACACCGTTGCAAAATCTTCAGACAATGTCAAGGCATTAGTAGAAACAGTTAAGACTGGTGGGTCATTAACGGCTGAGACATCCACTACGACTTGAGCTGTTGAACTTAATTGGCTATCACTGAGCGTGATGGTTAAGGTGGTTCTGCCATTTATATTCTCTATGCTCAATACAGAGACGCCTGAGGTCGTTGTCTGCACTGTGACCACGCCAGTAGCCGATTCAGCCACGGTTAATGTCAAGGTGTTACTATCAATATCACTACTGTTTGTGCCAATTAAAACCATTCCAAAATCTTCACCTAATGTCAATGTATTCATAGTGACAGTTAAGACTGGTGGGTCATTAACCGGTGTGACTTCGACCACCACTTGAGTGGTTGTACTTAGTCTGCCATCACTCAGGGTAATGGTTAAGGTTGTTCTGCCATTTATATTCTCTATGCTCGATACAGAGACGCCTGTGGTTGTGACTGTGACTGTGACCACCCCAGTCGTGGATTCAGCCACGGTTAACGTCAAGGTCGTGCTATCAATATCCGTTCTGGTTGTTGCAATCAATACCGTAGCAAAATCTTCAGCCACGGTCAAAGCAGTGGTAGAGACGGTTAAGCTTGGAGGGTCATTAATGGGTCCGACGTCGATCACCACTTGAGTGGTTGTCGTTAGGTCGCCATCACTAAGACTAATGGTTAAAGTCGTTATACCATTCACACTTCTAATGCTACTTACTTCAAAACCTAAGGTTGTGGGCGTAACAGTGACCACACCAGTCGCAGATTCAGCCACGGTTAAAGTCAAAGTATTACTATCCACATCACTTCTGTTTACTAAGATCACAAAAGTTGCAAAATTTTCGCTAAGTAAAAATGCGGGGGTTGTAACACTTAAGACGGGCGGGTCATTAATGGGTGTGACGTCAATCACCACTTGAGTATTTGTCGTTAGATCGCCATCGCTAAGGGTGATGGTTAAAGTGGTTCTGCCATTTATATTCTCTAGGCTCGATACAGAGATGCCCGAGGTTGATGTCTGCACTGTGACTACCCCAGTTGCAGATTCAGCCACGGTTAACGTTAAGGTCGTGCTATCAATATCGGTTCTGGTTGTTCCAATCAAAACCTCCGCAAAATCTTCAGCCAAGGTCAAGGCAGTGGTAGAGACGGTTAAGCTTGGTGGGTCATTAACGGCTGTGACGTCCACCACCACTTGAGCGGTGGTAATTTGGTCGCCATCACTGAGGTTAATGGTTAAAGTCGTTCTGCCATTTATATTCTCTATGCTCGATACAGAGATGCCTGAAGTTGATGTCTGCACAGTGACTACCCCAGTAGCGGATTCAGCCACGGTTAGCGCCAAGTTATTGCTATCAATATCGGTTCTGGTTGTTCCAATCAAAACCTCCGCAAAATCTTCAGCCAAGGTCAAAGCGGTCGTTGAAACGGTTAAGCTTGGTGGGTCATTAACGGCTGTGACACCCACCACCACTTGAGCGGTTGAAGTTAATAGGCTATCGCTGAGTGTGATGGTTAAGGTGGTTCTGCCATTTATATTCTCTATGCTTGATACAGAGACTCCTAAGGTCGTTGTCTGCACTGTGACCACCCCAGTAGCAGATTCAGCCACGGTTAAAATTAAGGTCGTGCTATCAACATCAGTTCTGGTTGTTCCAATCAAAACCGCCGCAAAATCTTCAGCCAAAGTCAAGGAAGTGGTAGAGACGGTTAAGCTTGGTGGGTCATTAATGGCTGTGACGTCCACCACCACTTGAGTGGTTGTACTCAGATCGCCATCACTAAGGCTAATGGTTAAAGTCGTTCTGCCATTTATATTCTCTATGCTCGATACAGATACACCTGTGGTTGTAACTGTGACTGTGACCACCCCAGTAGTGGATTCAGACACGGATAACGTCAAGGAATTGCTATCAATATCGGTTCTAGTTGTTCCAATCAAAACTGCCGCAAAATCTTCAGCCAAGGTCAAGGCAGTGGTAGAGACAGTTAAACTTGGTGGGTCATTAACGGGTGTGACGTCAACCACCACTTGAGCCGTCGAACTCAGTTCAGCATCACTGACTGTAATCAGAAGTGTTGTGACACCACTGAGATTGCGTATGCTTGATACAAACACACCAGCGGCTGAAGTGCTCACTGTGATCAGCCCTGTGGTCGATTCAACCACGCTAAATATTGGTGTGTCGCCATCAATGTCAATCGCTGTGGCGACCGTGCTGCTACCTGAAAAATCCTCGGCTACAATCAAGTTGGTGGTTGAGATGGATAAGGTGGGTGTGTCATTAACAGCCACCACCACCACCACAATCTCAGTAGATGCAGATTGCCCACCAGCATCTATCACTTGGATGGTCAAGGTTGCAGTACCATAAGCATTACCAACCGCAGTCAAAGTGATGGTGCTCAAGTCATTGGTTAATGTGGACAAAAGTGTATTTACAACAGACGATGATGAACGCACTGAAAGGGTTAAAGTATCTCCATCAGCATCTGTGGCTGTGGTTCTTATATTGACTGAACCTGTAAAATCTTCTTGCACACTGACAAGACTGGTGGAAATTGTCAGAACAGGTGCTGTACTGGGCACAAGGTTTACAATGACTGTGATTGTTTGAGTCACCGTAGCACCCGAACTGTCAATCGCACTAACCGTTAGGGTGTTTGTACCCGAAGCACCAGTAATAGCATTCAAAATGATGGCATTTGCGGATGTGGTTACTCTAACCACTCCTGTGCTAGACTCTTCTACGGCGAAAGTTAGGACGTCATCTTCGGTATCACTTGCGGTTGTATTGATCGTGATGGGCGAAAATACGCCAATGATTGAAATACGGTTAGATGAAACGGTTAAAGTTGGTGGATCATTGACTGGTGTCACTGTTAGCACGACTTGAGTGGTTGAACTTGACATGCCATCACTGACAGTAATAGAAAGTGTTGTAACCCCATTGACATCGGCAATGCTACTAACATGGACACCTGAAGCTGAGGTTGTCACAGTGACCACCCCTGTATCTGATTCAATTACACTAAAAATGAGCGGATTGCTTTCAACATCATTTGCTGTGGCAACCGTGATAGCACCCACAAAATCCTCGGTCACGACAAAATTGGTGGTTGAGATGGTCAGTGTTGGGGTGTCATTGACGGCCGTTACAACGACAACAATTTCCGTAGAATTCGTTTGCCCGCCCTCATCTGTGGCACGGAAAGTCACAGTTGTTGTCCCATTGAGGTCGGCAATTGCCGTTAAGGTGATGGTGCTTATGTTGTTGGTTCGTGTGGAAATCGCAACGTCAACAAGGCGCATCGATTGGGTGACTGATAAAATTAAGGTGCTACTGTCAGAATCGGTAACCGTGGCTCTAATGACCACAGCGGGTCTAAAGTCTTCTTCTACATTGATACGGTTAGTGGGAATCGTCAATACAGGAACGGCGCTGGTAATAATGTTCACTGAGACGGAAATTGATTGAGTCACCGTGGTACCAGAAGAATCAACCGCTGTGATGGTTAAGGTGGTTGTGCCTGAAGCACCATCTATGGTATTTAAGACAATGGCATTTGCGGATGTGGTTACTCTAACCACCCCTGTGGTGGACTCTAGCACGGTAAAAGCTAATACACCATTTTCTACATCACTTGCTGTGGTGTTAATAGTGATGGGCGTAAAACCACCCAAAGTTGTAATGCTATTCGTTGAAACGCTTATGGTTGGCGTATCATTAATAGCCGTCACTGATAGGCTAACTTGGGTTGAAGTAATGGTTGTACCATCACTGACTGAGATTGTTAATGTGGTTTGACCATTGGCATGTTCATTGGCCTCAATTTGGACACCTGAGGCTGACGTTGTTACACTGACCACCTCTGCGTTTGACTCACTCACTGTTAAGGTTAGTGTGTTGTTTTCCACATCAGCTGCCGTAGCAATCATGCGGGTGCCTGTAAAATCCTCAATAAATGTCAAGGTGGTCGTTGCAACAGTGAGTGTTGGCGCATCATTAATAGCCGTCACTGACAGGCTTACTTGGGTTGAAGTAATGTCTGTACCATCACTGACTGAGATTGTTAAAGTTGTTTGACCATTGGCATTTTCATTGGCCTCAATTTGAACACCTGAAGCTGACGTTGTTACACTGACCACCCCTGTGTTGGACTCACTAACGGTTATGGTTAGTGGGTTGTTTTCCACATCAGTTGCCGTAGCAATTGTGCGGGTGCTTGAAAAATCCTCAATCAATGTCAAGGTGGTCGTTGGAACAGTGAGTGTGGGTGCATCATTGACAGCATCCACTCTGACCACAAGTTCAACCGATGTAGATCGCCCACCAGCGTCTGTGGCTAGGACTGTCAAAGTCTCTGATCCATTAACATTGGCAATCGCTGTAAAGGTTATGGTGCTCACACCGTTGCTTAGTGTCGATAATACTGCATTCACGATTCGCGTGGATGTACTTAATGAGAGGGCTATTGCTTCACCATCTGCATCTGTGGCTGTGATTGTGACAAATACAGGTGTCCTGAAGTCTTCTTGTACGTTAATATTTGCGGTTGAAGCCACCAAGGTTGGGGGCGTGGTGGGTGCGGGAGCAATTAAGGTCGTGGGAGCGGTACTTCCTCCGCCTCCGCCTCCACAGGCGGTTAATAAAGCTGATAGTACTATGGTGGTGCTAATGGCATTAAAAAGCTGTTGATTCCATGCTTTTATTGCGTTTTTAACGCCAAGAGCAAAATCGAATGCATTGATAACATAGGCCTGATTGAAAGATTGGGCAATGAATTTAATGAATTGTTTTAAGGATAATTTATACATAATGTCGTTAAGGAATATTTTTCGGATTTCTAACAATTAAATTTGGTTTTTTAAAACACCAGCGTTTGGTGATTATATAGCAAAAATGAAATTATTAAATTATTTATCAATTGCTAAATGAAATGCTAAAACTGCTCGACTTTTCTCTGATCTCATGATCAAAGCTGAATAATGCAGCAATTAGCCCGCCTTGACTTGACGGGTAAAGTTAGAAATAAAGGATGGGTATTAATCTTTATTGGAAAAATTAGAATGCAATGTCTAATCCAACATTCAGGGCTAAAATCGAACTTTCGTCATTAAATTTACCACTTCGAGTTAAATTAGACGCATCGAATATTTTTGACGACATTGCAACGTCAAAAGACAATGGACCCCATGGAATTCCTGCTGTAATATAGCTGTCTTTCATTCCGGTTAAGTTGGCATGATGAGCGATCTGAAAACTTGGAATCCAGTTGGTTAAGTAATCACCAGTCTGACTATAAGGTGTGATTCTAAAGGCAAGGTTTAACCACTGATACGACTCTCCGATCGGATCCAAATAGTCCTTCAAATCATAATCGGCTGACACATTTAGAACTTTTGAAAATAGAGACAAACCGCCCTCAAGGCGGTATCTTGAATCAATCACATATTTTTCACTCAAATTTATGCGATCAGAAAAAGACCGAGCAACAAAACAATCTTGATCGTTCGCACGACAATTGGCCCCTATTTCGGGATATTCCAATTCAGGGGTGTTAATGTTAAAACCAGTCAGTCCTAAGCGAAAGCCATCCCAATCAAACATGACGCCTACATCAGCGCTTACGGCATTAGCTGAAAAAGCAGAATTCATGTTCGAGGATCGGTTCACCGCAGAAAAATTTTCTGAAATTCTATCCGACGTGCCTTGAGAATCTTCCAATAAGGGTCTAAATGCTTGGGTTTCTTTATTTAAAATGGCACCGATCAGTTTCAAATTGGTCCCCAAATAAACTTCTGCACCCCCGATCTTCCCTACAGGCACAGAGTAGGTTAACAATAACTCATCCAAAGCAACCGATTTGACGTATAGTGCCGCGTCGGTAGCGACCGTATCAATTATTGATTCTCTGTCTATGGTTCCACCAACAGTCCTTATTGATTCTTGAATCAAAGCATCTAAGTTCGATTGATCTAGTATTGCACCATTGCGTGATATAGTCCTTTGATTTAAAAACAAAGATCGACCGTATTTAATTGATAAAAAACCAAAATCCGCCGTATTGCCCAAAGACAGTCCGAATACGAGTTTACTATCAATATTTTGTTTCAGACGAAATGAAGTATTATTTTGAAAACCATTTAATACCAATATGCTTTCATTGGCATTCACAATGGATGCATTGGCAATGTCAAGTGAACTATTGAGGTTATCACGCACCCTATTCACAGACCCTATGCCTTTAAATTCAAAGTAATAGCCTGAATTAAGTCCTATGATGTAAGAGCGATTAAACTGATCGTCAGAAACACTCCCCCAAGCGGGATTTTCTAAAAAATTAAATACATTACTATGATTTGAAGCACTACCAACTGGGTTAGATACGCCCGTTATTGCGTAGACATTAAACGTCCACAGAAGTAGCGATAGAAAAATGAATTTATACAGGCATTTTTTAAAACTTAAAGCGTAACAGATCATGATTCAAAACACTCTTTAACTAGGTAGAAGAGGAGCAATTTCGCTCGTGCAAGTAGCCGAGTTATTTGGGATAGATGCATTTAAAACAGCCATAAAGTCTTCAGAGGTTGGCGCTTCACGTACTCGAATACTGGTCACAGAACGATATGTTGTTCCGCCTAAGGCTGGAAGATTGCTACTGACTACTCGAGCAAAATTCGGATTGGAGGAGACTACAGAAGCCATTCGATAAATAAAAGAGTCACTGACTATCTGAATATTAGACGGATTAACATAGTGCCACCTTGCTGTAAAAAAAGCTTCACTGGTTAGGGACAAACACACAGCAACACTGCCTGTCTGTAATATTGGATCAATGGGTGAAAAATATAAAACGACTATACCACTTGTCGATTGTGACGCACTTGGATAGACACCTTCCACATTTCTAAGAATAATCCGCCTCATTGCTGTGATTGATGGCAATGCGGTCAGAGAAGATTGTTGAACCACAGATGGTACAGAGCTCCCCACTGGACCATTGTTAATCGTGGCGGCTAAATGCTGAATGTCTGTCGTTAATAAATGCGCCCCATCAATTGACAGGATGACCGAACTTGCCAAACTCACGGGGTCTTGAGTCAATGTTGAATTTTGTAGTAGATTTAATGAAAATGGATCACTGCCAATAACCAGCGATAACAACTCACCTGCCAATAATATACGACTCGTATCCGTCGTAGCAGCACCGATTGCGCGAATGGTTGTGGAAAAAGTACTGATTTTTTGAATCAATTGATCGGTCAATGCTGAATTTGTCGTGACAATGACTGAGGTAACCATTGATCGAGTCCGAACATTATCAATAAGATCGCCAGCGGTAAATTGGGTACTACTTATCAAGTCTAAAGATCTGACAATCTCATTTGCAACAACTTTTTGGATACTTGATGAAAAAGCGTTCGCGGTGGCTATTGGTGAAGTACTGCCACTTTGGTTGATTAAAATGGCTTGATAGTCAACTGAGGCCTCAGACATTAACTCTACGAGTTTTTGGTTATAGACAGATAAAAGCAGCACGTTAGATTGCGCCACTGAATCAGACAAACGTCCGTTAATGTAGTCAGTCGTTAATATTTCATTGAGTGAGGTTCCAAGACCATTGAACAGACGATCAGTTTGAGTGGAAGTCAAATTGTTGGCTAAACTCGACAATGGCGAAATGACCACTTGCCGACCATTAACTGTCTGAGCCAAGTTAAAACGCATGACACCACGAAATGGGGCGTTGGTCGTTTGATCTATGCCATCGCGAACGGTCAATACCCCACCACCGCCCGCGTAATCATAGGAAAAGTTGCCTGAAGTATTGGTCGCCACAGGAGATGGAAGTTCGGAACCATCATTGTCGTATAAGCTGTTATCATTACGATCGATAAAAACTTGACCATTCTGGATGGCACCATCAACGGCAACCCCAGAAATATTTATGGTATTTCCTGTGCCTGAATCGCCCCCGTTACTGCCACAAGAGCTTAACATAACAACCAGCAAAATAATGATTAGCCTTGTTGGCATTCTTAAAATCCTATCATTCTTTAATTTTATATCATAGTCAGATGACATGAGACGTCGTCATTATAATAACTGAACAAAAATTTGTCATTTTATTATGAGACGATTGGGTCATATTAAATGAACTATTTGGTGTCATCATGCTCTATAAAAAGAGGTGCCTAATAATAATGAGAATTTAATAATTATTTCGCAACCCATCTTCTTTAAACGTTTGAAATTGTGGATACATTCAAATAAAATTATTTTAACAATTCATAGGTGGTGGTATTGCAGGTGAAATGATGTCTATTCAAAAACGACCAATCTGGTCGATAAATGGTCATTTCTCAACCATAAAACGAATGTTTTATATTTGATTTTATATTTCGTTCGTGTTTTAATCGCGGACACGGTGTCCTTGGGAAAACAGCATGCACAATTCGTCCATTCTAAAACAATTGAAATTATGCTTGAGCGCAATTGAAGAGGCTTGGGTGTCGCCATTCAAAATACCACAATTTCCTCAAATAGCACCCTGTGTTATAGGCCATTGTTAAGATGAGCTACTCATACGAACCACAGTCATTTAAAATCCATAGAACAACGCTATGCCTGAGATTGACTTAGTAAATCAAAATAACGCTTACAGCTATGATTAAACACAACGCATTACCACCTCATTATTACAATGATTCCAATTTCTTTCAGTCAGTCAGTCGGTCACTTTTCTTGTCCACTTGGCAGATGGCAGGACACCTCTCACAACTGAAAAAATCGGGCGATTTCTTTTGTATAACATTATTTGATCAAGATTTGTTCATTATCTTGGACAATGAGACGCCACGCGCTTTTTATAATGTCTGCCAACACCGTGGACACAAGCTGATTTTGCAACAAAGTGGGCATAAAAAATTGTTGACTTGTCCTTACCACGCTTGGAGTTATGGCTTAAATGGCCAATTAAAAAGCGCCCCGAATACAGAATCCTTACCAAACTTTAACCGAGAAGGCATTCGCTTAACCGAAGTACGCTTGGAAGTGTTCTGTCAATTCATATTCATCAACTGCAATCCCGATGCAGCGCCTATGGATCACACCTTTAAAGGTTTGAGAACAGCCATTACTGATATTTGCCCAGACATTGAAACGCGCCAATTTGTCCATGAACATTCTGTGGATGAGACTTGTAACTGGCTCTTGGCTGTTGAAAACTACAACGAGTGTTATCATTGCAAGGTGGCACACCCCGATTTTTCAAAGGGTGTGGTGGATCCGACCAGTTATAACGTTTGCCAATTCAATGACAGTCCTTGTTTGCATCACGAAGCTCGAAGTAGCAAAGGTCAAAACGCATGGTACAACAACAATGGCGAGGATTACCATTCCTTCTATCTGTGGCCTGGGTGCTCTATTCAAATCTATCCAGGTGGCATGGTGAACACCTATTACTGGCGACCTCAAAGTGTCAATTTGAGTCGGGTTCATCGCGGCTGGTTTTCTAAAACCAGCGCCATCGATGATGATTTGCAAAAAGTCATTGATTTAGACCGTGAGACCACTTTTTCAGAAGATTTGCAAATTCTAAAAAACGTTCAACGTGGCTTGTATAGCTTGGGTTATAAACCAGGACCTCTGGTTTGTCATCCGCAACAGGGTATTGAAAGCGAACATTCTATCGTTTGCCTACATCAATGGTTGCATGAAGCACAAGCACAATTTATGCCAGCACAACAAAGCGCCCCTACCGCATAAAAGCATTCGATTGATCGTACAAACAACCATTGCCCCAATGAACAAACCTATGATACGCATAAAAAGCATAACACTTTTCCAAGTCAATCTGCCATTGCATAAGCCTTATCGTTTATCTGGCGGGCGTTTGCTTTTTGAAATTTTAGACGCAACGCTGGTCCGAATTGAGACCAATACTGGGCTGATAGGCTGGGGTGAAGGCACGCCATGGGGCAATACTTATTTGCCGGCACATGGCCCAGGCATCCGAGCCGCTTCAGAACATTTGGCACCCGCACTTATCGGTATGAATCCCTGCGAATTGGATGCCATCAACCAAGCGATGGATATTGCCCTACCTGGACACTGGTATGCAAAATCTCCGTTTGATATTGCTTGCTGGGATATTTTAGCGCAACAATGTCAATTGCCACTGAGCACGGTACTTGGTGCAAATTATCAAAGCGATCTGCCCATTGCTTCTAGCATATCAACAGACACCCCCAGCAATATGCTGGCTGAAATCCAGCGCTACAGGGATAAGGGGTACTATGTCCATTCAGCCAAAATTGGCTCAGATGTCAATGAGGACATCGCACGTATTCAACATTTGAGCTCACACCAAAATGTTGGCGAGCGCATCATTTATGACCTCAATCGTGCTTGGACGCCCCTACAAGCGATACAAGTTATGAATAGTGTGAAAAATTTGCCCCAAGCCTGTTTTGAACAACCTTGTGAAACACTGACTGAATGTGAACATCTAAGACGCTTGACCTCTCACCCTATTTCCATTGATGAACGATTAGAAACACTGAGCGATATGATCCACATCGGTCACCATCAAATTGGCGAAATCATCAATCTAAAAGTGGGTCGTGTCGGCGGTTTAACCAAGGCTCGGAGAATCCGTGATGTTGCACTAGACCGGGGATTTCATCTCTTAGTGATGGAAACCGGCGGCTCGGTCTTAGCCGATACAGCAGCCGTTCATTTATCCGCAACCATTCCGACCAAACAATTCATTGGCACTTGGTTGTGTCAAGAAATGCTCAGCGTTGACACCGCACCCGAACAAGGCGCCAGAAATGTCAATGGTTGCGCGGTTGTCCCATCGATGCCTGGTCTTGGTGTACAACCAGATTCAGCGGTCATTGGTCCCAGCATTGCACACTACCAATAATGGCCTAATCCTATGCAAAATTCTACAACTGACTACAGCCGTTTCATCGGTCACACGCAGAGCCAAAATGCTTACCTTGACATTGCCCCAGCCAACTTAATGGCGGCAACGCTGGACCGTGAACCGAGCTGGCAGAGTGGTCATACTTTGCCATTAGCATGGCATTGGCTCTATTTTCATCCGCCCATCAAAACCCAAAATTTGGCCGAAGATGGTCATGAGAAATTAGGGCATTTTATTCCAGCATTGCCACTGCCACACCGTATGTGGGCGGGCGGAACCTTTGAATTTTTTAATCCCATTCTTTTGGGCACCCATGCCACCAAGACTTCTAAGATAACCCAAATTACACCCAAACAGGGACGCACGGGTGCATTAATCTTTGTCACGGTTGAGCACACCATTCATACGGGTGAGATTAAAAATCTTGTTGAAACCCATACCATTGTCTATAGAGAAACCACAAACGTCAGTCAGCCGATGGCTGCGCCTAATATTGCCCCAGACTTTAGCTGTGTATGGCAACCAAGTCCGCTCATGTTATTTCGCTATTCTGCATTGACTTTTAATGCGCACTTTATTCATTACGACCCCGCTTATTGTCATGAACAAGGTTATAAAGACCTCATCATCCATGGTCCGCTCAGCACCACTTTGTTATTAGATGCTTATCAACAAGCCAATCCGCAAGGTCGATTAAAATCTCTACGTTACCAAGCCAAAGCCCCTGTATTTATACCCGATACCATCACGATGAATATTGCCTCGGATGCATCACAGCCCAAGCAAAAATCTGGCTGGGTCAGCAATCAACACAATCAATTGATTACTGAAGCACATTTTGTTGAGTTTTGAGGCTTGTCCATGAAAAACAATGCTTTGATCACTTTGGCTCAATGGTGTGCTGACCTTCAAATCGATGTTGAAGGGCCAGAGCAACACATGGCAAAACAGGCATTGCTGGACACTGTGGCCAATGCTTTATACGGTTCCACCACCGACATTGCGCCCGTACTCCAACAAACAATGAACATTTGGGGCACAGGCTGCTGCCAAATTATTGGAGGCAATGGTCGGCAAACAGCACCCGTTTCAGCGGCTTTAATCAATGCTGCCTATGCCACCATGGAAGATCGTTGCGCTTACGATAATCTCAGTTTAAGCCACTCTCCCTCATCGATCATAGCCGCATTGCTGGCTTTGTCTGAACACATCGAATTAGATACTGCCACCAAGCAAAACATTGCTGGTCAACAGTTCCTCAATGCTTTTATTGTCGGCATGGAGGCACTGATGCGCATATCTATGGCATTGAACCCCAGCCATTACTACCAAGGCTGGCACACCACCGCCACCCTCAATGCCTTGGGCGCTACCATGGCATGCAGTCACCTACTTCAATTAGATGCCAACAAATCAGCGGTGGCTCTAAGTTTGGCAACCAGTCGAATCAGTGGTTATAAATCACAATTTGGCTCCATGGCAAAAGTCTTGCACGCAGGATTTGCTGCCGAAACTGGGGTTATTTGTGCCAGCTTGGCTCAACAAGGCGCCTCTGCTCAAAACACCACCTTTGATGGTGAATACAGTTTGCTTACACTGCACGGTACCAAACAATCCCTTGGATTTACACAAGCATTCGCCGATCTGAACGCTAAAAATCAAAATGACTTGCTTTTGGGACGCACGGGCATTGCGTATAAACCTTATCCCTGCTGCGCTTTTTTACATCCATTTGTTGACCTGATGGCTGACATTGCCCAAGAATTTAAACAACAAAAAATACCCATTGAATCGATTAAATGGATCAAAGTTACCTTGCCACTGAAGCATTTTAAATCGGTTGCTTTTCAAAATCCAAACGATGGCCATCAAGCTCGATTCAGTCTGTGGTATTGTTTGGCCAAAACACTGCTTAATGGTCACTTGGATTCTGCCGATTTCGACGAAGATGCCGTTCAAGCATCGGCCGATCCGACCCAATCGATAAAACCATTAATGAACAAGATTCAAGCTGAACCCTCAACTGACCATACAATGCAATCTGGTATTCAATTACAATTGAACGATGTCGATCGCCCCTTCGAACGCTTTACCACGCATGCCAAAGGTACACCAGAAAATCCATTAGACGAAAAAACCTTTGCAATTTTGTTCCATCAATCGGCTCAAACCGTCCTTGACCTTAATCAATCTCAAGCGGTTTATGAACAGATTTTGAACTTAGAGAAAATGCCCGCCATTCGCCCCTTATTACAGCAGTTAAACCCGCAACAGACGCCCGCTTCGCCACAGTAGTATGAATCAAACTCTGCCTCTACAAGGCCTGACCGTCGTCACCATTGAGCAAGCCTTGGCTGCGCCCTTATGCAGTAGCCGTCTAGCAGAAGCGGGTGCTCGAGTCATTAAGATTGAACGAGCGCAAGGCGATTTTGCCCGAGGTTATGATTCGGCCGTCAAAGGCGAAAGCAGTTATTTCACTTGGACCAACCAAGGCAAAGAATCGGTGGTGCTTGATTTTAAAAAATCCACTGATGCACAATGCTTGTCTCGCTTGCTGTCTCAGGCGGATATTTTCATTCAGAATTTGGCACCAGGGGCACTACAAAGGTCTGGATTTGGCAGCGAAGCGTTACGCGAAAAACACCCCAAGTTAATCACTTGTGACATTTCAGGATACAGTCCCAGCACCCAAACATCTCATCTAAAAGCTTATGACCTTTTAATCCAGGCAGAGAGCGGGTTATTGGATGTTTCTGGCGGGGTCAATGAGATCGGTAGAATTGGGGTGTCCATTTGTGATATTGGAGCGGGTATGACCGCACACGCCGCCATTCTCGAAGCCCTACTTCTGCGCCATAAAACTGGCAAAGGCAGCGGCGTACAAGTCTCTTTGTTCGATGTGGTTGCTGACTGGATGAGTGTGCCTTTGATGCATTATGATTATGCTGGCAAAGCGCCAAAACGAGTGGGACTCCATCATCCTTCCATTGCCCCCTATGGCGCTTATCCCGTCAAGGACAATCAATTGATTATCATTGGCATTCAAAACGAAGCAGAATGGCAGCGCTTTTGCAAAGGCGTACTGAAGCAACCAGAACTCAGCTCAGATGAACGATTTCACTCAAACAATCAACGCGTGGCGAACCGTGTTCTGTTGGATGATGCCATTCAAACAGGCACGCTTCAATTACAAAAAACAGAACTTATCGCTCGCTTAATCGAACATAAAATTGCATTCGGATCGGTCAGCAGTGTGGCAGAATTGTCTGAACATCCAGGCCTACGGAGACGAAAAGTTGGTTTAACAGAAGGCGTCCAAGTCAGCATCCCTGCCCGCCCAATCGTTAACACAGAATTTCAACCCATTTCTGGACGTTCGCCGAAATTGGGCGAACATACCAGCAATATTAATAATATTAGCTATGACTATACAACAAAACGCCCCAATTAAATTACGACGCAGTGCGCTGTTCATGCCTGCATCCAATCAGCGCGCATTAGAAAAAGCCGCGCATTTGGATTGCGATGTTGTTCTATTCGACTTAGAAGACGCGGTCGCTGACAACGTCAAACCACAAGCTCGAACACAGTTACAACAAATTCTAAGCGCGGTAGATTTCAACCATCGTGAAACCGTGGTGCGTTTAAATGCCATAAATAGCCCTCACTTCAAGCGCGATTTGGCCTGCTTACAAGCCATAAAAGCTGAAAATCGCCCCAATGCTGTGCTTTTGCCCATGGTTGAAACGGCACAAGACATTGCATCGCTTCAAAGGCATTTACACAATCATAACCTGCATCAAAACACCTTAATCTGGGCGATGATTGAGACGCCTCTGGCCGTTTTAAATGCCCAAAGCATTTGTCAGATGAGCACCCACATCCCAGCATTTGATTGTCTGGTATTGGGTCCGAACGACCTGGCTTTGGCCACCGACAGTCTGCAGACCGAAACTCGTCAACCCATGTTGCCATGGATCAGTCACAGCCTACTTGCCGCCAAAGCTTATGGCTTAGATTTTCTTGATGGGGTTTACACCGACATCGAAAATATCCAAGGACTGTATGCTGAGTGTATGCAAGGTGTGCAACTGGGCGCCACAGGCAAAACTGTCATTCATCCCAGTCACTTAGCTCAGTGTAATGCATGTTTTTCTCCAGATAAAGAAACCATTGCATTTTCAACCGCTGTGGTTGAAGCTTTTTCTCAAAAGCTGGATAATCACGGCGTATTACGCGTCCAAGGAAAAATGGTAGAGCACCTCCATTTGAGAATTGCCCAAAAGATCCTTGCTAAGGTCGCCCTAATCAATGAAAGACAAACCCACCCCTTATAGGAAATAAAAATATGTCACTAAGTTCTGAACACCGATTGTTTATTCATAATCAATGGATTGAGCCTGCTCATGGTGAAAAAATCATCAATATCAATCCTTCCGATGAGTCCGTCATTGCTGAAGTCGCATGCGCTGGAGAGCAAGAAGTCAACGAAGCGGTTGCCAGTGCGCGAACGGCTTTGCTTGGTGAGTGGCGTCAAACGACTCCATGGGATCGAGGCCGACTGTTAATGAAAATCAATGGTTTGGTCCTTGAGCATTTAGATGAATTGGTTGAGATGGAAATGCGCGATACAGGCAAACCCATCAGTGCTGCAACAGCGGCCATTCGTCAAGTCGCCCGCTATTTTGAATTTTACGCGGGTGTGGCCGACAAAATCCAAGGGTCTTCTATTCCATTGGGTGAGGGTTACATCGATTTTACACTGCGTGAGCCCATTGGGGTCACGGCGCACATTGTGCCTTGGAATGTCCCCCTAAATATGCTGGCCCGTGGGGTTGCGCCTGCTCTGGCAGCTGGGTGTACTGCGGTGGTCAAACCGGCTGAACAGACACCCATGGGGGCGTTGCAAATGGCGCAAATATTTAAAAAAGCGGGCTTGCCCGCGGGCGTTGTGAATATCATTAATGGTTATGGTCGAACCACAGGCGCGGCATTGTCAGGACATCCTGACATAGACTGCTTGATTTTTACGGGTTCTGTCGCCACAGGTCGTGAAGTCATGAAATCTTGTGCCGAACATATCAAACCTGTTGTACTTGAATTGGGTGGCAAATCCCCCTTGCTGGTTTTTGATGATGCAGACCCTGTGGTCGTCGCCCAAGAAGCGGCCAAAGGCATTTATTCTAATACGGGGCAGTATTGTGATGCTGGGTCTCGGTTGCTGGTGTCACGTAATATTCAGGACGCAGTCGTTGAGGCATTATTGGAAAAAACACGAACCATTCGCATTGGTTTGCCGACGGATGATCCCCATATGGGTCCCCTCATATCGCACAATCAGCATCAACAAGTGCTCAATTATGTTCAAGCAGGCAAGGACGATGGCGCCGTGCTGACATACGGTGGTCATAAACCTAAAATGTTCGACAAGGGTTATTTTATTGAACCGACGATTTTCACCCAAGTCTCTCCCCAAAGCCGCATAGCCAACGAAGAAATTTTTGGACCCGTGCTCTCAGTCATCCCTTTTGATGACGAAGAAGAAGCGCTACATATTGCCAACAACACCGATTATGGTTTGGCGGCTGGCATCTTCACTCAAGACATCGATCGGGCGCTCCGTTTAAGCACGCAAATCGATGCAGGCACAATTTATGTCAACGAATATTTTTCTGGCGAAATGGCCAGCCCATTTGGTGGTATGAAAAAAAGTGGTATTGGTCGAGAACGCGGTCTGGAAACCTTGGTCAATTATACTCGCATCAAAAACGTCATTATTAAGGTGGCTCAGCGTTGATGACAGGCTAAAGACATCAAGTCTCAAGATTTACAAAATGGATTATCTGGCTCTAAAAGCGTCTTTAATCCAGATCGGCACTTCGCCATCAAATGCAATCACATCAAAACGCATGACCTGTTGACGTTGGGCAGGATGTTGAGAAAGATAAGCCTTGGCGGTTTTGATGATCTTTTTTTGCTTAGTAGGGGTGACCGAAGATAATGCGCTGACACGGGTATTTGTTTGTCGAAAACGCACTTCAATAAAGCACAACACGGCATTGCGATCCTCTGCGATGATGTCAATTTCACCGTGCGCGCTGAAATAATTTTTAGCAACTGTCCTATAGTGGTTTGATTTGAGCAATGTTTCCGCTTTTTGCTCGTACTGCGTTCCGATGAAACGACTCATTAGAACAGCGTTTCTTCCTCAATGGGCACAGGTTCAATGCCGTTTTTTCCAACCTTGTATAAGGTCAGCAAACGCTTCATAAGGAGCGTATCACCATCAAATTCAAACGATCCAGTCTTACCCTCATAATCAAAATAACGTTGATCATTTAGGCGGTAGGAAACTTGAAAAGCGTCATAACCCAAGGCTTGGAATAATCTCGAGGACTCAGCTGATTGGAATCGAGACGGGCGCTCCAAAAACTCTATATCCACCAAATCTGATTCATTTTGGTCTTGGAATTGTTCTGAAGTCAGAATTGATGTAGCAAGCACGGGTTTTTCACCGCCCAAAAGATTGATCATTGGCATGATTTGTCTGGCTTGTGGTGCGGGTAAGCTAATGATAATCGCATCAAGGTCTTGTCGAACAAAAGGGAAATCATCTTTTTCATTTTTTATAAATTGACCATTCTCAAAAACCTTTAAATCTATTTTGGTGGTTAAGGATTTCTGTAATAATTTTGATCCCTCATTGATACTTTTCATAGGTAAGGAGATATGGTCAAGGATTTCACCACCCTTTTGTTCCCATATTTTTCGCATTTCTCCCGAAGTGACCGCCCCTTTCTGCGTATCCAGTGTCACCGTTAATATTCTGCAATAGCCGCGTTCATACGCGATGTCCATCAGTTGATTGAGCTCATAATCTACGCTAATATCGATTGGATGTACACTCGGTTCAGGATTGAGCACAGCATTTAAGGGAACATTTATACGATCCGAGTTAAATTTGATTTTCTGAACGTTTCCTTTTAGCAAGGGACCAATGACAATTTTAGAACTTTCAGAAATTGCATACGCGTAGAGATCATTAATATTCTCGCCGTTTGTGTCGTAAAACTGAATTTTTTGACGCTGTTTATTATCGTAGTAAGCATCAATGATGCCTTGCTGGATATTCAATCCAACTGCCTTGTATTCACCTGACAATGGCAACAATACCGCCGTATCGTATTTTTCTAATAATGACCATGGAATGGCGGCTTGAAAATCAATTTTCAAGCGTGAACCTGGGGTGCCTTTTGCTATAATTTCTTCTCTGATCGTTCCGCTGGGCGTACTCTCATTGACCCTTTCTGAACCCGTCGTTGTGTCCGCCTCTACCTTATCCTCGTTGTCATTTTGAATAAGCTCGGAATCTAATTGCTCAGATTGGTCGGAGGGTGACTTAACGATTTTGAGCGATTGCCCACATCCTGCTAATGCGCTAAATAATAAAATTAAGAAAATGTGTTTTGCTGTCATCGTTATTGTATTTTAACCATTTTTAAAGCCAAGCATAGCAGATAATAAAGCGAATGAACCAGAAACACGAACCCTTTTTCCTTTTAAGCTAAGCTGTGGAAAACATCGGTAAATTATACATAGTTGCCACACCCATCGGAAATGTGTCCGATATTTCTCAACGCGCTCAGTCAGTCTTAGCCTCCGCTGACATGGTTCTGTGCGAAGACACGCGCCAAAGCCGAAAACTATGCACCCTGTTAAATTTAGCCGATATTAAACTGCGTGCTTTCCACAATCATAATGAGATTAGCTTAAATGCCCCAATCATCGATCAATTAAAAGCCGGTGCCAATATCGCCTTAATCAGCGATGCAGGCACGCCTCTGATCAGTGACCCTGGTTATCAATTGGTCAAAAGCTGCCATGATCATAACATTGAGGTTTGCGCCATTCCAGGCCCTTGCGCCATCGTTGCAGCACTCTCTATCGCTGGTGTGCCAACCCTGCCTTTTACATTTTTGGGTTTTTTACCGAACAAAAGCCAGGCGCGACAACAAGCTTTAACCACTGCTTTGGAACGCTCTGAAACAGTCGTATTTTTTGAAGCGCCCCACCGATTGTTAGCCATGCTTGCCGACTCGGCACAAGTCGCTCATGCCGAACAAACGGTGGTCTTGGTCAAAGAAATGACAAAGGTACATGAAAAAGTCATTCAAGGGACCATCAACGAAACCATCTTAACGCTCAATGAGCATCCTCAGTGGGTGCGCGGCGAGTTTGTCATTATCTTTCCACCATTGCCCAAAAAGCAAGCAATTGACGCCACATTTGCCACCCACATTGCTCAGCTTTTAGAAGCAGAAATGGGCACTGTGAAAGCGGCAAAAATGGCCGCAAAAATCACTGGTGAAAACAAAAAAACCTTATACCAATGGCTGTTGGATCATGCAAAAAAATCACATCAACCTTAGGGCCATTGGATGGTTTGCTATCTTTGTAGAAATAGCGACCTATTAACGTTTTTTCCAAATCGTTTTATCTGGCATATCTTCTAAGATAATGCCCTGATCACTGAGTTGCTGACGAATGCTATCGGCTAAGGCATAATCACGGTTGGCTTTGGCCTCTTGCCTTTGTTCTATTGCTTGCTCTATGGCTGCGGCATCGACAACATCGTTTTTCTGTAACAACTGAAACCAAACATCAGGCTCATAAGTGAATAATCCCAATCGTTGTCCGCATTCAATCAAAGTTGCCCATAGATTTTGTTGCATAGAGCCTTCAGCTTTACGTAATTCGTGGGCCAATTGGTGTAAATAACTCAATGCTTGAGGGGTATTTAGATCGTTTAGCAAATGTTGCTCAAATTCTGCACATTTGTGTTGCATACATTCAGTTTCTGGCGCGATATTTGCACTTTGTGTGTCCGCCAAGGCCTGATATAAAGCATCTAAGGCTGATTTGGCCTGTTTGATGGCATCAATATTCCAATCTAAAGGTTTGCGATAATGCGTTGACAATAATACATAACGAATGGTTTCGCCTGTATGGGCATCCAATAATTCATTGACAGTGAAAATATTACCAATTGATTTGGACATTTTTTCACCACTAAAGGTAATGTAGCCGTTATGCACCCAATAATTTGAAAACTCAGGCAAACCACTGGCACAACAACTCTGAGCACGCTCATTTTCATGGTGTGGAAACTGTAAATCCAAACCGCCACCGTGAATGTCTATGCAATCGGACAATAAATGTTGCGCCATGGCAGAACACTCTAAATGCCAACCCGGACGACCGAATCCCCACGGACTATCCCAACCGGGTTGATCACCAGTTGATGGCTTCCATAGCACAAAATCTAAGGGGGATTTTTTATAATCAGCGACCTCAACGCGCATGCCCGCGCGTAAATCCTCTAACTTGCGACCCGATAAGGTTCCATAATCGGGCATTTTCTCAATTGAAAAGATCACATGATCCTGCGCTTGATAGGCCACATTTTTATCCAAAAGACGCTGTATCAGATCGATCATTTGAGGAATGAACGCTGTTGCTTTGGGTTCAAATGACGGACTAAGTACATTTAATTGCTTCAAATTGTCGTGATATGACTGGGTAAATTGTTGCGCAATCTTTTGGGTTGATGTTTTTTCTTGCTGGGCTTTGGCAATGATTTTGTCATCAATGTCGGTGATATTTCGCACATAAGTGACTTGCTCATAGTGGCGCATTAACAAGCGATAGAGTACATCAAATACAATGGCAGGTCGTGCATTGCCAACATGAATGTGGTCATAAACGGTCGGACCACAAACGTACATCTCAACCCGCTTTGGGTTGATTGGTTTAAACGTTTCTACGGCATTGGACTTTGTGTTATAGAGCTTTAGATTCATCGTTGCAAACCAAAATTAAGTTTTTGTCCTTTGATTGACGCATCAATCGCCCCTTGTTGGTAAACCCTATGACCATTGACAAAAGTTGACAGCACCGATGTTCGAAGTTGTTTGCCGTGAAAAGGCGTCCAACCACATTTACTCAAAGCTTGTTTATGGTCTATTTGATAAGGCTTTTTCATATCTAATAAGCATAAATCAGCCCAATAACCTTCACGTATAAATCCCCGATTTATGATGTTGTAACGGATGGCAACATTGTGCGCTGACTTTTCAATTAATTGGGGGAGGCTCAATAGCCCATCGTGTACCATCTCACACAACAAAGGCAGGGTTTCTTGGAGCAAGGGAAGCCCAGAGGGAACATTGAAATAATCTTGCTGTTTTTCAGCCCATGTGTGTGGGGCATGATCGGTGGCAACAACATCAATACGACCTTCGACCAGCGCCTGCTGAATGGCTCGCCGGTCTTGAGCTGTTTTGATCGCTGGGTTACATTTAATCAGGCCTTGACTTTGCGCATAATCTTCATCACATAGGCTCAGGTGATGCACACAAGCCTCTGCGGTAATGTTTTTTTTCGCCAAGGCAACCTTGCTGAACAGTTGACATTCTTCTAAGGTTGAAATATGCAGTATGTGCAACTGTGTATCGTGTTTTTGCGCCAATTCAATGGCCTTTTGTGTTGAGTTTATGCACGCTTGACGGTCTCGAATATTCGCATGTTCGGCCATAGGCACCTTCTCACCATAGCGTTGTCGCCAAAGTTTTTCATGGCTTTTTATTCTTGCATCGTCTTCACAATGGGTCGCAATGATGGTTGGTGCTTGCGCGAATATCTTTTCTAAAGCGCTATCATCATCAACGAGCAAATGTCCCGTTGAAGAACCCATGAAAATCTTAACGCCTGCGGCCTGTCCGACTTTTAAGGTTTTTATCGCCTCAATATTATGATTGTTTGTCCCCAAATAAAACGCATAATTAGCCACCGATGTCTGTTCGGCAATGGCATATTTTTGCGCCAATGTCTCATGATCTAATGTTGCTGGAATGGTGTTGGGCATTTCCATGAAGGAGGTCACTCCGCCTGCGACTGCAGCTTGTGATTCGTGCTGTATGTCTGCTTTGTGAGTCAATCCAGGCTCTCTAAAATGCACTTGGTCATCAATCATGCCTGGCACCAAATACAGGCCTTTACAATCAATTTCTTGGACGTTTTTAGCCGTCTTTTTATCAATGCCTTCAATGCGCCCATTCAGCACCAATAGGTCGCCCTCAATGCACTGTCCTTCATTGATTATTTTGGCGTTTTTAAAATGCAGATCAATCATCTTTTTTTGCACATTGATGATCCATCTGCCAGAAAAAACAACTGGGGCGAAGGGTATGACAAGCAACGCCTTGTTGATCGACTAAGGCCAGTAAAGCATCACCGTCACAATCGGCAAACATTTTTTTTAATTGTTGAATGTGCCCACTTTCCTCTCCTTTAAGCCAGAGTTTCTGGCGCGAACGAGACCAATAACACATTTGATTTGTTGTCAATGTTTGTTCGAGACTCTGCCTATTCATCCAAGCCAACATCAGAACCTCTTTGGTGTCATACTGCTGGGTAATAACAGGCACTAAGCCCGCCTCATTAAAGTGTAATGCCTCTATGAATTGATTCAGCGCAACGGCCATCTGCCCGACGCCTTCATTCGCTTTGAAAAAATCACCCATCCAGTTATTGCCCCACGCGTTGCTTGTGCACCAATGTATCCAAACCATAATTAACCGCTTGAGAGCGAAATAAATTCATTTTGCGTTTGGATTCAAACCAACCTGAATATATTCGAAATCGCTCACCATATTTGGTTTGATGTGCCTCTATGTTGAATTCGTGAAAATCTTTGAGGCGCGCCACCTCAGTAAGTGCCGCTTGTTGCGACTTCAGCGAAGCAATGCGAATACGGTAACGGTACTTAGGACCCGTCTCAGCCACGACTTCAACCGTACTTTCTTGGTTATTCAACGCCTCATAAAAGGCAAAGTTATTATCTTGGTTTTCCGTTTGAGCCGTTTGTTCAGAGCGCAATGATTTTGCCAAATATACTTGCACCAAAATCAACATCAATATTGCCAGTATTAGCACCCAAAAAGGCCAAGCTTTGCGGCTCAGAAAATGCGGCCACTCAATGGCGCCTATAATTTGAATGACAGACGGTGTTGGCAAGTCTTTTGCTGATGGTCGATCGTTTACCATTTAAAAATGAATCCGTAAAATTCTAACATTATGAGTCATTCTGCTCGACTGATCACTGATTTTGGATGCCATGACTACATTTTCTCTAAGGGTTTAACGCCCAAAATATTCAGACCATTACTGAGTACCCAACGAACCCCCAGAAGCAGTGCCATTCGGCTGTTTCGTTGCGCCACATCTTCAACCAAAATGGGCGTCGCATTGTAATAACTGTGGACATTGGTCGCAACTTCACGTAATAAATGCGCCAGATTATGCACTTCTAATTGCAGAGCATAACGCTCGATTAATTGGGGGAAACGCCTAATTTGCATGAGCAATGCCTGCTCTATGTCACTGTTTAATAGCGACATCTGCGCATCGTTTGGTACAGTGACACGCCAGCTTGGCTCCACCTTGAGCAATTTTTCTTGCAAAGAACAAATCCTTGCATGGGCATATTGAATGTAATACATGGGATTTTCGTTCGATTTTTCTACAGCCAATTGCAAATCAAAAACCATATGCTGTTCTGGTTTGCGTACCGCATAGAAAAATCGAGCAGCGTCATTACCGACCTCATCTCGAAGCAAGCGTAATGTCACAAATTGTCCGCCTCGTGTGGTCATGGGCAGTTTTTCCTGGCCTCTATAGAGCGCAGCAAACTGTACCAATAAAATTTTCAAACGATCGGCATCATAATCCAATGCTTTGAGTGCTGATTTAACACGTGGCACATAACCATGATGGTCTGCCCCCCAAATATTTATGAGGGTGTCATAACCTCGATCTAATTTGTTTGTATGATACGCAATGTCGGATGCAAAATACGTCTTTATGCCATTTTCGCGCACCACCACTCGGTCTTTCTCATCACCAAATTGCGTTGATTTAAACCACCAGGCACCGTCTTGTTCGTACAATAAATCCTTTTGCCTTAAGCGCTCGATCAAATCGTCTATACATTTTTCATCGATCAAATTTTGCTCACTAAACCATTGGTCAAATGAGACCCCAAATTCATCTAAGTCTTGTTGGATTTCTTGCAATATTTCTGTCAATGAAAAGGTCTGTAGTTGCGCAAATAAATTTGCGCCTAATAGCAATTTTCCTTGGGCAATAACGGCATCAATGTATTTTTCTTTATCACCGCCCTCAGCCTCATCCTGCCCACATTTTGCTAATACTCGGTCAACATCGTGTTGATAAGTGTCTGCGTATGTTTGCCGTAATTTTTGGGCGATGTCTTTAATATATGCCCCTTGGTAAGCATTGCTGGGTAATGTTTTACAACCCAAATATCGTAACCAAACCGAAACGGCTAAGATCATCATTTGCCGCCCCGCATCATTGACATAGTATTCACTGTCAACATCGTGCCCTGCGGCTTTTAACAACGCGGTTAATGAGGCACCATAAGCCGCCCCTCGGCCGTGTCCCACGTGTAGTGGACCCGTTGGATTGGCCGATACAAACTCGACCAGTATTTTCTGCTTTTTCGATGTATTCGGCGCTGCATAGCCGTATTGCTCGCGTTCATTCAATGCGTCAATCAATCCTTGATAACGCTGAGTATCATTGAGAAATATGTTGATAAATCCTGGACCTGCAATTTCTATGTGACGCACTTCTGCAATCAAATGGTCATTGAGTTGTTCGACAATGGCTTGTGCTATGTCATAAGGCTTTTGTTTTAAATGTTTACTTAAAACCAAGGCGATATTGCAGGCGAGATCCCCGTGAGATTTATTTTTAGCAAACTCAACGATAAATACGGGAGACTGGACGAGACCGTGTGATTTGAACCAATCGATTAAGGTTGATTCAATCCATTGTTTGATGTTTTGATCCATTGAGTCCTAGGTTTTAAAATAATGGGAATGCGCTGCCTAGAAAATGGGCCAGCCCCCACAAGATTGCAATGGCTAAGCCACTGGCCAGCATCACCCATAAAAACACCCAATGAAAAGCAACCGACCTTCGGCTTATTTTTAATACCAACCAAAGAATGACACTCAGGATGGCGATGAAAATCCAAAGACGAACGAATGACATAGTTTTAACTAATGTTTAAAAGCCAACATTTTGTTTCTGCCATTTTATCCTTTATGACCAGAAAATTTAACTTGAATATTTCAAAAATGAGATTTGGCAAGCACTCAATGTTTTACTGCATGCCCTCAAAGACTTCACTGACAGAATCTTCAAAATGGATTCTATGAATGGATTCTGCCACAACATGCGCAATGGATACAATCCGAATTTTACTGAGTGTTTTCATTTTTTCTGACAATGGGATGGTATCCGATATGACCATCTCTTTTAGTGATGATTCTTTAAGATTCTCATAGGCATTGCCCGAGAATATTGGGTGTGTGCAATAGGCGCAGACTGATTTTGCACCGCGCTCTAATAAGGCATTGCTTGCCTTACATAATGTGCCTGCCGTATCGACCATATCGTCAACAATCACACAGTTTCTGTTCTCAATATCGCCAATGATGTTCATAACTTCAGAACTGTTGGGTTTTGGTCGGCGTTTGTCGATGATGGCCAATTCTGCATTGACACGCTTGGCGTATGCACGAGCACGAACAACACCGCCGACATCGGGTGAAACAATGATTGGCTTTTCAACACGAGCAATGATATCCTCTGCAAAAACTGGCGAGGCATAAATATTGTCAACAGGTATATTAAAGAAGCCTTGAATTTGGTCTGCGTGTAAATCGACGGTTAAAACACGATCTGCACCCGCAATCGTCAGCGTATCGGCGACCAACTTGGCGCTAATGGGCACGCGAGCAGACCATGGACGTCTGTCTTGACGACTGAATCCATAGTAAGGCAGTACGGCACTGATGCGTTTGGCTGATGAACGTTTAAAAGCATCTATCATCACCAACATCTCCACCAAATTTTCCGAAGGATTGGGTACACAAGTCGGTTGAATGATATAAACATCTTTGCCCCGAACCGATTGGTGAATTTCAAACATGATTTCACCATCGCTGAAGCGACCAACCTCGGATTTGCCCAAGGGCAAATTCAATTGGTCTGCCA